>NZ_PPQE01000025.1:885685-1029859 GCF_002901845.1 Staphylococcus hominis subsp. hominis
AAAAAATCCAAAAATCAAAATGATTTTTGGATTTTTTGTTACTTAATATCAACGATTTTAACTTTCATTTCTCCACCATTTGGAAGTGGAACACGAACTTCATCATTTAAATTTTTACCAATAAGTGCTTTTGCCATTGGAGATTCATTTGAAATTTTTCCTTTAAACGCATCTGCTTCTGCAGATCCAACAATTTGATAGCTTTCTTCTTCATCACCAGGTAATTCGACAAACGTAACAGTTTTACCAATTTGAATAACATTATTATCACCGTTGTCTTCAATAATCAAAGCATATCTAAGCATGTGTTCAATACGTTGAATATCT
The DNA here is from genome assembly GCF_002901845.1 of Staphylococcus hominis subsp. hominis. Lineage (GTDB taxonomy): Bacteria > Bacillota > Bacilli > Staphylococcales > Staphylococcaceae > Staphylococcus > Staphylococcus hominis. The sequence continues at coordinate 886,013 of NZ_PPQE01000025.1, forward strand.
TGCTCAATAAAACCTTGTTCATCTTTAGCAGCATCGTATTCTGAGTTCTCAGATAAGTCACCAAAAGATCTAGCAACTTTGATTTTTTCTACTACTTCAGGACGTTTAACTGTTTTAAGTTCTTCTAATTCTTGTTCTAACTTTTCATAACCTTCCTGTGTCATTGGATATTGTTTTTGATTTTCCATAAGTTCATCTTCCTTTTCAACAAGTTAATTTAATTTTGAAAAATACATATTATTCGTTAATGCTTCCCAACAAGCGTTTGTATTTTTGTTGTCATTATATCAATTGCCACCTTATTACTTCCACCTTCTGGAATAATAATATCAGCATATTTTTTTGTTGGTTCTATAAATTGATTATGCATAGGTCTGACAACATTTAAATATTGGTTAATAACTGATTCCATTGAGCGTCCTCGCTCTTTTGTGTCACGTACAAGTCTTCTTAAAATACGTAAATCTGCATCAGTATCAACGTATATTTTAACATCCATCATATCACGTAATGTTTTATTTTCCAAAGCAAATATACCCTCTACGATAATAACATCTTTAGGTTCAAATGCAATTGTTTCATCACTTCTAGTATGATTTTTATAATCATATGTTGGAACTTCAACCGATTGACCGTTACGCAAATCTTTTAAATTACTAATAAGTAAATCATTATCAAATGCAAAAGGGTGGTCATAATTAGTTTCAAGTCGTTCTTCAAATGTTAAGTGTGATTGATCTTTATAATAATAATCTTGAGCAAGTAAAGCAACACTATGGCCTTCTAAGTTTTTCATTATTTCATTTGTGACAGTTGTTTTTCCTGATCCTGAACCGCCAGCGATTCCGATGATTGTTGTCTGTGTCATTAGCCGATTTCCTTTCTCATCATATTATTAGGGTAAATAGGATGATTCACTTTAATTTGAACAATTTGAAGAGGATGACGTGCTGCATCAAGGTGATTTCCTTCTTCATCATAAATGACATCAATAACCTGTTTAAATGATTCAATTTCAGGTCCAAAAAATTCAATCTCTTGACCAGGTTTAAAGTGATTTCTTTGTTGTATTGTAGCAATATGAGTTGCTTCGTCATAATCTAAAACTAATCCACAAAAATCATATGGTGACTTTTTATTTTGTTGAACACCAAACATTTGCTCTTCATATCCAGGCGTTCCTTCAAAGAAAGCAGGTGCTGTATCTCGATTAGCACATTTGTCTAATTCAATTAACCACTCTGGTTTAATTTTAAAATTATCCGGATCTTCTGCATATGCATCAATAACCTTACGATAAACTGATACTACTGTAGCAATATAATGAATAGATTTCATTCGCCCTTCAATTTTTAAAGAATCTATACCAATATCCATCATTTGAGGAATGGATTCAATTAATTTTAAATCTTTTGGGCTCATAGCAAAAGGCACAACTTCGCCATCTTGATAAAATAAATCTAATTCTCCCTCTTCATCAACAGCTAGTAAATCATAATCCCAACGACAACTTTGACAACAACCGCCTCTGTTAGAGTCTCGTGCTGTCATGTGATTACTTAAAGTACATCTACCTGAATAAGCAATGCACATCGCACCGTGAATAAAGGCTTCTATTTCGATATCAACATTGTCTTTCATTTCTTTCATTTCCATAGCGCCTGTTTCACGAGCTAATACTACTCGATCAAGTCCTTCTTCTTTCCAATATTCCACAGCTTTGTAATTAGAAAGAGATTGTTGTGTTGAGAGATGAATTTCTAATTTAGGAGCTACTTTCTTACATGTTTCAATAATAAGTGGATCTGCTACAATAATTCCTGTTGCACCTGTAGCTTCTAATTGACGTAAATAATCTTCTAAACCGTCTATATTTTCATCATGAGCGATTATATTAGTCGTAACATAAATTTTTGCACCATAACGGTTTGCAAATTCAACGCCTTCTTTAATTTCTTCCATAGTAAAGTTATCAGCGTTAGAACGTAACCCGTATTCTTGTCCACCTAAAAATACAGCATCAGCACCATAGTGAACCGCAATCTTTAACTTCTCTAGGTTTCCAGCAGGCGCTAATAATTCAGGTTTTTTTATTTTTCTTTTAGCATTTACTTCAATTTCATTTAACGTCTTCATACTGGCGCCTCCCTTAATATACTGTTTGTTTATATAAGAACCCTTCATCAAATGGACGATGTTCAGGTTGAATTTCTTCTATTGGATCAATTAACATAAATTTTTCATCTTCATAAGCTTCTGGATCTTCATGATATAAGTCAATGGCTTCTCTATATTGTGCTGTAACAGTATTAATGTATGATTCACTATGTAAGATACCATCAATTTTAAATGAATCAATATTTGCTTCAAAGAATGGCTCTAATTCTTCAATTAAACAGATATCATTAGGAGACATAATATGAGTACCATTGTAATCTTCAAACACAGGATATTTATTTTCTCTTTCTTCATCGTATAATAATAAATCTTGCTCATTCTCACTACGTTGGATTTTCATTTGTCTATCTTGAAAAGTGTAATAATTACCCAATAACATACGTTTAGATTGGAACATACAAGTCATACCGTGAACCTGAACTTCAATTTCAACCTTTGCATGTTTTTTAATATTTAAAATTTCATCTAGGTTTAATTCACGTGCTAATACAGCTCTTTTAGCGCCTTTTTCACCCCAGTAATTACATTGGAAATAATTCGTAACAATTGTTTCTGCATCCCAATTTAATGGTATCGGATTATTTTGTTTTTTAACATACATCACGACAGCAGGATCACCAAAAATAATTCTATCTACTCTTATTTCATGTAAAAATTCAATATAGTTTTCTAAGGCATTTAAATGATAATTATGAAAAATACCATTAACTGCCACATATACTTTTTTATCATGTTCGTGTGCTAAATTAACTGCTTTTCGAACATCTTCACGATTAAATTCTCCGGGTAATCGCAATCCAAATTTTTGCTCTCCAATCACAAATGCATCAGCACCGAGTTCTATCAATGTTTTCATATGATTTAAAGATTTTGGAGTGACAAGTAATTCAGTCATATTCATTCTCCTTTAATAGATATGGCTAAACCATCATCCATATTTAAAAAATTTGTTTTATAGTTCTTTTGTTTCATAAGCCAAGTATTATATTTTTGTACCTTTTTTACCATTTGCTTAACATTTCTTGATCGTACGATATCTATATCAGATACAAATCCATGATACAAAACGTTATCAGTAATAACTAAGCCACCATTTTTCAATAACGGTGTATAATATTCAAAAAATTTTTGAGATTGCGCTTTAGCTGCATCGATAAATATCATATCATATAAATGATTGCTCACTTTATCGTACTGTGATAGGGCATCGCCCTCTATAAGACGAATTTGATTTTCGTATTCAAATTTTTTAAAATTAAATTTTGCTTGTTTTATCATATTCTCATTACGTTCAATAGTAGTAATAGAAATATCTGGTGAAACAGAAGCAAATTGCATCGAACTATATCCAATAGCAGTTCCAATTTCCAAAATATTTTTCGAATGATGAATTCTAATTAATTGTTTTATCATGTCTAAAGTTAATTTATCCACTATAGGAACAGCGTGTTCTTCTGCATAAAATCTTAGTTCTTCAATATTATTATTTAACTGTTCATGAAGATTTAATAAATAGGATTGATTTGATTCCACTTCTATAACTTCCCTTTTAATATCAATAGGCATAAAAATAAATCAGTCAACTAATATTACATTATTTAAAATAAAATAATAAACCTACTTTATGTTTTAATGTATAAATATAGTAACTGACTGTATATTTAAAAATTTATGCTACAGTAATTTAACTTTAAATATTTTATCATAATTCTAAATTAAATTTAAGCCTGAAATATTAAAAACCTCTAACCAAAGTGAATTGATTAGAGATTTATTATTAACAAAAGACTGTTTATTCTTCTATATTTGTATTTACAACTTCTTCAATCATATCCCATTCTTCATCTGTTTCAATAGGAACAAGTTTACCACCATCACCAGATTCATCTGGTTCATTAATCATTGGAATGAGCTCAATCATGTCATCATCATCAGATTGAGCACCTTCTTCAGCTAAAATAACATACTCTTTTTTAAATTCTGGATGATAAAATTCAAGCATTTTTCGATATAAAACTTCATTTCCATTTTCATCGAATAACGTTAATAATTCTTCTTCATTACTAATATTTAATTCTGTATTATGATTATGTTCAGTCATAATGAAATTCTCCTTTATTGAATTGAATCTAAATAGCCTTGCAGTATAAAAACTGCTGCCATTTTATCAATTACTTTTTTTCTTTTTTGTCTTGAGACATCAGCTTCTAATAATGAGCGCTCAGCAGCCATGGTACTTAAACGTTCATCCCACATAATAATTTCAATATTTGGTAAAGCCTCTTGAAGCAATTCTTTGTATTTAAGGGAAGCTTCTCCACGAAAACCAATAGAATTATTCATGTTTTTCGGTAATCCTATGACTACTGAACCAACATTATTGTCTTTTATGATTGAAACCAGTCTATCAATACCAAATTCTTCATTTTCTTCATTTATTCTTAGAGTGTCTAGTCCTTGAGCAGTCCAGCCCATCAAATCACTAATTGCGATACCTACAGTTCTACTACCTACATCTAATCCTAAAATTTTATGACGTAACATTTATTTATTATTCTCTTTTAAGTAGTTTGAAACGAGTTCTTCCATAATTACATCTCTATCAATGTGTCGTATTTGATTACGTGCATCATTTTGACGAGGAATGTATGCAGGATCTCCTGAAAGTAAATAGCCGACAATTTGATTTACAGCATTGTAGCCTCGTTCTTCTAGAGTCTGATGTACATTTTTTAAAACTGTTTGGACATTTTCTTTTGGAATTTCATCATAATCGAATTTCATAGTTTTATCAATATTTTCCATAGATGCGACACTCCTCTGACATGTATTAACTTACATATTAATTTTACACCAGTTGACTAAAAAGTTATAGGTTTTTAATATAATCTTTAATAAAGCGTAATGATTCTGAGATGTTTTCAGGTTGTGTGCCGCCACCTTGTGCCATATCTGGACGACCGCCACCTTTTCCTCCTACAATTGGAGCCATGTTTTTAATGATATCTCCGGCTTTAACCTGACTTGTAAGCTCTTTAGGTACAGCGGCAATTAACGAAACTTTTTCACCAACATGACCTGCTAAAATAATAATTGTATCTTGTTGTTTTGATTTAAAATCATCCATTGTTTGACGGATTTCTTTTGGATTAGATACTTCTACCTCTGTAGCTAATACTTTAAATCCATTAATCATTTCTACTTGATCCTCTATATTACCCATTTTAAGTGAAGTAATTTCCTTATTACGTTGCTCTAATTGCTTATTCAATTGTTTTTCATTTTCTTGAATTTGAACAACTTTATCATAAACTTGTTTATCTGATTTTACTTTAAGTCGTTCTTTGACAGAATTAAATTTATTTTGAATATCTTCAAAATATAAAAATGCGGCTTTACCGGTAAGTGCCTCAATACGTCTAACACCTGCACCTGTACCTGATTCGCTTACAATTTTAAACAACCCTATTTCAGCCGTATTATCTACATGAATACCACCACATAATTCAATTGAAAATGGAGCCATATTGACTACTCTTACAATATCACCGTATTTTTCACCAAACAGAGCCATAGCACCCATTTCTTTAGCTTCTTGAATAGGCATTTCTTGAATATGAACTGAAATTCCTCTCCAAATTTCTTCATTTACTCTTCTTTCAACTTGATCAATCTCTTCTTCTGTCATTGGACCAAAGTGAGAAAAGTCAAATCTTAATCGTTCACTTTCAACGAGTGAACCCGCCTGATTAACATGTTCACCTAAAATCTCTTTTAATGCAGCATGTAGTAAGTGAGTGGCACTATGATTTTTTTGTATATCTTTACGTTCTTCTTTATTTACAGCTGCATCTACATGACTATTTACACTTACTTGTCCAAATTGAACTATACCTTGGTGTAAATTTTGTCCGTTTGGTGCCTTTGTAACTTCTTGAACGGCTATTTCGAACTGATCATTTCCTACTGTTCCTTTATCTGCAACTTGTCCACCACTTACTGCATAAAATGGTGTTTCTTTTAAGATAAAGTAAACTGTTTCTCCAGCTTCAGCAGATGTAACAGTTTTACCGTTATAAATTAAATCTGTTAAAATTGTTTGATAATCTGTTGTTTCATAACCAACAAATTGGCTTTTAGTATTAATATTTTTTAAAACATCGCTTTGAACTTGCATAGATTGTGAACTTTGTCTAGCTTCTCTCGCTCTAGTACGTTGCTGTTCCATTTCAGCTTCAAATGTTGCCATGTCGACTGTAATACCTTCTTGACTTGCTAGTTCTTCAGTTAACTCAATTGGGAATCCATACGTATCATATAATTTAAACGCATCAGAACCATTAATCTGATGTGTAGATTCTTTTGCTTGCGTAATGAGTTGATTTAATATAGATACGCCTTCTTGAAGTGTTTCATGGAAACGTTCTTCTTCAGATTTAATAACACGTTTAATAAAATCTGATTTTTCTTTTACATTTGGATAATATGGCTCCATAATGTCAGCAACGATATCAACCAATTTATACATAAATGGCTCATTAATGCCAAGCGTTTGACTAAAACGTACGGCACGACGTAAGAGACGACGTAAAACATAACCACGCCCTTCATTTGCAGGTAAAGCGCCGTCAGAGATTGCGAATGAGATTGTTCTGATATGGTCGGCGATGACTTTAAATGCTACATCTTGTTCGTTATTTTCAAGATATTTTTTTCCTGATATATGCTCTACTTCTTCAATAATTGGCATAAATAAATCTGTTTCATAATTGGTACGAACATTTTGGGAAATAGACGTCATGCGTTCTAATCCCATGCCGGTATCAATATTTTTGTTTGGAAGTGGTGTATAAGTATGATCCTTATTATGGTTATATTCACTAAACACTAAGTTCCATACTTCTAAATATCTCTCATTTTCACCGCCAGGATACATTTCTTCTGCTGGATCATTTTGACCATATGCTTCACCACGATCATAGAAAATTTCGGTGTTAGGTCCTGATGGTCCTTCTCCAATATCCCAGAAATTCCCCTCAATTCTAATAATACGACTTTCTTCTAAGCCAATATCTTCATGCCATAAACGATAGGCTTCAACATCTTCTGGATGAATTGTTACATATAGCTTTTCTGGTTCCATTCCCATCCATTTGTCACTAGTTAAAAATTCCCAAGCAAATTCAATTGCTTCTTTTTTAAAATAGTCACCAATTGAGAAGTTTCCAAGCATTTCAAAGAAAGTATGATGACGCGCAGTAAAACCTACGTTTTCAATATCATTTGTTCTAATTGCTTTTTGAGAATTAACTATTCTAGGCTTTTTAGGTGTTTCTCGTCCATCAAAGTATTTTTTTAAAGTTGCAACACCAGAGTTTATCCAAAGTAACGAATCATCGTCAATAGGCACAAGTGGTGCAGATGGTTCTACCATATGACCTTTTTCAACAAAGAAATCAATATATTTTTGACGTATATCACTTGCTTTAAGTTTTTTCATTTTTTCACTCCTAATATAATTAATACATTTATAAATAAAAAAACGTTCATCCAACAAAGGGACGAACGTTTTCGCGGTACCACCCTAGTTACAAGAAATAAATACTTTTGAAATATATTTAATTTCTCATCACTTAATTATCATATTAACGATAACACAAAGTAGCGTTCAACAAATTAACTTGTACTTTTCACCAACCAGTACATCTCTGCTTAAGTTAAAAAGTTTACTCATCTTTATGCGAATTCAAATTTATTTTAAGTATTTTTGTTTAAATTGTCAATGTTCAACAAAGTCGTAAGGTGAAACATTTCCCATATTAATCATTGGATTAATTTGATAAATTGTTTCTTCACTTAAAGTAATGTGTTCAACTGCATTATTATCATCTATATTTATCTGTTCATCATTCTTTTCTACGTCTATATTAACCTGACTCATACCAAAATAATTTATAATTAGTGTTTTTAATTGTGTATGTCTTTCTTGACCTTGCGTATTTAAGGCAATGTCAAATGCCTTTGGGTCTCCTAATAGTACTAAAGATTGTTTTGCACGTGTCAGACCTGTATATAAAATAGGTCTTTGCAACATTCTAAAATATTGTTTAACAATAGGCATAATAACAATAGGAAATTCTGACCCTTGTGATTTATGGATTGAGGTACAATAAGCATGTGTGAGTTCTAATAAATCTTGTCTAGTAAATGTAATTTCATTTCCTTCAAAATCGACAATCAGTACATCTTTGTTAAGTGCATTTTCTTTAGCCCAGAATATACCTACTATGACGCCAATATCACCATTAAAAATATTATCATTTGGTCGATTGACTAGTTGTAAAACTTTGTCTCCTTTTCTAAACTTTATATCGCCAAACTCTATTTCTCTTGTATCTTTTTCTTTAGGATTTAAAATATTTTGTAATACTTGATTAAGTCTTTTTATCCCTGCACTTCCTTTGTACATAGGTGCTAAAACTTGAATATCACTCATATCATATCCTTTGTTTACAGCGCTAGATACTACTTTCTCCACTACAGTTGGAATTTGTTCTACATTGCAATGAATAAAACTTCTATCATGATAACGTTTTGTAATATCTATTGACTCATGATGTTTCATGCGATGAGCTAAGTCAATAATGCTAGAACCATCTTGTTGGCGATAAACTTCAGTTAAATTAACTCTTGGAAAAGCTTTAGACTCAATTAAATCCTTAAATACTTGGCCAGGACCGACAGATGGCAATTGATCTTCATCCCCTACTAGAATGATTTGTGCATCTAGTGGAACGGCACTTAAAAATTGGTGGAACAACCAAGAATCAACCATTGACATTTCATCAATTATAATGAGCTTAGCTTTAATTTCATTCTCAAGAATATCTTCTGGTTGAGTATCTTGATTCCATCCTATTAATCGATGAATCGTCATTGCCTCTAAGCCAGTTGATTCTTGTAAACGCTTTGATGCTCTTCCAGTTGGGGCGGCTAATACGATTGGATAATCATCTTCTTGATAATCAGAATACTTAAGAGATAGACCATGAATTTCAGCATATAATTCTACAATCCCTTTAATAACAGTTGTCTTACCTGTTCCTGGCCCTCCAGTCAGTAACATTATTTTCGAATTCATCGCCGTTTCAAGTGCTTCTTGTTGTGATTTAGCATAATTAACATTATTTTGATCTTCTAGTTCACCAATATGTATCTGTAAATCTGATTGCTCTATTATTTTAAAGTGATTTTTGTATGTGTTGATACGATACAAATTTTGAACACTTTTAAGTTCTGAATAGTATAAACTTGGAATCGCAACATGACTATTCTCTAAAATAATTTTCTTTTCTTCAAAAAGTGTTTGTAGTACATGTTTTAATTGTTGTTGTTCAATTGTTTCATCTAAATGCTTATCTGAAAGCATATCTTCTGTAATTTCTAATACAGCATTTTCATCTAAATAAGTATGCCCCTGTTTTATACATTCTTCTTCAAGAGTATATAATAATCCAGCTTTTAAACGTTCTGAATCGTTATAAGCAATACCATTATTTCTAGCTAATGTATCAGCTTTTTGAAATCCAATACCTTTTACATCATAAACTAATTGGTATGGATTGTTTTCTAAAACTTTTAAAGTCTCTGATTGATAGAATTGATAAATCGCCATAGATAATTTTGGACCAAAACCTAAGTCATGTAAGCGAATCATTATTTTTTCTGACTCTTGATTTGCACTAATCTGTTCTACAATCTGTTTTTGTTTCGTTTTTGCTAAACTAGGAACATTTTCAAGAACAGAAGGATCAGTTAAAATATCATTTATTGCATTTTCTCCTAATGTATTTACAATATTCTGAGCAGTCTTTTTACCAATACCTTTAAATAAGTCACTAGATAAATAACTTATAATGGCATCTTTAGTTTGAGGCAATTCTTTTTCAAATGTTTCAGCTTTAAGTTGTTTACCATAACGAGGATGTTGAACAATTTGTCCTTTAAACGTATAGACATCTCCTTCAACAATATTAGGAAAAAACCCTACAACTGTAGGCAGATTATCAAATGATTCATTAGTTTCAATGTAATCTACTTTTAAAACAGTATAAAAGTTATCTTTATTTTGAAATAGAATGGTATCAACTGTTCCTTTAACCATTGAGTAATCAAATAGTGTAGGGTTTGACATATTATTCCTCCTCATTTTTTAGAGATTTAAATGTTTGTTTAGCATGCTGACTTAATAAATGTTTAGGATCAATTTGAATTGCTTTATCAAAATACTGAATTGCTTTATCAGCATCCTCAGTTTCCATATATGTTGCAAGACCTAAATTATATAATGCATCTACGTGATTAGAATTAATAGATAAAACATAATTTAATTGCTTAATGGCTTCTTGAAACATTTCTAAATGACATAATGTTAAACCATATTGAAATTGAACTTCTGTGTCCAAAGTTTGATCTAATTCAGCAGCAGTCATAAAAAAGGGTAATGCTTCTCTTTGCGCATCTAGTTGGCTAAAAGACATACCAATCATATAATTAGCATCAACGGGATTCATATTATATTTTAAAGCTCGTTGATAAAGTTTTATCGCTTCTTGAAAACGCGATTGTTCATAATATAGATTAGCTAAATTATAGTAAACAGCGCCATTTTTGTCATCTAATGTTATTGCTTTTTGAAAAAATCTTTCTGCTTTCTCAATCTCACCAACATCAGCTAAAACGATACCAGCATTAATATAATTTTCAATAATATTAGGATTCTCTTCAATATTATTAAATAATGCTTTAATGGCTTCTTCATAATTACCATTATTCATCCACTGATATATTGTTTCTTGTTCAATCATTTCCATGTCTCCATTTCTAACATAAATTTACAATTAAAAAGAAACCGCTAATTCTCATTTACAATGAGTTAACGGTTTACTAAAAATTAAACAACATAGCTAAGTTGACCTGTTGTTTTATATACATCATCTATAGTAGCGCCACCTAAACAAACTTCTCCGTTATAGAATACCACTGCTTGGCCTGGTGTAATAGCTCGAACAGGTTCGTCGAAAGTAACTCGAATAGATTGTTCATCTTCTTTTTGAACAAATACTTTAGTGTCTTTTTGACGATATCTAAATTTAGCAGTACATTCAAATCCATTTTCTAAATCAACTGGATTAACAAATGATGCGTCAGAAGCAATTAAATAATCACTATATAATGCATCATGATGGAAGCCTTGCTCGACATATAAAATATTATCTTCAAGATTTTTACCAACAACAAACCATGGATCTCCATCTCCACCAATACCTAGTCCATGACGTTGGCCAATAGTATAGTACATTAAACCACTGTGTATGCCCATTTTTTTACCATTGAGTGTTCTCATCTCACCAGATTGTGCCGGTAAATATTGAGAAAGGAATGATTTAAAATTACGTTCCCCAATAAAACAAATACCCGTAGAATCTTTTTTCTTAGCTGTTGCTAAGTCTTGTTCTTCAGCGATTTTACGAACGTCTTTTTTTTCTATGTCTCCAATAGGAAACATGACTTTAGATAATTGTTCTTGAGATAATTGATTTAAAAAGTATGTTTGATCCTTATTATTATCTACCCCACGTAACATTTCTACGTGACCATCTTCATGTCTATGGATTCGTGCATAATGACCAGTAGCCACATAATCGGCTCCTAATTTTAATGCATGTTCTAAAAATGCTTTGAATTTAATTTCTTTATTACACATGACGTCTGGATTAGGAGTACGACCTTTTTTATATTCATCTAAGAAATATGTGAATACTTTATCCCAATATTCTTTTTCAAAATTCACAGCATAATATGGTATACCAATTTGATTACATACTGCTATAACATCATTATAATCTTCTGTAGCTGTACATACACCATTTTCATCTGTATCGTCCCAGTTTTTCATGAAAATGCCAATGACATCATATCCTTGTTCCTTTAAAAGATATGCTGTGACTGAACTATCTACACCTCCAGACATACCAACTACAACACGTATATCTTTATTTGACAAGTTCTATTCCTCCTTAAATTTATGATATATTTTATGAATTTCAGCAACAATATACTTTATATCTTGTTCGGTTGTGATTTCATTAAAACTAAATCTAACTGAATGTTTTGCACGATCTTCATCTTCATACATAGCAGCAAGTACATGTGACGGAGTTGTTGAACCAGCTGTACATGCAGAACCAGACGAAACATAAATATTTGCCAAATCCAATAAAGTTAACATTGTTTCTACATCTATAAATGGAAGATATAAATTAAGTATATGGCCAGTCGTTTCTACCATGGAACCATTGACTTCAAATGGAATTGCACGTTCTTGCAAACTTACTAAAAAAAGTTCTTTTAATTGCATTAAATGAATATTATTTTGATCTCGATTTTTAGTAGCTATTTCTAGAGCTTTGGTCATTCCAACTATTTGTGGAACACTTTCCGTTCCAGCACGACGTTTAGTTTCTTGTTCGCCGCCTAATTGAGAATACTCGATTGGTGTATTGTTTTTTACTAATAAAATGCCTACACCTTTAGGTCCGCCAAATTTATGAGCAGTAATACTCATGGTATCAATATTAAACTCACTAAATTTAATATCTAAATGGCTAATTGCTTGGACTGCATCTACATGTAATAGAGCATTTGAATTAGAAACAATGTTTTCGATATCGTAAATAGGTTCTACTGTGCCCACTTCATTATTGACAAACATAATAGATACTAAGATAGTATCATCTGTTAAAGATTCTTCCAATTGATCCAAATCAACTCTACCTGTATCATCTACATCTAAATATGTGACTTCATATCCTTCTTTCTCTAATTGCTCGAATACGTGTAATACAGAATGATGTTCAATTTTTGTAGTAATAATATGATTACCTAAATGCTCATTAGCATAGACTAACCCTTTAATAGCAGTATTATTTGATTCTGTAGCACCACTAGTAAAAATAATTTCGCTTGGTTTAGCACCTAGTAATTGAGCAACATTTCTTCTAGATTCATCTAAATAGCGTCTAGCATCTCTACCTACTGAGTGAATAGAAGATGGATTGCCGTAGTGTGATTGATACATATCCATCATTGCTTCTATAACTTCTGGTTTGACTGGTGTAGTTGCAGCATAATCTGCATATACTTCCATTATTAAGTACACTCCCCACAATATTATCAATGTTCCTATAATAGCACCTCATTCTAAAATTTTCTACCTTCTTGTTTATGAATTAATATATTAACTATTTTTCTTTCAATAATCATTTTAAGTATGAGCAATTTAATAACTGTAATTGTTTTAAATTGTTAAACTATTAGGTAATAAAGATAAAAAGGAGAAATAGTCTATGTCTGATATAAAATTTTCTGCATTAAATTTAGTTCCTATACGAGAAGGTCAAACTGATAAAGATGCAATAAATGATATGGTGGCTTTAGCTCAAAAATTAGATGAATTAGATTATGAGCGTTATTGGATTGCAGAACATCACAATGCACCTAATTTAGTAAGTTCAGCTACATCATTGTTAATACAACATACGCTTGAACATACTCATAATATTAAAGTTGGTTCGGGTGGCATCATGCTTCCAAACCATGCACCTTTAGTTGTTGCTGAGCAATTTGGTACCTTAGAAACCATTTATCCCAATCGTGTAGATTTAGGATTAGGTAGAGCACCTGGTACTGATATGATGACAGCAAGTGCATTGAGACGAGATCAACATAATGGTGTGTATGCTTTCCCTGAAGAAGTAGAACAATTACAAACTTATTTTGGTCCAGGAAATAAACAAGCTTATGTAAGAGCTTATCCTGCGGTAGATAAAAATGTACCGTTATATATACTCGGATCGTCAACTGACTCTGCACATTTAGCAGCTAGAAAAGGTCTACCCTATGTTTTTGCAGGTCATTTTGCACCACAGCAAATGAAAGAAGCAATTGAAATTTATCACGACTTATTCGAACCATCTGAAGCATTAGATAAACCATATATGATTGTATGTTTAAATGCTATCGTGACAGAAACTGATAAAGAAGCAGAATATTTAGCTAGTTCTTTAGCACAAGTATTCATTAGTATTGCTCGAGGAAGAATGCAACCAGTTCAACCACCAACTGATGATTTAAATGGTCTTTTAACACCGAGAGAGTATGAAATGGCAAAACAAAGATTTGATGATTCTCTTATTGGTTCTGAAGAAACTGTAAAAGCTAAATTAGAAGCATTTTTAGAGGAATATGGTGATATTGATGAAATAATGGCCGTAAGCTATATTTATGACCAAGATAGACAATTTGAATCATATGAGCGTTTTAAACGAGTAATTCAAAAATTAAATAAATAATATTGATTAAAACCTGTTGAACATAAATAAATTGTCAACAGGTTTTAAATTTTTCATAAAAAAAGAGTGATGACTAAAATCATCACTCACAATTTTAATTATTTGTTGTCTTTTTTGTCATCTTTACTGTCGTTATTTCCACCAGTATATTCATTAATTTTATCTTTTACTTTATTTACTTGTTCGTTATCGCTATTTTTAAATTTCTCTGCTGCATCTTTTGCTTTATCCATGAATGCCATATTGAAATTCTCCTTTCGAATTTAAGCATTTAATTTTTAATAAGTAAATTTTACTTACTTTAATCCAATACCACAGTAAAAAAGTTTTAAACATAATTAATTTAAATTTTTAAATGTAAAACATATAACCATCTAAATCGTTATCTGATTCTACAAAATCAGCTAAATATTTTAATGTTGTATTATCTAAAACTTCTCTAACAGCATCTCTCATTCGCAACCATAATTCTTTTTGTGCTGGTGGTTCAGAATCTATACTTTCTACAATAGTAATAGGTCCTTCTAATAAGCGAATAATATCGCCAGCTGAAATTTCTTCAGATGGGACTCTTAATTGATATCCACCCTTAGCGCCACGAATACTTCGAATTAATCCAGCATTTCTTAAAGGACCCACGAGTTGTTCTAAATATAAATCACTTAAATGATTTTCTTCAGCAATTGTTTTTAATGATACACACCCTTGCCCCTCTCTTTTTGCTAGGGAAATCATTAAAGTTAACCCATATCTCCCTTTCGTTGATATTTTCATAGTTTTACCTCACTTAATTCGAATAATATAGTCCCATTCTATCATTTTTTCAGTTAATATAGTAATAGAAAGGTGTGAAAAAATTGAATACAGAACCTTTAGCTTCAAGAATGAGGCCTACAAATATAAATGAAATTATTTCACAACAACATCTAGTTGGTCCAAGAGGCATTATAAGACGTATGATAGAAACTAAAAAATTATCTTCTATGATTTTTTATGGACCTCCTGGAATTGGAAAAACTAGTATTGCTAAAGCCATAGCTGGCAGTACTGAATATAAATTTAGACAATTAAATGCAGTAACTAATACAAAAAAAGATATGCAAATGGTAGTTGAAGAAGCTAAAATGTCAGGACAAGTCATTTTATTATTAGATGAGATTCACCGCTTAGATAAAGCAAAACAGGATTTTTTATTACCACATTTAGAAAATGGTAAAATCATTTTAATTGGTGCTACAACTTCTAACCCTTATCATGCAATTAATCCAGCGATTCGCTCACGTGTACAAATTTTTGAATTATATCCACTTGATGAAAAGGATGTATATCAAGCATTAACTAGAGCATTAAATGATGATCAAAATGGTTTAAAATCGTATCAACCAAAAATTGATGAAGATGCACTAAAATATTTCTCTACTCAAAGTCATGGTGATGTAAGAAGTGCTTTAAATGCTTTGGAATTAGCAGTATTAAGTGCTAAAGTTTCCAATAATCAACGTCATGTTACTTTAGAAGATGCTAAAGATTGTTTACAAAAAGGTGCTTTTATCAGTGATAAAGATGGCGACATGCATTATGATGTCATGAGTGCATTTCAAAAGTCTATTCGTGGAAGTGACGTTAATGCTGCTTTACATTATTTGGCGAGATTAATCGAAGCAGGTGATCTTCCAACAATCGTACGACGTTTACTCGTCATTAGTTATGAAGATATTGGCTTAGCTTCTCCAAGTGCTGGTCAAAGAACACTAGCAGCTATTCAATCAGCTGAACGACTCGGATTGCCTGAAGCACGAATTCCTCTAAGTCAAGCAGTAATTGAATTATCACTATCTCCTAAGTCTAATTCAGCTATAAAAGCAATTGATAGTGCATTAAGTGATATCAGAAAAGGCAAAGTTGGACAAATACCTAATCATCTACGTGATGGTCACTATCAAGGAGCAAAAGACTTAGGCCGATCTATCGGTTATAAATATCCTCATGATTATGAGAATGGTTATATTAAACAGCAATATTTACCTGACGCTTTAAAAAATAAAATATATTATGAACCAAAAACAACGTCTAAAAGTGAACAACAATTTAAAATAGTGTATGATAATTTAAATCATAAAAACTAATAAAACCTATGGAAAAGATGATAATACTTCATTCATCTCTTCCATAGGTTTTTTGTTAGTTGTTACCTTTATCTTTAATTCTACGTACAGGAATATCTTTTAAAATATCATTTACGACATAACTTGCACAAATTAAACCTACTGTGCTTGGTACAAATGCATTCGATGATGGAGGCATTTGACCTTTTCGATTTATTGCATTTGCATCTCCAACTGTTTTCTTAACATCTTCACGAATAACTATTGGACTCTCATCTGAAAAAACAACAGGAACACCTTTTTTTATTCCAAGTTTTTTCAACTTGTTACGAATAATTTTTGCCATTGGATCCATGTATGTTTTTGAAATATCAGCAATTTTGAAACGTGTTGGATCTATTTTATTCGCAGCGCCCATACTTGAAATCAACTTGATTCCTCTATCTAAACATTCTTTCATTAAATGGACTTTGTATATAATCGTGTCACTTGCATCGATAAAATAATCAATATTGTAATTATTAAAAATATCTTCATATGTCTCTTCAGTATAAAACATGTGAAGAGGTGTAACTTTACAATTTGGATTGATGAGTTTAATTCGTTCTTCCATTAATGTTACTTTACTTTGACCTATGGTAGTAGTTAATGCATGAATTTGACGGTTTACATTAGTGATATCTACGTCATCTTTATCAATAAGAATAATGTGACCAATGTTAGTTCTTGCTAAAGCTTCAGCAGCAAATGAACCAACTCCACCTACCCCTAAGACCGCTACTGTCTTGTCTTTTAGTAAATCTAGTCCTTCTTGTCCATAGGCTAATTCATTTCTAGAAAATTGATGTTTCATAATTAACTCCTTTACTTAGCAAATATTAATACTATATTAACAGAAAAAAGCAAAAAAAAATACGTAAGGCCTAAAGCCTTACGTACCGATAGAGTCCGTAGTTGCCGTAGTTATAAAAAGCTTGATCATTCGGCCTGCTATATACAGGTGGGTGCCCTGTTTCTTGTTTTGCAAGTCCTCCAAATGAGGCATGTGCGCTGCAAGAAAACCTATTGGGCTCCCTGATCAAAAAGTGTTAGGCCCAAATAAAAAGCAAACATACGAACAACACAGATGACTATCTTATAGATATATTTTATCATAAAGAGATTATTAAATAAATCCTTAAATACTGTATGAAGATATTTTATATTTTAAAATACTTTTAAATATATAAGTTTACATAATATAATTATTGTTATTTAAAATTTAAGTTAGTTTATACAAAAATTGGAACAGAAATTCAATTTCCGTCCCAATTTAGCACTAAATTATTCTATTTTAAAAATGAAGATTAATGACGAATTCTTAACGATAATTCTTCTAATTGTTTATCTGATACTTCACTTGGTGCATCCGTTAATAAGCAAGTTGCAGAAGCAGTTTTAGGGAAAGCGATGGTATCACGTAAATTAGTTCTATTTGTAAGTAACATAACTAATCTATCTAGACCTAAAGCAATGCCTCCATGTGGTGGTGCGCCGTATTTAAAGGCATCTAATAAGAAACCAAATTGATCTCTAGCTTGTTCTTTAGTAAATCCTAAAACTTCAAACATTTTTTCTTGTAATTCTCCGTCAGATATTCTGATTGATCCACCGCCTAATTCGTATCCATTTAATACTACGTCATAAGCATTTGCTTGAACTTTTTCTGGTTCAGAGTCTAGTTTAGCAATATCTTCATCTTTAGGTGATGTAAACGGATGATGCGCAGCAACATAACGTTTAGCATCTTCATCATATTCTAATAAAGGCCAATCTGTTACCCATAAGAAGTTTAATTTTGATTCATCAATTAATTTTAACTCTTTTGCAATTTTAATTCGAAGTGCACCTAAACTTTGTGCCACAACATTTGGCTTATCTGCAACAAACATTACTAAATCTCCAGGTTTAGCACCTGTTAATTCTTTTAATGTGTTAACATTCTCTTCTTCAAAGAATCTTGCTATCGGACCACTTAAGCCTTCATCTACAACTTTCACCCAAGCTAGACCCTTAGCACCATAGATATTTACAAATTCTGTTAATCCATCCATATCTTTACGTGTATAGTTATCTGCAGCACCTTCAGCAACGATTGCTTTAACTTCTCCGTCGTGTTCTACAGTATCTTTAAATACTTTGAAATCCATTTCTTTTCCTAATTGAGACACATCTTGCAATTCCATACCAAAACGTGTATCTGGTTTATCAGAACCATATCGTTTCATTGCTTCATCATATGTCATACGAGGGAATGGTGTTTGGATATCAATACCTTTTACATCTTTTACAACTTTAGAAAGCATTTCCTCGCCCATTTGAATAATATCTTCTTGATCAACAAAACTCATTTCGATATCTACTTGTGTAAATTCAGGTTGACGATCAGCACGTAAATCCTCATCACGGAAACATTTTACAATTTGATAGTATTTATCAAAACCACTAATCATTAATAATTGTTTAAATAATTGTGGTGATTGTGGTAAAGCGTAAAATTCGCCTTCATGTACACGAGATGGCACTAAATAGTCTCTCGCACCTTCTGGTGTAGATTTTGTTAATACGGGTGTTTCAATATCAAAGAAACCATTATTATCAAGATATTGACGAATTGATCGAGTTGTTTGATGTCTCATTTTAAATGTTTGAGCTAATTCTGGTCGTCTTAAATCTAAATAGCGATATTTAAGACGTATATTTTCATCAACACTTTGATTTTCTTCATTAATTGAAAATGGAGGTGTCGCTGATTTATTAATTATATGAATATGAGATACTTGAACTTCTACTTGACCCGTTTTTATTTTTGGATTAACTGTTTCTGGGTCTCTTTTAGTGACTGAACCTTCGACTTCGACCACATATTCTGATCTTACAGTTTCAGCAATAGATAGAGCTTCTTTTGAAAAATCTGGATTGAATACAATTTGTACAATTCCTTCTCTATCACGTAAATCAACAAAAATAAGGCCTCCTAAATCACGTCGATTATGAACCCAACCTTTTAGTGTTACTTTCTGACCTAATAATTCTTCAGTTACTAAACCACAGTATGTTGTTCTTTTACCCATTATTTATTCTCCTTTTCTTTATTAAAGAAACTAACTACTTCATCTAATTGAATTGTTTTTGTTTCACCTGTAGACATTTCTTTAACATCAATTTTATTATTGTCTAGCTCTTGGTCACCTATTACAATCGTATATTTAGCATTTAAACGATCAGCTTGCTTCATTTGTCCCTTAATTTTTCGATTTAAGTAATCTTTATCAGCTTTCACGCCATGTTTTCTTAAATCATTTAAAAGTTTCACACTATATTGTTCAGCTTTTTTACCCATCGTTACGACAAATAAATCGAAATCTTCATCCACATTCAATTCTATGTCTTCTTCTTCAAGTGCAAGAAGTAATCGTTCAATACTAAGGGCAAAACCTATTCCTGTTTGCTTAGGACCATCTAATAACTCAAGAAGTCCATTATAACGACCTCCCCCACATAGCGTAGTAATAGCACCGTCATAATTTGGATTATCCATCATGAGTTCAAATGCTGTATGAGTATAATAATCAAGTCCACGCACTAAATTAGGATCTTCAACATAATTGATATCTAGTTGATCTAAATGATGTTTAACCGCTTCATAATAAGCCTTTGATTCATCATTTAAGTAATCTGTAATTCTTGGAGCATGTTTAACTGCTTCTTTGTCTCTATCAATCTTACAATCTAAGATTCTCATTGGGTTTGTATGCAAACGTGATTGACAATCATTACAAAATGTATCAATGACAGGTTCAAAATGCTTCATTAATGCTTCATTATATTCTTTACGAGATGCTTGGTCTCCTATACTATTAATCACTAGTTTTAGATGTTTTAAACCAAATGATTCATATATATGCATTACCATTGCTAATACTTCTGCATCAATACTTGGATTTTCTGCTCCTATTGCTTCTACACCAAATTGATTAAATTGTCGATAACGTCCTTTTTGTTTTCGTTCGTATCTAAACATTGGTCCATTATAGTAAAGCTTAATAGGTTGATTAGGTTCACCCTGCATTTTATTTTCAATATATGATCGCACTACTGCTGCAGTTCCTTCAGGTCTTAATGTGATACTTCTATCGCCTTTGTCTTTAAACGTATACATCTCTTTTTGAACGACATCAGTAGAATCTCCTACACCTCTTGCAAATAAGTCAGTACTTTCAAATATTGGGGTACGTATCTCTTTATAATTGTATAATTTCATTAATTCATCTAATTTATTTTCAATATATCGCCATTTTGCAGACTCTTGAGGTAAAATATCTTGCGTTCCTCTAGGAATCTTAATCATACAATCACTCCTTCTAAATTGTTGTTAACTATTAAAATTCTTTAATAAAAAAGTCCCTTATATAGCTTCATGCTATATAAGGGACGATATGCCGTGTTGCCACCCTAATTGAGAATAAAAATATTCTCCACTCATCACGTGTAACGTACGCAAACCGGCTTTATTTTATCAAAGCACCTTTTCTTGTGTTCAAAGATACCAATGTACTAGTATAATCTTTCAGCCTAGGATTACTTCTCTTCACAATCATTATGATTGTCCACTATTTCATTAGTCTTTTCAAGAATACAAACGGTATTATTTATAAAGTTCACTGATTATGATACCGATTTTAGGAAAAGTTTGCAAGTATTATGAAGCAAAATATTGCTTTAATCCATCTACGACTGCTTCTTCTACCACCTGTCTATGTAATTGATTTCTAATCATTTTTTCATCAGTAGGATTACTTATATAGCCTAATTCAAGTAACACAGCTGGTTTATTCGTTTGTCTTAAAACTTGATAATTTTGTTGACGAACACCACGATTAGAAAGTAATGACTTTTTTTGAATATTCGCATTTAATATTTCTGCTAATGTTTCTTGACTATTTTGATACCAATATACAGTAGCGCCATTAGCATTATGACTATCTAATGAGTCATTATGAATACTTATAAATACATCGCCTGTCGCTTTTCTATTATCTAAGCTTACATAACTATCATCTGTTCTCGTCAATTTAACATGCGCTCCTGCTTTTTCTAATGCCCGTTTTAATTCAAGTGCTGTTTTCAAAGTATAGTTTTTTTCGAGAGATTTAAGAGCCGTGGAGCTTGAGGCTCCCTGATCACTACCTCCATGACCAGGATCAAGTACCACAGTTTTATTCTTAAAAGGATTTTCCTGTTTATTGACATCAGCTTTAATATTCAAACTCGTATGCCAACCAGCAACCCACCCTTTTTTATCTCCTTTAGCATTTTGGACTTCAATCCATTTTCCTGTAGTCTTTAATTTTTTAAAACTATCTCCTTTTTCAACTTTATATATCACCGGATAGCCTGCATTAGGACCTGTTCTTATTTCTGCATCTTCCGTTATTGTTAGTCTATTACTATCTTGATCATTATGATTCATAAACATAAATAATAATATTATAAAAAGAATAAATAATAACACTACTACTAACGTCAACATATTTTTTAGATCATGTTTAGTTAACCATGTATCTAATTTATTCATATTACTTTGCCATCCTGACTTTCATATATAATCGTTACGGGACCATCATTAATAATTTCAACTTCCATATCTGTCCCAAATTCACCAGTTTGAATATCAATATCATACTTTTGAAGTTCAGAGTTAAACTTATCGTATAATATTTTGGCATCTTCAGGTCGCATGGATTGTGAGAAACCTGGTCTATTACCTTTTTTAACTTCTGCATAAAGTGTAAATTGAGAAATAGATAAAATCGCACCATTAATTTGTTGAATATTTAAATTTAATTTCCCGTTATCATCTTCAAACAAACGTGCGTTAACAATTTTCTTCGCTAATACTTCTATATCAGCTTCCGTCGAATTTTTCCCAACACCTACTAATAAACAATAACCTTTTTCAATTTGGTTATGAATAGATTTATTAGTGACAGATGCTCGTTTTACTCTTTGTACAACTATTTTCATACCTTAGCACCTCTTTTAATTCCATACTCTAGAAACTGTATAAATATCACTCAATTGTTTAAGTTTTTCAACTACACGAAATACATCATTTACATTTTTAACCATAACGCTAATTGTAATGATTGCATTCTTGTCAATATCAGATCGTGCATTCATTTTAATAATACTTCCTACAGTTGAATTTACGGCTTGAATCACTTCATTGAGTAACCCATTTCGATCATATGCATTGACTTCTAAATCTACTTGATAACGTTGTGTTGAATCTTTTGATTTAACCCATTCGACATTAATTAATCTCTCGTTTTCATTTTTAATATTTGGGCAATCTGATCTATGAACTTTAATACCATGTCCTTTAGTGATGTATCCAACAATATCATCACCAGGAATTGGATTACAACATTTAGATAGTTTGATTAAAACATTTTCTAATCCTTCGACATAAACCCCGCTATCAGTAATGATATCTTCTTTAATTGGTGATGTTTTAATGACTTCTTGTGCTTCATTTAATGCTTTTTGTTTATCTTGTATACGCTGTCTTTCTGTTAATTTATTCACTACTTGTAATGCAGTAACTCCACCAAAACCTACTGCAGCATATAAATCATCATCATTGGCAAAATGATATTTTTCGTTAACGACTTCAATATTTTTTTCTGTTAGAATCTCATCAACTCGATAACCTTGTTCTTTAATTTCCGCTTCTACCATAAATTTACCTTTTTCTATATTAGAAGAACGATCTTGCTTTTTAAAGAAACTTTTTATTTTACTTTTTGCTCCAGATGATTTAACAATTTTCAACCAATCTCTACTTGGACCATATGAATGTTTACTTGTGCGAATTTCTATAATATCGCCTGTCTTAAGTATATAATCTATAGGCACAATTTTACCATTAACTTTTGCGCCAATCATTTTATTACCAACTTCGCTATGAATGGCATAAGCAAAATCAATAGGGACTGCGCCATAAGGTAATTCAATCACATCACTTGCTGGCGTAAATGCATATACTTTATCACTTTGTAAATCATATTTAAGTGATTCCATAAATTCTTGTGCATCTGAAGATGTATGGTCAGTTTCTGCAAGCTCTTTTAACCAGTTAAGTTTATTTTGGAAATCTTGTGTTTTAGAATTTATTGTTTTACCTTCTTTATATGCCCAATGCGCTGCCACCCCATGCTCAGCAATTTCGTGCATTTCAAATGTTCGAATTTGAATTTCTAAAGGATCACCATTAGGTCCAACAACAGTAGTGTGTAATGATTGATACATATTTTGCTTTGGCATAGCGATATAATCTTTAAAACGACCTGGCATCGGTTTCCATAATGTATGAACTAGGCCTAAAATAGCATAACAATCATTAATTGAATTCACAATCACTCGTATAGCTAATAAATCAAATATTTGATCAAATTGTTTTTTTTGTTTTACCATCTTACGATAAATACTGTAAATATGTTTAGGGCGACCGCTTATTTCACCTTGGATATTCATTTTATTCATTTCAGTTTGAATTTTATCCATAGCATTTTGAATATATGCTTCACGTTCACTACGTTTTTTCTTCATTAAATTAACAATTCTAAAATACTGAACACTATCGATATAACGTAACGCAATATCTTCCAATTCCCATTTAATGGTATTAATACCTAGACGATGCGCTAAAGGTGCATAGATTTCTAATGTTTCTTTAGAAATACGAATTTGTTTTTCTCTAGCCATTGCTTTTAACGTTCTCATATTATGTAAGCGGTCAGCTAATTTAACTAATATGACACGAACATCCTTAGCTATCGCAATAAATAACTTTCTATGGTTTTCAGCTTGTTGTTCCTCTTTAGAACGGTATTTAACTTTTATTAACTTCGTTACACCATCTACAATTCGTGCAATTTCTTCATTAAACATATTCTTTACGTCTTCAAATGTATATGGTGTATCCTCTATCACATCGTGTAAAAAGCCAGCTACAATTGTTGGTCCATCTAAGCGCATTTCTGTTAATATACCTGCTACTTGAATTGGATGCATAATATATGGTAGCCCATTTTTTCGAAACTGTCCTTGATGTGCTTCATAAGCAATATGATAACTTTTTAAAACATATTGATAATCATCTGCTGATAAATAGGATTTAGCTTTATTTAGTACTTCATCAGCACTATATGGATACTCGTTATTCAATATATGACACCCCGACTTTTTAATATTTCAAATACTCTACCGATAACCGAATCATTGAAAATCAAGACATTTCTTTTCATTACTTAATTAATCCGAGTACCACTCCTATTAATTAAAGATGCGTGAGTATTAATGTAATTTTAACAAAAGTATTAAAATCTCTAAAAGATTAACTTTGGTTTAAATAATAGTTATATAATACTACAAGTTTTTAAATAAATAAATGTGATTAGATTAATGATGATACAACGATAAATAAAAAAGCGAGATAGTATTCAATCTGAATTCCTACACTCGCTTTAAAGTATATATTAATCTAATTACTAAATTAATGACTATTCATCGTAAGAAATTAAACTCATGACATCATAGTCTTTAATTTTTTCCATACCATTTAAATATTTTAATTCAATAATAAAAGCTATTCCAACAACAATACCACCTAATTTTTCTACTAATTTAATAGCCGCTTCAATTGTTCCACCTGTCGCTAATAAATCATCAGTGATTAAAACACGTTGTCCTGGTTTAATTGCATCTTTATGCATTGTTAAAACATTTGTCCCATATTCTAAGTCGTATTCATAGCGAATAACTTCACGTGGTAATTTTCCTTCTTTTCTTACAGGTGCAAATCCAATTCCCATTGAGTACGCAACTGGACAGCCAATAATAAATCCTCTTGCTTCAGGGCCTACAACAATATCAACGTTACGATCTTTTGCATACTTTACAATTTGATCAGTTGCATAACCGTATGCTTCACCATTATCCATAATAGTTGTAATATCTTTGAAACTAACACCTGGTTTAGGCCAGCCTTGTACTTCAGATACGTATTGCTTTAAATCCATTTAAAAATTTCCTCCTATGCGTTACGCTTTTTGAGCTTTAATCCAATTCTTAAGATGTGAAAAGTCATCATAAAGCATTAATTTTTCAACTTCAATTCTTGACTGTCTCGATTTATAAACTTGACTCGACTCAATAGATTGTTTACTTGGATTATCATTTATTTTAATTATACCATTTTCTTCGTAAATAAAACTTAGGTCAAGAAATACTTTTAAAATAAACTTTAAAGTATTTGGCTTAATATTTAAGTATTGACATAATTGTAAACCTTCTTTTTCTAAATTCATTTCTTTCCTAATGAATAGTGCCTTATAACTTTGTTTAAATAGATGACTACTCGGTAACCCCTCGAAATAAATTGAATGTTGATGGTGTAATACTAAATAGAGTTGTGAGTATTCTAAATGTTTTAGAGATTGTTTAACACTATCTAAATCAGTTGGTAAATCACGAAATACAATCGTATTATATGATGAATCAATTGTTTCACCGTAGTGGAAATAATTCTCCCCTAGCTTCTCTTTTTTAGAATGAATGACAAAAGCAACATTTTTAGATGACGTATCAATGTTAAGTTGTTTACGTTTACTTCTATAATCTAATATTTGCTCATTTTGAGTCGCTAAATCTTGTATCATCATTTGAGGTGTCTGATTGCCATTCCACTCATTTATTTGTAAATGTCCTATGATATTGACGGGTTGGCCTAATTCTATTTGTGTAATTAAACCACCATTTTTCCAAAATAAATGTTGTAACTTAGCTTGACCAGTTACTAATTTTAAATGATTTTTATCTTTTCCAATCGCTTTAACATCATTAACTTCTGTATCATCCAATTCAAATAAAGGTTTTTCAAAATCAGTACCAAACGGTTTCAGTATTTTAATATCATGAATATTTGATACAGTAATGTCATCTTCTGAAAGTTTAGTCGTAATATGTTTTGTTGGTTCTAAAGAAGTATGTTTAGAAAGCTGAACCATCCACTCATTTAGTCCTTTTGATAATGCATCAATATTATCAATCTCCATCGTCATTCCAGCTGCCATATGATGACCACCAAATTTAGATATCAAATCTTGATGTGCACTTAAAATTTCGAACATGGACACTTGTTCAATACTTCTAGCTGAACCTTTTGCATGATGTTGTTCTAAATCTATATTTAAAATAAGAGTGGGTAAAGCATAAGTTTCTACAATTTTTGAAGCCACAATACCTAATACTCCCTCATGCCATCCTTCTTTAGCTAAAAGTAAAAATTTGTCGCCATTTTCAACTTTTTCATTAGCCATCAATAGGGCTTCTTCTGTTATTTGAGCTACAATATCTTTACGTTCAATGTTAAATGCCTCTACTTGTTCAGCTAAAAAATTCGCCTCTTCAGAATCTTCTGCCATCAGTAATTCCGCTGCTAATGACGCATCTTCTAATCTACCTACCGCATTTAAACGAGGTCCAATAATGAAACCAATTGTTTCTTCATCTATCTCATCATTAAATCCTGCTTGATTTAATAATGATTGAATTTGAAATGGACAGGATTGATTTAAATATTTAAGACCTTCTTGAACAATCGTTCTGTTTTCATCAGTCAGTGACACTAAATCTGCAATCGTCCCAATAGTTGCAAGAACTATGAAATATTCTGGAGGATGATCTATTAAACATTGCGATAATTTGTATGCGACACCGGCTCCACATAAATATTTAAATGGATACTCAAATTCTGGATGCATAGGATGAATAATGGCATATGCTTTTGGTAATGTACGGCCTATTTCATGATGGTCTGTAACAATTACATCGACTCCTAATACTTGTACCATTTCAATTTCTTCATGACCTTGTATTCCATTGTCAACTGTAATAATAAGTGATACGCCTTCATCGTAAGCATTTTGAAAGGCGTATTTATTTGGGCCATAACCTTCGCTAAATCGATTAGGAATATACCAACCGACTTCAGCGCCCAATTTCCGCAGTGTTTGAACTAATATCGTTGTAGATGTTACGCCATCGGCATCATAGTCTCCATATACTAATATTCTTTCATTTTTATCAATCGCTAAATTAATTCGATCAACAGCTTTTTGCATATCACTCATTAGCCATGAATCATGCTTTTTATTTGTACCATTAATTAATGTATTTATCTCATCGTACTGTGTAATCGATTTACTTTCTAAAATCTTTCTTACAATAGGAGATAAATTAAATTCCTTAATAATCTCAGACGATATATTTTGTTTAGGTGCTTCATAAAGCCATTTATATTTAGATTGAATCATAAAGTTATCCTTCCTTTTTCCACAAGCAATTATACCTAAAAAAAGAATAAATAAAAAGAGGAAGAAACACTGAATTCAATTAGAATTCTTTTGTTTCTTCCACTAATTTTATATCATATATTTAATTATACTAAGATTTTTTCATCATTTGATTTTTTCTCTTTATAAACTACAAGCTTACCGTTTTCAGATTTTTTCAACTGATGTTTCTTCATGATGCCCCATAGTGGAACTGCAATAAAGATAGAAGAGAATACACCAGATAATAATCCAATAAGTAATGCTAATGAGAAGTTAAACAGACTTGATGCACCAAAGATTAGTATGGCGATAACTACTACAACGACTGTAAGAACTGTATTAACAGAACGAGTCATCGTTTGTCTAATAGATTGGTTAACAATATCATCGATTTGATGAGGTTCTGTTATAACTTTAATTTTATGAAGATTTTCTCTTACACGGTCGAAAGTAACAATTGTATCATTTATTGAGTAACCTACAATCGTTAAGATTGCAGCGATAAATGTAATATCTACTTCAAGTCTTAATAAACTGAATAAAGCAACGATAATAAATACGTCATGAAGTAATGCTAAGACAGCAGAAAGCCCCATTCTCCATTCGAATCTTAATGAAACATAGATAATAATACCAATAGCTGCATAAATTAATGCTTTCATTGCATTTTTAGCTAACTCTTGACCAATCATTGGAGAGACTGTGTTCACTGTCGGTTTATGACCATATTGATCATTAATAACTTTATTAAGTTTCAAAGTTTCATCTTTAGATAAATCATTTTTAAATTGAACTGTTGCTTGTTTATTGTCATTACCATTAATTTGAATTTGATCAGGTGTCAAACCAACATCTTTAATCGTACGTTCAACTTTCGTTTGAGATAACTTCGTATCAGAATCAAGATCTACTCTTGTACCAGATGAGAAATCAATACCTAAATTAAGTTTAAATATACTTAGAATAATTATACCAATTACTAAAATTAAAATACTTACTCCAATTAATGGTTTTGCTAATTTAACAAAATTCCATTTTTCAAAAGCTGTTTTTAAGTCATGAACATCTACACCTTCATTGATATCATGGCGATTATTTTTATTTACACCAAACATCCAATATTTCTTCTTAAAGTAATTAGAAGAAACTAAAAGTGATAATAGTCCTCTTGATAAGAAGACAGCTGTGATGAATATCATTAAAATACCTAATAATAACATCGTAGCAAATCCTTTAACTGAACTTTGACCAAAGAAGAATAATACTGCTGCTGCTATAACCGTTGTTAAGTTTGAATCAAAAATCGTTAAGAAAGAACTTTTATTTGCTTTAGAATAAGCCTGTTTAAGCGTTCGTCCTACTCTAAGTTCATCTTTAATCCGTTCATACATGATGATGTTTGCATCTACAGCCATACCAACACCTAATACTAATGCAGCTAAACCTGGTAATGTAAGTACACCTGAAATAAAGTTAAATGCTACTAATGTTAAATAAACATATACTGTTAAAGCTATCACTGCTACAATACCTGGTAATCTGTAAAAACCTACCATAAATAAATAGATAATTGCAACACCAACCATTGATGCAAAGATTGTTTTATCTAATGCATCTTGACCAAATTGTGCACCTACAGAATTAGAATAAATTTCTTTTAAATCAACTGGTAATGAACCTGCATTTAATAATTCTGCAATTTGCTTAGCACGTTCTACGCCTTGTTGACCCTGGAAGCCACCTGAAATTTCTACACTGTCTGAATTAATGGGTTGATCTACTGAAGCGGCTGAAACGTATTTCCGTTTATCTTCAGGTTTTTCCAACTCTTTATGATAGCTATCACCTTTTTTATAGTCTAACCACACTACCATCATATTTTCTTGTTTTTTAGAAATTTCTTCTGTAACTTTTTTGAATTTCGCACGGTCTTTTAATTTAAAAGTGACTGCAGGTTCGTTTGTACCTTGTTTAAATTCTTGTTTTGCAGAACCTTGTACAATATCTTTACCTGTTAATTTAACGTGGTCATCAGCATCACGTATAGTCAGATTTGCTTGTGAGGACAAAATTTTTCGAGCTTCATCAGGATTTTTTACCCCTGCGAGTTGTACCCTAATTCTATCAGGGTCTTCAACTTGAATATGAGGCTCAGATACACCTAATACATTAACACGATTTTCTAAAGTTTGAGCAGTAGATTGTAAAGCCTTATCATCGATTTTACCATCACCGCTAAGTGGTTTAACTTGATATAATACTTCGAAACCACCTTGTAAATCCAAACCTAGATTTACATTCTTAACTACATTCTTATATGTAAAGCCCATACCTACAATCAGTAGCGCTACAATGAGTATGAATGCAATTATTCTACTTGTTTTTTTCACATGAACACCTCATTATTTACTTATGTAATTAGAATAATCTTTTAATAAACCATGTGCAAGTGAATTAAAGATTACATCTATGTGACAAGACTTATCTATCTTAACATAACCTCTTTATTAGTGTAATCAAGATAAATAGTTAATAAAAAGACATTCCATGACAACAAACTGTCGTGGAATGTCTTTTTATTATAATTTATGATGGATCAACTTGTTTAATCGCAGGTTTTTCAAATGTCATTTCAGTACCATGACCATTTACTGTGATTACAACTGCTGTTTCATCCACAGCTTTAACTGTTCCTTTGATTCCACCAATAGTTGTAATTTTTTGACCTGCTTCGATACGACTAATCATTTCACGATGTTCTTTCGCACGTTTTTGTTGCGGTCTAATTAAAAAGAAATAAAATACTATAATTAAAATTATAGGCAAGATTAATGCTGAAACATTCATTATGTTGTTCTCCTTATTAAAAGTTTTTAGGGTTCTCTACATTTAGCCCATATTGTTCGAAAAATTCTTCTTTAAAATCTAATAAACGATCTTCTCGAATGGCCTGTCTAATATCTTCCATTAATTTTAGCAGAAAATGTAAATTATGAATAGTAGTAAGACGGATACCAAACGTTTCCTCTGCTTTAATTAGGTGTCTAATATATGCACGTGTATAATTCTTACAAGTATAGCAATCACAATTCTCATCTATAGGACTAAAATCATCTGCATATTTAGCATTTTTTATAACCAATCGTCCTTGAGATGTCATACATGTTCCATTTCTAGCTATGCGTGTTGGCAACACACAATCAAACATATCCATGCCGCGAATGCTACATTCTATTAAGGCATCAGGTGATCCTACTCCCATTAAGTATCTTGGTTTATCTTCTGGCATAAATTGAACCGTATGTTCAACCATATCGTACATCACTGGTTTTGGTTCACCTACAGATAAACCACCAATAGCATATCCAGGAAAATCCAATGATACAAGTTCTTTAGCACTTTGTTCTCTTAAGTCTTTGTACTCTCCACCTTGTATAATACCAAATAATGCTTGGTCTTCTGGACGTTGATGTGCTTCAAGACATCGTTTAGCCCATCTCGTTGTACGTTCAATTGAATCTTTTACATATTTATATTCGGCAGGCATAGGTGGACACTCATCAAATGCCATCATAATATCTGAACCTAAGTCATTTTGAATTTGCATTGATTTTTCTGGACTTAAAAACAACTTAGAGCCATTTGTATGATGTCTAAATTCGACACCCTCTTCTGATATTTTTCTAAGATTACTCAAGCTAAATACTTGGAAACCACCAGAATCTGTAAGAATAGGGCCATCCCAATTCATGAACTTATGTAAGCCCCCAGCTTGTTTGATAATATCATTTCCAGGTTGTAACCACAAATGATATGTATTTCCTAATATAATTTTAGCTTCAATTTGTCTTAACTCTTCTGGACTCATTGTTTTAACTGTTGCTTTCGTACCTACTGGCATAAACATGGGTGTCTCAAATGAGCCGTGGGGTGTATGAATAATCCCTAAACGTGCACCTGATTGCTTACAAGTTTTAATGTGCTCATAAGTTACTGCTGGCATAATCTGTACCTCTCATTCATTAAATTATTAACATTGCATCTCCAAAACTAAAGAATCTATATTTAAGTTTTACCGCTTCTTTATAAGCATTCAAAATATATTCTCGACTACTAAAAGCAGAGACTAACATCACTAATGTTGATTTGGGCAAATGAAAATTAGTAATTAACCCATCAATTGCTTTATATTCAAAACCTGGATAAATAAATATATCTGTCCAACCACTTGTGGCAACAAATTGTTCATGATCACGACGAATGGTTTCTAACGTTCTAGTAGACGTTGTACCTACAGAAATAATTCTATGCCCATTTTCTTTAGTTTTATTCAGAATATCTGCCGTTTCTTTAGTCATTTGATAGTATTCACTATGCATTTCATGATCATTAATATCCTCCACACTTACTGGTCTAAAGGTACCTAGGCCAACGTGTAGTGTAATAAATGCAATATTGACACCTTTATCTTTTATTTTCTGTAAAAGCTCATCTGTAAAATGTAACCCTGCAGTAGGCGCTGCAGCGGAACCATTTTCTTTAGCATATACAGTTTGATATCTATCCGGATCGTCTAAACGTTCTTTAATATAAGGTGGTAAAGGCATTTCACCTAACTCATCTAAGCGTTCTTCTAAAATACCTTCAAAATGTAGACGCATAATACGCCCACCTTGTTCTAATTCTTTTATACATTCAGCAATGATTTTGCCGTTACCAAATGATAAAGTATTACCTACTTTAATACGTTTTGCTGGTTTTAATAACACTTCCCAGTCATTGTCCTCTATCCTAGTAAGCATTAACATTTCTACCTTTGCACCTGTTTCTTCTTTCAAACCGAATAAACGCGCTGGCATAACACGTGTGTCATTTAACACTAATGTATCTCCAGTTTCAAAATAATCCATAATATCTGTAAAGTGTTTATGTGCAATATTTCCAGTCTTTCTACCTAGCACAAGTAATCTACTTTGATCTCTATTTTTTAAAGGTGTCTGAGCAATCAATGATTCAGGTAAATGATAATCAAACTCCTCAACGTTCATATTATTCCCTCATTCTTTAGTTTTTTTGAAATGTTCATAGGCAAATGGTGTTGCTTTTCTACCTCTTGGTGTTCGTTCTATAAATCCTTTTTGTATTAAAAAGGGTTCATAGACATCTTCGATTGTAATACGTTCTTCTCCAATTGACACTGCTATCGTATCCAGCCCCACAGGGCCTCCATTATATTGATTAATAATACAATTCATCATTTTATGATCAATGTAATCTAAGCCTTCATCATCCACTTGTAATAAGTTTAAAGCTTGCTTTGTTGTTTCGATATAAATTTGTTCATCTTCATTTACTTGTTGAAAATCTCTTACTCTTTTTAGTAGTCGATTTGCAACACGAGGTGTTCCTCTTGAACGCTTAGCAAGCTCAACTGCACTTTCATCATCAATTTTTGTACCTAATACTTCAGCAGTTCGAATAATGATTTCTTTTAAATCTGATTCCGAATAGTACTCTAATCTTAAATGGACACCAAATCGATCTCTTAAAGGGCCTGTTAAACTTCCAGCACGTGTTGTCGCACCTACTAGAGTAAAAGGTGGTAAATCAATACGTATACTACGTGCTTCATCACCTTTACCGATAATAATATCTAAGAAAAAATCCTCCATAGCAGAGTATAAAACTTCTTCTACTACACTACTTAAGCGATGAATTTCATCAATAAATAAAACATCGCCAGGTTGTAACCCAGATAAAATTGCCGCTAAATCTCCAGGTCGCTCTAATGATGGACCAGATACAGTTCTTATATTGACTTCCATTTCATTAGCAATAATATTTGAAAGTGTCGTTTTACCTAATCCTGGAGGGCCAAAAAGTAATACATGATCTAATGGCTCATCCCTTAGTTTAGCCGCTTTTATAAAAATTTCTAAATTGTTCTTTATTGATGATTGCCCAATATATTGTTTTAATTTAGTTGGTCTGAGTGAGAATTCAAAAGAAGATTCTTCATTGTGTAATGATTGATCTACCATTCTATCATCCATATTTATCCCCCCAGTTATAGTTCATAATATTAAGATACAAGCGTTTTTAAACCAATCTTAACTGCTTCATCAACAGAGTGAATGGATGTTTTATTAAGTACTTTTTCAACTTTAGAAAGCTCTCTCTTAGAGTATCCTAAAGCTGCAAGCGCTAATAACGCTTCCTTAATTATATTGTCATTTTCTTCAACTTGTCCCTCAACTTGTAACAAGGTCTCACTAGTCTCTTCTGTAATCTTAACTTTACCTTTTAAATCTAATACAATTTGTCGTGCAGTCTTTTTACCTATACCAGGAAATTTAGTTAGATAAGTATCATTTTCATTTTCAATTGCACGTTTAACTTCGTTAGGTGTACTTGTGGCTAGAATAGCTAAAGCTGATTTAGGGCCTATACCTGTAACTTTTATTAAGCTTAAGAACATCTCTTTTTCTTCTTCGCTAATAAAACCATATAATAATTGTGCGTCTTCTCTTACAATAAGTGAAGTAAAGACTTTACATTCTTGATTTAAATATTTTTGAAATCGATATGAATTTGGAGTTTGAATTTCATAACCGATACCACTAGACGTTTCTACAACAATATGTGTTGGAAACAATTGAGATAAATGTCCTTTTATATAAGCGTACATAAATACCTTCCTTACATACTCATACTAATTAATTCAACTTTATAAACATGTTGAATATTTCTCAAAGTGCCCATGACCTTTTCTATTGATAATGATTGATCTTTTGCACTCAAAGAGAGTGTAATCGTTGCTTTTTCTTCCATTGGAACACTTTGATGAATAGTTAAAACGGATAACGCTAGTTTTGAAATAATTTGTAGTACTTGAGCAAGCATTCCTACTATATCATTAACATAGAGAATCAAGGTGAATTCACGGTGTTCAAAAATCTTGTCATCTACAGGAAAAATAGTATCTCTATATTTATAAAAAGCACTTCTTGATAGATTAAACTGCTTAACTGCTTCATAAATGGACAGTGTGGAATCATTTTTTAAAGCGTCTTTAATTTTAAGCGTTTTAACCACTGATTCTGGTAAAACGTCTTCACGTATTAAATAAAACTTTTTATAATCTTTGCTGTCCACTAAAAAGCCCTCCTATTCGACGAATTCAAATTCTCCCCCAAGTATTCTAACAATATCACCATTACTACATCCACGTTCTCTTAATGCATCATCAATACCCATAGAGCGCATTTGACGTGCAAAGCGTCTTACTGCTGGATCACTATTAAAGTCTGTCATTTTAAACATGCGTTCGATTGCATTACCGCTTACTACATAGGCACCATCATCATCTCTTGTAATCGTAAATTTATCTTGAGATGGCGTATGTTTATATAATACGCGATTAACACCTGCATCTTCATCTTCTTCTACACTAAAATCAATATCTTTTACTTCTTCTAATTTATCAGCAATTGTATATAGTAATTGATCAATATTATCTCTTGTAATTGTAGAAACTGGAACAATAGTTACCTCTTCATCAATTTCTTTTTTAAATAATTCTAGGTTATCTTTTGCTTCCGGTATATCCATTTTATTTGCCACTATAATTTGAGGTCTATCTTCTAATCTTTGTTTATAATTTATCAGTTCATTATTGATGATTTGATAATCTTCAAGTGGATCTCTTCCTTCAGAACCACTCATATCTATCATATGAACAATAACTTTTGTTCTCTCAACATGACGTAAAAATTGATGACCTAAACCAACTCCTTCTGAAGCTCCTTCAATTAAACCTGGTAAATCTGCCATTACAAAACTTCTATGATCAGGTGTTGAAACCACACCTAAATTTGGTTTAATTGTTGTAAAATGATAAGCACCAATTTTAGGTTTTGCCTTAGATACAATAGACAACAATGTTGATTTCCCTACACTTGGGAATCCAACGAGTCCCACATCAGCAAGTAGCTTTAATTCTAAGGTAACATCTAGCTCTTCTCCAGGTTCTCCATTTTCACTAAAGTCTGGAGCTGGATTTCGAGGGGTTGCAAAACGTGAATTTCCTCGACCTCCTCGACCTCCTCGAGCAATGACTGCACGTTGACCTTCTTCAACTAAATCTGCTAAAACTTCTTCTGTTTCTACACTTTTAATAATGGTACCAGGAGGCACTTTTAAAACTAGGTCTTCCGCATTTTTACCATGCATATTACTACTTTGACCATTTTCACCTTTTTTAGCCTTAAAATGACGTTGAAATCTAAAGTCTAAAAGTGTTCTTAAACCTTCATCAACTTCAAAAATAACTGAAGCACCTTTACCGCCATCACCACCGGCAGGGCCACCAAATGGTACATATTTTTCTCTACGATAAGCAGTAATACCATTACCTCCATCGCCTGCTTTTAGAGATATTTTTACTTGATCGACAAACATATATCTCACCTCTTTTTATATATTTTATTAATTCATCGCTAATATTATATCATTAACTCTAAAACGTTAGATTCTATTATAATCATTTTTAAACAAAAATAAAACACCAGAAGTCTTCACTTCTGGTGTTAATTAGACAAAAATTATTCAGCTACTGCATATACAGAAACTTGTTTTTTGTCGCGACCTTTACGTTCGAAACGAACAACGCCGTCGATTTTAGCGAATAATGTATCATCGCCACCACGACCTACATTTTCACCAGCATAAATTTTAGTACCGCGTTGACGATATAAAATTGAGCCACCTGTTACGAATTGACCG
Source organism: Staphylococcus hominis subsp. hominis (assembly GCF_002901845.1). Classification (GTDB taxonomy): domain Bacteria; phylum Bacillota; class Bacilli; order Staphylococcales; family Staphylococcaceae; genus Staphylococcus; species Staphylococcus hominis. The sequence goes on from NZ_PPQE01000025.1 coordinate 922,934, forward strand.
TCTGCACGTTTAGCACCTAAACGTTTTGATTCTGAGTCACGACCGTTTTTTGTAGAACTTACCCCTTTTTTAGATGCGAAGAATTGTAAGTTTAATTTTAACATCGGGATACACCTCACTTATAATTTAATCTGATATTTTCATTATATTCATCTTCAATCGTTTGTAAAGACACAAGCATTGCTTGAAGAATTAATTGTGCTTGCTCATTGTTAGTGTCTACTGATCTAATGTGAAAATGACCACCGTCATCATCATAATCGATATCCGGCTTTTCAGAAGTTAAACTTAAAATAGCATTTACACTTCCAAAAAGAACAGCTGAAGCCCCTGCACAAACAATATCATAGCCATAATCACCATGATTAGCATGGCCATCCATAATGACGTCTGTTACTTTACCTTCATCATTAATTGAAATATCAACAGTAATCATAATTAAGCGTTGATTTTATCAATTGTTAATTTAGTATAAGGTTGACGATGACCTTTTTTACGTTTTGAATCTTTACGACGTTTGTAAGTGAAAACAGTAATTTTTTTACCGCGACCTTGTTTGTTCACAGTAGCAGTTACTGTAGCTCCTTCAACAGTTGGAGCACCAACTTTAACTGAATCTCCACCTACAAATAATACTTTATCAAATGTGAATGAATCACCTTCATTAACATCTAATTTTTCAACGAAGATCTCTTGACCTTCTTCTACTTTAATTTGTTTACCGCCTGTTTCGATAATAGCAAACATACTTTGCACCTCCTATAATTATAAGTCACGCCATATACAGGTGATAAAATAAAAACATTTTAACGCTTAAACCTGTATTTGAGCGGTTGTATGTAGCTATAAAACTACTCAACTACTGCATCTTACCATTACTTATATTCAATGTCAATCTATTATATTGGCTTTTTAAAAAATTTAAAGAATATAGGCATAAAAATAATTAATAAAATAATATTTAATATAAGTGTTGGGATAATACGTAGTAATATAAAATTTAGTAAATCAAATTCTACATAGCTAATGACAGAATATATAATTGCTACAAATATTTCAAGAATCATTACACCAATGATACTGAACCAATATACCATAATATAGTCTCGGTAAAAAATCTTCAAGAATTTATTAAATATTGTTATTAAGAATATATAACCAAACAAATATAAACCATATACACTGCCAAAGTAGATATCAGTTATAATACCTAAAAAAATGCTTAGTAATAATGTGACCATAAATGGTCTATAAATTGATAAAAGTAATAAATACATTAAAGTTAAATGAGGAACTAAGATAAATGTTAGGTTTCCTATATGAAAAGGAATAACTAAACTAATAAGTGTATCAAGATAAAAAACGATGATACCAATCATTATATAAACGAACGCTTTCATTATCGGGTCTCTCTTTCATTGAAATCCGTATTATTACTTTTTTTCGCTATGTATACATGTTGAATATCTGATAAATTAGCTCCAGTTTTCACTCTCACTTCTTTTGCTAAACCATATTCATCATTTTCTACCTTCGTCACTTCTCCTATGTATAAATCACTTGGCAATTGGTCGGCTAATCCACTTGTTACTACTTTGTCACCTTTTGAAATTTTATCCTTATTATTGATATTACTAATAATTAATTCCTGAGTTTTATTATCATAGTGATCAATTAATCCAAAAACATTTTTAGAATGATGTTGAATATTGACTGATAGTTTTCCAGCTCTTGTACTCGTAGAAAGTAAATCAACTTGAGAAGAAAATTGATTCACTCTAGTTACTCTTCCAATTAAACCATCACTAGTAAACACTGCCATATTATTGCTTACACCAGCTTTTTTACCTTTATCAATAATCACTGTATTCATCCATTGATCTGGATTACGTGCTATGATGGCACCTGAAATTGCATCGTATTTTGAAGCATCAGTCATATCAAGTTCTTTTTTTAAGTTTTTATTTTCAGCTTCTAATGCTTCGTTTTTTGCTTTTAATTGATTAACTTCATTATGATTTGATTTGTTAGATTTTAAGAAGTTACCTATAGCTCCAGTCACAAAGTTTACCGGGTAACTAATTACTCTCTGACCAAATGACACTGAGTCCCCCACATATTGCTCAGGAGGTGATTGAGTTTGTGAACGAATGGACAAACCAATCAATGCAATAAAAATAATTATTGCACAAAAAACAACAATTAACTTGTTATTTTTAAAAAAATTTAACACTCATAACACCTCTACTATTTATTTTAAACTATTATATTCTATTTTATATTACTCTAGGATTGAAATAAAGAATAATATTAAATATTATCTTCAAAGAAGAAAAAAGGAACAAGTTAGAATCTTCATTGAATTCTAGTACTTGCTCCTATCAAATGTCATCTTATTTAATTTTACGATTTTTTATTCGAATTATCTTTTTTATCTTCTTCATAGAGCGTTTCATCTTTTCTCCATTTCGAAAATAAATTTTGTGCTTTTGCTTGTTCATTTGCTTGTTTTTCTTTAGATTGTTCAGACATACATTACACCAACCTTCAAAAGATTATTGTATCTATTCTAGACATTAACGCATTTATTTATTTTTTTCAAATTATATTTTTTAATACTCATTCTGAGGTTTTAAAGTAATTGATTGTCCTAGACGATTTAATTCCTGTTCCATTTCAATTTCCGTACTAAAGACTTTAATCGTATCACTTCCGAATTTATAGATGATAAATTCATTATCTCTTTGCCCTACAATGTAATTTTCATTATATCCCATCCTAACTATACCTGAAACTTCCATAAATTCTTTTTTATCTATAAATTTAAATACATTTTTCGTTTGACTAGCAGGAATATTCTGAAGTAAATTGTTTTCTTCTATAGTATAACTTTTTCCATTAGTGGGCACTGGTGTTGATGTTTGATTACTTGGTAGAAGCTCGAATTGGTTACTAAGAGGTTGATTCATAGGATTCCAGTCCTGTTCTCTTAAAAATGGGGCATATTTTAATGCAAAATAAACAATACTAAGGATTGCAATAACTGCTACTATATTTTTAAAAATACTAAATACCATTCGCAATTAAATCCCTCCAATTTTAAACCTAAATTATTATAAATATAAAATAGATTTCATCCATCGGTCTAAAGAAGTAAATTAAGTAAATTCTTTAGACTGATTAACATTTTCTTAAAATATATTATAATAATTAATATCACTCGTAAAATAAATTTAGAGGAGTGTGAGAAATGAACATTCTTACAATTATTTTACTTATCTTGCTTGCAGTTATACTTTTTAAAGTAGGATTTGCACTTTTAAGATTTTTAATCTCTGCTGCTTTTATTATTCTCGGACTGTATTTAGCCTATCAAGGTGTTCTTTGGATTTTAGAAAATTTTAATGTGCTTTCAGCTTATATAAGATAATGAAAAAGCTAGTTACTTTTCAATGTAATTGATACAATCTATCCCTATATTAATTCGTTTATGATTGTATTGTATGAAAAGTTAACTAGCTTTATTTACGATTGCTTTGAGACAAGTATTCATAAATTTTATATATTGTTGCTAATAGTAACCCAAATATCGTTCCAGTTACTATATCACTAATGAGTAAAATATATAATTGAGTATGCGTTTGGTTAACGAATACTCCAATAAAAGAAAAAGTTGTAATACCAACAATCGATAATAATACAGTATTAAGTGTTTCTTTTAAACGAATTGTTTCTTGTTTAATATTCAATCTCATTATGTAAATAATAGGTATTAATACCCCTATGATTAAAAATAAAGTCATCGTACACCTCTAAATATATAATTAAGGTTTATTATACTAAAATTTTAACAATGAGACTATAAATACTTTTTAACCTTTTATACGAAATATCCCTCCTCTACTAAACTAGTAAATTTTTGATCACCGATAATAATATGGTCAAGTAATTCAATGCCAAGAATTTGTCCACATTCTTTAAGTCTAATGGTAGTAGCAATATCTTCTTTTGAAGGCGTCACATCTCCAGATGGATGATTATGAATCACAATTATTGCATTACATGAAGCTCTAATGGCAGCATTAAAGACTTCTCTCGGGTGTATCACTGAAGAGTTTAATGTTCCTATAAATATAGTTTCTTCTTTAATCACTATATTTTTAGTATTTAAAAATAAAGCAACTAAATGCTCTTGAGTTAAATCTTTCATTTTAGACATCATCATATCTGCGACATCTTTAGGAGATTTAATCTTTACTTTTTCAATCGAATTACGTTTATTTATTCTTTCTCCCAATTCGAAAGCGGCTTTTAATGTCACTGCTTTATGCAATCCTATACCTTTTATTTTTAACAAATCATGTATTGAAAGTAATTTTAATTCTTTTAAATTATTTACTTTATTAATCATTTCATTCGCAATATCAATACTTGAAACCCCTCGTCGTCCAGTGTTAATTAAAATTGCTAATAATTCACTGTTAGACAAACTTTTTTCACCATATTGAATGAGTCTCTCTTTAGGAAGCTCACTTTTGGCCATATCTTTAATTTTCAAAAACATCACCTTTTCTTTATTAGTTACATAATATTGTTGGAAAAATTAATTAATAAAATATATGAGATTGAAATAAAAGGAATAAGTGGGATTTTACGTATCTTAAAACGAAACATGATGATATAAAACATAAGACCAATTGCACAAGTTAATAATATTAGATGAAGCATAAATTCATAAGTATAAAATATAGAAAGTATACTAAGTAATAAAATATCACCGTACCCTATACTTTTAGAATTTAACAGATAAAATGTATGTAATAGAAAGAAAATAAATATAAATGAAATCAAATGTAATGAAGAAATATATATACCGACAATGAAAAAAATGAGGATTAAGTTACTGTTGATTGTTAATGTTTGAATATCGGTTAGAGACATCGTTATCAACATTAAACAAGTTAATATAAAGAGAGAATAATTTATATGTATATCGATAAATATTAAATATGGGACAATAAGAAACGATAATATTTCACCTATAATATAGGAACGCTTTAAAGGATTTGAACAACATCTCGAGCGTCCTTTTAAGAATATGAAACTTAATAATGGTATAGTATCAAACCACTTTAATGATGTATGACAATAATCACATTGGGATCGTCGCTTGAAATATTGAAGATTCACTTTCTCTATACTTGAAAATTGATATAAAAAACTAAATATTACACTACACGTAAATGCTAATAATACTATTATACTTATCACCTCATATCATTCATTATAACTAAAATATGGTCTAAGTAAATGGAATAACGAGGATTAGATTAAATTCATTTCAATAAATAAATATATCTTCTTTAAAGCATTTTAAATTCAATAAAATGAATAAAACTTTTATTAAAAATAATCAGTCCACTCTTAATCTATCAATTATATAACTAATAAAAAAGCTATGAAGAAGTTTAATTTGTAACTTTCTTCATAGCTATATTTAGACATTTAACATACTATATATTATGAATTAAATTCAACTTTCGATTTTACTTCACTTATAAAATATAAACTACCTGTAATCAATAAGCCCTCACCATCATAATGATTTATAAAATCTACATAATCATCAATATATTCGATGTTATCAGCATCTATACTCTCAAGTAATTCTTGTTTAGATAAGGCTTTATGAAAATCAAATTCAGTAAAATAAAAGGTACCAGCTAAATTTTGTAATTTACTTAACATTTCGTTTACAGGTTTACCTTTAATGGCTGAAAATAAAACATCCATTTTCTCAAGATCATAATAATTTTTGATTGTTGAAACTAATGCTTCAACACTTTCATTATTATGTGCTCCGTCAATAATAATAAGAGGCTTTTCTTTAACTTGCTCAATACGTCCTGTCCAACAAACACTTTCAATAGCATCAATCATTTTATTAAAATCTAATTCAATAATATTTTCTTCGTTCAACTCTATTAAAGCTGTAATAGCTAATGAAGCATTTTCTTTTTGATGATCACCTATCATATCTAAGATGATTGTTTCTAACTCATAATCTTTATATCTATAAGTAAATTCATCATCTTCAGATACAATAATAATTTCTCTATCTAGTTCAATTGGCTTTGCATTCTGATTTTCCGCTAAATCTCTAATGTATTTTAAAGCTTCCTCATTTTTTACTGCATAGATGACGGGTACATTAGGTTTTATGATAGCACCTTTATCTTTTGCGATATCTAAATACGTACTTCCTAAAATATCAGTATGATCTAATCCTATACTTGTCAAAATTGAAAGAATAGGAGTAAACACATTAGTTGAGTCATTTTTAATTCCTAGTCCCGCTTCTACAATAACGAAATCTACAGGATGTATATCTCCAAAATATAAAAACATCATTGTTGTTATAATTTCAAATTCTGTTGCAGAACCGAGTTCGGTTTCTTGTTCTAACGCTTCACTTACTGGTTTAACTCGCTTTACTAATTCAACTATTTCGTCATTTGAGATCGGATAACCATTTAAACTAATTCGTTCATTAAACGTTTCAATAAAAGGAGAAGTAAATGTTCCAACTTCATATCCATTCTCAACTAATGCAGCTCTTAAATAAGCTACTGTAGAACCTTTACCATTTGTTCCACCCACATGAATACCGCGAATATTTAATTGAGGATTATTTAAGTGGTTAAGCATCCATTCCATTCTTTTAACACCAGGTTTAATACCAAACTTAGTGCGCTCATGTATCCAATATAAGCTATCTAGGTAATTCATTGACAATTCTCCTATGCTTTTAATTGTTCAATTCTGTTTTTAACACCATTATATTTTTCTTGATATTTTTGTTGTTTTTCGCGCTCTTCATTTATAATCTTTTCAGGTGCTTTATTAACAAAATTCTCATTTGATAATTTTTTATCAACACGGTCTAACTCTTTTTGAAGTTTGTCTAACTCTTTCTCTAAGCGTTCAATTTCTTTATCCATATCAATAAGTCCCTCTAACGGTAAAATTACTTTACCAGCAACTACTACCGCTGTCATCGCTTTTTCAGGAATATCTACATTTGTATCAATGGTTAATTCACTTGGATTACAAAATCTGTGAATATAATCAGCATTTTTTTCTAAGATTGTTTCAATTTCTTCATTTTTAGCTTGAATGAGAATAGGGATTGATTTAGAAAGTGGTGTATTGACTTCTACGCGTGATTGTCTCACAGATTTAATAATTTCAACTAATTGTTCCATTGTCTGTTTACTTTCATCAAACACAAACTCTTCTTTAACTGTCGGCCATGCTGCTTTTACAATTGTTTCTCCTTCATGCGGTAAACTTTGCCAAATTTTTTCAGTTACAAATGGCATAAATGGATGTAGCATTCTCATTATTTGATCAAGTGTATAACTTAGAACAGAACGTGTTGTTTGTTTTTGAGATTCATCTTCACCATTCATTGGTATTTTACTCATTTCAATATACCAATCACAGAATTCATCCCAAATAAAGTTATATAAAGCACGTCCAACTTCACCAAATTCATATTTTTCACTCAGATTAGTAACGGTCTCTATTGTTTCATTTAGTCGTGTTAAAATCCATTTATCCGCTAAAGATAAATTACCAGATAAATCAATGTCTTCCACTTTAAAGTCTTCTCCAATATTCATCAAGCTAAAGCGAGCGCCATTCCAAATTTTATTAATAAAGTTCCATACAGATTCAACTTTTTCGGTAGAATAACGTAAGTCATTACCTGGAGAAGAACCAGTTGCTAAGAAGTAGCGTAAACTATCTGCTCCGTATTTTTCGATGACATCCATTGGATCTACACCATTACCAAGTGATTTACTCATTTTACGACCATCTTCAGCTCTTACTAAACCATGAAGAAGTACATCATTAAATGGTCGTTTACCAGTAAATTCTAATCCTTGGAAAATCATTCTTGCTACCCAGAAGAAGATAATATCATAACCAGTTACAAGAACATTCGTTGGATAGTAATGTTGATAATCTTTTGCTTCTTCATTAGGCCAACCTAAAGTTGAGAATGGCCATAACGCACTTGAGAACCATGTATCTAACACATCTTCATCTTGAGTCCAATTTTCGATATCAGCAGGCGCTTCTTCTCCAACATATACTTCACCTGTTTCATTATGATACCAAGCTGGAATTTGGTGACCCCACCATAATTGTCTAGAAATAGTCCAATCTCTAATTTCTTCCATCCAACGATTAAATGTATTTTCAAAACGTGGTGGATAAAAATCAATTCGATTATCTGTTTTTTGATTATCTAGTGCTTGTTGCGCAAGTGGTTTCATTTTTACAAACCATTGTGTAGATAAATAAGGTTCTACTACTGCACCAGAACGTTCTGAATGACCTACAGAATGCATATGTTCTTCAATTTTAATCACTAAATCTTGAGCTTTTAAATCTTCTACTAATTTTTTACGACATTCGAAACGATCTAAACCAGCATACTGAGATGCATTGTCATTCATTTTTCCATTTTCATCCATTACGATAATGTTTTCTAAATGATGTCTCTGACCAATTTCAAAGTCATTAGGATCATGTGCAGGTGTAACTTTCATAGCACCACTACCAAATTCAATATCAACATACTCATCTGCTAAAATTGGTAATTCTCTACCTATAATTGGTAAAATCACTTTTTTTCCGATGACATCTTTATAACGTTCATCATTTGGATTAACGACTATAGCAGTATCCCCTAGCATTGTTTCAGGACGAGTTGTGGCAATTTCAATATATCCATTACCATCAGCATAAGGATATTTAAAATGATAAAAATGACCTTGCACATCTTCATGAATCACTTCTATATCTGACAATGCTGTACGTGCGACTGGATCCCAATTTATAATTCGCTCTCCACGATAAATAATTCCTTTATTATATAAATCAACAAATACTTTTCTAACCGCTTTACTTAAGCCATCATCAAGAGTAAAACGTTCTCTACTATAATCAAGACCTAAGCCTAATTTAGCCCATTGTTTACGAATAAAAGATGCATATTCTTCTTTCCAAGACCAAGCATGTTCTAAAAATTTTTCACGTCCTATATCATGACGAGAAATACCTTGTTCTTTTAATTTAGCATCTACTTTAGCTTGTGTGGCAATACCCGCATGATCCATACCAGGTAAATAAAGCGTATCGTATCCTTGCATACGTTTCATTCGAGTAATAATATCTTGTAATGTTGTATCCCAAGCATGTCCTAAATGTAATTTACCAGTCACATTCGGTGGTGGAATAACAATTGTATATGCTTCTCTAGATTCATCTTCTAGAGGTTTAAAGTATTCATTTTTTACCCATTCTTCATAACGCCCCGCTTCAACTTCACGAGGATTATACTTTGATTCCATTTTCATTGAAATAACCTCCTAAAATAAAAAAGCATCCTTCCTAATATATAGGACGGATGCTCCGTGGTACCACCTAAATTCAAGACGATACCTCCATATCTTCTTGCACTTATTTATGATTAACGCTCATACACGCTTCTATCTACTATTATATGTGTATTCAATAAAAGAACTTGTGGGCTACCTTCAGTTTGATCATTATACATATTTACACCGTCCATATGCTCTCTTTGATAAGTATCAAACGTACTCTTCCCAAAAAATATATTTAATTACTAATTAATAATATAATAGAAAACAATGATAAGTCAATCTTTTGGAGGAATATTTATGAACGCATGTGCCTTTGGAACTACAGACCCTATTTATTTAGATTATCATAATAAAGTATGGGGACAACCAGATTTTAATAGTCTTTCACTTTTCAAATTACTTGCACTTGAATCTCAACATGCTGGTTTATCTTGGTTAACTATATTAAAAAAGAAAGAGGCTTATGAAAAAGCATTTCATCAATTTGATCCTATAAAAATTTCTAAAATGACAGAGAAAGATATTAATGCTTTAATGACCTTTCCAAATATCGTACATAATAGAAAGAAATTAGAAGCCATAGTATCTCAAGCTAAGGGTTATTTACAAATTGAAAAAGAATATGGTAGCTTCAGTAAGTTTTTATGGTCATATGTTGATGGACATCCCATTGATTTGCACTATAAAACTCCTTCAGAACGTATCACAGTTGATGAAAGAGCAAAACAACTTTCAAAAGATTTAAAAACTTATGGTTTTAAATTTTTAGGACCTGTGACTGTATTCTCTTTTATGGAAGCGGCTGGTCTATATGATGCTCACTTAGAAGGATGTCCTTCAAAACCTAATCATTAAATATTAAAAGGAGTAGAACAGATTATTTTGAATTCGTAGTTCTACTCCTTATGATTGATTATCACTTTTTTTACGTTTTAAAAAGTAATTAATTATTGGTGCTACTAAAAATAATATAAAAAATATCCTAAAGATGTGAAAACTTGATATCTTAGCAACATCTGCACCAGTAGCTATGGCAACTAGCACAATTTGACTCATACCTCCAGGAGCTCCACCTAAAAATAATTCGTTTAATGAATTATGAGTAAACAAATGAAACATAAAGACCATCAAAAATGACCCTAAAATTAAACTTATATTTTGATACATAATTGCTATAGCAATGCGACCTTTTAAATCACCTAATAAATGTGCAATTTGTAAACCAATTCTAATCATATAAATCACTTGTGCAAAAGCAAGAATATAATTATCTAAAGTAAAAATCAGATGAGTTGATAAGTTCCAAACAATTAAAACGATAATTGGAGCGAGTAATTGTTTTGTTGGAAAATTTATTTTTGACATTAAGAAATAAACAAAAGCTATACTAATCATAATTAAGGCAATTTGGGGCACATTTAAAGCTCTTGTTAATGGTGTAGCTTTATGAATCATCTCTTCACTTGATGATGAATTGCTAAATAAAAAAGAAATCAGTGGTACAAGTACGACTACAAAAATAACTCTAGAAGTTTGGGTTAAACTTACTACTAAGATATTTGCTTTTTTATCTTCTTCAGCCATAATTAACATTTGACTTAAAGCACCAGGTATGACACTCAAGATAGCAGTTTCAGTATTAACTCTTGCAATTTTTTTGAAAAAATAAGCAATCAATAATGATAACGTGATGAGTAAAACAGTCACCGTCACAATGGTTAACCACTCATTTTTGATATCGTTAATGACTTGTGACGTAAACGTAGATCCTATTTGTACTCCAAGTAATATTAAGCCAATCTGACTAATCCAAAAAGGCCATTTAATATTTAGTTTTAGTACTTTAACCACAATAATTGAGGCTATAATGGGCCCAAACATAAAGGGTAAAAGCATATGAGATAATTTTAATATTAAACTCATGATCATCGCTATTATTAATAATATAATATTATTTAGCCAAATTCGCCTCAAAAATCATCACTTCTTTCTAGATTAAAAGCATTTAAATTAAAAAAAGTGGAACGTGATATGATTTCATCTTTGTTCCACTTTTATTATATTAACTTTTAAATATTAAACAATTCTACTTAATGCATTATCAAAAGCATGAATCGTTTTTTCAATATCTTCTTTGGTATGTGCAGTAGATAAGAATGTTCCTTCAAACTGGGAAGGTGGTAAAAATATACCTTCTTTAGCCATTTCTCTATACATATTACTAAATAGCTCTAAATCACTTTGATTCGCTTCTTCAAAGTTGGTTACAGGTCCTTTATTTAAGAAATAACCAATCATAGAACCAGCTCTATTTACTGTAATAGGAACATTGTGTTTAGCAAATACTTCTTTAAGTCCTTTTTCTAATATATCGCCTAATTTTTGGAAATACTCATATGATTCAGGCGTTAATTGACTTAGTGTTTCATAACCACTTGTCATTGCTAAAGGATTACCAGACAGAGTTCCCGCTTGATAAATATTACCTACTGGGGCAATTTTATCCATAATTTCTTTTTTGCCTCCAAAAGCACCTACAGGTAAACCACCGCCAATCACTTTTCCTAGGCATGTGATATCTGGTGTCACACCAAAATAACCTTGAGCACAGTTATACCCTACACGGAAACCTGTCATGACTTCATCAAAGATAAGTAAAGAATCATATTCTTTAGTGACTTCCCTTAATCCTTCTAAGAAACCTTTTTTAGGAGGTACAACGCCCATATTTCCTGCAACTGGTTCTACTATCACACCAGCAATATCATCTCCATAATTTTCAAATGCTACTTTAATCGCATCTAAATCATTATAAGGCACTGTAATTGTGTTTTTAGCTGTGCCTTCAGGTACTCCTGGTGAATCTGGAAGACCTAAAGTTGCTACACCTGAACCTGCTTTGATAAGCAATGAATCGCTATGTCCGTGATAGCAACCTTCAAACTTAACAATTTTATTTTTACCAGTGTAACCTCTAGCCAGTCTTAATGCCGCTAAAGTAGCTTCAGTACCTGAAGAAACCATTCTTACTTTTTCAATTGAAGGTACTCTTTCAATAACAAGTTCAGCTAATTTATTTTCTTCTAGTGTTGAAGCACCAAAACTAGTACCTTTATCTACAGCATCATGTAATTTACTAATGACTTGTTTATTTTTATGACCCAAAATTAATGGTCCCCAACTTAATACATAATCAATGTATTCATTGCCATCTATATCATAAATTTTTGAACCTTCACCATGATCCATAAAAATTGCTGGTGTATCTACTGATTTAAATGCTCTTACAGGGCTATTGACACCGCCAGGCATAAGTGTTTCAGCAATGCGCATTGCTTCTTGTGATTTTTCATAAGTCATTAACTTGTTCCTCCTTAACCATTATTTATCTAAGTAACGACAAATATCTTTCGCGAAATAAGTAATAATCATATCTGCGCCCGCACGTTTCATTGATACCATTTGTTCCATAACCACACGTTCTTCATCTATCCAACCATTTTGAGATGCTGCTTTAGTCATAGCATATTCACCACTAACATTATAAGCAATAATAGGAATATTAGTGTTATTTTTTACATCTCTAACAATATCTAAATAACTTAAAGCTGGTTTGACAATCATCATGTCCGCGCCTTCTTTTAAGTCACTTTCTAATTCTCTTAGTGCTTCTAAACGATTAGCTGGATCCATTTGATACGTTTTTCTATCTCCAAATGAAGGAGCTGAATCTGCAGCATCTCTAAATGGTCCAAAGAAACTAGAAGCATATTTAATGCCATAGCTCATAATTGGAATATTATAATAACCAGCTTCATCTAAACCTTGTCGAATTTCGGTAACAAAACCATCCATCATATTACTTGGAGCAATAATGTCAGCGCCAGCTTCGACTTGAGAAATTGCTGTTTTAACTAATAATGGTAAAGATTTGTCATTATCAACATCATGTGTATGTTCATCAATGATACCGCAATGACCATGATCCGTATATTCACATAAACAAGTATCAGCAACGATTAATAAATCTTTATGAAGTTTTTTTGCTCTACGTGTTGCCTCTTGAACGATGCCATTATGATCGTATGCACCAGAACCCACATCATCTTTTTCATTAGGTACGCCAAAGAACATAATTGCTCTAATACCTAACTCATATGCTTCATTAATTTCATCATCTAATAGATTTAAACTTATTTGATATACACCAGGTAACGATTTAATTTCGCTTCTAACATTATCTTTTTCTACTACAAAGATTGGATAAATTAAATCTTCTTTTCTAACATGATTTTCTCTTACTAAACTTCTCATTGTAGCTGAAGAGCGTAATCTTCTATGTCTATCGAATTTCATTATTTATTCCTACTTTCTAAAAATGTGTTTATTAATGCTTCAGAAGTTTGTTTATCTGCAATATAAGGTTCATAACCATAGGCTCTAATGCTATTTGCAGTTTGTTGACCTATAGCATAGTAATTTTTAAAATGCTTAGGAAATGCCTCACTAAAATAATAACGCACTGCAGATGAACTTGAAAATGTTAATGCTTCAACTTGATTATGTTGAATTAGATTGATAACTTCAATAATATTCTCTCTATCCGCTATAGGCGTATACAAGTCAATTTTCACTACATTATTATGTTCAGCGAGTGTTTGTTGCAATTTTGCTCTTGCCTGTGCACTGCTCGGAATTAAAATAGAAGATTTTTCTAGATTTAATCCTTCTAATAAACCTTCTTGAGAATAATCGTTAGGTATAAAATCTATATTTATACCTAATTGTTTACATAACTGCGCAGTTTTAGCGCCTACTACTGCAATATGTTTTACATTCACGTACTCTAAATATTTATAAAATAAATGTACGGCATTTTTTGAAGAAAAAATAAGCCAGTCATAATTATCATGCAAGAGTTGAGTATCAAATTCAAGTGATTGAATTTTAATAAATGGCTTATGAATGACTTCTACCATATCACTCTGTACTTTACTCGTTTGCGTCATAACTATCACTGGTTTCATCTAACTGTAACACCTCTACTAAGATTTAGTATTAATGTGATGCTTCTTCGTTTAATTTTCTTATAATTTCATACGCACCTTGTTCTTTAAGTATCTCACTTACTCTGTTCCCTAATTTTACAGGGTCAGTTCCTACTTCAGTATGTTCATAACGTTCCTTACCATCTGGTGTCATGATTAAGCCTGTAAACTCAATTTCATTGTTATTGTTATAATTCGCATATCCACCAATTGGAACTTGACAACTTCCATCCATTGCAGCTAAAAATGTTCGTTCGGCCGTTACACAATTTGCAACTTCATTATTGTGAACTTTTTGAAGTAACTCGAGAAGTTCAATATCGTTACGACGGCACTCAATGCCAAGAGCACCTTGACCGATTGCAGGTAGTAATGTGTCTTTATCTAAATAAGTTGTTACTACGTCATCAGACCAACCCATACGTTTGAGTCCTGCTGCTGCTAAAATAATCGCATCATAATCTTCTGTTTCTAATTTATTTAAACGTGTATCAATATTACCACGAATCCATTTAATTTTTAGATGAGGATATTTAGATAATATTTGTGCCCCTCTTCTTAATGAACTTGTACCAACTATACTATTTTTAGGAAGTTCTTCTAATGGTACATGATTTTTGGCAATATAGGCATCAAATGGTATTTCTCTATCAGGAATACAACCTAATGTTAAACCTTCTGGAATAATACTAGGAACATCTTTTAATGAGTGTATTGCCATATCGATATCGTTGTTAAATAGCTCATTTTGAATCTCTTTAACAAATAGGCCTTTTCCTCCAACTTTAGATAGTTGTTGATTCACAATTCGATCTCCTTTTGTGACAATCTCTTTAATTTCGATTTCTAAAGATGGATCAATGGCTTTTAATTTATCAATGAATTGTTTACTTTGTGTTAAAGCAAGTTTACTTCTACGTGAACCCACAACTAATTTACGCATAAACAAGGCCTCCTACATAAGTTTTCTTTTAATTAAAATGAGTAGTGAAGAATAAATTCACCATACATAGGCAAAATATCATAATATTAAAATAAATTAAATTAATTGAGATGATTTTCTTTTTTAAATACATAACGATATATCCTGTATAAAGAAGCGTAATAATGACAGACAACATAACCTTCGGATCTTTAAATATTGCTACACCAACCGCATAGATTCCCCATTGAGCAATTAAAATTACACTCAATATTAATATCACTAAACCGCCCAAAGTTGAAAAAAATATAATTTTTTCAAGAGTTGCTACACTGCCAATTCTAAAATATTTCTGATTAAAGTTTTTTTCTTTAAGGTTTTTATATTGAATGATATATAGCAATGCATTTACAAATGCAAGTGCAAAAAAAGCATAACTCAATACTGCAAGCCCTACATGTACAAGTAATAATTCATTTATAACTTGTACTCTCTGTATACTGTTTGTATAGTGTTCAGGTCTAAATGTATTCATCGTTAATAAGATAAATCCAATTACATTCAAAAAAAACACAGAAAAACTTAAAACTTTAATAATATTTAAAACTAAAGAAATAGAAATAATCATCCATGACAAGAAGAAAAAAACATCAAATATGGAATTAAACAATATATCACTATGCGAAGTAATATACATAGACAAAGAGATTGTTTGTAAAAACCAAACAATCCCTAAGGCATAAATTCCAAGTACTCTAATCTTATGACTCTTCCGAACAAAGTCTATAAAATAACAAAGAATGCTAATTAAATATACAATTAATATAATTTCATGAAATCTAATAAATAGCGTTTCTTGCATATTATCACCATTTTAATATGCTTATTCAAAACTAAAGATATGTCGTACTGAAAGTTCCTTTTCTTTTTTACGTTCTTTCACTGCTTTGTAAGGATCTTCGGCTTCAATATCAAATATATTTTGAAATAGCTCTAATTTTTCATTACTTTTTTTATCGTTACTCAATTCCTTAGCTTGTTTAATTGGATCTTTCAACATTTGATTAATAATACTTTTAGTATGTTTAGAAATGACTGTTCGTTCTCGTTCAGATAGATTCGGTAATTTTCTATCGATACTATCCATTGTTTCAGCTTGAATAGTCATTGCTTTTTCACGTAAAGCTCTTATTACAGGAACTACACCCAACATATTTACCCAATCATTATGTGCTTTAATTTCAGTAGGAATTTCATTAGAAATAGCTTCAGCCGCTATTTGTCGTTCTTTTAAATTAGCATCAACTAAACCTTTTAAATCATCTACATCATAATTAAATACGTCATCACTTAAATTATGACATGGTTCAATATCTCGTGGTACTGCAATGTCTAATAATAATAATTTAGATTTTCTATATGATAGTGCCTGATTAATCATACTTTTAGTAATAATATAATCTGGTGAACTAGTAGAACTAATAACAATATCAGTTGAAGTTAATAAACTAGGTAAAGATTCTAGCTTATCATAACTAACTTGGTGTTTTTCAGCTAAAATTCTAGCTTTACTTTCTGTTCGATTTACAATTGTAATATGATTAATGCCTGAGCCGAGTAAATTTAATAACGACAATTCACTCATTTCGCCTGCACCAATAATAACAGCATGTTTATTTTTTAATTTACCTAATACTTTTTTTGATAATTCCACAGCAGCATATGAAACACTTACAGCATTATCTGCGATATCTGTTTCATTATGTGCTTTTTTAGCAAAAGTAATTGCTTGTTTAAATAGATGATTAAAGATAGTTCCAGTTGTTTTTAAATCTTGCGCTAAGAAAAATGCATCACGCATTTGGCCTAAAATTTGTGTTTCTCCTAACACAATTGAATCTAAACCTGAAGTTACACGCAATAGATGTTCTACTGCTTCGTCCCCCACTTTAACTTCAGACATTGCTTTAATATCATCTACTTTAAATTCAAATGAACGAGCTAAAAATCGTTGAATATAATATCGTCCTGTATGAATTTGATCCACTACAGCATATACTTCTGTACGATTACATGTCGATAATATTACATTTTCTAAAATTGCTTTAGTTTCGAATAAATCTTCATTGGCTAATCGTAAGGCATCATCTCTAAAAGCAACTTGCTCTCTTAAAGCTACATCAGCAGTACGATGATTTATGCTAATAGCAATAAAATGCATTTATAACGCCCTCCATATACTAACAATATTGTTAGTATAACACATTTTAGAATGAATTTAAGTTTGATGCTCAAATAAATTAGAAACATTCTAATGTGAAGTCAAAATTTTGTCACTTAATTACAAGATATGTCTTTTAATTTATATAATTAGCAATAATATCCCAAATATATTGCTGTTTAGAATTTTGAATAGAAGAGTAACTTATAATTGTATCGTTTGGATCTAAATCTAATTTTTGTTTTATATTTTTTATATGCTTTTGAACTTTACCTTTCGCAATTTTATCTTCCTTAGTACAAATGACTAGTGTTGGCAGATCGAAATGTTTTAAATAATTATACATTAATACATCATCTTCGGTAGGATTATGTCGTAAATCTACAAGTTGAATGACTAAACCTAGATTTTCTCGTTTAGTTAAATACTCTTCTATCATTTTCCCAAATTTTTCACGCTGTGATTTACTTACTTTTGCATATCCATATCCAGGAACATCAACAAAAATAAGTTGTTCATCAATATTATAGAAGTTTAGAGTTTGCGTTTTTCCAGGCTGTTGTGAAGTACGAGCCATATTTTTTCTACCAATCATACTATTAATAAAAGAGGACTTACCCACATTAGAACGTCCACTTAAAGCGATTTCAGTTAAATTGGTTTCAGGATATTGTTCTTCTTTCACTGCACTAATCATTAATTCTATATTATTTGGGTTAATATTCATATTCAAACACCTCTTCATTGTTATAGCTGCTTTATTATAATATAAATGTTTAAAAATCTAAAATTTTAAAAAAATGATATGTATAAAAATAAGGAAGCAGTTTCGAACTCAAATGAATTCTATCACCACTTCCTTATTATATGGTTGATAATTAAGCTGAAGTTTTAGTACCGTTCAATAAATTCCCTTCTGAATCATACATTTCAGGCTCGATTTCATCATTAATTGTTTGAGCAGTTACTACAACTTTAGCAACATCACTTGTTGAAGGTACATCATACATAATATCAATTAAAGATTCTTCTATAATTGATCGTAATCCACGTGCTCCAGTTTTTCGTTCAATTGCTTTTTCACTGACTGCTGCCAAAGCTTCTTCAGTAAATTCTAATTCAACGTTATCAAGAGCTAACATTTTTGTATATTGCTTAACTAACGCGTTTTTAGGTTGCGTTAAAATATTTTTAAGTGCTTCAACATCTAATGTTTCTAAATTAGCAACAATTGGTACACGTCCAATAAATTCTGGAATTAAACCATATGCTTGTAAATCTTCAGGACGAATTTGTGCTAATAAAGCTTCTTCATCATACTTATCTGCTTCATTGCTAGCAAAACCGATAACTTTTTCACCTAAACGGCGTTTAATTACTTCATCAATACCATCAAACGCACCACCTAATATAAATAGAATATTAGTTGTGTCAATTTGAATCAATTCTTGGTTAGGATGTTTACGGCCACCTTGAGGGGGTACACTTGCTGTTGTACCTTCTAAGATTTTAAGTAATGCTTGTTGCACACCTTCACCAGAAACATCACGCGTAATTGATGTATTTTCAGATTTTCTAGCAATTTTATCAATTTCATCTACATAAATAATTCCTTTTTCTGCTTTATCAATATCAAAATCAGCAGCTTGAATCAAACGTAGTAAAATATTTTCAACATCATCACCAACATAACCTGCTTCAGTTAAACTTGTTGCATCTGCAATAGCAAATGGTACATTCAATGTTTTAGCAAGTGTTTGTGCAAGTAAAGTTTTACCGCTACCCGTTGGTCCAATTAAGGCGATATTACTTTTTTGTAACTCAACATCATCTTCATTTGGGCCCAATTGTTGAATACGTTTGTAATGATTGTAAACTGCCACTGCTAAAGATTTTTTAGCTTTTTCTTGGCCAATAACATATTCATTTAAATGGTCCATAATTTCTTTAGGCGTCGGTAATTCAGTAAATTCTTCTGAAGTAGCTTGAGCTAATTCTTCTTCAACAATTTCAGAACATAGTTCGATACATTCATTACAAATATATACACCACTGCCTGCTACTAATTTTTTAACTTGATCTTGGTCCTTACCACAGAAAGAACATTTTAAATTTTCTTCATCTTCATTAAATTTAAACATTCATTTACACCTCTATCCTTAAACGACTATACTAGATAGCATTCTACAATGCAAATTGATAGTTAACAACTAAAATGCTTAAAACATATAGTAGCAGATACATATAATGATGCACCTGCTACTTATTTTTTAAACTTTATATCAATTTAAAAGTTTATTATTTGTCTTCTTTTTTATCGTCTTTAGCTGAATCAACATATTTAGCATTGTCTCTTAATAAATCAATTACTTTTTGAATACGTACATCATTTTTAATGATATCAGTATTACCAAGAGTTTGTTTAATATCTTCTACTGAGATATTAAATTGACTGCTCATTTTTTCTAATTCTTTATCAATATCTTCATCTGTGACTTCGATATTTTCTTCATCTGCAATTGCTGATAATGTTAAGTTTGTTTTAACACGTTGCTCTGCATCGTCTTTCATTTGTTCTCTTAATTGAGATTCATCTTGACCAGAAATTTGGAAGTAAGTTTGTAAGTCTAAACCTTGTTGTTGGATTCTTTGACCAAATTCTTGAACCATACGATCTAATTCAGTGTCAATCATAGCTTGTGGAATATCAATTGTTGTATTTTCAGTTGCTTTATTAATTGCTTCTTCTTTTTCCACATTTTCAGCATCTTGTGCTTTTTCTTCTGATAAACGTTTGCGTAAGTTTTCTTTATACTCATCTACTGAATTAGCATCTGAATCTAATTCATTTGCAATTTCATCAGTTAATTCGGGTACTTCTTTGTATTTAATTTCATTTACTTTAGTTTTGAATGTAGCTTCTTTACCAGCTAATTCTTCAGCGTGATATTCTTCTGGGAATGTTACAACAACATCTTTTTCTTCTCCAGTTTTAACGCCTACTAATTGATCTTCAAATCCTGGAATAAATGAACCTGAACCAATTTCTAAATCATAACCATCAGCTTGGCCACCTTCAAATTGTTCGCCATCTACATAACCATCAAAGTCAATATTTACAGTGTCTCCTTCTTCAACTGCACCATCTTCTTTAACTACCATATCAGCTAAATGACCTAAACTATGATCAATTGCATCTTGTAAATCCTTATCAGTTAATTCAGAATCTTGTTTTTCAATTTCAAGACCTTTATAATCTCCTAATTTAACTTCAGGTTCAACAGTCACTGTTGCTTCAAATTCGAAATCTTTACCTTTTTCAATTTGAGTTACATTAATTTCAGGTTGAGCGACTGGATTGATTTTAGTTTCTTCAATAGCTTCACCATAAGCTTCAGGTAAAAGAATATCTACTGCATCTTGATATAATGCTTCAACGCCAAAACGTTGTTCGAAAATTGGACGAGGCACTTTACCTTTACGGAAACCAGGCACGTTAATTTGTTTAACCACTTTTTTAAATGCTTGATCTAATGCTTTATTTACCTTTTCTGCTGGAACAGTAACTTTTAATAAACCTTCGTTACCTTCTTTTTTTTCCCAAGTTGCTGTCATGTATAAATACCTCCATGCTTACATTTTTAATTTTTTCAACTTCCCTATTATATCATAGGTCCAATATGGACACAAACAATGTTTTATAGGCGATTTTAAATAATAATTCAACTTTACAGAATCATTTAAGTAAACTAAAATGATTTGCTCACATTTAATTATCTAACTGATAAATTAATGCTAATAATTCTTGATTTGCTTCACTTACTTCTATACCAATCATTGACTTAAAATAAACATCATAAGCTATTATCCAATCTTCTTCATTAAAAAGTGAAAATATATCAAGTGGATATAGTTTTATTGAATGATTATTCATCACATACTGAGCTTCATTTTGTATATTCAAAGCTCCATTTTCTAATCTATCGAGAACTTTGGGAATAACAGTAGTTTTCATATCTGTGTGTTCTAAACCTTTTAATGTTGTAGGTAAGATGTTGACTTCATAACCATACTTCTCAATTTTTATTTCACTATCATAATTTGAAAAACGTAAATACTCAAGCATGAGACTTTTCAAATTATAAGATTCTACTTGATTAGATAATAAAAAAGCAACCGTCTTTCTGAATTCATAATGTCCGTTATCAATGAGTTTAATCATTAATTTAGTTTGACGATTTAAATCTAAACTAGTAAATTCTGATAATAATTGACTAGAAAGTTTCTTGTCTTCATCTAATTTAGATTGTGCATATTCTTTTAATGGAAAGAGTGCCATTCTAGTTTTATGTTCTTTCACTTCGTTAATGATTTGATTAATGACTTCAATTGCTTCATAATTCTGATTTAAACCTATTAATGCTTTAATATAGAAAATAATCAGTTCGTCGTAATGAGGTATACCTTTTTTTAAGAAAATAATTGCTTCTTCTCTTAATTCTAAATATAACCCTAATTCATTTAACATGTCACATTTAATCAAAGATAATTGATTATCTAATTCGAATGAGGCTTCATATATATCAAACAATTGATACATTTCTTTATATTTATTTTGTTGTTGTGCATTTAAAATATTATGATATAATTTTTGCTTTGATTGAGGAAAAGGGATAATATCAGACATATTGAGCCCCCTTTATTTTAAATCTTTTAAAATTAACGCACTCCATGATTCAAAATGATTTAAATCATTTATTTCATCTTGTGATACCCAATTAATTTTTAAAGTGTCGGTTTCTCTAACTTCTACATCACTAGATTTCACCTTAATTTTGAAAACAACACCTATATGAACTTTACCTACCGCATTAGTATCATCATTAATAAAACCAATATATTCTATATTTTGAGATCTATCTTCAGATAATCCTACTTCTTCATTAAGTTCTCTTTGTGCATTCACTCTTAAAACTTCATTAATTGAATCGGCGCCAACAACATTATTCATATGTCCACCAACACCCACTGAAGACTGTCCGTGTAAGCGTTCTTCTCCGCCACCACTTAAACGTTGATATACTAAGATTTCATCATTTTCATTTTCTAAAAGACAATATGAAATAAGTTGTTTATAAGATGGATCTTCTTCCATATCTCCACGTCTTTTTACTTCATAATTTTTAAACGTATTAAATATTTCTTCACCTTGACCATCGTTTTTCGATAAGAATCCATTAAATGCATTTTTTTCATTATTAAATAATAATTCTCTTGATACGACGATGATTTGTTCATCAAATTTAGACATAGTTAACTCCTTGAAATTAATATTCTTTTTTAATAGTTTAACAAACCAATGATTTAAATCACAATGATATTTAACTGGTTCGTTTACTTATCATAATTCTATTAAAGAATATTTGATGAATAAAAGTAAATAAAAAAAGCCAATAAGGTTTTATAGTTACCTTATTGGCTTTTAAATATGAATTATTTTAAAGCATCTTTAGCTTTTGATACTAATTCACCGAAAGCTTTATCGTCTGAAATAGCAATTTCAGAAAGCATTTTACGGTTAATGTTAATGTCAGCCTTTTTTAAGCCGTTCATTAAACGAGAATAGCTGATGTCATGTTGACGTGCAGCTGCATTAATACGTGTAATCCATAATTTACGGAAATCACGTTTACGTTGACGACGGTCACGGAATGCGTATTGACCTGATTTCATCACTTGTTGTTTTGCTACTTTATATAATGTATGTTTTGAACCGAAGTAACCTTTAGCTAATTTAATCGTTTTTTTACGACGTGCTCTTGTTACTGTTCCACCTTTAACTCGTGGCATGTTAAATTCCTCCTTAAATATATCGCTTTATCATCGTTCGAAAGTAATATTAATTATTTTTTGTAAGCTAATAATTGTTTTACGCGTTTCATATCGCTTTTAGATACTAGTTTAGCTTTACGTAATTTACGTTTTTGTTTAGTATTTTTATTTGCAAATAAGTGAGATGTGAAAGCTCTAGAACGTTTTAATTGACCTGAACCAGTTCTTTTAACACGTTTAGCTGCTCCACGGTGAGTTTTCATTTTTGGCATGATTCATTTCCTCCTAATAAAAGTAAATTATTTTTCGTTTACAGGCGCTAACATAATAAACATTTGGCGCCCTTCCATTTTAGGTTTTTGTTCAACAGTGGCAATATCTTTACATTCGTCTGCAAATTTTTCTAAAACACGTTGACCAATTTCTTTGTGTGTAATTGCACGACCTCTGAAACGAATAGAAACTTTACATTTGTCACCTTTAGTTAAGAATTTACGTCCATTTTTCAACTTAGTTTGGAAATCGTGTTCCTCAATAGTTGGACTTAAACGAATTTCTTTAACATTGATAACTTTTTGTTTTTTCTTCATTTCTTTTTCTTTTTTCTGTTGTTCGAATTTATATTTACCATAATCCATAATTCTTGCAACAGGTGGTTTAGCATTTGGTGCAACAACTACTAAATCTAATTCAACTCTTTCAGCCATCTCAAGAGCTTCTCTTTTAGATTTAACACCAATTTGGTCACCATTTTGGCCAATTAAACGTAATTCTTTTGCGCGAATTTTTTCGTTAACTTGCGTTTGATTTTTTGCTATGGTTGACACCTCCCAAAATTTTACGAAATTTTCCCAAGCAAAAAGAGCGGACAATATTTGCCCGCTCTTCACTCATACACAATAATTGTGTGACATGATTAACCTGCCAACAGCTTTTTGCGTCGCTACAGGTGAGAAACGGGTGTTTCTACTTGGTTCGTTTCGTAATCAACGATACTAATCATATCAAGTTTTATTAAGCATGTCAATTGTTTTTTAAAATTAGTGATGTTTTACTTCATTCATTGAGACATCTTGGCTTAAATCAACTTCTTCAAGAGGTATTTTTTTAGTTTTATATCTTAATTTATGATAAATAAAGAATACTAAAAATACTGGAATACCCATATACGTAATAATAAATCGATTAAGATCAAAGTGCCCTGTTTTAATGAAATCCACATCTTGTCCAACAATCACAATCACACACAATATACCTGCAAATATTGGACCGAATGGGAACCATTTCGCTTTATATTTCAATTCTGATTTACGATGATGTTGAACATTAAATGCTCGTCTAAAGCGATAGTGACTTACTGCAATACCTACCCAAGCAATAAAGCCTGTCATACCACTGGCAGCTACAATGTATTCATAAGCATTTCCGCTTAATTTTTGTACTAAGAAAATAACGACTACAAGTACACCAGTAGCAATCAATGATAAATATGGCACGCCGTGTTTATTCGTTTTACCAAACGAAGCGAATGCTAATTTATCTTTACTCATTGAATATAACATACGTGTTGATGCATACATCCCTGAATTACCAGCTGATAATACTGAAGTTAAAATAACTGCATTCATAAATGAAGCAGCAAATGCTAAGCCTGCATTTTTAAAGACAAGCGTAAATGGAGATGTTGCAACATCGTTATCTCCACCCATTAAAGCATTACTATTATAAGGAATTAACATACCAATAACAAAGATGGCTAAGATATAAAATAATAATATTCTCCAAAAAACTTGTTTAATTGCTTTTGGGACAGCACGTTCTGGATTCTCAGATTCTCCAGCAGTAATACCTATTAATTCAGTACCTTGGAATGAGAAACCAGCAACTAAGAATACACCTAGGATTGAAAGTAAACTACCGCCAAGATTTCCACCTAGGATTGGCCCATCACCTTTAGTAAATGTTTCAAATCCTACAAAATGTCCACCCATAATTCCTAATATAGTTAAAATACCAATAATTATAAAAATAATTACTGTAATCACTTTTATAAGTGCAAACCAATATTCACTTTCACCATATACTCTTACAGATAAAGAGTTTAATGCGAAAATAATAACTATAAAGATACAACTCCATACCCATGCTGGTATCCCTGCCATAGGTGTCCAATACTGAATGACTTGCGCTGCAATAGTTACATCTGCCGCTACAGTAATTACCCAGTTAAACCAATAGTTCCAACCTAATGCGAATCCTAATGATGGATCTACAAATCGTGTTGCATAGGTACTAAATGAACCTGAAACAGGTAAATACGTAGCCATTTCTCCTAAAGAAGTCATTAAAAAGAATACCATAGCTCCAATAATTGCATATGCAATAAGCGCACCTAATGCACCAGCATCGTGAATAGCACCACCTGATGTCATAAATAGGCCTGTACCAATACAGCCTCCCATTGCAATCATAGAGATATGACGATCTTTTAACCCTCTCTTCATACCGCTATCTTGATTTTCAACTTTACTCATATAAGCTCCCTTTCTTAATGTAGAGGTTAGCTAAGTATTTATTTGTTATGTGAAGATAATTAACATATTTAATTTTTATAAATGATATGTAAATCAAATTACAAATTAAAAAATAGGTACATACCGTTAAGATATGCACCCACTACTTAATCTATGTCGGTAGCACATCACAAACTGTGACAGTACAGTTTCTATTCGATAACTGTCCCAACAAATCATAAGTATGGTTATCATTTGTTTCGGCATCTTTACCTTTCATACTTTCAACATACGTTCCATATCAACTTCTGAAGTATTACTTTTTAAAGATGCAACCTCTAACTCATTTTTATTTAACTACTTTGTAATATACATTAAGGATATTATTTTATCAAGACTATCTACGTCTTTTTAGACGAATTTCATCTACTAAGTTCCAGATAAATTCATCTCTTTCTATTGTTTCTTGATCTTGTGAGCCATACTTACGAACATTTACTTCGTTGTTTTCAACTTCTTTATCTCCTACTACAATTTGATAAGGAATTTTTTGCATTTGTGCCTCTCGAATTTTATAGCCCATTTTTTCGTTACGATCATCAATTTCTACACGAACACCTTGAGATTTTAATTCATCTTGTAAATTTCTCGCATAGTCGTAATGTAAATCTACATTTACTGGAATAATCTCAACTTGTTTTGGAGCTAACCATGTTGGGAAAGCACCTTTAGTTTCTTCAGTTAAGAAAGCTACAAAACGTTCCATAGTTGAAACTACGCCACGATGAATAACAACAGGTCGGTGATTTTCACCATCACTACCAATATAAGAAAGATCAAATCGTTCAGGTAGTAAGAAATCAAGTTGTGCAGTTGAAAGGGTTTCTTCTTTACCCATTGCAGTTTTAACTTGAACATCTAATTTAGGACCATAGAATGCTGCTTCTCCAATAGCTTCAACATATGGTAAGCCCATTTCATCTACTGCTTCTTTAAGCATAGACTCAGCTTTATTCCACATGTCATCATCGTCCATATATTTTTCTTTATCTTCAGGATCTCTGTAACTTAATCTGAATGTGTAATCTTCAAAACCAAAGTCTTCATAAACATCTTGTATCATATGAACAACGCGTTTGAATTCATCTTTAATTTGGTCAGGACGTACAAAGATATGAGAATCATTTAAAGTCATACCTCTTACACGTTGTAAGCCTGATACTGCACCACTTGCTTCATATCTATGCATAGTACCTAATTCAGCAATACGAATTGGTAATTCACGATAAGAATGTGGTTTATTATTATAAACCATCATATGATGTGGACAGTTCATTGGACGTAATACCATTTCTTCAGTTTCATCTAATTTCATTGGTGGGAACATATCATCTCTATAGTGATCCCAATGACCTGAAGTTTTATAAAGTTCAACGTTAGCTAGAACTGGGGTATATACATGATCATATCCCATGCTTACTTCCTTATCTACAATATAACGTTCAATTTCACGGCGAATTGTTGCACCATTTGGTAACCATAGTGGAAGACCAGCACCAACAAGTTGATTATTTGTAAATAATTCTAAATCTTTACCAATACGACGATGATCACGTTCACGACGTTCCTCTAACATGTCTAAATGTGCTTTTAAATCTTTTTTATCAAAGAAAGCAGTACCATATATACGTTGTAACATTTTATTGTCGCTATCCCCACGCCAATATGCACCTGCAGTAGAAAGAAGTTTAAATTCTTTAATTTTTGAAGTTGATGGCACATGAACACCACGGCATAAATCTGTAAATTCACCTTGAGTATATAATGTTACATTCTCATCTTCAGGAATTGCATCTATTAATTCTAATTTATATGGATCATCTTTAAAGAAATCTTTTGCTTCTTCACGAGAAACCACTTTACGTTCAATTTTATAATTTTCGTTAACAATTTGTTTCATTGTTTTTTCGATTTTTTCAAAGTCATCTGATGATACTTTTTCATCCATGTCAAAGTCGTAGTAAAAACCGCCTTCAATCACTGGACCAACACCGAATTTAACATCTCCATAAATTCGTTTTAATGCTTGAGCCATTAAATGAGCAGTTGAATGACGTAATACCTCTAGAGCTTCATCACTACCAGGTGTAACAATTTCAATTGCCCCATCTTCTTCAAGTGGACGAGTTAAATCAACGAGTTGATTATTAAATTTTCCTGCTACTGCTTTTTTTCGAAGTCCAGGACTAATTGATTGTGCAATGTCTTCTGTAGTAGTTCCTTTATCAAATGATTTTGAATTGCCATCTGGAAACTTAATATTAATTTGTTCCATATCGAAACCCTCCATAAATTTTATTCTATGATCGCTGAAGAAAATAAAAAAACTCCTCCCTATAAAAGGGACGAGTTCGTCGCGGTACCACCCTAGTTATCTAGATGTATTCTAGATATCTCTTCATAAGATAACGGTCTTGAGCCGGATACTGATTACCAGCATCTAAATATGAAGGAGTAATAATTTAATATATCAACCAAATTCTCATCAATTGTTGGCTTGCTGTATGATAGAGATTAAATTATCATATCTTCATTTATTTCAACGATTTAGATTTATCTTTATTATACATCACACATTGTAAATTTCAATTATTTCGTAAATTTTTTCCATCTAAATAAAATTCATTTGCTAAACTTTTGATACGTTCGATAATTCGAGCAGCTTTCGTTATTTCTGCCCCTTTGTTTGATATAGATAAATGATGTTCTAATTCTTCCAAATTTAGATTTGAACTAAAGAATGTTGGTAATTCATGAACCATACGATAATGTAATAAGGGACCTATCACCTCATCCCTTACCCATGTTGTGACATCCTCAGCTCCGATATCATCTAACATTAATATATTTGCTTCTCGTATACGCTCTAACTTTTCATTATAACTCCCATCTTTAAAACCACCTTTTAGTATACGAATGTATTCAGGTAAATATACTATTGTAGATGGCACATGTTTTGACTTAAGCTGGTTTGCGATAGCTCCTAAAATAAAAGATTTGCCTGTTCCAAAAGGGCCATGTATATAAAGACCCTTAACGCGTTCACCGTTAACTAACTTTTTACAAATATCGTTAACTTCCATAGCTATTTCAAGTCGACTTCTATCGTTAGTATAGATATCTTTAACTTTTGCATTTAACGTATCTCGTTGCATGTGATGAGCAGTAATGAGTTGTGAACTTAAACGTTCTTCATCGTATTTAATTTTGCAAGGACATAATCGATAACGAACTTTAATACGCTCATTTTCTATATATAATTCTGGAATATGACCTTTAACAAAGTTTGGACAGTGTGCATAATCGTGACCATCGTAGTGTTTTTGTTGATCTTTATATTCTTGAAGTACATTTAAATCTTTATCAATCATTTCATTAGTAAGTTCTGACTGGTGTTGATTTAAAAATTGTTTAACATCAGAATCATTAATGACTTGATGTTTTATTTTAGCAATTCTTTTGTTTAAATTATCTTGATTTTTTATAAGTTTACTAAATGGTTTCATCTAATCCTCCCAATCTTGTTCTAATTGAGCACGAAACGCTTCTCTATCTTTTTCAAATTGCGCATCATTATTGTTTGGTTTTTCATCTTGTTGGTTTTTATCTTTTAACCATTTTGGTGTTTTTTCTATTGATGCAACGTCACGTTGTTTATATTGACGTTTTGTTTTTTTAGTTATACTATCATTGATTTGTTGATTTGTTTTCAGCGCATAATCATATGCTTGTTGTGCAGTTTTAATACCTAACTTTTTCCAATTTGAAGCGATTTCAAATATATAGGATTTAGGAAGTTTCATTTCATTCTTAAGCATTACAAATTGTAATAAAATATTAATTACACCAAATGACAATTTTTCACGCTCTATTAACTCTTCTACCATTCTTTTTTGTTGTAAAGTTGGTTCTGATTCAGACCAAGACGCTAACATATCAATAGGACTTGTGTTTTCTAATAACTTAAACCAACTATCACTTTCCTTTATATCATCAGTAGTCTCATTTGGACGCTGTGATTGTTCTAAATGATTAGAAGGATTAGCTTTAGTTTGTAACTTAGGAAGCTGTTGTTGATGCTCAATTAAGTAATGAGACCTTGCTTGTTTTCTCATCTCTTCAAATGATAACGTTTGATTTTGTGTGATAGAGTTAAGAATGATTCGTTTCATAGAAGTAGGCGTTAACCCATATAAAGTAGCCAATTGTAAAATTAATTGTTTTGCCTCTTTAGTAATAATTTCTCCACTTATAAAATGATGTTGTAACATATCTCTCAACATATCAAAGTCAAATGATTCATTATCTAAATCTATAGTAGCTGAATGATTTTCCTTTTGAATTGTTGAAGCATCAATAGATATATTTTTATGTGGAACTTTGAATACATCAGTAAATTTGCGCGTTACTTGCTGAAATTCTTTTAAATCTGGTTCATCTTTTTCAAAATACGCTTTTAAATCTTTATATCTTCGATTATCAACTTCATTGTATAGGTATATAGATAACATTGGATCATTAAAAAATTGGTATGCCGTTGGAGGTTGAATCAATTCATATATAAACAATGACTGATTACTATCATGTTTTACAAATGTTTTAATTAACCCAATGCCTTCAAGTAAATCCATATATTCACGGAATTCTAATAAATTTATTTTAAGCTCATTCATGATAGTGTAATGTGTGAGAATAGTATCTTCAACTTCATCGATAAATTGGTTCATGAAATGATATACACCAATAGCTTTAAAGCCAATTAACGGTATGTACAATCGATTTAATATCTCTAATTGTTGATGATTAAAGAAAAAATGTCGATATACTTTAAATCCATCGTGTGGACTTAAACCATACTCATAAGATTTAAAACTCATTTATGAATCACTCCGTTTGTTATCATCCAAAATACCTTGCATCGATGCTAGTAATTGATCCACATCTTTAAACTCTTTATATACTGACGCAAATCGTACATAAGAGACTTGATCTACATGCATGAGCAAATTCATTACATATTCACCTATATCTCTAGATGAAATTTCTGTATGACCTTTATCGCGTAATTGCCATTCTACTTTATTAGTAATGTCTTCCAATTGTTGATATCTAACTGGTCTTTTTTCACAAGATCTTACAAGACCATTTAATATTTTTTCTCTTAAAAATTGTTCACGTGTGCCATCTTTTTTGACCACAATAAGTGGACTCACTTCAATATGTTCAAATGTTGTAAATCTTGTCCCACAATTCTCACATTCACGTCTTCTACGTATTGCGTTAGCTTCATCAGCATGTCTTGAATCTACCACGCGTGAATGTGTGGCACTACATTTTGGGCATTTCATATCTGTCACCCTCTTGAATAGATTATGCTTCATTATACTATAAAAACGATTTATGACAAAAGAACTCATATGTATTGATAATAAATTGATACAACTTAGCTGTCTAAACCTATAATAAAATATAAAAAGGAAAGTGAAATAGAATTCAATATAAATTCTTTTTTCACTTTCCTACATATGACTCATTAAAAAAATTATTTAATGTTTTATAATTTTTTAATCTATAAAATCAATGACATTATATTAGAATATCAACTCTAAAATTAACAATCTTTTACTTATTAAAAGCTTAAACTGCAGTCACGGTAGACTTTTCTACTAGTTGTTCACCAATCATTTCAGCTACTTCTACTACTCTATTAGAATAACCCCATTCATTATCATACCAAGCAATCACTTTCACCTTATGATCATCCATTACAATTGTATTCTCAGCATCGATAATAGCTGAATGTGGATTTGTATTGAAATCGACAGATACTAAAGGTGCATTTTCTACTTCTAAAACACCATCTAAATCTGAATGACGAAATGCATTATTAATTTCGTCAACAGTTACCGGTTTTTCTAAATCTACAACTAAATCAACTAAAGAAACATTTTTTGTAGGCACACGTAAAGCTAACCCATGAAGTTTACCTTCTAGTTCTGGTAAAACTTCTTTCAATGCTTTTGCTGCTCCAGTAGAAGTTGGAATAATACTTTCATTACATGAACGTGCTCTACGTAAATCTTTATGGGGATTATCAATATTTTTTTGATCATTAGTAATTGCATGAACAGTAGTCATTAATCCATTTACAATACCAAATTGATCATTTAAAACTTTAGCAACTGGTCCTATACAATTTGTCGTACATGAAGCATTACTGAAAATGTCATACCTTTCAACATCTAATTTGTCATCATTTACCCCTTTAACAATCATTTGGACTTCTCCACCTTTAGATGGGCCAGTTAGTAATACTTTTTTAGCTCCAGCATGAATATGTCCAACTGCTTTATCACCATGATTAAATTTTCCAGTTGCTTCAATTACGATATCTATATTTAAATCTTTCCATGGTAAATTTTCAGGATTTCTATCTGACACTAACTTAATGTTATGGTTATCAACACGTATACCATCCTCAATTGGTTCTACCTTTTTATCATAACGTCCATGCGTTGTATCATAGTTAATTAGATGTGCAATTGTTTCAGGTGGATAGCTTGCATTAATCGCAACCACATTAAAATTTTCATTATGTAATGCAATTCTTAAAACCATTCTTCCTATTCTACCCATTCCATTAATTGCAATATTTGTTGACATTTAAAGCACCCCTTGTTTTATATGTTATACTTTATAAAATTAGTATAACATAATAGATTCCGATTGAAAGCGTTTACCAAAAATAATGTAATATTTTTTACATTTTAAGTTTATATAACTAATATATTTATTATATAAATAAAAAGAGTTTAAGACTAAAAATAAAGTCCTAAACTCTTTTTCTCATATTATTCATGAATGTATCCTTTTTCAATCAATAGTTGTTTAAGAAGGGTTTCTAATTCAGATTTACTTCCTAAATTATCTATAACATGATCAGCCATTCTGCTTTTTTTATCAATTGATATTTGACTATGAACTCTCGCTTTTGCTTGATCCAAGTCTAAATTGTTACGTTTCATTAAACGTTCAATTTGTACACTTTCAGATGTGTAGACCAGCCAGACTTCATCCACAGTATCTTGTAAATCATTCTCAAACAGAAGCGGAATATCCATAATCACATCATACCCTTGTTGTAAATACTGTTGCTTTTCTTGTTCCATAATCGTTCTTACAATAGGATGAATAATTTCATTAAGTTCTAATCGTTTTTCTGGATGATTAAATACTAATTCTCCAATGTATTGTCGATTCATTTCTCCGTCACTTGTGATTGCTTCGTCACCAAACGTTTCTTTTATTTGTTCCAAAGCAGTTGATCCTTTCTCTACTGCTTTTCTTGAAGCTATATCTGCATCGACAATTTTAAATCCATATTCTGATAATAATTTAGAAACTGTTGACTTTCCGGTAGCTATTCCACCTGTTAATCCAATTACTTTAGGCATTTGTATCACCGCTCACTTTATTTATTTCTGACAATATGGACAAAAATGACTGTTTCTAGATGCTATAACTTTTTGTTCAATATCATGGCCACATACTTTACATGTCTTTTGTTTGTATACATTTAAATGTAATTGCATTTTTCCAGTTTTTCCGTCAGCATGACGATAATCTGAAATACTTGTTCCACCATTATCAATACCCTCTTTTAAAACTTCTTGTACATAATAAAAGAGCAATTGTCTTTCTTGATGAGACGTATCTTTTACTTTTCTCGCAGGATGGATACCTGCTCTAAACAATGCTTCACAAGCATAGATATTTCCACATCCTGCTATGATTTTATGATCCAGTAACATCTGTTTAATAGGTTTATTGGCTACTTTTTTTTGAGATAAATAGTGATTAAAATGTTGTAACGCTTCTTCGTCAAAAGGCTCAGGCGCTATTTCTAAAAATGAAGGATAATCTTCAAATGAATTTAGGTTTCTAATCTCACCAAATCGACGTATATCTGAAAACACTAATTTTTTTCCATTATTTAAATGGAAAATCACGTGCCAATGTTTACGATAGTTGGGAATTGCTATCTCAGATAGGTGATTGACAATGAAAAATCCACCAGCCATACCTAAATGACTAAGTAACACACGTTTACGATTATGTTTTTCAATATGAAAAACAATATATTTACTTCTTCGTTCGACTTTAATTATCTTATAGCCTTCGCAATTCAAACGAAAACCATCTAAATTCATTCCTTTGATAATCGTTTCTTTATTCTGACTTTTACCTTCAATTACTTTTTTAGAAAATGAAATACTTTTAATTGTAGCATTTACAATAAAAGGTTCTATTCCCCTTTTAACATGTTCAACTTCTGGTAATTCTGGCATTATTCATTCCTCTTTCTATTTCGCATCATACCAAGTAGGACCATAATTAGAGTCTACTTTTAATGGAACATCTAAGTCTAATGCATGCTCCATTATATCTTCAACAAATAAACTAAATTCTTCAACTTCAGACTTAGGCACTTCAAATATTAATTCATCGTGTACTTGTAAAAGTAATTTAGCTTTGTAAGACGTATGTTGAACTTGCTTATCAAATTCCACCATAGCAAGTTTAATAATATCGGCTGCACTTCCTTGAATTGGAGTGTTCATTGCTGTACGTTCCGCAAAACCTCTTAAATTAAAATTACGACTAGTGATGTCAGGAATATAACGTCTACGATGCAATAATGTTTCAACATAGCCATTTGCTTTAGCATCCTTTACAATGTCACTCATATATTGCTTAACTCCAGGGAAACTTGCTAAATAATCATCAATAAATATTTTTGCCTCTTTACGTGTTATATTTAAGCTTTGACTTAAGCCATAATCACTAATACCATAAACGATTCCAAAATTTACAGCTTTGGCTTGTCTACGCATTAAATCAGTGACTTCCTCCGCTTCAACACCAAATACTTTTCGTGCTGTAGCAGTATGAATGTCCTGTCCATGAATGAATGCTTCTTTTAAACTGTCATCTTGTGTAATATGCGCTAAGACACGTAATTCAATTTGAGAATAATCTGCAGATAAAATAACACTGTCTTCAGATGAAGGTTTAAATGCTTTACGTATTTTACGCCCTTCTTCAAGTCGAATAGGTATATTTTGTAAATTAGGATCAACTGAAGATAATCGTCCAGTTTGTGCTAATGTTTGATTAAAACGAGTGTGTATATGCTTATCATTACTAATGACTTTTTGTAAACCTTCCACATAAGTAGATTGTAATTTAGCTAATTGACGATATTCCAAAATATCATTAATGATAGGATGTTCATTCTGTAACTGTTCTAAAACATCGACTGCTGTAGAATAACCAGTTTTTGTTTTTTTAATGACAGGTAGTTTTAATGTTTCAAATAAAACCACACCGAGTTGTTTAGGTGAATTAATGTTAAATTCTTCACCTGCTGCGTCATGAATACGTTGAACTAACAATTCTAACTTCTCTTGTAATTCTTGTTGCATGTGTTGTAAATCATTTACATCTGTATAAATACCAATTTCTTCCATTTTACTTAAAATACGTGCTAGCGGAAGTTCTAAATCTTTTAGTAAATTCATTTGTTGATGTGATTCTAGTTCTTTTTCCATTAACGGTTTAACAGCATCAATAGATTTAGTAATAGATGCAATATGCGTATTTAAAATTTCAGTATCAGGAACATGTCGCTTTTTACCTTTCCCATAAATAGAGACATCTTCTTTAACATACGTTTGATGATAATTTGTTACAACCGAATAGACATCATCAATCGTTCGTGATGGATCAATAATGTAGCTTGCTAACATCGCATCAAAAACGATATTTTGAATGTTGATATTTAATCTGTGTGCTATAACAAATGTTTTCTTTGCATCATAAACTACCTTTTTAGAATTTTCATTTTCTAACCATTTAATAAGTTCTGGATAATCTTTAATATTATCTGCATCAACTACGATATAACGTTCTTTATCATAAAATCCAAACTTTAAAATATCATCTTTTAAATAATTAGAACCATCTATTTCGAAATGAATCACTGCTTCATCAAGATGATTAAAATCAACATATTCAAAAGTAGGCAAAATATCAAAAGAAACTTGTTTTTGTTCTTGCTCAAACTCAGATGCTTTATTATCTATATCTGCTAATAATTGTTTAAATTCTAATTTCTTAAAAAGTTCAATTTTTTCATGATTATCGTTGATATCACTTAATTTAGTATCATTTAAAGTGACTTCTATTGGACTATAGCGATTAATTGTAGCAAGCTCTTTACTCATTAATGCATCTTCATGACTAAGTTCGAGCTTTTCTTTTAATTTTTTACCAGATACTTTATCAATATTCTCATAGACACCTTCTACAGAATCAAATTGATTTAAAAGTTTAATTGCTGTTTTTTCTCCTACTCCAGCTACACCGGGTATATTGTCTGAACTATCTCCCATTAAACCTTTCATATCAATAATTTGTATTGGTTTTAAACCATTATATTTTTCTGCTATAAATTCTGGAGTATAGTGATCAACGTCTGTGACCCCTTTTTTAGTATAATAAATAGTCACATTTTGAGTTGCTAACTGTGTTAAGTCTCTATCTCCAGTTACAATAATAGTTTCAAAATCATTTTGATCTGCTTCTTTACTTAGCGTACCAATAATGTCATCTGCTTCGTAGTTTTCTAATTCATAATGTTTAATATGATAAGCATCTAACAATTGTCGAATATAGGGAAATTGTTCGCTTAATTCGGGTGGTGTTTTTTGACGTCCACCTTTGTATTCACTATATTTAGAATGTCTAAAAGTAGTCTTACCTGCGTCAAAGGCTACTAAGAAATGTGTAGGTTGTTCTTCTCTGATAATTTTTTCGAGTAATTTGGCGAACCCAAGAATCGCATTTGTATGAATCCCTGCTTTATTAGATAAAAGTGGCAATGCGTAAAAAGCTCTAAAACTTAAACTATTGCCATCTATCAATACTAATTTATTCAAATTTTAAACCTCCAGAATGAGTTTAATTATATTTTAGCATAAACCTTTGGTCATAACGACTGAACGATATTTTACGAATTTCAAAAAATAAAGTCCTACAAGTTTAGGTCCTTTTAAAATTCTAAAAACATAAAAAAGTATTTTAAAGTGTGGATGACCTAAAATTGTAGGACAAAATAGTTATTCGATTTTATCTATAAATGAGACTCTAAATAGCGATCCTTTATTCAGTTCACTTTCGACCATAATTGTACCGTGAAGTGCTTCTACAATATGTTTTGTAATCGATAATCCTAAACCTGTTCCACCAGAGTCACGACTTCTTGCTTTATCTACTCTATAAAATCTCTCAAAAATATGCTTTTGATCTTTTTTGTCTATCCCAATGCCATAATCTTGGATTTCTAGATTAACTTTTATATCTTCTCTGTAAACTCTAACAATAACTTTATTATTTTCGTACGAATAGTTAATGGCATTTGAAAGTAAATTTGTGATAACTTGAGACAACTTTCCTTCATGCGCTTCAATAATAACATCATTTTCTATTTCAGATTTAATAGCGATGTTTTTATACTTAGCTTGAGTTTGTAGATTATGGATTGTATTATGTGCTAAATCTGAAAGATTAACATAAGTAGTCTCAATCTCAGTTTGTTGTTCAATATGAGATAAATCTAATAAATCCATGACAAGTGATTCTATACGATTTGATTCTTTTAAAATAATATTTAAAAACACCTCAAGAGATTGTTCATCATTCTTTGCACCTTCAATTAAGGTTTCTGCAAATCCTTTAATTGAAGTAATTGGAGTTTTAAGTTCATGTGAAACATTTGCAACAAACTCACGTCTCAAATTTTCTAATTTTTTTAAATTAGTGATATCATGTAATACTACAACCATACCTTGAAGTTTCTTTTTTGCTTTACTTAAGATGGGAATACAAGAAACATCAAAATATTTTTGATGAACATCATTAATGTATAACTCAATTTGTTCATGCAACGGTTTTTCAGTTTTAAAGCTTTCAATAACAAGATGTTGAATTTCTTTATCTAAATGTACAGTATAATCTTTATTTTCGACTTTACTATCTGGTTTGAATACCTCGTAATAAGCATGGTTTGCAATAACAATTTCACCTTGCTTATCTATCATTAATACCGAGCTAGGAATATTTTCTAATGTTGTTTTAAGACGATTAGATTGCATTTTTTGTTTATTATTTAATTTTTGCAATCGTCTTGCTAAATCATTGGTAGTGACAAATAATGCTTTTGTTTCTTTCACATTACTTTCAGGTACTCTAACATGATAATATCCATCTGCAATTAAAGATGTCGCATAAGTAACTTCGTTGATTGGTCTTATATAGGTGCGATTAATGCTTCTTACAGCTAAATAAATAGCAATTAACACGATGATTCCAATTAATGATAAGTACTTCCACATATTTTTTTGTAAATCTAAAATTTCAGTATTAATACCACTTATGTATATTGTTTTATTACTTACAGTATTTTTAAATGTGTAATCCACTTTATCCTTATTTTTATGATATATAATATTCGAAGGATTAGCTGCATTATCAATAGTATGATTAATTTGATGTTGATTACCAGTTTGATATAACACATGTCCATTTTCAGAAATTTCAACAACCAAGTTTTGATTTTGTGCTATACGCTGAATGTCTGCTTGTTTATTTCGATTATTTAAATTTACGATATTTTCTGATAGATGATTTAATTCTCTAGTTTGAGTATCTGATAATATTTGATAAATCGTATGATGAAGAATTGCACCTAAACCTATAAAACTAATAATTGTTATTGTACATAGTAGAAGTAATAATCTATGATGAAATTTAATCATTAAGCTTTAGGTCTTTCTAATTTATAACCCAATCCACGCACTGTTTTTATCAACTTAGGTTGTTTAGGATTTTCTTCTAATTTATCTCTTAAATGACTAATATGAACATCTACAATTCTTGAATCTCCTGCAAACTCGTAATTCCACACTGAATTTAACATATGTTCTCTAGTAATTACGCGTCCTTGACGTTCAATAAGATAAAGTAGTAACTCAAATTCTTTAGGTGTAAGTTCAAGCAAGGTATCATCTCTATAGACTTCAAAGAATTCAGGACGAATTCTAATATTATCAATTACAATATCTTCATCATCCACGTCATCTTTTACGACTTCATTAGCAATTTTAGAGCGTCTTAAAATAGCTTTTACTCTCGCTACAACTTCTCTTGGAGAGAATGGTTTAGTCATGTAATCATCAGCACCTAATTCTAAGCCTAACACACGATCAAACTCATCATCTTTAGCTGTTAACATTAAAATAGGTACAAGATTTTTATCAGATCGAATCGTTTTACATACTTCTATTCCATCTTTTTTGGGTAACATGACATCTAATACAATCAGTTCAGGTTTAACCTCTTTAACTTTTTTGAGTGCTTCTTCACCATCATACGCTACATCTACAATATAACCTGCTGTTTCTAAGTTATATTTTAGTAACGTTACTATTGATTGCTCGTCATCAACCACTAATACTTTTTGTGACATGATTTGCCTCCCTAAATAGAATTAACAATTTCAATTTTATTATAACTGAAATTTAAATAAAAATAACATACAACATATTGAATTTACATAAACTTAACATTTACTTAATATTTTCTATTTGTTAAGGATATTTTTGTTAATCTTGCTATGATATTTATTAATAATGAACAAAAAAACAGTCTAAGACATCAAAATCCATCTTAGACTGTTTTATCAAAATAAATATTATATTTATTTTAAGTTTTTAATAAGTTCATCGGCAAATTCTGAAGTTGATACTTCAGTAGCCCCGTCCATTAAACGAGCAAAATCATATGTTACAATTTTAGAAGCAATTGTAGCTTCAATAGCATCAGTAATTTTATCAGCCGCTTCTTGCCATCCTAAATGTTCTAACATTAATACAGAACTTAATAATTCAGATGATGGATTCACTTTATTTAAGTTAGCATACTTTGGTGCTGTACCATGTGTTGCTTCAAAAATAGCATGCCCTGTCTCATAGTTAATATTAGCACCAGGAGCAATACCGATTCCTCCTACTTGTGCAGCAAGTGCATCTGAGATATAGTCGCCATTTAAGTTCATTGTAGCTACTACATCATGTTCTGCTGGACGTGTTAAAATTTGTTGTAAGAAAATATCTGCTATTGAATCTTTAATAATAATTTTACCATCTTTTTCAGCTTTTTGTTGTGCGTCATTTGCAGCATCTTTACCATCTTTTTCAGCAATTTCATCATATTGTTGCCAAGTAAATACTTTATCAGAAAATTCATTATGAGCTAAATCATAACCCCATTGTTTAAATGATCCTTCTGTAAACTTCATAATATTACCTTTGTGAACTAATGTTACTGATTTACGATTATTATCAATTGCATATTGAATAGCAGATCTTACTAAACGTTCAGTCCCTTCTTTAGAAACTGGTTTAATACCAATACCAGAAGTTTCGGGAAAACGAATATTTGTAGCACCCATTTCATTTTGTAAGAAGTCAATAACTTTTTTAACTTCTTCTGTTCCTTCTTTAAATTCAATTCCTGCATAAATATCCTCAGTATTTTCACGGAAGATAACCATATCAACATCTTGAGGACGTTTAACTGGTGAAGGTACACCTTTAAACCAACGTACTGGACGAAGACAAGTAAATAAATCTAGTTCTTGTCTTAATGCTACATTTAAAGAACGAATGCCTCCGCCAATTGGTGTAGTTAATGGTCCTTTAATTGCGATTAAGTATTCTTTGATAGTATCTAAAGTTTCTTGTGGTAACCATTCACCAGTTTCATCGTACGCTTTTTGACCAGCTAATACCTCTTTCCACTCAATACGCTTTTCACCGTTATATGCTTTTTCAACCGCCGCATCAACAACACGACTAGCTGCTTTCCAAATATCAGGACCGATACCATCCCCAATAATAAATGGAATAATTGGTTCATTAGGTACATTTAATAATTCATCATTTGCTCTAGTAATTTTTTCAGCTGCCATTATAAAAGCCTCCATAAATTAAATTTTAAAATATTTTATCTTTCTTCAACTGGTACATATTTACGATTTGTTTCTCCAACATATTTTGCACGCGGACGAATAATTCGATTATCACGATATTGTTCTAAAATATGCGCGGTCCATCCTGCAGTACGACTCACAGCAAAGATAGGTGTAAAAATATCGTGTGGAATTTCCATACTATGATAAACAGTTGCACTAAAGAAGTCTACATTTGGAATTAAGCCTTTTTCATCGTGCATACGCTTTTCAATTGCAAGAGAAATTTCATATAATTCGTTATGTCCGGTTTCAGAAGTTATTTTTCGACTCATTTCTTTTAAGTACTTAGCACGTGGATCTCCCTCTTTATATACTCGATGACCGAATCCCATGATTTTTTCTTTGTTAGCAAGTTTCTTATCTAAATAATTATCTACTTCATCAAGTGATTTAACTTCTGATAACATTTTCATTACTTGTTCATTTGCTCCACCATGTAAAGGCCCTTTTAATGAACCAATTGCTGCTACAATACCTGAATACATATCAGATAGAGATGATACTGCACATCTTGCTGTAAATGCTGAAGCATTGAGTTCATGATCGGCATGTAATATTAAAGCTTTATTAAAAGCTTCAACTTCAGTATCAGATGGCAATTCCCCTTTTAACATATACAAGAAGTTTGCTGCATAGCTTAAATCAGAGTTAGGCTTAACAGGTTCCTTTCCTTCTCGTACGCGTGAAAACGCTGTAACTAATGATGCAATCTTTGCTTGGATACGAATAGCTCGATCTTTTCGACTTTCATCTGTTTCCTCTTCAGCATCTGGATCAAAGTGTGCAATATAAGAAACAGAGGTACGTAATGCAGTCATTGGATGTACATCATCTGTAGCATATTCTTCAAAATGCTTATATACCCTTGGATTTAATGTCATATATTGTTTTAGTTTCTCTTTTAATTCTTCAAGTTCTTCTTGTGTTGGTAATCTATAATTCCATAATAAGAACATGATTTCTTCAAATTGAGCATTTTCAGCTAAATCATCAATATCATATCCTGAATAAGTTAATTGACTATCAATAATTGAACTGATTTTAGTTTCTGCTGCGATAACCCCTTCTAAACCTTTTTGTAATTCTGCCATAAGTAATTCCCCTTTTCTTTTACATAATGTAATGGCTTTCATAAATAGTATATCTAAAATTATAAGTTTTGTGAATCATGATATATGTGGTTTAAATTTTCATTGGTAAATTATTTATATATTAATTTTAATTATAATGATTATAAAAATTGTTATAAAGCTATTTATAAGAATTAAGACAAGGTTGACTTATGTGAAAATAATGAATATTTTAATTATTTATCAATAATGATTATCTTTTATTAACTCAATGTTAATAAAATTTTTAGAAAAAATTTAGAAAAATAATTGTCGAATTTAATATATAAGTGCATAATTAATATTAATTAAATGTAAGGGAGTTGTCTTATGGCAGAAGAAAAATTACAAAGAGGATTAAGTAATCGTCATGTACAATTGATTGCTCTTGGTGGCGCTATCGGAACTGGATTATTCTTAGGTGCAGGTCAAACTATAGCTATGACTGGACCTTCTATTCTATTAACCTATATCATTATTGGATTCATGCTATTTATGTTTATGAGAGGCCTTGGAGAAATCATTATTCAAAATACTCGTTTTAAATCATTTGCTGATGTAACAAACGAGTATATTGGACCATTTGCAGGATTCGTTACTGGATGGACATATTGGTTATGCTGGATTATAACGGGAATGGCAGAAGTAACTGCAGTTGCCAAATATGTTAGTTTCTGGTTTCCAACTATACCAAACTGGATTACTGCTTTATTTTGCGTATTAATATTAATGGTTTTTAACTTATTAAGTGCAAAATTATTTGGAGAATTAGAATTCTGGTTTGCTATTATTAAAATTATAACTATTATAGCTTTAATCGTCATTGGTGCAATAATGATTTTATTTGCTTATAAAACTCAATTTGGACATGCAAGTTTAACTAATCTTTATAAACATGGTATTTTTACCAATGGAACTTCTGGTTTCTTTATGTCTTTCCAAATGGCTTTATTCTCATTTGTTGGTATTGAAATGATTGGGGTAACTGCTGGTGAAACTAAAAATCCAGAAAAAACAATACCTAAAGCTATAGATGCAGTACCGATTAGAATTTTAATTTTCTATGTAGGTGCTTTAGCAGTCATTATGTCTATTATTCCTTGGGACAAAGTGGATCCAAATGAGAGCCCATTTGTTAGATTGTTCTCATTAATTGGTATTCCATTTACAGCTGGATT
Organism: Staphylococcus hominis subsp. hominis; assembly: GCF_002901845.1. Taxonomy (GTDB): domain Bacteria; phylum Bacillota; class Bacilli; order Staphylococcales; family Staphylococcaceae; genus Staphylococcus; species Staphylococcus hominis. The sequence goes on from NZ_PPQE01000025.1 coordinate 966,429, forward strand.
AATTAACTTTGTAGTTTTAACTGCTGCTGCTTCATCTTGTAATAGTGGTATCTTCTCAAATAGTCGTATGTTATTTGGATTATCTGAACAAAAACAAGCGCCTTCTATATTTAAAAGTACTAACAAGCAAGGTGTACCACATATCGCAATTATTGTATCATCTGCGTTATTATTGGTGACAGCATTATTAAACTATATTTTTCCAAATGCAACGCTAGTATTTACATATGTTACAACAATTTCAACAGTATTATTTATTATCGTGTGGGCTTTAATTATTTGGGCTTATATTAATTATCATAGAAAAAATCCTGAATTACATAAAAAAGCAAAATTCAAACTTCCTGGTGGAAAATATATGGCCTATATTATTTTAGCATTCTTCTTATTTGTGTTTTGTTTACTATTTGTAAATGCAACAACAAGAAACGCTATTTTCTTAACACCTATTTGGTTTATTATTTTAGGTATTATGTATTTAAGATATAAAAAAGTAGCAAAATAACATTAAAATATCAATATGAAAAATGACTGGAACAATTAATAATGTCCCAGTCATTTTTATGTTAATGCAGTCGATGTCTGAATTGAAATACTCTTGTAACAAGCTTTTTCAACACTACTATCCCCAACATAGAGATTTTCTTAATGAAAATCTACGTTCAATGCAAGTTGGGACGACGAATACGGCTCTCTCCCACTTTTTTCTAATATGTTTAAATAACATAAAAAAGAGCGAGAATTTTATCCATTAACATGTAACGTGGTTATTCCCGCTCTTCTAGCTTTCTATTTAAACATACTTATACAATTGTTTAATTAAAGGACATTTGCATACCCTTCAAAAATTCTACCTTGATTTGCATCAACAGTAACTAATAAGTCATTTTTCAATTCTTTCGTTGCATTTTCAACACCAATAATAGTTGGGATACCTTGTTCAAGCCCAACGATTGCACTTGGTGATGTTATACCGTTTTCTTCAGTAATTAAACCTGCAGCTTTTTCAACATATGGAACATAGCTTTCGTCTATTGAATTAGTCACAATAATTGATTGACTTAGGTCTTTTCCTTCTAAATCACTAGCAGTTTTAGAAATCACTGTTTTACCAGTTGTTGATCCACGACCAACACCTTGACCTTTAGCAATTTCATCACCTACTAAATGTAATTTCATCATATTAGTCGTACCTTTTTCACCAGTTGGAACGCCAGCAGTAATGATAATTAAATCACCATTACCAACTTTTTCAGTAGCAACAGCTGTTGCTACTGCATTATTTAATAAATCATCTGTTGTTTTACGTCCTTTTTTAACAACTGGATATGCACCCCATACTAGTGCTAATTGTCTTGCAGTATGTTCACTAGGTGTTACTGCAATAATATCTGAATGTGGACGATATTTAGAAATTGTAATCGCTGTTGAACCACTTTCAGTTGCAGCTACAATTGCTTTAACATTTAAATTTAGAGCAGTATGTGCTACAGACACACCAATCGCATTTACTAATGATGTTTCTACTAATTTAGTACGATCAGATAATAATTTTTTGTAATCTTGAGCAGCTTCAGCTGAAATTGCAATATTTCTCATTGTTTTAACTGCTTCTTCAGGATATTGTCCTGCAGCTGTTTCACCAGATAACATAACTGCATCTGTACCATCATAGATTGCATTAGCAACGTCACTTGCTTCAGCTCTTGTTGCACGTGGATTACGTTGCATTGAATCAAGCATTTGAGTTGCAGTAATAACAGGTTTTCCTAATTTATTACATTTTCTAATTAAATCTTTTTGAACGATTGGCACAGATTCAGGTGGAATTTCAACACCCATGTCACCACGAGCAACCATTAAACCATCAGATACTTCTAAAATTTCTTCGATATTATCAATACCTTCTTGGTTTTCAATTTTAGGGAAGATAGTAATATTATCATTATTTTCTTGTTCTAAAATTTCGCGAATATCTAATACATCACTAGGACGACGTACAAAGCTTGCTGCAATGTAATCAATATCTTCTTTAATACCAAATTTAATATCTGCAGCATCTTTATCAGTGATACCAGGTAAGTTTACTTTAACACCAGGTAAGTTTACACCTTTTTTATTTTTTAATTCACCAGTGTTTAAGATATCACATTTAACTTCGCCTTTATCTTTATCAATATCTTTAACTTGTAATTCTACTAAACCATCATCTAATAAAATGTATGATCCAATTTGAACATCATTAATTAAATCTTCATATGTGACTGAGAATTTCTCAGGTGTACCTTCAACTTGAGACATACTCACAATAACTTCTTTACCTTTTTCAAGTACAATTAAGCCGTCTTTCATATCATGTGTACGAATTTCAGGTCCTTTAGTATCTAATAAAATACCAATAGTTTTACCTAATTTTTTAGATACTTTACGAATTGAATCAATACGTGCTTTATGTTCTTCATGACTACCATGAGAGAAATTTAAACGCGCAACGTTCATTCCAGCATTCATTAATTTTTCTAACATTTCCTCAGACTCTGAAGCAGGTCCTATAGTACATACAATTTTAGTCTTTCTCATTATAAAAGCCTCCTAAATTAAATAGATAATTCTTTTGCTAAGTCATAAATACGAGTGTTGAATTTATGGCTTTCATTATTGAAAATTTCATCAAATGGTGTTGCTGTAAGTTGGTTATTTTGTATACCTACACCGAATCCTGTTTGACCTTGCATTAACAATTCAACAGCATAACCGCCTAATCTTGAAGCAAGCACTCGATCTACACCAGATGGACTACCACCACGTTGGATGTGACCAAGAACAGATACACGTGCATCAACATTGATATATTTAGTTAATTGTTCTGCACATTCATGGCCACTCATACAACCTTCTGCTACCATAACGATAGAATGTTTTTTTCCACGTTTAATACCACTTTCAATTTTTTCAGCAACATCTTTAATATCTGTGTGCACTTCTGGAACTAAGATTGTTTCAGCACCTACTGACAATCCAGCCCACAGTGCTAAATCACCACAATCACGTCCCATTACTTCTACAACAAAAGTTCTCGCATGACTTGAAGCAGTATCTCTGATTTTATCGACACAGTCAATAATCGTATTTAATGCTGTATCGAAACCAATCGTGAAATCAGTACCATTAATATCATTATCAATTGTTCCAGGGATACCAATTGTTTTTATATCGGTTGTTTCTTCGCTAATACGTTGAGCACCTCTATAACTGCCATCTCCACCGACTACTACAAGTCCTTCAATACCATGCTTGTGTAAGTTCTCAATCCCTTTTTGTCTTACACTCTCATCTTTAAACTGAGGACATCTAGCAGAATATAGAAAAGTTCCTCCTCGTTGAATCGTATCTCCAACACTTCCTAATTCAAGTTTGTGGATATTATCATCAAGTAAACCTTGATAACCCTGATAAACACCAAAAACTTCGATATTATTATAAATTGCTTTTCGTACGACTGCTCTAACAGCAGCATTCATGCCTGGTGAATCTCCACCACTTGTTAATACCGCAATTCTCTTCATAGCGACATACCCTTTCCTAACTATAATAATCTTCATGTATAAATTACCATAATTTTATTATCTATTCCATTAATATTAATAGATTATATATATGTAAACGTTTTAAATTTTTAATTTAATTTATATAAAAAAATGACTAGAAATTTAATTAAAATTTCTAGTCATTCTGTGTTAATTAATAAAAGTACCAATATTTCTAAACTTATTAAATCGATGATTCGCTAAAGCTTGTCCATCTAATTTATTTAATTCATTAAGCTGATGAATAAAAGATTGTTTAATTTGTTTTGCTTGAAAAACGATGTCTTTATGAGCGCCACCTTGTGGTTCAGTAATAACTTCATCTATCACGTTTAATTCCAGTAAATCTTTTGCAGTAATTTTCATCGTTTCAGCAGCCATTTTTGCTAAAGAGCTATCTTTCCAAAGTAATGCTGCCGCCCCTTCTGGAGAAATAACAGAATAAGTACTATTTTCAAGCATTAATAATTTATTAGTTATACCAATACCAAGCGCACCACCACTTCCACCTTCACCGATGACAACACCAATCACAGGTACTTTAAGCGAAGCCATCTCAATTAAATTTTTCGCAATTGATTCACTTTGCCCTCGTTCTTCAGCGGCTTTTCCCGGATATGCACCTTTCGTATCAATAAACGTAAAAATAGGACGCTTAAATTTTTCAGCTTGTTTCATTAAGCGTAAAGCTTTACGGTAACCTTCAGGATGAGCCATTCCAAAATTACGATAAATATTATCTTTAGTATCTTTCCCTCGTTGCTGACCTATGATAGTTACCGGTTGATTGTTGAGATATCCTATTCCACCAATCATCGCAGGATCATCTCTAAAATTACGATCTCCATGTAATTCAATGAATGAGTCGAAGATATATGGAATATAATCAAGTGTTGTAGGTCTTTCTTGAAGTCTTGCAATTTGTACTCGATCCCAAGGTTTTAAATTGGTATATATTTTTTTTCTTTCTCTTTCCAAAGAGGCTTCTAACAAGTCAATTTCATCTTGTAAGTCGACGTCATTTTTTTCTTGAGATTCCTTCAATGAATTAATCTTTTCTTTAATCTCATATAAAGATTTCTCGAAATCAAGCATTCGTCTTCACCTCTTGATGTAGTTTTAAAATTTCAGAAAGTGTTGCTTTCATGTCTTTTCTATGCACAACTTTATCTAATTGACCATGTTCTAATAAAAACTCAGCAGTTTGAAAATCTTCCGGCAATTTTTCGTTAATTGTTTGTTCTATCACTCTACGTCCAGCAAAACCGATTAAAGCTTTAGGTTCGCTTAGGTTAATATCACCCACAGAAGCAAAACTAGCTGATACACCACCAGTAGTAGGATGTGTTAAATATGAAACATATAATAATCCAGCATCAGAATGTCGTTTTAATGATACACTTGTTTTTCCCATTTGCATTAATGAAATAATACCTTCTTGCATTCTGGCACCACCACTTGCAGAAAATAATACAAATGGTAACCGATGTTCAGTACAATAATCAACGATTCTACAGATTTTTTCCCCTACGACTGAACCCATACTTCCCATTCTAAATCGTGAGTCCATGACTGCAATACCATATTTCACGCCATCTAATTCTGCTGTACCAGTTACGATGGCTTCATTTAAACCCGTTTTCTTTTGATCTTTTTCGACTTTTTCTTGATAGCCAGGAAAATCCAAAGGATTAGAAGAAACCATTTCTTTATCGAATTCTTTGAACGAATTTTCATCTGAAATAGCTTCTATTCTTTTGTACGCAGGAAGTGCAATATGATGATCACAATTAAAGCATACATTTAAATTTTCAGTTAGTTCTTTTGTATACATTATTTTTTTACAATTAGGACATTTAGTCATGATGCCTGCTGGTACGTCATTTTGTTTAGAATCCGGTACCGTTAAATATTTCTTTTTTTTACTACTTCTATTAAAAAAATCTTTAAACATGCGTAAACCTCCGCATAACTCACTCAATAATTTCGTTATTTTAAATAGTTACTTTTAAATTCGCTTACTTTATTTTAAATCTATTAACTTCATTGTTTTATCATATACTTATTGGAAATCTACTTCAATACATGCAACACCTAATTCTATAACAGATCGTGTTAAATCTCGTGTCACTGATGGTGCCACTCTTTAATCGAAAGGAGTAGTTTCAATATCTAAGATATCTTTAAAAATACCTAGAAAAGCTAATATCTTATTAACTTGATTTGAAAAATAAGGTCGTCTCGTTCCTACTACTTTAGCACTACTTCTTTCGCATCATCAGGTTTGATTTCTAATTTACCTTGATTCTCTTTATGCATTTGTAATGCATCGTCTCTTAAAGACATTCAATCAAATTCTAATTGATTTATAATTAAATTACTTTTGAAAAGAGGGATTTTTGTAACAATTAAGTTCAATTTTAAAAATCTTTTTATATGTTACATGTTATTAAATCAAGAGATAAAAAAATCAATAAAATTATTAATTCTTCTTTATAACCATCAACTAACTATATCATAATTTTTTTGCATATAAAAGTTATATAATTCTGATGTCACTTGGCTTGAACATCTTTATAAACCTTTCGACTTGTTCCATTTCTTTTTGTAAAAATCCTAAAGATTGAGTTTGTTGTTGCATTTCATTAAATAAAACTACTTCTAAATCGTTATGTGTAGTCTGATCTATTAAAAATGATTTAATATCTTCTAATTGATTGACGTTTTTAATCACTATTTGTTTGGCTTGAGATAATTTGTTATTTTCAAAGTCGTTAATTGTATCCATATTTTGAATGATAATTTGTCTCTTTTGATTTCGTTCTTCAAATTTGCCATGAACGACTAGAATATCATTTTGTTGTTGAATCATTGTCTCATATTGTTTGTACTTATCTGGAAACAAAACACCATCAATAGTGGTTCTACCATCATCTAGAACTAAGAACGCCATATGTTGTCCAGTTTTTGTTCTTATTTGCTTAAATTGATTAACCTGAACAAGTATAGGTTGATAATCTAAACTATTCTTAATCGTAAAAATACCTAAATATTGTTTGATATAAAATAGTTTTTCAACTGGATGGTTAGAAATATAAAATCCTAAGTATTCTTTTTCATAAGCACTAATGATTTGATCACTGAATTCTTCTTTATCTTCATAGGATTGCTTTGGTGTTAACATATTAAATAAAAATTCATCTTGTTCAACATTCGAAACTTGATCGATAACTTCGTCAATTGTAGATAATAGTGTTGATCTAGTTTTACCAAATGAATCAAATGCGCCCACACATATTAATGCTTCTAACAATTTTCTAGTTTTAATTCTTTTAGGAATTCTTCTGGTGAAATCAAAAAAGTCTTTATACAATCCATTTTCAATTCGTTCGTCTACTATAGATTTGACGCTTTGATATCCGACACCTTTTATTGCGCCCAACGATAAATAAATATTTTTTTCTGTCGCTTTGTAAAACCAATGACTTTTATTAATATCTGGAGGTAAAATATTTAAACTTTGAGTTTTAGCTTCTTCTATTATTATTGCCGTTTTTGTTTCATTACCTATAACATTACTAAGAATATTCGCGTAGAAATAATTAGGATAATGCACTTTTAAATAAGCCATGATATATGCAATTTTAGAATAACTCACCGCATGAGCTCTAGGAAAACCATAATCCGCAAATTTTAATATTAGTTCGAAAATACGTTCACTAATTGATGCATCATAATTATTACTTACAGCCCCTTCAATAAAGTGTTGACGTTCACTTTCTAGGATAGCTCTATTTTTTTTACTCATTGCACGTCTTAATATATCTGCTTGACCATAACTAAAATTAGCGAATTGACTAGCAATTTGCATGATTTGTTCTTGATAAATAATGACGCCATATGTCTTCTTTAAAATAGGCTCCAAATCAGGATGTAAGTATTTAATGTCACTTTGACGATGTCTTCTTGATATGTATGTAGGTATTTCTTGCATTGGACCGGGTCTATACAATGATGTTACAGCAACAATATCTTCAAAGTGTTCAGGCTGTAATTCCATCAATACTTTTCTAACACCTTCTGATTCTAATTGAAATATACCTGTAGTGTTTCCTAGAGACAATAATTTAAATACTTTTTGATCATTAAAAGGGAGTCGTTCTATATCGATATCAATATTTAAATCTTTTTTTACTTGAGTGATAATTTGATGAATAATTGATAAATTTCTAAGACCAAGAAAATCAATTTTTAATAAACCTAATCGTTCTGCTTCAGTCATTGTCCATTGAGTCAATATACCTGTATCCCCCATTGTTAAAGGAGCAAAATGATACAATGGTTTATCATTAATAATTATTCCTGCAGCATGGGTAGATGTATGACGTGGTAAGCCCTCTAGTTTTTTACTAATTTCAAACCATTTTTCATGACGATAACTTTTATGAACAAATGCTTTAAATTTTTCATTTTGATAGGCTTCTTCTAGTGTAATACCTAATTGATGTGGGATTAAATTCGATATTTCATTTAACGTTTTTTCGTCAAAACCAATAATACGGCCTACATCTCTCGCTACAGCCCTTGCTAATAAGTGACCAAAAGTGACGATGCCCGATACGTGATATTGACCATACTTTTCTTGTACGTACTGAATCACTTTTTCTCTTCTCGTATCCTCAAAATCAATATCAATATCTGGCATAGTGACACGTTCTGGATTTAAAAAGCGCTCGAATAATAAATCAAATTTAATTGGATCAATAGTCGTGATACCTAATAAGTAACTAACTAAAGATCCTGCAGATGAACCACGTCCAGGTCCAACCATCACATCATGCGTTTTAGCAAAATGTATTAAGTCGCTCACTATCAAAAAATAATCTTCGAATCCCATATTCGTTATTATTGAATATTCATGATGTAATCGGTCAATATATCGCTGATCTTTATCTAATTTAAATTCTTTAAGATTATATTTTAACTTTTCTAAAAGATAGGATTTAGCACTTTGTTGATTGGGCGTTTTAAAGTTAGGCAATAGATTTTGATGGTATTGAATTTCTGCGTTACACTCATCAGCTAAAGCCTTTGTATTAGCTATTATTTTTTCAGACAACTGAAGTTCTTTAATATTTTCACTAGTTGGAAAATATTCATGAGCATCCTTGATATCATTTACTAAATCCAATTTTGTATTGTTTTTTATTGCTTTTAATGCAAGTATTGTATCTGCATCTTCAGGATTTAAATATCTTGCATTATTAAGAAAGACAATTTTATCGTCTGAAAAATCTAATTGACTTGTATGATTTATAAATACTGACTCATTATTCTTTAGTGTTTGAATTAACGATTGATGAGACGCATTAGCATCTTTAAAAACAATAGCAAGATGGTAACTATATTTTTGTAGCCATTTTAGGGGTATCGTAGTCTTTTGTTTCATATTAATTGCAGAAGAAAGTTGATACAGAGCATGGAGACCTTCATTATTCTTTGCGAATAATATGGTTTCAATTGTGCTAATTTCATCAGAAACCATTACAGTCATTCCAAATATTGGCTTAATTCCCTCATTAACACATGCGTCATAAAACTTAGGGAAGCCATATAATACGTTCGTATCCGTAATTGCAAGTGCTTGATATCCATTTGCTTTTGCCTTTGATACGACATCGTTAATTTTTAAACTTGAATATAATAAATCATATGTTGAATGAATATTCAAATGTACAAACATGTATGACTTCCTTTCGTAATTTATAGTTTTTGGCGCAAGGCTTCACCTAAAATCTCAAATTGTTCCCAATTTTCAACAGAGACTCCAGATGCATTTGGATGTCCTCCACCGCCAAATTGATTAGCTATATCATTGATAGTAATTCCTTTAGAACGTAATCGACATCTAATTTGATCACCTTCATCAACACCAAACATCCATATTTTTAGACCTTTGATATCCGCTACAGTGTTAACAAACTGAGATGCTTCGTTAGGTGCAATTTGAAATCTGTTTAGGACATCTTTAGTAATCTTTATTTGACAATATTGATGATTTTCACTTAATTGGAAATTTTGCAAAATATATCCTTGAAATGGCATAAGTTTTGGATCTTTCTCACCCAATTGATTTAATACATCATTATGATTAAATGGAAATTCTAGCAAACGACTAGCAACATTCATAGTATGTGGTGTGGTATTACTAAATAAAAAACGACCTGTGTCTCCGACAATTCCTAAATATAGAACACGTGCGACAGATTCATCGATAATATTAATATCATTAAAATGTGTAATAAAATCAAAAATAATTTCACTGGTTGAACTTGCATTGGTATCGACATAATTTATTCTGCCATATTGATCAGTAGCAGGATGGTGATCAATTTTAATTAAATCTTTGCCTTGATTAAATCTCTGATCATCAATACGAGGTGCATTTGCTGTGTCACAAACAATCACTAGAGCGTTTTGATACATATCATCTCTAACTCTGTCTAAGTCCCCTATAAATGCTAAAGAAGATTGTGGTTGTCCAACTGCATAAATAGACTTTTCTGGAAATTTACATTGCAAATAATATTTTAAGCCTAACTGTGAACCATATGCATCTGGATCAGGTCGAACGTGTCTATGAATAATAACAGTTTCATATTTATCAATTTCATTCATTATTTTATTAAAAATTTCTACCATTTCTTTTCTCCTTTAATTTCAAAAACTATTTTAAATATCTTCAAACATTTGACATATGATCATTGCATTTGCAACTTTCTCATTTTTGCAAGTCATAGTGACCTCTAATTTAGCAAAATTTCTTCCTACATCTAACATGTTATACTTTACATCAAGTGTACTTTCAATTGCGACATTTTTAATATAAATAATATTCAAGCTTTCAATCATAACATCTACTTTTTTATACTTACGCAATTCATGTTTAATTGTTTCTTCAATAATTGCGACACATATTGCTTTACTCAACGTACCATATTGGTTGGTTAAAACTGGTGAAATTTTAACTGACGTTTCATTATGATTTATTGAGATGTGTTTAGCAATTTGATCGATAATGGTTTCTCCAATTTGATGTTGTCTTCCAATTAATTGCATTGCTTTTAACACATCATTTCGTGTAATAACACCTATTGCTTTTTTATTTCTTGTTGTGACAGGTAAAATTTCAATTCCTTCCCAAATCATTATATGAGCACAACTCGCTACTGTAGTTGTTAATTCAACATTGATAGGTCGTCTTGTCATGACTTTATTCATCCTATCATCTTCGTTCATATGAATAACTTCTTTACTCGTTACAATTCCCACAAGTTTCCAATCTTTATTTACTACTGGAAAACGAGAATGCCCTGTGACTTTTGCACGAGAAATATAGTCGTCTAAACCCATTTCATCGAACACTACCGTCATATCATTGATAGGTTTTACGATATCTTCAACAATAAGTATTTCTTTTCTTATCATTTGATTATACATGGCTCTATTAATGATATTAGCTACTAAAAATGTATCATAATTTGAAGAAATAATAGGTAGTTCTTGTTTATTTGCATAATCAATAATATTTTGAGCTGTACTAAATCCACCGGTAATAAGTATACCGCTTCCTCTTTTTAATGCTTCCATCTGAACTTCAGGACGGTTACCTACAATTAATAACGTTTGATTTCCAATATACTTTACTACATCTTTTAGTTCCATAGCTCCTATTGCAAATTTACTAACAGTTTTATTTAAACCACTTTTGCCACTTATGATGTCACCTTCAATAATATTCACAATTTCTTGAAAAGTAAGATGTTCAATTTGTTCACGACTCTTTTTATCTATCCGAACCGTACCTACTCTATCGATGGTAGTTACAAAGCCAAGTTGACTAGCATCTTTAATTGCTCTATAAGCAGTCCCTTCAGAAACATTCATTACTTTGGCTATTTTTCTAACTGAAATTTTTTGTCCTATATTTAATGATTCTATATAGGATACAATTTGTTCATGTTTAGTCATTTTCAACCCTCTTCATTTTTAGACAATGTCTAATATATTATAACTTTTTTATTTATAAAAATCGATTTGAATGTGACAAAAGTATCAAAAACTGATATATCGGTATCATTTTGTTTTTAATGTATATAAATGAAGTTAATTTAAATAATAAAAATATAAATTTGATGGAAATATTAAATCACTAATTATATAATTAAATATAAGGAGGGATGACCTATGTATAAAAACATATTACTAGGTGTAGATACTCAATTAAAAAATGACAAAGCATTGAAAGAAATTTCAAAATTAGCTGGCCCAGATACCGTTGTTACAATCATGAATGCGATTGGTGAACAAGACATCCAAGCCTCTATTAAAGGAGGTACTCACATCGAACAATTGACACATCGTCGTGATCAAGGTCTTGAACACACACGTCATACTTTAGATGATTATGGTATTAATTATGATCAAATTATCGTTCGTGGAAATCCAAAAGAGGAATTAGTGAAACATGCAAATAGTGGTAAATATGACATTGTCGTATTAAGTAACCGTAAAGCTGAACAACAAAAGAAATTTGTTTTAGGTAGTGTTAGTCATAAAGTTGCTAAACGTGCTACTATCCCTGTTTTAATAGTTAAATAATTTTAATCTTATAAAAAAAGACGGTAAATGCTATATTTGCCGTCTTTTCTATATATCATTAAAATGTCACTTCATCACCAGGTTGTAAAATTTGTACTTCTCCTTGAGATACTGCTTCTTTAAATTTCTCTGGATCTTGTTCAATTAATGGGAATGTATTGTAATGAATAGGCACTGAAATTTTAGGTTTAATGAATTCATTTATTGCATAACTTGCATCTTCAATACCCATAGTAAAATTATCACCAATAGGAATAAAACATACATCTACCGGATGACGTTCAGCAATTAATTTCATATCGCTAAATAAACCAGTATCTCCTGCATGGTAAATCGTTTTACCTTCTGCTTCAATGATAACACCCATTGGCATACCCAAATAAATAGGTATTCCATCTTCATTAGTATAACTTGAACTGTGGAAGGCTTGAACAAATTTTACTGTACCGAAATCAAATTTGTATTTACCTCCAATATTCATACCATGTGCGTGTTCAATTCCATGATACGTTGTTAAATAGCCTTGGACTTCTGCAGAACCAATCACTGTAGCATGATTACGATTAGCTAATTCAACTACATCACCAAAATGATCACCATGTCCATGCGTTAAAATAATATAATCCACATCTAATGTCTGCTCATCTAAATCACTTTTATCATTACCAGAAATAAATGGATCAACAATTACTTTTTTACCATTACTTTCAAAATAAATCGTTGACTGTCCATGAAATGAAAGTTTCATATATAGAACCTCCTATATTTTAATATTATTATTATACCCTGATAATTATATTTATAACTTGAAACACTTTGAATTCATTTCTATTTAGACGTAAAATTAAATTGATTAAACTATAGGAGGATACGAATTATGATTAAAACAGATGAAATTATTGCAACATTAAAAGAAAAAAATGCTGATGCAGCATGGATTACTACTCCACTTAATATATTCTACTTTACAGGTTATAGAAGTGAACCTCATGAAAGATTGTTTGCGTTACTTATAACTTCAAATGGTGAATGCACATTATATTGTCCTAAAATGGAAGTTGAAGAAGTTAAGCATTCACCTTTTAATGGAAATATTGTTGGCTATTTAGATACTGAGAGTCCTTTCGATTTAGCACCCCATACATTTAATACTTTATTAATTGAAAGTGAACACCTCACTGTTAAACGTCAAAGAGAACTTACGAATAACTTTAACGTTAAAGCGTATGAAGATATCGATTTAACTATTAAAAAGCTAAGAAATATTAAAGATGAAAATGAAGTTAAAAATATAAAAAAAGCAGCTGAACTTGCAGATAAATGTATAGATATTGGTGTTTCATTTTTATCTGAAGGCGTAACTGAAAGAGAAGTTGTAAATCATATTGAAAATGAAATTAAAAAATATGGTGTCAGTGAAATGAGTTTCGATACAATGGTACTATTTAGTGACCATGCTGCATCTCCACATGGTACACCTGGAGATCGAACATTAGTTAAGAATGAATATGTACTATTTGATTTAGGTGTAGTCTATAATCATTATTGTAGTGACATGACAAGAACTGTAAAATTTGGTGAACCAAGTAAAGAAGCAAGAACAATTTATGATATTGTATTAAAAGCTGAACAAAGTGCTATTGAAGCAATTAAACCAGGTATCCCTTTACAAAATATTGATAAAATTGCTAGAGACATTATTTCAGAAGCGGGTTACGGTGATTTCTTCCCTCATCGATTGGGACATGGACTCGGCTTAGAAGAACATGAATATCAAGATGTATCAAGTACAAATACAAATTTACTTGAAGCAGGTATGGTGATTACAATTGAACCTGGCATTTATGTGCCTAATGTCGCTGGCGTCCGAATTGAAGATGATATTTTAGTCACTGATACTGGGTTTGAAGTACTTACACATTATAATAAGTAATTTAAAAGTTAAATCTCTCTTTTATATCAAAAAAGCGGAATAGACACTCATAAAGAATGCTATTCCGCTTTTTATTGAATTAATTTAGATTATTCTTTTAATGCATCTTCAATAGATGTATAAGTTAAATCAAAGGATTCTGCAACACCTTTATTAGTTACATAACCTTTATACGTATTTAAACCTAATGAAAGAGGCTCATTTGCTTTAAATGCCTCTTTATAACCTTTATTAGCAAGTAACTGTGCATAAGGTAAAGTAGCATTATTAAGAGCAATAGTAGAAGTACGTGGAACTGCGCCAGGCATATTCGCTACTGCATAATGTACAACACCATGTTTAACATAAGTTGGATCATCATGTGTCGTGATTTTATCAGTAGTTTCAAAGATACCACCTTGGTCAATAGCAATGTCGACTACTACTGAACCGTCTTTCATTTGTTTAATCATATCTTCAGTAACTAAACTTGGTGCTTTCGCTCCAGGAATTAATACTGCACCAATAACTAAGTCACTTTCTTTAACTGCATTTTCAATATTAAGTGGGTTAGACATTATTGTATTAACACGACCGTCAAACAAATCTTCTAATTCCGCTAAACGTTTAGGATTTACATCTAAAATAGTTACATCTGCACCTAATCCTAAAGCAATTTTAGCAGCATTTGTACCTGCTTGTCCGCCACCAATAATGGTAACTTTGCCTTTTGGTACACCTGGCACGCCACCAAGTAGAATACCCATTCCACCGTTAATTTTTTGTAAGAATTCTGCACCAATTTGAGCTGACATACGTCCTGCAACTTCACTCATTGGTGTTAATAAAGGTAAAGAACGATCTGGTAATTGAACTGTTTCGTAGGCAATACTTACTACTTTATTATCAACTAATGCTTGAGTAAGTTTTTCCTCATTAGCAAGATGCAAGTATGTGAATAAGATAAGACCTTCTCTGAAATATTTATATTCTTCTTCTAATGGTTCTTTTACTTTAATCACCATGTCTACATCCCAAGTTGTTTTTGCATCGTTAACTATTTCTGCACCGGCTTGTTTATAATCTTCGTCTTCAAAATATGAACCAGAACCTGCGTTTGTTTCAACAAGTACTGTATGTCCTTGTTCAACTAATGCATGTATACCACTTGGTGATAAACCTACTCTGTTCTCATTATTTTTTATTTCTTTTGGAATACCGATTTTCATTCCATCCACCTCCACTCCTTATGGTAACGCTAAATTAATGAAAGCGCAATCATCAAAGGTGCACAACGTCCACATAATTGTTGAATTATAAATATTAAATATTCAGAAATTTATGTTAAAATTGAATTAAGAAAAGTTAAGGGGGACTTAAGATGTTAACTTATAAAAATATTTTAATCGCAGTTGATGGTTCACATGAAGCAGAATGGGCTTTCAACAAAGCTTTAGACGTTGCTAAACGTAATGATGCTCAATTAACTATTGTTAATATTATCGATTCAAGAACTTACTCTTCTTATGAAGTGTACGATGCTCAATTCACAGAAAAATCTAAAGGTTTTTCTGATGAACTTTTAAAAGGCTATAAAGAAGTTGCTTCACGTGCTGGTGTTACAAATGTAGAAACTCGTCTAGAATTTGGCTCACCTAAAGCAATTATACCTAAAAAATTAGCAAATGAATTAGGTGTCGACTTAATAATGTGTGGTACTTCAGGATTAAATGCAGTAGAACGATTTATCGTTGGTTCTGTTTCAGAAGCAATCGTTCGTCATGCACCGTGTGACGTACTTGTCGTGCGTACTGAAGAAATTCCAGATGATTTCCAACCTGAAGTTGCAACTCCTGAATTTAGAAAACAATTTTCTTAATAAAGTAATGTATTTAAATAAAGAGGCCTGAGACATAAGGAATTGTCTCAGGTCTCTTTAATATGTTAGAGATACATCATCAGGGTAGGACAACAAATTCAACATGACTTTTGTCCTATTTCCCTGCTATGTTCTAAAAAAACGATGAGATAAGTTTAATCTCATCGTTTTTTTAATATATCTTATAATTCACCGAATTTTACTGTGTCTCTTGCAATCATGACTTCTTCATTAGTTGGAACAACAATTACTTTAACTGGAGAGTGTGGATAATTTATGAAAGCTTCTTCACCGTGAGTAGATTCATTTTTCTTAGGATCCCAATAAACACCCATAAACTCTAAGCCTTCTAAAATTTTAGCACGTATTGGTGATGAATTTTCACCGACACCTGCTGTGAAGACAATAACATCAACGCCATGCATTCTAGCAGCATAAGAACCAATATATTTGTGAATTCTAGAAGCAAAAATATCTAAAGCAAGTTCAGCTCGTTCATCGCCATTTGCAGCTTCACCTAATAAATCACGTAAATCACTTGAAGTACCAGAGATACCTAATAATCCAGATTCTTTGTTTAAAACTGTTAAAACTTCATCAGCAGTTTTACCTGTTTTTTCCATAATAAATGGAATTAAAGCTGGATCAATATCTCCTGAGCGTGTACCCATTGTTACACCTGCTAATGGAGTGAAGCCCATTGATGTATCGATAGATTTCCCACCATCAATTGCAGCAATTGACGCACCATTACCAATATGACAAGAAATAATACGTAATTCTTCAATAGGTTTTTCTAAAATATCAGCCGCACGTCGTGATACATATTTATGGCTTGTACCATGGAAACCATATTTACGAATACCAAAATCTTCGTAATAGTTATATGGTAAACTATACAAATAAGAACTTTCTGGCATAGTTTGATGGAATGAAGTATCAAAAACTACAACATGTGGAATATTAGGTAATAACTTTCTAAAGGCACGAACTCCCATTAAGTTTGCAGGATTATGTAATGGCGCTAATTCACTTAATGACTCAATTTTTTCTTCTACTTCATCAGTGACTAAAGCAGATTTAGGGAATAATTCTCCCCCATGAACAACGCGATGCCCTGTACCAGCAATATCATTAATATCATTAATAATACCATGTTTTTTGAAGCTATCTAACATGATATTAATTGCTTCTTCATGATCTTTAATATCTTTAACTCTTTTTATTTTTTCACCATTTACTTCAATAGTAAATATTGAATCTTTAATACCAATACGCTCAATTAAGCCCTTTGTAACTAATTCTTCTTCAGGCATTCTGATAAGTTGGAACTTTAAAGAAGAACTTCCCGCATTAATCGCTAAAACTAATTTAGACATGATTCATTGTCCTCCAATTTATATATTAAATATCCATATCTATTTAACCACTAATACAGAAGTAATTCAAGAATATCACAGTTTATTTTTGTGAATGATTTGCGTCCATCCATTCATTTAATTCGTTAATAAAACCATGGAATTGATTAGGATTTTTAAAATCCGGAATATTAGCTAATAACACTTCTACAGGCTTAGTTTCATTTGCTTTTTTCTTTTGTAGTATTAAAATTGATTTACGTGCATTTTCATTTTTAAACAATGTTTTAGGAAGGTTTAAAAATGCTTGCATTTCAGTTTCTGTAGTAATAAAATTTTGTAGCTGTTTCACATGTTCATCTTCAAAAATATTACTAGGTACTACTAAAAAAGCATAGCCACTTTGTTTTAAAGCATAGACAGCTTGTTCGATAAGTAAAAAGTGTGAATAACTATGACCTTCTTCAAATCCAAGTTTCATTTCTTTACTACGCCCATCTAAAGGATAATATCCAATAGGAAAATCTCCAATAACAACATCAGCTTCTTCCAATGGTAATGGCATAATTGCATCTTGAGGATACACATCGAATGGTATTTCTAAAAAATTCGCTAGATGCACACTAACTCTCGATAAAACAGGATCTACTTCAATTAAGTGATGCATAACTTCGCTATCTTTTAATACTTCATTCACTGTAGCGCTTAAATGACCTGCTCCACTTGCAATATCAACAATCTGTAATTCTTTATTATTTTCTGTAAATTTTTGTACTAAAAAACCTAAAATCAAACCAATAGAATCTGGTGTAATTTGATGATTTGCTTGAATATTTTCTTCTTGTAATAAGCTCAAGTAAGCAAATTGAAATGCTTTTCGACGATCTTGGAACGTTGCTTGTTCTAACAGTGTACGTTGATTACGATATACATCTTCCATTGCTAAGCCTAAATTTTCTATAAAGCTTTGACCATTTTCTTCATTTAACGACTTAGCTTTATCATCTAAAGTTCGGAATAATCTTTCCATAATAGTTTGTTCTTCTGCCATATTCAATTCCTTTCCAATAAAAAAATGTCCATAATGCAAATGTCTTAAAACGAAATCATTCATTTTAAAATACATATGGACAATATTAGTATTATATCTTTAATTTAATCGTTTAGTAGTGACTTAAATATTACGATATGCTTCTAAAGCAGCCTCAAAATTTGGAAAATCAGTACCTTCTTGAACTAACTCTTTATAAACTACATGATTGTTTTCATCTAATACGAAAACAGAACGAGCTAATAATCTCATTTCTTTCATAACAACACCATAATGTTCACCAAATGATAAATCTTTATGGTCACTTAACGTAATTACATTTTCTAGACCATTTGATGCACACCATCTTTTTTGAGCGAAAGGTAAATCCGCTGAAATTGTAAGTACTACACCATTTTCTTGAGAAGCCTCTTCATTAAATTTGCGAGTTTGTTGATCACATACACCAGTATCAATAGAAGGAACGACACTAATCAATTTCTTTTGCCCTTTAAAATTATCTAAAGTAACTTCATTTAAACTATTATCCAAAACTTTAAAATTAGGAGCCACATCTCCTTTTGAAACCTCAGTTCCTTCTAAATGTATAGGGTTATTTTTAAAAGTAATTTCTGTCATATTATATGACCTCCCATTAGTTATTTAAATTATAGTTTAATGATACGATAGTATTTAAACTTATTTCAATCATTTAAAACGCTAACTATTATTTTAATTTGAAATGATTTGCATAATATAATCAAAGGTATTTTTTAAAATGAGTAAAATGGTGACTATTATAAATACAATTTTGACATATCCTACACCTTTTTTGATTGCAAAATGTGCACCAGTATACGACCCAATTACCATACTGACTGCCATAATTAATCCATATGTTATATTTACTTGGCCAAGAATAATAAATAATGTTAATGCACCAACGTTTGAAGCAAAGTTTAGTACTTTTGCATTTCCAGCTGCACTTAAAAAATCAAATCCAAACATTAATAATACAAATAACATAAATGATCCAGTACCACCGCCTAAAAATCCGTCATAAAATCCAATTAAAAGCAGGAGTGATATAAAGGCAATCGCTTTAGTAATAGTAAATTTAGAAAACGTTCTGACATTACCCCACTCTTTCTTAAAAATGGTGTAAATTAAAACAAATGTCAATATGACTATAACGAGTGGTTTCAAAACTTCTGATGGTAAGAAAGTTGCTAAACTTGCTCCACCAACTGCAAATATAAATACAAACGGAAATAGTCTAAATGCTATTTTTTTATCCACATTTCCAGATTTTAAAAATTTGATTGCACTCGTTAATGAGCCAAACGCACTCGCTAATTTATTTGTACCTAATGCTAATGATGGCGGCATTCCTATAGCTAAGAGTGCAGGAATTGATATTAAGCCACCGCCACCCACAACAGCATCTATAAATGCTGCCAAGAAACCAAAACTAATAATAATGAAAATAATATGAAAACTTAGTTCAATAACGCCCACCTCTTATTAAATGACTTTACTACTTTCATATTAAAATAATTCATCAATGAGCGCATCAGTATGTTTATCTTTTTCAGTTTTATAATCTTTATTAATCTCTATTGTTTCTACATTGTCTGCTGCTTCTTGGACAAGATCATCAAAATTAAACACACTTTCATATTTAACAACTTTATCAAAATCTGGTTCAGTTACAGGGTTTTCAGGCGTGAAAATCGTACAGCAATCCTCATAAGGTTGTATTGAAACTTCAAATGTTCCTATTTCTTTTGCTTTTTTAATAATATCTTCTTTATCTAAAGAAATAAGTGGTCTTAAAATAGGAGTAGATGTAACATCATTGATTGCGTACATACTCTTTAATGTTTGACTAGCTACTTGACCTAAATTTTCACCATTTACGATAGCATTCGCTCCAATACGTTCTAAGATAATATCTGTCACTCGTAACATCATGCGTCTAGTAGATGTCATGGTATATCGTGGATGCACAGACTTATTGATTTGTTTTTGAAGTGCTGTGAAAGGAACAATGTGTAATTTAATTGGTCCTACACGTTCAGATAGTATGCGTGTCAATTCAATCACTTTGTCTTTCGCTTTTTCACTTGTAAATGGTGGACTGTGAAAATGAATAGCTTCTATTTTTACTCCACGTTTCATAATTTCCATACCAGCTACTGGTGAATCAATTCCACCTGACAACTGAAGAAGTGTTTTACCACCTGTACCGGTAGGTAATCCGCCAGCACCATTGATAACTTTAGTATAGATATACACGCCTTTTTTACGTACTTCTACTTTAATATTATGTGTCGGACGTTTAACATCTACTTTTAAATGATCAACTGCTTTTAAAATGGCGCCACCTAGTTCTCTTTGTAGTTGATACGTATCTAATGAAAATGATTTATCTACACGTTTTACATCAACTTTAAAAGTATCTCCATTTGCAAAGTCTTTAGCTAACGAAATACAAAGTTGTTTCATATATTCAAGATTTTGTGTTGTTTTAAATACTGGACTAATAGATTTTATGCCAAATATCTTTGTTAAACGATTTATGACTTCATTAACATTTACGTCCTCAAAAAGCGAGATAAACATGCGATCTCTCTCACATTTAACCTGTGTACCTTCTAATGAACGTAATGATTGAATAACATTTTCTTTTAATACATTTGTGAATCTTCTTCTATTTGTTCCTTTTAACGTAAGTTCTCCATATCTAACCAAAATATGATCATATTTCATTTATTTCAACAACTCCTTTATTTGAGCATAGATTAATTCAAGTTTATCTTTAAATTGTTCGATATCTTTTTCTGTTGTCGTTTCACCCATGGATAAGCGAACACTTCCCTCTATTCTGTTATCCTTAATACCCATTGCTAACAAAACTTCATTTAATTTTTCTCTTTTAGACGAACATGCACTTGTAGTCGATACCATAATATCCAATTTTGAGAATGCATTAACAAGCACTTCTCCTTTTACTCCTGGAAAAGCGATATTTAAAATATGCGGAGCACTATTTTCTGGAGAATTAATATACATTCCCTTATATTGACCTAAACATTCTCTAATTACTTTATTATAGCGTGATAGACGATGATTAAGCTCATTTAAATTTTGAATTGCAATTTCCATTGCTTTCACAAGTGAAACATTCATTGCTAAATTTACAGTGCCACTTCTAATTCCATATTCTTGGCCACCGCCAAATATTGTCGGTTCAATTTTTTCCTTATTATCGATAATTAATATGCCTTGACCTTTTAAACCATTAAATTTATGACCACTAAAACTAATACTATTTACATCCTCTAATTGCATTGGAATTTTCCCTAAAGCCTGTACGCCATCTACGTGAAAATGTGCCTTAGGATATTGTTTTAATAATGATCCTATTTCTTTTATCGGTTGTATTTGTCCCATAACATTATTGACATACATACATGTAACTAAGCCCACATTATCCGTCATTAATTGTTCTAAATGATTAATATCTATTTGACCATTTGGAGTCACATTCACATATTTCAATATAAATCCTTGTGTTTCTAAATAACGCATCACTTCTAATACTGATGGATGTTCTAAGACTGAGGTAATGATTACATTCGCAAACTGTTTTTTTCTTAATGCAATACCTTTGAGTGCAATATTATTAGACTCAGTAGCACCACTTGTGAAAATGATATCAGCATTTTTATTGAGGTTTAACATCTCTTTTACACGCGACTTAGCCTGTAATAATATTTTTTCTGATTGTAAACCCATTTGATGAGGACTATTAACATTATAATAAGCTTTCTCACTTACTTTTAGAAATGAATCTAAAACCGCTTGGTTCGGTTTTGTTGTGGCAGCATTGTCTAAATAAATCATATATATAGAACACTCACTTTCATCAATAACATATCTAAAACATATTTTAACTTTCTCGACTTAAAAATAGACACTCAAGCATTATACTATTTTTTTTTTAAAATAAAAGAGAATAACCTAGAAATATGTGGATGTCTAGGTCATTCTCTAACTATAAAAATGTATTATCCTTTAATTACTTCATTTTCAATATGTTTTGTTATACCAGGTTCTACACTTTCAAGTGCTTGCTCTGATACTTCAATTGAGCGTTTATAACGGTTATTTTTAAATAAACGTTCTGCTTCGTTTAAGCTTTTATCTACAGTATGATGATCTTTACGATATCTATTTCCATATTGAATTAATCGTTCTGCATAGACTGCATTGACTAATATATCATTCGCTTCATCTTCAAACGTATTCATTTGAATTACGATTTTTGAAACTTTATCTTTAAGTTGTTTAACATGAAGCGGACGTTCGTTAAATTGTTCGCTGACCGCTCTTACTTCATGGTCGATTTCATTTTTCATAATAACAAATCGCTCTGGAACACTTGTTAAGTTTGAAGCAAGAAGTCGACGATAAATCTCTTCTTTTTTCGATTGAATTTTTAATAGATTATCTTCAGCCTCAGCTTCATCTTCTCTAAGTTGAATCAGATGATTTTGTAATTTTTCTTGTTCTTCATTAATCACTTTTACATGTTCATCTAAGTATTCTAAATTATCTTTTACTTCACTATATCTCACAGCAGATTTAGACATTTCTTTTAGAATATCATCATATACTACAACTAGATTTTGAATTTCATTTTCATGTTGTCTAATACTATGAACATCACTTTCATTAATGAAATAGTTTTCTCGAATATAGTCGATTTCTGTTCTAAGCGTATAATTCATTTCTCTCGCTTTGAATAATTCATTTGTAATATCTTCTTTTGTTTCTTCAACTTCATTTTTAGCTTTTACTTCATGCTCAATTAAATCATACATTTCATCAAGCTTATCATTAATTTGTTGCAATTTATCATTAGCTTCCTGTAATTCAAGACGACTAATCATAGGTTCTACAAAATTTAATTCAGTTTTTAAGCTTTGTAATGTACCATCAATTTTTACATGATCCAAGTCATAACCATTTACTTTTAAATCTCTACAACCATATTTTAAATCTTGGAATTGTCCGGGTAACTCTTTTTGAGTTTCTCTAATTAAATCTGGAATTTCATCCATGTATTCTTTTGTTTCATTAATAGATTCATTTAATCCATTAATATGATTATGAGCTTGTACATAGTTACCTTCTTCTTTCAGCATGTCATACTGATCAAGTTCTGGTTCAAAAGCCTCAATACGTTTTTCAAGAGGAGCTGCCGCTTCTCCAAATTGATGTCTATTTGCTAAAACATCTCTTTTCATTTCACGATAATCTGTTTTACATTTTTCATAGATTGCTTCGTTATCTTTATGTAGAGAAAGAATTTCATTTACTTCATCTACTTGTGACTGATAACCAGCTTCATATCTATCCATTAATTCATGAGCATCATCAATTTCAGTTTGAGCTCCTGCAAATTGGAATTTATCAAGTTGAAGCTCAGCGTCATGAATTTTTTCTTCTACTGGTGCTAAATAGTTATTAGTGTGATCTAATGTGTTTTGTTTTAACGCGTCATATTTTGTTCTCGTTTCACCTTTAAGATTTAAAGCTGATAACTTTTCTAAATTATCTTCAAAAGGTAACTGTTGAACTTTTAATTTACGTTCTTCTGCTTGCTCAACTATTTTACGTTTGTTAGAACGTAAATAAAACATAATACCGACAGCAATCAATATAATAATAATAATTGCTAATATAATGTATAAAACCATCTCATTCTCCTCCTATATTATCATTATTATAACGTATCTTATCTCGTCATTAAAATAAAATTCAAAGAATTGATTGAAAAATTTTTTACATTTATACTAATAATCAAAATATTGATAGAGAGGTTTTTATATGCCGACAATTAAAGAAACAAATTACAACTTATTAGGTAAACAACTTGCAAGTCTTATTGAAGATGAAACAAATCTAATCGCAATTTTAAGTAATACTTCAGCTTTACTCAATGACAATTTAGATCAAATCAATTGGTTAGGATTTTATTTAATTGAAAATAATGAACTTATTTTAGGTCCTTTCCAAGGCCATCCTGCTTGTATACATATCTCTATAGGAAAAGGTGTATGTGGAACTGCTGTTGCAAATAACCAAACACAACTTGTAGATGATGTAAATACATTTCCTGGTCACATCGCTTGCGATGCTAATAGTAAATCTGAAATTGTCGTTCCAATTCATGTTAATAATGAAATCATCGGCGTGTTAGATATAGATGCACCTATTACGCAACGATTTAGTAAAGACGATCAACAAGGACTTGAAGAAATCGTTTCTATCTTAGAACACCAATTATCAAAATAATAAATTTAAATGATTCCTTGACACTTTAAAAAATAATGGTACAATGAATTTTGTGTGAATTAACGAAAATAGCAGTTGTATATTATTAAGCTCTATGTTGTTCCCGATGTGGACGTGTCGCGTAACTGTAGCTATAAGGTGAAGACACATAAAACAATATATCTTAATGAGCATATAACACTCTTTTTTGTTTATTCATTCCAACAAAAAAGAAAAAGGAGGAGTCTTATTATGGCTCGATTCAGAGGTTCTAACTGGAAAAAATCTCGTCGTTTAGGTATCTCATTAAGTGGTACTGGTAAAGAATTAGAAAAACGTCCTTACGCACCAGGACAACATGGTCCAAACCAACGTAAAAAATTATCAGAATATGGTTTACAATTACGTGAAAAACAAAAATTACGTTATTTATATGGAATAACTGAAAGACAATTCCGTAACACATTTGATATTGCTGGTAAACAACACGGTGTACACGGTGAAAACTTCATGATTTTATTAGCTAGCCGTTTAGATGCAGTAGTTTACTCATTAGGTTTAGCACGTACACGTCGTCAAGCTCGTCAATTAGTTGGTCATGGTCATATTGAAGTTGATGGTAAACGTGTTGACATCCCATCATACGCTTTAAAACCTGGTCAAGTTATCTCAGTTCGTGAAAAATCACAAAACTTAGATATCATTAAAGAATCTGTTGAAATTAACAATTTCGTACCAGAATATTTAGATTTCGATGCTGACAGCTTAAAAGGTACTTTCGTTCGCTTACCAGAACGTAGTGAATTACCAGCTGAAATTAATGAACAATTAATCGTTGAGTACTACTCAAGATAAGTTGATTAATATTTTACCACCCTTTCCATTTTGGTCAGGGTGGTTTTTTATTTATAGTTTAAATATATCATCTGGTATATCTGAAATAATCCCATCTACTCCTAAATGAATCAATTTCTTCACATCTTTCACGTTATTTACTGTATAAGGTATTACTTTAAGATGATGTTCATGAGCACGCTTGATAAATTTTTTATTTATTAATTTATAATTAGGATTTATAAATTGTGCAAAAGAAGCTATATTTTCATAATCAGGTTGTTTGTACCAGTATTGCTTTTTACTTATTAAAACACCTAGTGCATATTTCTTTGTGTATTCAGACATTTTTTTAACACTTTCCACATCAAATGACTGAATAACGACTCTATGAGAGGGAATTTGAAATTTATCTAGTTCCTCAAGTAACGCTTTTTCAATGCCAGGATACTGTTCTGGTTTTTTTATTTCAATAAGTAATGTTTTAGAATACTTTTTAAATAAAGAAAGTACTTCGCTAAAAGTAGAAATACAGGTATTTTTAAAAGATTCACCATGTTTGATTCCAAAATCAAATTGTTTTAATTCTTCTAAAGTAAAATCTTTTACTTTACCCTTTTGATTCGATGTGCGATCAATGGAGTCGTCATGAATGACTACTAATTGTTTATCTTTTGTAAAATGTACATCAATTTCTAACATATCAATATGTTGCATAAGGGCTGCTTTAAAACCTTCCAACGTATTTTCAGGATATTTCTGCGATAATCCACGGTGTGCAACGATTTGAAATGATGTATTAGGCTTTTGTATTTTCATTTTTAAACACCATCCTTTAAATTAGTTATATGTTCAACTACACTTAAATTACCATAATGATATAGGAGGTCAATAATAATGGTTAAACACGATTTTGTAGTTCATACGTCATGGCGTGGGGGTCGTGAAGAAATCGGTAAAGTTAAAGGCGATGTAATTTCTGAGCAAATTTCTATTCCCTCTTCACTTGGGGGTAATGGAACTGGGACAAATCCCGATGAAATGTTAGTTGCAGCAGCCTCCTCATGTTATATTATCTCTTTAGCTGCTACACTTGAACGAGCTAAATTTACTCATATTCATTTAGAAATTAAGTCAATTGGGAGTGCAGTTTTTGAAAATGGAAAATTTAAAATGGAAAAAATCACTCATTATCCAACAATATCTCTTACAGAAGAAGAAAAAACGCGTCTTAATAAACGACTTCCTAAACTATTAGATATTGCTGATCATCATTGTATGATATCTAACTCAATTCGAAACAACGTTAAAATAGAAATTCAAGCAACCATTCAAGATGAGAACTAAAAGCAGGCAATTAAACTGCCGCTTTTTATTTTAGACTTTTAAAATTTCAGAATATTTGGTAAAATTAAAAAATCTTATATCAGGAGGAAGATTTACGATGTATTATTACGAACCTTTATTATTAACACCTGGACCAACCCCTGTACCTGATGAAATCACACATGCACTTAATTTATCAATGATAGGTCATCGTTCTTCAGATTTTGAAGCTGTCTCAGAAGAAGCATTTAATCATTTAAAACCTATGTTTGGAACTAAAAACAAAGTAATGATCCTTACTTCAAGCGGTACTAGTGTTTTAGAAGCTAGTATGTTAAATATAGTCAATCCTGAGGACCATTTTGTAGTCATTGTATCAGGTGCATTTGGTAATCGTTTTAAACAAATCGCGGAAACATATTATAAGAATGTACATGTTTATGATGTTGAATGGGGAAAAGCTGTCGACATTGAAGCATTTGAAACATATTTACATTCACTTAATTATGATATTACTGCTGTATTCACTCAATTTTGCGAAACTTCTACTGCTGTACTTCACCCTATACACGAATTAGGAAAAGTAATTAAAGCATTCAATCAAGACATTTACTTCGTTGTCGATGGCGTAAGTTGTATTGGTGCCGTTGATGTCGATTTAGAAAGAGACAATATTGATGTACTCGTGTCAGGTAGCCAGAAAGCTTTAATGTTACCGCCTGGTCTATCTTTTGTTGCTTATAATCATCGTGCACAAGAGCGATTTAAAGCAGTTAAAACACCACGTTTTTATTTAAATTTAAATAAGTACTTTGATTCTATTGAACAAAATTCTACTCCATTCACACCAAATGTTGGATTATTTAGAGCGGTTAACGCTTATGCTGCATTTATTAAAAAAGAAGGATTTAACAATACCATTCACAGACATTATTTGATTAGAGATGGTTTAAGAGAAAGTTTAAAAGCATTAGATTTAAAATTATTAGTTACTAAAGACTCATATGCCTCTCCTACTGTTACTTCTTTTATCCCTCACGATAAAGACGAATTAACATATATTAAATCAACACTAAAATCAAGATTTAATATTACTATTGCTGGTGGTCAAGGCAAATTAAAAGGAACCATTTTGAGAATTGGTCACATGGGAAAAGTGTCACCTTTTGATATTTTATCTGTTGTTTCAGCTTTAGAGATAATTCTTACAGATTATCGTAAAGTCAATTATATTGGTAAAGCTACGTTAAAATTTACGGAGGTAATTCAACATGACGCATAATATTTTAGTTTCAGATCCAATTTCAGAAGAAGGTTTACAAAGTTTAATCCATCATCCTGATTTTAAGGTTGATTTTAAGTCTGGTTTAACTGAAGAAGAACTTGTCGATATTATTCCTAACTATCAAGGGTTAATCGTACGTAGTCAAACTCAAGTCACAGAATCTATTATTAACCATGCTTCAAACTTAAAAGTTATCGCTAGAGCCGGTGTAGGTGTGGATAATATTGATATAAAATCAGCAACTCTAAACGGTATACTCGTTGTAAATGCTCCCGATGGAAATACGATTTCTGCTACTGAGCACTCAGTTGCTATGATTCTAGCAATGGCACGAAATATTCCGCAAGCTTACACATCACTAAAGAATAAAGAATGGAATCGTAAAGCATTTAAAGGAGTTGAATTATATCAAAAAGTATTAGGCGTCATTGGAGCAGGACGTATTGGTTTAGGTGTAGCAGAAAGATTAAAAAGTTTTGGTATGACTGTTTTAGCTTATGATCCTTTTTTGACTAAAGAAAAAGCCGAGCAACTTGGAATTGAACTAGCAACGATTGATGAAATTGCTCAACGTTCAGATTTTGTTACCGTTCACACACCGTTAACACCTAAAACAAAAGGAATTATCGATGCTCATTTTTTTAATCAAGCCAAACCAACGTTACAAATTATTAATGTAGCTAGAGGCGGAATTATTAATGAAAACGACTTGCTTAATGCTTTAAATCAACATCAAATTGCTAGAGCAGCATTAGACGTATTTGAAAATGAACCTCCCCTAGATTCACCGCTTCTCGATCATAAAAATATTATTGTAACTCCTCATTTAGGTGCATCTACGATTGAAGCACAAGAAAAAGTAGCTGTATCCGTTGCTGAAGAAATCATTGATATTTTAGAAAATGGTAATGTTACAAATGCAGTCAATGCACCTAAGTTAAACTTAAACCATATTGATGAGAAGACACAACAATGGCTTCGTATTAGCCAGCTTTCAGGTGAATTGGCAATTCAATTATTAGATGATGCACCTAGAGAGATTAAAGTGACTTTTAACGGAGAAAATGCTAAAAAAGAATCTGATTTAATTACTCGATCAATCGTCACGTCAATTTTAAAACAAAATTTAGGTGAACGCGTGAACTTAATTAATGCTATTGCATTATTAAACGAACAAGGTATCACTCATCATATTGAAAATCGTGCTTCACAAGGAACATTCAGCAATTATATTCAAATTAATTTGATAAGTGAACATGAAGAAGTAAAAATTGGTGCAACTGTAATAGATGGATTTGGTGCACGTATTGTAAGAATTAATGATTATTCAGTAGATTTTAAACCCAATACTTATCAATTTATTTCTTATCATAAAGACTTACCAGGAATGGTAGGTTTAACAGGTCAACTACTCGGTAAACATGATATCAATATTGCTTCAATGTCTTTAGGAAGAAGTTCTGAAAGTGGACAAGCAATGATGATTCTGTCAATAGATCAACCTATTACTCAACAAGTTATTAAAGAATTATATGAGATTGGTGATTTTGATAACATCTACGGTACAACTTTATCAATATAATAAATAAGAAAGGAACGACGATAATATTCGGCGTTCCTTTCTTTTTATTATTTATTAAGTAGAATATGTCTAATGTCACAAATATGATTAACAATATAGTCAGCACCGTGTTGCTCTAGGTCTTCTTTTGCTTCTTTCCCACTTAAACCAGTTAAAGTACCTATAAATGTTGCCCCAATCTTTTTAGCACATAATAAATCCGCTAATGAATCACCAACAATAAATACATCATTCTCATTAACAATATGTTTTTGATTTTGAATATAGTGCAAATAATCTCCCTCATTGTTTCCATAAAGAGTTGCAATATAACTAAATGGAT
This sequence comes from Staphylococcus hominis subsp. hominis, assembly GCF_002901845.1. Taxonomy (GTDB): domain Bacteria; phylum Bacillota; class Bacilli; order Staphylococcales; family Staphylococcaceae; genus Staphylococcus; species Staphylococcus hominis. The sequence goes on from NZ_PPQE01000025.1 coordinate 996,550, forward strand.
TAGGTTTACCTAGTGTCCCTTCTTTTGGAAATACTGACTCAGCTTTCAATACTTCACTCGCTGTGACAATATGATTTTCATTAAAAAAAGATTTAAGACCAAAGGACTCAAATGGAACAATTGTTTCTGTTCTTGGTCTACCAGTTGCAATGGCAATGTTAAAACCTGCTTGTTTTATATCATTTAATAATGTTTTAATTTCTTCCACAGGACGTAAGATCTTTTCTTCATAAATAAAACCAGACTTAGGAATAGACAAAGGAGTAAGCTTTTCTACTTTTTCATATAAAGTTGTTCCTAAATACCATTCTTGATATACTGCTCTAGCTAAATTCCAAAGTGGACTTTTTAAATTAAATAATTTAGCATTTTCAATATTTAATTGATCTTTTGCGTAATCTTCTAATTCAAGATAAATATTCTCTTTACCACTTTGACTATTTTGAATAAATTTTAACGGTACTGCATAATTAACTTTAAATTGATAATTATAAGATTGTAATTCACGTAGAGTCTCAACTGAAAACGTTTCAACATGAGTCACTTGTCTAATTGTTTCTGAATCCAACTGTTTCAAGAGATGGATGAAATGAATACTAAATACAACAAATAACATATCCCAGTTAGAATTAAGGCCTAAAGATTTTAATTGATTTAAAATTTGATCGTTTAAAAATACTTGTGTTCTTATATCTTCAATTAATTCATCATTCATATGATTAAAATTTTGAGCGCTATCTAAACCTAAAAAATCATCACTCTTTAATAGTTCTTCAACTGTTAAGGCAGATACATCAAAGCAACGTTCTTCACTTAAAAACACACCATCTACATCAAATAAAATTGATTTCATCGACATCTCTCCATTTTTTGACTATTTTGATACTTATAATCATAACGAACATTTATATAAAGTCAATGTAATAAAAATAAGAGCCAATGCTTAAAATCTAGCATTAGCTCTTTTATATAAATAATATTTATCAATAGGACTATAGTGTAACAAATGATTTGGACATATAATGTCGCTTTTATTGTTTCTGTTGAATTATTTCATCTGTTTTTCAATTTCATCTGCTACTTGTTGAACATGTGTACCAATAATTACTTGTGTTGAATGGTGGCCATTTTTCGTCACCCCAACAGCTCCAGCATTTCTAATTTTTTGTTCATCAATAATCGTATTATCTTTTAGTTCTAAACGAAGTCGTGTAGCACAGTTTGTTAAACTATCGATATTAGATTTTCCACCTAAACCTTCTAATATTTGTGTAGCTGGTTGATGATATTTTCCACTTTTTGATTTATCTATAGTTGTCGTTTCTTCTACTATTGGATCAGCTAGTAAGTTATCACCACGTCCTATTGTATTTAAATTCAATACTTTAATCATAATTCTAAAAATAACATAATATAAAATAAAGAATACAATACCTTGAACTAATAGCATTAAAGGGTGATTAGCGACTGGATTAATGAGTGATAAAACATAATCAATTAATCCTGCACTAAATGAGAATCCCGCAGTCCACTGAAATAGAGATGCAATAAATAATGAAAGCCCTGTTAATAAGGCATGTATGATAAAAAGTACAGGTGCAACAAACATAAATGCAAATTCAATTGGCTCTGTAACTCCTACTACAAAGGCTGAAATAGCACTTGCTAAAAACCATCCCCATACTTGCTTTTGTTGCTTTGTCTCAGCACTGTGATACATTGCAAGTGCTGCTGCTGGTATACCAAACATCATAATTGGGAAGAAACCTGCTTGATAACGTCCTGTTATACCTTTTACTGCATCTACACCTGTTTGGAATTTACCAATATCATTAATTCCTGCTGTATCGAACCAAAATACTGCATTCAATGCATGATGTAAACCAGTAGGAATAAGTAGTCGATTAAAGACACCATATAAAAATGCTCCGAATGAACCAAAACCTACTAACCATTCTCCAAATGCAACAATGCCTGAAAAGACCATAGGCCAAATAAATAATAGTATAACTGCTAATATAGTACTAAAAAATACAGTCATAATAGGTACTAATCGTTTACCACTAAAAAATGACAAGGCCATAGGTAATTCAACTTCACTAAATTTATTAAAAGAATATGCTGCAATTAACCCGATAATAATACCAAGAAATACATTAGAATTATCCATTTTTGTAAAGCCTAAGTTAACTGCTTTTTCTTTTATATTAAATAACGTAGCCACATTTTCTGGATTTAATACTTTCGTTACCATGGCATATCCTAACGCACCTGCCAAAGCAACGGCACCATCGTTCTTTTTAGCCATACCAATAGCTACACCGATAGCAAAAATTAATCCTAATTGTCCTAAAATAGCTGTTCCTACAATTGAAAAGAACATGGCTACTGTGGGAAGAACATGAAGTGCATTTAGTAAGTTACCTATCCCAGTTATGATTGCTCCTGCTGGTAAAACTGCTACAGGGAGCATTAACGATCTTCCGAGATTTTGAAAGAATTTAAACATCTTTTATCCTCCTTTATTTATTAAAAATTATATTTTTTATGTATTTAGTCCAATATATAATCTACCATATTTGTAAGCGGTTACGCTATATGTTTATTTTATATAAATAGACAATGTGATGACAAAATAAAAAAGATACGCTTTAACCAATAAAGATTAAAACGTATATATATTTAATAAGATATTATAAATGATTTTTATTATTGATTGAGATAATTAACTGGTATTTTACTTCAAATCTATTTTTTTATTAAATAATCTTTCCGCATTAACTAAATAAAAATGATTAAAGACAAAATAACAAGAACCATACGTTAGGTAATATATGGTACTAACGGAAAATAGATTTCTTAAAACTTGTCATTTTCACTCATGGTACTCCTATCATCCATTTATCAATTATTTATAAAAAAAGAAGATTCTCTATTTAGAAAATCTTCTGATGAATAATGCTATCAATATCTATTAAAGACGTTCTTGAATAAGATGAAGTTCATGTTGTAACTGTGCTGTACGTCTTTCTATTTCTTTAGTTAGAAAATCAATTTTTTCGTTACGCTTTAAATCTTTAGGTATGTCAGATTGATAAATAGGTTTACCAAATTTAATCATCGCTTGACCAGTGACTAAACCATGTAACTTCGTTGGTCCAACATAAGCAGCTGGTAAGATTGGTGCTTTACCTAGCATAGCAATCGTTGCAGCTCCACGTTTTAAAGGCGCGCCTTCAACTGAAGTTCTATGACCTGTTGGGAAGATACCTACTGTTTTATGATCTTTCAATAATTTAACAGGTTGTTTTAACGTACTAGGTCCCGGATTTTCTCGATCTACTGGAAAAGCATTTAAAGATCTTAAAAATTTGCCACCCCATTTATTACTAAATAATTCTTTTTTAGCCATATAATGAATTTCATTTGGAATTAAAGCTAATCCTAATAAAATCACTTCATTATAACTTTCATGGGTACAAGTCACAACATATTTACTATCTTTAGGAATGTTCTCTTTACCTACAATATGTAATGAACGTGCCATTTTTACGATTATTAATTCTAAAAATTTACTAATAAATTTATACATTTTGTCACCTACTTCTAAGTTTCTACACTTAGTCGATTTTATCATTAACTTATCACGTGAACAAGATTTTAAAAGATACATCTTAAGACTGATAGCTATTTACTAGAAATATTTAAATATTTTCTTCATAATTGAGATAATGGTTAAAATATATACGGAGGTTTAATATGACAGAATATAATCAATATTTTCAATCCAGCGATTATCAGCATTCACGTCCACCTAAACCGAAGTTTCCATGGTTTAGAATTATTATTATTGCTCTAATCGCTGGTATCATAGGAGCATTAATTGTTTTAGGAGTTAATCGACTTATGAATGGAGATGATTCAAATAGTGGTGGATCTCAAGTCCAACAGGCTACGAATGATAAAGGTGGCAATGTGTTAGACGGTAAAAGTGATAAATATAAATCGGTTAATGCCATGATCAAAGATGTTTCTCCTGCTATTGTAGGTGTCATCAATATGCAAAAGGCAACAAGTTTTGACGATTTATTACAAGGTAAATCAACTAAGGCACAAGAAGCCGGTATCGGTTCTGGTGTTATTTATCAAATTAACAACAATTCTGCTTATATCGTCACTAATAATCACGTTATTGATGGTGCATCACAAATTAAAGTACAATTACATAACGGTAAACAAGTAGAAGCAAAGCTTGTAGGTACAGATGCAGTTTCAGATATTGCAGTTTTAAAAATCGATTCTCAAAAAGGAATTAAAGCAATGAAATTCGCAAATTCTTCTAAAGTTCAAACTGGCGATAGTGTTTTCGCAATGGGTAACCCACTTGGCTTAGAATTTGCTAACTCAGTAACATCAGGTATTATTTCTGCAAATGAACGTACAATTGAATCTAATACCACTTCTGGTGGAACTAAAGTAAATGTGCTACAAACAGATGCAGCAATTAATCCCGGTAACTCTGGTGGTGCATTAGTAGATGTTAATGGTAATTTAGTAGGTATTAATTCAATGAAAATTGCTGCTGACCAAGTTGAAGGTATTGGTTTTGCAATCCCAAGTAATGAAGTTAGAGTTACAATTGAACAACTCGTTAAACATGGTAAAGTAGAACGTCCTTCAATTGGAATAGGGTTACTTAACTTAAGTGATATTCCAGATTCTTATAAAAAAGAATTAAAAACTGATCGTGATACTGGTGTGTATATTGCAAAAGTTAGCCACTCTAGTGAATTAAAAGTTGGCGATATCATTACTAAAGTAGATAGTAAAAAAGTAGATGATGATACCGATCTAAGAACGTACTTATATCAAAATAAAAAGCCAGGTGAAACCGTGAAGTTGACTGTTATACGTGATGGTAAAACTAAAGATGTATCAGTCACTCTTAAAAATCAAAAATCAATATCTTCGCAATCATATAATTCTGAAGATAATAATAGTCAATTTATTCGATAATAAATAACGAGGTTAATCCAAAATAATGGATTAACCTCGTTTTCAATATATTCTTCTCAGATAAGATTATTTATAATTTACCATGAAGTATTTTTTCTTACCACGGCGAATAATTGTAAATTCATTATCAAATTTATCTTCATCAGTTAAGTTGTAATCAACAGACTGTTCTCTTTCACCATTAATATAAATTGCTCCATTGTTTACATCTTCTCTTGCTTGTCGTTTTGAGGAAGCAATTCCAGATTCAATTAAAACATCAATAATGTTAGTTGTTGCTTTAGAAACTTCAACTTGAGGTACTTCTTTAAACCCTGCTTTGATATCTTTAATTGATAAAGATTTTAAATCACCTTTAAATAATGCTTCTGAAATTCTAATTGCATCATCAAGTGCTTCTTTACCATGAATAAATTCTGTTACATTTTCAGCAAGTGCTCTTTGAGCTTCTCGTAAATGTGGTGCTTCATCTCTAGATTGTTCAAGGCGATTAATATCTTCTTTACTTAAGAATGTAAAGTATTTTAAGAATTTAATAACATCTTCATCCGATTGATTAATCCAGAATTGATAAAATTCATACGGTGTTGTTTTTTCAGCATCTAACCAAACAGCTCCAGATTCTGATTTCCCAAACTTTTTACCATCAGACTTTGTCACTAATGGAATAGTTAAACCATAAGCTTCTGTTTGACCATACATACGTCGCATTAACTCAATACCACTTGTAATATTACCCCATTGATCAGAACCACCAACTTGAATTTTACAATTAAGTTCACGATTTAAGTGGCCAAAGTCAATTGCTTGTAAAATAGTATAGGTAAATTCTGTATATGAAATTCCATTTTCTAATCGTGATTGAATTGAATCTTTACCTAGCATATAATTGACACCTACATGTTTACCATAATCACGTAGGAAACTTATTAGTGAAATTTGACTTAACCAGTCTCTATTATTAACGAGTACGGCTCCTTTATCTGTGCCAAATTCAAATAGTTTATGCATTTGAGCGCTTAAGCCTTCAACATTTTTTGCTACTTGATCTTCAGTTTGTAATACACGTTCTTCAGATTTACCAGATGGGTCTCCAATCATACCAGTGCCTCCACCAATAAGTACTATTGGACGATGACCATGTTCTTGGAATCGACGTAATGTCATAAATGGTAAAAGATGACCAATATGTAAACTATCAGCAGTTGGATCTGCACCACAATACAACGTTACTTGTTCTTTATTTAATAAATCTTCAATACCTTGTTCATCAGTTTGTTGATAAATTAAACCTCTCCATTGTAATTCTTCTAGTAATGCATTTGACATAGTTATATCCTCCTATAAAATTTATTTTTATTAAATAAAAAAGCACCCTCACAACAATGTAAGGGCGCTTATGCACGTTACCACCATACTTAACAATTCAAATAGAATTGTTTACTCTATTAATGATACGCTCATTAATAAACGTTGAATAAATAAGTATGAGGTGTATTCATATATAAACACATGTTAGTTCACAGCATCCACTAACTCTCTGTTAAGTTAATTTATATATTACTTCTCCTCTTATTCAATACATATTGAATTGATAATAATTATAAAAAAACCTCTTCTAAAAGTCAAATATGCTAGATATGATATACTGTATTTAATTTGAGGAGGACTACCATGAAATTATTATTTAAAGATATTCAATTTAAAACGTTTGAAAAAAATTATAAATTTATAAAACATATTATGGTAGGCCTTTTGAGTATTATAGTTTTAGGTTCTATACTTATTGTTCTTGGTACTGCTACTTATTTTCATCATCTTACTCAAGAAGCTTCAAATATAAGTGATACTGAATTGAAACACCGCGTACTACACTTTTCAGGTGATGAGATTTTGAATCACGATAAAAATATTTTAACTGAGTACGATCATTCTCAAAACTCTCTCATCGTAGGTCCAAAACATGTAAATTCAAACGTAATTAAAGCATTAATATCTTCTGAAGACACATTATTTTTTAAACATGATGGAATTTTACCAAAAGCGTTAATAAGAGCAATGATACAAGATGTTTTAAGTTTAAATTCTCGTTCTGGCGGAAGTACAATTACACAACAATTAATAAAGAATCAAGTCTTAACAAATGAAAAAACATATAGTCGTAAGGCAAATGAAATTATATTAGCGATGCGTCTTGAAAAAATATTATCTAAAAATGAAATTATTTATACATATTTAAATATTGTACCGTTTGGACGCGATTATAATGGTGCAAATATAACTGGAATTGCATCTGCTTCCTATAGTTTATTTAACGTTCCCCCCTCCAAGTTAAATGTTGCACAATCCGCTTATCTTGTTGGCTTATTGCAAAGTCCTTATACGTATACACCGTATGAAAATAATGGTGATTTGAAGGCTTATAACGAAGTTAAAATTAGTATTGACCGTCAGCATTATGTATTAAAACGAATGCTAGTGGAAGGGGTAATTACTAAAAAGACATATCAACAGGCAAAACAATATACTATTTATGATCATTTATTAACTAAGCCTCAATGAATCAATCAATATCTTTTATCGCACTTTATATTAATTTAAATAGTTTATGAGTATTGAATTTAAAAGACTTTTAAAATAAATATATGATAGTAATAACACAAAATATTGATATATCATTTAAATTACCTGAAATTCGTCTTTTAATTGGTTTTGCCGCTAAATTACTTGTCTTTTCACATGCAGTTTTACCAACAAAATGATGAAATTTGTTGGTAAAACAAAGAAACGTCTGAGACAGTAAAAGTCTCAAACGTTTTTTCTTTAATCTAAATTAGAATAATCCTACTGCATGACCTTCATCAGTGACATCCATGTTTAATGCCGCTGGTTTTTTAGGTAATCCCGGCATTGTCATAATTGCACCTGTTAATGCAACAATAAATCCAGCGCCTGTTTTAGCTTCTAATTCTCTGATAGTTATATCAAAATCAGTTGGTGCGCCTAAAGCGGTTGCATCATCACTAAATGAGTACTGTGTTTTAGCCATACAGATTGGATATTTGCCCCATCCATTGTCGGTAAATTCTTTTAATTGTCTTTTTGCTTTTTTACTGAACGTTACTGAAGAACCACCATAGATTTCTTTTACAATTGTTTCAATTTTTTCTTCTAATGATTGATCTAAATCATACAAGAATTTAAATTCTTGTGGTTGATCGATGACTTCAAGAACTTGATTAGCAAGATCAACGCCACCTTTACCACCTTTCTCCCATACTTCTGTTAAGGCAATTCGTACATTATTTTCTTTAGCCCAAGCTTTAACTGCTTCAGTTTCATCTTCAGTATCATGTACAAATGCATTTAAAGCAACCACAGGTTCTACTCCAAATTTTCTAATATTATTAACATGACGCTCTAAATTAACAATACCAGATTTAACTGCTTCGACATTTTCTTCTTTTAGATTATCTTTAGCAACACCTCCATGCATTTTTAACGCACGAACAGTAGCTACTAGGACAACTGCAGAAGGTTCAAAGCCTGCTTCACGTGCTTTGATGTCTATAAATTTTTCAGCGCCTAAATCTGAACCAAAGCCTGCTTCTGTAACAACAATATCTGCCAAATCACGTGCAGTTTCAGTTGCTAAAATCGAGTTACAACCATGAGCAATATTAGCAAATGGCCCACCATGTACAAGTGCTGGTGTTCCTTCAATAGTTTGTACTAAATTAGGTTTAATTGCATCTTTAAGTATCATTGCAAGAGCGCCTTCAACTTTTAAGTCTGCAACAGTAATTGGTTTACGTTCACGAGTATAACCAACTGTAATACGACTGATTTTTTCTTTTAAATCATTAATATTACGAGCTAAACATAAAATCGCCATTATTTCAGATGCTACAGTGATATTGAAACCATCTTCACGTGGAACACCGTTAGTTGGTCCACCTAACCCAACGATGACATTACGTAATGCACGATCATTCATATCAAGTACACGTTTCCATTCAACACGACGTACATCAATTGCTAAATCATTACCTTGATGAATGTGATTGTCTATAAATGCTGATAATGCATTATTCGCTGTTGTAATTGCATGGAAATCACCGTTAAAGTGTAAATTAATATCTTCCATAGGTAAAACCTGCGCATATCCCCCACCAGTAGCGCCACCTTTAATTCCGAAAGTTGGCCCTAAAGCAGGTTCACGCAAAGCAACCATAACATTTTTATTTAACTCATTAAAAGCATCAGCTAAGCCTACTGTGACAGTTGATTTACCTTCACCAGCTGGTGTAGGACTCATTGCAGTTACTAAGACAACTTTACCTTTTTCATCTCTTGATTGAATTTGATTAATATCAATTTTAGCTTTGTAGTGTCCATATTGCTCTAAAGCATGTTCAGGTATTCCTGCTTTTTTCGCAATGTCTCCAATTGATTTTAATTCTGATTGATTAGCAATATCTAAATCTGATAAATGTGCCAAATTATTTCAACCCCTTGTTTAAAATAAATTTTATGTAATAAGATATTTAGAAATAACTACCAAACCATCTTACTACTTTATAATAACTAACAAATAAATATATGTCGAATACTTGATAGCGTTTACAAAAATTTAATTTTATTTATAATTAATTTAGCAATATTAAAAAGGTTTACATAATTTTATTATAGTAACTTATATATTAAAAAAGGATAAAATTTTGATTTTATCCTTTTTTTCACATTACTTTAATTAGTAGTGTTTCGATATTCAATTCTATGTGGTAAAACTACATTAGGTTCTGCAATGTCTTCTTCATTCATAAATTTAGTAAGAAGACGCATACCTACTGCCCCGATGTCATATAATGGTTGAATGACACTAGATAGTTTAGGTCTAACCATTTCTACCAAACGCGTATTATTAAAACTAACGATTTGTAGTTCTTCTGGAACTTTTATTCCAGCATCAAGAGCACTATGCAAAATACCAATTGCTTGTTCATCACTAATAGATAATATAGCATCAGGCAAATTATTTTTTAATTTTTCAAAGACATTCACTCCGTCTTTATAGCTTTCTGAACCTGATAATTCTATAGTGTTATTTAACTTTAATTGATGTTTGTTTAAAGCATCCTTTAAACCACTTAGTACATCTTCTTGAGCCTTTTTAGAATAATCTCCACTTACAAGTACAAAATCTTTTGCGCCTGTTTTAATAAGTTGTTCTGTAACTTCTCTGGCAGCTTTAGCAAAATCGATATTAACAGATGCGATATTGTCATCTTTACCATTTGTTCCAGATACTACTACTGGAACTGAAGAATGATTAATTAAATCTTTGATTTCATCAGAAATTGTACCACCTAAAAAGATAATGCCATCTACTTGTTTACTTAACAAATTATTAAAAATTTCTTTTTCTTTTTCTGGATCATTGTCTGAATTAGAAATGATAGAGTGGTACTTATACATTGTTGCAATATCTTCAATACCTCTAGCAAGTTGAGAATAATAAATATTAGAGATATCGGGTATAATAACGCCTACTGTAGTTGTACGTTTACTAGCTAGTCCTCTTGCAACAGCATTTGGTCTATAATTTAATCTTTGAATAACATCATTTACTTTTTTACGTGTTTCTGGTTTTACATTTTGATTGCCATTAACTACTCGTGATACAGTTGCCATAGATACACGAGCTTCTCTAGCTACATCATATATAGTTACCGTCATAATTTCCTCCTTGTAAGCGTTTCATTTATTATTATTACGTGTTTTCATTTCATTTTCAAAGTTTATCATAAATTGGTAATGTGTCAAATATATAAGACTTATATTCACAATTGTGTCAAATTTTAGTTAATAGATTTAATAAAATCAAAATAAAACTATTCGTTTTAACTAAAAAAGAACAATATAGAAGTTAAATATAAAACTTTCTATATTGCCCTAAATTTTAGTAAAATGAATAGCTAGTAAATTAAAGGATGATGTTTTATTTAAGTTGTTTAGAGTTGTACATGTCAGCTAATGGCTTTAATTCATTATAAAATTTATCAAACTCATTTAAATCCATTTGTTGACCACTATCACTTAAAGCTACTGATGGATTTGGATGTACTTCTGCCATTACTCCGTCTGCACCCACTGCAAGTGCTGCTTTTGCAGTCGGTAACATAATATCCTTACGTCCTGTACTATGTGTAACATCTACCATTACTGGTAAGTGAGTACCTTGTTTTAAGATAGGTACGGCAGAAATATCAAGTGTATTACGAGTAGCTTTTTCATAAGTACGAATACCACGTTCACATAGAATAATATTTTTATTACCTTGAGAAGCAATGTATTCAGCTGCAAATGTAAATTCCTCAATAGTAGCTGATAAACCACGTTTTAATAAGATTGGCTTATTTGTACGTCCAGCTTCTTTAAGTAATTCAAAATTTTGCATATTTCTTGCACCAATTTGGAAGACATCTAAGTATTCATCAGCAATTTCGAAATCAGCTGGATTTACAATTTCACTAACAACATTAAGATTGAACTTATCTTTAACATTTTTCAATATTTTAAGCCCTTCAATTCCTAATCCTTGGAAATCGTATGGTGATGTTCTTGGTTTAAATGCACCGCCTCTAATGAATTTCTCACCTTTGGCTTGTAAATCACGAGCTACTGCATCAACTTGTTCTTGAGATTCAACAGAGCATGGACCAAATACAAATGATTTATTTCCATCACCAATAACTCCACCGTTATCAAATTTTACAATTGTATCTTCCGGTTTTAATTTTCTTGAAACATATAAGTGTTTTTCATTTTCTGATTTTTGTAAATCAGTAGACGCTTTAAAGATTTCTTTAAACAATTGTTTAATTACATTATCATTAAATGGTCCGTTATTACGATCCATTAATTCATTAATCATTTCTTTTTCTCGTTGAGGGTCATAAACTTTAGTACCTTGCTTAATTTTTTCTTCTCCTATTTTTTGAGCTAATTCCCCTCTTTTTGATAATAAGTCTAGAATTTGATTATTAATTGAAATTATCTCTTCCCTGTATTGTTCTAACTTTGTAGACATTCATACTCACCTCAATAAATTTTACTATACTGAATTATATTACTTTAAAGCGGTAAAATAATTGTATTTAGATAATATTCTAACAATTACATTAAAAATGTTCAACTATAAATCGAATAAATTTTCTAATATTTCTGAATTATTAAAAATAATATAATTAATAATACTATATAAAGAATTAAAAGAGCAATGTAAAATATTACACTGCTCTTTTAAAAATATTAATCATTAAATGTACGTTTTTCTATTTTACTATTTGCTTTTTCAGCTCTTTGTTGTTGCTTTGGCGTTTTGTTTTTATTTTGATTTTTTTGATTCTGATTTTTACGTTTTTGATTATGTTTTTTATTTTTTTGATTTGAATTTGATTGAGATGGTTGATGTTGGTGAGTAATAACTCCTTTTTCAAATTTAGCATCATGGTGAGTTTGTTTATTTTTTGTTATTTCTTCATCTTTATTAAATGACTTATGATTTTTAGTTATCAAATTAGGCACTTTATCATATTTAGAAGATGTTATTGGTGCCTCCTCAAATAATTTTTGAGTATTACTTGCTACATCTTTATTATCTTTTAACTTAGCTTGCTTAGTTCTAGCTGCCGATGCAATTTTAGAAGCTTGTGATTCATTTTCGCTGTTTTGAGTTTGATGACTTCTTGCTGGATTAGATAATTGATTTATTTCTGATTCATTTTGAACTGCACGACGTTGTGCTGCAAGTGCATCTGTTTCTTCTTGTTTTTCATCTTTAGCGATTGCTTCTTTTTTGGCTTCTTGTATTTCTTGCGCTTGTGGTGATTCGTCTGCTAAATTACTTGATGTTTCTGATTGAATTGCTCGACGTTGTGCTGTAAGTGCATCTGTTTCTTCTTGTTTTTCATCTTTAGCAATTGCTTCTTTTTTGGCTTTTTGTATTTCTTGCGCTTGTGGCGATTCGTCTGCTAAGTTAGTTGACAACTCATCTTTAATAGCATTTTGTTGTGCTACAATTTCTTCTGCACTATTATGTTCATTATTAAAATAATTATTTTCTTTTACTGTAGTTTCAGCTTTAGCTTCTTGTATTTCTTTTGCTAATGGTGATTCATCTGCTAAATGATTTGATGTTTCTGATTGAATTGCTCGACGTTGTGCTGCAAGCTCATCGGAAGAAATACTTGTATTTTTTCTATTTTTTAAGTCTTCAATTTTATGTCTTACATTATCAATTGTTTCTTCTGTTTGTTGTTTAATACTATAATAATTATCTTTAACTTCTTGTTCTTTTGCTTTTAAATCCTCAATTTTTTGGTTTGCTTTATTTTTAGTTAAAAGTCCAATAGTTGAGCCAATGATTGCACCAGTAATAAAGCTAACAATAAAATGTTTACGAGACTTAAATCTCGGATCGTTATAATAAGTTTTATAATCAATCTCTTGATTAGTATCACTAGCAGCTTGATTTGAGAATTTTGGATGATTATAACTCTCATAGTCATCACGATTATAATGTGGTGTATTAACAAAGTTGTTTTGATCTAGTTGATTTACACCATGACCGTGTAAGTCATTACCTGAGTTATTTGTCTCAAATGCATCTCTATCGTAATGTTTTGTCGCATTTGTATGCACATCACCATTAGGTTGATTTACGCCACGACCATGTAAGTCATTACCTGAGTTATTTGTCTCAAATGCATCTCTATCGTAATGTTTTGTCGCATTTGTGTACACATCACCATTAGGTTGATTTACGCCACGACCATGTAAGTCATTACCTGAGTTATTTGTTTCAAATGCATCTCTATCGTAATGTTTTGTCGCATTACTTTGCGCTACGTCCTCTTGTTGATTCGCACCTCTACCATGTAAATCATTACCAGTGTTGTTCGTTTCAAATGCATCTCTATCGTAGTGTTTTGTTGCATTACTTTGCGCTACGTCCTCTTGTTGATTCGCACCTCTACCATGTAAATCATTACCAGTGTTGTTCGTTTCAAATGTATCTCTATCATAGTGTTTTGTCGCACTACTTTGCGCTACGTCTTCTTGTTGATTCGCACCTCTACCATGTAAATCATTGCTAGTGTTGTTCGTCTCAAATGAGTCACGATTATATTTCTTACTCATATTTATTCCTCCTATAAGAAATGCACTTAAACAAGTAAAAACCTCATTTAAGTGCATTTGATTGAATCATATTAAAAGTTTTTCTCAACGTTTGTAGTGTAATTTTGATTTGCATCATTAGCTACAGAGTTAGCTCTGTAGTTTGCACTTCCTCTACGATAGTGTCTATTTTGCCATTTGTCAGCAATTTCCATTGCAACATTTGACCATTGAACTACTTGAGAAATTTTATCTTCATTTTGAGAAATATTATGTGTGATTGAGTTAGTTACACGATCAACTGAGCTATTTAAAGTTTGAACTGAGTCGCCAATACCTTTAACACCATCAACAACAGAGTTTAAACGTTCAACTTTACCTTGAATGTCTTCAGTTAAGCGATTAGCTTTATGAAGTAAATCAGTAGTTTCACGAGTAATACCTTGAACTTGACCTTCAACACCATCAAGTGTTTTAGCCACATGATCTAAATTTTTCTTAACTGAAATTAAAACTACGACAATTCCAATACATAAAATTAAAAATGCGATTGCAGCAATAATTCCAGCAATTGGTAAAATCCAATGCATAAAAAACGCCTCCTAAATATTCTTTTAAAATAAAAGTCATTAATTATAAATACCCATAATAATTATATATAAACATATTAGAATTCTTTTGACATACCAATTTTTTCTTCATAAGCACGTTGAATTTTTTGAATATCTCCGGCGCCCATAAATAGAATAACAGCATTATCAAATTTTTCTAATACATCAATACTATTTTCATCGATTAACGCAGATCCGTCAATACGATTTATTAAATCTTGGATAGTTAATTCTCCAGTATTTTCACGTATTGAACCAAAAATTTCACATAAAAATACGTGGTCTGCTTTACTTAATGCATCAGCAAATTCATCTAAGAAAGCTTGAGTTCTTGAAAACGTATGAGGTTGGAATACTGCAACGACATCTTTATTTGGATATTTTTTTCGTGCTGTTTCAATTGTAGCACTAATTTCTCTTGGATGGTGAGCATAATCGTCTACTAATACTTGTTTTGAAACAAAAGTTTCATTAAAGCGACGTTTTACACCACCAAATGTTTCTAAAGCTTCTTTAATATTATTAACATCCATTTTTTCAAGATAACTAATTGTAATGACTGCTAAGGCATTTTGAACATTATGATTACCATATTGTGGTGTTAAAAATTGATCATAGTATTCTCCATTAATATACACATCAAACTGAGTACCATTTTCAGTTATTTGTATATTATCTGCATATACATCATCGTTTTTACTAAGACCATAATAATAAATAGGTACATCTGCTTTTAAATTTCTTAAATGTTCATCATCTCCCCAAGCAATAATAGCTTTTTTTACATTATTTGCCATTTCTTGGAAAGCACTAGCAACATCGTCGATATTTTTAAAATAATCAGGATGGTCATAATCAATATTTGTCATAATTGCATAATCTGGGTGATAGCTTAAAAAGTGACGTCTATATTCACACGCTTCAAATGCAAAATAATCACTACCTGGTAAACCCATTCCTGTACCATCACCAATTAAGAATGATGTTTTCTTGTCTCCATTCATAACGTGAGATAATAAACCAGTTGTAGACGTTTTACCATGAGCACCTGTAACTGCTACCGATGTATATTGATTAATGACTTGACCAAGAAAATCATGATATCTAATCACATCCAACTTTAATTCATGTGCTCTAACAATTTCTTCATGTGTATCAGGAAATGCATTACCTTGAATAACTACCATTCCTTCATGTATATTATCTACACTAAATGGTAAAATTTTAATCCCTTTATTTTTAAGTGCTCCTTCTGTAAATACATATTTTTCAATATCTGAACCTTGAACTTCATGTCCTAAATCGTGCATAATTTGTGCTAATGAACTCATTCCTGCACCCTTAATTCCGACAAAATGATAATGCGTCATATCCATAAAACTCCTTTAAAATTAATCTTTCTTTAAATCTGCCTCAGTAATAAATACATCTCTTGGTTTAGAGCCGTTTGCTCCAGATATATAATCTAGTTGTTCTAATTGATCGACGATTCTTGCTGCACGATTATAACCAATTTGGAAATGTCGTTGGATTAATGAAGTAGATATATGTCCTTCTTTGACCATAAAACTACAAACATCATCAAATAATTCATCCCGTGCTTGAGTTTGAGTCTTTTTCAATAATTCTTTTTCTTCAAATAAATATTCTGGTTCTCTTTGCGCTTTGATGAAATCAACGACATCATCAATTTCTTCATCAGAGACAAATGTACCTTGTACACGTATAGGTTTATTCATACCACTACCTAAATATAGCATATCACCATACCCTAATAGTCTTTCAGCGCCTCCACTATCAATAATAGTTCTAGAATCCACGCTTGAAGACACCATAAATGCAATACGGGTTGGTATATTAGCTTTAATAAGTCCAGTAATAACATTAACTGAAGGTCTTTGTGTTGCTACTAACATATGAATTCCACATGCTCTCGCTTTTTGAGCAATTCTAGCAATAGATTGTTCTACCTCTTGTGGAGCCATCATCATTAAATCTGCTAATTCATCAATAACAATGACTATTTTAGGCATACGTTGTTCGTAAGACGCTTTTTTATTAAAAGCAGTAATATTACGTACGTGATATTTTGCAAACAGTTTATAACGTCTTTCCATCTCTTCAACAGCCCACTTTAAACTTTGAGTAGCTGCTTTAACATCTGTAATAACTGGTGAAACAAGATGTGGTAAGTCATTATATGGCGCTAATTCAACCATTTTTGGATCAATCAATAATAATCTCAATTCTTCTGGATGATTTTTATATAATAATGACATTAATATACTGTTAATACATACAGATTTACCTGAACCTGTCGCTCCAGCTATTAAAGCATGAGGCGTTTTAGCAATATCCATTAATAATGGCTCGTTATTAATCCGATTCCCCATAGCCACTGTTAATTTAGATTCCGTATTTTTAAACTTAGGTGATTCTAAGATTGATTTTAAACTTACTTTTGAAGAATTTTGGTTTGGTACTTCAATACCTACTAAGCTTGTACCTGGAATAGGTGCTTCAATTCTTATATCTTTAGCGGCCAATGCCATCTTTAAATCATCTTGCAAAGCAGTAATTCTCGAAACTTTCACACCTTTTTCAACAGCTAACTCAAATCGTGTTACACTTGGACCTACAGTCACATTTTGAACTTCTGCAGGAACATTAAAGTAATAAAACGCATCATTTAATTCTTGTTTTTTCTCTTCAATCCATGAGTTATCAATTTGATGAATTTCCGGATCTTCTAATAATTCAAGACTTGGTAATTTAATATTAGGGCCTTTTCTAATCGTAGCTTTACTTTCGTGTTGTTCGTTTTCATCTTGCTCTTCATTCTGAGTATTTAATGTCATAGATATGGCTTGTGTATTTTCATTTTGTACATTTGAAAGTTCACTCGTTTCATCTTCTTGATTATCTTGAAGTGATTGTTCATTAATATTCTTTTTAATATGCTCTTCATGATTATTAGTCGCTTTTACTGATGGACTTGAACTTGGTATACTAACTGATTTACGTTCCAATTTTGTTTCTGGTTTTAATTCTGGAACGGTAACTTTATTAGATTTTTTGAATTTTTTAGCATCCATCAAACGCTTCTTGTCAGATGGCGTCATCACAACGTTAAAAGGTTTACTACCCGGAATGATTGAAGATTTAATAGATGATGAAACATCCTCATTTTCAACGATTTGTTTGTCATCATCTTCTAATTTTTCCCCTTCAGTGTTAGATGATGAGTCATGAACTGAATCATTGTTATGTTCAACTTGTTCAGAAGCATACTCAGTATCTGTTTCAATTGCATTATCAATTGAATGGTCAATGTCATCATCGTTATGATTTGATTGTTTAGTTATATCTTCATTCGAAGAAACGTTCATCTCATGATACTTTGCTTCCTCTACTTTTTCTTTTGAAGTATAATTATCTTCTTGCAATTTATTAACTTTACTTAAATGAGCATCTTCATTTTTATTAAAATGATGATGTTTATCTTTAGTTGAATGTATAGGTGCTACGTTAAGATTATCTTCTGACAATTGATCATCATTATGTTCGTCTGTAGATGTCGTATCATTAACTTCTCGTATTTCTACATCTTTATCATTAACAGTTTGAATATTTGGGACAGATTTCAAATCAATTTCTTCATATTGATACTGCTCGTCATCGTCATCATAATTAGACGTATTTGAATCAGTTTGAGTCCTTTCATCAATCACATGATTATCCGTAGTATTCTCATTTGTGTCTTCCATTTTATCAGTACTATCTTCTGTATGTGTCGTTCTCTCTTCATCATTATTTTCTTCATGATCTAGAGAACTCTCTCCAGTGTACTGCTTAGCTTGATTTGCATACATTTCATCAATGACTTTTTGGATTTCGTTATCACTATCCGATGATTGTTGACGCTTATTCTGTAAAGCTTCTTTAAATTTACGTTTTTGTTGTGCTTTTTTTTCTCTTTCACGTCTAATTTCTTCTACTATTTGTGACGCATAAATATTCTCAATATTCACCGTATTATCTTTTTGAGAAAAATTAGGAACTTTACTTTTTGAAGATGTAGTTTCATAAATATTAGAATTTTGATCATTAATAATTGAAACATCAGTATCTTCATACTTAGTTTGATTCAACGGTTCATTTTTAGACTTGCTTATATTTGTTTTTACATCATTATCAGATACTCGTTGTGCTGTTTGATCTTGTGTTGAATTATTTTTATCGTCATTATGATTATCATCATTTTCATTCTCTTTTAATGGAGGGATAACACCATTTTCAATTGGTCGGCGTTTTTTTGTACCAAATACTGCAGATGGTACTTCTGAAGTTCTAAAGCTTGAATGGTGATATGTAGAATTCGATGTCGTTTTATAGTTTGATTTAAAACGCTCCGATTGTAATTTCACATGAGAATGATTATTTGTATACTTATGATATTGAGAAGTCGTTTTTCTATTATTGTTTTCATTTAATTGTGCACTATTCAACGACTTATTACGTTTATTAGAAGGTCTTTCTTTAATTGAAGGCACTCCAGTATCATCATGATTTGTATACTGTCTTCTTCTGCGTCTTCGAGTATCTGTTGCACTATCATAAGTTTGAGGATAGTCATTATTATCTATTTCATCATAACTATAAGCGTCATAACCAAATTCTTTATCACTTTTAGATGATTTCTGCGACATATATTCATCTTCATCAACTTCTCTGTAAACCGCTTCATCATATGTTTCAGCATCTTGCCCTAAATCAATAGGAAAACGAAATTTTCCACGCGGACGATCATAGATATCATCATTTTCAGGAAGTAAGGTATGCTCACCATTCTTTTGTGTTTCTGAGTTATGTCGACGTTTATTTTTTCGTCTTAGTAATTCTTCATCAGAATGTTTATCATTGCCAAATAATTCATCAAACCAACTCATACATCCACATCCTTCCTAGTTTTTTTAATCAAAAAATGCATTGCCTACTTTATAATCATCAGACAATACCATGATTCCTTTTTCTTGAGGTGCATTAGGCAAGTTCAATTCTCTCATTGAACAAATCATACCACTTGATGCCACACCACGTAATTCAGCATCTTTAATTACCATGCCACTTGGCATAACTGCACCAACTTTAGCTACGACAACTTTTTGACCTGCTTCTACATTTGGCGCACCGCACACGATTTGTAGTTTTTCACTACTAACATCAACTTTCAAAATACTTAATTTATCTGCATTAGGATGCTTTTCTTTAGTTTCTACATAGCCTACAACAAATTTAGGTGATAAATCCGCTTCAAGTTGATAATCAAAACCTGCATTTGTAATTGATTGCTGTATAGCTTCTACAAGCGTTTCATTTAATTTAATATGACCATTACTATTAACTGAATATACTTTTGAAAAATCGAAAATATTAAATCCAACAATTTGATTTTCATGTTTAATAGCAACCACATTATTTTTTATTTCATATTCAAAAGGCCCATCTGTTGGTTCAATTTGTAAAAATGCAACGTCCCCTACGCCTTCTTTATTATAAAATAAATTCATTTAAATTCTCCTTTTGACGTATTATTAGTTATTTTTTATTAAATTTTTTACGATTAGCTTCTAAACGTTGAATAACGTTTGGATCTCTTTTTTGCTTATTATTTTTTCCTAAAATAAAAATCGGCTCTAAATGTTCTTTTTTATAACCAAATGAAAGTGACGTTATAGGTACAAGTCCCTTAGTAAAAAATTCCATCGTCAAGTGTGCCATAACGTCATAGCCTGTTTTATTGCGTATATCAGCAATAATTAATACATCTTGATGAGGAACAGCGACTAACATTTCACCTTCACATTGAGCTTCAATTTCATTTAAAAATTTTGTATTTAAAATACGACTCGCATCATATCCGTCATTTGAATTGATAAAATAAAAAATATTTCCTTTTACTTCATCTGTTTTATATTTATTCTCAAGTTTACGTATATTAAACAACGACATTTCTTTAATTTGTTGTGAAGTTAAACCTAGTGTTTTTAACATACTTTCATCAATTAATCGGTACGATTTTCCTAAATCAAGTGCATAATAAATATTAGTTTCTGCAGTATGTTCTTCAATAACAAATTGATGACCTTCTTTAGTTTTTTTATCAAAACTAGTTGATCTTATTACAGGCATAACTTGAATATCTTTCACTTTAGATAGACCATTATCATCCATTTGCGCAATGGCCTCTTCAACATAATAGATAATTTCATCAATGATTTTCTCTTTTTGTTCTTCATACTTTGCTACAATTGCATTAAGCTTGATAGTTACGCCTTTAAAATTATCTCGTCTATATATACGTAATGTTTCTTCTTCACGATCAAACTTAAAATCAACGTCTAAATGCTTTAAACGTTGTTTTAATGTATCTCTCATTTGAAAGACGTTCATATTAAAACACTCCTATTTTCGCACCTTACAATATTTTACAATAAAAAGAGCTTCAATTACAGAAAAATTAGGCTATTCTTTCATATAGATAAGAAAATTTAAGTCCTAATTACTCATTTACACATATTGACTTAAAAATGAATCTATTTGTTCGATTGATTTTCGTTCTTTTCCAATATAACTTCCCATTAATTCACCATTTTTATATACGAGAAAGCTTGGAATACCCATGATATCATTTTCAATTGCTAAATCTATAAATTTATCTCGATCTACTGATACAAATTTAAAATTAGAGTATTTTTTTTCTAATTTCGGTAAATCTGGTTCAATCACTTTACAATCTGGACACCATCCAGCTGTAAATTCAAATACCGTTTGTTCATTTTTTAATTCTTCAAATTGTTTTTCAGTTTCTAATGTAATCATATTATTTCTCCTCACTTTGAAATTGTAATGTAAAAATGTTTTCATTTGTTAAGTGACTCACAGCTTGTTTTAATAATTCACGCGCAGCATAATAATCTCTAATATCAAATACCGCATCTGTACTATGAATATATCGTGCACATACACCTATAACTGCTGTAGGTACACCTTTATTTGCTTTATGGATTTCTCCCCCATCTGTACCACCTGGTGAAATATAATATTGTGAACGAATATCAAATGTATCAACTAACTCCAGTAGATAGTCTCTGAAACGTGGAGAGAGAATCATCGTACCATCTTTAATTCGAATTAATGTTCCTTCACCTAATTGACCAGATAATTGCTGCTTACCTTTAATATCATTTGCAGGAGAACAATCTACAACGAATGCTATATCTGGTTGTATTAATTCAGTTGATGCTTTCGCACCTCTTAATCCAACTTCTTCTTGGACGTTTGCACCCACATATAAATCTACATCTAATTCTACATCTTTGAGTAATTCTAATATTTCAATTGCTAAGACACAACCGTAACGATTATCCCATGCCTTAGCACTATATCGATGTTCAGATAATTGAGTGAATGGTGTAAAAGGAACAATTGTGTCCCCTATTTCTATTCCACGTGATCGAACTTCTTTATCACTTTCTGCTCCTATATCTAACATTAAATCTTTAATCTCAGGAACCGCTTCATTACCTGTTCTAAAATGTTTTGGTATATTCGAAACGACGCCTACAATTTTTTCACCATTTCTATTTTTAACCTGCAGTCGTTGTCCTTGCCATATATCATTAGATACACCGCCTAAGTTAGTAAACTGTAACATGCCATTTTGAGTGATGTTCGTAATCATAAAGCCAATTTCATCCATATGAGCCGCTACCATCACACGCTTTGCATTTTGTTTTTTTGATTTTTTTATACCAAAAACACTTCCCATATGAGTGGTTATCACTTCATCTACAAATGGGGTCATTTCTTTTTTCATGTAGTCACGTACTTCTTCTTCAAAGCCTGGCGCTCCATGTAATTCTGTTAATGTTTTTATACGAAGTAAAGTTTTATCATTTTCCATTACATAAACACACTCCTTAAATTTATTATATCATTTTGATTATGGTAAACTAATAATAAGAACTATTAATAGAAAGGTTAGATTCGATAATTATGACTCGTCAAACTATAAAATATATCTCCATTCCCATCGTAATAACTATAGGAGCATCTACGGCTTTTATACTCTATCATACATTGAAAAACAAAAAAGTAAAAAATCCGGATAGAATATTAGAGGAAGTAAAATCATATTTTATGGATATTAAAGGTTCTTACATTCTTCATGAACCTTTGCAAAATAAAGAGCAATATTTAAATCGTTTTGTTTATCAAGGTGGTATTACTCAAAATAAAAACAACCGTGATATAGAGTATACCTTCTATGCTGATGCACACACAGGTGAAATACTTACTATTGAAGAAAATTAATATTATTTTTTGATATTTAAAAAATATTTTAATACTTTTTTCACTTCATATTTATATTTTAAATTACATTTGTTTGATGTTTTTATTAATTTTTTATCATTTTCGAACTTAACAGTAAAGTAACGATTACTATGATAATACAAAAATCAATAATCATTTTGGATGAAATATGGACTAAATTTTTCTTTTTTTCTTACATATTGCATTGGATGTTTATCATATGTACTTATCCATAAATTTAAATAACAATGTATTTAGCACATATGTACTTATATGTATCATAAAGAGCAATAAATGATAAAACAACACACGAGCGTAAGAATGTATTTTCTTCTTACGCTCGTGTGTTGGATTTAATATATTATTTATTAATTTTTATGAAATTTGGCTTCCATTCTATAAATACGGGAACCTTTATCAGAAAATTTTTTCTCATATTCAGTTAATATATTATCTTCATCATCTTCATCATGAAGATTTAAATTTAACTTTGTAAAATACATTCCATATTGTGACATGCTTTCAAGACTATAAGCAAATAAACCTCTATTATCTGTTTTAAAATGTATTTCTCCATCTTCTTTAAGAATTTGTTCATATAAAGCTAAAAAAGTTCGATACGTTAAACGACGTTTTGCATGTCTTTTTTTAGGCCAAGGATCCGAGAAATTTAAATAAATTCTAGATACTTCATTCTCTTTAAAGTACTCATTTAGTTCAATTGCATCATTGCAAATCATTTTTAAATTTGTAAGTCCTTTATCTTTTACTTTATCAAGCACTTTATACATAACGCTTTTTTCACGTTCTAAAGAAACAAAATTAATTTCAGGATGTTGCTCTGCAAGTGTAGTTATAAATTGTCCCATTCCTGAACCGATTTCAATATAGATTGGCTGTTTCTTATCAAACCAATCACTCATTTTGCCAGCATGTGAACCATCCATGTCTACTAGGTCAGGATGTTCTTTCAAATAATCTTCTGCCCATGGTTTATAACGGACTCTCATGTATTAAATCTCCTTAAATAAATAAATTACTATTCATTACCTCATTTAAAAATTTGAGCCATGTGTTCATATCTTTAAATCTTTTTTGTTCTTCATACCATTGAATCATGCCGATTGATTGAATCACAGTATACCATTTCATACGTTTATTTAAGTCCATACTTTCTTTAACACCATAAGTATTAAACCAGTTAGACCATTGTTGTTTTGGAACGTAGTTGTATAGCAGCATACCAATATCGATGGCTGGATCAGCAATCATGGCACCTTCCCAATCTACTAAAAATAGCTCATCACGATCAGAAAGTAACCAGTTATTATGATTAACATCACCATGAACTACTGTAAAGAAACGTGAATCTAAATTAGGAATATGGTCTTCCAAGTAAGTTAATGCTTTTCGAATAATATGATGGGTTAATACGTCTCTAGATAAAGAAGCATTAATTTTCTTTAACATAATATTTGGGGTAATAGGTTCCATTTCCATACGTTTTAACATATTAAGTAGTGGTTTTGAACCATGTATTTTTTTGAGAAGTTCAGCAACTCTTCTTTGAGACATTTCTGATGATGTAAGTTCTCTACCATTTTTCCAATGTTGTGCTGTTACAACTTCGCCTGTTTCAATACGTTTTGTCCAAACTAACTTAGGCACAATACCTTCTGCAGATAATGCTGCAATAAATGGATTTGAGTTACGCTTAAGAAATAATTTTTGTCCATCTTGTTCAGCCATATACGCCTCTCCAGATGCTCCACCTGCAGAATCAAGCGTCCACCCTAATTGATAAAACTGCTCCAACTCGTTCACCTCACTTTCAACTAGAAAATGGCTCGAGAAATATAGTTTTTCAAGAGCCATATATCTAATTTAATCATCGCTTTTTATCTAACGATTATATTTCTAACTTTGTTTTTGTTATAATGGTAAAATTATTATTTAAATGTCCCCAAATTATTTGAATTTTTTACCTTATCTCTTTAATCACTCAATGATGATTTTATAATTTTTAGCTTGATTTTTCAACTGAAAATGAGAAACAAAATGATACATTTTACTAGTATGAAAAAGCTAAAATCCCGAATGCTTTATAAATATTATAACATATCATATACATCATCGTTGAAGAAATTTAAAGTTAATTGATACTTTTTGATTCAATATATTTTTCGAATCCTTCTTGTAATTTTTTAGTAATTGGACCTACTTTACCATCATTTACAATTTCGCCATCAATCTTTACGACAGGTGTTACTTCAGCAGAAGTACTAGACACAATGACTTCATCTGCATTTTTTAAGAAATCAACTGTAAATGTTTCTTCATTAAATGGTATGTTGTAATCTTCAGCAACCCATTTAATTACTTTTCGAGTAATACCATTTAAAATGTAATTATTAACGGGGTGTGTATAGATTTCGCCATCTTTAATCGCATACACATTACTTGACGCACCTTCAGTAACAGTTTCTTCTCTATGTTGAATGGCTTCTGTTGCGTTATATTTAACTGCATATTCTTTAGCAAGAACATTTCCTAATAAGTTTAAACTTTTAATATCACAACGTAACCATCTAATATCTTCAACAGTTACAGTATTAATGCCATTTTCAAAGTCGTCATATGGACGATCATAACTTTTAGCAAATGCCATAATAACAGGTTTAACTTCTGGAGTTGGGAAAGAATGGTTTCTTGGTGCTACACCTCTTGTCGCTTGAATATAAATTCCACCATTTTGAATGTCATTGATTTTTAAAAGTTGTCTTACAATATCTGTTAGCTCCTCGACAGTATAACCTAAATCGATTTGAATTTCACTCGCACTTCTAAGGAACCTTTCAAAGTGTTCAGTTACTGTAAATAATTTACCGTTGTATGCACGAATATATTCATATATACCATCTCCAAATACATAACCCCGGTCTTCATAAGAAACTTTTGCGTCTTCTTGATTTAAAAATTCTCCGTTAATAAATACTTTTGTCATTATTTATCCCTCCACACATAGTGAATAAATTGCTTCTAAATAGATACTTGTTGCGTTGAATAATTGTTTTTTAGTAATATATTCATTCTTTTGATGCATTAAATCCTCTGAATCTTCAAACATAGCTCCAAATGCGACACCTTTGTCTAAATTACGTGCATAAGTGCCTCCACCAATTGTATAAGGTTCTGTCATATCACCCGTTTGATTTCTATAAGCAGTGACAAGTTTTTGTACAAATGGATCATTTTTATCTACAAAATGAGGTTGTTGAACTTTACCTAATTCTATTTCAAACCCTTGAGATTTGATTTCATTTTTAAAACGTTCTAAAGCAGTTTCAAATTCGAAGCCTTTAGGATAACGTAAATTGATACCAAATTTGCCACCTTTTTCTTTATCATACGTAATGATACCTACGTTTGTTGTCACGTCTCCCATGACATCAGTATGGAACTTCATACCCATTTTTTCGCCAAAATGAGATTCATGTAAATAACGATTACTAAATTCAGCGAATTCTTTTGCAGTTTGATTAAGATTCAAAGTTGATAGGAAGTCAATAAGATATAAACCAGCATTCATACCAAGTGAAGGATCCATACCATGGACGGCTTTCCCTTCAACAGTTAATACCAATTCACCATTATCTACAACCGCTTCACCTTCTAATTGTTGTTGGTCTAGATAATATTCGAAATGTTGAACTACGTCTGTCATATTTTTTTCAACCAAAATGTGTGCTTTAGCATGATCAGGAACCATATTATAGCGTTGACCAGATTCAAATGAAAGAAGTGTTGCTTCTGAATGATCAGTATGAGGTGAGCTTACATTTTGGACTAAATCAAATGTTGTAATTCCTTTTTCTCCATGAATAGCAGGGAATTCAGCATCTGGTGCAAAACCTAAAGCAGGCATTTCTTCTGTTTCGAAATATCTTTCTGTACATTTCCAGTCAGATTCTTCATCTGTACCAATAATAATATGAATACGTTTTTTCCAATCTACATTCATTTCATTTAAAATTTTAACTGCATAGTAAGCTGCGATAGTTGGACCTTTATCATCAAGTGTACCTCTTGCCACAATAGCATCATCTGTTACAACAGGTTTAAATGGATCAGAGTCCCAACCGTCTCCAGCAGGAACAACATCTACATGACATAAAATTCCCAATACATCTTCACCTTGACCTGATTCAATTCTTCCAGCAATATGATCAACATCATGGGTAGAAAAACCATCTCTTTGAGCAATTTTATACATATAATCAAGCGCTTCACGAGGTCCAGGACCAACTGGTGCTTCCTCTGAAGCTTGATTATCATCTCTCACACTCTTGATTGAAAGTAATCCATTTAAATCTTCAATAATTTGACTTTCATATTCTTGTACTTTTTCTTTCCACATTAGAGATCAACTTCCTTTTCAATAGATATACCTATTATTTTACATAAATCTAGTATTAAATGACAACAAGATGTCAGAAAATTTCATAGTATATAAAAAAAGAAGTGAGAAAAAATTTTCTCACTTCTTTAAAATTTAAATTTAATGTCTATCATCTAAGGCATTATGATTGTTTTTTAAATCTTCTTCAGTGACTACTCTTAAATTATTATTAACAGTTGCGCCACCTTCATCATCGAATTTACCTTCTGCTAATTCATGTGTGTCATTTTTTTTAGTATTCACATTAGTGAATTTAGATTTTTCATCTTGTAATAAAGATTTAGGATCATTTTTTAAACGATTTGCATAACCTTGTGGGTCATTCTTTACATTTTGAATTGTTTCATTTGCTTTTGAACTAATATCATTAACTAGTCCTTTCGCATTTTGTTTATAGCCTTCTGGATTTTCTTTATATTTATTATACTCAGCTTTTAATTTATTTCTGCTACTTTCACGTGATAATGCTACTGCAGCTGCTGCTGCACCAATTCCTGCCACAATTCTTAATAAACCTGCACGTTTAGCCATCATATTACCCCTTTTCTCTTTTATTACTATAAAAG
Organism: Staphylococcus hominis subsp. hominis; assembly: GCF_002901845.1. Classification (GTDB taxonomy): domain Bacteria; phylum Bacillota; class Bacilli; order Staphylococcales; family Staphylococcaceae; genus Staphylococcus; species Staphylococcus hominis. The sequence goes on from NZ_PPQE01000025.1 coordinate 1,024,761, forward strand.
TTTTAATTCTTCTGAAGTTAGTAAACGATACTCTCCAGATTTTAAGTTTTCATCTAACGTCAAATTAGAAATTTTAAGACGTTTTAATTCTAATACCTCATTATCAATTGAATGAAACATTCTTTTCACTTGATGATACTTTCCTTCATAAATAGTAACTAAAGATAAATTATGATCTAGTTTTTCAAGTTGTGCTGGTTTTACTTTGCCATCTGATAATTCAATTCCATTTTTAAAAGCAATAATATCTTCGTTTTTAATAGGGTATTTAGAGGTTACTTTATAAGTTTTAGACACATGTTTAGATGGACTCATTAAATTATGGTTAAATTGTCCATCATTAGTAATAAGTAATAAACCTTCAGTATCTTTATCTAGTCTGCCTACTGGAAATATATCAAGATGGCGGTAATCAGCAATAAGATCTATCACTGTTTGATTTATATCATCATAAGTAGCAGAAACATATCCTTTAGGCTTATTTAACATAATATAAACATGATTAATATACTCTATTATTTTGCCATCTACAGTAATTTCATCTTGCTCAGGATTCACTTGGTATTTAGGTGATTTTTCCACTTTATCATTAACTTTGACACTATTTTTCTTTAAAAGCTGCTTTACCTCAGTACGCGTGCCAACTCCCATATTCGATAAAAATTTATCTAATCTCATTTTAAAAATCCAACTTTACGTCTAATTTTTTCTGGTAATTCACCAAGAAATTGATCAGCTAATCGATTTTTAATTGTGATACTACCATACACTAAAGCACCTACAATAACCCCAACGAGTAATATAATCATTGCTCCAAATTTACGTTCTACAGGGACAAAATGACCTAAAATTAAGTAAACAATTTCCACACTAATCATCATGATTAAACTATAAATAAAAATTTTCGCTACTTGCACAAATGTTTCTGTAAATTCATATTTCGCATATATTTTTAAAATAAAGAAATTTGCTGTAATCGCAAAACTCAATGCAATAGCAGTACTTAAAATTGCTCCTGCAGTATGGAAAGTCATAATTAATGGAATATTAAGTGCTAACTTTAATACAACGGCTCCTAAAATTACAAACACTGTCAATTTTTGTTTGTCTATACCTTGTAACATCGAAGCAGTAACACTAAGTAAAGAAATTAATATTGCTACAGGGGCATAGATAAATAACATTTTGTTTCCATCTGGATTATATTGATAGAAAACTGTATATAAAGGTGCAGCCAGTGCCATTATCCCTAAACTTGCTGGAACTGTAATATACATTAATACACCGATTGATGTTTTAATTTGACGATGCATTTCAGTTAAACGACCTTCTGCATATGTTTTAGTAATATATGGTATTAAACTTACCGCAAAACCTGCTGCAAGTGATGTTGGAATCATTACAATTTTATTGGTTGTAAAGTTTAATATCGTAAAGAAATAATCTTTATTTGCATGGAATCCTGCTGCATCTAGTGCATTGTTATGTGTAAATTGATCAACAAGGTTAAATAATGGGAAGTTTAAACTAACAATTACAAACGGAATACTGTATGCAATAATTTCTTTATACATTCTTCCATAAGAAATGTCTAATCCTGTACGATCAGACTCTACCATTTTTTGAATGTGAGGTTTACGTTTTTTCCAGTAATACCAAAGAGTAAATAAACCTGCAATTGCTCCCACAGCGGCTGCGAATGTAGCTACACCATTGGCTTGTAAATATGTACCATGAAAAACATTTAAAACTAAATAACTACCTATTAATATAAATATAATTCTGGCTAACTGTTCAGTAACTTCAGATACAGCAGTTGGCCCCATCGATTGATAACCTTGGAATACCCCTCTCCATGTTGCTAATAGTGGGATAAAAACCACTACTATACTGATGATACGAATAATCCAAGTAATCTCTGGTACTGTCCATCCACCTTTTCCTTCTTTTTGACCTAAAGTAATAACTGCAATATCAGGTGCTAAATAAAACAATATTAAAAATCCTATAATACCTGATATCGACATTACGATAAAACTCGATTTATAGAGTTTCTGTCCAACTCTATATGCTCCTATTGCATTATACTTTGCTACAAATTTTGAAGCTGCTAAAGGCACTCCAGCTGTCGCGACAGCAATAGCAATATTATAAGGAACATAAGCATAGTTAAATGGCGCTAACTTTTCCTCCGCATTTGCACCCATAATCGCATAAAAAGGAATTACAAATAAAACACCTAGAATTTTAGTAATTAAAATACTAAATGTTATCAAAAAGGTTCCGCGCACCATTTCCTTATTTTCACTCATATTCAATCTTCCTATCTTTAATTTAATCAAACTATGTCGTTATACATCTGTCTAAACTAAGGACTTGCATTACTATAAAATATATCACAAAATACTTATTGTTTCTCGTTTCTTTTTAAGTTTTTTTGTCAATTATTCTCACTATTATTAACTAAAAATATTGTAAGTTCTTTTATTTATGTATTTAATACACTTTTTAAGGCAAACTTCTACTTCAGTTCGCAAAATAATAAGTATTTATGTAGAATATAGATGTATGATAACGGAGGTTAATATATGTATCAAACAATAATCATTGGCGGTGGACCAAGTGGATTAATGGCAGCAGTTGCTGCGAGTGAAAATAGTAGTAAGGTTCTATTAATCGAAAAGAAAAAAGGTCTTGGAAGAAAATTAAAAATTTCTGGTGGTGGTAGATGTAATGTGACTAATCGTCTACCTTACGAAGAAATCATCAAAAATATACCAGGAAATGGTAAATTTTTATATAGTCCATTTTCAAAATTTGATAACGAATCCATAATAGAATTTTTTGAAAGTCGTGGTATAAAATTAAAAGAAGAAGATCATGGAAGAATGTTTCCAGTTTCAAACAAATCACAAGATATTGTTGATACTTTAGTTAATACAATTAAGAATAACAACGTTGAAATTAAAGAAGAAACTGTTGTTAATGACATTTCTAAAAATGATCAATCTTTTATAGTAAAAACACAAGATGGCGAATTTGAATCAAAAACAGTTATTATTGCGACTGGTGGAACAAGCGTCCCCCAAACTGGATCCACAGGTGATGGCTACAGATTTGCTAAAAATCTAGGCCACACTATTACTGAATTATTCCCTACTGAAGTTCCTATTACATCTAGTGAATCTTTTATTAAAAATAAAACACTTAAAGGCTTAAGTTTAAAAAATGTAGAATTATCAGTTTTAAAGAAAAATGGTAAAAAACGTATTAGTCATCAAATGGATATGATTTTTACACACTTTGGTGTAAGTGGACCAGCTGCATTACGTTGTAGCCAATTCGTTTATAAAGAACAAAAAAATCAGAAAAAACAAGACATACAATTACAATTAGATGTATTTCCAGAGATTTCTTTACAAGATTTAGAAAATAAAATAAAGAAAATCTTAAGCGAAGAACCAGACAAATATATAAAAAATGCACTGCGTGGTTTAATAGAAGAAAGATATTTATTGTTTATGCTAGAACAGGCTGATATTAATGAAAATACAACATTTCATCATCTTTCAAATCCACAGTTGACTCACCTCGCAGAACATTTCAAACAATTCATTTTCACTGTTAATGGTACCCTTTCAATTGAAAGAGCATTTGTTACGGGTGGTGGCGTTTCTCTTAAAGAAATATGGCCTAAAACAATGATGTCAAAAATTCAACCTGGTTTATTTTTATGTGGAGAAGTATTAGACATTCATGGGTATACAGGCGGCTACAATATTACAAGTGCTTTAGTTACCGGCCACGTCGCTGGAAGCGAAGCTAGACAATTTATATATACTTAAAAATAAAAAACACTCCAAAAGTTAAGTAAAATTATAACTTTTGGAGTGTTTTTTATTTCATATTTTGAATACGAAGATAACTGAATTTATTTTTTATTATTTATCTTCTTTTTTTCTTCGTTTTAATAATAATAGCAGACCACTTAATAATGTGAACTCAGCTAAAGATAATAATGAGTTTTCATTTTCACCTGTATAAGGTAGAGTATTTAATTTTGAATGATTATTATTCACATTAAATTTATTATTAAAATTATTAAATGTAACTTTGTTGTCATTAACCAATCCAAAGTTATTTTCAAATTGCTTAACATTCACATGTTCAATCTCATTAATAGTCACTCTCGTTAATTCATTAATATCATTAGTAGTCACATTTTCAGCTAATTTATTTAAAGCTTTCATAACATAAACATCAATTTGTTTATAAGCTTTATTTCTATTATATTCTGATATATTTGTTAATCCTTTAATATACGCTTTACGTTTATTTGCTACATCAAAGATTTGAGATTTAGCTTTCAATTTTACTTTGTCGATTAGAACTATTTTATTAAATTCTTGAAGATAATGTATTTTTATATTATCAACTTGTTTATTAGTTTGAGCTTGGTTTACTTTTTCTTCTGCTTTTTTATATGATTCATCAAGTTTTTGTTTTATGAATAGTTTTTCATCTATTGTAAATGTTTGATCAGATGATACTTTATCTTTTAATTTTTGTAATTCCACTTCTAATTTAGATAAAGCATCTGCTTTTTTAATAACTTCAACTTGAATACTATTAATTGATTGTTTACCTTGCTCTGTAGTCTGATCGACATCTGAGTTAGTATTGGCACCTTCGAGCAGTTTTTTAGCTCTCATTACTGCCTCTTCTACTTTTTGTTTTGCTGCATCCTTTTCTTCTTTTGTTGCGTTTGGTGTTTGATCAATTTCTGCTTTCTTTTGTTTAGCTAATTCGTCGATAGTTTGTTTAGCTACAGATTTTTTAACTATTTCTGGTTGAATTTCATCAATAGCATGTTTACCACTTTCTTTGGCTATTTCAACATCAGAATTAGTCGTAGATTGAGCAATATTATTCTTTGCTTTTATAACTTCTTCATCTACTTTTTGTCTAGCCACATCCTTTTCTTCTTTTGTTGCATTGTGATTATTCTCAATTTCTGCTTTTTTAATTGTTGCTTCATCATCTATCGCTTGTCTAGCTAAAGATTTTTGTATTGTCTCTGGTTGAATATTAGATATAAT
>NZ_PPQE01000025.1:1029869-1033078 GCF_002901845.1 Staphylococcus hominis subsp. hominis
TCGTTGTAGATTGATCAACATTATGTTTCGCTTTTGTTGCTGCTTCATCTACTTTACGTTTTGTCATTTCTTTTTCTTCATTCGTTGCTTCATGATTACTATCAATTTCTGCTTTTTTTGCTGTTACTTCATCATCTATAGATTTTTTGGCTTGTGTTTTTTTCAAAGCTACCGCATTAATGTTATTTATTGCACTTATACCATTAATTTGTGCATGATCTACATTGGAATTATTTATTGATTGATCAACATTTCTTTTAGCTTTATTAACCTCATCATCAATTTTTTGTTTAGCTATGTCTTTTTCTTCTTTTGTTGTCGAATTATCTTGATCAATTAGATTTTTTCTAAGAGTTGCTGCTTCATCTATCGCTTTTCTTGCTTCAGCTTTTTTAACTACTTCTGGTTGTATATTTTCAATAGTATTTTTACCAGTTGTTTTAGCATTATTCACACCATCATTTGTTGTAGCTTGATTTATATTATTTTTCGCTTTTATAACTTCTTCATCAACTTTTTGTTTTGCTGCTTCTTTTTCTTCTTCAGTTGCATCTAGCATTTGATTAATTTTTTCTTTTTTTACTTTCGCTACTTCATCAATTGCTTGTCTTGCTAAAGATTTTTTAACCACTTCTGGTTGAATATTATTGATCTCTGTATTTCCTGTTGTTTTTGCTTGATCCACTGCATCATTTGTTGAAGCTTGATCAATATTATCTTTTGCTTTTGTAGCTTCTTCATCTACTTTTTGTTTTGCTACTTCTTTTTCTTCTTCAGTTGCATCTGGTGTTTGATCTATAATTTTTTTCTTAGCAATTGCAGATTGGTCAATTTCATGTTTTGCCTCTACTTTTTTTATAATTTCAAGTTGGATTGTATTAATAACATTTATCCCTTTTGTTTTTGCTTCATCAACTCCTTCATCATTTTCTGCTTCGTTGATATGAGTTTTAGCTTCTGTTAACGCTTGATCCACTTTACTTTACGCTGCTTCTTTTTCTTCTTCAGTTGCTTCTTGCGTTAAATCAATAGTTGCTTTTTTAAGTTTAGCTAAATCATCAATTGCTTGTCTTGCTTCTGATTTTTTAACTACTGTCGGCTGAATATTATTTATCATTGTAGTGCTATTTTGTTCAACTTGATCTACGTCATTATTTGTTTTTGCTTGATCAATTCCATGTTTTGCTTTTATGACTTCTTCGTCAATTTTTGATTTCGCTGCTTCTTTTTCTTCTTCAGTTGCATCAGGTGTTTGATCAATGATGGCTTTCCTAGTTAATGCAATTTGATCAATAGCATTCTTAGCTGTCTCTTTTTTTACAACTTCTGGCTGAATGTTATTTATAGCAACATTTCCTCTATCTTTTGCTTGATCTACATCACTATTTGTTATTGCTTGATCAATACTATGTTTTGCTTTTGTAACTTCTTCGTCAACTTTTTGTTTTGCTGCTTCTTTTTCTTCTATTGTCGCATTTGATGTTTGATCAATATTATTTTTTTTAGCTCTTGCTACTTGATCAATTAACGTTTTAGCTGCAATTTTTTTAATAATATTGGGTTGGATATTATTAATTGCTATTGTGCTATTATGCTCAACTTGATTCACATCATTATTTGTAACTGCTTGATTAATGTTACGTTTTGCTTTTGTTACCTCTTCATCAACTTTTGATTTCGCTGCTTCTTTTTCTTCTGTTGTTGCATCTGGTGTTTGATCAATGATGTTTTTTCTAGTTAATGCAATTTGATCAATAGAAGTCTTAGCTGTCTCTTTTTTTACAACTTCTGGCTGAATGTTATTTATAGCAACATTTCCTCTATCTTTTGCTTGATCTACATCACTATTTGTTACTGCTTGATCAATACTATGTTTTGCTTTTGTAACTTCTTCATCAACTTTTGATTTCGCTGCTTCTTTTTCTTCTGTCGTTGCATCAGATATTTGATCAATGATGGCTTTTTTGATTTTTGCTTGAGTATCTATACCTCGTTTTGCTTGTTCTTTTTTAACTATATCTGGTTGGATATTATTTATTGATGCCGTACTATTATGTACTACTTGATCTACATCATTATTAGATAAAGCACGATTAATATTATTTCTTGCTTCTGTTGCAGCTTCGTCTACTTTTGATTTCGCTGCTTCTTTTTCTTCTGTTGTTGCACCCGGTGTTTGATCAATCGCTTCTTTTTTAATTCTAGCTACTTCATCGATTGCAGTCTTTGCTGCTATTTTCTTAACTATATTTGGTTGAATATGACTAACTGTTGTAACACCATCTTCTTTTGCTTTGTCAACAGCTTGATTTATTTCTGTATGATTAATATTATTTTTTGCTTCTACTGCAGCTTCGTCTACTTTTGATTTTGCGGCTTCTTTTTCTTCTATAGTTGCATCAACATTATTGTCGATCTCTGTCTTCTTATTAATAACTTCATTATCAATTGCTTGTCTTGCTTCTGATTTTTTAAGCACATCTGGTTGGATTGCATTGATTGTAGTCGTACCATTTGTTTTTGCTTCATCCACATCTGAATTAGTTATTGCTTCATTAATATGAGCTTTGGCTTCCGTTACCGCTTGGTCTACCTTCGCTTTGGCTGCCTCTTTTTCTTCTGTTGTCGCATCTGGTGTTTGATCAATCGCTTCTTTTTTAGCTCTTGCAACATCATCAATTGCTTGTCTTGCTTCTGATTTTTTGATTATTTCTGGTTGGATTGCATTGATTGTAGTTGTACCATTTGTTTTTGTTTCATCGACACCTGAATTATTTATTGCTTCATTGATATGGCCTTTGGCTTCCGTTACCGCTTGGTCTACTTTCGCTTTTGCAGCTTCTTTTTCTTCTGTTGTCGCATCTGGTGTTTGATCAATTGCTTCTTTCTTGGCTCTTGCAGCATCATCAATTGCTTGTCTTGACTCTGATTTTTTGATTACTTCTGGTTGGATTGCATTGATTGTAGTTGTACCATTTGTTTTTGCTTCATCCACACCTGAATTATTTATTGCTTCGTTGATATGGGCTTTAGCCTCCGTTACTGCTTGGTCTACTTTTACTTTGGCTGCCTCTTTTTCTTCTGTTGTCGCATCTGGTGTTTGATCAACTGCTTCTTTCTTAGCTCTTGCAATATCATCAATTGCTTGTCTTGCTTCTGATTTTTTGATTACTTCTGGTTGGATTGCATTGATTGTAGTTGTACCATTT
>NZ_PPQE01000025.1:1033088-1065664 GCF_002901845.1 Staphylococcus hominis subsp. hominis
ATTGATATGAGCTTTGGCTTCCGTTACCGCTTGGTCTACTTTCGCTTTTGCAGCTTCTTTTTCTTCTGTTGTCGCATCTAGTGTTCGATCAATTGCTTCTTTCTTAGCTCTAGCTACTTCATCAATTGCCTCTCTTGCTTTCATTTTTTTCGTAATTTCTGGTTGGATTGCATTAATAAAATTCGTACCATTTGTTTTAGCAGTATCTACATTTTCATTTTTTAGTGCTTGATGAATTTGTTCCTTAGCCTTAGTAACCTCTTGATCTATTTTCGCTATTGCTGCCTCTTTTTCTTCTACTGTTGCATCAGGTGTTTGATCAATTGCTGCTTTTTTAATTCGGGCTACCTCATCGATTGTATCTCTTGCATCTGATTTTTTAACCACTTCTGGAGTAACTGCATTAATTGCAGTTATTCCTTCATTTTGTGCATCATCTACACTTGAATTAGTAGTTGCTTGATTAATGTTATTTTTAGCTTCGATTACTATTTTATCTACTTTTGCCTTTGCGACTTCTTTTTCTTCTATAGTCGCATCTTCTATTAAATCAATTGCTTGTTTTTTAGCTATAGCGGCTTGATCAATTGCTTGTGTAGCAGCATTTTTCTTTACTGGATGCGCTACTACTTGTGATATCTCGTTTACTTTGTTTTCTTTTAATATTTCAATTTCATTATTGTGATTTAGACTGTTAATATCTGCTTTTGCTCTAGCTACTAAATTGTCTATTTCAGTTTTGGCTGCATTTTTTTCTTCTAAAGTTGCATTATTATCCTTATCTATTTCAACTTTTCTTGCAGATGCTATATTATCTATTGCAGTTCTAGCGTTACTTCGAACAGTTGGAGTTATAGTAGCAGCATTCACACTATCTATGCTACTTGTTTTTTGTTGCGCTACACCATTATTTGTAGTTTCATTCATAATATTTGTTGTAGCCTCTGACACTAAATTATCAATCGTTGCTTTTGCAGCTTCTTTTTCTTCTACTGTTGCATCAGGATTATTATCAAACTCTACTTTTTTAGCATTTGCTCTTTCAGTTAATTCATCAATTGCTGCTTGCTTTACTGTTGGAGTAAGATCAATCATTGTAATTTCATTAATTCCAGTGTCTTTATTTGTTGCTACATCATTTGAAGTCATTGATTGATCAACAGTTGTATAACTAGATTGTAGTGCTTGATTCACTTGCTCAATCACAGCATTTTTTTCTTCAATTGTAGCTGTATCGTTACCCATAAAGAGCGCTCTTTTAGTTCTTGCAACTTTGTCTAATGATAATTTAGCATGTGCTTTATCTAAATTTAAATCGATACTATTAATCGTTGCTTGATCTTTCAATTCACTTATAGGCATCTCATCTGTTTCAGCTAATACTTCTTTAGCTTTTCTAAGTATCACTTGCATTGCTTCCCATACTTCAGGTGAATTATCGTTTTGATCAAGATTGGCTAAATCATCCTCAATTTCTGTTACTTTGTCTCTCAAATGTTGCTTATACATTTTAACTGTAATGGTTTGTTTATCTAATACAATATCTCCTTGTCGCATAGCAGAATCAACACTTACAAATTCATTATGCACACCGTATCTTGTATAGTGATCACCATTATTACGTCCAAAATCTTTAGAATCACTTAACCTATTCATATTTATACCATCTGTAACATAAGTCAAATGTCCTAAGAATTCTTTTTCAATTGGTCGATCAGTTGGTAAGGATAATCCTATAGAAATATTTTTACTTGCTCCTGCTTCAAGTCGATCTATTTTAACTGTTAACTCTTTAGTTGCTGCATTAAATTTTCCAGTAGCATTTTTTGTAGATACATATGTCACATCTTCTGGTAAAACAATCGTATATTCTGTTTTATTTGAACTAGAATGTCCTCTATTTTCAATTCTAAACCCTATTTCTTGATAAACTCGATCAGCATTTATGGATCCAGATTGTGCAAAGTAGTGTGTATTATTTACTGTCGCAGTTAAATATGCGCCACTATTAATGGTAACATCAGCTAACACTCCGCCTCCAAAGTTATTAGGACCAGTAAGGAGTCTATGTCCATTAGTAGAATCAGTACTACGATTTAATGCCGATTCAAATCTTAATCTTAATCGTGAGACTGTTTCTGGCACTTGAAATACACCTACAAAGTTACCAATTGGGTTCTGTAATATATCCGGAGTTCCTTTATATAAAAGTGTAGAAGGATTATTCGCATCGTAAATATACACTCTTGCACCATTAACCCCCCATATATTATTCATACTACTAGAAATATAATGTAATTGGATTTCTGATCCAGGAGTAACATCAACATCTTGGTAAATTGATCCTACTGTAGGATCAGCTATACCTGGAACTTGATTAAAGTTACCATTATATTTTGATAGTACTACACCAATTTTATTATTGGTTTTATCGAATATATAAGGATTGTATGCGGGCAACGATTTAGGACCCCAAATTAATGGAATGATGGTTTGATCATTACTATTTACATGCCAACCCGGTACAGTATTTGCTTCATTCATTGCAGACTCTAAATTCTTAGTCGGTATCGTCGCACCCTGTGAATTATCTGTAAATGTCCCATTAATGATTTGACCAGTATTTTGTTCATTTACAGCCATCGGATCTGTATTTGTAGTACTAGGAGTGTTATCTACTGAACGTTTCCCTCTTCTATGTGGTTGATTAACGTTTGTAGTTTCATGATTATTTTCATTACTAACTACGTCATTAGTTGTTACTTTCTCATTATGATTTGTATTATTTTCAGTGCTATTAATTACATTATTCACTGTACCTTCTTCACGTTCACGGTTAATTGAATAATCACTTGAAGTATTACTTTCATTATTTCGATTATTTTCATTTGAATTAGATGTATTTGCTGACGTTGTTTCATTATGTGGTTGTTCAATATTAGTATTTTGTTTATTAATCGTCGCACTTTCATTCGTTTGTGGAGCACTTGTATTTGTTTCTGCATCATGAGTTGCTGCATGACCAGGATGTGATAAAAACACTAATGTAGCAATTAGCGTTGAAAATGTCCCCACACTAAATTTACGAATACTAAATTTCTGTTTTTTAAAAAGATTCATTATGTTTCCTCCTTGATGTTCTCTCTTGATGTCAATTGTTATAATGAAAATGTTTTATGTATGCTATAGTTGTTACTATCACTTACATAATATTATATTCACACTTAAATATAATATCATAATAAAATTAAAAGTACTACAACTAAATAATATAAAAATATTAAAAATAAGTTAAATTATAAAAAAACAGCGAAGAATCATAACTTCGCTGTTTTTCTGTATTATTGTTTAAATATCTATAAATCATTATATACTGTCTATTTCAATACCTTCATCACCCCATGCTTGCATGCCACCTTCAACATTAACTGCATGAATACCTTCATTTTCAAGGTAGTTCGCTACTTTTTCACTACGAACACCTGCAGCACAAACGATGTAGTACGTTTCATTTTTATTAAATTGATTTAAGTTATCAGCAATTTGATCCATTGGAATAGTTTTAGCACCAGGAATTGTACCCATTGCAGTTTCTTCATCTGTTCGCACATCGATAATATTTACTGGATTAGATCCTAGTATTTTCTCTTTTAATTGATCTACTGTAATTGATTCCATTATAAAACTCCTCTTTCATTATTTTGCAACGATATTCACTAATTTTTGAGGTACAACAATAACTTTTTTAATCTCTTTACCTTCTATAGATAGTTTAACATTTTCATTTTGTAATGCTAACTCTTGCGTATCTTCTTTAGATAAGTCTTTAGGAATATTGATTTTCGCTCTTACTTTACCATTAACTTGCACTACAATTTCAATCTCATCATCTACAAGTAATGATGCATTATACGTAGGCCAAGGTTGGTACGTAATAGTTTCTTTATTGCCTAAACGTTGCCATAACTCTTCACTAACGTGAGGGGCAATTGGTGCTAACATTTTAACAAATCCTTCTACATAAGGTTTGTAAATATTATTCGCTTTATAACAATCATTGATAAATACCATCAATTGACTAATTGCCGTATTAAAGTTAAGAGTATCAAAGTCTTCAGTCACTTTTTTAACTGTTTGATTATAAACTTTATCTAATGAATTGTCGTTATTTTCAACAATTTTATTAGATAATGACCCATCTTCATTAATGAATAATCTCCATACACGATCTAAGAAACGTCTAGAGCCATCTAATCCATTTTCACTCCATGCTATAGCTGCATCTAATGGTCCCATAAACATTTCATATAGGCGTAATGTATCTGCGCCATGGGATGCTACGATATCATCAGGATTAACAACATTACCTTTAGATTTACTCATTTTTTCGTTGCCTTCACCGAGAATCATACCTTGGTTGAATAATTTTTGGAATGGTTCTTTCGTAGGAACTACACCTAAATCATATAATACTTTATGCCAGAATCTTGAATACAGTAAGTGAAGTACAGCATGTTCTACTCCACCAATATATAAGTCTACCGGCAACCAATGTTTTAATTTCTCTGGATCCGCTAACATATTCTCATTATGTGGATCAATATATCGTAAATAATACCAACAACTACCAGCCCATTGTGGCATAGTATTTGTTTCGCGACGTCCTTTCATGCCTGTTTTTTCATCAACAACGTTTACAAAGTCATCAATATTCGCTAATGGTGATTCTCCCGTACCAGATGGTTTGATTTGATCAGTTTCAGGAAGTAATAATGGAAGTTCTTCTTCAGGCACAGTTGTCATCGTACCATCTTCCCAATGAATCACTGGAATTGGTTCTCCCCAATAACGTTGTCTACTAAATAACCAGTCACGTAATTTGTAATTCACTTTTTTCTCGCCAGCACCTTTGGCTTCGAGTAAAGTAATTGCTTTAGAAATTGCTTCTTTATTATCTAGCCCATCTAGTTCGCCAGAATTGATATGTGCACCTTCTCCAGTATATGCTTCTTCTTGAACATTTCCGCCCTCGATAACTTCAATGATAGGTAAATCAAATTTCTTAGCAAATTCATGGTCGCGCTCATCATGTCCTGGTACTGCCATAACTGCACCTGTACCATAAGTCGATAATACATAATCAGCAATCCAAATTGGAAGTTTCTTACCTGATAATGGGTTAATAGCATACGCTCCAGTAAACACACCTGATTTATCTTTTGCTAAATCAGTACGCTCTAAGTCTGATTTTTTTGATGCTTCTTCTTGATACTGTTTAACCATTTCTTTTTTGTCATCAGTAGTAATTTCATTCACTAACGCGTGTTCAGGACTAAGTACTAAGAATGTTGTACCGTAGATAGTATCTGGACGTGTTGTAAACACATCAATAGTGTCATTAGTATTTTCAACATTAAATGACACACGTGCACCTTCAGAACGACCAATCCAGTTTCTTTGCATATCTTTAATTGATTCAGGCCAATCTAATTCATCTAAATCTTCTAATAAACGATCGGCATATTCTGTAATTTTTAATACCCATTGTTTCATCGGACGTCTATATACAGGATGACCTCCACGTTCTGATACACCATCTACAACCTCTTCATTTGATAACACTGTACCAAGTGCCGGACACCAATTTACTGCAACTTCATCTACATATGCGAGTCCTTTATTATAAAGCTGAATAAAAATCCATTGCGTCCATTTATAATATTCAGGATCTGTAGTATTAACTTCTCGATCCCAATCATAACTAAAACCTAGTTCTTGAATTTGACGTTTAAATGTTTGAACATTCTTTTTAGTAAATTCTCTAGGATCATTCCCTGTATCTAACGCGTACTGCTCAGCGGGTAATCCAAAGGCATCCCAACCCATTGGATGTAATACATTATATCCTTGCATACGTTTATAACGAGAAATAATATCCGTTGCAGTATATCCTTCTGGATGTCCTACGTGTAATCCCGCACCAGATGGATATGGAAACATATCTAATGCATAGAATTTTTTTTGACCTAAATTATCGTTTGCTTTGAATGTTTTATTCTCAGCCCAATAATTTTGCCATTTCTTTTCAATCTCTTTGTGATTATAACCCAAAGTATTTTCCTCCTAATAAAAATAAAACACCTCAAACTATTACTTTTGACAGGGACGACTTTCTTTAGCCGCGGTACCACCCTCATTCACATTTTACATGTGCACTTTATAATAGTAAGAGATGTTTTAAATTCAATTAATTAACGGTAAGTTCACTTAATTCTTAACGCTAGTTTGCACCACCACTAGCTCTCTTTAGAAAAGTATTTAAGTTACTACTCCAATACAGTTTAATATTATGAGATTCGTAACCTAATTGCAAGTGGTTCATCATATTTTATATGTTTAATTTTCAAGTTATCTTTCAACGATTTTCATGTTGTGATTGTTTCGGTAGACCCTTATCAAAAATAGATAAGAAAAACATTCCTATTAATAAAAGAATGATCATTCCTATGAACATTGCACTCATATTGAATGTATCTACCAATATACCCCCGATTAGAGGACCAAATGCTTTCCCCACAGTTGATGCAGAATTTACTACACCCTGATATTGACCTTGCTTACCTTGTGGCGCTAAATAATTGGCAATCGTTGGTACTGCAGGCCATACAAACATTTCACCAAAAGTAAGAATAATCATTCCTATTAAGAAGACGGTAAATTGTTCTGCAAAACTTGTAACAAAGAATGACAACATAAAAATTAAAATACCAACAAACATTTGATATTTTAAGTTTCCTTTTAACAAACGAATGACTGGTCTAATTAATGGTTGTGCAACTAAAATCATAATTCCATTTACCGTCCACAATACACTATATTGAGACATTGAAATATTAATTTGTTGCGTAAATGAGGCTATTGTTGTTTCCCATTGAATGTATCCAATCCAACAAATACTAAACATGGCACATAATAATATTAAAGCTATAAAACGTTTTTTATTTTCTTTACTTTGGATATCTAGACTATCTGGTGATTTCACTTTAGCATGGTATTCTAAATTAAATTGCGTAAAGGCTACAATTCCAAATAATACGTACATGATTAAATTAGCTAAGAAGATAAAATTAAAGCTAAATTCAGCAACGAAACCTCCCATTGCAGCTCCAGCAGCAACACCTATGTTTTGAGCTAAGTAGATAGCATTAAAAGTTGTTCTGCCACCATTAGGCCAAACGGCACCAGCCATTGCGTAGATTGCTGGAACAATCATTCCTCCACCAAAACCAAGTAGCACTAACCAAACTGCATACCACGGCCATCCATGAAAGAAATTAAGTAATGTTGTACTAAGCAAACAAGTAATAGTACCTATCATGATTGTACGGTAACCACCTAACTTATCGAACAACGTTCCACCTAGTAAGTTACCAACTACCATTCCAAAAGAATTAATCATTAGAACAATCCCAGAAACTGTCAAGCTTTTTCCTAATTCTTCTTTCATATAAATCGTATTTAAAGGCCATAAAAAGCTAGAACCAGTTATATTTAATGCCATTCCTATAACTAGCCACCATACTGATCTAGGTATATTCATAATTTTTAAGTCCTCTCTTTATATTTTTATCGAACTATAATAAACACTATAACATTAAAATATGTTAAAATCTTTACTTAGAACTAAGTTAGATAGAAAGGATAATGTGTTATGGGTAAGTATTTCCCGTATGCCTTTGAAAATAAACGATATCATACATGGAATTACCATTTAAAAAATAAATTCGGACAGAAAATTTTTAAAGTTGCTCTAGATGGCGGATTTGACTGTCCAAATAGAGACGGTACTGTCGCACATGGCGGTTGTACGTTTTGTTCAGCAGCTGGTAGTGGTGACTTTGCAGGAAATAGAGCCGATCCAATTGAAGTACAATTCCAACAAATTAAAGAACGAATGCATGAAAAATGGAGTGAAGGTAAATATATTGCTTACTTCCAAGCATTTACAAATACCCATGCACCTGTAGAAGTTTTAAAAGAAAAATATGAACCTGTGTTAAAAGAAGAAGGAGTTATTGGTTTATCTATCGCTACACGTCCAGATTGTCTGCCAGATGATGTGGTTGAATATTTAGCTGAACTAAATCAACGTACTTATTTATGGGTGGAACTTGGTCTTCAAACAGTTCATCAGAAAACCTCTGATTTAATTAATCGTGCGCACGATATGCAAACGTATTACGAAGGTGTAGCTAAATTGCGTAAACATAATATTAACGTATGTACACACATTATTAATGGCTTACCAGGTGAAAATTATCATATGATGATGGAAACAGCACGAGAAGTGGCACAAATGGATGTGCAAGGTATTAAAATCCATTTATTACATTTACTTAAAGGTACACCAATGGTCAAACAATACGAAAAAGGTATGCTTGAATTTATGACTCAAGAAGATTATACAAACTTAGTGTGTGATCAACTTGAAATCCTTCCGCCAGACATGATTATTCATCGTATTACTGGAGATGGACCGATTGATTTAATGGTAGGACCAATGTGGAGTGTTAACAAGTGGGAAGTTCTCAATGAAATAGATGATGAATTAGCACGTCGTGAATCTTATCAAGGTAAGTTTTACACATCTAATAATAAGGTGAATTCATGAAATTAGAACGTATTCTTCCTTTTGCTAAAACACTTATCAAGCAACATATTCAAGATGATAGCATTGTCATTGATGCTACGTGTGGTAATGGAAATGACACCCTATTTTTAGCAGAACAGGTTCCAAATGGCAAAGTGTTTGGTTTCGATATACAAAAAGAAGCTATTGAACATACAAAAGAAAAAATAGTATCCTTTAAACATGTTACGTTGATACATGATGGACATGAAAATATCTTAAATGATATACCAAGTGATGTCATCGGAAACGTGGATGCAGCTATTTTCAATTTGGGATATCTGCCTAAAGGTGATAAAACCATTGTTACTAAACCTGAAACAACTATTCAAGCTATTGAAAGTATTTTTAAACTATTAAGTACAGAAGGTATTATTGTACTAGTGATTTATCATGGACATAAGGAAGGACAAATCGAAAGAGATGAATTATTAAAATATCTCGAAAACTTTGATCAAAGTAAAGCACACATATTAAAATATCAATTTATCAATCAAGTTAATCATGCACCTTTTATATGTGCGATTGAAAAACGCTAAATTTTAAAACCCATAAATTAAAACATCAAATCGTAGTTTTAATTTATGGGTTTTTTATATTAAACACTCATCAATGAATTCAAACTATTTTCTAAAGATTCATATTTTCTTTTAATAATAGTAGTAATAAAATCTAATAATTCATTTCTATATTTATTTTTTTCTTCATTAAAATGGATAATAACCGTACGTTCGTCGTCAATGGGACGCTCTTTGTAAACCCAATCAGATTGAACTAAATTATTATACGTTCTTGTTCGTTTATATGACTTGATATTAACGTATTGATCCATCTCTTTTAATGTCATAGGCCCCTTTTCCCATAACGTTAATAAAATAAGTACTTCTTCTTTATTTAAATGATACTTCTCATAAATAATTCTAAATATAGAATCTATATCCTTCAATAATTTCTCTAATTTCAATACCATGGATACCGTTTCTTTTTTTTGTAATTTCATAATTCATTCCCCTTGATCTCTCATATTATGTATAATAATTATAATTCAATTTATTATTAAGTTTATACGATTTGGCGTTTTTAAAAATTCAATACAATTTATTTTTCAGTAATATATCAACTATATTTTTTAATTCAACATTTATATTATAAATCTAATACTAAATTCATACAATTTATAAAAAGTAATTGATAGTTATAATTCTACTTATATTGTAATTTTAACTCATTTATAATATTATCACCATATTTTTGATATAGAATAGGCTCGTAGATCCCTGTCTTCTACGAGCTATTTTTATAGATTTTTAAAAAATTATCTTATATTTCCTCAATGTCTTCTTCTTGTACAATAAATCCCATTGTATTTACACTATTATTCAAGAAAGTTAATATATATCTCATGACTTGATCTCGTTCAGGTTCATTGTGAATCTCATGATAAAACCCTTTCCACGCTTTAAAATAAAATTCATCTGCAAGAAATTGTTGTTTTAAAATATCTATTGAAGACGTTTCTAAGATTTTATCTTCAGTACCATACATTAATAAAGTGGGTAACGGTTTGATATCTTTAATATGTTGTGATGTGTCTCTCATTGTTTCATTAATAATGTTAAACCATTTGTAAGATACTTTCTTTAACATCAATCCGTCATGATTTGTCTCATCAATCACTTCTGAATTACGAGTTAAATCTTCATAATCTATTCCTAATTTAAATTGTGTATCTTTTGAGCTCTTTCCAATATTAGATATAAACATATTTTTTCGTGTTTTATAATTTTTCTTTAATTCAAGCATTGGAGAGAGTAGTAATATGCCTTCAATAGGTAGTTCAGTCTTTTCAAGTAAATTGAGAATAATTAAACCACCTAATCCAACACCCATAACAAATGTTGGTAATTTGTATTCGTTTGCAATTTTTATCCATTCAACTAATTGTTCATGATAAATTTCAAATCGTTGCAGTTGACCTCTGTTAGCTCGTGAAGTTTGACCTTGTCCAGGTAAATCACCCATAATTACGTGATAACCATTACGTCTCAACATCGTAATCACATACGCATATCTACCAGTATGTTCTAACATATTATGTACTATGATGATTACGCCTTTAGCGTCATGTTCTGTTTCCCACTTCCACATATTTTTAAGTCCTCTCTAATTGAATGTTTATCAAATGTATTATATCAAATTATACCTTTAATTGTTGTTAAACAATATATCGATTTTCTTAATTTATGACTAATGAATTTAAACGTATGTCACCTCCAAAATGTAAACGCTTTCTCAAATGATATATTCATGCTAAACTTGTTATAGAGATAGATAAGAGTGGGATGGAGGAATAGATATGTCTTTATTCAGAGATTTTTTCATAACATTATCAAATAGTACATATTTAAATGAAATGGCTAAAAAAATCGGACCGACTATGGGTGCTAATAGAGTTGTTGCGGGTAATACTATAGAACAACTCATTGATACGATTGAATGTTTAAACGCTAAACATATTGATGTTACTGTAGATAATCTTGGAGAATTTGTTAATAATAAAGCAGTAGCGACTCAAGCTAAAAATGAGATTCTTGAGATAATGGAAGCTATTAATAAATATCAAGTGAGTGCACATATGTCGGTGAAAGTGAGTTCATTAGGCGGTGAATTTGATACCGAGTTAGCCTACCAAAATTTAAGAGAAATTTTATTAAAGGCTAATACCTATGATGATATGCATATTAATATTGATATGGAAAAATATAATAGCTTATCACAAACATTACAAATTTTAGACAGATTAAAAGGGGAATTTAGAAATGTCGGTACAGTTATTCAAGGATACCTTTTTGAGGCAGAAAAATTAATTGATAAGTACCCAGAATTACGATTAAGACTGGTCAAAGGTGCTTATAAAGAAAATGATACGATTGCTTATCAAAGTAAAAAAGATATTGACAAAAATTATATAAATATTATTGAAAAACGTTTACTTAACGCCAAAAACTTTACGTCAATTGCCACACATGATGATAAAATCATTAACCATGTTAAACAATTTGTAAAAGATCATCATATTGAAAAAAACACTTTTGAATTTCAAATGTTGTATGGTTTTCGTAATGAATTAGCAGAAGAGATTGCTAGACAAGGATATCACTTTACCGTTTATGTTCCATATGGCAATGACTGGTTTGCTTATTTCATGCGTCGCCTGGCTGAGAGACCTCAAAACCTTTCCCTTGCCTATCAAGAATTTATTTCAACAGAAGCACTTAAAAAAATTGGCTTAGTTAGTGGACTAGCTTTAGGAACACTTACATTAGTATCTGGTGTTGTGAAATTACTACAACGTTGAAATACAGAGCGTCTCGATAATCCATAAAATTATCGAGACGCTCTACATTAATTAAAACTGTTTAAGTAAATTTGCCATTTCAATTGCACTTACTGCCGCTTCTGCACCTTTATTACCTGCTTTCGTACCCGCTCTTTCAACTGCTTGTTCAATACTTTCAGTTGTTAAAACACCGAAAATGACTGGTGTATTCGTAACATCATTTGCTTTTGATACGCCTTTAGCAACTTCATTACAAACATAGTCATAATGAGATGTTGCACCTCTAATGACACAGCCTAAAGTAATCACTGCATCATAATCATTTTTTTGCGCTAATTTTTTAGCAACAAGTGGAATTTCAAATGCACCTGGTACATATGCAACATCAATGTTATCTTCATCTACACCATGTCTTACTAATGTATCTTTCGCTCCATCTAATAAACGGTTGGTAATAAAATCATTAAATCTACTCACTACTATTGCAACTTTTAAATTTGTACCGACTAATTTACCTTCAAAATTCATTCTAGATTCCTCCTAAATAAGATGTCCCATTTTCGATTTTTTTGTTTCCATATAATGATGATTATGTTCCGTTTCTGGCACAATAATTTCTGTACGCTCTGCAACTTTTATACCATAATCTTCCAGGCCTTCAAATTTCTTAGGATTATTACTTAATAAATTAACTTGTTGAACGTTAAAATATTTAAGAATTTGAGCAGCTATATGATAATCTCTTAAGTCTTCATCAAAACCTAATGCTAAGTTTGCAGTAACCGTATCATGTCCTTGCTCAATTAATTCATAAGCTTTTAGTTTATTCATTAAACCAATGCCTCTACCTTCTTGTGGTAAATAAATAATTAATCCGCCATGATCATTTATATATTTCATTGATGCTTCTAATTGAGCGCCACAATCACATCGTTGACTGTGGAAAATATCACCTGTTAAACAAGCAGAATGTAGTCTTACATTTTCAGTTGTACGTGGTTCTCCTTTGCCAAGTACAACAATATCTTCATGTGTATATTGAGATTGGAAACCGTACATTTTAAAATTACCAATATCCGTTGGCATTTTTACAGTTGCTTTAAGTTCAATACCTTCGCTTTCTTGTTTACGACGATAATTAATTAAACTTTCAATTGTAATCATTTTTAATTGATGTCGCTCTTTAAATTGTTGTAATTCATTACCTTTTGCCATCGTACCATCGTCATTCATTATCTCACATATAACTCCAGCAGGTGCAGCACCTGTTAATTTAGCTAAATCTACAGCAGCCTCCGTATGTCCTGGTCTAACTAATACACCTTTTTCCTTAGACACTAAAGGAAATAAATGTCCGGGTTTATGGAAACTTTCTGGTTTAGAATCAGGATTAATTAACGCTTTCGCTGTTGCTGTACGGTCAAATGCACTAATTCCTGTAGTAGTAGAGATATGATCGATACTTACAGTGAAATTTGTACCGTAGTCATCTGTATTACCATCAACCATAGTTTTAAGATTTAGACGTTCAGCAATCTGCGAACTTATAGGAGCGCAAATTAATCCACGCGCTTCTTTGGCCATATAATTAATGGTATCGTCTTTCATCCATTGAGTGACCGCAATTAAGTCACCTTCATTTTCACGATTTTCATCATCTACTACAATAATACTATCGCCATTTCTTAA
This sequence comes from Staphylococcus hominis subsp. hominis, assembly GCF_002901845.1. Lineage (GTDB taxonomy): Bacteria > Bacillota > Bacilli > Staphylococcales > Staphylococcaceae > Staphylococcus > Staphylococcus hominis. Next base: position 1,046,807 of record NZ_PPQE01000025.1, read on the forward strand.
TGCTTCTAACGCTTCTTCAATGCTATCGAATTTCATTTAAGCCCCTCCTAAAAACCATATGCTTTTAATTTATCAACTGACAAATCAGATTTATTTTTACCAACTATACTTTCAACATATTTAAATAATACATCTGTTTCAAGATGCACTTCATCGCCCATCTTTTTGTTAGAAAGAATCGTTGAACGTCTTGTTTCAGGAATAAGATGGATATCAAAACTATGTTGATGCAAGTCAAAAATTGTTAAACTTACGCCATCAACAGTAATAGAACCTTGCTTAACCATTTGTTTGATAACCGAGTCAGATGCCTTAATAGATACAATGCGTGAATTAGGCGTTTCTCTGATATTTATAATTGTTCCTTTTGCATCTACATGACCTAATACAAAATGTCCTCCGAAACGTCCACTACCTGACATTGCTCGTTCAAGATTGACTTCATCATTTTCTTTAATATTAGCTAAATATGTTTTATTTTCAGTACCTTTAATCACTTGGACAGAAAATTGATTTTGTTTAAAATCAATGACTGTTAAACACGCACCATTTACGCTTATAGAATCACCAATATGCATATCTTCTATGATTTTTTGACATGAAATATCTAATGTCCTTACGGATTGTTGAGTGCGAATACTTTTTACAGTACCTATTTCTTCAACGATACCTGTAAACATTTATCTTCACTTCTTTCGCAGTGTCATTTTAATATTTTGTTGAATAGACTCGGTAGAAATCACTTCAAATTGTGGCGCATCAGCTAAATCAATGACATTATCAGTTTGATAAAATTGATTTTTTCCAATACCGCCTATTATTTTCGGGGCATAATAAATAATAAGATGGTCTAAATAATTAGATTGGAGAAATTCTGAAGTTATTTGAGGTCCAGCTTCTACTAATAATCTGCCGACACCTCTTTGATATATATCAGATAAAATAGATTTTAAATTACATGTTTCTAAATATATTATTTTTATATGATGACTTGGACTTTTTAGTTCATGATTTTCAGTATAAATCCAAATTTCACTTAATTGATCGTGAAATATCTGTTTTGAATAATCAATTTGGCCTCGCTTAGATAGTATGATTCTTATTGGATGTTTACCCTCTTGAATACGTGTTGTATATTGTGGATTATCCGCTTCAATCGTTCCATTACCAGTTAATACTGCGTCATGAGTATGTCTTAAACGATATACATCTTGTTTTACTGCTTTATTCGTAATCCACTGACTTTGTCCACTATCAGTCGCTTGTTTACCATCTAACGAAGTCGAGACTTTTACTGTAATTTCAGGAATTTTATGTTGTTTTGCTTTGAAGAAATCCTCATACAAAGCAAAAGCTTCTTCTGAATATTGATACTCAACTTCAATACCTGCTTTTTCAAGAATGATATCTCCCTCAGAAGATAACGTCGTATCTTTTACAGCATAAATCACTTTACTAAGCCCATGTTCAATAATTTTATTCACACAAGGTGGTGTTGATCCATAATGTGTACAAGGTTCAAGAGAAATATAAATTGTGCCGCCTTTTGCTTTATCTTGTGCCATATCTAAAGCCTGAACTTCCGCATGTTTCTCTCCTTGCTTTAAATGTGCACCTAGTCCCACAATACGCCCATCCTTCACAACAACTGAGCCAACAGGAGGATTAACTCCAGTTTGTCCTTCCACCATTTGTGCTAATTGAATTGCATATTTCATAAATTCACTCAATTTATCACCTCTAAAAAAACCCCATACCTGTTTCACAGGCATAGGGCATGTATATATACTTAAATAAGCGTACTACAATTTTTATATTGTGCATGCTTATACATCATTCAGTAATGATGTGATTGATTCTTCCTCCCATCCAGACTTTTACTGTCGGCTCTAGAGTCTCACTAGATCAGCCACTTAATAAATTAAGATTAAGTGGGTCGCAGGCTTAATCACTGCCGGTTGGGAATTACACCCTGCCCCGAAAGAATACGTATGAAATTGTGATTAAATTTGAGTCATTGTAGTTTAGTGCTACATATATCATCTTACATTTATTTTTGGAAAATTACAAATAAAGAATTTCAATTTGATTTTTAAATTTAACTCTTAAAGAGACATTTATTCATTATTGTGTAAAGCATTATGCTTTATGATCAAATTCTTTTCGAATTTCATATAAGTAATCCACTGCACTTACCGCTTGATTAACAATCATTTTTACTCCATTACGCAATTTATTTACTCCATTAGTGATTTGTCCAATAGCAATCATATTATTTAAAGTACCATATCTTGGACTAATCACCTGATTTGTTTCTGGGATACTTTGTATTCCACCCATAGGATGAGCTTGAATAATTTGTCGATTTTGAAGATTTAAGATAAATTGATCATCTTCATCTAAATCTTTTAAATGTGTTTTAGAACCTGTTGCATTAATAATAATATGATGTGGATACCATTGTTCATCATGTTTGAATTTTAAATTAAATATTCCATTTTTATGTACCACATCTTCTAAATCCTTTCTAATCACTAATGAACCATCTTTTATTAATTGCTTGATGAGTTTTGCAGTTCTTGGAGGCATAGGATTTGAGTTAAGTTGAATAATTTTAGTGAAACGTTTATCGAATTCAATTTGATCTTGACGACTAAAACTATTCCAAATCCAATTTAAATTTTCTTTGACATTCTCTATTAATGTTTGGAATATACCTATCTCATTAGGATGTTCTAAATCATAATTTAAATCTTTAATCGTGTCCCCTGTTCGGCGATGAACCAATTTCTGTAAATCAATACCATTTAATTCACACTCTTCTTTAAATAAATCGAATGCTTTCTCTAATGGTACATTTCCAAAATACTTATCTTTAATATCATTAAATTTAGATTTCGTTAAATATTGAAACTCAATTTTTTTCATGTTTCCTCTTACGCTAGGTAATTGAGCAGAACGACTCGTCATTGTGATAGGTAGTTTAGGGTGATGAAACGCTACATAACGCACTACATCTAAACTAGCTAATCCTGTTCCAATAATAGCAATATCATCAGATTCTTGTACATCATCTAAAGTATTATATGTAGGGTAAGGAGTTTGAATATAACCTTTTATGCCTTTTAAATGATAAGGGTCGTGATATGATAAAGTACCTATAGTTAAAAATATGTAATCATATACTTGACAATGCTTCATATCTTTAGACGTACAGACATAATATTTCAATGTGGTTTCATCTATATTTGAATTAATGAAGACTTCTTGTACTGGTTGTTTAATAACTGTAAGGTTATCATATAATGTCTCATAATTTGATAAGTATGATTTCATATAATGGCCAAAAACAAATCTTGGTAAATACTTTGGATTTTTAAACGTAAAATCAGATTGTGTTTGATACCATTTCCAAAACTCTTCATCATCATCTAGATTTAAACTCATATTTTTAGTGGGTAAGTTAATTAATAATTGACTACTATCATTTTGAAAAGGAACACCCTGCCCCATATTAAATTCATTATCGTAGACATCGACTTTTAATTGCTTAAAGTCTTTATGTTTAACGAGTTGTCTAAGTACACTCACACCTGCTGTACCCATACCTATAATTGCTACTCGCATATTTAACATCATCCTTTTATATATTTGTATTATGTTGAATATTATCATATTATACCAATACGATTCTCGACTTCAAAACGTTTCACTATTAACACGATTATCCATTTCAAAGCATAAATAATCATGTGTAACTATGTTAAAATTTAAATATTGAGGTGACTAAACAATGAAATTTTTATTAAAAACATTAATTGTTTTTATCATTGGATTTACTTGGGCTTCAAGAAAAAACAAAGCAGAATAAATAAAAAAACCAACATCATCTAATTAAAAAGATAATGTTGGTTTTTATTTTGATTATTGATGTTTTTGATCATCTTTATAAACATACAACTTGAAGTATTTACCTTCAGTTTTCATTTCTTTATAGAAATCAGCAATAATTTCCGCATTACTTTCAGCCCATTTAATATCAGTCGCATATTGATGTTCACCAGGATTCATAGGATTCCATCTCATGCTATATAATGTGTTTTGATCATCGTGAGATAGGAAGTGTTTATGAATAAAATCTGCGCCACCTTTAATTGCTTTCTCTGGTGTATCCCAACCATGTTTTTTCGCATATTCAGCACCTGTTTTGATTGGATCTTCATCTAAAGCTCCAACACCATAAAAATTATAATATTTTTTACCATCAATATTTACACCATTCGCCAGTTCACTTTTTACTGAACCTGTTTCTAATAATGCGTGAGAAATTAAATAGACTTCATTGACACGTTTTTCTTTTGCAGCATTTACAAAAGCATCAGTATGTTTCAATAGTGTAGGTCGATCGAACAACATACGTTTGATACGATTTTTATCAATACCTTGATATTTAGATAAATCTAAAAATTGATATCTTTGTTTATCATCATCGATAAATTTACTGCTGTCCATTGCAACTTTAATTTCACTTGCTGATGCATCTCTCCATGCATTATTATTTTTATTCGATACTTGTTGACTTGTATAGTTATCTATTTGTTTTGCAGCAGCTTTATCAAGCGTGACGTTCACATGCTGAACTTTCTCTACTTCATTTACTTTTTTGAAAAATATCTGATCAGAAATCATTGAGAAAAAAATGAAGCCAGCTGCTACTAAAATAATAAGTAACCCTATTAGGCCTATAATAGAACCTTTTCTGTGCTTTGTCATATTCACACCTCTTAGGTTAATGTTGTAATTTCATTTATAGAAAAGTCTTCCATGATAATAAATTTTAACATTTTTAATTCTCTTAAACAATTTTATAATTATAATGTTACATATTCATAAAATAAAAGTAACAAAATTGAAATTTAACAAAAAAATAAAAGTAATGAAATACTCAACATTTCATTACTCAATGATTTTTATCTATTAAATAAATATAGTTATTTGTAGTAAGGTTAACATATTTAATTATTCGTTATTTCTTTTATAATCCATCATAATAAAACTGACAGCTTGCGATCTATTTTTATAATAATATTGATTTAAATCAATCGTCCCTTCAATATCACCATCACGATACATCATTTCATTTGTAAAATTATTTATCATTACAAATTCAGAACGATCTCTAATAACGTCTAAATCATCATGTCTTGCAAAAAAGTGCTCAAGATTTAAATGTGCGTAATCCAACTTCATACCTCCTATATTTTATTGTACAAATGTCGAATATTAATCTTACAAACTTGTTAAAGCTATATATCATCCAATCCAACGATTCTATGTTTACTATTTAACACCTATTTATTAAATTAAGCAAATGAAAATTCACGATACCTCATGTAGAATTTATACATCCGGAAATATTGTTTATGTACATAACTAAGGAGAAAGAATAAATATTTCAGATTTTAGTTCATTACACATAAAATATCATAAGATGATTCATCATTTGTTAAGACAATACCGTATCACTTATAATTATGATGAATTTTATCAACTATTATTAATAAAATTGTGGGAAATCTCCAAAATTTATAACCCATCTTCCTCTGTATCTTTGTCCTCTTTTATCTATCAGCGATTAAAGTTTTATCTTATTGATCTTTTTAGAAAGGAGCAATTGAAGATTGATTGCCTAGATATTGCAGCGTTACCTCATTCTTTAACTTATACATTGAAAGATGAATCTTTTTTTAATGATTTCAAATATATTTTAAATTCAAATGAATATCAATGGCTGATATATTATCTTCATGGATACAAACAATATGAAATCGCTAAAAAGATGAATGTCTCAGACACTACAATTAAAAAATATAAATCTTCTGCCCGTATCAAACTTCAGCAATATTATTTAGAAGGTGATTGGCATGTTACCTCATAATACTTTCGATTTGTTATACATTCAAACTTTAGAAGGTTCAACAATTCAGACTAAATGTTGTTTTAAAACATATGAAATGATTCTACCATTTCATATTAAAAAGATAGTCATATACTATCTAGAACAATTTAATAAATCATATACGCAACAACTTAAATTAGCTAAACGCTTATTATCTATCAATAAACTAGTTCCTATTTATATTTCTAAAGACATCATTTTATTTCCAATCAAACATCAACGCGCACCCATACAAATATATTTTAATGCTCAACGTATTATTGGATTAACGTCTTCTCAAAATAAAACCATTATTATCTTTGATAATTCAGTTCAATGCATAGTCGATGAGCCTTACATTTTAGTTTATAAAAAATGGCAAGAAAGTATTCTATTAGCCTATTTAATTAATAAGACGACTTCTTTTCATTAAACTTATATTCAAGTAATCTTTTAGTAAACAAAGCAGTCACAAATCTTATGAGATACAAACTGACAATCAAACTAATAATGGCAAAAACTAAGATTAATACACGATAGATTAAACTTAATTCTGCTTTAGGATTTATAAATTGATTGACTACTGCTAAACTTGCGATAAATCCAGCTAAAAACCATCCTAGTAATAGGATGTATGCGAGAACAAATAATATAATTAATAAGAACAAATATCCATTTGAAAAATGTTTATTTCGAAAGATATGAACCTGTAAAAATTGATTAGCAAAACGAGTAGGTTTCATAAATTTCTGTTCTGCATTATTAAATGAAGCATTATTTTGTTCAAAAGTATGTTCTAATAATTGCTTTTCTTTTTTATTTAAAAACCACAATTGTTTTCTTACTTTTTCTCTAAAAGCAGTTTCCTCCATAACTTAATTCCTTTCTATTTAATTATATTCATAAATTTTAACTGAACACCGATTTTAAAACAAACTCAATAAAAAAGAAAGATACAACTCAAGATACTTTATTACTCCTTCTCTTTGATATTCATATAACACTAAAACCGAGTCTAAGACATGTTTGTAGTCTTAGACTCGGTTGGTCATAATTTAGATATAGTGATTTTATAATATAGATAGTCCAGAACTTTTAATATCTTTTGCAAATCCTTGAACTGTATCTACTGGCAATTCATTAATATCGCGTCCAAGATTATTGTTAACTTTCTTAACAACATCTGATGGACAAGTGATAATATCGGCGCCAATTTCATTAGCTTGAATAACATTGAACACTTCACGGCAACTTGCCCATAATAATTTAACACCATGTTTACTATGTGCGACTTTTACAGATTCTTTCATTAAAGGAAGTGGATCTACACCCGTATCAGCAATACGCCCCGCAAAGACAGAGATATATGTAGGTACACTTTCGGTCACTGCTTCTGTAATAGCTTTAACTTGTTCAATTGTATAAACAGCAGTTACATTTAAACGAACATGATCAGCTGATAATTTTTTAATTAATTCAATTGTAGATTCACCTTTTGAGTTCACAATTGGAATTTTTACAAACACATTGTCACCATATTGCTTTAAAATTTCTGCTTCTTTCTCCATTGTGTCTAAATCATCTGAGAATACTTCAAATGATATAGAAGCATCAGGAATTTCACGTACTGCTTCTTCTGCAAAAGCTTTATAATCTGTTACACCTGCTTTTGCCATTAAGCTAGGATTTGTTGTAAAACCATCTACTTCTTTATTTTTGTATGCAGCTTTCATTTGTTCGATATCTGCACCATCAGCAAATACTTCTACATTTAATTGAGTCATAAAATCTTCCCTTCTCATTTATATTACGAATATAGCTTGCTTTATGAAAAGACACCATATGTATAATTATTTTTTATGTACAGTATGTTTTACTATTTCGTTATGTTATTTATATCATGCTTTTTTTGTGTATGCGAATGTTTTGCTTTGAATTTTCTGAAAATTAAAACCTTATGATAAAGGTACTATTAAAAATGAAATTAAATGTGGTAATATTATTTAATGATATAAATCGGAGGTATGTTATGTCTAAATCAAAAAAATATTTATATATATCAGTGATTCTTTTAATTATTAGCTTTTATTTTAATACATTTAATCCTTTATTAAGTATTCAATTTAAATCAATAAAAAATTTATTAATTGCATGTAGTATTGTAAATGTTATCATCCTTATTGCTTCAATTATATTTTCTGATAAAGCAATTAAACATTTAAATTATAAAAATAAAGATTGGATTAAGACTACTTCTAAAATATTACCTTATGTCATATTAGTAGTAATTTTGTTCCATATTTTTGCTTCTGTTACAACATTTGGCATTTTTTCATAATCAAATACGCATAAAATGTTATATAAAGGTGAGTATACTATGCAATATTTAACCGTGTTTATAGGTGGTATGTTGGGCGCTTTATTAAGATTTTTGTTTTCCTTTATAAATCAGAGTAGCATCTTTCCAATTGGCACATTGATAGCTAACCTGTCAGGTGCTTTTCTTATGGGTTATCTATCTGTAGTAATGATTAAATTATTTAAAGATCATCCTAAAATTAAAAAAGGTATTACAACTGGTTTTTTAGGCGCTTTAACAACCTTTTCAACATTTCAATTTGAGTTAGTCACATTACTTTACAGCCATCATATTATCTTAGCTGTGGTTTATGCGTTTATGAGTTATTGCTTTGGTGTTATCTTGTGCTGGATAGGTATGAAATTAGGAGGTCTTACATCTTGATACAAGCTCTTTTAATTATGATTGGCGGTGGTTTTGGCGCTGTCGTTAGAGCATGGCTAACTGATGTCACTAAATCCAAATGGTCTACTTCAATACCTATTGCTACTTTAATCGTCAACTGGATGGGAAGTTTTCTCATTGGTTTAACGACTGGGCTCTCTATTCACTTAAACTGGATACATATGTTTTTTATTACCGGATTTTTAGGAGGTTTAACGACATTTTCAACCATGTCTTATGAGCTTGCGCAATGTCTAACACCGTCTTTCAAACTTTTTAAATTTATGATGTATTCTCTATTGCAATTTGTTATAGGATTTATTGCTTGTTGGATTGGTTTTATAATATAACAAAAAGGTGAACTGTGTAGTCAATTAACCTACAAGTTCACTCTTTTTTAATTAAATTGATTAACCTTCAAATGTATCTGGATCAGGTCCTATACGTTGATCTTTATTTAAATCATCAATTCGTTTCATTTGATCTGCTGATAATTCAAAATCAAATACATCTATATTTTCTTCAATTCTGCTTGATGTAACTGATTTGGGAATAACGACGACATTATGTTGCATATTCCATTTAATAATAACTTGTGCTGCTGTTTTATTAACTTCTTTACCAATTTCATTTAACGTTTCATCGTTTAAAATTTGAGCATTCATAAATGGTGACCAAGATTCCATATAAATATTTTGCGCTTCTAAATATTTTCTAAGTTTTTCTTGAGTAAAGTATGGATGAAATTCTACTTGGTTAATGACTGGTTTAATTGAAACTTGTGCCAATAATGCTTCAAAATGATCTGGATTGAAATTACTAACCCCAATGTTTTTAACTCTATTATCTTTATATAAATCTTCCATACCTTTCCATGTATCAATCATTACGGCTTCATTTGTCCCTGGCCAATGTACTAAATATAAATCTAAATAATCTAACCCAAGTTTTTGGATACTAGTTTCGTAGGCTTGAGCCACATTTTCACGTCCGAAATCTTCGAAAAATAATTTTGATGTTACGAAAATATCTTCTCTATTTAAACCTGTTGATTCTAATCCTTCTTTGATACCTTGGCCTACTTGTTCTTCATTTCCATATACTTTAGCAGTATCTATGCTACGATACCCAGATTCAATGGCATGTTTAACTGCTTCTTTACAAGTATCGTCGTTTTCTACTCGAAATGTTCCAAGTCCTAACATTGGCATTTGATTTCCATTATAGAATTCAATATAGTCCATTTTACTTCCTCCTTTAAAAATAACTATTCTGTATATACCCTAAAAGTATATTTATGAACATCGCTTGTAATAAAAAAAGTACCATCAAAATTTTAAATTTTGATGGTAGCCTCTCTTAGTTAAATGATTCAATTTTATCCATAATATTTTGTAATTCATCGACATTATATTGAATACGTCCATGGAATACAAATTTGTTAAAGAATTCGTCAAGTTGTTCAGGACCAACTAAAACCTTAACACTTGAGCTTTGTGCATAGTTTGAAATCGTTACGTCTTTATCATGTTTAGGATTAAAATATAAAATTGATGTTGGCTTATATTTAAGTCCTAATTCTGTTTGTAAATCTGTAGCTAAATTCTCAATTGCAGAAAGTTGATCAGAATAATTAATAAATGATAGTTTCGAATGATTATCTTCATGTTGATCAAGCACTAACGTTTGAGGCGCTTGTGTGTTTAAATCAAGTGTATCAAATACTTGCTTCAGCATTGGTAATTCTTGAAATTGTGCGCCGCTAATTCCATTATACACATGACCTTTTAATAATTGTGAATCAATGATATATAACCCAGTTCTAGTAAGCACAAGATGACTAATGCGTTGAATATTATTAAACTCATTACTTGGTAAAAATATATTAGCCATTATATGCATATCTTCACGTCTAATACGTTTTTCTTTAACTAAACGGTCTCTAATACCAATGAGTCTCATATCAGTCACGTATTCACTTTTATTTTTAGAAAATAATTTCAAAGCATCAATTTCACGTTCTTTTCCATTAACTGTAGCTTCAAATTCTTCTTTTTGTTTCGTTACTTGTTTTTTATTTTCAATACGTTCTTTTTCAAGTGCTTCCTCATGTGAAGATTTGAGTTGTTGTTCCTTGAGATTGTATTCTTCACTCGCTTTGTGTTTCATATTATTTTTACTTTTCAAGGCAACTAAAAATAGAATAAAACATATAATCGCTATGATTATCGCTACAATTAAACCAATCTCAATCGGTCCAAATGAATTCATTAGATAACGCTCCTTTTAAACTGTCAATATCTATCTATTATAATAGAAATAAACGATAATTTCGAGGTTTAACCTAATTGATTGATGTATATCCTACATTATTTTTGAACGGCATCTTTTAGGACATTCACTTTATCTAATTTTTCCCATGGTAACAATACATCAGTACGACCAAAGTGTCCGTATGCAGCTGTTTGTTTGTAAATAGGATGTTTTAAGTCAAGCATTTTAATGATACCTGCTGGTCTCAAATCAAAGTGTTTTCTTACCGCTTCAACTAATTGGCCTTCAGAAACTTTACCAGTTTTAAATGTATCAATAGCAATAGATACAGGTTCTGCTACACCAATTGCATAAGCTAATTGCACTTCACATTGCTCAGCTAATCCAGCTGCTACAATATTTTTTGCAACATATCTAGCTGCATATGCGGCAGAGCGGTCTACTTTTGTAGGATCTTTACCACTGAAACAACCGCCTCCATGACGAGCATAACCACCATATGTGTCTACGATAATTTTTCTTCCAGTTAAACCAGCGTCTCCTTGAGGACCCCCAATAACAAATCGACCAGTTGGATTAATAAAGAATTTAGTTTCATCATCAATTAAACCTTCAGGTACAGTTGGATAAATGACATGCGCTTTAATATCTTTTTGAATTTGTTCTAATTCAATGTCTTCAGCATGTTGAGAAGATACCACAATCGTATCAATACGTTTAGGTTTATCATTTTCATCGTATTCTACTGTTACTTGAACTTTACCATCTGGACGTAAATAATCTAAGGTACCGTCTTTACGCACATCTGATAAGCGTTTCGCTAGTTGATGTGATAAAAAGATTGGAAGCGGCATATATGTTTCTGTTTCATTTGTTGCATAACCAAACATTAATCCTTGGTCTCCGGCACCTGTTGCTTCAATTTCTTCTTCAGATATATCATTGCGATACTCAAGTGCTTTATCTACACCTTGGGCAATATCAGGTGATTGTTCATCAATAGCTGTTAAAACAGCCATTGTTTGATAATCGTAACCATATTTAGCTCTTGTATAACCAATATTTTTGATTGTTTCGCGTACTACTTTAGGAATATCTACATATGTAGACGTTGAAATTTCACCAGAAATTAAAGCCATACCTGTTGTTACTGTTGTTTCACAAGCGACACGTGCATTAGGATCGTCTTTTAAAATTTCATCTAAAATCGCATCAGATACTTGATCGGCGATTTTATCTGGATGCCCTTCTGTCACTGACTCTGATGTAAATAAACGTTTATTATAAGTCATGATTTGCTCCTTTTTTTAACTATATTTACGAAAATTCTCTTTTGACAATGAGCTTAAAATAAAAGAGCCTTCTCAACTACCTAGATAGAGAGAAGGCTCTTAAACGTCCATTCGCTCTTATCGTTCAGACAAATATTGCGTCTGCAAACGGTTTGGCACCTTTCTTTTAAAAAAAGAGGTTGCTGGGTTTCATTGGGTCCATGTCCCTCCACCACTCAGGATAAGAGAATCCGTTAAGACCTATACTACATAAATACATTAGAATTGTCAATTTTGAATTTTAAATGTTCTTTTATTTACAATGGAATAATTAAATCATTATGTTATACTATTTTAATGTAAGGGCTTACATTAATAAATGAATAGATATTTGGAGGGATGTTGTATGTCAATAGATACATACAGTGAAACACCTAAAATCAAACACTTATTAGAAAAGAAAACGACTTTATTTCAACTTTCTACTACTCAGCTTTATTACAAGATTTTAAATAATAATGAAGGTGAACTTACAGAACTTGGCGCAATTAATATGAGTACAGGTAAATATACTGGTCGTTCACCAAAAGATAAATTTATCGTTAACGAACCTTCATATCGAGACAATATTGCTTGGGGAGACATTAATCAACCTATAGATGAAGACGTGTTTTTAAATTTATACAACAAAGTATTAGATTATTTAGATCAAAAAGAGGAATTATACGTTTTTAACGGTTATGCCGGAAGTGATAAAGACTCACAATTAAAATTAAAAATCATCAATGAACTTGCATGGCATAATTTATTTGCACAAAACATGTTTATCCGACCTGAATCTATTGAGGAAGCAAGTCATATTAAGCCAAATTTTACTATCGTTTCTGCCCCTCATTTTAAAGCTAATCCAGACGTTGACGGTACTCATTCTGAAACATTTATTATTGTTTCATTTAAACATAAAGTGATTTTAATTGGTGGTACTGAATACGCTGGAGAAATGAAAAAAGGTATCTTTTCAGTGATGAACTACTTATTACCTATGCAAGATATTATGAGTATGCATTGTTCTGCCAATGTTGGAGAAAAAGGTGATGTTGCTCTATTCTTTGGATTATCTGGTACAGGAAAAACAACATTATCAGCGACTCCAAATCGTAAATTAATTGGCGATGATGAACATGGTTGGAATAAAAATGGTATTTTTAACATTGAAGGTGGTTGCTATGCAAAAGCCATTCACTTATCTAAAGAAAAAGAACCTCAAATTTATAATGCCATTCAATATGGTACTATTCTTGAAAATACAATTGTTAATGAACGTGGCCATGTTGATTTTGATGATAATACTAACACAGAAAACACACGTGCTGCTTATCCAATTCATCATATCGATAATATCGTATTACCTTCTAAAGCCGCACACCCTAATACAATTATTTTCTTAACTGCAGATGCATTTGGCGTACTTCCACCTATTTCTAAATTATCTAAATCTCAGGCCATGTATCATTTCTTAAGTGGTTTTACGTCAAAATTAGCTGGCACTGAACGTGGTGTGACAGAACCTGAACCATCATTTTCAACATGCTTTGGCGCTCCATTTTTACCTTTGCACCCTACTAAATATGCGAATTTACTTGGTAAGCTAATTGATGACCATGATGTTGATGTATATCTAGTAAATACAGGATGGACGGGTGGAAAATATGGTGTTGGACGTCGTATCAGCTTACATTATACACGTTATATGGTAGATCAAGCTATTTCTGGCAAACTAAAACAAGCTACATTTACTAAAGATGAAATATTTGGTTTAAGTATACCAATTGAAATGGAAGATGTGCCTAAAACGATTTTAAATCCAATCCATGCTTGGAATGATCCTGAGGCTTATCGTCATCAAGCTAATGACTTAAAACAACGTTTTGAAGAAAACTTCAAAAAATTTGGAGATGAAGTAAAAGATATTGCTAAAAATGGTGGATTTAGTCATTAATAATATATAAACAAAAGACTTACAAAGATGACCGTTGTAGTCATCTTTATAAGTCTTGTTCTATATTATTCATCCATTGATGTATATAATCTAAAACTTCTTTCAATGCTTTCGGTCTTGGTACATGGCCTTCGTCAAGTTGATAAAATGTATCATGTTTGACCCCTTTAAGTTCTAGTTGTTCTTGAAGAAAATAAGCTTGATGTATACCCACTTGCCAATCTTTACCACCATGTACAATTAAAATAGGTGGACTGTTTTGATTCAATGTACATATCGCATTTCTTTGTTCATATGCCTCTTTATCTTTTTTCGGATGACCTACCATACGTCTTAGCATTCCCCTTAAATCTACACGTTCTTCATACATTAAATGAATATCTGAAACGCCACCCCAAATAATATAGCTATCAACTGGATCATCCTGAAATGATAATAGACCTTGAATTCCACCTCTTGAAAATCCAATCATATGGACGAAAGCTTGGGGATGCTTATTTTTTAATAGTCGAATAAGTACTGTTACATCATGTAAATCAGCATTACAAAATTCATCTTTTCCTTCACTACCATTACTTCCTCTATAATAGGGTCCTATAACTAATGTATATGGATCAGAAAATTGCATAAGTCTTGAAGCTCTTACTCTACCAACTTGCCCTTTTCCACCACGTAAATAAACTACAATACGTTTAACATTATGATACATTGGGACCATCTGTAACGCTTTTACCCTTAATTCGTCTACTGTATAAGTTATTTCCTCAAATCGATGAGTGTTGGATTCAACAGGCATTGTTCTAATATTCGTAATACCCAAGATCTTTCACCCTTTCTAAACATTTTAAAATTGCTTCATCTTTAATTAAATAACTTTTTTGGTGCTCAGGAATCTCATTAACTAGATGAAATAATATAGGACCCTCTGTTTCCAAATAGTCATGTTTATGTTCAATGGATTTCACCTTAATCACATACACATCTTTTTTAAAAAGTGATTTATCAAAGGTATGAACTTGATATTGCGCGATATAATATAAGGCTTCTATCTTTCCACCTGTTTCTTCATAAAGTTCTCTAGCAATCGCTTGTTGACTCGTTTCATTAATTTCAACTTTACCTCCAGGGAACTCGATACCTCTTTTAGAGTGTTTAGTGAATAATAATTGATTTTGAAATATCGGAATAGCTAAAACATGGTTTCCGTTCGGTATATCATCATCAGTTTTATATTGCATCGTGACTCGTCTATCCTCTTGATCGATAAACTCCATATTACTCATCCCCCTCTTAAATGTGGTAAAATTATTTAATAATCAAATGTCTATAGGAGGTTTATTTATGCTTAAAAAATTATTTCTAAGCATCATTCGTTTTTATCAGCGTTTCATCTCCCCTATGACACCACCAACATGTCGATTCTATCCTACTTGTTCTGAATATACTAAAGAAGCTATAGAAGTATATGGCGCATTTAAAGGTGGCTACATGGGAGTAAAACGTATT
The DNA here is from genome assembly GCF_002901845.1 of Staphylococcus hominis subsp. hominis. Classification (GTDB taxonomy): domain Bacteria; phylum Bacillota; class Bacilli; order Staphylococcales; family Staphylococcaceae; genus Staphylococcus; species Staphylococcus hominis. The sequence goes on from NZ_PPQE01000025.1 coordinate 1,062,538, forward strand.
TTAAAATGCCATCCATTTCATGAAGGTGGATTTGATCCGGTACCTTTAAAAAAAGACAAACATACACATCATCATTCATAAACAGATAATGCATTTATATTAATTTTAGGGGGATTGAAATATATCAATCCTTCTTTTAATTTGCCTATGCCTTGTGTAAAGTCTGTTTCAAAATAATATCCATCTGGAGTAATATCTCCTGGATAAGACCCCTCTTTTGCTAATAAAGCAGTAAAATATCGACTAAGTCCATATTCATACATCCCACCAACGATCACTTTAATATCTTTCTCTTTTAATAAGTGAATGAGTTCTAGTGCTCTATCTATTCCTCCCAGTCTAAATGGTTTAACCACAACTGCAGTGATAGGATATTGATGAATAATTTTCAAAATTGATTGTAAATCCGTTGCTTTTTCATCAATAGCAATAGCAGGATAATGCGTAACATCTATATAACTTAAATCATTTAAATCTTTAAATGGTTCTTCAACGTATAGAATATCGTGTTGATCAATCTCTTTTAATAATTGAAATTGTGACATATCCAGTGTTTCATTTGCATCGAGTGTAAGATTAAATTCAAATGGAAGTTCATTGCGTAGCTTTTTTATGTCGTTAATGAGATGAGAACTCCATTTTAATTTAATACGTGCTGGCTTTGTGTCTTTAAGTGTTTGTAATTGTGAAGAAGATAAACCACTTACTGTTGCACCATATTCAACTTTAAAGCACGGTTGTGAATAAAACATCTGATAAACCGCCATCACAACAGTACATCTAGTAGCCGGATAACTATCTAATAAATCAAGATAAGGTAACCAGTCACTAAATGTATTGAATGATTGATTTAAAATCTTTTTTGACCATTGTTGTATTCGTATTTTTACTGTCTCAATTGTTTCAGTATCATACCAATCCGTTTCAAAGGCATTACATTCACCAAAATAATTTTCCCCTTCATCAGAAATAAATCGTACTATGAGTGCTTTGCGATGTGTCATTTCGATTTTAGGCGTCGTAATCGGAGAATGAAACGGCGCGGTATAGTAATAAAATTGTATATCAATAATTTTCATTTAATGATCCTCAGTTCCAACTTTATTACGTTGTAATTTTCCAGTAGAAGTATAAGGTAATGCATTGACGCGTTGATATATCTTAGGAACTTTATATTTTGCTAAATGTTCTTGTAAGAAATCTATAAGGTCTTTAACCTCAATTGTTTCACTTGCGACATAGTAAAGTGCTGGAATCTGACCCCAAGTATCATCTTCTTTAGGTACACATACTGCATCTATAATTCCATTGAATGTTTTAGCCACTGTTTCAATTTCATAAGGATAGATATTTTCTCCACCACTAATAATAAGGTCTTTACGTCGATCATAAACCATTACAAAACCATCACTATCTATTTCTGCAATATCTCCGGTTTTAAAGAAACCATCTTCAAATGTGTTATCCAAATCTTTAGGATACAAATATCCATTCATTACATTGTCACCTTTGATAAGTAATTCACCATGGCCCTCTTCATTAGGTTGTTTAATACATACTTCAACGTTATCACTTGGTTTACCTACTGTATCATATCGTTTAGCTAACATATCTGGTGAAGCGGTTAGGAACTGCGAACATGTTTCCGTCATTCCAAAAGAATTATAAATAGGTAATTGATAACTCAATGCCTGTTGTATGAGCGTGGATGATAATTTTGCACCCCCAAGTAATATTTTTTCAATTGAATATGGCTTATTTAAACCAGCATCCATTAGCCACTTTAACGTTTGTGGCACAAGTGACACATGTGTAGGATATTCATTTTTAATAATAGTCAGCATATCTTCAGTATTATATTTATTTAATAAACGTACAGTAAACCCTTCAATGGTAGCACGTAAAATCACACTAAGTCCTGAAATATGATAAATTGGAAGAACCGATAACCATGTCGTTTGTTGATCAAATCCTAGACTTTCTTTACAACCTAATGCACTTGCATAGTGATTTTTAAACGTTTGAGGTACTGCTTTTTGGGGTCCTGTCGTCCCTGATGTAAACATAATAGATGCAATACGATGAATATCAAATTGTTTATGATTAGGCGCATCAGGATAATCGCTCAGTTGATTAAATGAGAGAACTTGATGTGAATGTAAATCGAACTCTTTTGTAGTTAAAATAAGTTGAACATTCACTGAGTTCATTTGATTGGTCATTTCAGTTGTTGTTAATCGTGTATTGATCATTGCAATTTCAATTTGCGCTAACCAACATGCGTGCACTAAAATAATAGACTCAATGTCGTTTCCAATATATAGTCCTATCCTACTTTCATTTAAAGATAATAATTTCTTTGAAAGCTGATACGCTGCAGAATATAATTGATTATATGTTAATGTATACTTACCATCTGTAACCGCAATTTTGTTTTTGTTTTTTATACTTTGCTCTTTTAACCAAAATTCCACTATTCATTCCTCCAATAGTTATACATACTATATTATAACGATTTTTAAATGACTTAACAGGATTCATGTTTAAATTTATTTTGTGATTGTTTTATTTTTTAAAAGATATTACCCTTTTTAGATAAATATAGTTAAATACTTGTAGCTATAAAAAACCCAGAATGGAAAATAACCATTCTGAGCTACTGTACGGAGAGTAAGAACATAAAAAGAGCAAGGTCAACATGTCAGAGAATTATTTTCTTGACACATAATTGACACTTGCTAAGTCTAAACCCTATGATATAAAGCTTTTGATACGGAGAGTAAGGGATTCGAACCCTTGAGACGCGATAAAGCGCCTACACACTTTCCAGGCGTGCTCCTTCAGCCAGTCTCGGACAACTCTCCTCTATTCAATTAAATAAAAAAACAGAAGCGATGTTTCACTTCTGTTTATATGACTCCTACGGGACTCGAACCCGTGTTACCGCCGTGAAAGGGCGGTGTCTTAACCGCTTGACCAAGGAGCCATGGCTCCGCAGGTAGGATTCGAACCTACGACCGATCGGTTAACAGCCGATAGCTCTACCACTGAGCTACTGCGGAATAATTAAACTATGGAGCGGGTGATGGGAATCGAACCCACAACATCAGCTTGGAAGGCTGAGGTT
>NZ_PPQE01000025.1:1065674-1065924 GCF_002901845.1 Staphylococcus hominis subsp. hominis
TTAATAACGATTATGGGGCGGTTGATGGGAATCGAACCCACGAGTGTCGGAACCACAATCCGATGCGTTAACCACTTCGCCACAACCGCCAAAGTGTAAATGGTTCAGGACAGAATCGAACTGCCGACACATGGAGCTTCAATCCATTGCTCTACCAACTGAGCTACTGAACCTTAATCATAAGTCAAAAGTAATGACGGTCTCGACGGGAATCGAACCCGCGATCTCCTGCGTGACAGGCAGGCGTGTT
>NZ_PPQE01000025.1:1065934-1067736 GCF_002901845.1 Staphylococcus hominis subsp. hominis
TAAAATTATGTATTGCGGGAGGCGGATTTGAACCACCGACCTTCGGGTTATGAGCCCGACGAGCTACCGAACTGCTCCATCCCGCGCTAATATTATTTAGTACTTCAAATGAATACTTAATTAATATATCATTTAAGTCACTGTAATGTCAACACTTTTTTAAAATAAATTTTACAATACTTTAATTATAAATTTAAATAATTATGAGATAATTATTTTTTAGTAGTGCTTTTTTTAATACTTTATTAGTATATATATTAATATCCATATAGTCAATAAAAACCATAAATTAATTTGTGTAAAAAAACGCTAAACTTAAAAAAATTTATTTTATGGGATAATTTGGTTATAAAATCTCATAATTATTTATTACTCTTTATATTACTATTTGATACTTTCCCACTCTAACATTATTGTGTCATATATTTTTGCATTTTTTCTTGTAGTTCACTGAAAGAAACGAAGCCTTCTTCTTCTAGGAAGTGACCTCCTTCTTCAACAATTCGAATTGATCCTCCTAAAGCTTGCAACAACTTTTCAGTTTCCTTATAAGATACATGTTCATCATCTTTTGAAGCAAGGCCGTGAAAGTGTTTAACCTTTTTCTTAATCTCATCATAATCAATGGTAATATGATCTAAATTAACAGATTCATCAATGTCTTGCGCATCTTCTTTAAATCCAGCAATACTAAAAAAGCCTTCTATTGGACGTTTTAAATCTACTTGTTCAATAAATTTCAAGGCAGCGATTGAACCATAGCCATGGGTTACAACATACGTATCAGGATGATTGATTTTAATTTGTTGTTTCATAGCCTTTATCCACGTATCTAATTTTTTGTTATCCTCTTTATCTAAATTAAACAATTGTACATTATATCCTTCAAGCGCTAGGTTATGTTTTAACCATTGATACCAATGATTATGTGCATTTCCTATTTGTGAGTGAACAATAATTACATCTGTCATTTCTTATTCTCCTTTTCTCCTTAATAATGACTATTTATTTTAAAATAAAGCACTTTAAAGAGAAAATATAACCTCTAAAAAGTGCTTATTTACTATGCTTTATTTATAATTCGTCTATTAATTCTTCAACAGCATTTTTACCCTGTTGAATACAATCAGGTAAGCCTACCGCTTCAAACGGTGCACCGGTAATGCGTAACCCGTTATATTGACGTTTTACATGGGTTTGTATATTGCGAATTTGAGTCATATGACCAATATGATACTGTGGCATACTTTTTGGTAATCGATTTACTATCGTAAAATCTGGATCACCTTTAAACGTCATCATTTTACTTAAATCTCGACGTGCGATATTTACAATTTCTTCATCAGTATGGTCGTCTACAACCGTATCGCCAGGTTTTCCTACATACGCACGTAATAATACTTTACCTTTTGGTGTTGTAAATGGCCACTTTTTAGTCGTCCAAGTACATGCAGTAATATCTGTATGACTAGTTCTCGCAATGACAAATCCAGTACCATTATAAGTATTTTCAATATTTTTCTCATCAAATGCAAATACAACCGTTGCAACTGTAGTAGAATCCATAGTATTAAAGTATTCAAATGCTGAATCATGATTAAACCATTTCATAAACGTTTGATGTGGTGTCGTAACAAGTAAACCATCAAACGTCTCTCGACTATTATGTGTAACAATCTCATAATTATCATTATGAATATGAATATCTTCTACTGGTGTATTGTATTTGATGTGTACACCTTTTTGTTCAACATTTTTAGCTAGTGCTTCAATAAATGAACTTAGCCCATGTCTAAATTGTT
>NZ_PPQE01000025.1:1067764-1089717 GCF_002901845.1 Staphylococcus hominis subsp. hominis
CTTGTACGTTCGCGTTTTTCATATTTCATTCCTTTAATTAAACTACCATATGATTCTTCTTTATGCTTGAAATTAGGGAACGTACTCATCAAACTTAATTGATCAATATCTGTTCCATAAATCCCTCCCATAAGAGGCTCAATCAAATTTTCCAGCATTTCGTTTCCTAAACGTTTTCTGAAGAATTCACCAACCGAAATATCATTTTCTATTTTAATAGGCGGAATAACTAAATCTAATCCTGCTCTTAATTTTCCTAAAGGAGAAATTAAACGTGTTTTTAAGAAAGGTTTAATATCTGTTGGAATTCCCATAATTGATCCGCCAGGAATAGGATACAATTGGTTCTTAGCAAAAATATAGGATTGTCCTGTTTGATTCGTAATTAAATCATCTTCAAGACCTATATCTTTTGCTAAATCTGTCATGATCGTTTTTCGACCTAAGTAAGATTCTGGACCAAGTTCAATAGTATAACCATCGCGGCGATAAGTTTGAATTTTACCTCCAGGTCTTGAAGTTGCTTCAAAAATAGTTACATCTATGTCTTCATTATAATGTTTAAAATAATATGCACTGGCTAGACCTGTAATGCCAGCGCCTATAATTGCAACTTTTTTACTCACAACATGTCCCTTCCTTTTTAAAAAACTGTTTTAATTTCGTCGACAATTGCACCTATAAATAACGGATTTGTATTAGGCATTTCTGGTCGATAGTAATTAGCACCAATGTCATCGCAAACAACTTTACACTCATAATCATTATCGTAAAGTACTTCAAGATGTTCACAAACAAATCCAACGGGTGTATAAATAAAGTTTTTATAGTGATGTTCTTTGTATAATTCTCTTGTTAAATCTTGTACATCAGGTCCTAGCCAAGGCGTACCTGTATTACCTTCTGACTGCCACCCTTGCGCTACATGTTTAATATTTGTAGAAGCTTCTAAACGATCCATTGTATCTTTAATTTCATTAGGATAAGGATCATTATTACGTTCTATTAATCCTTTAGGTAAACTGTGCGCAGACACGATTAAAATTGTTTCATCATGTTCTTCTTCCGGAATTTTAGCTAGTGTTTCATTTACTTTATTTGTCCAGTATTTAATAAATTTAGGTTGTTGATAATAACGTTCAACATGATGTAGTTGTATACCATATTTATCCGCTTCTTCTTTAGCCCGTTTATTATATGAACCTACTGAAAAACTTGAATAATGAGGCGCTAATACGACTGTAACTGCCTCTGTAATACCATCATTATGCATTTTTTCAACTGCTTCTTCAATATAAGGAGAAATATGTTTCAATCCTAAATATAATTTAAATTCTACATCATCATATGTTTTATTAAGTGCATCTGTAAGTGCTTCAGCTTGACGATTTGTGGTACCTGCAAGTGGAGAAAGTCCACCTATAAATTCATAACGATTTTTTAAATCTTGAAGCTCTTCTTCAGTTGGTCTTTTACCATGTCGTATATCTGTATAATATGGTTCAATATCACTTTCTTTATATGGCGTACCATATGCCATTACTAATAAACCTACTGTTTTAGTCATTCTTAAAACCTTCCCTTTTAAAAATAAATTTTTATGATTCTAATTTTATTTTTGCGTATAATCATGAACCAGTTGTGTTACTTTTTTAAGTGTATCTGGTTGAACTTCTGGGAAAACGCCATGACCTAAGTTAAATATATGTTTACCTCTTTGCATTCCTTCATCAAGTATTGCTTTAACTCTTTGTTCTAATACATCCCATGGCGCTAGTAATAATGAAGGATCTAAATTACCTTGTAATGTTTTATTTACACCTAATTGATCTGCTTGCAAAATAGATGTACGCCAGTCTAAACCTAGAACATCTATTGGTAAATCATTCCATTCATTAATAAGATGACTAGCCCCTACACCAAATAATATAACAGGAATATTATGTTGTTCTTTAATTCCACAGACCAACCGATCCATAAATGGTTTTATATAATATCGATAATCTTGTACATTAAGTGCGCCTACCCATGAATCAAAAATTTGAATCAATTCTGCACCTGCTTCAACTTGAGCAGTTACATATTTAATTGAAACGTCTACAAGATGATTCATTAAAGCAAACCAAGTCTCTTCATCGCCATACATCATTGCCTTAGTAAATGTGTAGTTTTTAGACGGCCCGCCTTCAATCATATAAGATGCTAATGTAAAGGGAGCACCCGTAAATCCAATTAAAGGTACATTTAATTTTTCTTCAGTTAGAATTTTAATTGTTTCTAGCACATAAGGCACGTCTCTTTTGGGGTCGATTTGAGTTAATTTTTCCACATCTTTCACAGATTTAATAGGATTGTGGATTACAGGTCCTATACCAGATTGAATTTCAACATCTACTCCGATAGGTTTAAGTGGTGTCATAATATCTTTATATAACACAGCTGCATCAGTATTGTAATTATCAACAGGTAGATGTGTTACATATGCACAAAGTTCTGGTTGATGTGTAATATCAAAAAGTGAATACTTTTCTTTTAATTTGCGATATTCTGGTTGCGATCTGCCAGCTTGGCGCATAAACCACACAGGTGTGTGTGAGGTTAACTCCCCTTTAATTGTTTGTAAAATTGTATTATTTTTTTTATGCACCATTTTGTCCTCCTAAATTAAAATCATTCTTATTCATAATATCACAACATAAAAGATTTCGCGTTTCTTAAATATTAAATGTCATAAAAATGACAAAGCACTTCTATCTATTCTTTAATTTTAAATTTGTAATTATAAGTGAATTGATTTAAATAAATTATTCACAATTTATTTTCTTATTTTAATTATTTATAATAGCTAGTCTTATCATTTAATCGTATAATATACATAAATAAAGGAGGTATGGCTTATGAAAATATATACAACTTATGGAACTTATGACTATTTAAATCAAATTCGTTTAAATCATTCTGAGAATCATCTGTTTATTTATTCAACTCATGATTCTTCAGTCATTATCGAAGAATCCGAAGATAAATCTATACTTAAACATCCTACTACTTATGAAGTTATTAATGAAATAAATGAACTTAATAATCAACATTTCTATTCAGCTATCTTCATTCCAAGTTCAGATGATCATGTCAATCAACTAGAAAAACGTCTTTCAAATTTGAATTTAGATTTTAGTCAATTTGCTGGTTTTAAAAGTTATCGTTTCTTAAGACCTGAAGAAGGTACTACTTATAAAATTTACTTTGGCTTCGCTAGTCGTCAAACATACGAAGATTTTAAATCATCTGATATGTTTAATGATTATTTTTCTAAAGAAGCATTAAGACATTATTTTGGCTCAAGCAGTCAACATTCAAGTTATTTTGAAAGATATTTATATCCTATTAACGATTAACATAAAAAGAGGACGCTTAAGTATGTGTTTAATACATCTTAAGTTCCCTCTTTTTTTAATCTCTTAATAAAGTTTCCTGATATTGCAATTTTTTAATCGTACTTCTAATCGTCAACCATCCTACAATAAAGAATACAATTGCAAAAAAGAAATATTTCATATAAAAAATGATAAAAATGATTGCGAAAATAATACCTATCATAATCATAAGGCGATATAAGAATTTTTCATATCCTTTGATTACTTCACTATCTGATACAGGCCAAACTTGAGGCCATAGTCCATACGCTTGCTGCGTATAAAACTGAGACATTTGCAATAAAATAATATACATAAATAAACTACCAATAATAATAGAAACAAGTGGATGAGACAGCCAAATCATAAGTACAAGTGCAATGATAACAAGTCGAAGAATAATACTTAATGCATCTTTCCCTCTTACAAAACTTCTCACAAATAAATAAAGATACATATTGTGCGAATTAAAACGGCGTCCTTTGGGTGTGGGTAAAAGAAAATCTAAATATTTGCGTCTTGCTGCATTTTCTTTTAAATGCTTAACATCAGTAAACATATTTACAAATTTATAATAATTTGTATGATGTCTTTCTTCTACTGAAATCAACTGTTCCCATGGAAATAATGTAAGACTCTTAAATTTAGGTATAAGATACACCATGCCAAAGAATATTATTGTTAATAAAATGGCAAAATATAATTGATTCCCTAAAACTAGATAATACGTTATAAAATTAAGTGAAAATATTAAGATATTTAATATCCATTGAGACAATCTCGCACGATACCATTGCCATTTTAAGCGTAATCCTAAAATAGGATGAATAAGCGCTAATACACTCATCACGATATAAGATACAACTAATTGTTGATTAAGCTTATAAAATAATGGAAACAATACAATTAATAACACTATTTGCAATATTATACGATTAAAATAACTATATCTTAGGCCTAATTTTATATAATCTTCCATATTCTTCTCAAAAGGAAGCAAAAATAACTTGTCAGCATCTTTTAAAAATGTTCGAAATGGAAAGATTGAAGTTAAAGCAATTACAATACTTGCTAAGAATGCATAATCTATATTTTTAGGAATATGTTGTAACCATTGACCATAACCTAATATAAAGGCTCCTAATAAAATAACTAAGAATACAGTAAAATGACCATTAAAAATAAATTTATTATAATAATGTTTTTCTTTCTTTATTGCATCATAACGTTGTTTAAATAATGCTATGGCTTCATTATTCATGTCGCTTGACCACCTTGCGTAACATGGATATAGATATCATCAAGAGTTTGATCTTTAAGACCCGTTTGTTCTCGTAGTTCCTCTAGATTTCCAAAAGCAACCACTTTTCCTCTATCTAAAATAATGAATCGATCACAATATCTTTCAGCAGTTGCAAGAATATGAGTACTCATTAGTACTGTACGCCCCTCATTTTTCTTTTCAACCATCAAATCAAGCATAGATTGTATACCTAATGGATCCAAACCAAGAAATGGTTCGTCAATAATATAAAGTTCAGGATTGACAATAAATGCGCATATAATCATTACTTTTTGTTTCATTCCTTTTGAAAAATGGCTAGGAAAAACATTAAGTTCATTTTCAAGTCTAAATGTTTTTAGTAGAGGACGCGCACGTTTCATTGCTTCTTCCTTACTTATTTGATAAGCCATAGCAGTCATGGCTATATGTTCTTCTAATGTTAATTCTTCATAAATGACTGGTGATTCAGGAATATAGGATAGTTTACGACGGTAGATTTCAATATCATCATTAATATTGGTATCTGAAATTGAAAGTGTTCCTTCCATTGGCGTTAATAATCCAAGCATGTGCTTAATGGTCGTACTTTTTCCAGCGCCATTGAGACCAATTAATCCTACTATTTCACCTTTTTTTAATTCAAAATTTATATTTTCAATAACAGGACGTTTACCATATCCTCCTGTTAAATGTTCAACTTTAACTGTCATAAGGCACCTCCATGAGTTATATTGTACCAAAATCATTATATAACTACTAAAGTTTGCTATAACTCATTAGCGAATTTTTAAAATAACAATGTTATAATAATGAGTAAAAATAGGTTAAAGGAGTGCATGTAATTATGTCAGAAACTGTTTTTGGTAAAATTCTTACTGGTGAAATTCCAAGCTATAAGGTTTATGAGAACGATTATGTTTATGCATTTTTAGATATTTCTCAAGTTACTAAAGGACACACACTTTTAATTCCGAAGAAAGCTTCTCCTAATATTTTTGAAACTGATGAAGAAACAATGAAACACATTGGAGTTGCTATTCCAAAAGTAGCAAATGCCATTAAAAAAGCATTTCAACCTGATGGATTAAATATTATTCAAAATAATGGTGAATATGCTGATCAGTCAGTATTTCATTTACATTTCCATTTCCTACCACGATATAAAGATGATATTGATGGTTTTGGTTATCAATGGGAAACTCATGAAAACGAAATTAGCGATGAACAGAAAAAAGATATTGCTGAACAAATTAAAGCTCAATTTGAATAATTCTGCATATTGAATATCATTTACGGGTAATATAAAATGAAATCAATATGTCGATGTAATAATTATAGTAAGTAACTTAAGTCAATCGTTACTTACTTCATAAAATGATATGATTTATTCTATAAACGACATAATAGTGAGGAGAATAAAAAATGAAGGTTACACGTGTATTATTTGGTATCGGTGTGGGACTTGCTTCTAGTATTGCCGTATCATGGATGAATCGTGATCAACAAAGATATAATGCTAATGCCTCTGGACAAAAAGTTCCTACTGGTGCTCGCTCAGAATTAGAACGAGAAATCGAAACAATTAAACGTAGTTTCTATAATATTATTGATTATAGTAAGCAAGTGAAAAATGACGGTGTACAACAAGGCAGCGACATTGCAAACGAATTTAAGACTTTAATCGGAGATTTTAAATCTGATATCAATCCTAATATTGAAAAATTAAAATCTCATATTGAAAATCTTCAAAATCGTGGCGAAGAAATTAGTAATACATTTTCAGAAGATAAGAATAATAACAAATAGAACTCTAACATTGAGCTCAATTTGGCTATAAAGAAATTTATATTAATAGATTTCTTTATGGCTTTTTTTATAAATATACAATCTAATATAAAAACATTGTTCTATATTACAATAGCTATTAAAAATTATCTTGACGATAACTCAACTTAGTTAGATAATACCTATCGTATATTAAACGACCTATTTTCGAGGTGTAGTCATGTTTTTATGTAAACGTCATATAGATATTCATGCGCGATTTGGTGTTCCAAGAATTGCTTTTTTGAGTATTGTAACAACTATTATTGCGTTTTTAGTTAGTTATGAGATTATGTATTATTTTGTAAAAACGCCTTTATCAGATAAATACTTTTTACTTCTAATATTATTTATTATTCTCATGTACCCTATTCACAAAACAATACATTTATTTTTCTTTTTACCTTATATTCATGCATTTAGATGGCACAAGTTGAATAAGAAAAAATGGCTTCCTTATTTTAATACGTATGTGAATACGCCTGTCCGCAAGTTTTATTTTTGCATTAATCTTATTTTGCCATTTTTAATAATTACAAGCATTTTAATTTTCCTAACTTATCATTTTCCAAGTTATGGACATTATTTTATGTTCTTACTTGCCTTAAATCTTGGTTTATCAGTTATGGATTTTTTATATTTAAAAATTATTCTTTTTTCAAAAGAAGGACAATTTGTTGAAGAACACCAAACAGGTATTAATTTACTGACAAAAGTGCCCTTCCATTCAAATATCTAAGATATAAAGATGGTAATTATAAACGTATTCAATCAAAATTAAAATAGAGGCTAGTGGTTATTTTGAATATATTAAAAAGTCTATGATATTGAATGATATTGTAGACTTTTTTTAAATTATTTTTCATCTAATACTTTAGTTGTAAAACATCTTTTATTAATTGGTGGAATAATTATATTATGTTATAGTAATTTTGTTAACATACACAAAGGAGCTATCAACTATGAAAATTATGAATAAACTCATTGTCCCTGTTACAGCAGGTGTTTTATTACTAGGAGGATGTAGTTCTGATTCTACAGATTCTAAAGATAATACATTAATTTCTTCAAAAGCTGGTAATGTAACCGTTAAAGATGTTATGGATAAAATTGGTAAAGATCAAATTGCCAGCACATCATTTAGTATTGAGTTAAATAAAATATTAGCTGATAAATATAAAGACAAAGTAGATACTAAGCGTATCGATGATGATATTAAAAAAGAAGAAAAACAATATGGTGGTAAAGATCAATTTGAAAGTATGCTAAAACAACAAGGTATGACACTTGATGATTACAAAGAACAGAAAAGACTATCTGCTTACCAAAAACAATTACTTAATGATAAAATCAAAGTTTCTGACAAAGAAATAAAAGATGACACTAAGAAAGCATCACACATTTTAATTAAAGTTAAATCTGATAGTGATAAAGAAGGTTTATCAGATAAAAAAGCAAAAGCAAAAGCTGAAAAAATTCAAAAGGAAGTTGAAAAAAATCCAAATAAATTTGATGAACTTGCCAAAAAAGAATCAATGGATTCTGCTTCAGCTAAAAAAGGCGGATCATTAGGTTATGTTATTAAAGGACAAATGGTCGATAAATTTGATAAAGCTTTATTTAAACTAAAAGAAGGTCAAATTTCTGACATTGTTAAAACAGAATACGGCTATCACATTATCAAAGCTAATAAAGAAGATGACTTTAACAAACAAAAATCTCAATTAAAAACAAAAATTATTGAACAAAAAGTTCAAAAAAACCCAAAACTATTGACTAATGCTTATAAAGACTTATTAAAAGAATACAACGTAGATTATAAAGATAGTGATATTAAAAAATCTGTAGAAGATACTATACTTAATCCAGAAAAATTAAAAGAACAACAAAGTAGTGGTGCTTCATCAGGATTATCTTCATAATTTTCATAAATCAAAAAGGTCGGAACAAATTGTTCCGACCTTTTTTCGTCTATTAATATTAATCTAACTTCTCTGGATTATAAAATTGACGGTTATCCATACCGAAGATTCTTTCAGTAAATTGTCCCTTTTCTGTTTTCTTAAATGCTTTATCAAACATATTCATTTTTGCATCAATATTGTCAATAAAGAATAAAATTTCTGCTTCTTTTAGATGTGGCAATTTAGGAGAACCAAACTCCATTTTTCCATGATGTGCTAAAATCATATGTCGCAATAACATGACTTCTTCACTATCAATGCCAAGTTCTTTTGCCGCCTCAGCAACTTCATCACTTGCTATTGAAATATGTCCAAGCAAATTACCTTCTACCGTATACGTTGTGGCAACTGGTCCACTTAATTCTTTTACTTTACCAATATCGTGTAAAATAATCGCGCTATATAACAAACTTCTATTTAATAATGGATAGATATCACACAATGATTTTGCAATTTTTAACATTGTTAATACATGATAACTTAATCCTCCTGCAAAGTTATGATGATGAGAACTTGCTGCAGGATAAGTAAAGAATTTATCTTGATATTTTTTTAATAAATGACGCGTAATACGTTGTAAATGTGCATTTTCAATTTCTAAGATAAAATGTGATAACTCATCTTGAATTTCGTTAGGTGAAAGTGGCGCACCATCTACAAAGTCTTGTGTTTTCACTCCATCTTCTGCTGTTGCTAATCGAAATTGGTTGACTTTCATTTGTTTACGGCCACGATAGTTAATAACATCCCCTTTTACCCATACAATTATTTCTGGTTTAAGGATTTTCATATCATCTTTTGTGACAGTCCATAGTTTAGCTTCAATATCTCCACTTTTATCTTGAAGATATAATGTCATATAGTCTTTACCTTGTGCTGTTACACCTTGTGTTGCTCTGTGGATTAAGAAAAAATTCTCAACCGAATCACCAGGATTTAATTTTTCTACGTTTCTCATCGTTTACCGCCTTCCTCTTTTTTATTTAATATCAGCATTTCTCGAGAAGGAATCGTAGTATCTTTTGTACAAGTAAAGTACAATACTTGATGTTCTTGAGATAATTCTCTTAAATAGTTTAACATCATTGATTTTCTTTGTTTATCAAAATGTACGAATGCATCATCAATGATAATTGGGAAAGGATAATATGGTTTCAACACCTTAATTAAACTAAGTCTTAATGAAATATATAGCAACTCTTTCGTTGATTGACTTAATTCAAGTGGATGATACATTTGTCCATTTCGATGTTTAACTTTAATTGAATCATTTTCATAAGTAATTAGATTATACTTACCATCAGTTAATGTTTTGAAAATATTAATGGCTTCATCTATCACATATGGTAGTCGTTTATCTTTAATTTGTTTAATGTGCTCATTAATTAGTGTCTCAAGATAACTTAAGCTTGCCCAATCTTTAGCAATATCATTCATTCTATTTTTTAAATTATAATATTGATGGCGCAATTGAGATAGTGTTTTATCTGTTTCCATTTGATGAATACGTGAAGAAAGTTCACTCACTTCAGTTTGTTTCTCCAAATATTTATCATTATAATCATCAACTTGTTGAGCTAACATTTGATCTTCTTCTTCTAATTGAGCAGTTGTTTTTTCACTTAAAACAGAACTATCTTCATAAGAGAATTCATGATTACTCAAATAGGTAGATAAATCATTGAATCGTGATAGTTTTTGTTGATAACGTTGATAAGCTTCGTAATGTTGATAATATTGTTCTTCATTTTGCACTTCGATATATTTAAACAACTCGTTTATAGTTGTTTTATTTTCATCCAAACGACTTTCTAACTGTTTTAATTCTTTACTTAATAAGGTTAATTGATTTCGTAATTGCGTTTTCTTTTCTTTTTTACTTTCATACTGAGAAATCCAACGTTTCAAATCATTAAATAATGAAATTTTATTAAACTCATCGAAACTATCTTTAGTAACATCCTGGGCATAATCATAGAAGTTAATTAAATTTTGGTTTAACTCTATGTTCTCTAATAATAATTTATTAAGTTGTTTATCATTAGCTTTAAGTTGATTCATTGTTTTCAAACTATCTACTAAACGTTCATCTGACATTTTATCTGATACTTTAATGTCTTGTTTGACTTCGGAAATATCCTGTGCTAATGCATCAATTGAAGACTGAATATCTGATAAAATTGAATGTTGATGGTTAAGTTTATTAGAAAGTACTGTTTTAGTATTATTAGCATTATTCCAACGTTCACGCAATTGGTACTGATCATCTAGATTGAAATCTAAATCGTATTTATCTTCGAGTGCTTTAAGTTGTTGTTCTAAATCACTAATTTCCTCACTAATTGTTTCACTATAATCAATATCTTTATTTTTACTAAAGAATAAACCTACTAAAAATATCACAGTAAGAATTGCAAAAATAATACTAAAAGTGATACTAGTTGTAATAAATGCAAAAATAGTCAAACCAACACTTATCAAAGCCAAAATGATAAAGCTGATTTTCAACCATCGATATTGTTTTTGTTTTCTTTCTTTTTCTGATTCAAAGGAGGCTTTTAATTTTGAGTATAAACTTTCTTTTTCATGTAATTCTATTTTTTGCTGATTATATTCTTTTTTCTTTTCAAGTGCTGTTTCAGAAACGAGTTCACTTTCCAATGACTTAATTTCCTTTTCAATTTCCTTTTTTTCAATATTATGCTCACCAATCATACGTTCAACTTGTTGCTTTTGATTTAATTGATGATTATAATTTTTAATTTTTTCACTTATATAATCCTTCATCGTTTCAGAAGTATCCGCTTCATGATAAACTTCATTCCAACCGATATCATCTTTTAATGTTTGCTGAGAACGTTCAAAAGTTTCTATTTCCTTTTTTAAAGCCTTAGCTTTTAATTCAGATTGTTTGATATCACTCTCTTGTTGATAAAGATGATACATATCACTTACGGTTCTATCCTCAGGCATCTGAATTAAATTAAATTCATTTTCTAGTTGTCTTATCTTCTCATCCCTTAATCCTATATCTCGATCAAGTGATTGTTTATATTTTAATGCAGTTTCATATCGTTCAATACCTTGTTCTGGGAACTTCAACGGTTCGATATTTAAATGATGCTCAAGTGATTTCCATTCTTGCGCATGAGCATGAAGTCCTAACTGCTTTTGCTTATTTTCATGCATTTTTGATAATTGCTTAAGATTTTCTTTTAAATGAGAAAGATGGCGTTCTGATTTATCTTTTTCATCTATAAGACATTGATATTCGTCTAATTTGGTTTCTTCATCTCTTATTTGTGCTTCTAATTGTTTTAGTTCTTCAATTTGTTGGTTTAGAATTGGGTTCTTTCCAGCTTTTTTATAAAGCGTAGTCTTTTTCTGATTAACAATTTGCCCCATAGATGTAAATTCGGAAGATCCTAAAGCACCAGCTTCTAATAAATAGCTTTGTAATTGTTGTTCATCTAAATTTCGATGAATATCTTGTAAACCAAGTACATTAAATGAAAATATTCCTTGATATGTCTTTTTTGAAATATAGTTTAATTTCTTCTTAAGCCATGCTTCATCTCTTATCAATCCATTTTCTAAATAAACTTTTACATCACCTTGAGCACTACCTTTTACACGCTCAACTTTAATTTCAGATTTGTCGTCTAAAATAAGCGTTAGCTTGCCCCCATACTGATTTCCCAATCTAGGTTCTAAACGCGGTTCTTTTTCTTTCTTTGTGGGAAAACCAAATAAAATTGAATGAATAAATGATTGTATGGTTGATTTACCTGCTTCGTTTTCCCCATAAATTTCAGTAAAAGTCTGATTTAATTCAATCTTACGTTGTACGAATTGACCATAACCGTATATTTCAAGTGATTTAATAATCAATTTCTTCACCTCTCATATCTGCTTTTAATATTTTCTCAGCTCGATGAATGAGTTTTGCCTTATTGAAAGTGGTGTAGTCTTCTAAATATTTTGAAGCTCTTGGATTTAAATATAAATCTGTCATTGCCTCTTCAAACACTTTGTCATCGTTTATGAGTTCTTTAGAAAATTCATTTATAAGAGGTGTTTCTTCATTCTGTATATAATTAAGAATAATATCTTCAATGACAATAAAATCATGTTCATTTTCTTCATATTCACTAATCATTTCTCTTATTTGAAGAATATCTTGTGTTGATAAAATTTTGTCATTATCTATATTAATCGTCAATCTATAAAATGCTTTACCTTGTTCACGAACTTGTTTCTTAAACTTTTGAATTTCCTCATAGATACCTTGTTTTGAAATTTTATCAGTCTTAATTGTAGCTTCTTCAAAACGTATAAACTGAGTTGGTATAAAAGTTGTTTCAAGATGTAGATGATCCCCTTCTACAAGCAAACAACCTTTAGTTCCTATTTCACCAAAGTGGCGACCTTGAATATTACCTGAATAATGAATAGGCGGCATATCACTTAGTTCTTGACGTTGATGAATATGACCGAGTGCCCAATAATGATACAGTTTATGATTAAGATCTTCTAACATAAATTCAGTATAACGCTGTTTTATTTTAGATTTACTATAAGTCCCATGAAGCATTCCTATATGTATACCATTACTTCCTTGACTAGATGGATATTCATCAA
The DNA here is from genome assembly GCF_002901845.1 of Staphylococcus hominis subsp. hominis. Lineage (GTDB taxonomy): Bacteria > Bacillota > Bacilli > Staphylococcales > Staphylococcaceae > Staphylococcus > Staphylococcus hominis. Next base: position 1,080,895 of record NZ_PPQE01000025.1, read on the forward strand.
TTTTATTTTCATAACTTGTATTGTTTTGATAACTAAAACCATGAATATAAATTTGTTCTCCAGCTTTAGTAATCGCTTGATAGGTTTCAACACGGTTTGAAAATACTGATACATTATTAGGCCAATTATCTGTAATTCTAGTTGTTAAAGGATCATGATTACCATGACATATGTATACAAATATTTGTTCTTTTTCCAGACGTTTAAATTGCTCTTTTAAAAAAATTTCAGCACGTAATGTGCGATTTTCACTATCAAATAAATCTCCTACAATTAACATAAAATCAACATCTTCTTTTAATGCTACATCTACAATTTTTTTAAAGCTCTCATAGGCACTTTTTTGTACATCTTCGAAAATACTTGTCGATAATTGTTGTTTAGATTTAAAAGGGCTATCAAGATGCAAATCTGCACAGTGAATAAATTTAACCATTAATTTAAGCTCCTTAAATGTTTGATAAGGTATCTTTATGTATTACTATATTTTACCATATCTTATGAATATGGGTCGATGAACTTTGACATAAAAAAACTACGCAATTTTATGAAAAAATCGCGTAGTATCCATTACTTAAATTATTAATTAGTCAACGTAAATTTCGTCTAAAGGTTTTACAATAATTTGATTAATTTCTTGGAAAACTTGACTCATTTTTTGTTCTGCTTGCATTAATTGTGAAATATTTTCATCTTTTTCAATAGCTTGAGCTTGTTCTTGAGCTTTAGCTAATTCTTCTTCAGGAATTTCTTGACCTTGCATTTGTTTTTGTTGGAAATTCATTTGAGTTTCACGGAACTCATCGAATAATTTTTTAGATTCTTCATTTTCTTTAACTTTAGCAAAAGCATCTTTAATAGCTTTGTATTCATCACTATCTCTTAATGCTTGTTCTAGTTGATTTGCATGATCATATAAATTTACTGCCATTTTAAATTGCACTCCTTCGTGTAATAATGATGTTTTGACAACTCTTTAATACCATAACATATTATGATTAGTTATACAAAAATTGCGATTAAACCTTGGAAAAGGCCAATAATACCACCTAATATAAATCCTAATAAGGTAATTAATTTTAATTCTTTATTAGCAATTTCAATAATCAACTTTTCAATGTAATCTAAATCAAATGTATTGATTTGATCTTCTACTAATTTACGTAGATTAATTTTTTGCATTATAGTTGAGAGATGTTTGGATGCTTGACTAATAATAAGTTGTGTAACTTTATCTGATAACGTTGTCTCTAAATATTGCATTAATCTTGGTGATAGTTGATTAAGTGGTTTATCTATTTTTTCATTTAAATTTAAATATGAAGTAATAAGTAATGTAACTGAGTCTGATAGTTTTGAAAATTGAGCCTCATCAATGATTTTCTTAAGTGGTTGTCGTTTCAGCGTCTCATATTCATTATCAATCACTTGGTTTACAATACGTTTTGCTTTAGGATGATTGGTTAAACGAATCAATTCATGTTGGATTCTATCTGCAATACTTTCTTTTGTCATAAACATTTGTAGTAATCCAACGATTTTACCTTTTTCATTAAAAAATGTATCAAGCATGTCATAAATATCACGAGCGCCTTTATCAGAGGACAAATAAACACGTGCTCTTTCGCATAATAAATCTCCTAATGGCTCGACTTTCTTATCAATCATTCGCTTAGTTTCCTTTGGTAGTAACTTAATCACTTCTTCATTTCGATGATCATTATAAAAAGCTAATAGCTTGTGTGAAATTGTATCTTCTAATTTCTCATTGACTAAGTAATCAATTTTAATATCAAATTTCTCAGCAAAGTAACGAATTGTAGCTTGATCACTTTTTAATTTCGTTATTTGCTCCTTAACTAATTTATTAATCGTTTCTTTAGTTTTTGTTTCATTTAGTTTGTTGTGAATCAATGTTTCTGTAATGAGATGTTCTTCAATCACTTGTCCTATCTTTGTTGCAATTTCATCTCTTCTTTTAGGTATTAAACCAGGTGTAAATGGAATTCGCATATTAAATATATAATGCGCTTTATAGGGGTGAAACAACATTCTAATAGCTATAACATTCGTGACACCGCCAATGATTGCTCCTATTACTATCATAAAGATGACTACTAATACTGCTTGCATTTAAATAACTCCTTAATTTTTATATAAGCAATAGCAAAATTATACCATGACAAATGTAAACTTCATAACTTAATTGTTCAACGTACATTTATATTTACAAATTTTTGAAATAAAAAAATAATGAATTCATCGCAAAATTACAGTGAATTCATTATTAATTGAAAATAGTGATTCAGTTGAAAGTCAACTCTTCTATCACTATATCTTATTTATATTAAAATTAAACGTGCATTAATTCTTCTTTAGCATTTCTATTAAAGTAAGTTTCTGCTTCTCTTAATTTAGATGTTCCAAAAATAGGTTGTTTTTCAGGATTAAGCACTCTGTAGATATTACTTACTTTATTACTTTGTAAAATAAATCCATTACGAGTTTCCATTGTATTCCAATAAATATCACTTGTTGTAGAATGATTAGGATATGCACAATGGTTTCTTGAAATTGTTTGTACAATTTCTAATGGATCACAACCAAATGTGTTATTTAAAACATCTGAATCTCTAAATAAAGCACAAATTGATACACAAGTTGTCCAGTTTGGTAATACCCGTTCTTTTTCGATTTGAACAAGTGTTTTTTTAGAAAGACCTATTGTTTGTGCCATAGTATCTTGTGTGTATCCTGCTTCAATACGCACCATTTTAAATTTTGTTTGAATTAAATCTGTAAAACTCTGTCTATCCATTACTCTTCTCTACCTTTCTAATAGGAGTTATTTTATCCGGACGCAAGAAATTGCAATAATACACATTTCTTGAAACACAAATTACATCTTAATATATTTTCAATAAAATGAAAAGAGAAATTTTTGTTTTTACGTATAATTTTATAAATGGCAAAATTATCAAAATAATTAAAATAATAATATAAGTCATTTATTTATTATTATCCTATTTTAAAAATACCGTTTTTATTTCTAATAGACCTATTCAATTTATATTAATTTATTTTCAATAGCATATATAGCAGCTTGTGTCCGATCTGAAACTTGCAATTTATTAAATATATGACTGACATGTGTCTTAACTGTTTTCTCAGATACAAATAAACTTTTTGCAATGTCTTTATTTGTCTTACCTTTCACCATTTCTTTTAATACTTCCATCTCTCTTTTAGATAATTTATTATTAAAGTGTGGTTTTTCATGCATTGCATCAATTACATTTTTAGCTTTTGGATGTATTATTTTCTCATTATTTAATACTTTAGTAATAGTAGCAATCAGCTTTTGTGGTTCAACATCTTTAATTTCATAACCATCAGCACCTTCATTAATGGCAGACATAACATATTCATCATCCACATAACTTGTAAGCACTAACACTTTTATGTAAGGGTAATATGTTTTTATATAATGCGTCACTTCGATACCATTCATATTAGGCATAACTAAATCTAATAATACTAAATCAGGAATATTATTCTCATTTAAATATTTAATAAATGCTTCACCATCTGAAAAACTTGCTTGTATATCTAAACCCTCAACTGTTGAAATTAGAAATTCTAGTCCTTGTCTAACAATGTGATGATCATCGATTAAAACGATACTTGCCAAATTTATCACCTACTTTAAATTGGAATATTAAGATAAATAGTTGTCCCCATTAGTTTATCTGATTGTATGTTAAATTCTCCATCTAAACTATGAATACGTTGTTTTATATTTTTTAGACCATGCGTCGTTTGATTTAAGTCATCACGCACATTAAATCCTTTTCCATCATCATAAATTTTAATATATAATTGATGTTCATTTTGTTGAATGTTAATAGATACATGATTCGTTTGTGCATGTTTCTTCGTATTATTTAGAGCTTCTTGAATCATTCGATACACATTTTCTTCAACTAAATTGGATAATTTAATCAATCCTCTTACTTCGATGTTTAATTTTAAATCTAACATATTCGCATAATGTTCAATCGCATTCACTAATCCATGTTCTAAACCAATTGGCTTAAGTTGCCAAATTAACGCACGCATTTCATTTACTGCGTTTTGACTTGTATCTTCAATCAACTTAAATGCTTTTTTAGCTGTTCTATCCTCTGTGATATCATGTGCAGCATGAGCTGTTAGTTTTAATGAAAAAAGCATTTGGTTAACTGAATCATGTAAATCACGTGCTAGTCGATTTCGTTCACTTGTGCGTGCTGCTTCTTTTTCTTGGTCTGTTAAGTATATACGTTTAATTGCAGAACCAATTTGTAAAGCTACTGATTCTAATAACTCTAAATCATCTTGACTATATACTACAGTATGAGGTGTCGCGACATTTAATAATCCATACTGTTCATCTCCTGATCTAAGTGGTACTGTCGCATGATGCGTAATAAGATAATCATCTTTTTGACTTTCTTGGTTAGCTAAATTGATTCTTGAACAATTTATAATATTAGATGCTTTTGTTAAATTTTTATGATGATAAGCATTGACACACCAACACGTACCATTGTTTAAATACTTACAATTATTATTTTTTAATGAATGAGGTAAGTCAGTGCTAGCTACAAGTTCTTGTTCACCTTTTTTATTGATAAAAAAAATCCAACCTGTTGTAAAATTGCTGCCATTGATTAAATAATCCAATGCTTTATTCATCATATTATATAATTCAGTTTCTTCATTTAGATATTCAGCAATTTCTTTTAATAATGCTAAACGTGTCGGTTTCTCCATATTTTCGCCCCATTTTGTTATTTTGCATTTATTATTATATCGTTCATTTTTTAAATTTAAAAATAGACTAATGAAAACATTTATAATTATCATTGTAAATTATGATATGATTAAACAGAATATAATAGGAGGATATTATGAAATTCAATGTACCTGAAACTTTCAATAATTATACGTTACGTGAAATTTTTCAAAAGTTAAAACTACCAAAAAAAGATTTACACCAATTAAATATGTCTAAAGATATCACGATTAATCAACAATCTAGTAAATTGACAGATAAAGTTGTCACAAATGATGTTGTTTATATTCCTACCCCTAAAGAAAAAAGTAATTATTTACCAAGTTATCGTTACGCACAGATTGCATATGAAGATAACGATTTAGCGATCGTGGTAAAACCTAAAGGAGTTAAAACTCATCCAAATGATTTAAAAGAAAGCAATACACTAATGAACCATGTTATCTATACCATGGATAGCGACTACGTTGAACCGATTCATCGTCTAGACCAAGAAACTGTGGGATTATTAATTGTTGCTAAAAATCCTTTAATGAAAAAAATACTAGATAGAATGCTTGAAGAGAATCAAATTACACGTATTTATCGTGCAAATGTAAAAGCATTACTACCTCTAAAACCACAAACAATTGATATGCCAATCGGTAAAGATAAATTTCATCCCAATAAGCGTCGTATTTCTAATACCGGGCAACGAGCTATCACTCATATCTTAACATCAAAAATGATTAAAGAAGGCATTTGTCAATTGGAAATAAAATTAGATACAGGACGTACTCATCAAATACGTGTACATTTAGCAGAAATTGGTCATCCTGTCATAGGTGATCCATTATATGGAGATGCTACCTTACGTCAATTAGAATTGAATAGTTATAAGATAGAATTCACTCATCCACTTACTCAAGAATTGATTTCTGTAAGTTTAGATGATGAATAAATTTTAAAAATGCTCCTTTTAGATAACGCAGATCAAAGCATTATCTTTAAAAGGAGCATTTCAATTGGTAATGTTATTTTAATGAGGATCGACCATATCTTCTGGTTTAATCCATTTCTCGAATTGTTCTTCTGTAACATAGCCAGAATTAATTGCTGATTCTTTAAGTGTTAAACCTTCCTTATGAGCTTTTTTAGCTATTTGAGCCGCTTTTTCATATCCAATATGAGGATTTAGTGCAGTTACAAGCATTAATGATTGATTTAAATAATGATTGATATTTTCTTCAATTGGTTCAATACCTATAGCACAATTTTCATTAAATGTTTCCATTCCATCAGCTAATAAGTAAATAGATTGCAATGTATTATGAAGAATCACAGGTTTAAATACATTAAGTTCAAAATTACCTTGAGAACTCGCTATACCTACTGTCGTATCATTTCCTATCACTTGTACTGCAACCATTGTTAGCATTTCACATTGTGTTGGATTAACTTTGCCTGGCATAATTGATGAACCTGGTTCATTTTCTGGAATCGAAATTTCTGCAAGTCCGGCTCTAGGTCCTGAAGCAAGCCATCTTATATCATTTGCTATTTTCATTAAGTCTGCTGCCAATGCTTTTAGTGTTCCATGAAGTTGCACCACTTCATCATGTGAAGTTAAAGCATGAAATTTATTTTCAGATGAAACAAATGCATAACCAGTATGTTCTGAGATATATTTAGCTACTTTATCTCCAAATTCTGGATGTGCATTAATTCCTGTTCCAACTGCTGTTCCACCAATAGCTAAATTTAAAATATGTTGTTTAGATTCAGCCAATAATTGTTCACATTTATCTAGCATATAACGCCATCCACTAATTTCTTGTCCTAATCGAATTGGAGTAGCATCTTGTAAGTGAGTTCTACCAATTTTAATAATTGATTGATATTGGTTTTCTTTTTCTTTAAACGTGTCTCGTAAATTTTTTAAAGCAGGTTCTAATTTCGTTTCAATTTCATGGTATAAAGCAACATGCATCGCTGTTGGGAAAGTATCATTCGAACTTTGAGATTTATTAACATCATCATTGGGATGAATTGATTCCTCGCTATTATGTTCTTTTAAGTACTCATTAGCCACATAACTTACGACTTCGTTTACATTCATATTACTTTGAGTACCGCTTCCAGTTTGCCATACAACTAAAGGAAAATGACCATCAAGTTCTCCTTTTAAAATTAAGTCACAAGCATAAATGATAGCATCTTTCTTAGTATCACTTAATTTTCCTAATTCATGATTAGCAAGCGCAGCACCTCTTTTTAACTGAGCAAAACCATAAATCACTTCAATAGGCATATGTTCTTTACCTACTGGAAAGTTACGCTTACTTCTTTCAGTTTGTGCGCCCCAATATTTATCAGATGGTACTTCAATTTCACCAAACGTATCATGTTCAATTCTTACAGACATTCAATAATCCCCCTTATTTATGATTTAGTAATAGTATATCATTAATAAAATTAATGTAGCAATTCGAATATAAAGCGGTTTCATTTATAAAATAAAACACATGAAGTTGTATTACTTCACGTGTTTAAGAATTAAATCTTATTCATATTTATATTTTACTGCTTTTACAACTGAAATAGCACTTATTATATACAAAATAGCGCTTATGACCAGCGTAACAGGACTTATCTTTACTAATATACCTAAACCCCCACCTAAACTTCGATAAAAATCATTAAGTGTATATGCCAAGATTCCGGTTACAATTAATATACATATCACACTAATCATAATTCCTTTTTGATTACTCTTAATGAATGGATGAGCAGTTGCATTATCGATTAAATCTTTTGATAAATTCAATTGTAATTGAATCACTTTAAATAACACTGGTAGATAGAGTGCTCCTAGAGCAATGGGAAAACCTTTAATAGAAATTAAGCTAACAATGATTGTAATAATTGTTAAAGGTAGCCAATACTTATGTAACATATTTTTATCTCCTTCATTTTCATTAAAATATATTGTATCATAAGTTGTATTACATAAAAAAAGCATTTTAATTAATCTACCGAAGCAATTAATTAAAATGCTAAAATATATTAATTTAAATCTGAACGCGCTTCTGAATCATGTGTTTGATTATATTTATCTTCATCATTTTCTTCAGAAATCTGTTCCATTTCTTTTCCTAATGCTTCTAAATCATTCATATTTTGAACCATTGCATTTTCGTCTTCATGATAATTACGTTTACTATCTTTACTCATAAAAATAACCTCACAATAAAATTAAATATTATGCAAATCTCGCTGTGAAGTATTCTTTAACATCTTCTGGTAATCCATCAGCAGCAGCTCTGTCTAAAACAACTGTTACCATACGATGTACTTTTAAATCAGCTGGTAAAAAGTTTGATTTACCATTTTCTTCATATAATCGTTTGATAACTTCACTTTTTTTAGCACCAGTTACAACTAAGATAATTTCACGTGCTTTCATCAAACCTTGACGAATATTAACATCTAAATGTCCAGTGTTATCGATTGAAACAACTTGTAAAGTCAGTTTCCCTTTATTTTCCTTTGTTTTAATTCTATCATTGATTAATGATTCGGCATCATCATCAAGACTAATAGAATATACTTGCTCAGAAGGTACACCTAAAGCTTCATAGAACGAATGATTATCATCATAATCAAGAATATTAATTTGACTAAAATCTACAGCGTTACGATCAACTGATTTTTTTAGTTCATCTAATACAGGTGCAGAATCCTTGTTTAAATGAAATCCAGCAATGGTAGTTGGGTTATTGTTAAATTGTTTTCTAATAATATCTCCAGCGTAATCTGCTGCATGTTGTTTATCTTCAAATACTTTAAAATTCATTGCCATAATAATTACACTCCTCTAAATGTAAAGTTCAACTAAAATAATTCATTTATTTACTAAATTACCCTATTTAAGGGGATATCAAACTATTTTAAAATTTTTATAATAATTCATTAATAAATATAACATTTTTTATTCTATTATAGTA
>NZ_PPQE01000025.1:1089727-1095606 GCF_002901845.1 Staphylococcus hominis subsp. hominis
ATTAATTTTAAATTCTACTTTAATCCTGGGAAATTTTGTTGTCGCAATGCTTCATAAATCAATAAAGCAGCAGTATTAGATAAATTTAAAGAGCGAATATGATCACTCATAGGAATTCTTAAAGTAGTATCTGCATACTTCTCTTTCACCCAATCTGGTAAACCTGTCGTTTCTCTACCAAAAATAAAATAATTTTCTATTTCAGTATTTGAAAAATCAAAATCACTATAAGTTTGTTTACCAAATTTAGTAAGTAAATAATATTTACCATTTGTCACTTCGAAAAATGATTCAATATTTTCATGATAAGTGATATTAACATGTTCCCAATAATCTAATCCAGCTCGTTTTAGCATCTTGTCATCTGTACTAAAGCCTAATGGTTTAATTAAATGCAAGTGTGTATTAGTACCTGCGCATGTACGTGCGATATTTCCAGTGTTTGCAGGTATTTCTGGTTGGAATAACACAATATGATTTGTCATTTTATTTCCTCATTTCTAGTCCTTTTCTCATTTCAACTTGAACTTCTTCAATCTCATTATCATAGTGCTCATAAATAAATGTTCTTGCATCATTGCCAAGTATTTGACCAATAGCCCAATATGCTGTTCCTCTTATCATGGGTCTTGGATCATTCAATGCTACTTCCTTTAATTCAGGAATAGCCGCTTCTTCACCAAAATGTGCAAGTGCAATAATTGCATTCCGCTGTATAGGTTTTTTACCTCTCCATGCTCCTGCCAAATGACCATAAGTATTTTTAAATTCTTTATTACTCATTTGTAACAATGGAACTAAACGTGGCTTTAATATTTCAGGTTCTAAAATAATATCTTCGTGGGTTGTATTAATACCTCTATTTTTCGGACAAACTTGTTGACAAGTATCACAACCATAAAGACGATTACCGATTTTATATCGATACTCATCTTTTAAATATCCTTTAGTTTGAGTTAAAAAGCTGATACATTTTTGAGAATTCAGTTGACCATTCCCTACTAAAGCGCCCGTTGGACATCTATCTACACAAATTGTACATTCTCCACAACTGTCTAATATAGGATCATCTGGTTCAAAAGGAATACTAACTAACATTTCTCCTAAATATGTCCAAGTTCCTAGTTTTGGATTAATAACAAATCCATTTCTACCAACGAATCCTAATCCTGCTCTTTCAGCTACAGCGCGATCTGAAAGTACCCCAGTGTCAACCATGCTTTTTATTTCGACATCAGGGACCTTGGATTGAATAAATTCACTTAATTTATCTAATCTTTTTTTCATAATTGAATGATAATCTTGACCCCAAGAGGCTCTCGCAAACATTCCTCTTCTATCGCCTTTTACACTTTTTGGCGCTCCCTTTAGCTTATTTGGATAACCAACAGCAATAGCTATGATAGAACGTGCTGTGGATAATGATAATTTAGGTTCTGTTCGCAGCGCAATATCTGATTCTTCAAAACCTGATGCATAACCTTTTTCATGATAATCTACTAACTTTTGTTTCAGTTCATCGAAAGGATCAGCGGTAGTAAAACCAATACTATCTATACCAATGGAATACGCATAGTCAATGATTTCCTGTTTAAGTTGATGGTTCATCAACACTCTTGCCTCCTATAAAAAAGTCCATAGAATATTTTAACATAATCTTAATTTTTTATGATATTAAATATTTTTATAAATAAAAAAGAATCTGAGATATACTTTGAAGTGTCTCAGATTCTTTAACTTTGAGAATTTCATAAAGAAAGTCTATGTTTATAATTCAGAATACATTCTATCTTCTTTTCTTAATTAACTTTTATTACTTTTTAGACATAAAACCTTATAAATGTTTTATTAGTCTTTACATACAACATGCTATAATACTTTCGCCAAAAAGTTTTTAGTTCTTTCATGTTTGGGATGATTAAATAATTGATCAGGTGTTTCACTTTCAACGACATATCCATCTGCCATAAATATTACTTTATCACCAACATCTTTAGCAAAACCCATTTCATGAGTTACAACCACCATTGTCATACCTTCTTTAGCTAAATCTTTCATAACTTTAAGTACTTCATAAACAACTTCAGGATCAAGTGCTGATGTTGGCTCATCAAATAATATGACATCTGGATGCATAGCTAAAGCTCTTGCTATTGCTACCCTTTGTTTTTGTCCGCCAGAGAGTTGAGAAGGATATGCATTAGCTTTCTCTTCAAGCCCTACTTTTTTTAGAAGTGCTTTACCTTCAATTTCTAGCTTTTTTAAATCAACATTTTTTAACAACTTAGGTGCTAAAATGACATTTTCTAATACTGTTTTGTGAGGAAATAAATTGAAATTTTGAAATACCATTCCCATTTTTTGACGTAATTCATTTAAATTTATATTTTTATGTGTTAATTCTTTTCCTTCAAAAATCACTTTTCCATTTGATGGAGTTTCTAATAAATTCATACATCTTAATAATGTACTTTTACCACTTCCTGATGGCCCTATAATTGCTACAACTTCCCCTTTATTAACCTCTAAATTAATATCTTTGAGTACTACATTTTTATTAAATGACTTATTTAAATTTTGAACTTTAATCACTGGCTTTCATTCTCCCTTCGATTAAACTCATACCTCTAGACAATGTAAATGTTAAAATAAAGTACATTATCGCAGCGATAATTAACGGTGTAAAAGGATCAAATGAAATACCTTGTACAACCTGAGCGTTAAACATAATTTCTCCTACTCCAATAGTAGAAACAATAGATGATTCTTTAATTAGTGTTACAAATTCATTACCTAGTGCTGGTAAAATATTTTTAATTGCTTGGGGTAAAATGATATATCTCATTGTTTTAGAATAATTTAATCCTAAACATTGAGCTGCCTCTGTTTGCCCTTTATCAACAGCATTAATTCCAGCTCTAAATATTTCTGCAATATAAGCAGAAGAATTAATAACTAGTGCGATAGTACCACATACTAATGCTGAAACATCTAAACCTAGAACAGCTGTAGTTCCAAAGAAAACTAAAAATACTTGAACTAACATCGGTGTTCCTCTTAAAAATTCTATGTAAATAGAGGCAATCCATGACAGCAATTTAAACTTACTCAATTTAGCTAAAGCAATTAAAGCTCCTAATACTGCTCCTAATACTACACCAATCATTGATATTAAAATTGTATTTTTAAGTCCTTTGATGAAAAATGCACCATACTTATCAAAAAAGCTACTATCGTCTTGCATATCTTTAGAAGCTTTGTCCATGTATTTGCTAATTAAATGTTGGTCATTGACTTCCTTAATAGATTTATTGACATTTGCTAAAAGAATAGGTGAATTTTTTGGCACAGCTATGACATTATCTTTCTTTTCTTCATTAAAATTCACATTGGCTATCATTAAGCTGTTATTTTGTTTTACATATGCTTCAGCAACGGGTTTTTCTATTACTAACCCTTCTACCTTATTACTTTTAACTGCAAGAATAGCATCTGGTAGACGATTTAATGAACTAATGTCTGCATTCTCTATTTCTTGTTGAGCAATTTTTTCTTGTTCAGTCCCTTTTTGTGCCGCAACTTTTTTATTAGAAAAGTCTTTTAATGTATGAAATTTATTTTTATCGCTTTTTCTAATAAGCATTACATTGCCCGTTTTAGTATAAGAATCCGAGAAATCAACTTCTTTCTTTCTTTCTGGTGTTGAAGTCATACCAGAAATAATAACATCAATTTTTCCCGTTTTTAATGCACCGAGTAAACTATCAAATTGCATATTCACAATTTTTAATTTTAAGTGATTATCTTTAGCAATTTTTTTAGCTAAATCAATATCTATACCTACGTATTCACTCTTACCTTTTACAGTCTTTTCAAATTCAAATGGTGCATAATCAGCTGATAATCCTACCCTTAATTCTCCACTTTCCTTAATTTTTTCCCATTTTGCATCTTGATCAGCATGAGCCATAGGTTCTTTATTTATAAAGGTCAAACTAATTAAGATTGCTATGATAATTGTTTTAAACATATATTTCATATAGCAACCTCCTATAACTTTTTAATTATTATACATAATAAAGAATTAATATGCAATAAAAATTTTAAACAAAAAAAGCATCTATAGTAATATAGATGCTTAAATACCATTAAAATAATATTATTGATGTGTAATTTCAAATCTATAAATATTATCATTATAAGATGGTATAAACTTTTTGCATAATTCATGAATAATAAAAGCACTAATGAATGGAACAATAAAATAACCTAATGCTAATAGAATAATATTAAATGTCGAATCACCCGGCATTCTATTAAACGCATTAATTGGACCAACTAATCCTGTATAACCAAATCCAGCTGATAATGGTGTTCCTTTTATACCAATGAAGTATGTTAACAAACCTGAAATAATACCATTAATGGTTAATGGTATTGCAATGATTAAATGTTTTAAATAAACAGGAATCATCATCTTCGCAGCGCCAATAAATAAAACTAAATTGACACCAACTGAATTAACACGTAAAGAACCAAAGAAAAAAGTAACGCATGCAGCAACAATTCCCATGTTTGCTGCACCACTACCTAACCCATTTAAACTAATAGCTGTAGCAATAGCAACTAGAGAAATTGGCGTAACCATTAATAGTGAAAACGTCACACTTATCAAGATAGACATAATTAGAGGATTAAATTCAGTAAATGAATTAATCATATGTCCTAAACTTTTTGTAATAATTTGTATATATGGCAAAGTCGTTAATCCAACTAATCCGCTGACTACTGGAATAAATACAGGTAAAATAATCATTTCTAAAGAACCAAATTTTCCTTGTAATAATAAAAATAAAGCACATGCGATAATAATAACTAAAATCACGTTTATAATATCGCCAATTCCTTTTAATGCAATACCATTTGCATTCATTTGTATAGCTCCAGAGCCTAACATTGCTGATACACCTATCATACTAGCACCCGCACCACTAAATTTGAATTGATGTGCTGCCAGTATTCCAATAATAAATGCCATAAACGATTGAATAATTGTCACTAATTGAAAAACAAGCTCTAATATTGGATGGTGATCTTTAAATAATTTTAGTAGTTCTCCTAAAAGTGCATTGGGAAGTAATGCAATAACTACTCCTGCACCAACTGCATTAAGAATATTACTAAAAAAATATTTTAAGTTTATTCTAGTTCTACTCATAATAGCCTCCATTTTTAAATATTAGCTATATAATATTATATTATACCGTTTTATACAATATAAAATAAGTAGTTAAAAAATGATCAAATAAAAAAGGATTAAGTAGAGTGTTCTACTTAATCCTTTTAACTCCATTAAATACCGGCGGTCGGGGTCGAACCGACACTCCAATAAAGGAACGGGATTTTGAGTCCCGCGCGTCTGCCAATTCCGCCACGCCGGCTTAATATAGATAAATAAAAAACTTCCCTATGGAAGCAATTATGGAGCGGAAGATAGGACTTGCACCTATATCTTGTTCCGGGAAGGAACATATTCTAAAAATTGAACTACTCCCGCATTGTATCAAATTATGGAGCGGAAGATAGGACTTACACCTATATCTTGTTCCGGGAAGGAACATATTCTAAAAATTGAACTACTCCCGCATTATATTAAATTATGGAGCGGAAGATAGGACTTACACCTATATCTCATTCCGGGAAGGAATGTGTTCTAAAATTGAACTACTCCCGCATAGCACATGGAGGCGGCAACCGGATTTGAACCGGTGATAAAGGTTTTGCAGACCTCTGCCTTACCACTTGGCTATGCCGCCAATAAAAAACTGGGCTAGCTGGATTCGAACCAGCGCGTGACGGAGTCAAAGTCCGTTGCCTTA
>NZ_PPQE01000025.1:1095616-1095838 GCF_002901845.1 Staphylococcus hominis subsp. hominis
TTAATAATAAAGGGCGGTTGATGGGAATCGAACCCACGAGTGTCGGAACCACAATCCGATGCGTTAACCACTTCGCCACAACCGCCATGGCAGGGACAGTAGGAATCGAACCCACATCAAAGGTTTTGGAGACCTCTATTCTACCGTTGAACTATGTCCCTATTTATAATGGTGGAGGGGGGCAGATTCGAACTGCCGAACCCGAAGGAGCGGATTTACAGT
>NZ_PPQE01000025.1:1095848-1096251 GCF_002901845.1 Staphylococcus hominis subsp. hominis
ATTAAGATGGTGCCGGCCAGAGGACTTGAACCCCCAACCTACTGATTACAAGTCAGTTGCTCTACCAATTGAGCTAGGCCGGCAAGAAATGGTTCAGGACAGAATCGAACTGCCGACACATGGAGCTTCAATCCATTGCTCTACCAACTGAGCTACTGAACCATATATATTAAAATGATTAAATGGCGGTCTCGACGGGAATCGAACCCGCGATCTCCTGCGTGACAGGCAGGCGTGTTAACCGCTACACTACGAGACCAAAACAAATTGCGGGAGGCGGATTTGAACCACCGACCTTCGGGTTATGAGCCCGACGAGCTACCGAACTGCTCCATCCCGCGATAATAAAAATGGCGGAGGAAGAGGGATTCGAACCCCCGCGGCCCGTTAAGGCCCTGTCGGT
>NZ_PPQE01000025.1:1096261-1096830 GCF_002901845.1 Staphylococcus hominis subsp. hominis
CATTTTATAGGTAAATTGCTATTAAATTATTAGATGGCGGTCTCGACGGGAATCGAACCCGCGATCTCCTGCGTGACAGGCAGGCGTGTTAACCGCTACACTACGAGACCAAATACGGAGGAAGAGGGATTCGAACCCCCGCGAGCCGTTAAGCTCCTGTCGGTTTTCAAGACCGATCCCTTCAGCCGGACTTGGGTATTCCTCCAAAATTATATGGACCTTGCAGGACTCGAACCTGCGACCGAACGGTTATGAGCCGTTAGCTCTAACCAACTGAGCTAAAGGTCCAAATTTTAATTCTACAACTAATAATTAGTGGCGGTGGAGGGGATCGAACCCCCGACCTCACGGGTATGAACCGTACGCTCTAGCCAGCTGAGCTACACCGCCGTTATATAGTTTGTAAATGATTTAAATGGTGGAGACTAGCGGGATCGAACCGCTGACCTCCTGCGTGCAAAGCAGGCGCTCTCCCAGCTGAGCTAAGCCCCCATAATAAATTTTAAAATTTCCTATCGGGAAGACAGGATTCGAACCTGCGACCCCTTGGTCCCAAACCAAGTGCTCTA
>NZ_PPQE01000025.1:1096840-1097434 GCF_002901845.1 Staphylococcus hominis subsp. hominis
AGAGAACGCGCCCGATAGGAGTCGAACCCATAACCTTTTGATCCGTAGTCAAACGCTCTATCCAATTGAGCTACGGGCGCAAAATAATAATAATGCCGAGGACCGGAATCGAACCGGTACGGTGATCTCTCACCGCAGGATTTTAAGTCCTGTGCGTCTGCCAGTTCCGCCACCCCGGCAAATATAATGGAGCGGAAGACGGGATTCGAACCCGCGACCCCCACCTTGGCAAGGTGGTGTTCTACCACTGAACTACTTCCGCATATGCGGGTGAAGGGAGTCGAACCCCCACGCCGTAAGGCGCTAGATCCTAAGTCTAGTGCGTCTGCCAATTCCGCCACACCCGCGTATACATGTGAGCCATAGAGGATTCGAACCTCTGACCCTCTGATTAAAAGTCAGATGCTCTACCAACTGAGCTAATGGCTCTTAGATGGTGCCGGCCAGAGGACTTGAACCCCCAACCTACTGATTACAAGTCAGTTGCTCTACCAATTGAGCTAGGCCGGCTATTAAATTGAATGGTGGAGAATGACGGGATCGAACCGCCGACCCTCTGCTTGTAAGGCAGATGCTCTCCCAGCTGAGCTAATT
>NZ_PPQE01000004.1 GCF_002901845.1 Staphylococcus hominis subsp. hominis
GAACGTGAGAGCCAAAAAACAGACCATATAAAGCAAAAGAACGATAAATTAATGCAAGAGTACCAAAAATCGTTAAATACGCTTAAAAAGCCTATAAATGTTCCGTATGAGCAAGAAACTGAAAAAGTAGGTGGTTTATTTAGCAAAGAAATACAAGAAACTGGAAATGTTGTAATAAGCCAAAAAGATTTCAATGAATTTCAGAAACAGATAAAAGCTGCTCAAGATATTTCGGAAGATTACGAGTATATAAAGTCTGGTAGAGCCTTAGATGATAAAGATAAGGAAATACGAGAGAAAGATGATTTATTAAATAAAGCAGTTGAGCGTATTGAAAACGCAGACGATAATTTTAACCAACTTTACGAAAATGCAAAGCCACTTAAAGAGAATATAGAAATAGCGTTAAAGCTTTTAAAAATCTTACTAAAAGAGTTAGAACGAGTTTTAGGAAGAAATACCTTTGCGGAAAGAGTTAATAAGTTAACAGAAGATGAACCAAAACTAAATGGTTTAGCAGGAAACTTAGATAAAAAAATGAATCCAGAATTATATTCAGAACAGGAACAGCAACAAGAACAACAAAAGAATCAAAAACGAGATAGAGGTATGCACTTATAGAACATGCATTTATGCCGAGAAAACTTATTGGTTGGAATGGGCTATGTGTTAGCTAACTTGTTAGCGAGTTGGTTGGACTTGAATTGGGATTAATCCCAAGAAAGTACCAACTCAACAACACATAAAGCCCTGTAGGTTCCGACCAATAAGGAAATTGGAATAAAGCAATAAAAGGAGTTGAAGAAATGAAATTCAGAGAAGCCTTTGAGAATTTTATAACAAGTAAGTATGTACTTGGTGTTTTAGTAGTTTTAACTGTTTACCAGATAATACAAATGCTTAAATAAAAAAAGACTTGATCTGATTAGACCAAGTCTTTTGATAGTGTTATATTAATAACAAAATAAAAAGGAGTCGCTCACGCCCTGACCAAAGTTTGTGAACGACATCATTCAAAGAAAAAAACACTGAGTTGTTTTTATAATCTTGTATATTTAGATATTAAACGATATTTAAATATACATCAAGATATATATTTGGGTGAGCGATTCCTTAAACGAAATTGAGATTAAGGAGTCGATTTTTTATGTATAAAAACAATCATGCAAATCATTCAAATCATTTGGAAAATCACGATTTAGACAATTTTTCTAAAACCGGCTACTCTAATAGCCGGTTGGACGCACATACTGTGTGCATATCTGATCCAAAATTAAGTTTTGATGCAATGACGATCGTTGGAAATCTCAACCGAGACAACGCTCAAGCCCTTTCTAAATTTATGAGTGTAGAGCCCCAAATAAGACTTTGGGATATTCTTCAAACAAAGTTTAAAGCTAAAGCACTTCAAGAAAAAGTTTATATTGAATATGACAAAGTGAAAGCAGATAGTTGGGATAGACGTAATATGCGTATTGAATTTAATCCAAACAAACTTACACGAGATGAAATGATTTGGTTAAAACAAAATATAATAAGCTACATGGAAGATGACGGTTTTACAAGATTAGATTTAGCCTTTGATTTTGAAGATGATTTGAGTGACTACTATGCAATGTCTGATAAAGCAGTTAAGAAAACTATTTTTTATGGTCGTAATGGTAAGCCAGAAACAAAATATTTTGGCGTGAGAGATAGTAATAGATTTATTAGAATTTATAATAAAAAGCAAGAACGTAAAGATAATGCAGATGCTGAAGTTATGTCTGAACATTTATGGCGTGTAGAAATCGAACTTAAAAGAGATATGGTGGATTACTGGAATGATTGCTTTAGTGATTTACATATCTTGCAACCAGATTGGAAAACTATCCAACGCACTGCGGATAGAGCAATAGTTTTTATGTTATTGAGTGATGAAGAAGAATGGGGAAAGCTTCACAGAAATTCTAGAACAAAATATAAGAATTTGATAAAAGAAATTTCGCCAGTCGATTTAACGGACTTAATGAAATCGACTTTAAAAGCGAACGAAAAACAATTGCAAAAACAAATCGATTTTTGGCAACATGAATTTAAATTTTGGAAATAGTGTACATATTAATATTACTGAACAAAAATGATATATTTAAACTATTCTAATTTAGGAGGATTTTTTTATGAAGTGTCTATTTAAAAATTTGGGGAATTTATATGAGGTGAAAGAATAATTTACCCCTATAAACTTTAGTCACCTCAAGTAAAGAGGTAAAATTGTTTAGTTTATATAAAAAATTTAAAGGTTTGTTTTATAGCGTTTTATTTTGGCTTTGTATTCTTTCATTTTTTAGTGTATTAAATGAAATGGTTTTAAATGTTTCTTTACCTGATATTGCAAATCATTTTAATACTACTCCTGGAATTACAAACTGGGTAAACACTGCATATATGTTAACTTTTTCGATAGGAACAGCAGTATATGGAAAATTATCTGATTATATAAATATAAAAAAATTGTTAATTATTGGTATTAGTTTGAGCTGTCTTGGTTCATTGATTGCTTTTATTGGTCACAATCACTTTTTTATTTTGATTTTTGGTAGGTTAGTACAAGGAGTAGGATCTGCTGCATTCCCTTCACTGATTATGGTGGTTGTAGCTAGAAATATTACAAGAAAAAAACAAGGCAAAGCCTTTGGTTTTATAGGATCAATTGTAGCTTTAGGTGAAGGGTTAGGTCCTTCAATAGGGGGAATAATAGCACATTATATTCATTGGTCTTACCTACTTATACTTCCTATGATTACAATAGTAACTATACCTTTTCTTATTAAAGTAATGGTACCTGGTAAATCAACAAAAAATACATTAGATATCGTAGGTATTGTTTTAATGTCTATAAGTATTATATGTTTTATGTTATTTACGACAAATTATAATTGGACTTTTTTAATACTCTTCACAATCTTTTTTGTGATTTTTATTAAACATATTTCAAGAGTTTCTAACCCTTTTATTAATCCTAAACTAGGGAAAAACATTCCGTTTATGCTTGGTTTGTTTTCTGGTGGGCTAATATTTTCTATAGTAGCTGGTTTTATATCAATGGTGCCTTATATGATGAAAACTATTTATCATGTAAATGTAGCGACAATAGGTAATAGTGTTATTTTTCCTGGAACCATGAGTGTTATTGTTTTTGGTTATTTTGGTGGTTTTTTAGTGGATAGAAAAGGATCATTATTTGTTTTTATTTTAGGATCATTGTCTATCTCTATAAGTTTTTTAACTATTGCATTTTTTGTTGAGTTTAGTATGTGGTTGACTACTTTTATGTTTATATTTGTTATGGGCGGATTATCTTTTACTAAAACAGTTATATCAAAAATAGTATCAAGTAGTCTTTCTGAAGAAGAAGTTGCTTCTGGAATGAGTTTGCTAAATTTCACAAGTTTTTTATCAGAGGGAACAGGTATAGCAATTGTAGGAGGTTTATTGTCACTACAATTGATTAATCGTAAACTAGTTCTGGAATTTATAAATTATTCTTCTGGAGTGTATAGTAATATTCTTGTAGCCATGGCTATCCTTATTATTTTATGTTGTCTTTTGACGATTATTGTATTTAAACGTTCTGAAAAGCAGTTTGAATAGTTATATTATATTTTGGTTTAGAACTATGAGTGGCTAGCATTTTGCCACTCATTTTTTGCGTTAGCAAAAACAGGTTTAAGCCTCGCAGAGCACACGTATTAACGACTTATTAAAAATAAGTCTAGTGTGTTAGACTTAAACTATTAAATACACATGAAACCTTTGTGCTTAGGAGTGATTTTTATATGTCTTATTCCATTGTTAGAGTTTCAAAAGTTAAATCTGGAACAAATACAACGGGCATACAAAAACATGTTCAAAGAGAAAATAATAATTATGAAAATGAAGATATAGACCATAGTAAAACTTACTTAAATTATGATTTGGTAAATGCTAATAAACAGAATTTTAATAACTTGATTGATGAAAAAATCGAACAGAATTATACAGGCAAAAGAAAAATTAGAACAGACGCGATTAAACACATTGATGGTTTAATTACATCAGACAATGATTTCTTTGATAATCAAACGCCAGAAGATACAAAGCAGTTTTTTGAATATGCTAAAGAGTTTTTAGAACAAGAATACGGTAAAGATAATTTATTATATGCAACAGTTCACATGGACGAAAAAACACCACATATGCATTATGGCGTTGTTCCAATAACTGATGATGGTCGTTTAAGTGCTAAAGAAGTTGTAGGTAATAAAAAAGCTTTAACAGCGTTTCAAGATAGATTTAATGAGCATGTTAAACAACGAGGATATGATTTAGAACGTGGGCAATCAAGACAAGTAACAAATGCTAAACATGAGCAAATAAGTCAGTATAAACAAAAAACAGAATATCATAAGCAAGAATATGAACGTGAGAGCCAAAAAACAGACCATATAAAGCAAAAGAACGATAAATTAATG
>NZ_PPQE01000026.1:0-40329 GCF_002901845.1 Staphylococcus hominis subsp. hominis
ATAGCGCAAGCACGTCATTAAGTGGATCAACAAGTACGAGTCTTTCAGACTCAGTAAGCGCAAGCACATCATTAAGTGGATCAACATCAACAAGCGTGAGTGATTCAACAAGTGCAAGTACATCATTAAGTGAGTCAGCATCAACAAGTGTGAGTGATTCAACAAGTGCAAGCACATCATCAAGTGAATCAACGTCAACAAGCGTGAGCGATTCAAATAGCGCAAGCACATCATTAAGTGGATCAACATCAACAAGCGTGAGTGATTCAACAAGTGCAAGCACATCATTAAGTGAGTCAGCATCAACAAGTGTGAGTGATTCAACAAGTGCAAGCACATCATCAAGTGAATCAACGTCAACAAGTGTGAGTGATTCAACAAGTGCAAGTACATCATTAAGTGAATCAACATCAACAAGCGTGAGTGATTCAACAAGTGCAAGCACATCATTAAGCGAGTCAACATCAACAAGCGTAAGTGATTCAAATAGCGCAAGCACGTCATTAAGTGTGTCAGCATCAACAAGTGTGAGTGACTCAACAAGTGCAAGCACGTCATTAAGTGAATCAACGTCAACAAGCGTGAGCGATTCAACAAGTGCAAGCACATCATTAAGTGAATCAACAAGTACAAGTCTTTCAGACTTAGCAAGCGCAAGCACATCATTAAGTGAGTCAGCATCAACAAGTGTGAGCGATTCAAATAGCGCAAGCACGTCATTAAGTGGATCAACATCAACAAGTGTGAGTGACTCAACAAGCGCAAGCACATCATCAAGTGAATCAACGTCAACAAGTGTGAGTGATTCAAATAGCGCAAGCACGTCATTAAGTGGATCAACATCAACAAGCTCATCTGAAATGCAACATTCAATGCATCATGCACATAGTCATTCTCAACTTCCTAAACACCATGAAGATTTACCTGAAACTGGTGAAGAAAATTCAAATTCTTCAATACTTGTTTCAGCTGTTGCAACAATGTTGGCTGGTTTAGGTATGATTAGAAGATCTCGTAAAAATAAAAAAGATAATGATAGACAAAGACGTTAATAATTAAAAAGTAAGAGAACTTTAAAAGGCTAATGACTTCTCTCTTACAATTGAAAAAATTAATAGTTGTTTATAACGAAGGGTTTAAATGTCTATTAATATGAGTCGGATGTCTTTTCTAAAAAATAGAGACTAAAGCATAATATTTGGTAAATAGTTTTAATTTAAATACCGAAATATTTTATGTCTTTAGTCTCTTTGATATAATTAAACAAACGTTATTTAAAAATTTAGGTGGAATTATGTTCAAAGAACAAGAATATAAAGTGTTATATAAAAGAATTATTTTTACGTGTTTTATTTTAGTCATTTATATTTTTGGAAGTCACATTTCAATCGTTAGTTCTAATTCTTTTCATAGTGGCAATGATAGCTTTTTTAAACTTGCTATATCTAACGTTGGAGGAGATCTTACAAATTTAAATATTTTTTCATTAGGTCTAGGTCCTTGGTTAACATCGTTAATTCTAATCATGTTATTGAATTATAGAAATATAGATAAAATAACGAAACAAACACGTGCAGAAAAACATTATAAAGAGAGAATATTAACGTTACTATTTGCAGGTTTTCAAAGTTATTATGTAATTAACACATATATAAATAATAATTTTATTAAAGATAATAATATAATATTACTCATGCTGACTTTAATTACAGGTGCCATGCTATTAGTTTGGTTAGCTGACCAGAATATCACTTATGGCATCGCTGGACCTATGCCAATTGTACTTATAAGCTTAATTAAATCACTATTTAATAATCAGCATTTTGAAAGCATACACATCAATTCTTTACTAATTATTTTAACCATTATAGCTTTAATAATTGCCTTATTATTATTGTTATTTATTGAATTAACAGAGTATAGACTTAGTTATAGAGATATTATGAATAATGCAAACAAAAAATCGCCAACGTATTTAGCTTGGAAATTAAATCCAGCGGGTAGTATTTCAATTATGATGAGCTTATCTGTATTCGTACTTTTAAATAATTTAATCCATCTTATTGGAGCAATTTTTGGAAAGCATTTGAATTTGTATTTCTTAAGTTTTTCTAATCCAATAGGTATAACAAGTTACTTTGTTATTCAAATTATATTGAACTATGTCTTGTCTCGCTTTTTAATTAATACGAAAAGAAAAGCTGATGAATTTTTAAAAAATGGAAATTACTTTGATACTATTTATCCAGGTAAGGATACTGAACGTTTTTTAAATCGTAAAGCTCGAAAAGTATGTTGGATTGGAGCAATTATCGTAGCATTGATTCTTGCTTTTCCAATGTATTTGACATTACTTGCACCTGGTTTTTCTAAAGAAATATATTTTTCAGTACAACTTATTATATTGGTATACATCAGTATTAATATAGGAGAAACAATACGTACATATTTATATTTTGACCGTTATAAAGAAATTTTAAATAAATATTGGTAGGAGATTGTTATGAAACAGTTTATACCTGCATGGTATGACTCTAAAAATTGGTGGAATAGCACTACACAACCGTTTTATATAAAAAGAAAAGTCACAGAATTTGACGATATGATTAGTTTAATTTCTATGCATCAAAAAAATAATTCACAGTTCAATACCATTATTTTAAATTATCAACCGATGCTAAGATTATTTCTTCATAGACACGGGCTATATGAAATGTCTTATTGGTCACTTTTTGATGATATTCAAGGGGTAGCCCAAATGTCGCCACAAGCGATAGACTATAGAGATTTAGAATGGCCAGAAGATACCGAGTTTATCTATACGCCATTTCAAGTTATAGCAATTACCAGTGAAACTACTTATTCTAAAATGAATTTTAGCCAAGAAGGTTATCTCTTCGAAATAGAAACATATAAAGAGAAGTCATTGCAAGTTAAATATTTATTTGATGATAGAGGATTCATTTCTTCAATTGAAAAGTTTCAAAATAATGGACAACCTAGTTATAAAGAATATCTAGATATTAATGGTCATACTATTATGATACAAAGTCTTATAACACAAAAAGTTGAAATTTCTCGTGATTTTTATAGTCAATTTGAAAAAATAGAGTATTCGAGTATTGAAGAGATTATTTATGAAAAATTAAGTCAATATTATTTTAAATATATAGAACATCATGACAACGTCATCGTCGCAGCTGATCAACATCATAACGACATGATTAACAAGATATTTGATTTAAAAAATCTTTGTTTTTCAGTATTTACTCAACGTAATCGAACATTAGAGGAATCAATATTACAATCTATTATTCAGGCACAATATTGTATTGTAGATACATTAGAAAATGAACAACTTATTAAAGATTTTGTGAAAAAGCATGATATCGCTAACCACTTTAGTTTAATGCGTATTACACCCTTCGATGTACAAACGCTACCTAATATGAGTAGTCAACTCTATGAAACCAATATTGGAGTTTGGATAGATAGTTTAAATGAAGTAAGACTCAAAGAATTAATAGATATACTTATACAATATAGTGTAGAAAGAGAAAATATCAGATTGCATTTATTAACTAGAAAAGATGATACTGATATTCCAGAATGGCTTACTTATAAAATTAAAAATACTAACGAACAATTAAATAAAAATGAGGAACAGTTATCTTTAGAAGTACGAGATATTTTAGAAACAGAAATTGAAGAAATTGAATATATTAAACTTATTTTTGTACCTTTTGAGGAGCATTTATTGAAAGAAATGTCTCACTTACGAGTAATGATAGACTTAGGAAATGAGCCTGACTTATACTTGCAAATTTCAAGTATCAGTGTAGGTATTCCGCAAATAAATCAACTTAAAACGAATTATGTTGACCATAAACTAAATGGTTTAATTATTAATGATACGTCTGAATTGATTATGGCGCTAGATTTCTATCTATTAAATCTTAAAAATTGGAATTATTCATTTGCACACTCTATAAAATTAAGTGAAGAATTCAGTTCTTCTAAGATTATTACACAGTTAAACCATTTGATTGAAGGTGAAAATAATGGGACGTAAATTTAGAGTACTACAAATAGGAGGACATGATTTAGGTTCACTGTTTAAGGAAAAAGAAGATGTCGAATGGGATTATCTTGACGATGCAGTATTTCATTTTGAAAGTGGATATATTGATGCAGTTCAAGAGATTCTAAAGGTCTATGGTGAATTCAATCTTGTCTTTGTGCAAAGTCCATATTCACAATCACTCATGAAACTACTTCATTTAGTGAGTGTCCCGCATAATACAGTAATAGATTTTCATGTATGGTCAGACCTCTATGAAAATGATTCTTTAGTAAGATCTAAATTAATAAAACCTTTATATTATGAAAATGAAGAAATGTTACAACATAAATTATTTTCAGTCACTTTCGCGAAACAATATGGTGATAGAGTTTCCCCTATAAAAGTAATGGTCAATTCTAGTTTTAAAGGAGAATATCATTATCAAGGAAATAAGGCACTCGTACTTGAGGGAGATTTTGGAACGGAGTTTACACCATTACTTACATGGACACAAAATCTTGTTAATGATGCAAATATAGTTAACGAAATTTGGCCTGAATATACGATAGAAGGAGATATTGATCTTGAATATACGCTACGAATATTTCCATTTGGATCAACGGATATACCAGAAATGACCTTTCACTATCACCAAAAAGACTTATTGAACCCCATTCAATTACCACGATTATCTTATCAAGCGAATATAAGTGTGTCACTTAAAGCAAAAGGGAAAGGTAAGATTAGTGTTGGAGCAGTACATAAGAGATGGTCACGTCTTGAAATGGGACAATTTATTATGGGGGGGCAGCGATTTTCAGATAGTTCTAGAGATGAATTTATTTATTACTTTAATCCGGGTGATATGAAACCACCACTTAATGTTTATTTTAGTGGATATCGACCAGCCGAAGGATTCGAAGGCTTTTATATGATGACTAAAATGAATGCCCCATTTATGTTAATTAGTGATCCAAGGCTAGAAGGTGGCGCATTTTATTTAGGATCAGAGGAGTATGAACAAAAAATCATTAAGGTAATCAAAGAAGCTTTAAGATTTTTAAATTTTAAAGACAATGATTTAATATTATCTGGATTATCGATGGGGTCATTTGGTGCACTTTATTATGCTACTGTGCTTGAACCAGCTGCAGTTATTATAGGTAAGCCACTTATAAATATTGGTACGATTGCGAATAATATGAAACTACTTCGCCCTAATGAATTTGGTACTGCTAATGATGTGCTATTAACAAATGAGGGAGGAGTTTCAAAACAAGATATTGATAACATGGATCAACGTTTTTGGAATAAATTAAAACATAGTCACCTTTCTGATACTATATTTGCAATTGCATACATGGAGCATGATGATTACGATGCAATGGCATTTCACAATATATCACCTATATTAAGCAAACAACGTGCACATGTGATGAGTCGTGGCGTACCAGGTCGTCATAATGATGACTCACCAACAATAACAAACTGGTTTATTAACTTTTATAATATGATTTTAGAAGATAGATTTGGGAGAGATTCACATGCAAGCACTAAATAATTATCGTATTGAATGGCGCTATATCCATCCTTCAACATTTATGTATGGAACGACATTACAGTTTAAAAAAGAAGGTGCATTGTTTAAAAACCCGCTTATGCCTTCAGGAACAGTGATTCATGCTTGGCATATGCTCGCACGCTTTGATATGGACAAGGCAGTGCCCTCTCTTCCAATTTTAAGAAAAGGGCATCATTATGAAATTAAACTAAATTTCGAGGTTCAACCTCCACGTGCTGCATACGTTAAAGTCACATTTTATCGAAAAAATGATTCTGAATTGTCGTATGTAATTATTGAAAAGAAAGATGAAATCACAGAATTTAAATTTCCTCAAGAAGCCTATGCTTATAAAATTGAACTTATCAATTCTGGATTAAATTTTCTTTTATTTCATAATATCATTATTAGTGAGGCAGAAAATAAACATCTTAAAAATGATACCACTACAGATAAAATTGAAATAATAAATAAAATCATTCATCAGACCAACACTACTAATGGAGGGATATCATATGGCAAATCGATTGAATGATATGATTAATCATATCCGCTTAAAACGAATAGATAAACTACTATCTGAAGTCAATCGCTATAGTCAATTATTTGCCACATATTCTGATGAAGCGCTTCAAGCCAAAACTATCGAGTTTAAACAACGATTAAAAGATCAGAAATTGTCTCTAAATCAATTATTACCAGAAGCTTATGCTACGATACGTGAAGCATCTAAACGAGTGTTACATATGTATCCAAAAGACGTACAAGTCATGGGCGCTATAGTGATGCATCAAGGAAATATCGCTGAAATGCAAACAGGTGAAGGTAAAACATTAACTGCAACAATGCCTTTATATTTAAATGCATTAAGTGGGAAAACAGCTTATCTTATTACGACAAATGATTATTTAGCGAATCGAGATTTACAAGAAATGAAGCCATTATACGAATGGCTAGGTTTAACAGCATCTCTAGGTTTTGTAGATATACCTGATTATGAATATGATGAGGGAGAAAAAAAGAAATTATATAATCACGATATTGTCTATACGACGAATGGACGTTTAGGATTCGATTATTTATTTGATAATCTTGCTGATCATATTAATGCAAAATATTTGCCAGAACTTAATTTTGCAATCATCGATGAGATTGACTCTATTATATTAGATGCGGCGCAAACACCTCTTGTTATCTCAGGTGCACCACGTGTTCAATCAAATTTATTTCATATTGTTAAATTATTTATTGAGACATTAGAAGAAGATGAGCATTTTAAAGTAAATTTAAATAAGAAAGAAGTTTGGCTCACTAAAGAAGGAATTGAAAAAGCCAATCATTATTTTAAAATCGACAATATGTATAAAATTAAATATTTCGATTTAGTCCGTGTTATTAACTTATCATTACGTGCAAAGTATCTTTTTCAAGATAACCTAGACTATTTTATTTATAACGGAGAAGTGGTATTAATCGATCGTATTACTGGACGCATGTTGCCAGGTACTAAACTTCAATCAGGACTACATCAAGCACTTGAAGTAAAAGAAAATGTCGAATTATCACAAGACTTTAGTGTTATGGCAACAATTACTTTCCAGAATTTATTTAAGCTATTTAATAAATTTTCAGGTATGACAGGAACTGGAAAACTTGGAGAAAAAGAATTTTTTGAATTATATTCAAAAATAGTGATTCAAATCCCAACCCATCATCCAATTATACGCGAAGACAAAGAAGATAGAGTTTATATGAAATCTGAAGATAAAAACAAAGCAATACTTGAAAAGATAATTCATATTCATCAAACGAAGCAACCCGTATTACTTATTACGCGCACTGCTGAAGCTGCTGAATTTTTTTCTGCCCAATTATTTGAACAAAATATCCCTAATAATTTATTAATTGCTCAAAATGTAGCAAAAGAAGCACAAATGATTGCAGAAGCGGGACAGCAAGAGGCTGTTACCGTGTCTACAAGTATGGCAGGAAGAGGAACAGACATCAAACTTGGTAACGGGGTACACGAACTAGGTGGACTAGCAGTCATCATTAATGAACATATGGAAAATAGTAGAGTGGATCGACAACTTCGTGGCCGTGCTGGACGACAAGGAGATCCTGGACTGTCTCAAATATATGTTTCGTTAGATGATTATATTGTAAAACGATGGAGTAATACCAAATGGGCTAATAATGATAAAATCCAAAAAATAGATTACCAAAAATTACAATATAGTCCGTTTTTTAGAAATAAAGTGAGAAATATTGTGAAAAAAGCACAACGTGTGTCTGAAGAAACAGCGATGGTTAATCGAGAAATGGCAAATGAGTTTGAGAAAAGTATAGGTATTCAACGTGAACATATATATAAAGAACGTGATCGTATTTTGGCAACAGATGATTTTAAAGAATTTGATTTTGAACAATTAGCACGTGATGTTTTTGAATATGACATTAAAACAAAGTATATAGTCACTGAAAATGATGTAGTTCATTATATTTACAATCATCTAAGTTTTAATTTCAAAGATGAAACGATGACTCAACATCTTGAATCCAGAGAAAGTATTATCAATTTCCTTCTTCAGCAATTTAATAAACAATTAGAAAAGAACCTTAATACTGTTAATGATGCGTATTTAAAATTAAGATTTTTACAAAAAGCAATTCTTAAAGCTATTGATGTCGAATGGATTAATCAAGTAGATCAATTACAACAATTAAAAGCAAGTGTGAATAATCGTCAAAACGGCCAACGTAATGCGATTTTTGAATACCATAGAGTAGCATTAGAAACATATGAACATATGACAATGAATATTAAAAGAGAAATGATTCGAAACTTATGTCTAAGCATTTTAACATTTGATAAAAAGCAAGATTTAGTGATACATTTCCCATAAAGTTGAGGTGTTTTTTAGTGACCATTTATAATATAAATTTTGGAATTGGCTGGGCAAGTAGCGGAGTAGAATATGCACAAGCTTATCGCGCCAAATTATTAAGACAAATTAATCAATCAGCTAAATTTATTTTTTTAGATTTTATTTCATCTGAAAATATTCAAACATTAACCCACAATATTGGCTTTAAAGATGATGAAGTTATATGGTTATATCAATATTTTAGTGATATTAAGATAGCACCCACGACCTATACGATTGACCAACTGATTCAAGATTTAGGTAATCCTGTTACTGCACGTATTCAAACAGGAAAAGTATTACGTTTATATATTGGTAATGATCAATCTTATGTAAGTTGCTATTTAAAAGAGGAAGATAAAGAAGTTGTAGATCGTGCTGAGTTTGTTGTGAATGGAATGCTGATACGAAAAGATTATTATAGTTATGTTCGTACGTTTTCAGAGTATTATGCACCAAAGGATAATCGTGCCAAAGTGTATATGAGACAGTTTTATAATGAAGATGGTTCTGTGGTATATCGAGAGTATATTGATGGAAATTCGAGTATATATGTGTTTGATGATGCTAGATTATACAGTAAACAACATTTTGTAGCTTATTTCATGCAACAGTTACATTTAACTTCGGATGATATAGTCATTATTGATCGTTCTACAAAAGTAGGGCAAGCTATTCTTGAAAATAAAGGCCCTAGTAAAGTAGGAATTGTAGTTCACGCTGAACATTATAGTGAAAATTCAACAGATGATACTCATATTTTATGGAATAATTTCTATGAATATGTATTTTCTAAAGCCCCTTTTATTGATTTTTATATTACAGCCACAGATTTACAAAATAAAATCTTATCTGAGCAATTTAAAAAATACACATCATATCAACCACGTATACGCACGATTCCAGTGGGCAGTTTGCAACAGCTTAAATATCCTAAGGAACATCGTCAACCTTACTCGATGTTAACTGCCTCAAGACTAGCTAGTGAAAAACATGTAGACTGGATTGTTAAAGCAGCAATTAAAGCTAAAAAAGAAGTGCCTAAATTAAGATTTGATATATATGGGCATGGTGGCGAAAAATCAAATATTGAAAATATTATTAAAGAAAATCATGCAGAAGATTACATTCAATTAAAAGGACATGTCAACTTAGAAGATATTTATGCGAATTATGAATTATTTGTTTCTGCTTCTACAAGTGAAGGATTTGGGCTTACTTTAATGGAAGCAGTAGGTTCTGGTCTTGGTATGATAGGTTTTGCAGTCAATTACGGCAATCCTACATTTATTGAAGAGGGTAAGAATGGATATCTCATTCCAATAGAGAAAGACAATCAAAATATAGAAAATATTACTGATAGAATGGCAAAAAAAATCATTCAATATTTCAATAAAGGATTAACACGTCCTCATGACATGTCTTATAAAATTGCAAAACCTTATGAAACAACAAATATCACGCAAAAATGGCAAAATTTAATTAATGAGGTGCTACAATGATTAATTTATTTGAAACATTTAATGATGCATCACAAAAATTACAACAATCTCTTTATCTTGCGGATTATCGACATCCAACAATTGTGATGGATGACAATGGTTTTTTACCTGATGATGTCATATCGCCTTATAAATTTTTTGCTAATTATAAACAATTTAAAGATGATACACCAACTTTTTTTAATGAGGTGAATATTCCTCCTTTATGGGAAATTGCGGGAAATCAAAATATTGCAGAAGTTATTGATAATGGCAAAGTGAGAGGGCGCATATTTTACCGTGAACATTTTAAAAATAGAATTGTAAATTTTGTTGAATGGTTTGATGAAAAAGATCGTTTACGTTCAGTCGATCATTACACTAAAGAGGGAGTCAAATTTGCACAAACGGTATATGATTTAGAAAAAAATCCCATCTTAAAAACATATGTGAATCGTGAAGGTAAAGAAATCATATATGAAAACTTTGTTACTAGAGACATTGTACTAGATTGGAAGGGTCAATCTTATTTCTTTGCATCCAAACACGACTTCATTATTTTCTTTTTGAATCAATTAGATATAGATATTTCTAAGATTATTATTAATTCTCTTGCAACCCCATTTTTTGTACTTTATTATTCTGATTTTGTTAAACAAGCCGTACTATTTTGGCAAGAAAATAGTGAGAGTCGTGTTCCAGGAAATATGAAGCTCTTATTAGATAAAGAACAATGTCAGTCATCGGTTATTATTCCAGATAAACAAGAATATGAACGTATTATAAGCCATATCGAAGCTAATTATATAGATAGTATTCAATCAGCGGGATATTTATATAATTATCAAAGAAATAATAAATATACAAAACGCATACTAAATTTAACAAACTCTGATGATATTCCATATATTGAAGAATTGATAAAATTACATCCAGAGTTTGAATTTCATATCGGCGCTATAACTGAAATGTCTTCTAAATTATTAAATTTAGAGCAGTATTCAAATGTAGTGCTTTATCCAACAGTTACGCCAAAAACAGTTGATCGTTTATTTAAAAAATGTGACATTTATTTAGATGTTAATCATGGTGGTGAAATTTTAAATGCACTTGAAAGGGCTATGTTAAACAATCAACTTATACTTGGTTATAAAGAAACAATACATCGACCTTCTTTTGTGGCAGATGACAATATAATTTCAATGCAACACTATCATGACTTAAGTAACATCTTAAATATTATTGTGAAAAATAAAGAACAATTTAAAGAACGACTTAAACAACAAAAGCTACACAATAATCAAATTGATAAACGACAATTTAAAAAGACTTTAAAACAAATATTAGGATCAATTTAAGTATTTAGAGTTTAGGGGTGATACATTGGAAACAGTATATCTAGCTGGAGGGTGTTTGTGGGGTGTACAAGCATTTATTAAAACATTGCCAGGCGTTATAGCTACTGAAGCAGGACGTGCGAATGGAACGACGCAGCGACTTGATGATGAATATGATGGCTATGTAGAATGCGTTAAAACAGTTTTTAATCCTGACATCACTTCAATTCATGATTTAATGCATTATTTATTTGAAATCATAGACCCATACAGTCTGAATAAGCAAGGCGTAGATAAAGGACCTAAATATCGTACAGGTGTTTATAGTGAAAATGAGAACCATCTTAAAGAAGCACAACAATTCATTCAACAACGTTCAGATAGAGATAAAATCGTTGTGGAAGTACGTCCTTTAGAAAATTATGTTAAAAGTGCAGACGAACATCAAGATAGATTAGATAAACATCCTGAAGATATATCATTATGTCACATCTCTAAAAGTATTTTAAATAAATACAACTAAAAGGAATGGGACAGCATTCTTATCGTATTCGTTGTCCCATGTGCGCTTTATTATTTCTTAGAAAATGTATCGATAAGACTAAGTGCAGCTAAACCTAATAAATCTAAAGCATGTTGTGCCCCAACCTTACCATGACCTGCCTCAAGGCGTTTATATACTGCAACGCTTAATACACTAAACGTGACAAGTGATCCTAAGCGAGAGATATTTTTATGCAAGAAACTTGTGGCAAACAAACCCGATGCAATGAACTCAATCACACCTGCTAATTTCATTGCACGTTCCGATAATTTAAAATCTTGTGTAAATAGTTGTTTAGTATAAGGGTTACCGGTAAGTTTACGTTTTGAAGCGGCATACAAATCTTTAGCGAGTTTTAAATTGGTAGCATAACGTAATATCATTATCTAAACGCTCCTTTATATTATATTTTTTAGTTAAACTAAGTATAAAAGTCGCGTTAAAAAAAGTTAAATAAAAACGTTCAGCATAAATGTGTAATGCATTCACGCTGAACGTTTTTATTTATATAGTTATTGAATTAGTTTTTACCGAATGTATCAGCAAAACTTAAAGCAGCTAAGCCAAGTAAATCTAAAGCGTGTTGTGCGCCTTCTTTACCGTGACCAGCTTCAAAGTGTTTGTAAGCTGCAACGCCTAATACACCAAATGTTGCAATAGAACCTAAACGAGAAATATTTTTGTTTAAGAAACTTGCAGCAAATAATGCAGCAGCAGTAGCTTCTACTGTACCTGCTAATTTAACTGATTTTTCTGGTAAACCAAATACATTTTTAAATGTATCAATCATTTCTTGGCTACCTTGTAATTTTGGTTTTGATGAATCATATAATTCTTTTGCAAGTTTTAAATTTGCAGCATAACGTAAGATCATTAATAAGTACTCCTTTTTTAGTTAAATTATTTTATTATAAAATAAGTATAATTTTTATACTAGAAATTATATGATTATTGGTAAGTAAAGTCAATAAAAAGCGTTAGATAATTATCTTTTTATAAGAAAGTGTTAATCAGTACACTTTAGAAACTATATTGAACGTGTCATAATAATACTGTTGTGACAAAATCTATGAAAGGAGTTATATTATGGAAACATCGATGAATTATAATCGAATGACTACAATTTTCTTTATTTCGGGTATTATTGTTATGGCAAGTTTATATACTGCTTTACCCCTTACTTCTGTATTCGCAAAAGATTTTGGCATTTCAAATGCTGTTGCCTCTCTAAATGGTGTGATCTTTTCAATTACGTATTCACTAAGTTGTCTATTTTATGGTACAATTTCTGAAAAATTTGGACGTATTCGTACGATTTTATTTGGACTTATTGGACTCGTCATCATATGTTTACTTATAGGCTTCATTCATTCGTTCACACTACTTATTATTCTTCGTGCAATTCAAGGTATATGCGCGGCAGCTTTTTCACCTGTATCTATTACTTATGTCACTGAAATGTATTCCCCAGTAAAACGTGTGACTGCGATTAGTTTTATTAGTACAAGTTTTATGTTATCTGGTGTCATTGGCCAAAACTTGAGTGAAATTGTAGTGCGTTATTCTAATTGGCATATGGTTTATTTTATATTAACGTTACTTTACATCTTCATAGCAGTACTTATATATAAATATATTCCAGAAAGTCCAGTGAAAAATCCTCAACTCAAACTAGTAGGTTTCTTTAAAAACTTTAAAGATTTTAAAGATAATAAAATAGTCATATTATGTTATCTTATTTCTTTATCTTTACTTACCATGTTTATTAGTATGTATACAATCTTTAATCATTATATTACTTCTGATATTGTGGGTGGCTCGGAAGCAACAGCCATTAATGCTAAACTCTTTGGTATTATTGGGATGTTACTTTCATTATTAGCAGGACGTATTAGTGATCGTACAGGAGTTAAACATGTTATCGTAGGCGCATTAATTGTCAGTATCGTTTCTCTTATTTTAATGGGCTTCACTACAAATGTTATTTTATTAGTGATATGGAGTGTATTATTTGTAGGAGGTATTGCGTTTGCAATTCCATCTACTATTTCAAAAGTAGGTATGGTTGTCAATCGAAATCAAGGTTTCTTCTTATCTGTTAATACCTTTATTCTGTTTTTAGGAACAGCCATTGCGCCATTATTGATGATTCTTATTCAACCATTATCTAATTTCACATTACAATTTATAATTATTGCAGTCATTGGTATTATCGCTCTTATAGTGGCTTTACTTTTACCACGTAGAAAAAATGTAATACGATGACATTGTGGTATCAAAAGCATTCAAATTCAAAATGAGTTTGGATGCTCATTTTTTATAAGTTGGGTTGTCAAATTAAGTGCAACAACTTAGAATTTAAAAATTCATAAGACGTCTTCCAATTAAGACACTTTCTAGGTCGATGGTTAATAGAGATGCCACTATCCCTTTCCTTTCCATTTACAAAATGAAATTAAACAACGTGGAGTAACCTACTTGGCTAGATGTCTTCGATTTATAACTTATGTAGAAGTAGATGGACATGTTATAACAGGACAAAACTCATAATCTGCTTCTCAAGTAGGACGCGAAGTCAAAGCATTATTAGACTATTTACAGTTTAAAGATATATCTAAAATGTCATGCAATGTAGCAAAAATCTCATCTACACTATAATTGTAATCATTTTCTACCCAACGTCTTAAGACCTCTATCATGCCGCTACTATAAAAATCTGCAATAATTTCAGGATGATGACTGTGTTTAATTTTTAAAGCAAGTGGATCATTTTGACTTTTTACGCTATCTAACATTAATTCACGACTTACATGCGTTAGATTGCGAAAGACGTCCGCTTGACGAGAAGAGGTCAGTAAATGTTTAAATACTTTCTTATGTTCTCCGATAAAATAGATGAATTGTTGAAAGGATTCTTCTGTAGAAAGAAAAGGTCGAGTATCTTCATGATGAAATTCAGTTGCGATATAGTCAGGTAAAGAGAATAGAAGGTCATATTTATCTTGGAAATAACGATAAAATGTACTACGATTAATTTCTGCGATATCACAAATTTTTTGAATTGTTATTTCGTCAAAATGATAATCTTTTAATAATTTAAATACAGTTGCGTTTATATGTTTGATCATACGCTTTTGATTGGCAGTAGGCATAATTCGAAAATGCTCCTATTAATTTTTTTCTAGGTCGAAGTTTGACTTATTAAAAGTAAAGTATCATAAACTTTAGAATAATTCCAAATATACATCTTTAATATGATAATAAAAAAGTGTGACGATAGAATAGTTAATGTTCTTCGCCACACTTAATTGTCAAATAAAGTGTCAATTTAATATTTATTTAGTGTCGATATCGTTTAACCAATCATCAACTTTGTGATCATGATTGTCTACATAATCTTTTGCTACTTGTTCAGGGTTTTTACTTTTAACAAAGATGTTTTTAGCTAAACGTTCCTCATCTTTTTGGTCCCAATCTTTTGCAATACGTGTTGCAATGTCATATGCCGCTGGATGTTTTTCTTTAAAATTATGATTGAATACTAAATCAATATGTTGCTTATTATTTCCATAAATTTTGTCTGGATCTTTAAGCATTTTGACATCTAATTCTTTCGAGAACCAATTTGGTTCCATTGATGTGAAAAGAATAGGTTGTTGTTGTTGATATGCTTTTTGAATTTTTTTGAATTGTTCCTGATCGGAACTTTTATCTAGGCTATATTTACTCAAATCGTCTCTATCTAATTCATCATTCGTTTGTTGCATAACACCATTTCTGTTATCAGTACCTTGAATTGTCCAATCTACAGATTTACCAAAATCTTTATCATCTTTTAAATCTTTAATTGAATCAATGTTCTGAACATATTTAGGTACTGCTAATCCAACATTAACATGATCAATTAAATGTTTGTCATCATATAAAGTAAGTGTATCTTTAAATTTATCATAATATCTTTTATCTGTTTCTGGAAAAATACCTGAAGCATGAAATGCATCATCACTTGCAGACACTGTTGCATATAATGGTCCACTTGCTGGCACAGGTGTAGTTGTAACATCATAACCAGCTTTCTTTAATACTTCCGCAATCACAAGTGAACGTGCAGTTGAATTATCACTTGCAATATAAGGGATTTCAATCGTTTTGTCTCCTAATTCGATTTTACTTTGTGTAGAGGAGTTGGATTGACTATTCCCACAGGCACTTAAAACTATGGCTAGTGTGAGTGTGGCTAATAGTACTAAAAATTTTGATACGCGTGATTTAAGCATCAATATCTTTCGCCTCCCTGATCATCTTTTCTATTGTCTGTATGACTCGTTTGATATTTATCGTAAACATGTTGATTATGTTCGCGGGCATAAAGCATCAATGCTTTAAATAATACATCCTGCTCCGTATTATTATCAGTTAAATCTTTGTATAGGTGTGTGGTTTTATCAAAATAAGTTGTAGTGTCATGCTGTTCTTGTCGCTTAGAATGAATCGTTTCAGGTTTACCTTCTTCGGTATATAAAGCTTCGTAATCAACATCATCATATGCATTATAATTATTAGAATGGGTAGCATAGCTGCGATTTTGATGTTGATAAGATACATCTTGTGTATCAACGAATTCTCTATAACGAGGGGCCTCTGAATGTTTGTAATTAGAAGTAGAAGATTCATGATGTTCTTCTAATGCTTTACCTTCAACATCAATTTTAGGTAATATAACACCTAACCATTTCGGTAAGTACCAAGATGCATTACCGAATAATTTAGTTAAAGCAGGAATTAATGTCATTCTGACAATAAAAGCATCAAATAATACACCAAATGCAAGAGAAAGACCCATTGATTTAATTGCAGTATCATCTTGGAAGATAAAGGCAATAAACACACTGAACATAATTAATGCAGCGGCAACGATAACTGGACCACTTTCTTTAATACCTACGCAAATAGAGTGATCATTATCTCCAGTTTTGCTGTATTCTTCATGAACACGTGTCATTAAGAATAATTCATAGTCAATGGCTAATCCGAATAATAAACCGATTGTAATAACAGGTAAAAAGGCAAGTAATGGACCTGTATTGTCTACACCAAATAGACCACTCATCACACCATCTTGCATGACTAAGGTTGTAAATCCAAGGGTTGCCATTAATGATAAGACAAATCCAAGTACTGCTTTTAATGGTACAAGGATAGATCTAAATACAATCATAAGTAAAATAAATGCTAGTATAACGATAACGCTAGCGAATACTGGGATAGCATCATTCAGTTTTTCTGACATATCGATATTAATGACGCTTTGACCAGAAATCTCAGTGTCATAATGATATTTATCTTCGGCATCTTTGTGATAATCTCTCAATTCATATACAAGATCTGTGGTAGATTTAGCGTTTGGACCTTCATTTGGAATAATCGTAAAGATAGCATAGTGATTATTACCATTCAATTGTGCTTTAGATACTGTATCTACATTATCTAAATCTTCTATATCTCTACGCATATTACTTAAATCATTTTCAATTGATGTTTTACTTCCACCATCTTTAGTATTCACTAACATTACAATTTGTCCGTTATAGCCTTCACCAAAATTATCTGAAATCAGTTGATACGCTTTATGCTCAGAAGAATCGTTTGGTTTAAGACTGTCATCAGGAATACCAAGACGCATGCCTGTGATTGGAATGATAGCTAGAATAAGAATCACTAAACTAATAATCGTTGCAAGCACAGGTTTACCTACAACGAATTTAGCCCATGGATGATGTTTAGGGTCTTTATTTTTAGTAGGCTTATTTTTAATTTTAATACTTTTATGGAAAATACTAATTAATGCAGGAAGTAATGTTAAGGCTGCTAAAACAGCGAATAACACACTAATAGCTGAAGCAAATCCCATAATTGCTAAGAAATCAATGCCTACTAGTGATAAACCACACACTGCCATCATTACTGTAATACCAGCAAAGATAACAGCACTACCTGCAGTACCTACTGCTTTACCAATTGCTTCTACCGTGGCAGTACCTGATTTTTTAATTTCTTTATATCTAAATAGAATAAATAAAGAATAGTCAATACCTACCGCTAAGCCAATCATTACAGCTAGTGTTAATGTGAAGTTTGGAATGTCAAACATAAATGTAAGTAATGAAATCATACCGACACTTGTTGCTAAACCAAGAATCGCACTAATAATTGGCATACCTGCTGCAATAAGAGAGCCAAATGTGATAAGTAAAATAATGAAAGCAACTACGATACCTACTATTTCAGAAACACCACCAGGTTCAGAGCCCATTGACATACCAGTTGTTTTTTCAATTTGAATGTTGTGATTATCTTTAATATCTTGAAGTGCTTTATTTACTATCTTTTTAGATGAATCTTGCATACTTGTTTGAGGGACAACATAGCTGATATTAGCAATAGCTGTATCGCCTTCACTATTGACCTGTCCCGACTCATATGGATTAGAAATGTTTTGTATATAATCATCATCTTGTTTAATATTATCTAAGGCATCCTCTATGTCTTTTTTCGTTGTTTTATCTTTCAATCCATCCTCTTTATTTGAATGAAAGACAATCTTCATGGACGCTTTTTCACTGTCTTGATGAAATTCTTTACTGATTTTATCATTCGTATCAATGGATTTTAATCCATTCATTTTGATATCACTATCAAATTTTGGTGAAGTAACTAATAGAGGCGCAATCACTACACCAAGTACGACTAACCATATAATAATACTTAGCCATTTATGCTTAGCGATAAATGTACCAAGTTTATATAATAGATTTGCCAATATAATACCTCCTTTTATTGTTAAAATAGCGTTATTAGACAATGTACGTTAATAGAACGTATTTTATAATTTAACAAGAGTTTGATTATATGTGTACCATTAAAAAATTTAAGACGTTGGAAAATGCAACATTTTATTAAAATTGTTGTTTTTTTATAGAAGAAGTGAGGAGGAGCATAAAAAAGAGAAGGATAACATTCATTTAAAATTCGTTATCCTTCTCTTTATGATATGTATAAATTTAAGCTACGAAATATCCGATAAGACAAATTGCACCAATGAGTACAAATAAAACGCCAGGTAAATATATTTTTTCTCTAAGATCAATATCTTGTCTATATGCGACGAAGCTACTAATAGAGATGAGTATGATACCCACTACTAGTAAAATAATAGAAAGTATAAGCATCAACTCAGCCTCCTTCATATCAAAATTGATGAAAACGGTGTTCTCTTAATTTTATTATATTAGGAACAGACAAATTTTTATAGCAATTTATTAATATAATGTAAAAATGTTATCATTTTTATAGTTATTTATTAATAAAATTTATAATAAATTTACATTTAATAAAATAATTAAAAGGAGTAGAAAATGAATTCTACAAGAATTGTTTTCTACTCCTTTGGTTATATAAATGATCTTTTCATCTCATTGACGTCTAAATACTTTCATTTTTTAAAGAATAGATTAATGTCATAAAGTTTTGAATAAGAGCAGTGAGATGATGATCTGCCCGGTAAACGATAGAGATATAACTTGAAGGTGGGCCTTCTTTTAATGACTTGCCAATAATATTAGGATGATGGAATAAGGTGCTTTGACTTACAAGACTCAGATAATTAGAATCTTTAATAATGGTTAATATACTACTAATACTATTTGATTCCATATGAACATTTAAATCAATAAAATTGTTTTTTCGCCAATCATCAATACTTTCTCGTGTTGAACCACTACTATGAATAATGAAACGATACGCATTTAAATCTTCTAATGAAATATCTGTTTTTGAAGCCAAAGGATGTCTTTTATCCATTGCGATAACAAGTGGATTTTCTTGAAGACGTTTCACTTTCAATTCTTTTTCATTGAATCCTTTTTCTGAAATAACGCCGATATCAATTTCTCTATCTTTTATTTTTTTTAATATTATAGGAGCAGTATCTACAATTAAATTCATATCAATATTTGGATAATCGTGCATATATTTTTTTAAAGTGGTAGGAAGAATACTATAAATAGGTGCATGACTTGCTCCAACTCGTAAAGTCCCACGTTTGGATTGTTTGAATTCTTCAATCATATGTGTTGTTTCATCAATTAAATTTAGCATTTTATTAGAATTACGATAAAGTAAGTCTCCAGCATCTGTTAAATTGAAACATTTCCCTTTTTTAAAATATAAGGGTATTCCAAGTTCGTTATTTAAATTTTTTAGATGAAATGTTACAGTTGGTTGCGTTATCCCCAGTTTTTCAGCAACAGCATTTTCATTCTGCAATTCAACAAAATTTTTAAAAATCATCATTTGTTTTGTATTCATAAATTAATTCCCCAAAATATATAAATTTTTTCTATTCTATTGTTTATATTAAAGAAAGAATTTTGAGGTTACGTTAATAAATTGTTTAAAGTTAGTTAATGTTGATACATTATAATGGAATATACAGTATTATCAGTAGAGGATTGAATAAAAATTTTGTTACGCTCTCATGTATTAAATTAAAAATTGAGGGTAATAACAATGTTGCTTAACAAATCTTACAACATAAAGCATTTACATTTAAGGAGAGATTTACATGTCAGAAAGACTACTTGTGATTTCTGATATTCATGGACATCGAAAAGCCCTTTCCATACTTTTAAAACGAGCAAAATATAATCCAAAAAAAGATCAGCTCGTACTTATGGGGGATTATGTCAATAATGGACCGGATTCATTTGGAACATTAAAATTAGTTAAAAGGTTAAAACGACGTGGTGCGCTTGCTTTAGCAGGTAATCATGAAATGCGCTGGTTAAATAGTAAAGATAAAAAGATTAAGCGTTGGCATCCGTTCTTACGTGAATTATCTGCTGTTGAAGTGATTGGTAATTATATTTTTGCACATGCAGGAATAGATACCAATAAACCTTTGAATAAGCAGATTAAAGAATATACTACTGGACATTATTCACATTCGCTTAATCGTCAGATTCCTAAAAATAAATATTTAGTTCATGGTCATGTACCGAATGATCGCTATGGATTAAAGAAAGACGAGATTTATAAAAATAAAAATGAATTATCTATAGATACAGGCGCAGGACACAATAAGTTTTTATCGCTGATTGATTTAACAGGTCAATATCAGTATTCAGTAGAGGTAACGAATATTCGAAAAATGAATATAAAACGCTTAAAAATATAATAGTTAATGATGTTTAATCTTTGATTAAAACGAATAAATAAAAATATAATAAGACATTCAAGTTTTATGTAAAATGTTATATAATGAAATGAAATATCACTAAAAAAGGGTGGCATTAATGAATAAAAATACGCAAAACAAAAATCGTAAAATGTCGAAGCTAAGTTCGTATTTAAAAGTGTCATGTTCAGCTTTAATATTAAGTAGTTCACTTGTAGGTTACGGGTTTACTAAAGATGCATTTGCAGCAACACAAGATGCAGAAACAGCAACTTCTGAAACTACAACACATGTTCAAAAAGATTTACAAGATGCAATGAATAAAGCGAAAAAAGACATTAAGCAACTAAA
The DNA here is from genome assembly GCF_002901845.1 of Staphylococcus hominis subsp. hominis. GTDB lineage: Bacteria > Bacillota > Bacilli > Staphylococcales > Staphylococcaceae > Staphylococcus > Staphylococcus hominis. The sequence goes on from NZ_PPQE01000026.1 coordinate 21,500, forward strand.
ACATTTAAGTGCAGTTGAGTTAAAAAGTTATAAAGAAGATATTGAAAGTGCTAAAAATCAGAATGAAATTAAAAATATAATCAAAGAAGCGAAAAAAGAAAATAAAGTAACAGCACAAGAAAACACAACTGACGTTTCAAACAAGGATAATAGCACTGAATCATCTAGCACTCAAGATGCTTCAACAGAAGAAGAAGAAAAGGCTACAACAAGTAACGACACTTCTGCTGATAATACATCTAATATATCAAATGAATTAGATAACATCGTATCAGATCTAGATACTTTATCTAATAAAGTTGATAGCGGTCAACAAAAAGATGCAACAACATCAAATGAATCCTCGTCTTCTGAATCAAATACTTCTGAAAACACAACTGATGAAGTAACGAAAGAGGAACCCACTACGGAAGAATCACCAAAAGAAATGCCAACAACAGAGAAACCTTCAAACCAAACAACCTCTTCTAAATCAGAAACGTCTATTGTTGATAAATTAGATAGTATTAAAAATGATATTGATAGTGCTAAAAAAGACATCGAAAGTTCAAAAGAAAACGATTCTAATCAATTACCAAGTGATGAAAATAGTACAGAAGAGGAGACAACTGAATCATCTAGCATTCAAGATGCGCCAACAACAGAAAATACAACACATTCTAATTCAAACCATCATATATTAGAGGGATTAGCTAAATTAAACGATACTCATAAAGATCAAGACTTAGATACAGATGCACGACATCACCAATTCGATAAAGTGAATCACCAATTATCTGAAACTGAAAAAATTAATCAAGCTATTGCTAAAATTGAAAATAGTAAAGATGATGCCAGTCATTTATATATCAATCGTAAATTAGATCAATTATCTGATTTACGTGATAACATTCAACATCAAGCTGATTTAGCGAAAAAAGATAAACAAGCTATTGATAATGACATTGAAACCGTACGTAAAAATATAGAGAATAACCGTGATATTATTCTTAATCGTTTGCAACAAGTGTCTGACAAACAACGCGCAGCTGAAGATATATTAAACAGTGTGTTTAGTAAAAATGAAGCGCAACACATCTTGAAAAATATTAAAACAAAAGGGCAGTCTGACAAACAAATTGCAGATCAGATTATGAAACAAATTGATGGATTAACTTCAACAACAAGTGATGACATTTTAAAATCTATGTTAGAACAAGCTACTAATAAAGAGGATTTATTAAAAACAATTTTATCTACACGTTTAGGCCAAAATGAAGCGGCTACTATTGCGAAACGATTAGCCAATGACCATTTAACAAATTCACAAATTGTTGATCGCTTAAAACAAGCATTTAATCAACATGGGCTTGTGTCTAGTGATGATATTTTAAATGATATTTTAGATAAAACGTCTAATCGTAAACAAGCCATTGAAACAATGTTAGCAACAAAATTAAACCAAGCAAAAGCGAACGCTTTAGCTGATATTATTTCAAGAGTACAATCTGATAAAGCGAATGCTTTGGATTTAGTGAAAAGTACAATTAATGGTAAAGCCAATGACTTATTACAACTTCAAAATAGCTTAGGTCAAGCCAAAAATAGATTAAACTATATTCTTGATCCCATTGTAAATCGACCATCATTATTAGATCGTATTACGGGTAACACAAGTGGTTCCAATCTCGGTTCAAATCTATTAGGTAATGGATTAGATTTACTAGGTGGTTTAACTGGAAGTCATTTATTAGGCAATCTTCCTTCAGGTAGTAGTTTGCTTGATGGATTAACAAATGGAAACAGCTTACTTGACGGTATAAGTGATATTCCTAATCCAACACAAGGCTTATCATTAGGTCATTTAGGCGATGATGGTTTACTTAGCGGTTTATTTAATAGTGATGGAAATTTATCATTACCTGCAACAGGTAAAGCCATTAAGAAAAACTGGATTCCGATTGCAGCAGTGATTGCTATTGCAGGTGGGGCACTTGTATGGTTCAGTCGTCGTAAACATCACCAATCTAATAACTAAACCAAATAAATAGGAGTAAATAATTAATGCCATTGAACATTAATTATTTACTCTATTTTTATATATTGAGTTGTTGCACTAAAATGGACAACTCAACATATGTAAAAGATGTATCCAAAGTATGAATAGTAATCAATTTACTTTACATCATCATTGAATGTCATATGCATTAGACATAAACTTAAAGTGTGAAAAAACAATTTTAAAATGACTCAATTGTAATTATGACGTAGTACATATTGAAGTGATTAAGATTAAAGGGGTGGGGAGCATGGAACACGGTGAAGGTGTATCTCATACAGTATCTGATAAAAAAGAGAAAAAACGGTTTCGATTAAAAATGCCTGGTGCATTTACAATATTATTTATTTTAACCATTATTGCAGTGTTAGCAACTTGGATTGTGCCAGCAGGTGCGTATTCTAAGCTTTCTTATCATGCAGGAGCGCATGAATTTAAGATTGTCGATGCACATCATAAAACAACGACAGTCCCAGGGACACAAGATCAACTTGATAAATTAGGTGTCAAAATTGATGTGAACCAATTTAAATCAGGTGCTATTAATAAGCCTATATCGATTCCTGGAACTTACGAGCGCTTGAAACAAAAGCCAGCGGGTCCCGATCAAATTACGACAAGTATGGTAAATGGAACGATTGAAGCTGTCGATGTCATGGTATTTATTCTTGTGCTTGGTGGTTTAATAGGCGTCGTACAAACGAGTGGTGCTTTTGAATCGGGATTATTAGCATTAACTAAAAAAACTAAAGGACATGAATTTTTACTGGTCTTTATGGTATCCATCTTAATGATTTTAGGTGGAACGTTATGTGGTATTGAAGAAGAAGCGGTCGCTTTCTATCCAGTGTTGGTACCTATCTTTATAGCGATGGGCTATGATTCCATTATATGTGTAGGGTCTATTTTCCTGGCGAGTTCTATTGGGAGTACGTTTTCAACAGTTAACCCTTTTTCAGTAGTCATCGCCTCTAATGCTGCAGGAACAACCTTTGTAGATGGATTATATTGGCGTATTGCTGGACTTATTGTAGCAACCATCTTTACGATAGGATATTTATATTGGTATGCAAAACGCATTAAAAAAAATCCGAAACGATCATACACTTATGATGATAAAGTGAAGTTTGAACGACAATGGTCAGTGATTAAGAATAATAGTGAAGACAGTATCTTTACCTTACGTGAAAAAATTATTTTAATACTCTTTATCTTGCCATTCCCAATTATGGTTTGGGGCGTCATGACTCAGGGGTGGTGGTTCCCGATTATGGCGTCTATGTTTTTAGCCTTTACCATTGTGATTATGCTTATTGTCGCATTAGGTAAGAATGGATTAGGTGAGAAAAAAGTGGTCGATGCATTTGTTAATGGTGCATCAAGCTTAGTAGGCGTATCATTAATCATTGGTCTTGCACGTGGTATTAATAGGATTATGAATGATGGACTGATTTCAGATACAGTGTTAAATTTTTCATCATCACTCGTAAAACATGCGAATGGCCCACTGTTTATTCTTGTATTATTGATTATCTTTTTCTTCCTAGGATTTATTATTCCTTCATCATCAGGATTGGCTGTACTTGCCATGCCAATATTTGCACCACTTGCTGATACAGTAGGTATTCCTCGATTTGTGATTGTTACAGCGTATCAATTTGGACAATATGCGATGCTATTTTTAGCACCAACAGGATTGATTATGGCTACATTACAAATGTTGGATATGAAATATTCACATTGGTTTAAATTTGTATGGCCAATTGTCGTTTTTGTATTTATCTTTGGCGGTGGCTTATTAGTTACCCAAGTATTAGTATATTCATAATAAAAAAGCCATTGAGTTTCAAATTTTTGAAACTCAATGGCTTTTGTTATGCATTTATTTAGGTTGAATGTAGTGTAAAGATGAGGCAGTATCCGCATCAATTTGACGATATGATACAATACCCAATCCTTTTACATTTGATTCTGAAATAATGATTGAGCCATCATCATTGACTTTTTCAACGAAAGCAACGTGGCCATATAACGCACTTGCTCCAGATTGGCCTGCTTCAAATACAACTGCTGTATGATTTTTAGGGGTTGTACTTACATTATACCCTGCGTCTTCAGCGCTATTATCCCAGTTATGTGCATCGCCCCAATGACCGCCTACATGTTTATCAAATTGTTGAACACGTTCGTACACATACCAAGTACATTGGCCATATGGATACGGTGAAGCAACATCTGAAATTGAAAATGGCTTAAATGCACTTCCTGAAACATCTGTGCCACTACTTCCTGTTGATGTTGAGTATTTATCTAAATCAGGCATGTGTTTTTTATCAAAATCAGTTAAATTGTAATGTTCAATTAAGCTATTTAATTTCGTTGCATAGTTTGGATCAGTCGCATAAGTTTGGCTTAAATGACGTGTTGCTGAACGATAACTTGGTGCAATATTTTTCCAAGATGATTTATAAATTGTAGGATTACCGTCAATACCATGTTTGATTAAATCAGCATAATCTTTTAATGAAGCTTTAAGATTTGGATATTTACGGAAACTAGCATTAATACTAAAAATATTATTATTACTACTAGCTTCAAGTGTATTGAAGTTAACTGAAGCACCTTTATAACTACCTTTCATACCGAATAAATTGTAATTTGGTGCTTGTGCAAGAGCGCTATTACCTGAACTTGATTCTAAAATAGCCTGCGCAATCATAACAGAAGCATAAATATCATTATCTTGCCCAATTTTATGCGCATCTTTAGCAATAGATGTAATAAATTCACGTGTTGCTTTATTTTCTACTACTGCAATATCTCCATTAGTAACATTGTTCCCATCTAATTGTGGTACATCTTGGAATAAACTTATAGCGCGTGTATTACTTTGTTTAAAATCATTTTCAAATGATTGTGGTGCTTCTTGTTTATGTTTTAGTTGTATCTCCGTTGGCAATTGCGGATTGTCTTTATTTGTGTCTAGTTGGTCTTGAGTTGTTGATGTATCTTTTTTTGAATCTTCATTTTGTGATGCTTGAGATGTGCTGTCTTTTTTAGATGATGTATAGTCTTTATGTGTTTGTGTTGCTTTATCACTATATTTATCAAGAAGCGCATCTAGTACATCCTCTGATTGTTGACGATCTTTATTAGGTGTTGCTTGCTCTTCTTGAGAGGTTTGAGATGTTGTATTTTTTGTTGTTTGCTGTGATGTTGATTGATTGCTATTTTCAGATGTCGAGGACTCATTAGTATTAGAATCATTTAAATCTGAAGCTAATTGATTCAATGAATCTAAGGCTTTGCTTACGCTAGAATCATCAGTTGAATGATTGTCATTACTGTTACTATATTTAAATGATGACTCAGACGATTGATCTGACTGATTATTTTCTGTTAGTACCTCAGATTGATTTGATGGTGTGGTATGACTATTTGACTTATCAGATGAGTCTTGAGGTGATGGATCAATTGTTGTGTGTTGATGTGATGATTCAGTACGATCTTCATCTGAAGAAGTTGTATTCGTTGCATTTTTGTCATCATTAGTATTAGATGAAGATGAATCACTTTCAACATGTTCATATTTAGAAATATCATCATCAAAATGGAATAAAGATGAAATCAAACTTGTTAAACTAAAGCCATTTTCAAAGTGACTAGGATCTAAAAAGTTTGATGAGAATGAATGATTTGAACCATTCATGTTAAATACAGATAATGGTGTATGATACGTGTCTTCATCTTTAGTATGAGATGAACGATTATTTTTCGAATGTGTTGATGATGGTTTAGAATGAGAAGCGGCATCTTCATTTGAAACTGTGTCTGATTGACTTTCTTTTGACTGAGAGTCTTGCTTTTTATTATTATCAGAGCTATCAGAAGTTGAATCTTCTGAAGATGGAATTTCATTGCTTTCAGTACGTGCTGTTTCTGATGTAGAAGTTGAATCCTCATTATTTGATTCAGATGTTTTAGTTTGTTTTGTAGTCTCTTCAGCTTGAGCAACACTAGACGTAAATGTTGGTAAAACCAGAGTTGTAGTTAGCAAATATATCATGAATTTTTGCTTCGACATCAATAAACGCTCCTTACTTTTGTATAATATATTTTATAAATCCGTCTTAAGTCAGACGATTTCTATCGTATTTTAACGTAGCATTAGCTTTGTCGCTAAAATTATTTTCTGCTATAATGCATGAGTACCATTTTAATTGTTGACGTATATCAACTAATTATGGCATTCGTGATAAAAGTATTATACTAATTCTACGATATAAAAAACAATGTTTTAAATCATATTGATATAAATTCTTAATATTTCATTTTTAGGAGAGTGAAAATGAAGAACGCGTTTAAATTATTTTTGACAGACTTAAAGCGTGTCGCTAAAACACCTGCTGCTTGGGTAATTCTAGGCGGTTTGGCAATTTTACCTTCATTTTACGCATGGTTTAATTTATGGGCAATGTGGGATCCATATAGTAATACAGGTCATATTAAAGTGGCAGTTGTAAACGAAGACCAAGGCGATAAAATTCGAGGTAAGAAAATTAATGTAGGTAATACGCTCGAAGACACATTGAAGAACAATGATAAATTTGATTGGCAATTTGTCAGTCGGGAGAAAGCAGATCATGAAATACGAATGGGTAAATATTATGCAGGAATTTATATACCTAAGAAATTTACACATCAAATTACGGGAACACTTCGTAAACATCCGGAAAAAGCAGATATTACATATAAAGTGAACCAAAAAATTAATGCTGTCGCCCCTAAAATGACTGATACCGGTTCGACAATTATTGTTGATGAAGCCAATAAACAATTTAATACTACTGTAACGAAAGCATTATTGAAAGAAGCAAATAAAGTAGGTCTTCAAATTGAAGACGAAGTACCAACTATCGATAAAATTAAAAATGCAGTATATGCTGCCCATCAATCTTTACCTAAATTGAATAAAATTGCAGATAGAATTGTTTATCTTAATGATCATCAAGATCAGCTTGATCAATATGCGAATCAATTCCGTGATTTAGATAACTATAAAGATGATATTTTAAATGCTCAACAAAAATTAAATGACGTCAATGCAGCAATCCCTTCATTGAATCAAAAAGCGAAATTAATTCTCGCATTGAATGAATATATGCCTAACATTCAGAAGTTAGTGAATGTAGCAGCAGATGATATTCCTCAGACATTCCCTAAAATTAATAGAGGGGTAGAGATTGCGAGTCAAGGATTAGACTTAGCGAATCAACAACTTAACGATGCACAAGATTATTTAGGTATGGCTAAGCAACGTGTTGGGGATTATCAAGAGGCAACTAGGCGAGCACAAGCAGTTAATGGTAATGTGAATAATAATTTGCGACAACAAAGTGCGACAACTAATGACAACGGTATGCCTCAATATACGATTCAAAAACTAAGTAATAGTTCGAATAATGATCAATTACCTAATGGTCAGATTCTTTCGAATGAAGATGTTAAATCAATGAATAGTGGACTTGCTGAAGCATTACTTGCATTATCTTCAAATGCTGATAAGCAAGCTAAGGCATCACAATCTGATGTAAAAGCATTAAGAGATATAACGTATGGTGTCATTGCCTCTAATCGTCCAACAGAATATAATGACATGCTTCGAAATATTAAAGGACGTTTAGAAAACACTTCAAAATACAATCAACAATTGATTGATGTATTAAAAGAATTACAACAACGTGAACATGTGAATTTAGCACCACAAATTAAACGAATCGAAAGTACCAATAACCGTATTAATGATACGTTACGTTCTACTAACCAATTGATTGATGCATTATCAAGTGGTGGTAAAGGTAGTGCGGAGTCTATTAATGTATTAAGAAGCTTGCCAGCTTTAAATTCTGGTTTAGGTAGTTATAGAGATTACATTAAAGATAATTTAAATAATCGTTTACTTGTAGTTTCTAATGATATTACAAAACAATTAAGTGAAGGCCAAGTCGTATTATCAGATGTGCAATCTAAATTAAATACGATTAATCAAGTGATTCAAGCAGGTCAACACATTGTAGGTGATGGTCAAACTCGTATTGCAACACTTCAAAGTGAATTACCATCACTTGAAGCGGGATATATTGAAGCAACTCAAACTGCTAAAAATTACTTCCCAACAGTACGAAAAAATGTAGCAAAAGCTGCAGACTTTGTACGTAATGATTTACCTGATTTAGAACAACGTCTTGCGAATGCAACAGCTACTGTTAATGCTAACTTACCAACATTATTTGATAAGTATGATAATGCAGTAGATTTATTAGATGAGAATCAGCCAAAAGCAAAAGAAGCTTTAGCGAATTTAGCGAACTTTGCACAAACAAAATTACCTGGTATCGAAAGAGATTTAAATAAGGCTAATGATATATTCAATCAATTGGACGATGACGATGCAGTAGATAAGCTTGTTAATAGTCTAAAAAATGATTTGAAAAAACAAGCAGATGTTATCGCAAACCCAATTAATAAGAAAACTGTGGATGTTTTCCCAGTCAGAGATTATGGTTCAGGGATGACACCATTCTATACAGCATTATCCATTTGGGTAGGTGCCTTATTATTAGTAAGTTTATTAACAGTGCATAACAAACATGAAGAATTAGCAGATCAGTTAACGAAACGGCAAGAATATCTTGGTAAAGGAATGTTCTTTATCTTGATGGGTGTATTACAAACCCTCATTGTTACAACAGGTGACTTATTCTTACTTCATGCGCAAGTAGAATCACCATTGCTCTTTGTACTCGTTGCATTATTTGGTGCAATTGTGTTTAATACCATTGTTTATACGTGTGTATCTATATTGGGTAACCCAGGTAAAGCGGTAGCCATCATTCTTTTAGTATTACAAATTGCAGGCGGTGGCGGTACCTTCCCAGTAGTTACACTACCTAAGTTCTTCCAAAACATTTCACCTTACTTACCATTTACGTACTTAATTGATTGTTTACGTGAAGTTGTAGGTGGTATTGTACCAGAAATTTTAATTACAAAATTAATTATATTTGGGCTCTTCGGTCTTGGTTTCTTCTTAATTGGATTTATTGCTAAACCATTCTTAGATCCAATTATGACTAAAATTGCAAAACGTGTAGAAGAAAGTAAAGTAACAGAATAGAAAATAAAATAGCCTGATTGATAATGAAACATCATTATCAGTCAGGCTATTATTTTTAATTAGATTTGTTATTAGATTCACTACTACGATTAGTATGACTTTCAGTAGAAGACTTCGTACTTTGTTGCGATGAAGGTTTTTCTTCTGTTGAAGGTTGTTCAGTTGATGTTTGCTCTGAAGATGGTTTGTCTTCTGTGCTTTGAGATGTGGGTTGTTTTGATATGTTACTTTCTGAACGATGTTGTGATTGTGACGTAGTTGATGATTCGCTTGTTTTTGGCTGTGTAGTCTGAACAGTAGAGGGACGTTGCGTCGTTTGTTGTTGTTCTTGTATTGATTGACTTGTTGACTCAGATTGCGCAGTGGTGCCATTGTCAGACTGACTTGTTTCATTAGATTGAACTGTATGACTTTCAGCAGTAGTTTCTTTTTTATCTTTCTTTTTAGTAGATTGTGTTTGATTTGAGTCGGATTGATTGGAATGAGTGGCTGCAAAAAAGATTGAGCATCCTAATGCCACAACAAGTAATATAATGACTATAGTTGCTAATATTTTTTTCAAATGATAGTCCTCCATTTTTAATTCATTTCTTTAGTTTATTATAATCAAAGTTCAACAAATAGGAAGTATTTATATAACCCAATCATATTACATTTTATTCACATAATTCTGTGATAGATACATCTAAAGTACAGTGAATTAAGATAAAGAGTATGAGATAATAGTAGTGAAATAAAAATCCATTAGAGAAAGAAGGACAATCATGAATAGAATAGTTAAATCTATAGCATCAGTTACTTTAGCATTTGGGACAGTATTAGGCGTAAGTACAGCTGTTTTACCAATCGAGGATACAGCTCAGGCAGCTACAAAACCATATTATGTATATAACGGGTATGTAGATAAAGACGCAAAATTTGTAACAAATAAACAGTTTATTAAAGCAGTTAAATATGGAAATGTAACAATGAATGGAATCAAATTTGAAAAAGTGCATAGTAATAAAAAACTTGAAAAATATAACCAAACATTTACTGGTGTAAGTAAAGATGGCAAGAAGGCGAATAAAGTTCAATTTAGTGTTAAAGGGGATTTGACATATAATCAATTGAAAAAAGCGTATGGCTCAGATTTTAAAAAAGTAAAAGGTACTCCAAGTGATAAAAAAAGTGGTATTTTCGAATATCAACCTAAGAAAGATGGATTAATTGTTTCTTTTGTTATCACACATGGAAGAACAGTAGAAGTAGATATTGGGTATGAAGGTGTCACAACAAGTAAATAAATGATAAATACGAGCGGAATTGAGTTCAATTTCCGCTCTTTTTTATTATTCAATGTAACATAATACTGCAAATTTGAGTTGCATTGTTTGTGAGCCATTTTCATTACTAATTGTAATATACCGCTTTAAAGTATCAATACGTTTAATATAAGCTGCAATAGAATGAATCGTACCATTTCTAAAATAACTAATCATAGCGAGTTGATGCGTTGTATATTTTTCAATTAATCGTCTATTCAGAATATTGAATTGATCATCCGACAAAGAGGGCATTGTTATTTTATTTTGATTTTCTATAAAAGCATTTATGCGTTCATACTGTTCAGGCATCACTGCAAAAGGTGCCCACTTAATCATGCCACGTCCTTGTGGGATGTTAGTGTCTAAATATTCTCTAGGAATGTTGCGATAATCTGTTTCATGTTTGTATTGATCAGGAATCATTAAAACCACCTCGATTATATTATAGAACATATGTTCGCGTTTTTGAAGTGATTTCTTATAATATAAATAAATTTTATATTTAAAAATTAAAATAATGAATTTATATATCATAAGACCACAAGTTTAACAAAGGGGAAGTAAACTCGTGGCCTAGTATTGTTATGTAATATAACATTTTGTGAAGGAGTGAATAGGACTATTACTCCTAATTATAGTATACCACAATTTTATAAAAAAATATTTAAATAGATAGCTAATTACTATAAAGATTGTATAGATAAGAGTAATGAAGTATGATATGAGTAGTTTAAAGAGAAAGAGGAAGACGCATATGAAAAAGATAACAAAAGTATGTGTAGCTACGACAATAGCGTTTAGTACACTATTAGGTGCTAGCGTCACAGGTGCACTTGTTCAACAACCGACTGCCCACGCAGCAACGTCATCATATTACAACTATGATGGTTATGCGGGTCAAAATGCTTCATTCGTATTAGATAAACATTTTAAAAATGCGATTAAAGCTGAAAATGTTAAATTTAATGGCATTAAAATTAAATCGACAACATCTAATAAATCGGTATTGAAATATGATCAATACTTCAGAAATGTATCTAAAGATGGTAAAACTGCCTCGTTATTAGATATGGAAGTCAAAGGTCAACTTTCATTAACACAACTTAAAAAAGTATATAGTAAAGAGCTACAAAAAATTGATAATGGTAACAACAACACAACAGGTATTTATTACTATCAACCTAAACAAAATGGTATGACAGTTTGGTTTGATGTTAATAAAGGTAAAGTAGATAGAGTCGTATTAGGCTATAGTACAGTACAACAAGCAATGAATTAAATGGGTGATTGAAGTGAACGTATTCGCTTCAATCATTTTTTATACACATAGGCGAATAAATATTAAATGATTATATAAAGCTATTTCAAGTTGAAATTTTAAAATCCTCTTTTAATCAATAATTAAAAGATTTTATTATTGGAAATTAACATTTAATGCTACGATAGAACTATATACATGAAATGTATATTTTGAACCGCTACTCCATGATAATGACATATCAATATACCATTTACTTGAAGGAGGAATACAAATGACAAAGGGGCCAATTCAAGTTAATAATGAAATCGGTACATTAAAAACAGTACTTTTAAAACGTCCAGGTAAAGAATTAGAAAATTTAGTGCCTGACCATTTAAGTGGACTATTATTCGATGATATTCCGTATTTAAAAGTGGCGCAAGAAGAGCATGATCAATTTGCAGAAACACTTAGAAGTGAAGGGGTAGAAGTCGTTTATCTAGAACAACTTGCTGCTGAAGCGATTGAAAATGAAGATGTAAGACAGCAATTTATTGATGATATTTTATCAGAATCTCAAAAAACAATTTTAGGTCATGAGAAAGAAATTAAAGATTATTTTTCAAAGCTATCCAATCAAGTACTGATTGAAAAAGTAATGGCAGGTATAAGAAAAGAAGAAATTCAACTTGAAACAACACATCTCGTTGAATATTTAGATGATCGTTATCCCTTTTATTTAGATCCAATGCCCAATCTATATTTTACACGTGATCCACAAGCCTCAATAGGTAGAGGGATATCAATTAATCGCATGTACTGGCGCGCAAGACGTCGTGAATCTATTTTTATGACGTATATTCTAAAATATCATCCACGTTTTCAAGATGCAGATATACCGGTGTGGCTTGATCGTACATCACCGTTTAACATCGAAGGCGGAGATGAGCTTGTGCTTTCTAAAGACGTATTAGCTATCGGTATTTCAGAACGTACATCAGCTGAAGCCATTGAGCGACTAGCAAGAAATATATTTAAAGACGACGATGCTACATTTAAAAAAGTACTTGCGATTGAAATACCCAATAGTCGTACATTTATGCATCTAGATACTGTATTTACAATGATTGATTATGATAAATTTACAGTGCATGCAGCTATTTTTAAAGAAGAGAATCACATGAATATCTTTACAATTGAGCAAGATGAAATGAAAGATGATATTAAAATTACACACTCTAGACAGCTACGAGAAACGTTAGCTAATGTATTAGGTGTAGATAACGTAGAATTTATACCTACTGGTAATGGAGATGTCATAGACGGTGCTAGAGAACAGTGGAACGATGGGTCTAATACATTATGTATTCGTCCAGGCGTTGTGGTGACATACGATAGAAACTATGTCTCTAATCAATTATTACGTGATAAAGGTATTAAAGTGATTGAAATTAAAGGTAGTGAATTAGTACGTGGTCGTGGAGGTCCAAGATGTATGAGTCAACCTTTATTTAGAGAAGATATATAATGTTTTCACGTGAAACAATTTATAGTCAAAAACGCTAGTCATTTGGCTAGCGTCTTTTTATATTAAAAAATATTCCATTAGTCTACAAAAAGTGTAAAATAGATATCATACTTATAAATTGGAAGGACGAAACAATATGGCATTTATGACTATTAATTATAAATCACCTACGATTGGGATGAATCAATCGTTTACAGCCATCGTTCCAGAAGACGATAGCTTTTTTAAACAACATGAACCTGTAAAACCTTTGAAAATGTTATTACTATTACATGGTTTATCAAGTGATGCGACATCGTATATGCGTTTCACAAGTATCGAACGTTATGCAGAAGCACATCAGTTGGCAGTGATTATGCCGAATGCAGATCACAGTGGTTATGCAAATATGGCTTTTGGTCATAACTACTATGACTATATATTAGAAATTTACAATTATGCACATCAAGTGTTACCAGTATCTAAAAAAAGAGAAGATAATTTTATTGCAGGTCATTCAATGGGGGGGTACGGAACCATAAAATTTGCTTTAACTCAAAGCCATTTATTTTCTAAAGCAGCGCCATTATCAGCAGTATTTGATGTAAAATCATTACTCGATATTGAGTGGAATGACTTTGATCCCAAAGCCATTGCCGGTGAAGCTTTAAAAGTTAAAGGTACAGAGTTAGATACCTATCACTTAGTGGATGAAGCGGTTGATAAAGGCGCAACAGTTCCAGAACTCTTTATTCAATGTGGCACAGAAGACTTCTTATATGATGATAATCAACGATTTATGACATATTTAGATGAAAAAGGTATCAATTATAAATATGAAGAAGGACCTGGGGAACATGATTATGCTTTTTGGGACAAAGCCATTGAACGTACCATTGAATGGTTAGTAGAGGAATAAAAAAACATCCCTTTGTGATGAGACGTCGCAAAGGGATGTTTCGTTTTATTTAATGATTTCAATTGTAAATGGAACAACAAAATCTTCACCTTTATTCATTGCAAGAATAGCTAAAATGGTATAGATAAAACCAGCAATACATACAACGAATAAAGTTAAGTAACCAATTAACACCACAGTTAAAACTAAACTCGCAAATTTTCGAATGTCATCGATTAACCCATCAAACATATTGATACATCTGGTAATAATAGATAACCAAAAATAAGAAATAGATACTTTTTCTATTTCTTATTTTTTTAATTCATAAACTAATTTGAGTTATTATTTTGAGTATTTTAAAATAATGACAAGTATTAATTATTTTAGGTTTTTCGTGAATATAAAAACTCTACTCTAAATCAATAAGGAGCGTAAGTTTAGTGTACAGATATTACATCACTTCAGTCGTTATTTTTCTAGTATTTTCACTGATATGTGGTATGGCGCTTGCTGAAGATCATAGTGAAAAATTATCAGTTGTGGCAGTAGGAGATAATTTAATTCATCCTGTTGTCTATCATGATGCACAACATTCTGATGGTACATTTAATTTTAAGCCAATGTATTCTAACATAAAGAAAGACATAGCTAGTCCTGATTTAGCTTTTGTAAACCAAGAGTCTCCACTTGGTGGGGATGATATTCCGTTTTCAGGATTTAAACGATTCAACACGCCTAGTCAAGTAGCAGGTGACATTGTTGCAACAGGGTTCGATGTGATTAATGGTGCAAATAATCACTCCTTAGATCAAGGAGATCAAGGGATTACAAATCATATACAGACTTGGAAAAAATTTGATCATAACGTATTGTTTACAGGAATATACAATTCGAAAAAAGAGGCGAATCGTATACATACCATTTCTAAAAATGGTGTAAAAATCAGTGTATTAAGTTATACATACGGAACAAATGATATGGTCTCAAACTATCCATATACAGTAAAAACGTTTGACGAAGCTACTATTAAACAGGATATACGAAAAGCAAAACAACAAAGCGACGTAGTCATGGTGTCGGCACACTGGGGAAATGAAAATCACCATACACCAAATAAGACACAGAAGAAATACGCTCAATTATTTGCAGATGAAGATGTAGACATCGTCATTGGTACGCACCCACATGTCATTCAACCAGTAAAGTGGGTTAAAGCAAAAGATCATCACCATAAAACGTTGGTAGCCTATTCTTTAGGTAATTTTTTAAATGGACAGTATAGTGGAGATGAAAATAATCAATTGTTAGGAAGGATAAACTTCGATGTAGTAAAAGAACCTAAAGGTGTACATTTAGAAAATGTTAAATGGACAAGCATGGTCAATCATTATGAACAAGCACGTCCTACCAACAAACAAACACGCCAATATTTTAGAATTTACAATCTAGATGATTACACGCCACAATTAGCGCATAAACATGGGTTACAATCTGATTCAGACAGTGAATGGAATATCAAACATTTACAGGAGATTACAAAGGATGTAATCGATCGAACATTTTTAAATGAAAGAAGTTTATAAAAAAGAGCGACTGTACATGTGCAAATGGTACGTACAGTCGCTTTTGATTTATCTATTTAAATATTCTATCAAGGCACATTATTTATTTTGATTAGCAAAAGCTTTGGAAATATCTCGCAATGTTTGTGGTGCATCATCCCACTTCATTGTCACTTCAGTGAAGTGCATGTGTTCTTGATCTTCGTTTATTTCATCGAAGACAGCCTTTAAATCTTTTGAAGTCTTAACATCATGGACTTTCACGCTATCTCCACCAAATACGTTTGGTAATGCTTTGTAATCCCACATGTTGATATCATTATAGGGCTCTTCCATACCATGAATGAGACGTTCAACAGTATAACCATCATTATTAATTAAGAAAATCACAGGTTTAATATCTTGACGAATCATCGTTGATAACTCTTGAACAGTTAATTGGAATGACCCATCACCAATTAATAAGATATTACGACGGTGTGGATTAGCTAATTGGGAACCTAATGTAGCTGGTAATGTGTAACCAATTGAACCCCATAAAGGTTGACCAATAAATGACATATTTTTAGGTAAAGTTAAACTGTAAGCCCCAAAGAAGGATGTTCCCTGTTCTGCGATTAATATATCATCGCCACCAATAAAGTCTTGCATCATTTTAAAGTAAATATCTTGAGTTAACATATCATCAGTTAATTCATAGTCATTTGATTCTGGTTGTTGGTAAGAAGGAAATGAAGATTTATTTGTATAATCTATCGTATTTAACGCTTCTAAGAATTCAGGCAATGCAATTTCTGTATCAATCGTATCGTTTAATTTGAATAGGCGATGGTTAATCATGACCACTTCGTTAATATCAAATTGATATGAAAAGCCTGCAGTAGCTGAGTCAGTTAATTTGGCACCAATATTTAAAATAGCATCGCTATGATCGACATAGTCTTTAATGTCATCTTTAGCAATTTCCCCATCATAAATCCCCATATAGTGTGGGTTTTCTTCATTAAATGCTCCTTTACCTAACGATAATTGAACAACTGGAATATTCGTTTTATTGACAAATTGTTCTAATTTATCATGTAGATGAAAACTATTGATTTCATGACCTGCAATAATTAATGGTTGTTGAGCTGAACGTAATTTATCAGCCACCATATCTATATATTGAGATACATCTTGTTGAGGTGCGTTTTCAACTTTGAATGGTTGTTCAACCTCAATGTCTGACATAGCCACATCAATAGGTAAGTGAATGTGTACTGGACGACGTTCTTGAAGCGCTGCATTGATTACTCTAGGGATTTCAGTTGTTGCATTTTCAGGCGTGATATAGGCTTGTGCTGTTGTAATCGGTTCAAACATGTGTCGATAACTATCAAAGCGTCCTTCACCTAAAGAGTGATGCACATATTTGCCTGCCTTTTCAACAGCTCTTGTTGGTGCGCCTGTGATAGCAATGACCGGAACACGTTCTGCATATGAGCCTGCAATACCATTGACGGCACTTAATTCTCCAACACCAAATGTTGTTACGAGTACGCCTAGTCCGTTTATACGTGCGTAACCATCAGCGGTATAAGCACCATTTAGTTCATTCGTTGTTCCAACCCATTCAACGCTTTCGTGACTTATGATGTCATCTAAAAATGCTAGGTTAAAATCTCCTGGCACACCAAATATTTTATTGACTCCTGCTTCATGTACTGCGTCCATTAAATATTGTCCTACACGTTGTTTCATATTCAATTCCACCTTTGTATTGCTTTTGTTTACATATATAGGATAAGTCTGTTTACAAATAAAGTCAACATTATTGACCTTTTGATGAAAATCGTTAGAAAATTTACTATAATAATTAATAACGTCTTTGAAAAGGAACGAGTGAATATGGATCGAAATAAAAATGATTATGAGCACATGCTATTTTATTTCGCTTATAAAACGTTTGTGACGACTGCAGATGAAATTATCGAAAAATATGGTATGAGTCGACAACACCATCGCTTTTTATTTTTTATCAATAAATTGCCTGGTATTACGATTAAGCAGTTACTAAACACGTTAGAAATATCAAAGCAAGGGTCTCACGCAACGTTGAAAAAGTTAAAAGAAGAGGCATTAATTATCGAACAACAATCTGAAGAAGATCGCAGAGTAAAACAATTATTTCCAACACCTAAAGGAAGTAAATTAGTAGAGAAATTAAATAAAGCACAAGATAAATTAATGCAACAAACGTTCCAAAAAGTTGGAAAAGATTGGTATGCGATCATGGAAGAATTATCGAATTATCGTGAAGGGTTTCAAGATATTAAACATTTAAAAGATGAAAAAGAATCTTAAAAAAGAAGCAGAACTGATGTACATCGACAGTTCAGCTGTTTCTATACAATTTTAAGGAGAAAATATACTGTCTATAATCAATAACAATGAAAAGTTAATTCAACTTATTTCAAAAGAATTAAAGATATTTACAGTTAATGTACAACGTACGATAGGATATTTGACAGTAATAAAGCTCAATAATATTGTAGATTACAATATAAAATGTTAAGGAAGGTCAATTAGAATTAACACTAGATCTTCGAAAATCATTTTTTAGTAATGGTGATGATTCGTCAAAAGCACGTAAAAATGAAAAAATTGGACATCAACAATGGATCATTTTGCGATAGCCATAAATAATGCAATTCGAAAGTATATATTTTAATATAGAAGAGGTTAGAGTAAAGTAGAATGTTAAGATATCACATGTTAGCGTTTTAATTTTCTAACCTTATTTCATTTATAGAAAGAAAGTAGTGTAGAATGTGGCACCACGTTATATCGCAAGAATTTATTTTATAGTGCTTTTTATTATTTCATTGTTTGTACCGCGAATACTTAACTTTATGACATTAAATCTATTCTTAGCCTATATTCCTCTAGAGCTTTGCTTGCTTTTAAAGTTATTTAAACCAAAGGAAACTAAAGAGTGGCCTTTATTTATTGTATTTGCACTTATTTTTATACTATTAGTTCCCAATACGTTCTATATGGTTACAGACTTAATCCATCTTAATAATTTTAAATTCAATTTCTTAGTCAGTTTAAATTTA
>NZ_PPQE01000026.1:40362-41454 GCF_002901845.1 Staphylococcus hominis subsp. hominis
TTTTTGCAATCTATTGTATGATCTTTATATTTATCAGCTTAGAACATTTTACTTCTAATATATGGCTTAATCGATGCTTAGTACTGAGTTTAATGTTTCTAAATGGGATAGGCATATATGTTGGACGTTTTTTAAGATTCCATACAGTTTATCTGATTACACGACCATTAACGATTACGCATCAAGTGTTTGATGCCATCGATTTAAAAAGTGTTATTTTTATTATGCTTATGGTA
This sequence comes from Staphylococcus hominis subsp. hominis, assembly GCF_002901845.1. GTDB lineage: Bacteria > Bacillota > Bacilli > Staphylococcales > Staphylococcaceae > Staphylococcus > Staphylococcus hominis. The sequence continues at coordinate 40,599 of NZ_PPQE01000026.1, forward strand.
TTATTACAAGCCATTCTTATATTATTTGTGAAAGGAGTACGATTAATAAAATGATTCGCATACTACTCCTCTTAGTCATTGTGATTATATTACAAGTAATAATTAAGCATTTTCTTAGTGACATAGAGTTAGATTCAAAGTATAAAAATATGATTACTTATGTACCATTAGGTTTAGGATTGTTTTTTGTTCAAAATGTCTATTATGAACGTAAGTATCCACATTGGGAGGTACCACTTAAAGAAAAGCTGAATTTAAAATATATTTATCTTTTTACTTTCTTAGAGTTTGTTGCGATATATATTTGTTTATTTGTGATGAAAAATTAAATATTATTGTCAATACATTCTTTAAAATGACATAAATATAACGCAATTCGTTCGATTGACTTTAAAAATAATACCAAATGAGTGTATAATAGATTTAGTCTAGACTTGTTTTTTGACAAAACAAATCTAATGTACGCTAAAAATTAAAAGGAGGGACAATAATGAAAAAACTTTTAGTTACGACTATTATTGGTTTTGTAGGCTATATTGCTTTCAAAAAATATCAAAATAAAGTAAACGAAATGCCAAATATTGAATATTAATCATATAAAACGAGATATTTCTAATATAGAAATATCTCGTTTTTTTGTCTTAATATGTTGGTATGCAAGAGAATTAATCATAATTAAATTGAATTGTTATAGTTAAAAATATTATTAGTTAAAATTATAATTATAATAATTCAATTAAGTATTATACATATTATTTTGAAAAAGATATATAATAAATATACTTATTTGAAAATTATCTTTGTAAGTACTTATATTAATATGTATATATCATATTTAATTTCGATAATTGAAAAT
>NZ_PPQE01000027.1 GCF_002901845.1 Staphylococcus hominis subsp. hominis
CTCGCTCGCACTTTCTGATGCTGAGTCGCTCGCACTTTCTGATGCTGACTCACTCGCACTTTCTGACGCTGAGTCACTCACACTTGTTGATGCTGAGTCGCTCGCACTTTCTGACGCTGAATCTGATGCGCTTGTTGACACACTTTGTGAATTAGCTGTACTTGTTGATGCACTTTGTGAGTTAGCTGTACTTGTTGACGCACTTTGTGAGTTAGCTGTACTTGTTGACGCACTTTGTGAATTAGCTGTACTTGTTGACGCACTTTGTGAATTAGCTGTACTTGTTGACGCACTTTGTGAGTTAGCTGTACTTGTTGACGCACTTTGTGAGTTAGCTGTACTTGTTGACGCACTTTGTGAATTAGCTGTACTTGTTGACGCACTTTGTGAATTAGCTGTACTTGTTGACGCACTTTGTGAGTTAGTTGTACTTGTTGACGCACTTTGTGAGTTAGCTGTACTTGTTGACGCACTTTGTGA
>NZ_PPQE01000028.1:0-114868 GCF_002901845.1 Staphylococcus hominis subsp. hominis
TAACGTTGACATATTGTCATTCAGTTTTCAATGTTCATTTTCTTCAACACAAGAATTAATTATACTCGCTATCGATATGAAAGTCAACAACTTTTTTTAATTAATTTTTTTGTGTTTTTAATGTTCGTTGATTTGTTTCGCTCAACAAATACATACTATACAGGGTTTCTTCCAAATGTACAATGGTAAAAATTACACTGCAAAGGGTGAGAGATAGAGTCTAATCCACAAAATACGAACATTATATAAAATAATTTGTTAATAGTTAATATTAAGTATGTTTTGTTTCAGTTTATAGCTTTTTTTACATTGCTCTTCTCCTATAAAACAAACTTTTAAAAATTTACATTTTTTTAAAATAATTTTTAAAAAAGCTATTTACAGTGTGATTTAGTATTATTGAAGGTAAAATATCCTCGTTATTCAATACTAATCTACTATAAATAGCACATAAAAATTTACATTTCGGTTCTACCAGCAATTGCTTTAGAAAGCGTTACTTCATCAGCATACTCTAAATCGCCACCAACTGATAACCCTTGTGCAAGGCGTGTTACCTTTATTCCAATAGGTTTTACAAGTCTTGAAATATACATGGCGGTCGATTCACCTTCTAAGTTTGGATTCATAGCTAATATAAGTTCTTTAACTTCTTCATCTTTTAATCTATCAATAAGTGTAGGTATATTGATATCTTCAGGTCCTATACCATCCATTGGAGAGATAGATCCATGTAATACATGATAAAGGCCTTTATACTCTTTCATTTTTTCCATTGCAATAACATCTTTATCATCTTCAACCACACAAATAATTGAACGATCCCTTTGTTTATCTTCACAAATGTAACACGGATCTTTTTCAGTAATATGACCGCAAATACTACAATAGGTAAGTTCTCGCTTAACATCTACTAAGGCTTTAGCAAATTTTACGACATCGTCTTCTTTCATGTCTAATGTATAAAAAGCCAGACGTTGAGCCGTCTTGGGACCAATGCCTGGCAGTTTCATAAAACTATCTATAAGTTTTGAAATCGGTTCAGGATAATGCATACTTAACCTACATTCCTGGAATATTTAAGCCTTGAGTATGTTTACCTAATCGTTCTTGTGTTAAATTATCTGCTTTATTCATTGCTTCATTTGTTGCAGCTAAAACTAAATCTTGTAACATTTCGATATCATCTGGATCTACTGCTTCTTCTTTAATTTCTACATCTACAACTTCTTTATGACCAGTTACAGTTACAGCAACCATACCGCCACCAGCTGTTCCTACAATACGTTCGTCTTTAAGTTTTTCTTGTTCTTGTGCCATTTTCTTTTGCATTTTTTGCATTTGTTTCATCATTTGTTGCATATTTCCACCACCGCGCATAATTCATTTCCTCCTTAAATTTTCACATTAATTTTATTATAATTTATATTTTATTATACATACGTTTATATTTATTGTCATGTATGACTCATTCAACTTACTTTGTAAACAAACTGACCTATTTTATTATTCATCTATAATATTCACAGTATCTTCACCAAATAAATCTTTCGCTTTTTGAGCGATATCAGACGTTTCCTCTTTAGTATTATCTTTTGTACTTTCAGAAGAATGATGATCATTTTGTTTTCTATGATTAATATACTCGCTTCTTACTCTCATCCATTGATCTGAAGGGACACCTACTACTTCAACATTTTTATCTATGATATTACAAACGACGTTTTCAATGTTTTTCCTTTTTTCTTCATCTTTATTAACAATTTCACAATGTATTTCTTCATCAAATTGAATTAATACACGTTTTCTACTTGCTGCTACTGGAATTGAGTTTTGCAATAAGCTGACTAAAGATTTTTTATCATTACTTTTAGCATAATCAATGACTTCTTGCCAATGTTCTTTGAGTAGTTGAATATCTTCTTTATTTGCTTCATCTAACACTTTAGCTATCTGAGTCATAGAAAATGCTGCTTTACTTTGACGTTTACTTCTAGAATGTGTGTTTGTTTGTGTGTGCTTGTTATTACTCTGTGAAATACCTTGTGCTTTTAGAGTTTTTAACTCATTTTCAAGTTGTTCCATTCTTTGTAATAACACTTCATTATTAGGTTCTGTAGCAACAGGAGTTGTTGCTACATTTTCTACTTTCGTAGGATTTGTTTTTACCATTTCAGCTAATTTAACTAATAACACTTCAAAGTGTACATTCTGATTCACACTAAATCTAATAGAAACGAGCGTATCATTTATAATATCTATCATATAATATAACGTTTCTAAATCAAATTGAGTTAAGGCATCGTAACTTGTTTGTTCATTGATGGTTTTATTCATAATTGTATCTCTTACGAAATAAATCATATCATTAATAAGTCTATTTACTTCTTTACCTTCAGATACAAAGTGATGATAACGAGAAAATGCTTCTTTTACATTTCCATTAACGATATCGTTAAACAATTCATTAAGCGACGCTTCATCTACACTACCCGTTACGTCTAATACATCTTGTAATGTAAGATGCTCATCTCCAAAAGCAATTGCTTGGTCCATAATGCTTAATGCATCACGCATACCACCTTCTGATGCTTTAGCAATAAATTCTAATGCCGCTTCCTCATAATCTAGTGATTGTTCTTGTGCAACAAAACGTAATCGTTCCACAATCTGTTCCGTACTAATCGCTTTAAAATCAAAACGTTGTGCACGTGAAATAATCGTAGGTGGTATTTTATGCGGTTCTGTTGTTGCTAAAATAAAAATAGCGTGTGCTGGGGGTTCTTCTAATGTTTTTAATAAAGCATTAAAAGCACCTGTTGTAAGCATATGAACTTCATCTATAATATAAACTTTATATTTTGATTCACTAGGTGCGTATTTAACTTTATCTCTAATATTTCTAATTTCATCAACACCGTTATTACTAGCAGCGTCAATTTCAATAACGTCACCATTTGTTCCTTGTGTAATGCCTTTACATATTGCACACTCATTACAAGGTTCACCATCATGGGGATTTAAACAGTTAATAGCTTTAGCAAACACTTTAGCTATACTTGTTTTACCAGTTCCTCTTGGCCCACTAAAAATATATGCATGAGATTGCTTTCCTTTTGAAATAGCATTTCTCAAAGTTTTAGTGACATGTTCTTGACCTACAACATCACTAAAACTTTGAGGTCTAAACATTCGATATAAAGCTTGATAGTTCACAGTCGCACCTCCAATACAATTACTTATCAATTATATCATGTCATATCTTTGATATATTAATTTTTTATACTTCTATGATATCGGTTCTAGTTTCCCATGTGGATATTCACTTAATTGATCCCACAAGAATTTCACATAAAGAGGCTTATCATCACTTTTCGATATAATATGATGTTGCGCCGCTGATGCATAACCTAACGTTGTAAAATAATCAGGACAACCATCTACAATAATAGCAGTATAATGATGAGCTTTCGCACGCTCTTCTACAGCTTGTACTAAAGCTTTTCCTATACCTTGGTTTCGATAAGGTGTTGCTACAATCAAAGAAGATAATTGTAATACTTTAAATGTATCTTCATTATCAATGAGATTCACTTCATTTAGCATGATGTGCCCTATAATGTCCCCATCTTCTTTTTTGGCAATAACTTCTAATTCATAATTATATGTAGGTTGTTTTCTTAAATTAGAAATTATTTTACTATGTGATTTACCATCTAAACCTTCGTTATTAGTATAATGTTGTTCAAGTTTTTCTAAAGTCTCGATATAATCCATTTCAGTTAAAGTACTTAAATAAACTTGCATAACTTCCCCCTATATTAACATGTTCCTAATCATATTTCTGTTAAATGAAGTAAGTGAATGTATCAGTGTATACACCCATGACCCTCATTATAAAAATAATTTAGGGCATTTTTTCTCAAAATGCTTATTTTGAATATCTGTATATAAGTATGATGTTTATAGTTGTTCGATGCCAACTTATTTAAATGATTTAAAAGTCTTTATCTGTATTCTAAGTTCTTCTATAGTTTATATAAAAAAGGAGTGACTTTAAATTAAAGTCACTCGTAAAGTATATCTATTTATAGAAATGATTAATTTTAAATTAAATAACCGTGCACCTTCGAATCGAATGTACATCATAAACGTTACCGAAGTCGATAGCTAAATCTCGGCTACCCTACGGCACATATGAGTGTCCACTTAATGCTGCTTCCGTCAGGACCTGACATGATTCATGGGTTCATATTGCATAGGACCGAAATCTTCAAACACCTCGTGCTTCGGGCAGACTTCACAAAAGTACACCCTCAACGAAGGAATTAAGTCTCGCATAAAGCGGATTTCGAGTACAGGGAACCGCTACCTCCCCACCTAGCACGGTAAGTTTTATAATACTATAAAACGTATTAACGTTGCAAGTAAAATAATATATTTATTTATAAATCATTCAAGTTAAAAACAAATTCAAAAATATTACTATTTATTTTGTCGACGAGAAAATTCATTAAACTTAAACTCTGTCGCTAAATGCTTTGAAACATTATATTGAAATCGCGTCGTATCTTTAAGAAAAACGGTACTTCTTACTGTCGCTGTATATGGATGGTGCACTTTACCAAACACTTGATATTCAAAATCCTTAAATGGTTCAAATGTAATTGATTTATTGGAATAGCTAATATTTAAATGAAGTTCTTTTTCTAAATAATCATAAATAGACTTTCTAGCTATCTCATTAGATATTTTAGGAACTAATGATGTTAGAAAATAATCTTCATCTAATATTTTAACTTTTCCATCCACACTTCTACTTCTTACTACATGACATAATAAATCGTTATTTCTTAAACACAATTGTTCTTTCACTAAAGGAACATCAGACGCCTTTATTATTTCATTTACAAGTACATGTGTTTCATGAGTTAAGTTTAACTTTTCTTTAACTTCTTTAAAGCTAATTAAATCTGAAAAAGGAAATTCAGTGATATCTTGTTGAATAACTATCGATCCTTTTCCTTTAATTTTTTGAATCATCCCATCATTTGCAAGTAATTCAAGTGCTTTTCTTACCGTTTCTCGAGATGAGTGATACGTTTCTACAAGCTCACGTTCTGACGGTAGTTGTTCACCATGTAAGTATATTCCCTCAGAAATATCTTTTTTTAATTTTTCATAAATTACTGCAAATTTTTGTTGACCCATTTTTAATTTTTCACCCTATCATTTAATATGACTTACTAATAACTATCGCACCATATGGTGAAATCTTATTGTCAAGAATTGTACCACTTTGAATAATAATATCTCCTACTATATCAAGATCATCTGGAATCCTAACAGTTTCATTTGAAAAGTTAGCAATAATTAACCAAGAATCATTTTTATAGTTGCGACGATAAATAAACAATTGTGGATGATCCATATACAATGGTTCAATATCTCCATAAGTAATAATATCATAATGATGACGTAACTTAATAAGTTGACGATATACATGTAAAACTGAATCTTTATTACTTATAGCATCTTCAACATTAATCGCATCTATATTATTAGGTAAATCTATCCATGGCGTACCAGATGTAAACCCCGCATTTTCATTTTGATTCCATTGTATAGGAGTGCGTGAATTATCACGCGATTTTTGGGATAAAATGGTCAAGATTTCTTCTTCTGGTATTCCTTCTTCTTTTAGATGTGTATACGCATTAAGAGATTCGACATCTCTATATTTTTGTATTGATGTATAATGAGGGTCAGTCATGCCAATTTCTTCACCTTGATAAATATAGGGTGTCCCTTGTAACATATGTAACGCAATAGCTAACATTTTTGCGCTTGCTTGACGATTCAATTCATTTGTATCATCGCCAAATCGTGATACTACTCTTGGTTGGTCATGATTACACCAAAAAATAGCATTCCAGCCACCACCATTATGGATACCTACTTGCCATTCCATTAAAATTTTCTTTAATTTAAGAAAATCATATTTTTCATTTGTCCACTTTTCACCATCTTTATAATCCACTTTTAAATGATGAAAATTAAATACACTATTCAACTCTTGACGCTCAGGACGTGTATATTTAATACAATTGTCAATCGTCGTTGAAGACATCTCACCTACTGTCATCATATTTCTATTTCCAAAAGTATGACGGTTGAGTTCATGTAAATATTGGTGAACACGGGGGCCATCAGTGTAAAATTCTTTTCCGATAGCTTCCGAATTTTTAAATTCATCTTTAGAAATAAGATTTATTACGTCAAAACGGAAGCCATCAACGCCAAATTGAATCCAATAATTTACCATTTCATAAAGTGCTTGTCTTACTTTTTCATTATCCCAATTCAAATCAGCTTGTGTCACATCAAATAAGTGTAGATAGTATTCATCTGATTTCTCATCATATTTCCAAGCATTTCCACCAAATTTAGATTGCCAATTTGTTGGTGGTCCATCTGCTGATGATTTGAAAAAATAAAAATCTCGATAAGGATTATCTTTTGAACGAATTGCTTCCTTAAACCAATGATGTTCCGTAGACGTATGATTAATTACAATGTCTAGCATAACTTTTAAGTCTCGACGATGTGCTTCATAAATCAATTTTTTAAAATCATCTAACGTTCCAAACTCTTCATTAATTTTAAAATAATCACTGATATCGTAACCATTATCATTCATTGGAGATTCATAAATAGGTGTTAGCCAAATATAGTCCACGCCTAAATACTTTATGTAATCTAATTTTTCAATAATACCATTCAAATCTCCTTTACCGTTTCCAGTCGTATCATTAAAAGATTTAGGGTAAATTTGATACACTACTGATTTTCTCCAATCGTTTTGAATCATATTAATGCCACCTTTATCTAAAAATATATTCTTCAAAATAATTAATTATTCACATCTTATAATGAAAGTTCTTAAGTCTCATTTTCTATCATCCGGATTTTCTATCATTTCTTTAGCTTTAACTTTAGTGAATTTAGAAAAAACCACCGTTAATACTGCTGGCAAAATCATTGCTAATAGGATAACAGGTATATAAATATACCAATATTTACTTTGGATTGAAATAAAAGCTGGAACGCCTCCTACCCCTACATTACCAAGTACTCGGTTTGCTCCAATGACTGCCCCTAAAATACCCGATGTACAAATAGCAGCAAAAAACGGTACTTTTAAAGGTAAATTCACTCCAAACATAGCTGGTTCAGTGACACCTAAGAAAGCAGAAACGCCAGATGTTAATGCTAATCCTTCTTCTTTTGCCATTTTTCGACGTTTATAAATTAACCATGCACCAAATGCAGCTGATCCTTGACAAATATTAGAAATGGCTACAATTGGCCATAAATAAGTTCCCTTTAAAGAACTGCCCATCAATTGAAAATCCACTGCTAAGAACATATGGTGTAATCCAGTAATAACAAGTGGTGCATAGAAGAAACCATAAATTGCGCCCCCTAACCAACCCGCATATTCAAAAATAAATTGTATAGCACCTGTAATCGCTGTTCCGATACCTAATGCTATAGGCCCAATAATAATAAATGATAGGAATCCTGTAATTAATAATGCCACAGGCCCTACTACAAGCATCTTAATTGAATCATGCACGACTTTATTAAGTGCTTTTTCAATTAAAGAAAGTACATAAGCCGCGATAAGTACCGGAAGGACTTGCCCTTGGTAATTTAGTTGTTTAATTTCTAAACCAAATAAATTCCATGTAGGAATTTGGCCCTTAGCTATATCATATTGTGAAACAAGTTGAGGATGCATTAATATCAACCCCAACACTAATCCTAAAATTGGACTACCTCCAAAGACTTTCATACTACTCCAACCAATTAAAGCTGGTAAAAAGATAAATGCTGTACTAGCTATGACATTAATAATATTAGAAATATCACCTAATTGATGATGTTGTTCCACTAAGGCCTTAGGACCAAATAAATGTTCCATAGTTAAAAGATTATTAATCCCCATAAGTAAACCAGCTGTTACTAGTGCTGGCAAAATTGGAATAAAAATATCTCCTAATAATTTTACTAATCGTTGTAATGGATTCCCTTTTTTTGCAGCGGCAGTTTTTGCTTCATCTTTAGATGCAGTTTCTACACCGGTTTCATTTACAAACTGTTTATACACTTCATCTACTGTACCAGGACCAATAACAATTTGATATTGATTGTCAGCTTTAAATTGGCCTTTAACAAGCGTATTATTAGATAAAGCTTCCTTATCTACTTTATTATCATCTTTCAAAACTAATCGTAATCGCGTTACACAATGAGTAGCAGTATCTACGTTTTCTTTTCCACCTATTGCTTGAACAATATCTTGTACATCTTTTCTTTTTACACTCACGATGTCCACTCCTTTGTTTCTAACTTAAACAAAGTATAACTTGTCTAGACAAGTTGTGTAAAGGCTTTCATTAAATAATTTAATTTTTTAAAAATTTAGTACATAAAAATAAGCACTCAGTAAGTTACTGAGTGCTTATCTTCTTTATATTGATTAGTCTTGGATTTTAATGATAATGGCGGAGGAAGAGGGATTCGAACCCCCGCGGCCCGTTAAGGCCCTGTCGGTTTTCAAGACCGATCCCTTCAGCCGGACTTGGGTATTCCTCCAATGAACACAATAATCATCATATAATATTATTCATTGGAAGTCAATCTTTTTATATTATTATGCTAAAACTTTTTGTTTGAGATATTGATCTACTGATTTAGCTACAGCTCGGCCTTCTTTAATTGCCCACACAACTAAACTTTGTCCACGACGTGCATCTCCTGCAGCAAATACCTTTTCTTGATTTGTACGGTAATCCTGCTCATTTGCTACAATTTTATTTTGTTTGGTTTTAATATCAAATGATCGTGGTACTGTTGTTTCAGTTCCTTCAAATCCAATTGATAATAATACTAAATCTGCTGGCCAGTGTCTTTCTGTACCATCAACCACTACCATACCTTCAGGTGTTTCTTCTAAAATTTGGGTATAAACGCCGCGAATATTACCCATTGTATCTACATCATATCGCATAGTTTGAACACCATATGCACGAGGTTCTCTTCCAAATCGTGCTTCATATTCTTTATGAGCATAATCCATTTTAAATACAGGTAACGCTAAAGGCCAAGACGTGTTACTTTCAAATGTAATCTCTTCTGGTGCTTTTGTATACTTGTTAAACTGTACAATAGATTTACAATTTTCGCGTAAAGCAGTTGCTACGCAGTCTGCTCCAGTATCCCCTGCTCCTATAACAATTACATTTTTATCTTTAGCCGTAATTGAAGCTTCTTCAATCTCACCATTTAAAACTTGCATTTGCTCAGTAAGGTAATCCATAGCAAAATGAATACCTTGTCCCATTCTACCTTCTAAAGGTAAGTCGCGTGCTTTTTGAGCACCAGTACATAATACAATCGCATCAAATTGTTCTTCTAATTCATCACGTGTTATATCTACACCGATATTAGTATTTGTCTTAAAAGTAATACCTGCCTCACGCATGATTTCAATTCTACGTCGAACCACAGTTTTGTCTAACTTCATATTTGGAATACCATACATTAATAAACCACCTGGTTCAGCTGCTCTTTCAAAGACAGTAACTTGATAGCCTACATGATTTAATTCTTCCGCCGCTGCTAATCCTGCAGGACCGCTTCCAACAATTGCCACGCTCTGGTCTTTGTGTTCTTTTGGATATTTTGGTTTTACCCATCCATTGTCATAAGCTTCATCAATAATCGTGCGTTCGATGCCTTTAATTGCTACAGAATCACGATTAATTTTCATAACACATGATTGCTCGCATGGTGCAGGACAAATACGTCCTGTAAATTCAGGAAAATTATTTGTCTCACTTAGACGTTCGTACGCTTCTTTAAAGTCTTGATGATAAACTAAATCATTCCATTCAGGTATATAATTTCCTATTGGACAACCAATTGTTTCTCGTCCGAAAGGAAGTCCAGTTTGACAAAATGGCGTTCCACAATCCATACATCTTGCCCCTTGAACAGAGGCTTCTTCTCTAGAAAATCGTTGTTGGAATGCTTCGTGTCCTTCTAAACGTTCAATGAGTGACAATTCTGCTAATGATTGTTTCTCATATTTCATAAACCCTTTAAACTCACCCATAACTTTTCCTTCCTTTCTTTAATAAATCACAGCTGGTTGCAAGTCTTTTTCAATCGATGTGCGATGATCATAAAATGCAGCTAATTTTGCTTCGTTATCTTCTGATAAATGACGACGTTGTAACTCAATTTTTTGCATCATTAATTCATAATCTTTTGGAATTACTTTTATGACATGTTCAGTGACATTTTCAAATTGATTTAAGATATCTTTAGCTTTTGTACTTTCTGTATAACGATAATGTTCTTCTAACATTGATTTAAGTAAGTGCTTTTCTTCATCATGTTGCACACGTTTAAATGCTAATGTTGAAAGTTGATTCGCTTTTTTAAATGCTTCGATATCACTTGGGAAGATGTAACTTACTCCACCACTCATACCTTGGCCAAAGTTTTTGCCAACATCACCAAGTATAACCACGTGTCCACCTGTCATATATTCCAAACCATGATCTCCAATTCCTTCAACAACTACATCAACACCACTATTACGAATACAGAAACGTTCTCCAGCACTGCCATTAATATAGGCTTTACCACTAGAGGCTCCATAGAAGCATACATTACCTGCAATAATTTCATTTTCACGAGCATGCTTTGGTGCTTTCACAACGACTGTTCCACCAGATAATCCTTTCCCTACATAGTCATTGGCATCTCCAGTATGATGTATTAATAGTCCTTTAGGAGCAAATGCACCTAAACTTTGCCCAGCATGGCCCATCGTTTCCGCAATAATCGTTTCTTCAGGTAAACCTTTACTACCATGTTGCTTCGTAATATAACTACCCGTAATTACACCAACATTTCGTTGAGTGTTATTAATTGTATATTGTCCTTTAAATGTTTCCCCATTTTCAATACTTTGTTTTGCCTCTTTATATAAATAATTTAAATCGAATCCAATATCTAAATGATGATTTTGAGCTATTTCTCTTGTGTTCGGTCCATCAACTGCATGAAGTAATTTCTCAATATCAAGTGATGCAGCTTTAGATTTAGGATTAATATGACGAGAACGTTGTAATAAGTCCGTACGTCCTACTAGTTCTTCGACTGTTTTCAAGCCAAGTTCTGCGAGAACTTCTCTTAATTCTTCAGCGATGAAATGCATAAAATTGACAACGTGATCCGCTTTACCTCTATAAAGCGCACGTAAATCTTTATTTTGTGTTGCTATTCCTACTGGACAAGTATCATTATGACACACTCTCATCATAATACACCCGAGAACAACAAGAGGTGCAGTTGCAAAACCAAATTCTTCTGCTCCTAATGCACACGCTAATGCTACATCTCTACCTGTTAATAACTTACCGTCTGTTTCTAAACGTACACGACTACGTAAATCATTTAACTTTAATGTTTGATGTGTTTCTGCTAAACCAAGCTCCCATGGTAATCCGGCATGTTGAATACTTGTTTTAGGAGATGCACCCGTACCACCGTCATAACCACTGACTACAATTTTATCTGCAAATGCTTTAGCTACCCCTGAAGCAATCGTTCCTATACCTGTTTTAGATACGAGTTTAACAGCAATATCAGCATCCTTATTTGCATTTTTCAAATCGTGAATCAATTGCGCTAAATCTTCAATTGAATAAATATCATGGTGTGGTGGTGGAGAAATAAGCCCAATACCTGGTGTAGATCCACGTGTTTCAGCAATCCAAGGATATACTTTAGTGCCAGGAAGTTGCCCACCTTCACCAGGTTTTGCACCTTGAGCTACTTTAATTTGTAATTCTTTAGCGTGTTGTAAATACTCACTAGTTACACCAAATCGTCCTGATGCAACTTGTTTAATCGCACTTGATAAATAACTGCCATCTTCTTGAATGACATATCGTTTAGGATTTTCTCCTCCTTCACCGCTATTACTTTTTCCTCCTAATTTATTCATCGCTTTTGCTAAAGTTTGATGTGCTTCCTCAGAAATAGAACCATAACTCATAGCACCTGTGTTAAAGCGTCTTACAATTGATTCTACAGATTCTACTTGCTCAATAGGAATTGATGATTGAGATTTAAATTCTAGTAAATCACGTAAATGGTCGTGTCTATTGTCATGCACAGCATTAGTAAATGTTTTAAATTGCTCGTAATCATTTTCACGACAGGCATGTTGTAATAAATGAATCGTTGTTGGATTAAATACATGATGTTGCCCTTGTTGACGCCATTGGAAATTACTACCAGAAGCTAGATATTCTTCTTCATTACTTTGACGTTTTCTATTTTCTTCATCAATTTGTTCAATACTTAATCCTGATAATTTAGATTGTGTTCCTGTAAAGTAAGTGTCAATAACATTTTGAGATAAGCCTACTGCTTCAAATATTTGTGCGCCTTGATAACTTTGAACGGTAGAAATACCCATTTTAGCCATAACTTTAATAACGCCTTCTGATAAAACATTTGTATATGTTTCAACATTTTCTGAAATTGAACCTTCAAGATGGTGACTATCAGTTAAATGAGCAATCGTTTGTTGTGCTAAGTATGGAATGACTGCATTAGCACCATATCCAAGTAAACAAGCAACATGATGCACTTCACGTGTTTCACCTGATAAAGCAACAATACTTGTACTCATACGTAAGTCTTCTTTAATAAGTAATTGATGAATATGACTTACAGCTAATAACATTGGCATAGCATAATGTAACGACTGAGTTGTATTGATTAGTGCACTATCATCTAACACTAAAATTGTATAACCTTCTTTTGTAGCTTGAACCGCTTCTTCTCCTATATGATTTAGAGCTTCTTCGAGTGAAATATCTTGATACAGGGTCGATAAATGTTTCACGTTAAACTTACTTTGTTCAATTTTATCTAATTGATTTAATGTAAGAACTGGTTTAGTAAGTTGTATACGATCTAAGACATTCGGTGCTGGATGAAGTAAATTTCCTTCACTACCTAGATAAGATAACTCACTTGTTACAATCTTTTCACGATAAGCATCGATAGGTGGATTCGTTACTTGAGCAAACAGTTGTTTAAAATAGTTAAATAATGATTCTGGTCGTTCATTGAGTACTGCGAGCGGTGCATCATACCCCATTGCACCAATAGGATCTTTTTTTCCTACCACCAAATCTGTCATATATTTATGAATATCTTCCTTAGTGTAGCCAAACTGCTTTTGTACTTTAAACAGTGTTGCTTCATCTAATAATTGACGTTGATATTGAACTTCGTCTAATTCTAAATTAATTTTGTATTGATCAATCCAATCTTTATAAGGATATTTATGTGCAATATGAGTTTTAAGTTCGTTATTTTCGATGACTTTATTAGAGTTAAAATCAACGAGCAATAATTTCCCAGGATTCAATTGTCCTTTAAACGCAACATTTTCTTCTGGTACATCAATCACACCCACTTCAGATGAGAAAACAATAAAATTATCTTTAGTGATTGTATAGCGTCCTGGTCGTAATCCATTTCGATCAGTTAATGCGCCAATTTTATCGCCATTACAGAATGAAATCATTGTTGGGCCATCCCAAGGTTCCATTAAATAGCTATAAAATTCATAAAATGCACGTACATGTTCATCATTGGATTTATTATATAACCATGGTTCTGGTATAAGTAACATCGCCGCTTCTTCAGGCTCCATTGCTAAACTTAAAAACTCCAACGCGTTATCTACAATAGCTGAGTCGCTTCCATCTTCATCAACAATATTTTGAATTTTTTCACTTTCATGACCAAATAAAGTATTAATCAGTTGACGTTGACGGGCACGCATCCAGTTAACATTACCTTTAATCGTATTAATTTCTCCGTTATGCATAAGAAGTCGGTTAGGATGTGCACGTTTCCAACTAGGGAACGTATTCGTACTAAATCTAGAATGAACAAGTCCTAATTTTGATTGATAATCCTCATTATTTAAGTCTAGGTATAACGTCTTGATTTGATCTGAACGTAACCACCCTTTATAGACAATCGTTTTATGAGACAAACTTGTAAAATATAATTCTAAATGTTCGCGTTCTGCATATTGTTCAATTTGTTTACGTGCTAAATAAAGCTGTTTAACAGGCGTTTCGTGTTGGTTTAAATCTACAAATACTTGTTGTACATAAGGCATTGTAGAAGCAACATGTTCTGCTAACGCTTGTGTGTCTACAGGTACATCTCTATAACCAATTACTTTCAATCCTTCATCGTTAAAGTATTGATTAAATACAGTTTCATGCTGTGTATCTAAAACTTTTTGATTAGAGAAAAAAAGACCTACCGCATATTCGCCTTCATTAGGTAAGGCGAAATGAGTATGTTTTTTAAAAAATTCGAAGGGAATTTCTGTCATAATTCCTGCGCCATCACCAGTAATACCATCAGCTCCAATACCGCCTCGATGGTCTAATCTACGCAACATTTCTAATGACTTTTCAATAATATCGTGAGATCTTAAATTATCCATATTGGCATAAAAACCGATTCCACATGCATCATGTTCCTCACGGTAATCATATAATCCTCTTTTTAGTTTATCTTTAAACACGATGCCCACTCCTTTTGAGAATTTTCAGAAAATTTACTGTTAATAATAATTAATATAATGTAAAATATTTATCTGAACAATATATTAAATAGATGATATCATTCTAATAATTAGAATATTTTACGATATACTTATATTAAGGAGGTAAAATATGGAAATTAAACAATTACGATACTTTGTTGAAGTCGCTCGCCGTGAACATATTTCTGAGGCTGCATTGGAACTTAATATTGCTCAATCTGCAATTAGTCGCCAAATCAATTTACTTGAAAAAGAATTACAAGTTCCATTATTTGATAGACAAGGTCGCAATATATATCTTACTTCGCACGGTAAAGCGTTACTCACACAAGCAACTCACATACTAGAACAACTTGATGAAACAGTGGCTCTTTTTCAACAAGAACAACTTAAAAACGCTCATCATATCAATTTAGGTTTTGAAGAAAGCTATGCTTCTCATATGATTACGCCTATTATTCAAACGTTTGAAAGAGAATACGATAGTCACATTATACCTAGTTTAATGAATCATACTCAGATAGTAGACTATTTAAATTCAGGAAAAATTGATATAGCTATTGTTGAGAATACACCTGAACTACAAGCAAACTCAACTTTTTCAATTACATCTTTATATGAAGAAACATATCACTTATATGTACCTAAGGACGATGCTATTGCCTTAACATTTAATCCACCCTTAACACAGCTTAAACAATTTGAAAAAAATCCTTTATATACACTTCACGTTTTGCCTGATTCTATTAAAAAACGATTAGAATCTGTAATTAAAGTACCTATATACACACTAGGTACAACGTCTCTTGGTCAGTATCTATTAAAACAACGTCGTGGCCATCTACTCTTACCTGATTATATATCGTTGGATCATTCATCTGAACAAGTAGAGGATATCTCTTTAGCACATACAGAATTAAAACGTTCATTTTGTGTGGTATTTAAAAAAGACAATAAAAAAGTAGATATCTTTAATCTATTTCATCTCATTCAAACATTGCTAAGTAAAGTTTCAACATATCACTAGGTTTTGTAACGAACACTAACCCATAACATATGAATTGAATATCATTTTGAACACGCGTATAATCACTTTATTGCGATAAAGGGGTAAATTATATAATTAAAAAGAGGATTATATTTAATGAATATAAAGAGACTTCACATACCTAAAATTAAAAACACTCATCGTCTAATTATTATTGTTACTTTAATAATGATTGGATTATTTATTTTTACATTTTTTAATGCTTCATTTTATCAAATACCTATTGGTAAAATCACGAATGTCGAAACAAGTCATGGTCAAAAAGTCACAGACGAGCATCATAATACTGACACAACATATAATCAACGATTAACTATACGCATTCTAAACGGTAAATATAAAAACGATATCACAACTGTTAATAATCATTTTGTAACATCTCAAGCAGATTCAGAGCAATTTTCTAAAAATGAAAAAGTATTGTTACATATACAAAAAAGTCCATCTGATGCTACTATTCTAGAAAAAAAACGCGATGGCCTTACTGTGGCGATTGTAGGCGTATTTATCGTGACACTTTTAATTGTAGGCAAAAATGTAGGGTTACAATCAATTCTATCTCTACTATTTAACACCGCGTTTATTATTGTTTCAATAGTCATTCATAATACTTTTTCAGGTACAAATTTATTTTTATTAATGAGTATAGCCATTATTTTATCAACTATTATTACATTAGTATTAGTAACTGGCTGGCAAAAACGAACTTGGGTTACGATAATTGCTACTTTATCTGGAACATTTTTATGTGTAGGGATGACTGAATTATTAATTCAATTTACAGGTGGTAATGGAATCAAATATGAAACAATGAGTTTTTTAACGCTACCTCCAAAAGATGTCTTTATGTCTTCTGTTCTTATAGGAACATTAGGAGCGGTAATGGATGTAGCAATTACAATTTCTAGTGGAATGTACGAAATTCTCCAGCGTACGCCTAACATTTCAATGTCTCGTTGGGCTTTAGCTGGACGTCATATTGGCCAAGATATTATGGGCACCATGACCAATATTTTATTATTTTCATATTTATCAGGTAGTCTAGCCATGGTATTAATTTACTTAAAAAATGCGAATACATTTACTTACACTATATCTATGAACTGGTCTCTAGAAATTACACGTGCACTGACTGGTGGTATCGGTATTGTATTGACCATTCCTATAACAATAGGACTTATGGTCACTATATTTAAGTGGAAAGGAGTAAGCCGATGACTACAATTTTTTTACTCGCACTATTACTTTTTATTTTAATGATTTTGCTTGGCGGTAAAAAAGGACTCATCTCCTATCTCACTTTATTTTTAAATTTTATTATTCTTATCATTAGTATTGTTTTCATTCTGTTTGGCATGCCAATCTATCTTGTAGCCTTTACCTTTTGTCTTGTAATTGCTGCTTGTAACCTCTTTATTTTAAATAGTTACAATATTAAAACACAAGCCGCATTTATCGGAACTATAGTAACAACCGTCCTTCTTATCATAGGTGTCTATTTATCTGTAAAATTTGGACATCTACAAGGTTTTGCTACAGAACAACAAGATGAAACCTATATATTTTCAATGAATATTGATATTAATATGCTACAATTTTCTGTTTTTACTATTATGTTGGCTGTCATCGCTGCTGTAATAGATTTAACGATTACAATAAGTTCACCAATGTATGAGTTGAATGAAACAAACCCTGATCTTTCTCGTAAAGAATTATTTCAATCTGGTATACGTGTTGGCAGAGAAATTCTTGCTACTTCCGCTAATACAATTTATTTAGCTTATTTTGGTGGACAATTAACATTATTCTTTTGGTTTTTTCAACTTCATTATTCATTTGGGCATATTTTAAATTCTAAAATTTTTGCTCAAGAGTTTATCTCCATCTTACTAGGTGGCATTGCAGTCGCGTTAAGTATTCCTATCACGGCTTGGGTTAGTGCTCGGTTAATTAAATATCATCAACTTAAACAAACAGATGACCACACTACTACTTCATCCTTAAACGAAGAAATAGAATAGTAAAGACCAAACAGTGGCATTTAATGATTGAAAGCATCAAATGTCACTATTTTATTTATTCAATATTTATATTGAAAATGTTTCGATCCACTTAATGACAGCTGGTGCGATATATTGTGTATCGGATTTATTGAACCAGCGAATATCAGTAACTTCATTATCAATTTGAACGTCATTCCAATTAATACGTTGATTAACTTTAAATCCATTTAATTCGGTCAAAGTATTTGGTTGAGGATAGGCTTCACCAATCACTTTTCCAATATATGTAAAATCTTCTTGAGAAAAATGAAGTTGTAGTTCTTCTTCAATTTCCCTTTGAATAGCTTCTAAAAGCGTCTCACCTTCATCAATTTTCCCACCAGGAAAATAATATTTTTCTCTGTGACGAACTTGTACCAGTAAAATTTGGTCCTCTGTTTCTTCCACTAAACATACACATTTAATCATTCTATTCATCCTTATTAAAACATTCTCACTTCAAAAAAATAATTTAATTTAGTATGATATTAACATACATTAAAACAAAGTTTAGAACAAATTCTTAATGAGTAATATAACATTCAGATTTGTTTTTTATTTTTATGGAGGTCTTGTATGATGGCAAAACAATCAAAACTTTCACGCTTATCTAGTTTAGTAAGTACAGCAGGATTTATTGTGGATGGATATAATGGAATTAAATATAGTGCCAAAAATAAAAATCTAGTTTATCTATCACTAGCACTTAGCACAGCGGGTACTGTGTTCGATTTTATAGTTTCTATGAGATCCCCACGTAAATTCCGTAAATTCACATCATTTATCTCATTTATTGTTAATGTGACACGCTTAGCTTCAAGCTTTAGAAAAGTTAAAGAAGATTATCACTTCGAATAAAAAAACGAGCCTAAGACATAATGAATTGTCTTAGGCATTTTTAATATATTGACAGTCGATGACTGAAGTAAAAATACGCTAGTATCAAGCTTTTTTCAATTTTAGTTCCAGATTCCCAACATAAAGACTTTCAAGAAGAAAGTTTATGTCCAACGCAAATTGGGTATGCGTTGCCAAGATAGGACGACGGATTCAAAATGAATGCTGTCCGACTTTCTTTGTTTTTTTACTAATGAATAAATTTATATTGTCTAACTTGATAAGCTGGAATTGTACGATATGTTAAAACCCCTGGACCTGCACTAAAGTTCATTTCAGATACTAAAAGACTTCCATTACTATTGACGCGTTCTACAAAAGCAACATGTCCATAGTAGCCAGCATCTGATTGGGCAATTGATCCTACAGTAGGATGATAATCAATTCTATAGCCATCTCTTGCAGCTGCATTGTCCCAGTTATTTGCATTCCACCAATATGTACTAATACCTTTACCGATTTGAGCACGACGATTAAAGACATGCCATGTACATTGACCCCAATCATATAAATTTCTATGATTAAAAATCGGTGTGTGATAATAATAATTTGATGATGAACTTGTACGATTTGTATTACTACTTGATGATGCTGTGCCGCTTACACGTAATTTTTGACCTGGGTAAATAAAGAAATTATTTAATCCATTTAAACGCATAATATTTTGATATGTCGTATTATATTTCCAAGCGATGCCCGATAATGAATCACCGTAACGAACAGTATAGTAGCTTGAAGAACTAGATGAATTTGAGCTATTTTGTGTGTGGCTACTTGAACGTGCTGTTCCTGAAACTGTTAATGTTTGACCTGGAAAAATTAAAAAGCTATGAAGTCCATTTAAATCCATAATATGGCGGTACGTTGTACCATATCGACTAGCAATTGATGATAAACTGTCTCCACTTTTTACTGTATATGTACTGCTTGAGTTATTACTATAAGAATGAGATGAACTAGAGCCTGAAACTGTTAATACTTGATTTGGAAAAATAAGATTTGATGTCAAACCATTTAATGATTTTAATTTAGCTATTGTAATACCATAGCGATTTGAAATAGACCATAATGATTCCCCACTTTTTACTGTGTGAGTTGTTGCTGCTTCTGCTTGATGTGCAAATATTGTACTAAGTGCCCCAGTTCCAATAATTGCTGTTGCAAGAACTTTTTTATTCATAAATAAGCGCCTCCTTAATCTTATGCTTATCTTTGACATGTCCCCATGACAATTGTTGTATTAACGCTTAGTTTTATTACGTTAATTCTAGTGCTTTAACTTTAATTTTTTCTACTCAAGTAGTCTACTTATATAAATTAATATATTTCATTATAATATTCCATTTCAATTTGATTACATAATGATGAAATTTTAGTACGATACTTATAAAATTAAAACTTTATAAAAATCGATTTCTTTAGTCTAATTATTGCATAACGTAAGTAAGAATTTTTTTAAATGTGATTATATTTAATCAAAAATTTATTATACTATTGAAAATGATATAAAAAAAGAGCGGGACAGCATTCATTTTTGAATTAGTTGTCCCACTCCAAGAGTCGAAAAAAGCTTGATCTATGTGTATTTTTAATTCATTAATCTACGACATATGCTAAATGACTAAACAACGATTGATATTCTACAATGTTTAACTTACTATTTTAAGCTATCTTCAATGTCTTTAATTTCTTTTTGAGATAAATCGACTGCTTTTTCACCATCTTTAGTGTCTTTTTTCAATGCTTCTTGTGCTTCTTTACTATGATATAGATCTACAATTTTTTTGTATGTTTTATTATCTTTATCTTTTGAGTTAACGGCAATTAAATTAATGTATGGTTTAACTGCATCTGAAGTAGAACTTTCTAAATAAATTGGATCTTTCTTAGCATCTAAGCCTGCTTTCGTTGCTACACCATTATTGATAACTGAAATATCAACATCATCTAATGCACGTGCAGTTTGTTGAGCATCTACTTCTTTAATTTTTAAATGTTTAGGGTTATCTTTAATATCTTTTGTTGTACCACTTAAACCAAAGTTATCTTTTAATTTAATAAGTCCTGCTGATTCTAATAATTTTAAAGCACGCGCTTGGTTAGAAACATCATTGGGAATCATCACTTGCGCGCCATCTTTAACATCTTTAATATCTTTTACTTTTTTAGAATAGATGCCTAAAGGTGCTAATACGGTTGTACTAATTGCTTCAATTTTTGCATCTTTATGTGCTTTTTTATATTCATTTAAGAAAGCAAAGTGTTGGAATGCATTCATATCGATATCTCCATCACTTAATGCTTTATTAGGTACGTTATAATCTGAAAAGTGCTTAATTTCTAAATCAATATCATCTTTTTTTGCTAATTCTTTCACTTTTTCCCAAGCAGCAGTATCATTTGATGCTACGCCAACTGTTACTTTCTTACTATTTCCTCCGCCTGAACATGCCGCAAGGACAATAATAGATGCTAATAATAAACCGATTATTCTCTTCATTAAAAACTGCCTCCCAATATTAAAATAATTTATTTAAATAACTAATTTCTGCGAATTATTCTAGAAATAAAGTTACCTAATGACTGAATAATTTGTACGATAATAACTAGAACTACAACTGTAATAATAATGACCAATGTATCAAAGCGTTGGTAACCATAAACAAGCGCTAAATCTCCGATACCACCGCCACCTACAGCACCGGCCATAGCTGTACTACCAATTAAACCAATAATCGCTGTAGTAATAGCTAGTACAAGTGAACCTAATGCTTCAGGCAATAAAAAATGACGAATAATTTGAAGTGGTGATGCTCCCATAGCTTTTGCTGCTTCAATAATGCCATCATCTACTTCTAAAAGTGAATTTTCTACTAAACGCGCAATATATGGTGCTACATATACTGTAAGTGGAACAATTGCAGCTGTTGTACCGATTGACGTACCTGCAACTAATTTAGTAAAAGGTACAATTGCAATTAATAAAATGATGAATGGAATAGATCTTAAAATATTAATAATTGGATTAAGAATTTGGTGAATAACGACATTGGGCCAGATTCCATGTTTTCGAGTGACTACAAGTAAAATACCTAATGGGATACCAATCAATGCACCAATAATTAATGATACTGTCACCATATAAAGTGTTTCATACAATGCTTGCATTAATTGAGATGAATCTATGCTTGAACCAAACATTTAACGCACCTCCTCATAATGAATATGTCGCTCATTAAAATATGATTCTACCGTGTCACGACTAAATTGTGCATCGTGTTCAAAGCGTAACCATAAATAACAAATCGTTTCATCTTGAATATCTGACATAGACGAGAATAGAATATTTACATTAAAACCATATTGGTTTATTAACTCGTTCATTAATGGATAATCAATTTGCTTTTTATCTAAGAAAAGTCTGTAATCTGTATAATGATTATCTGCTCTTTCAAATGAGGCACGTAATGCTTTAGAAGGTTCTGTACTAATAACTGTTGATACAAAATTTTGTGCTGTTTTCGTTTTCGGATGACTAAACACATCTTTTACTGTACCAATTTCTACAACTTCCCCGTGTTCCATTACAGCTACACGATTACAGATTTTTTGAATCACGCTCATTTCGTGAGTAATCATCATAATCGTAACCCCAAATGTTTCATTCACATTTTTAAGTAATTGAAGAATAGAACTTGTTGTCGCAGGGTCTAATGCACTTGTCGCTTCATCGCACAATAATATTTTAGGATTTGTTACAAGTGCTCTTGCAATTGCAACACGTTGTTTTTGTCCTCCGGAAAGCTCATCTGGAAATTGATTTTTCTTATCTGCAAGTCCCACAAACTCTAGCATTTCTTCAACTTTCTCTTTAATCTCAGAATTACTTTTGTGACTAAGTATCAATGGCATTGCTACATTTTTAAAAACTGTTTTAGAATTTAAAAGATTAAAATGTTGGAAAATCATTCCTATATCTTTTTTTACGTTGCGAAGTTCTTTTTCACTATATGTATTAATATCATGTCCATCTACAATAACATGGCCCTCTGTAGCTTGTTCTAATTGGTTAACTAAACGTACTAGTGTACTTTTACCAGCACCACTATAACCAATCACACCAAACACATCACGCGCATCAATTTTAAAAGAAACATCTTTTAAAGCGTGGATGGTTTCTCGTTTCTTTCGAAATACTTTATTTACACCCTGAAATTCAATCACTATGTTCACCCTTATCTAATTCTGATTAAATTCGTATGATATGAAGTATAGGCAAAAGTTGAGGATGCGTCAATATAGTTTTTTAAAAAATTGAAAATTTCAGATATTTTTAGTATTGAATTACTCTTTTAGTTCCAAATATCATAATAAAAATACAAGAGTACAATAAACATCGTTTCAATTTCTATTGCACTCTTGCATTAATACTTTCACTATATTCTATTTATTTAGCGTATCTATCGCTTGTTTTAAATCTTGTACTAAATCTTCAGTGTCTTCAATACCGATTGATAATCGAACTAAACCATCTGTAATTCCTTCTTTAGCACGAACATCTGCTGGAATAGATGCATGTGTCATCAAAGCAGGTACAGAAATCAAGCTTTCCACTGCACCTAAGCTTTCAGCAAGCGTGAAATATTGCGTTTCACGAATTAATTGTTTAGCTGCTTCTGTATCTTTCACTTCAAATGCAACAATGCCAGTATGACCACTTGCTTGAGCGATATGAATATCATGATTAAGGTGACTTTCAATACTAGGATGGAACACTTGTTGTACTGATGGATGCTCTTGTAACATCTTCACAATACCTTCTACGTTACGATTAATTTGTTCCATACGTAACCCTAGTGTTTTAATTCCTCGAATTAATAAATAACTATCTTGTGGTCCTAGTACACCACCTGTAGAGTTAGAAATAAATGCTAAGCGTTCACCTAATTCATCATTAGATGTAGCGACTAAACCTGCAACAACATCACTGTGTCCACCAATATATTTTGTTGCTGAATGTAATACAATATCGATTCCAAAATCTAACGGATTTTGATAGTACGGTGTCATAAATGTGTTATCGACTACAGAAATGAGATGATTTTCTGTCGCAATTTCTGCTGCACGTCGAATATCTGTCACACGTAATAAAGGATTAGACGGCGTTTCGATATATAACATTTTTGTTTCTGGTTTAATATAATCTTTTACGTTTTCAATATTTGTAGTATCAACGAAATCAACATCAATACCAAATCGTGTAAAGACTTTTGTTAAAGCACGATAAGTTCCACCATACACATCAGAATTTAAAATTAAATGATCACCTTTATCTAATAACATTATAACAGCGCTAATCGCAGCCATACCTGAACCAAATGCAAATCCATGTTTACCATTTTCTAAATTCGCAATGACGCTTTCAATAGAAGTACGTGTTGGGTTTGCAGTACGTGAATATTCATAGCCCTGTCTTAAATCACCAATATCATCTTGCAAATAAGTACTTGTTTGATAAATTGGTGTCGTTACTGCTCCAGTAAAATCATCCGTCGTATGTCCACCATGAATCATTTGTGTTTTTTTCTTCATTATTATTCTCCTTTGTATTCAAATATTTTTTTTGACATATAACGATCACTGCCATCTGGAAAAATTGTTACAATAATACCTTTATCAATACGATTTTTAATATCTAAAGCACCTTGTAATGCTGCACCAGATGAGCTACCAACAAGTAGTCCTTCTTGTTTAGCTAATCGTTTTACATTTTCAAATCCTTGATTATCACTGACTGTAATAATATCATCAACGATAGATTTTTCTAAAAATACTGGCCATTTTTCAGAGCCAATACCTTCAATATCATGAGCATGTGCTTTACCACCATTCAATACTGAGCCTTCAGGTTCAACAATAATATTTTTAACATTAAATTGTTGTAAATGTTTAGCTACACCAGTAAATGTTCCTCCAGATCCAGCACCAGCTACAAAATAATCAATGTGTGGTAATGCCTCTGTAATTTCTTTTCCAAGCGTATGCGTATAGGCTTTTGGATTATGTTCAGTTTCAAACTGGTTCATATATACTGCATTATATTTGTCAGCATAATGACGCGCTTCTTTTTGTGCACCCATCATTCCCTTGTTTTTAGGTGTTCGTTTTATTTCAGCACCCAATACTCGCATAATTGAAATTTTTTCTTCTGAAAATCCTTCTGGGGCAAAAATCACACACTTTAAATGATAACGATTAGCGGCCATTGCTAATCCAATTCCTGTATTACCAGCTGTAGCTTCAACGATGGTATCTCCTTTTACAATACGTTTTTCTTTTAGCGCAGTTTCTACAAGATATTTCCCTAGTCGATCTTTAATACTTCCACCAGGATTAAATTGTTCTAACTTCGCATAAATTTGTACATGTTCATCACTAAAACTTTCTAATAATACTAGTGGCGTTTGTCCTATTAAATCATAAGTAATCATATCTTTCGTTCAATACACTCAAGTAATGTCTGAACATACCTACTTTCTATCATCATATTCATTTCCAATATTTAATTTTAATTCTTACTCAACCGCTATGAATTATACGCTAACTTATATCTTATTGCAAAAAGCTAGATTCTTTATGTAAAATGTAATTAGTTATTGCTTTTAAATACTCATGTTATGATAAAAGTGAACCACTGGAAATGAATTAAATTTTACGATGAATCAACGTACAAAGGAGACTCGATGATGACATCTAAAGCAGACTTATCTTTATCCGTCTTTACTAAGGATGACTATAAAAATTTAAATTATAAAAATAGTACTTTTAGAAACTCAATGTACGACGAAATTGAAGTAAATAAAAGTCACTTTAAACATTGTGATTTTAGTGAAGGTATTTTTAAGAATGTAAGCACTATTTCAAATTCAAAAATTATCAATTGTAATTTTGATAAAAGTATCTTTGAAAATGTAAATTTTTTCAAGACGCTTATTAGTAAATCAAATTTAACTGTTACCTCATTTGATGAAAATCATTTTAATACATTAACGATTGAACATTCTATTTTTAAAAATAGCAATATACGTAATGTAAAATTTGATAACGTCACGTTTAAAAAAGTGATTTTTGAAAACGTCACTATGGATTTGTGTCATTTTGAAAATGTAAAAATAAAAGATTGTATATTTAAACATGTCACTATTAATAATTCTTCAATTCCTGAAAAATTATTAAAAGAATTACATAAACAAGATGTTACGTTTGAAAATATGTAATTCAATTATCATTATGCTAAACAGAGTCTAGAACAACAATTTGTATCCTAGACTCTGTTTATTCTTGTTAATATTAAAATAATTGAACAATAAAAACTAATATAATAATAACTGGCATAATATATTTAATTAAAATATACCATGGAACAAAAAGTTTAAATTTATCTTTTCCAAAGCTCTCTTTTAATGCTTGTTTATCTAGTAATTGACCTACAACTAATGTCGTTCCTAATGCTCCTAATGGCATCAAGATATTCGATACGATAAAATCCATATTATCAAAAATTGTACCCGCTCCAAACTTAATTCCACTTAAACTGCTAAATGATAGTGTTGCTGGGATACTAATAACAAATACTAATATACTTGCAATAACTGATATAGCTTTTCGTTTAGTATTATCATTTTTAGTGAAATTTGAGACATTTAATTCCAATAAAGAAATAGAAGACGTTAATGCTGCAAATAAAAATAGAATTAAGAAAATTAAATAAAATACAATACCAAAGCCCATTTGATTAAATACTAACGGTAACACTTTAAATAAGAGTCCTGGTCCTTCTTGAGGTGCATAACCAAATGTTTTTAAGGCTGGAAATATTGCAAGTCCTGCTAATACAGAAACTAAAATATTCATAATAACAATTGACATGGCGGAAGATTTAATCGTCATTTCTTTAGGCGCATAACTCGCATACGTAATCATCCCTGTCGTTCCTAATGATAGTGTAAAGAACGATTGACCTAACGCAAATAAGACACCTTTAACTGAAATATCTTCTATTCTCGGTTGTAATATATAGCGAACGCCCTCTAATGCTCCGTCTAATGTCAATGATTTAGCAACAACAATAATTAGAAAAACAAATAATAAGGGCATCATCATTTTAGAAGCTTTCTCTAAACCTTTTTCTACACCTAGCATAACGATGACCATGGTTAAAAGAATAAAAATGCCCTGTCCCAACACAGTTAACCACGGGTTACTAATTATTTTTTCAAATTTAATTTGAGTTAATGACGTATGTTCAACAGATAATAATTGTAAAAATACATTTCCAATATATATAACAATCCAGCCACCGATAACACTATAAAAGCCGAATAAAATAAAAACAGCTAAATTTCCATTCCACCCAATAATATTTAACCATTTTTTTCCTGTTAATTTACTATAGATTCGAGTCGTATAAGTGCGCCCCATTATTCCTACCGTAAACTCCATAATCAGTAACGGTAATCCTACAAAAATAGTAAAGATTAAAAATAAAAATAAAAATGCGCCGCCACCATAAATGCCAGCCATATATGGAAACTTCCACATTGCGCCTAATCCTATAGCAGAACCAGCACTTGCTAGAATAAATCCAGTTGAGGTTTTCCATTGTGATTGATTACTCATTTTCTATCTCCCTTTAACGCGTTAAAGCATGTGTGCGATTAAGTTCTACTCTAACACGTCTGACCAAATAGTGCAATATACATATAAATGAGTATTAAAAAAGATAAGAATAGAGGTAAATGACATATCTCAACTATTCTTATCGTTTAAACTTACTGATATATTTATTTTTCAAAATCATATATTATGGATTGACCTTCATTTACTTCTTGAATATTTAAACTTTCGATATGATCAACGTTAATGTAATGAACTTGTGAGTCATCTTTTAAAAATAAATAGACCAATTCATCAAACTCATCAATAATACGCTGTACGCATGTGTCATAGTCTGGACCATCTTGGAACGTTTTAAATTCTTTATAAGTAGTTCCAGAAACTGTTGTATATATAAGTAAGAATGTACGTTTCATCTTATTACTCCTTTATTTAGATTTAAAAAAAGTTACGACTTGAGTGATAACGTCTTCATGTCCATCTCCATAAGTCATTAAATGACGACTTAACGGATGACATGTTAAATCTTTGTTATTACTATCAATATGATTAAAAATATAATGTGCACTATTTTGATAAAAGGCATCATCATTACCGCCATACAAAATACGAGCGGGAACTTGTATACGTTCTAATTCATTAGAAATTATCTCAATAAATGCTTTAAATTCTGCGATATGTGGTTGATAATCTTGAATTGTCCCAAGTTGTTGTTTTGAAGTAGTTTCATCAAATTTCAATAATTGATTCATGCGCTGACCATAACGTTTCATACGCCACGCAATACTTTTTTCTTCTTTTTCACTTGGTGCAGACATCACTGCTATTTTAGAAACATCAAATAACCCAGCTAACTTTAATGTAAATAGTCCTCCTAGTGAGATACCCGTTACAAAAATAGTGTCAAACCCTTTATTTTTTAAAAATTGATACCCTTCTAATACATCATTCCACCAATCCTGAATCGTAAATTGAGTAAATTGGTCTAAAGGTAAGCCATGTCCTTGATAATTTGGTGCAAAGCATGTGAAGTTTTCTTCATTAAGCGCCTTAGCTAATGGTTTTACATCACGAACAGTTCCTGTAAATGAGTGAAGTAATAAGATCGCTTCTTTTCTTGAACCTTCTAAATAAATTGGATATGGTGATTTGATTTTCATAGTATTCTCCCCTTCTTAAAATACTTATGTTATGAAACTTAAGCTTTACTTCTTTTTTAATTTAATATTAAAGAGTGGTAACATCATTGAAAATAAAGCAATCCAAATCATTCCTAACGAAAAACCACCAATGACATCAGTTAGATAGTGGGCGTGGAAATATAACCGACAACTTAATACACCTATCCAAAATATAACGACAACTATAGCAATACTATATCGTATCGCTTTATTTTTAATAAGTGGAATAACAACTAAGAGTATAGCTAAAGCAAATAATGTACTGGCATTTGAATGACCACTTGGAAATGAATATCCATGGTCTACTAAAAGATGGTTATACGGACGAGAACGAGCTATTATTTGTTTAATTAAGAAATTAATATAAGTTCCTGTGTAAATCGTAACTAATAACCACAATGAAAGTTTATAATTTTTAAAAATTAAGATAAGTGCTAAAAATAACGTTATGTAGAGAATGGATTTTACTTCTCCAAAATTAGCACAAAACGTCATCATTTTATGCCAAATTGGACCGTCATAGTGTCTTCTAGGTTTACCAAAATAGTTGGTCAACGCATGTAATGAATTTAAATCTAATTTTTGCACTAGTGTGGTATGATAAATGACATTCATTGCCGTTATTATAAAAATAATTAATCCAACAACAAACATAGAAATAGTTTTGGTTGGCGATACTTCTAATTTATCTTTCATACTTGTTTTTCCTTTACTACATTTGATCCTAATATTTTATAAAAAGCTTTCAAATGATGTATCTGTTCTTCATATTTATTAAAGTTTGAAGAGGATAACCACTTATTCAACCTTTCTTTATTATCAATAAGTTGTTTCACATACGTCATAAAGCTTTCTTTATCATAAAAAGGTTCGTCATAAAGATACGTCCAGTTAGCCTCTGAAGATGTATCACACCGTTCATTATATCAATCATCAATATGTTGACTACTTAACTCATTGATTGTATTACCCTTTTATACCTCTAGGATCAGGATAGTCGGGCAAATGATAATGAGTAAGAGATTTTACAATTAGCTGATTGAATTGATCGCATCTCTATCCCTCTTTTAATGTTAGTTAGATTTTACAATAAATGATGAAAATTTGCTTGTAAAAAAAGAGATTAGGAAGTATTTTATATAAAGTTTCCTAATCTCTTCTCGTATTTATAACATTTTATTTTAAAGTGATTTTTCAAGGTTTTTATCTAACTTAAAAACAATAATACGTTCACCAGTAATTGTACTTAAATCACTATGAAAGCTTTTAACTTCAGTACCTGTGATTTTGAAAACAAGTTGCATTAAATCATCTTGTCCTGATTCCACCAATTCTGACCGTGTACGTTTAATGTTAAGTAATCCTTCTTGTGTTTCACATACGCGATACTCCGCAGGCGTCAAAATACCTTGTAAGTTGACGATAATCATATCTCGTAAAATATCTGTCTTTACTGACAACGAACCACGTCCAAGAAAATCTTTTTCCCATTGCGTAATTGCTTTACTAATTTCTGCTTCATACATGCCTTTCGATTTCGTCATTGTTATAACAAATCTCCTAATGTTTAATTAACACTAGTGTATCATTTTTTAAATTAAAATCGAATATCTTACCAATCTTTAAAACTACCGTTTTCATCAATACTTGCAAGACGTACCCATTGATGATCGACTTTTTGTTTAAACTTAATATTATCATTAAGTAAACGTTGTATATAACGATCTGGTGCTTGAATCACGACTAATAATCGAATTGGAGCGTGATAAATTTTATTGTCTCCTGCCATCACAGACTGCCATGGCAATCCAGCTAATAAATCACTTGAGTTCCCTTGCATAACGCCAACACCAGAAGTGACAGATTGTGTTGTTTTATTACCACTACCATAAAAATGCGGTGCCACTGTAGAGGCATAATACTGTAGGTTAATCCACTGTGCAACGAGTGCTGGCCCAGAAATAATTGTATTTAGTAATTGACCATCAGGATCTTTCGCATAATCATAATTATGTAAAAATGCACGTCCTTCTAAATTACTACCTTCTGTAATACTTCGTTGCCCAATAATAAATTCTGCATTACGTGCTAAACCCCATTCTGGACGGATTTCGCTCCAATCATTTGCAAAGCGATGTGCTTCCGCCATTGGATGTTTCAATTCCCCATCGCTTAAACGAGGTAATTGAGCAAGACGTTCTAAATTTGCATGATAACTTACACGTGGCATGGCTTCTTCTAAAATATCAAATGCTTTCTTTGCTTCTGATGTTAATGAGGGAACGTAAATCCATTCTAATTCATCAATTGATGTTTTATGTTCTGCAGCAACAAATACTGTCTCATCCGGAATAAGAATGCCTTCAGCGGCTAACCCTTGACGTACTAAAGGTAAATTGCACATCATGGCAAGTAATTTCGCATTAAATCCACTTGAAGCTCCTCCACAAGCACCACATTCTAATGATGCATGGTAGGGATTATTGTTTGTTTCGCTTCCATGCCCTCCAAGTACTACTAATGGTGCAAAATTTGTAGTTAAATCCATTAATTGTAACGCTTGTTTCGTAAAAGCAATTTGTTCTTCTTCAGTAAATCCAACAGGTAAATCACTATGTACATGATGATCTCTATCAATCGTTAGCTTAGCATTCGGTTTTTTTAACCAATTTTTAGTAAATTTACGAATAAATGCACCTGTTTTCTTTGGCATTAATGTACTTGCAAGTGTATTTAAACTTAAAAATGGCCCACTTAATTCTGGTAATAATAAACTAGGTAGCACATTATTCTTCATTAATTTAAACGTATAAAACATGGATGTAATAGAATGTTGCTGTTGATTATACGTATTTAATGCATGTCGCTCTGCATATTCTTTAATAGTATATGCAGGAGGCACCATCACTGGTAAAGAATCATGACTAAACTGTTCATCTAATGCTTTTTTTCGTATAGGTAAACCAAAGAAACCTGCAATTCCTATCGTTTCAAATGGCCCTTGATTTTCTAAATGACGACGAAATGGTTCAGAACGTACATCGATACAAAATGCAAGTTGCACTTTTGTAGGTTGTTTGTCACGCTTGACCGATTTATCGTAAATCATCTCAACGAGTTTGCGTTCGTGAGTTTCTTCCCAAGCCTCTAACCATAATTTCTTGAAGTATAATGGATTAAAATCATGGGCAAACTTCAAGTGTTCAATTTGATTCTCAATGGACATCTCAGCCCATTCATCAATCGTCATTTCACCATAATATAACCATTTACTCACAAGTTCTTTTATTCTTTTTTCAACATTTAAGACTGCCGGACGGCTCATTTTTTCAGTATCTAATAGAATACATTCCATTGTAAGGCGTATTGCAAGGTATTGAGTTAATAAGTCTTTTTCATGTTCATGTTTTTCAGCACGATAATACATCATGCCTGCCCAACCTGGTAACGATAAAAGATGTCCAGTTAAATAAAATTCATATTCATCTTCAGCAATATCTAGATGATTGAGTGCCATGATTAATGCGTCTTCATAGTTGTGTGGTAACATCTTAATCATTTTACGTTGCGTTTTAGTCAACATTGGATCATATTTTGCTAAATGTAACCAGGCTACATAGAACCCTTCTTCGCGTTTAGGCATTGTCCAACTGGATTGGAAAGTATCTAAATATAATTTTGACCATTTAATAATATGAGTATTTAACTCATCCATTAAAGATTCGCCTTTAGCATTAAATGCATTTGCACTTTTTGACCGTGCATAAGCAAATGACTCATTTTCGAATACTTTTTTGAGTTTTGAGACTTCTAATTTCAGATAGGCTTCTTTAGTAATTAAATCTCTCGGAATATCTTTAATATTCATAGCATTTTTGCAGTACGTATCAACGTGAGTCTTAGGAATATCCGTCTTATAAGATTGAATAGCTTGTTGTACTTCTTCTTCAACGATATGTTTATCAATCTCACCAGTTTCAAGCGCCGTCATTACAGAAGCATGGCTTGGATATAAATCAATATCACGCACATGTTTAAACCATTGCGCAACTTGATCAAAGGTTTGATACTCAAGTTCTTCCCATGGATTACGTGCTGCAAAGATTGAAATTGGTGAAAGTGGCGTAATCACACGACGTGCAGATTGAACAACGTCTTCTATATTAATTGTCATGTAAATGTTCACCTCTTATAAATATTTCTTTAAATAGTTTGGATGGCTTTCTACAGATTTAAATTTAGCTTCTCCAATTTTAATTAACCATAAGTAAACTTTAGCAAAGGCTGTAGATGTACGATGGCGAGCGACCCAAATACTAAAAATACTACCTAACACTAAAATCGCAATACTAATGATAATACTAATTAACGGTGGATGGGCAGGAGCCATATATACATGATGAAGTATATTAACAAATACTTGATGAGTCACAATATAAACCATTGCAACAATTACAATCATTGTAATACCTATAAAGCGTCCCATTACTCCTTTATTTAATGCCACAAGCTGATTCCATGATACAGAGATAGACCATGCTAAGATAAATGCACTAATCAAAATATATGGACTATGGTCACTTGTCATAAAAAACACAATTGCAATAATCAATGCAAGAGCCCTTCCAAGTATTATCCATCCATATGATTTCTTAATATTAGGTGGAGTTGGTATATTAAATCGTCTGACAACTGAGCCTGATTGTAAGAATAACGTGGCTTTAAATATACCATGCAATATTAAATGGATAATCGCAGCTGAATAAACACCCATCGCACATTGAACGAGCATAAAACCCATTTGACTCATCGTTGATCCAACAAGTTGTCGTTTATAATCAACATGTACTAAACTAATGCCCGAACCAATCAATACTGACATACTAGAAATAATTAATAATATTGTAAGAGCAATAGAATTATCAAATATCGGTGAAAAACGCGTTAAAATAATGCCCCCCGCATTAACTATACCGGCATGCATAATAGCTGATACAGGTGTAGGCGCAACAACTGATTCAATTAACCAACTCTGAAATGGATATTGCGCAGCTGGAATAATAACAGCAACAACAAGCAATAAGTCAATAACTAATTTTAGACCATGATTTAGAGCATAGCCATAATTTTGAGAAGGATCGATTGTCCATTCTCCTGTTCCTATGTATAGCAAAATAACCGCAATTAATAGCGCTAACCATCCAATAATAAAGGAACGTGCAGAAACTTTTGCTGCCTCTGCTGGCACTTTCCAAGTTTTATTCAATTTAATTAGTTGTGTTAAACAACATAACGTTAATCCCCAACATAAAGTCATTAAACGTAAGTCATTGCTTAACCAACCTAGTGAAGCAAAAACAGTTGTAAATGTATATAAAGGAAAATACTTACGATAATTGTGATCTCCTAATAAATAACGCGTTGAAAACTTTTGAATAATAAAACCTAACGCTAAAACAAACGCACCTACTAACCAAGCAAGTTTATCTAATGCAAATATGCCAATAACTTCTCTTTCGTTTATAGTCACTAACCCTACAATACCTACAATAACTGGTAATAGAAGTAAAGCTAAGTGAAATCTTATGTATTTAACTGGAACTGAGGGAATTAATACAATCAATCCACTTAACGCTGCCATAATAAGCGTTATAAAAAATAATATAAGTAAACTACTCATACTTAACATTATCATTCCTCCACTTTTAAACTGTAACCTATATATAACTATTGCTTATAATATAATAAAACACCTACAATAGTTTAGTTTTATCCCATTAAAAAAGGACGACTATCTATTGTAGGCTTCTTTTATGCTCATTCAATATATTTATTAATGCTCTTTAAGCAACCTATAATTTAGATTTAAGTACATCAGTTTTACCCTTCAATTAAACAATAAAGTGCATGATACTTTTTGTCTCATTGCTTGATATAAACCTATGTATAATTTGATGCATATTAAATACAATATATGAAAATATCAACTAAAAGTCAAATTTCTAATATAAAAGATAACAGTCATATCATTTCAACTTTCCTTTTTATATCAATTTTGTTTAAATAATACCCCCAAAAATATTATAAACTCAATCTTTAATTACTAATATATAAAAAGAGTTTGAGACGATAAAGTATGTCCCAAACCCTCATGGATAAATGGATAAAATGAATTTACTTCATTACTTATAAAATAACATACTTTGTTCAATATTCATGTAACAATTCTGTGAAAACGCTTAATTTTTTTGTAAAGTTTTTTTATATTTTATTTGCTTTTTTTGAATAATGAAGGATGACTATCATATTTTTGTGATTGCCTTAGCTATTTTTTCGGTTTTTACTAAGTCGTTATGGACACATATATTAGATTTACAATAATTCTATGGGTTCTTAAATACATTTGGCGAACCAAAAATGAATTTCAAAGATAATTGGTTCAATGATTTTATGACATTTCTAGCATCATACGGCGATATTGCAACCTTTATTACCCTTACCCTTATCATCGCAACTATCGTTTTAATTAAGCGACGCTTCTTATTAGCAATAGGGTTACCGACAACAGTAGCTTCAGCAGGTATCATAGGCATTGCGTTAAAAGACATCATTCATCGTTCAAGACCTTATGATCACTTAACAATTGATGCAAGATTTTCATTCCCAAGCGGACATGCTTTAACAAGTACGATTGTTATTTTTGCTCTTATTTTTGTACTTATCTCTAAATTAGGAAATATGTGGATAAAATGCATAATAAATACGGTGTTAATTGTAGTATGGTTAGGTATTTTATTTTCAAGATGATACTTCCATGCTCACTATCTCACTGACGTAGTTGGCGGTATCTTTTTTAGTCTTTCATGGTTATTCATGTCATTGATGATTTATCAATATATGCTTCAAAAAGTAAACCGTAGAGCGTCACTACAACAGAGACGACAATCATTTCAATCAAAAAGAAATTAGCATAAACGTCCAAATTATTGAATTTAATATAAAAAAAGCGAGCATTTCTCACGAAAATGCTCGTTTTTTAATGGGCTACTCCCATTCTATAGTGCTTGGTGGCTTAGAAGTAATGTCATAGACGACACGGTTTACATGGTCTACTTCATTAACTATGCGACTAGAAATTTTTTGTAACACTTCCCAATCGATACGTGCAAAATCACTTGTCATACCATCAATTGATGTTACAGCACGAATACCTACTGTATGATCATACGTACGATAATCACCCATAACACCTACAGATTGAATACCTGGTAGTACTGTGAAGTATTGCCAAATCTCTCTTTCAAGACCTTCTTCTCGAATCACTTCACGTAAAATCGCATCAGATTCACGAACGATTTCTAATTTATCTTCAGTAATTTCACCTAACACACGAATACCTAAACCAGGACCTGGGAATGGTTGTCTCCATACTAAATGTTCAGGGATACCTAATTCAATACCTAAGGCACGAACTTCATCTTTAAATAATGTATTAATAGGTTCAATCAATTCAAATTCCATGTCTTCAGGTAATCCACCTACATTATGATGAGATTTAATTGTTTGCGCTGTCTTTGTACCTGATTCAATCACATCTGTGTAAAGTGTACCTTGTGCTAAGAAATCAACATCTGTTAATTTAGCCGCTTCATCATCAAACACATATACAAATTCATTACCAATGATTTTACGTTTTTTTTCTGGATCAGAGACGCCTTTTAGTTTTTCCATAAAACGTTCTTTGGCATTTACACGAATAATATTCATATCAAAGCCTTCACCGAATTGTTCCATTACCATATCGCCTTCGCCTTTACGAAGTAAACCATGGTCTACAAAAATACATGTTAATTGATCACCAATGGCCTTATGCAATAATACTGCAACAACTGATGAATCTACACCACCGCTCATTGCACATAATACTTTACGATGACCTACACGTTCACGAATTTTTTCGATTTCAATTTCAATGAAGTTTTCCATTGTCCATTCACCTGTACAATTACATACACGACGGACAAAATTTCTTAGTAAATCATTACCGTATTCTGTGTGACGTACTTCTGGATGGAATTGTACACCATAAATACGACGTTTTTTATCTTCGATGGCAGCATAATTTGTACTTGGACTATCAGCGATAACTTCAAAACCTTCAGGAATTTCAATGACTTTATCTGAATGACTCATCCACACTGTTTGTTCTTCTGGTAAACCAAAGAATAACTCATCAGATTTTGCTTTAATAATTGCTTTACCATATTCACGTTCATTTGCACGTTCAACTTTACCGCCTAATAGTTTGGTTGTAAGTTGCATACCGTAACAAATACCTAACACTGGAATACCTAAATTATAAATCTCAGGATCAATTGTAAATGAACCTTCTTCATAAACAGAGTTTGGACCTCCTGAAAGAATAATACCTTTAGGATTCATACGTTTAATTTCATCTATAGAAATTTCATGATCGTGTAATTCACTGTAAACGCCCATTTCACGAATACGACGTGTAATTAACTGGTTATATTGACTACCGAAATCTAGGACAAGAATTAATTCTTGTTCTTTAGCCATTTCCATAATAGTAAATCTCCTTTAAATTTAATTTATGTAAACAATAGAAAGACGCTTTTCATATTTATAAAGACAATACATCGTTTCAACCTCTATAAATATTTTATAGAAAAGCGTACTTTCTTAATTTAATCGTTTCTTGCTCACCTTACATTAAAATGAATAGTTTGGTGATTCTTTAGTAATTTGTATGTTATGTGGATGACTTTCAGCTAAACCTGCAGGGCCCATACGTGTGAATTGTGCTTCTTCACGTAATACTTTTAAGTTTGGTGAACCAGTATAACCCATACCAGCTCTTACTCCACCCATAAGTTGATAAATGGTATCTTGTAATGGCCCTTTATAAGCTGTGCGACCTTCAATACCTTCTGGAACAAATTTTCTAGGAGACTTATCTTCTTGGAAGTAACGATCATTTGACCCTTTTTCCATTGCTCCAAGAGACCCCATTCCACGATATACTTTATATTGTCTACCTTGGAAGACTTCAGTAGCGCCTGGGCTTTCTTCAGTACCAGCTAATAAGCTACCTAACATAACAGCATGACCACCAGCCGCTAATGCTTTAATAATATCACCAGAGAATTTAATACCACCGTCAGCAATAATCGCTTTACCATGTTTACGTGCTTCAGTAGCACAGTCATATACTGCAGTAATTTGTGGTACACCTACACCTGCAACGACACGTGTTGTACAGATTGATCCAGGTCCAATACCTACTTTAACCACGTCTGCACCTGCTTCAAATAAAGCGCGTGTGGCTTCAGCAGTTGCAACATTTCCTGCAATAATTGTAAGTTCAGGATATTTATCTTTCATTTTTTTGACTTGCTCAATCACACCTTTAGAATGTCCATGCGCTGTATCAATAATTAACGCATCTACTCCTGCTTCTACAAGTTTTTGTGCACGAATTTCGGTGTCTTTAGATGTACCGATAGCTGCTGCTGCAAGTAAACGACCATGCTCATCTTTCGCAGCATGAGGGAATTCAAGTACTTTTTCTATATCTTTAATTGTGATGAGACCTTCTAAACGACCCTTTTCTACTAATGGTAGTTTTTCAATTTTATGCTTTTGAAGGATTGCTTCCGCTTCATCTAATGTTGTACCAACTGGAGCTGTAATTAAATTTTCTTTAGTCATCACATCTGAAATTTTAATTGAGAAATCCTCAATAAAACGTAAGTCACGATTTGTAATAATACCAACGAGTGTTCTTGATTCTTCATCTTTTACAATAGGCACACCTGAAATACGATATTTACCCATTAATGCTTCTGCTTCATAAACACTTTCATCTGGTGTTAAGAAGAATGGATTCGTGATAACACCATTTTCTGAACGTTTTACTTTTTGTACTTCATCAGCTTGCTCTTCAATGCCCATGTTTTTATGGATGACACCTAAACCACCTTGACGTGCCATAGCAATAGCCATTTTAGATTCAGTTACTGTATCCATACCAGCAGAGATAACTGGAATATTTAATTTAATTTTATCTGATAATTCTACGCTTAAATCAACATCACTTGGTAATATGTCTGATGCAGCTGGAATTAACAAAACATCGTCGAAAGTTAATGATTCTTTAGCAAACTTATTTTCCCACATTTATAACACAGCCTCCATTTTTTATATAGTTAGTCTTATTATTTCACATTTTCGTCGTTTTGTTTATACTTTATACCGTTAAAAAAGAAATTAAGAATAATAGCAGAGATTGCTCCTAAAACAATACCATTTTGAGTTAACCAAGCGAACTGTTCTCCTAAAGCTTTAAATGCTTGAGGTACAGCACTAATTCCTGTACCAAGTCCGACTGATACAGCAATAATTAATAAATTATTTTGATTTTTGAAGTCAATATTTCCTAAAATACTTACCCCATAAGCCATTACCATACCAAACATAGCAATCATTGCACCGCCTAACACAGGTAAAGGAATAATATTAGCCAGAGCACCTAATTTAGGTATACAACCACATATTAAAAGTAAGACTACCATTCCATATATGATTTTATTTTTCTTAGCTCCAGAAAGTGAAACAAGTCCTACGTTTTGCGAATAAGCTGTATAAGGGAAAGCATTAAAGATTGATCCTAAAATGATGGCTAGACCTTCCGCAGTGTAACCTTTACGAAAATCTTTACGTTCAAGCTTACGACCAGTGATTTCACTTAATGCATGATATACACCTGTTGATTCGATCAGACTTACAATTGCTACAATTGTAAACACTAATGTTGCACCGAAATCAAAGCCAAATCCTGAGAAACGGAATGGTCGTGGAATACCGAGCCAATGTGCGTCACCAACTTGGCTAACATTAACTAATCCAAATATACTAGCCAATATCGTGCCTATAACTAAACCAATCAAAATTGCAATAGATTTTAAGAATCCCGTTGTAAATCGTTGTAATAGTAAGATAACAATAAGTGTCACCCCACCTAAAATTAGATTTTTAGGGTTACCATAATCTTTAGCACCTTGACCACCAGCAAGATAATTCATAGCAACGGGCATTAAGTTAATTCCGATAATTGTAACGACACTACCTGTAACAACAGGTGGGAAAAATTTAACTAAATAAGAAAAGAATGGAGCAATGATTACAACTAAGATACCTGATAGGAACAATGATCCATATAACACGTCTAAACCTTTAGTCTGTCCAATTAAAATCATAGGTGCTACAGCAGTAAATGTACATCCTAAAACAATAGGTAGTCCTGTACCAGTAATCTTATTTGCTTGTAAAAATGTAGCTACTCCACACATAAAAATATCTACTGTAATTAAATAAGCAATCTCTTCAGGTGAAAATTTTAAACTTGTTCCTACAATGATAGGTACTAAAATAGCACCTGCATACATTGCTAATAAATGTTGTACACTTAAAATTAAATTTTTCATTCATCTTCACCTAGTAAAGTCACTTTATTCCCTGCTAAGGAAGCAACTTTACATAATGAAGAAACAGTTAAACCAGCCTCTTCCAATCTTTGTCGTCCATCTTGGAAACTTTTTTCTACAACAATTCCTACGCCTACTGTTTCTGCTTTAGCTTGTTGTGCAATGTCGTACAATCCAAGTGAAGCATCACCATTTGCTAAGAAATCATCAATAATTAATACTTTATCTTCAGGCCCTAAAAATTCTTCTGATACAATCACTGTACTTGTTTTATTTTTAGTAAATGAATGGATATCAGTACTGTAAAACCCATCTTTTAAAGTACTTGGCTTTGCTTTTTTTGCAAATAAGCATGGCACATCGAAATGTAATGCAGCCATGATTGCAGGAGCAATACCGGAAGCCTCAATAGTTAAAATTTTCGTAATCCCTTTACCCTTAAATTGTTTATAAAATGTTTGACCCACTTCATACATTAATTTGGCATCAATTTGATGATTTAAAAATCCATCAACTTTTAATATTTTTTCATCAATGACTACGCCATCTTCCTTGACTTTTTGTTCGAGCGCTTCCACTTCAAAACCTCCTAAACTTTATATAAAAAAACCCGAAACTTTTATCTAGTTTCAGGATCTATAAGTGAACAAGTACGATACACATTCATTTGTAACTTAGAAGTAAATGATTTAGATTTATAGATGATAAACAATACTTTACATTATACAAATGATAATATAATACAAGACATCTTAGCCAATCCTCAAACTTCTCATTAACTTCCTTACCTTTGTACTTGAACTCATAGTCGCGTTGTTTATGGCAACACGGTAGAAACTTCTAAAGCCATATTCTTCAGATTATATGAGCAATATAAATTATTTAATGATAATAGCAAATTTTAAGCTTATTTTCAATAACTGATGGAGAGTTTATCCTTGTAATCACGCTACTTATAAATGTAAGCGTTTAATGTCTTATTAAAAAAACCGTATTTGTAAATTACATATTTTTAATTATATAATTATATCGAAACGTTTTATATCTATTCATTAGGGTATAATTATTTAAAAGTAGCATGAAATGATGGAGGACGATGAATATGCCAGATATTACAGTTCTAGATAATGAAAATCAAATTTACAATGTGATTGAAAAGAAAAAAGCAGAAGGATATTCAGAAAATGAGATATTTGTTATCAGTGAATCTAAATTACATTTAGATGATTTACATAATTCTCAAGTAACACTTATAGCAACAAGTGGTTCATTCAGTGATCGCATGTCACGCTTATTAACCGGTGAAGATGGTGAAGAAGCTGTATTGAATAATTTCAAACTATCTGATAACCAAGCAGAACAATATAAAAAAGATGTGCTTGATGGCAAATTTTTAGTAATCACTAGAAAAGACGCTTCTTCACATAATGAAGTTGAAAAAAACAACGCAGCTTATGAAGAAGTTGATATCACTCATTACGCTAATGAGTCTGATGGTCCAAAATCTTAAAAATAAGTTTAACCATTCATTGTATTTAATCATGTCGATTGTTAAATGAACATACGTTTTTACAAAGTAACAGTCAAAAATTAATATATGCTTCTTTCAAAGTAAAGTGTGAATCGTTTATAACTTTGAAAGAAGTTTTTTATTATATTTTGTATTATGATGTGCTACTTTACACATG
Source organism: Staphylococcus hominis subsp. hominis (assembly GCF_002901845.1). Classification (GTDB taxonomy): domain Bacteria; phylum Bacillota; class Bacilli; order Staphylococcales; family Staphylococcaceae; genus Staphylococcus; species Staphylococcus hominis. Next base: position 41,771 of record NZ_PPQE01000028.1, read on the forward strand.
TGCTATACTTAAAAAAATATAATGCGGGGAGATCGCTATGAAATTTCACACTATTTATTCTTTAGAAGACGCTTATTATCAAAAAGCTGTCGAGTTTTATAATAAACAATTAGATGTTGATTTTTTTGAAGACAGCACTATCACAAAACGATCCTTACAGAATAATAAAACAGAAAATGATTATGTTTTGATTGTTGGTATTGAGAAAGAAAATATAATCAGTTTGGCCACAGCACACTACGAAGCAACAACAAATTCAGCATTTCTAGTCCACTTATTAGCTGTAGTTGATTCAAATTATAATGAAATCATATCTCAAACTTTAAATGAAGTTGAAACACACCTAAATATATTATCTAATAAAGTACATTCTAGAGATATTAACTTTTTAATGATTGAAGTCCCGAAACATGATAATAGCATATTAGATAATCAATTAATTAAACGACGTCATCATATCTTATTAGAAAATGACTTTGAACAACAATATGACATTGACTACTTGCATCCTAATTATACGTTTGAAGAAACACCTATACATACTGACTTATTTATTAAATCTAACATTGAACTTACAAAAGACATCTATCCTGCTAGTGTGAAATCTAATTATATTCTCAAATATGTATTTGCGAATGGAATTTCTAGAGATATTATATATCCCCTTTTAGAAAAGATGAATTTACGTTCATCCTTATAGAATACTTGAAAAGAGCGATATAAAAGGTTAAACTAATATGCGAGGTTAGACTGACGTTTCACTTACCGAAGACAAACGTCAGCGTAAATGAATGAATATATTATTTAAATACGAAAGGACTTCATTATGTTAACTAAAGAATTTGCTCAACGTGTCGAGCTAAGTGAAAAACAAGTCCGTAAAATCGTCCAACATTTAGAAGAACGAGGATATCATCTTAGCAAGACTGAATATCGTGGTCGTGAGGCTACAGATTTTAAAGAAGAAGATATTGAACTTTTCCAAGATATTGCAGAAAAGGTAAAACAAACAAATAGCTATGATTTAGCTTTCGAAGAATTAGAAAAAGAAAAAGACTTTTTACAAGTTATCGTTAAAGAAGACCAACAACAGTTACCTGCTGATCAAGGCGTTACACAATTAGTAGAAGACTTACGTACCGAAATACAAAAAATGCGTGAAGAACGTCAAATGTTAGGTCAAATGATTACTCAAGTTCATCAACAACAAAATGAACTTAAGGAATTACAAAGTCAAATTACTGAAAAATTGGAGGCAAATAATGAGTCATTAGTTGCCATTCAAACAGCTCAAAAAGAACAATCTGATTATACTAAAAATAATTTGGTTAAAGAAATTAATGATAACAATCAACAAGCGATTGATACTTTAAAAGAGCATCAAACTTATGTTTCATCTTCAAATGAGAAAAAAGGATTCTTAGCTAGACTATTTAATCTTTAAGGTCACAACTGTATATAGTGCTATTTACTAAAACAGGATTGAAATTAAAAAATTTCGATCCTGCTTTTTTGTTTTAATACTCATTTTGTATCTATTTATCATTAGTTTGTAAAAACATTTAATAATTTATGTTATTTAAAGTATTGAATTATTATATATTTAATACTATTCTTATTAAATGTGTCGGATTTAACTAATAAAAGGAGAATCATTATATGGGAACATTATTTTCAATTATTAACATTGTCATCATGTTGATTTTCATTATCAGCTTATTCATTATGGCTAAAAAACATGTATCATTCCCAAAACGAGTCTTTACCGCTCTAGGATTAGGAATTGTATATGGAATTATTTTACACCTTATTTATGGTGTTAATTCTAAAGTGCTTGAAACCACAACTGATTGGTTTAGCATCGTTGGAGATGGCTATGTGACATTATTACAAATGATTGTTATGCCACTTATTTTTATTTCTATTGTTTCAGCATTTAGTAAGATACAAATTGGCGATAAATTTGCTAAGATAGGTTCTTATATTTTTATGTTTTTAATTGGTACTGTCGCTATTGCAGCCGTTGTAGGTATTTTTTATGCCATTGTATTTGGCCTTGATGCTTCAAGTATCGATTTAGGTAGTGCAGAACATGCACGAGGAAATGAAATTAGTAGTGAAGCGAAGCAGCTTACAGCGAATACACTACCACAACAAATTCTTGAATTATTACCAAGCAATCCTTTCTTAGATTTTACTGGTCAGAGAACAACTTCAACTATTGCAGTAGTAATATTTGCTATTTTTGTAGGATTTGCATACTTACGTGTTGCACGTAAACAACCTGATAATGGTAGCTTATTAAAACGTGGTATTGATGCTGTTTATGCTCTCATCATGTCAATTGTTACCTTTGTTTTAAGATTAACTCCTTATGGAATTATCGCAATTATGGCTTCTACAATTGCAACAAGTGATTTTTCAGCAATTTGGACATTAGGTAAATTCATGATTGCATCTTATGCAGCTTTACTTACAATGTATGTTATTCATTTAATTATTTTAGCGATTATGGGAATCAATCCTATTCGTTATGTTAAAAAAACACTTGAAGTACTGATTTTTGCATTTACATCACGTTCAAGTGCAGGAGCGCTTCCTTTAAATGTGCAAACTCAAACGCAACGTTTAGGAGTACCTGAAGGTATTGCAAACTTCTCAGCTTCATTCGGTTTGTCTATTGGTCAAAATGGATGTGCTGGTATTTATCCAGCAATGCTTGCTATTATGGTTGCTCCTGTTGCTCATGTTGACATCGATATACCATTCATTCTTACACTAATTAGCGTTGTAGTGATTAGTTCATTTGGTGTAGCTGGCGTTGGTGGCGGTGCAACTTTCGCTTCAATTCTTGTATTATCAACTTTAAACTTACCAGTTGCATTAGCTGGTGTATTAATTTCTATCGAACCAATTATTGATATGGGTCGTACCGCTCTAAATGTCAATGATTCCATGTTAGCAGGTACTGGTACAGCACGTTTAACAGGTAACTTAGATAAAGAAAAATTTAATTCTAACCATTATGGAGAATTATCCACAGAATCATAAAATAACAAGAGAGACAGAATTTCAAACAAATTCTGCCTCTCTTTTTTCGGTTTTATTTTATCTTTTCATTAGTCCAGCTTTATTTAATTGCTCTAACATATCTAATCGTGCTTTCCCACTTAAAAATCCAGCAACTTGTTGAGACCAGGTTTCATTTCTTACACCATTTGTACGGTCTTGATAGTATTTACTCACCATTTGATCATAAGTGTTTAATGTTTCTTTTTGGTGTGCTTTATTGCTATTATAGACATTTTTATGGAAGATATGTTCAAAAGGTAAACGTGGTTTTGGTGATCCATTTTCATCCTCAGCTGGCTCTCCTACAGCCATACCAAATAAAGGGAAGGCATATTCAGGTAAGTCTAAAATCTCACGTACACGCCCGACATCATTGCGAAGCGAACCTAAGTATACAATGCCATAGCCCATATCTTCAGCTGCTAAAGCAATATTTTCTGATACTAATGCAACATCGATGGCACCAACTAATAAGCCCTCAGCCGACTCAAATGACGTCTCCATATGTTGTTCTACATCTTCATTAATAAGATTGTGACGATAATAATCTAAAACAAATACAAATAAATAGCCATTGTCTACCACATATTGTTGCCCTGATACTTCTTTGAGTTGTGCTTTAATTTCTGGATCTTCTACTCCAATAATAGAATACGTTTGTAAATAACTAGATGTTGAAGCACTTTGTCCAGCTTCAACTAACTTTCTAACAACACCTTCACTTAAAGGTTGATCTTTAAATCTTCGAACTGAATGATGTTTTTTAGCTAATTCGTAAACATAATCTGACATTAAGTCCACTCCTTTTTTAATTACTGAATATATATTAACAATTTATATTTTATTTTTCTTCAAAATTGCCCTTTATTTTAAATTAAGATTTGCATGCTAAACCAATTAAAGTTATCATAATAATGACAATTTTCAGATATCAAAGGAGAGATACTATGACTCACGCTAACAAAGAAGTTTCAACAGCCTTATATCAAGCTTTTACATCAAAAAAACCGATTAATTTTATCAGTTCCTCTTTTGAACTAAATGAGTTAGAAGCCTATCACACACAAGATGATCTCATTAATCAATTAAAAAATAAGCAAAAATCAGAAATTAAAGGTTACAAAGTAAGTATGACAAGTGCCGCCACTCAAGCCATTGCCAATACAAATGAGCCTGCGTACGGTACTATTTTATCTACTCAAGTAGTCGAGGGGGATAACTCTATCTCATTATCAACATTATTTGATCCATTACTTGAACCTGAACTTATTTTTGAGTTAACTGCAGACTTACCAGAGAATGCCGATGTTCAAACCATCTTAGAAAGTGTAAAAGTAGCTCCAGGTATTGAAATTCCTGACGCACGTTATAAAGATTGGTTCCCTAACTTTGCTTTATCAGATTTAATTTCAGATAATACTGCAACAGGTTTAATTGTGGTTGGAAAAAGAGTAACACCTCTTGATTACAAATCATTTGCTGATATTAACTTAAAGTTATTTAAAAATGATCAAGAAATTGAAACAGGACACTCTAGTGACGTACTAGGAAATCCTATTGAATCTATAAAATGGTTAAATAAAAAATTACATTCACATGGAAAACGTTTAGAAAAAGGGCAATTTATTTCTTCAGGTACATTTATTTCACCCCTACAGTTAGAAAAAGGTATTTATATTGCTGAATACGAGAAAGTAGGAAGCGTAAAAGTAGAAGTCAAAGACTGATTTTAATAAAATAATATTGAAAATACTTGATACTCTCTTCAGATTTATATGTTTCAAAGCGTAACTTGGAGAGAGTTTTAATCTATTATGTTTGATTCCCATTATCAAATACTATCCTTTAGTTGAGAATATATTTAAGCGAAAAGATGTGTTTTTATTTACAATTTACATTTTTTAATTAGAAAAAATAATCCTCCCAATATCTTAAAAAAGTTAATATATTTTATATGAACCTTGTTATATCAGTGCTTTATATTGTTTTTCTTACTTTTAAGTGTATTATGTTGACGAAATAAAATCTACATGTAATAATATTAATCAAGAGATTAGAATTATTATAAATAAGCAATGATTATTATGTAGTTCTAATTTAATATTCGATAAATCAGGAGGAATTTAAGTTATGTCTTTAATCAATAAAGAAATCTTACCTTTCACAGCACAAGCATATGATCCTAAAAATGATGAATTCAAAGAAGTAAGCCAAGATGATTTAAAAGGTTCTTGGAGTGTTGTTTGCTTCTATCCAGCTGACTTCTCTTTCGTATGTCCAACTGAATTAGAAGATTTACAAAACCAATATAGCCAATTACAAGATTTAGGTGTTAATGTATTTTCAGTTTCAACTGATACTCATTTCGTACACAAAGCTTGGCACGATCATTCAGACGCAATCAGCAAAATCCAATACACTATGATTGGTGACCCTTCTCAAATCATCACTCGTAACTTCGATGTATTAGATGAAGAAGCAGGTTTGGCACAACGTGGTACATTTATCGTTGACCCTGATGGTGTAGTTCAAGCAGCAGAAATTAATGCAGATGGTATTGGCCGTGATGCAAGTACATTAGTAAATAAAATCAAAGCCGCACAATACGTACGTCAACATCCAGGGGAAGTTTGCCCAGCAAAATGGGAAGAAGGTTCTGAATCATTACAACCAGGATTAGACTTAGTAGGTAAAATTTAAGGAGGCATTTAAGTATGCTGAATGCTGATTTAAAACAACAATTACAACAATTATTACAACTTATGGAAGGCGATGTAGAATTTAGAGCAAGTATTGGCTCTGATGATAAATCTAAAGAATTAAAAGATTTATTAGATGAAATCGCTGAGATGACAGATCATATTACAATCGTTGAAAAAGAATTAAAACGCACACCAAGTTTCCAAGTAAGTAAACCTGAAGAAGATACTGGTATCACATTTGCTGGTATTCCCTTAGGTCATGAGTTCAATTCACTTGTGCTTGCTATTTTACAAGTAAGTGGTCGTGCGCCTAAAGAAAAACAAGCAATCATTGATCAAATTAAAGGTCTTGAAGGCAACTACAATTTTGAGACTTATGTAAGTTTAACTTGTCAAAAATGTCCAGATGTAGTTCAAGCATTAAATTTAATGAGTGTAATTAATCCAAATATCACTCATACAATGATTGATGGTGCTGTATTCCGTGAAGAGTCTAAGGATATCATGGCAGTTCCTGCTGTATTTTTAGATGGTGAAGAATTCGGTAATGGTCGTATGACAATTTCTGATATTTTATCTAAACTTGGCAGTACACAAGATGCTTCAGAATATGAAAATAAAGATCCATACGATGTATTAATCATCGGTGGTGGGCCAGCAAGTGGTAGTGCTGCAATTTATACTGCGCGTAAAGGTTTACGCACTGGTATTGTTGCAGATAGAATCGGTGGTCAAGTTAATGATACAGCTGGCATTGAAAACTTTATTACTGTTAAACAAACCACTGGATCAGAATTCTCTTCTAATTTAGCTGCACATATCGAAGAATATGATATTGATGCTATGACTGGTATTCGTGCAACTAAAATTGAAAAAACTGATAAAGCTATCCGAGTAACTTTAGAAAATGATGCAGTTCTTGAAAGTAAAACTGCTATTATTTCAACGGGTGCAAGCTGGCGTAAATTAAATATTCCTGGTGAAGATCGCTTAATCAATAAAGGTGTGGCTTTCTGTCCTCACTGTGACGGACCTTTATTTGAAAATAAAAACGTTGCAGTTATCGGCGGTGGTAACTCTGGTGTTGAAGCAGCTATCGATTTAGCAGGAATAGTTAAACATGTGACACTATTTGAATTCGATCCAGAACTAAAAGCGGATACAGTGTTACAAGAACGTTTACGTTCTTTCCCTAATGTTGATATTCACACAAATGCTAGAACTGCTGAAGTTCTAGGTGAAGATCATGTTACTGGTTTAAGCTATGAAGATATGTCATCTGGTGAAATGAAAGAATTAAGCTTAGATGGTATCTTTGTACAAATTGGCCTTGTGCCAAATACAAAATGGATTGGTGACGCAGTAGAGTTAAATAACCGTGGAGAAGTCGTTGTGGATCGTGAAAATAACACAAACGTTCCTGGTATTTTTGCTGCTGGTGACGTTACTGACCAAAAATATAAACAAATCATTATATCAATGGGTTCAGGTGCTAACGCAGCATTGAGTGCATTTGATTATATTATTAGAAATTAATTTAAAGTTTAACTTTCTATATGAAAGTAAGACTTAGAACTTAACCTATCAAATATCTTCATTTTAAGCAGAGTCATTTTATTAACGACTCTGCTTTTTTAATGCTATTGCCACAATTTGTTCATAGATTTATATTAATTTTATGTCTTAAACATTCAATTCTGTTTCTATAAGTGATACTCTATTATTATTCTTAAATAGAAATGTTTACTAATAAAGGAGATTATTGAAGTCTATGAAAAAGAGTATGGTTATTAGTAGTTTTTTAGCCCTGTTATTAATGTTAAGTGCGTGTGCACCTAATAATGATAATAATGAAGACAATCATAATCAAAGTAACGGTGTTAATGCACCGAAACATGCTAAAAACTTAACTGAAAATGATATTTTTACATCGAATAAATCTCATCAAAAGCTTACTGAAGATGAAATGAACAAAGCAATCAAAAAATATCTAGATGTTAATAGTGATATTTTAGACAATAAATATATAATGCAAAGTAAAATCGATCGTCAAAGTTCAGGACAAACAAAAATCACTGATAAACAAGCTAAAAAACTTAGTCATTTATCTAATATTGCTGTTAAAAATGACTTACACTTTAAAAAATATGTTGAAAATAACACATTGCCAGACGGCTATAAAGATAATGTAAATCGTATTATTAAGTACTTTCATGCTTTGAATAGTACAATTGCAAATGTTGATGAAAGTATCGAACAACTGAATTATCAACCTCAAAATACAATTAACATTGTAGATGTTCCTACTCATTATGCTGGAGATGTAAATGGCAACCAACAAAATAAAATCAAGTCTTTCTTAAATAAGAAAGATATCAAAACAAACGTTTTTGATAAATAGAATAGGGAGTATCCATTTGAATATGTTATTCCAGTCCATTAATGGTGATGTCCCATATATAAAAAATCTGAGACGATAAATGATGTCTCAGATTTTTTTATAATTCAATGAGATATGGCTTACAATTTTCAATTACTTTAATTAATGCTTCTTCTTTATTTATATAGCCAAAGTAAACCATAATACAACGAATCACAACTTGATGTGCAATAATGACTATCGTGTAATCGTCTTGAATATGAATCGTTTCGAAAAACTGTTTCACTCTATAATAAACATCATAATAACTTTCCCCTTCAGGTGCTTTTTGAATAAAGCTATGTCGAAAATCTTTATAATTTGGATCATGAAAATAACGATGATACATATTGTTTTTCATAAGTTTATCCTTAAATTGACCTTCAAATAGACCCAATGAACGTTCACGTAATAATGATGTGACTGTAGTTGGGATATCGTAAGGGAAGATATATTGATATGTTTCTTTCGTTCTTGTTAAATCAGATACATACACATCATTGATTTTTATATTATAAAAATATGGCTTTAATTGTTTTGCGCTTTCAACGCCCTTTTCAGTTAAAGGAACGTCTAACTGACCACAATAATATGCTCGATTGTACTTATTATCGTAATTAGACTGTGATTCACCATGTCGAATAAGATATAAATTCATGTTTTACCTCCTATTTCAATTTATTATATTAAATAATAAATGAATGAAGTCTACTAATCATATAAATGATATATTTTTAAATAATATACATTTTTATGATTGTTATTATTTATATTGCATGATACTATTAATATGTAGTTATTTAATAACTACAAGTCTTTTATATTCATGAACATAATACTCCTGGATGACGCCTTAACCCGACGTCATCCTCTTTTTTTAGTTTAATAAATAAAAAAAGAGCACTACATAACGTAGTCCCCTTTAAAATGCTATACCTATTTTTTGATTGCTTTTAAAATTAAAGAAACAATAAAAATAAGAATAATTGCACCGATTAATGCTGGGAAGATTGGTACTCCGCCCCAAACAGGCCCCCAAGTACCTAACAATTTACTTCCGATGAATGAACCGATTAAACCAGCAATGATATTACCTAAGATACCACCAGGGATATCTTTACCCATGATCATGCCAGCAATCCAACCGATTAATCCACCAACGATTATCATAATAATAAAGCCCATAGTTAGATTACTCCTTATAGTTTTATTTTGTTTACTTCTTATTCATACCACCTATTTAAATTTTATAAACATAATTATTAAAATAATTTATTTTTTATAACAAAAACAACTAAATAATGACACCCACATATTTTATTAGTATTTATTCAATTAATGATTAAAAATATAAGACTACTAAAAAATAGCAAGTATTTTATATAAAATACTTGCTAAACATTATGAACAACTTTAAAGGAACAAAACATATTCATGTTGAATATAATGTCTTGTTCCTTTGTTTTTATTCTTCGTTATTTGTACTTTGATGATTTGGTTGTGCTTGTTCATTACGATCTATTTGAGAAGTTGTGGGTTCTTCTTTAGTTTGTGTAGAAGCGTCTGTTGAAGTTGAATCATTGTTCTCGGATTGATTCGATGTCTGGACATCATTTTGAGTTTCAGATTGCGCACTATTTTGATTTTCTTCATTAGACGATGTATGTTGTGTTTCATTATCATTCTTTGTTTCATTATTTTGTACATCATTGTTTCGTTGTCGGTTACTTTGTTCTAATTTACTTTCATTCATTTGTTTTCTTTTAGCTTTTTCTTCATCTGTCATATTATTATAATTATCAACAATACTACCTGTATGTTTATCTACAATGGCTACATAAGGTGTTCCAGTACCATATGCGTCACTTGCTGCATAATCTATATAATACATCTCGTCAGTACTTTTACTAGGATTGTAATTAAATTCATTTCTTAAACGATTTCCAAATCCTTGATTTTTATACCAATCATAGACAACATCCTCTGCTTGCTTCGGTGTAAGTTCTTTATTCGAAGAATCATTTGATTGATTGCCACTAGTTGAATGACTTTCATTCGTAGTCGTTTCATTATTTCCATTGATTCCATTTTCAGATTGGTTTTGAGTATTCTGTTCGGATGACTGAATACTCTTATTATCATTGGGTTGAATATCTTCAGTTTGATTATAATTAGTATTTTCATCATTATTATTTTTCTGTGTGTCTGATAAATTTATATTTTTATCATTATTAGTATCATTATTTTTATTTGAATTATTAGGCGTTTTATTTTTATGATCATTCTTCTCAGTTTTTTGCTTATCCTCTGAACTATCATTATTTCCGCCTGGTAAATGAATATTTAAATCACAAGCACCCAAAAATAAAGTAGATGCAACAATACCTGCTAATAAATATTTTCCTCTCATTATCATCATAACTCCTTATGTATGTCTCTTTTAATGATAACATTTTATATTGCATACATTAAAGATATTACACAATACATTTTAAAATCAACTTAAGGTGTATAATCTATCCATTTTTTATTACTACGACATAAAAATAACCCCGTAAGCCTTGAGCTTACGGGGTTTACACTAATTATATATTAGTTTTCATCTTTAACATATGGTAATAAAGCCATATGACGAGCACGTTTAATAGCTGTAGTCAACATACGTTGATATTTAGCTGAAGTACCAGTTACACGACGTGGTAAAATTTTACCGCGTTCTGAGATAAAACGTTTTAATAATTCAGTGTCTTTATAGTCAATATGTGTAATACCATTTGCTGTGAAATAGCATACTTTTTTACGACGACGTCCGCCTCTTCTTGGTCCACCTGCCATGGTTAATTACCTCCTTTTATATTTTTAATCTCATTCTTTCGTTAGAATGGTAAGTCATCATCACTAATATCAATTGGACCATTTGCATTTGCAAATGGGTTATCTGATTGATTATTGTTTGATGCACGATTGTTATTATTATTATTATAAGATGTATTTTGTCCTGATTGTGAACCACCAAATCCTTGGCCATAATCTTGGAAATCATTATTTCCTTGATGACGTTGTCCACCTTGTGCATTTTTAGGTTCAAGGAATTGAACACTATCCGCTACAACTTCAGTGACAAATATACGACGACCTTCTTGATTTTCATAACTGCGTGATTGTATGCGACCATCAACGCCAGCTAAACTACCTTTTGAAAGATAGTTATTTACGTTTTCTGCTTGTCTTCTAAATACAACAACGTTAATAAAGTCAGCTTCGCGTTCCCCTTGAGCATTCGTGAAAGTACGGTTAACTGCTAGAGTAAATGTCGCTACACTTACGCCTGAGGGAGTACTTCTGTATTCTGGATCCTTAGTTAAACGACCTACTAATACAACTCGATTTATCATTTCAACGCCCCCATTTAATTATTACTTATCTTGGTCTTCACGGATAACGATATAACGGATAATATCGTCATTGATTTTAGCTAAACGTTGGAATTCGTCTGTAGCTCTGTTATTATCTGTTTTAATGCGTACGATGAAGTAGAAGCCTTCTTTGAAATCTTCAATTTCGTAAGCAAGACGGCGTTTACCCCAGTCTTTCTCTTCTAAAACTTCTGATCCTTCTGAAGCTAAGATACCGTTAAAGCGTTCAACAACTGCTTTTTTAGCATCTTCTTCAATGTTAGGACGTACGACATACATAATTTCATATGTTCTCATTTTATAATTGCACCTCCTTGTGGTCTATGCGGCCTATCGAATCCTATCCATAGGCAAGGAATAATTTTCATTACTCACAATCAAGAATTATAGCATAGGTGATTACTTTTTACAATAAATATTATTTGAAATATTTTGTCTGAAAGTGGATAAGATCTATCGTATTGGCCTATAAATTTATATTCAAACTTTAAACATATCTTTTCAAAAGAGAACTGATATCCTATAATATCCTTGAGGTGTAACTATGCAATTAGATTTAGATTGGAATAAAGATTTTCAAGAGTTTCAAGAAATCTTAAATTGCGGTATCAATCCAGAGTGGCTATACTGTGCAAAAGCTAATATGATTCTTGAGCCAGCATATACTGGAGAAGGTAAACAGTTTTTTAGCACCAAAGATATTATTAAAGCAAGTAAAGTTATACCGTTTTTTTAAGATATAACCATAATGATATAACTAAAGCGCGACATCTATAATAAACAGATGTCGCGCTTTTTATATTCCTATACATTAAATCGGAAGTGAACAATATCTCCATCTTTCATAATATAATCTTTACCTTCTAAACGTTGTTTACCTGCTTCTTTCGCACCTTGCTCGCCACCATGCTCAACATAGTCGTCATAACTTGTTACTTCGGCACGAATAAAACCACGTTCGAAGTCTGTATGAATGATACCTGCACATTGTGGTGCCGTCATCCCTTGTCTAAATGTCCAAGCACGTACTTCTTGAACACCTGCTGTAAAGTAAGTAGATAATCCTAACAAATCATATGTTGTTCTGATAAGACGATCGAGGCCTGGTTCTTCAATACCTAAGTCTTCTAAAAACATTTCCTTATCTTCATCATCAAGTGTTGCAATTTCTTCCTCAATTTTTGCACTAATGACGATAACTTCAGAATCTTCTTTAGCTGCGTACTCACGAATGGTTTTCACTTTATCATTTTCATCGTCACCAATTTCATCTTCGCCAACGTTTGCAATATATAACATTTTTTTAGATGTTAATAATTGAGCTTGATTTACATATTTTTGATCTTCTTCATTAAAATCTAAACTACGAACTGGATTTCCTTCCTCTAATGCTTCTTTTATTCTAGATAAAATGCGGAACTCCATTTCTGCTGTTTTATCTTTTTGACGTGCCATTTTTTCAATTCGAGGCAAACGTTTCTCTACTGATTCTAAATCAGCTAAAACAAGTTCCATATTAATGACTTCAATATCATCTAATGGATTTACACGACCAGCGACGTGTGTCACATTTTCATCATCGAAAGCACGTACTACCTGACAAATAGCGTCTACTTCACGAATATGTGATAAGAATTTATTTCCTAAACCTTCACCTTTTGAAGCACCTTTAACAATACCTGCAATATCTGTGAATTCGAAAGTAGTAGGAATTGTTTTCTTAGGTTCTACCATTTCTGTTAATTTATTTAAACGTGTATCTGGTACTTCTACAATCCCAACATTCGGGTCGATTGTAGCGAAAGGATAGTTCGCAGCGAGCGCACCTGCTTTTGTAATTGCATTAAATAGAGTAGATTTACCAACATTAGGCAAACCTACGATACCTGCTGTTAAAGCCATGAATCATTCTCCTAACTTTCTGTATCTTGATGAGATACTAATATTTTTTTTATTTTTTTATCAAACACTTGTCGTGGAATCATAATACTTCTTTGACAATTTTCACATTTAATTCGTATATCCGCACCCATGCGAATAATTTTAAATCGATTTGTTCCACAAGCATGTTGTTTTTTCATTTCTACTATATCATTTATACCATATTTTGGTGTCACAACATTACCCCCAACATTTATTAAGCGTCTTGTTTATCAGTATTTCTTACGTACATGGGTTGTGGCAATTTAATACCTTCTTGTACAAACATTTTTTGAATTTCTTTGCGTAAAATTCTAGAACCTGAAGCACCTTCTCCAGGAATAGTTTCTGCTGATATTCTTATGATCACTTTTGTTTCATCTAACCCATCAATTCCTAAAACGACTGGATCAGTAATGAATAAGTAGTATTTACTACGCATTGCTGTAAATAATTTATTTAATTTCTTTTCAACTTTATCTAAATTTTCATCAACTGAGACTGGAATTTCTACAATTGACGTACCATTAGTAATAGAATAGTTAGTAATCTCACCCATACTACCATTTGGTAAAATAGTTAACTCCCCAGTGATGGTATTAATACGTGTTGATCTCAATCCTATAGATTTTACTGTTCCTTCAGCAACTGTAGTACCACCGCTATTAATTTTAACATAATCACCTACATCAAACTGATTTTCAAAAATAATGAAAAATCCAGTAATAATATCTTTGACTATAGTCTGAGCTCCAAAACCAACAGCGATACCTACAACCCCGGCACTGGCGATAATCCCATTTACGCTAATTCCGAATTTACTTAATACCGTTGTGAGTACGATAAACCACACAATGTATCTGACAACATTTTTGATAAGAGACACGAGCGTTTTAGAGCGTTTTTTATTTCCTCTATTACTTTTATTTTGAAATTTAAATGCTTCTTCTATCGCTTTATTAATAATTCCAATTACAATTAAGCCTACTAAAATATAAATAACAACCATTGCTAATTTAGTTGCTAAATTTGTGTATACTTCGGGTTCTGTTAATGGTTTAAATAGCGATGTTAACACGTTCTTCAATTGATTCATAATAGCCCCCTCCTTTTCTATTTAGTCCACCTTAAATTTATATTCCAATTTATTTATTATACAAAATTTCTTCTAAAATTGTATCAGTCTTTTGATTTATCATTTTCTTTTTTATTTTATTAATAGGATACTATTCATTAAGTTTATCTATAATACGTTTAAACTCAGCCTCGGATTTAAACTCAAACACAATTTTACCAACATTTTTAGATACAGATATATCTATATGAGTTCCAAATTTTTCCTTAAGCGCACGTTCTTGTTTCTGTATGAATTTGGGTTTACTTGGAGTATTTAATTTTTCTTTTTTAGACTGCCCACCGTCTTGGATTTCAGAAACAACTTTTTCTAAATAACGCACACTCCACCCCTCTTTGATTGCTTGTTTACCTATACGTTTCATCGTATTTACATCTTTTAATGCAAGTAAAGTACGTCCATGGGCCCCTGACATGCGATTCTCTCTTACAAGCTTAGCAATATCAGAGGGTAAATTTAATAATCTTAGCATATTAGCAATGTAAGGCCGTGATTTTCCTAACCTTTCAGCAACTTTTTGTTGTGTCAGACCAAGATCATTCATTAATCGTTGATAACTTTCAGCTTCTTCAATTGCATTTAAATCTTCTCTTTGTAAATTTTCTATAATGGCTAATTCCATCATGTCAGAATCAGAAAGGGATTTTACAATTGCAGGAACTTCCTCTAACCCAGCTAATTTAGAAGCTCGAAAACGTCGTTCTCCTACAACGATATAATATCCATTGATCGTTTTTCTTAAAACAATAGGTTGAAGTATACCATGAGTTGTTATAGACTCTGCTAAATCTTGAAGTTTCTCCTCATCAAATGTTTTTCTAGGTTGATAGGGATTAGCTTTAATACTTGAAATTTTAATATGTTGTACGTGTTCATCATTATTTAATTGAACACGTTGATCTTCAATGTTGTTCATGCATAGTCCTCCCTTGTCTTTAAAGTCATTACTTAATTTTAAAAAAAGCGTTTTATATCTACAAGTCTTATAAACTTTTTTAAGAAAAAAATTTACTAGATAGAAAGTATATATATATCAATTATTCAGGCACTTTCTGAATTTATTATTTAATCATAATTTTCAGAAAAGTTGTTGACAAATGTAATTTATGTCTGTAAGCTATGAATTAACTTAAAAAAAACACAAATTACACACGGTAATAAGGAAAGTAAAACTTACACTGCGGATACAGAGAGTCTTGTAAGCTGAGAAGAGACATTGAAAGAAAGTTTGAAAATGGCCTTTGAGTGTTGATGCCAATATGAGGTATCAACGGGTTCGCCCGTTATAGCGATACAGTATTAACATTTATTGTTTAATGGCGTACTGGAATCACCGGCGTCACTAAATTATCGTTAATACTCATTTATCTTCAAAAGTTAAATGAGTTTTTTATTACAGATATATCTGATCATTTACGATAATGTGTGTCACTTTTTCAAATACTCCTAAAACATAATGGCGTACTGTTTGAGGTTACTTTAGCAATAAAGTAGTAAACAAAGGTGGTACCACGAAACAAGCTTTCGTCCTTTACATCCGATACATATCGGGTTTAAAGGACGGAAGCTTTTTTTATTTAGAAAATGATAGGAGGATTTGAAATGAAAGATACTCAATTAGCACAAATTTCATTAACAAAGGATTTGACTGGCGCAATTGCTAATCCCATTTACTTATCGACGGCATATCAACATCCTCACCTAGGTCAGTCTACAGGATATGATTACACACGAACGAAAAATCCAACTCGCTCTTCATTTGAAGAAGCATTTGCCAAATTAGAAGGTGGTACAGTTTCATTTGCAACGTCAAGTGGTATGGCAGCAGTTCAACTTATTTGTAACTTATTTAAACCTGGTGATGAAATTTTAGTAGCGTTTGATTTATATGGAGGAACATTTAGATTATTTGATTATTATGAACAACAATACGGTATTCATTTTAAATACGTTGATTTTTTAAATTATGAAGAAGTCGAAAATAGTATAAATAAACATACAAAAGCACTCTTTATCGAACCAATTTCGAATCCTCAAATGATTCAAATTGATGTAGAACCCTATTATATTCTGAGTAAAAAACATCATCTATTAACCATTATTGATAACACGTTTTTAACTCCATACTTATCAACACCTTTAGAACAAGGTGCTGACATTGTTTTACACTCAGCTACAAAATATATAGGTGGTCATAATGATGTACTTGCAGGCGTAGTGACAGTTAAAGATGACACACTTGCTGAACAATTAGGTCAATTTCACAATATGATTGGCGCCACATTGTCTCCACTTGATTGTTACTTGCTCCAAAGAGGTTTGAAAACACTACATCTCAGAATAGAACGATCTCAAGACAATGCACGTCGTCTCGCAAGACGTTGTGAAACATCCGATTCTATTGATGAAGTACTCTATAGTGGAAAAACAGGTATGTTAAGTTTACGTCTTAATAAGGCTTATAGCGTAGCTAAATTTTTAGAAAATTTAGAAATTTGTATTTTTGCAGAAAGTTTAGGAGGAACTGAAACCTTTATTACTTTCCCATATACACAAACACACGTCGACATGCCAGATGATGAAAAAGACAAACGAGGTATTGATGAACATTTAATTCGTTTATCCATTGGTATTGAAGATTATAAGGATATTGAAGCAGATATTATTCAAGCATTAGAAAATTCTAAAGTAGGAGTGGTTTCATGAGCTTATCTAAAGAAACAGAAGTGATATTTGATGAACATAGAGGTGTAGATTACGATTCAGCAAACCCACCATTATATGATTCTTCAACTTTCCATCAAAAAGTACTTGGTGGTAACGCAAAATTTGATTATGCCAGAAGTGGTAATCCTAATCGTCAATTATTAGAAGAAAAATTAGCTAAACTTGAAGGCGGTCAATATGGATTTGCTTATGCTTCAGGTATTGCAGCAATATCAACTGTATTACTCACATTACAAGCTGAAGATCATGTCATTTTACCAGATGATGTGTATGGTGGAACATTTAG
Organism: Staphylococcus hominis subsp. hominis; assembly: GCF_002901845.1. Taxonomy (GTDB): domain Bacteria; phylum Bacillota; class Bacilli; order Staphylococcales; family Staphylococcaceae; genus Staphylococcus; species Staphylococcus hominis. The sequence goes on from NZ_PPQE01000028.1 coordinate 59,448, forward strand.
ACTAACTGAACGTATTTTAAATCGTTTTAATATTAAATTTACGACGGTAAATGCGACTCATCCTGAAGAAATTGAACAGGCCATTCAACCTAATACAAAATTAATTTATATAGAAACACCATCAAATCCATGCTTTAAAATCACTGATATTAAAGCAGTTGCTCATATCGCTAAAAAACATGATTTACTTTTAGCAGTAGATAATACATTTATGACTCCATTAGGTCAATCTCCACTTGCACTTGGTGCTGATATAGTGGTTCATTCTGCAACAAAATTCTTAGGTGGACATAGTGATATTATTGCTGGCGCTGCTATTACAAATCGTAAAGACATCGCTGAGGCACTTTACCTACTCCAAAATGGAACAGGAACTGCCCTATCTGCACATGATAGTTGGACTTTAGCCAAACATTTAAAAACATTACCTGTTCGTTTTAGACAATCTACATCGAATGCTGAAAAACTTGTAGACTTTTTAAGTCAAAGAGATGAAGTTGCTGAAGTATATTATCCGGGAAATAGTCATTTACATTTATCACAAGCTAAAAGTGGCGGTGCAGTCATTGGCTTTCGTCTAAAAGATGAAACAAAAGCTCAAGCCTTTGTAGATGCGCTAACTTTACCACTTGTATCGGTAAGTTTAGGCGGAGTAGAAACGATACTCTCACATCCAGCCACAATGTCTCATGCAGCTGTTCCAGAAGAAGTGAGAAACGAACGTGGCATTACATTTGGTCTATTCCGTCTAAGCGTAGGTCTTGAACAACCTGAAGAACTCATAGATGATATTGACTACGCATTGAAGGAGGCATTTAATGAGTCGATTATTGAATCATTTGAAGAACAACGTTTTAGTAGCTGATGGCGCAATGGGAACAATCCTCTATTCCGAGGGCCTAGATACTTGTCCTGAAGCATATAATCTTACACATCCCAATAAAGTTGAACGTATTCATCGTTCATATATAGAAGCAGGAGCTGATGTCATTCAGACAAATACGTATGGCGCTAACTTTGAAAAATTAAAAGTATTTGGCTTAGAGCATAAAGTAAAAGAAATTCATAAAGCCGCTGTACAAATTGCAAAACGCGCAGCCAATAAAGAGACATTTATCTTAGGAACGGTGGGTGGCTTCAGGGGAATAAAACAAGAAGACTTATCGCTTTCTACTATTCAATATCATACAGACAATCAAATTGATACTTTAATTGAAGAAGGTGTAGATGGTTTACTATTTGAAACCTACTACGATTTAGATGAATTAACGAGTGTGATAACAGCGACACGTCAAAAGTACGATATTCCAATTATCGCACAACTGACCGCTTCCAATACGAATTATCTCGTTGACGGTACAGAAATTAACGAGGCGTTAAAACATCTCATTGAATGTGGCGCAAATGTGGTGGGCTTAAATTGTCACCATGGCCCACATCACATGCAACGCTCATTTTCACATATCGAACTACCAGAACATGCCTATCTCTCATGTTATCCTAATGCGAGCCTACTCGATATTGAAAATAGTGAATTTAAATATAGCGACAATGCTAAATATTTTGGTGATGTTGCACAAGAATTAATTAACGAAGGGGTTCGTTTAATTGGTGGTTGTTGTGGTACTACACCGGAACATATCTCTTACATTAAAGAATCTGTAAAAAATTTAAAACCGATTAAAAATAAAAAAGTTATTCCAATTCATCGAACAATTAATACAAATGCAAAACGTACATTAAAACAAAATTTAACATCAAAAGTAAAACAGAGACCTACTGTGATTGTTGAATTAGACACTCCAAAACATCTCGATACAGAATTGTTCTTTGAGAATATAGGTAAGCTAGATGAAGCACATATTGATGCAGTAACACTCGCAGATAACTCTCTCGCTACTGTAAGAATCAGCAATATCGCTGCTGCAAGTTTAATCAAACAACAATATGATATTGAACCTCTTGTTCATATCACATGTCGAGATCGGAATCTAATTGGTTTACAATCTCATCTACTTGGCCTTTCACTCATCGGTGTGAGTGAAATTTTAGCCATTACAGGAGACCCTTCAAAAGTAGGTCATCTACCAGGCGCAACAAATGTTTATGATGTTAACTCAAAAGGCCTAACAGAACTTGCACTACGATTTAATCAAGGTATTAATGTTGATGGTGATGCGCTGAAGAAACATACCAACTTTAACATCGCCGGAGCGTTCGATCCAAACGTTCGTAAATTAGACGGAGCAGTTAAACGTCTTGAGAAAAAAGTAGCGGCAGGTATGAGTTACTTTATTACCCAACCTGTATATAGTAAAGAAAAAATCAAAGAGGTATATGAAGCAACTAAACATCTTGATACCCCACTTTTTATCGGTATCATGCCTATTGCAAGCTACAATAACGCACTTTTCTTACATAACGAAGTGCCTGGAATTAAAATGTCTGAAGAAGTATTAAATCAATTTAAAGCAGTAAAAGATGATAAAGAAAAAACAAAAGAATTAAGTTTGAGACTGTCTAAAGAATTAATCGATACGGTACATGAATACTTTAATGGTTTATATCTCATTACACCTTTCCAACGTATTGATTATTCATTAGAGCTCGCAGCATATTCTAAAGCAATTACCCAAAACAAGGAGGCAATATCATGACAACAATTAAAACTTCAAACTTAGGATTCCCAAGATTAGGTAGAAAAAGAGAATGGAAAAAAGCAATCGAAAGCTATTGGGCTAAAAAAATCGATAAAACTGAATTAGATCAAACATTAACAGACTTACATAAAGAAAATTTATTGCTTCAAAAGAATTATAATTTAGACAGTGTACCTGTTGGTGATTTCTCATTATATGACCATATTCTTGATACATCATTACTTTTCAACATTATTCCTGAACGTTTCCAAGGGCGTACAGTAGATGATGATTTATTGTTTGATATTGCACGTGGTAATAAAGAACATGTTGCAAGTGCATTAATTAAATGGTTTAACACAAACTATCACTATATTGTTCCTGAATGGGATAATGTTGAACCTAAGGTGAATCGCAATATATTATTAGACCGTTTTAACTATGCTAAATCAATTAATGTAAATGCACATCCTGTCATTGTTGGCCCAATCACTTTTGTGAAACTTTCTAAAGGCGGTAGTCAGTCTTTTGAAGAGAAAGTTCAAACATTACTTCCATTATATAAAGAAGTATTACAATCTTTAGTAGATGCAGGTGCTGAATACATTCAAGTCGATGAACCTGTTCTCGTCACAGATGAAAGTGAAAATTATGAAAATATTACTAAAGAGGCTTATGACTACTTTGCTGATGCTGGTCTAGGAGAAAAATTAGTCATACAAACCTATTTTGAACGCGTGAATGTCAAATTCTTAAGCCGTTTACCAGTGGCTGGTCTTGGTTTAGATTTTGTTCATGATCATGGTTATAACTTAGAACAAATTAAAGCAGGAGATTTCGATAAATCTAAAACATTATATGCTGGTATTATTGACGGTCGTAATGTTTGGGCTGCAGATATTGAAGCGAAAAAAGAATTAATCGAAACTTTACAACCTTATGCTAAAGCAATTGTAATTCAACCATCATCTTCATTATTACACGTTCCGGTATCATTAGATGATGAAACATTAGATACATCAATTGAAGAAGGCTTAAGCTTTGCTACTGAAAAATTAGATGAGTTAGATGCATTACGTCGATTATTTAATAATAATGATAGTAAAAAATATGATGAGTTAAAAGCACGCTATGAACGATTCCAAAGTCAATCATTCAAAAACCTTGAATATGATTTTGATAGTGTACCAACCAGTCGTAAATCTGCTTTTAAAGATCGTAAAAAAGCACAAGACGCTCGTTTACATTTACCAGATTTACCAACAACAACGATTGGCTCATTCCCTCAAACAAGAGAAGTACGTAAATACCGTGCAGACTGGAAAAATAATCGAATTTCAGACGAAGAATATAACAACTTCTTAGAAAATGAAATCGCACGTTGGATTAAAATCCAAGAAGAGATTGGCTTAGATGTACTTGTACACGGTGAATTCGAACGTAATGACATGGTTGAATTCTTCGGTGAAAAACTTCAAGGTTTCTTAGTCACAAAATTTGGATGGGTTCAATCTTATGGTTCACGTGCTGTAAAACCACCAGTTATTTATGGAGATGTAAAATGGACTGCACCTTTAACAGTTAAAGAAACTGTTTATGCACAAAGCTTAACTGATAAACCTGTTAAAGGTATGTTAACTGGTCCAGTCACTATCTTAAACTGGTCTTTCGAACGTGTAGACGTTCCTCGTAAAGTCGTTCAAGATCAAATTGCCTTAGCTATTGACGAAGAAGTATTAGCACTTGAAGAAGCAGGTATTAGAGTCATTCAAGTAGATGAACCCGCATTACGTGAAGGCTTACCATTACGTTCTGAATACCATGAACAATACCTTGCTGATGCGGTAAATTCATTTAAACTTGCAACCTCTTCAGTCCAAGATGAAACACAAATTCATACGCATATGTGTTATTCTCAATTTGGTCAAATTATCCATGCAATTCATGACTTAGATGCAGATGTTATTTCAATTGAAACATCACGTAGCCATGGTGATTTAATCAAAGACTTTGAAGATATTAACTATGATTTAGGTATTGGATTAGGTGTATATGATATTCATAGTCCACGTATTCCTACTGAAGAAGAAATTGCAACAGCAATTGATCGTTCTTTACAACAAATCGACCGTTCTTTATTCTGGGTTAACCCTGACTGTGGTCTAAAAACACGTAAAGAAGACGAAGTGAAAGATGCCTTAACAGTACTTGTAAATACTGTTCGTAAAAAACGTGAAGAAAAAAATAAACCTGTCGCATAAGATACAGATAAACATGTGAGGGAGAAATTGAGTTTTCTCCCTCTTTTATTCTTATATTAGACTTTCGAGGTGAAACATATGACAAATTATCCATTGTGGGACCAATTACAACAATTAAAAACAGCAGAGTGGGTAGATTTAACCCATACTTTCGATCCAGACATTCCACGATTTAGTGAATTTGAAAAAGGTCAAGTATCCACATTATTTACAGTCAAAGAACATGGCTTTTATGTACAACGTTGGAATATCGTTACACAATACGGCACACACATTGACGCACCGATACATTTTGTAGAGAATAAACGTTATCTTGAGGATCTTGATTTAAAAGAATTAGTCTTACCACTTATCGTGTTAGATTATTCAAAAGAAGTAAAAAATAATGATGACTTTATCGTGACACGCCAACATTTAGAACAGTGGGAAGCGGAGAATGGGCGCATTGAAGAAGGTACCTTTGTTGCTTTACGTACAGATTGGTCAAAACGTTGGTCAGATATTGAACAATTCGAAAATAAAGATACTGATGGTAACCAACATTTACCAGGTTGGGGACTAGATGCTTTAAAATTCTTAATTGAAGAACGCGGTGTAAAATCGATTGGTCATGAAACATTCGATACAGATGCGTCAGTAGATACAGCTAAAAATGGCGATATTGTTGGAGAACGTTATATACTTGGACAAGATACTTTTCAACTTGAACTCTTAACAAACCTAGACCAATTGCCTACACGTGGCGCAGTCATTTATGCGATTAGTCCCAAACCGAAAGATGCACCAGGTTTCCCAGTCCGTGCATTTGCTATTAAACCATCTTAAATATAAGTGATATGTTGATAATGAGCGATCAAATTGATCACTTTCCTATATAATATATAACATCCTGATACTAAAGCACTTAAACGAGTCTAAGTATCAGGATGTATTATTATTTATATCCATTTTCATATTCTTCTCTGAGCAGACTATACACATAACTATCTGAGAATTTCCCTTGTACACGTTCATCACTTCTCAATATACCTTCTTGTGTGAATCCACGTCTTATTGGTATAGCTCGGCTTTTCTTATTTTTAGTAGACATTTGTATTTCGATTCGATTAATATCATATTCTTCATATATATATTGAATAAGTGCTTTAGTGCATCTAGTCATGATACCTTTCTTTTGAAAATCTTCAGCTAAATAATAACCAATCGAGGTACGTTTATTAACTAAGTCTAAATAATGTAATCCAATAACACCAATCAGTTCTTTATCACTCCATATTCCACAATGAAATCCATTACCATCGATAAACTGTTGTAACGCTGAATGGATAAAGTGTTTACTATCTTCCGCCTTCTTCGTATATTCAACGAATGGTAGAAATTCTGCTAGATATTTGCGGTTACTATCTACTAATTTAAATAACTGCCCTGCTTCTCTTTCTTCTAATATCTTTAATTTAATATCTTTATCTATTTGATAACCAAAGATCATAACTATCCCACCCGCTTATATAATTATTAATGAACCTTAAAGAAAAAAACCGCTACTAAAGAGGATATGGAAATCCATCTCCACGAGCAAATTGCTGTAACACTAAATGGATAAAGTGTTTACTATCTTCCATCTTCTTCGTATATTCAACGAATGGTAGAAATTCTGCTAAGTAGTCACGATTTGAATCCACGAGTGTAAATAATTGTTCCGCTTCACGTTCCTCTAATATTTTCAGTTTAATATCTTTATATATTTGATAAATAAAAAAATACAGTACTTTATTTCTTTTTTCAAAATATTCAATAAATTATACACATATTAATATGCTAAGTTTGCTAAAAAATATGAATTTATTAAATATTTTTAAAATTTTATATTGCTCTTTATTCGATATATGTTAATCTTTTATACATCTGTTTTATTAAATTTGAAAGGAGTTAAATACATGGAAAACAAATCTAAACAGTTTTCAAATGTGTTTATTTTTGCTTCAGTTATTGTAGGGTTACTGGTAATTATTGGAGCCATCTTCCCTAATCAATTTGGTTCAATTTCTGGAGCAATCGGAAGTTTTATTACAGAAACGTTTGGTTGGTACTATATGCTACTTATTAGCATTATTCTGATATTTTGTATCACACTTATTTTTCATCCAATTGGAAAGCTTAAGTTAGGAAAGCCTGATGATAAACCAGAATTTAATACCATTTCATGGTTAACAATGCTATTTAGTGCAGGTATGGGTATTGGACTTGTATTCTATGGATCTTCTGAGCCCATTTCACATTATCTATCGCCACCAACAGCGAGTAAAGAAACAGAAGCTGCTCTAGCTGAAGCCATGCGTTCAAGTTTCTTACATTATGGACTACATCCTTGGGCAGTTTACGGTATTGTTGCATTGGCTCTTGCATATACACAGTTTAGAAAAAATGACTTAGGACTCATTTCTCATACATTACGTCCTATTTTCGGAAATAAAGTAGAAGGTCCATTAGGTACTGTTATAGATGTTCTAGCCGTTTTTGCTACTATTATTGGGGTTGCAGTGTCACTTGGTGTTGGCGCCATGCAAATTAACGGTGGTTTAAATTATTTATTTGGAGTGCCAAACAATAAACTTATTCAAGGCATTATTATTCTAATTGTTACAGTTTTATTCTTAATTAGTGCTTGGAGTGGCTTAAGCAAAGGTATTCAGTATTTAAGTAATTTAAATATGCTTTTAGCTGCGATGTTATTTATTATTATTCTTATTGTAGGCCCTACAATTTTAATTATGAATATGTTTACATCCTCAATTGGTGAATATTTGAATACTCTTATTTTTAATAGCTTTGATGTTGCTCCACTTAACTCACAAAAACATGAATGGTTACAGTCATGGACGATTTATTATTGGGGCTGGTGGATGAGTTGGTCACCATTTGTAGGTATCTTCATTGCACGTATTTCAAAAGGTCGTTCGATCCGTGAATTCGTTATAGCAGTATTAGGTGTTCCTACAATTATTAGTATGCTATGGTTTACAGCCTTTGGTATTACTGGTATTGAAATTGGTAAGCAATCTAAACATATCTTTAGTATGCCACCTGAAACACAATTATTTGGTATTTTCAATGAAATGCCTATGGGTACAATTTTGTCATTTATCGCTATTATCTTAGTAGGCTCATTCTTTATTACATCCGCAGACTCAGCTACATTTGTATTAGGCATGCAAACATCATTTGGTCGTTTAAATCCATCCGGTTTTGTTAAAATTGTCTGGGGCGTGATGTTATCAGCGATTGCCTATGTACTTTTATTATCTGGTGGATCGACAGGTCTAGATGCGCTGCAATCTGCTGCTATTATTTCAGCATTACCATTTAGTTTTGTTGTTATTTTAATGATGATTTCATTTTTCAAAGATGCAAATCAAGAAAGAAAATACTTAGGTTTAACCTTACAACCTGATCATCAACGTAAAAAGGACTATATTAAAAATAACACAACTCAACAATCTAAAATCAAATAGGACAGAAACTGAGACATCATTAAATGTCTCAGTTTTTTTATTGATAGCCGATTATTGAATTGAACATGCATTTGTCGCAAGCTTTTTTCAACCTTAGTCCTCTTTTTTGGGGACGACACATTCAAAATGAATTCTATCTACTCTTGTAGTTTGTATAAGATATCTTCTAAAACTCTACTATAAAATAAAAGGTCACAGCGAATTGAAGACATTCGTTGTGACTTTATTTTTAAAATGTTCCTGGATTGAAGTTAGTCTTCCATTCATTAAATGGCCAATATCTCCAAACGACTTTACCTACAAGTTGTTTTTTATCTACTAGACCTACAACATCAAATCGGCTATCTATACTATTTTGTCTATTATCTCCTAAAACTAAATATTTATCTTTAGGAAGTTTCATTTCACCATTTGAACCTTTAATTTGACTTGATTTAAATGAGCCTGTTAAATATTGACCTTGTTTGTGTTTCTTATTGTAATCTAAATACGGTTCAGACACTTTTTTATTATTTACATATAATTGGTCTCCCTTATATTCTACTGTATCCCCTGGTGTACCAATCATACGTTTAATAAAATCACGTTTTGAATCTTCATGAAATACAACGACATCACCATTATCAATGTGATTCATAGATTTAGAAATTTTACTTATAATCACTTTATTGCGATCTTGAAACGTTGGATACATCGAAGACCCAGATACTGTATAGGATTCGCCAATAAACTTTGTTACTACAATAACAACCAGTAGCCCCACTACAATGGATATAACCCACTCCATGATTTCTCTTTTCACATTTCATCCCGCCTATCATTTGTTTTATTCTCGATGACTTCTACTCTATCATACATACTTTTCAAACACGTTTCATTCTTCTTACGATTGATTTCTATTTGAATCTTTCACATTCGTAAGATATCCCTCTTACTTTGTAAGGTTAGATAAAGGCACCGCTTCATTCACTCTTTTAAAATAAGAAGTGTAATAGAGATAAGGAGTGATGAGATTGAAATTATTATTAAGAATCATATTAACTATTCTTGTCATTATTGTAGTCATTATAGGTGGTTTATTTGGATTAAACGCATATTCAGACCAACATCCTAACAATCGTTCTATCAATGATTGGAATAAATTAAATCCCTTAGCACCAACGCATGAGTATTATGTTAAGACTCAAAAACCATCAAAAGTGGAAGTCGTTGATAAGGAAAAAGACTTCTATATCTATCATTATAATCAAACAGGTTACACCAAAGATGGTAAAGCTAAAAACATTGATTATACAGCGTCTAAAAAATTAAAACAACATCATTACTTAGTTGTAAGCGAAAAATCTCACACCATTACATCATATAAAGAAGTAAAACAATCAGACATTCCAACTAAAGCGAAAGAAAAATTATAAAACTTACAAGGAGTATGATAATCATGCCTATTTTAAACGTTAATCATTTATCAAAAGTTTATGGAACGAAACAAAAATTTAAAGCACTACACGATATTAACTTTTCAGTCGATAAAGGAGAATTCGTTGCCATTATGGGACCTTCTGGTTCAGGTAAGACAACCCTCCTTAATGTTATCAGTTCGATTGATAGCATTTCAGGCGGTACTGTAGAAATCAGTGGCAATGAGATAAACCAGTTGTCTAATAAAAAATTAGCACAATTTCGTAAGAAAGAACTTGGTTTTATTTTCCAAGATTATAGCGTTTTACCTACATTAACAGTTAAAGAAAATATTATGTTGCCATTATCTGTCCAAAAAATGAAAAAAGATGAAATGGAAAAAAACTATCAAGACGTCACAGAGGCACTTGGTATTTATGATTTAAGTGATAAATATCCTAGTGAAATTTCTGGAGGTCAACAACAACGTACAGCTGCTGCACGTGCTTTTGTACATCGACCATCCATCATTTTTGCAGATGAACCCACAGGTGCACTGGATTCAAAAAGTGCACAAGATTTACTTCATCGCTTAGAAGATATGAACAAACAATTTAATAGTACGATTATTATGGTTACTCATGATCCTTCAGCAGCAAGTTTTGCACAACGTGTCATTATGTTAAAAGATGGCGATATTCATTCAGACATTCATCAACAAAGTAAAACAAAATCTACATTTTACAATGAAATTATTCAATTACAATCAGCCCTAGGCGGTGTGGCAAATGACGTTTAATCAAATTACATTAAAGAATTTAAAAAGTAATATCAAACATTATGTATTATATCTTTTTTCATTAATCTTAAGCATCATCTTATATTTTAGTTTTGTCACATTACAATACACACATAGCTTAAATAATGGTTCATCAAAAATAATCAATCAAGGTGCAAAAGTTGGTTCAGTTTTTTTATTCATTACGATTATCATTTTCTTAATGTATGCGAACCATCTATTTATTAAACGTCGTACACGTGAATTTGCATTATTCGAACTCATTGGACTAACACGTGGTAACATTCTTAGAATGCTTGCTATCGAACAAATCACTTTATTTATTAGTACAGGCATTATTGGCGTTATCATTGGTATTTTAGGTTCAAAATTATTGCTTTCAATATTAATAAAACTGATGCATTTACACATTCATGCATCTATAGGATTTGAAGTAGCTGCTTTAATTCAAACAATGATCATGCTAATGTTAGCGTTTATTTTAATTATGTTAGAAAATGCGATCTTTTTAAAACGAAGAACCATACTTTCTATGATGAAAGACAGTATAAAAACAGAAGCAGTAAAAGCGAAAATCACCACGCCAGAATGTATTGCTGGTATTCTTGGACTCATAATGATGATGTTAGGTTATTATATGTCTACAGAAATGTTTGGTAAATTTCAAGAATTAACAATGGCCTTATTAACGCCATTTATTATTTTATTCTTAACTGTAGTAGGCGCATATTTGTTTTTCAGAAGTTCAGTTTCAATTATTTTTAAATCTTTAAAAAAATCAAAACAGGGTCGTGTCTCTATCACTGATGTCGTCTTTACATCTTCGATTATGTATAGAATGAAGAAAAATGCGATGTCTTTAACTATTATTACAGTCATTTCAGCAGTTACAGTAACAATATTGTGTTTCGGAGCAATTAGTAAAGCAAATGCTGACTTTAATATTCAATCATCGTCACCTCAAGATATTAACTTTACTAAAGTAAAGATGGCCCAACAATTTGAACATCAACTTAACCAACACGGTATACCATATACAAAAAAAACGTATGAAAATGCCAATACCCATATTATTGAAAATGATGTCATTAAAAGTAAAACGGGTAATGCAATGCAAAATGAAAGTATATCAATTATGGCTGATCCTCATATCAAAGGTCATCACGCTACAATTACAAATTTACAAGGTCCACTTTCAATGATGTTTAATGTTCAAATTCATAAAGATTTAAAACTAAAAGGGCAACAAGTAAAGACATTTTATGTAGATAAAAAAGATTTAAATGAAATCATTCCAATGGATGCTTCACTGGGTGGACCAGTACTTAAAATTAGCGCAGACAACTATAATGCTTTAAAAACAAAAAATCAACTTACACATCATTATGGTTTTAATATTAAGCATCATAGCGATCTTTCAAAAGCTGAAACATTAGCTAAAAAAGGAAACCAAAATGTAGTTTTAAAAAGTGAAACCAAAAAAGCAATTGATGAAAGTAATGGCATTCTTATATTTGTCACTTCTTTCTTAGGTCTTGCATTTTTAGTGGCAGCTGGTTGCATTATTTATATTAAACAAATGGATGAAACTGAAGATGAAATAAACAATTATCGTATTCTGCGACGTATTGGTTTTACGAATACAGATATGATAAAAGGACTAGCTTTAAAAATTATATTCAATTTCGGTTTACCGTTAGTAGTCTCTTTACTCCATGCCTTTTTTGCAGCAAACGCATTTATGATCTTAATAGGCAATTATACATTGACACCTATCTTCATTGTCATGATTATCTATTCACTCGTATATCTGATATTTGCAGTTATTTCGTTCATTCATTCAGAACGCATCATTAAAGACGCCATTTAAATAATAAATTGAAAGGATATATTAAAATGACTATTAAAGAAATGATTCAACACGCATATGGCGACTTAGTAAGTTTAAATGTAAATTGGTTTAATGGTATCATGTTAGCTCTGATAGTATTAGTTGCTAGCAGCATTACAACGCCATTTATTGGTGTGCCGGTAGGCTTACTTGGCGGTGGCTATATTTTGAAAAGATACGAAGAAAACAAACATTAGAATAAAAAAGAAGCTCAAATTGATTTGAGCTTCTTTTTCATTAATATTTTAAAAATATCTTTGTTAAATATATACTCAAATAACACATACATAAAAATAAACCCACTACAAAAATAAAAGATAATATACTAGTAAATAGATTCCTTTTTTCACTAGATTTTACTTCGTTTGGATCTTTACCATTCATAAAAGCTACTATTCTATCGTAGTTATCTAAATTATATTTATACTTAATTTTATCTATTTGAGTACCACTATAAAAGCTAATTAAAAAAAGAATAGCAATTATTATAAATCCCCATGAATTAAAATAATATAAGAGAGGACCTATAAGTATAGAAGACAAAGTAAATCCAATAATCATAACTAACGACCAAATGTTCATTTTTCTTTTTATAGATTCTTGTTTATTTGAATTTAAATCTCCTCTAACTAAATCATCTAGTGAGATATCAAACAACTCACACATTACTAGTAAATTATGAATATCTGGATAACTCTTTTCATTTTCCCAATTTGATATTGTCTGTCTAGAAACATATAATTTTTCTGCTAAGTATTCTTGAGAATATTCATCTCTTTCTCGATATTTTCTTATTTGTTGACCGATATTCATTCATTCACCTCGTTATAAATTAAACTATTTTTATTTAATTTTTAAAATCATAATACTATATTTATAAAAGCGTTTTTTCTAATAAAAGGCTATCAATTTTCTTTTACATTATCTTAGTTTTAGTGTAAAAAATGTTTTACATTTTAGTATATCGCAATATTTTAAGATCTTTAGAACAAATATAAGCAAAGTATTGGTGGTGAAATTCCTAAAGGGGTAGGACAAATTAAAGATTGAGACCTTAATCATAAATAAACATGAAAAGACTTTGAGTTGACATAAACTGAAACCATCCCCTAGGAAAGCGAAATCGTATAATACTGATTATTAATAAAAAACCCATAGATTAAAATCATCTACGGGTTATATAAGAATAAGAATTATACTCTAATTTCTTATAGTTTCAATATTTTTACTATTCAATATTATATGCATCTAAAATTACTTTTAATAACTTTTTAATATAAGTTTCATTAAGGACGTTAGGCTTAATTAATATATTGAAATAAATCGGTGAAAAAATTAAATCAATAAATAAATCTTGGTCCGCTTCGTCAATATATTTAGAAATAATAGTCTTCAATATTTTACGATTGCTATCAAAATAACCTTTCATAAATATGTCACGTGCTTCAGATTTTTGATAACTAATTAATATTTCAATCACAGCACGACCTAAATGAGTTTGATAAATATTCATAATTCTTATTAGAAAATGATACAATTCATCGTACATCGTTTTATAATCATTTTCAAAAACGTGGATTCGACTGACAAACATATCGACAATAATAGATGATTTATCTTTCCAACGTCTATAAATCGTCGCTTTAGAAACACCAGTATTTTCAGAAATTTGATCTATTGTTATATCTCTAAAATAAGTCGTTTCTAATAACTGATCAATTTCTTTAAATATTTTTTCATTGATTGTTGGATCTTTCGGTCTTCCAGCCATCTTTTCTCCTTCTTAAACGTGAAATAAATTCTACAATTTCAAAGATAATTACTGCACTAATAAACCATACAACAAAACCAACCAAAATACTAAGTAACCACTCATGTGTAGAATATAACATTGCCCATGTTGCTAAGATACTACATAATACACCTGTCATACCAAAAACTGCACCTCTACTAACATGTTTGGCAACGACATCCCCATGTTGCATACCAGTAATAAATAAAGAAACAAGAAATACTGCAGGTAATGTTGCAAAAACGCCACCTAATTCCTTCCAAGGTAGCATAACTGAAATAATATAACTTAACATAACGGCTAAACCACCCACGAGAAATTTGATAAAAGTTAATTTCATTAAAAAGTCCTCCAAATATTAAGAAATATGTCGTACTGCAAAAATAGCAATTGAAATGACTAACCAACAAATAAATGCAAACGCTGTACCTTTTTTATAATCTCGTTTACTTATATAAAGCGACGTAATCAATACTGTAATGATGCAAGAAATAATACCTATTATAGCTCCTGAACTAAGATGTATCGACATTTGAATCAGCCGTTCTCCTCGATGATCTATAGCTAAAGCAATAATAGCTGCTAGGTAGACTGCCGGCATAGTCGCAATAATGCCGCCCATTTTTCCTCCTACTTTTTCAGCCATCATTGATGCAAAGGCAACAGCGATACCTCCAATCACAAAATGAAGTATCGCACTTGAAATTGATATTCCGAACACATGAAACCCTTCTTACCTTAATTAATAAACGATACGTTTCGTTTATTAATATTGTAATTCTATTTTCAAACTATGTAAATATGAAATAAAAAATCAATTATTATAAAAGAATTGACAAAAAAAGAACAGAGTACTGAATACAACATTCATTCTACCTGTTCTTTTAGTCATTAACGTTTATATAGTTTTATTTTAATTTCGTAATAATCCTCGTGGTCTTTATCACGATGCTCAACATGAATACCCGAGTCTTCAATGGCTTGAATACTCTTACCAACTTCATCACGTGCTTGTGTCAAATCTTTAGCAAATTGGAATGTTTTTGCTTTTACTTTTTCAGGAGCTGATTTTTGTTTCACACGAGCTTCTGTCTGTTTGACATTCAATTTCTGAGCAATAACTTGTTCAATCAATTGTTCTTGATCCGCTTCTTTTAAGGATAATACTGCACGTGCATGACGTTCTGTAATTTTACCTTCACGTAATCGTACAATTACTTTTGGTGCTAATTTAAGTAAGCGTAATTTATTAGCAATAAAACTTTGGCTTTTTCCAAGACTTTGCGCTAACTCACTTTGAGTGGTTTGTCCAATTTCAAGTAACTTTTTATAAGCTTCGGCTTCTTCTATTGCAGATAAATTTTCACGTTGGATATTCTCAATAAGGGCGACTACAGCAGTTTCTTCATCATTCATATGACGAATAATGACGTCTGCTTTAGATTGATGCAAGGATTGTAATGCTCTAAATCGTCGTTCACCAGCAATAATTTCATACATATTCTCTTCTATAGGTCGAACGACAATGGGTTGTAATAACCCATGTTCTTCTATCGACTCAGCAAGTTCTGTAATTTTACTTGAATCAAACACTTGGCGCGGTTGATAACGGTTAGGTACGATACGCTCTATTTGAATGGATTCCACACTTGAATGACGATTTTCTTCAATATAATCAACGATGTCTTCTTTATTTTTTAAACCAAATAGTTTAGAAAAAGGTTTTTTCATTGTCCATTCACTCCTCTTAAAATCAATTTTAACATGAGTAACCGAAAAATTGATTAATTTTCTAATAAAGGAGCTTTATTAGGCGTACCAGGTTTTCTAGGATATTTTTTAGGTGTTTGACGGCGCTTATCAACTATAATCATTTGTCGTTCACCTGCATCTTCTGGTAAATCAAACGTGTAAGAATCACTAAACGCTCCACCTAAGATGCTTATACCAAATTGTGCTTCTGCTAATTCTTCTTCACCTTTTGCAGACTTTAATGCAATAAACTGGCCGCCTTTTTTAACTAACGGCAAACACAACTCACTTAGAACAGTAAGTCTTGCCACTGCACGTGCTGTTACCACATCATATGTTTCTCTATTGACACCTTTACCAAATGTTTCTGCTCGATCATGAACAAAACTTACTTGGGTTAATCCAAGTTCAACTGCTAAATGATTTAAAAACTGAATACGTTTATTTAATGAATCGACAATGGTAACTTTCAATTCTGGAAAAACAATTTTTAAAGGAATGCTTGGAAATCCAGCGCCAGCCCCTACATCACAAAGTGTTAATGGCTGATTAAAATCATAGTAAAATCCAGCTGTAATAGAATCATAGAAATGTTTCAAGTAAACTTCATGCTCATCAGTAATACTTGTTAAATTCATTTTTTCATTCCATTCAACAAGCAAACGATAATAGGTTTGAAATTGTTGTTGTTGTTGATCTGTTAATTCAATACCTTGCTCACTTAACGCTTTTGTTAACCATTCGATGCCACTCATTAATTTTTCACCCTTTGTAATTTACCTTGTTCTAAATATACAAGTAAGATAGAAATATCTGCAGGATTAACACCTGAAATACGTGATGCTTGCGCAATATTTAATGGTTTAACCTCTGATAATTTTTCTCGTGCTTCAGTAGCTAAACTATCCACTTTACTATAATCTAAGTCTTCTGGAATTTTCTTTTCTTCCATACGTTTAACTTTTTCAACTTGTTGTAATGATTTATTGATGTAACCTTCATATTTCGTTTGAATTTCAACTTGTTCTTCTACCGCTTCTGGTAACTGATGCGTTTCTTCTAATATCTCTAAAATTGTATTATACGTCATTTCAGGACGGCGCAATAAATCAATGGCTAAGATACCATCTTTTAAGCGAGAACCACCATGAGCTTCAATCACAGATTGCGTATGTTCATTCGGTTTAATACGGATATTTGATAAACGGTCAATTTCATCTTGAATTTGTTGACGTTTATCATTAAAACGTGCATAACGTTCTTCAGAAATCATGCCTAAGTCATAACCAATATCAGTTAAACGTAAGTCGGCATTATCATGACGTAATAATAAGCGATATTCAGCACGAGAAGTCAATAAACGATAAGGCTCATTCGTTCCTTTTGTTACTAAATCATCAATTAAGACACCAATATAAGCATCTGAACGACTTAGAATTTTTTCGCCTGTACCTAATACGTTACCTGCAGCATTAATACCTGCCATAATGCCTTGGCCTGCTGCTTCTTCATAACCAGATGTACCATTAATTTGCCCTGCAGTGTATAAGTTTTTAATCATTTTAGTTTCTAATGTTGGCCATAATTGTGTTGGCACAATCGCATCATATTCAATCGCGTAACCTGCACGCATCATATCAGCTTTTTCAAGACCTGGAATAGTAGCTAACATTTGACGTTGAACATGTTCAGGAAGACTGGTTGATAAGCCTTGCACATAAACTTCATTCGTATTACGTCCTTCTGGTTCTAAGAAAAGTTGATGACGTGGTTTGTCGTTAAAACGTACAAATTTATCTTCAATAGATGGACAATAACGTGGACCTGTACCTTTAATCATACCTGAATACATGGCTGATAAATGTAAATTATCATCAATAACTTTATGTGTACGATCATTTGTATACGTGAGCCAACAAGGTAGTTGGTCTAAAATGTATTCGGTAGTTTCAAAACTAAACGCACGACCAACGTCATCGCCAGGTTGAATCTCAGTTTTAGAATAGTCGATGGTTTTAGAATTCACACGTGGCGGTGTACCTGTTTTAAAACGCACAACTTCAAACCCAAGTTCTCTTAAATTATCAGCTAATGAAATAGATGGAAGTTGATGGTTTGGACCACTTGAATATTTCATATTCCCTAAAATGATTTCACCACGTAAGAATGTACCTGTCGTGATGACTACAGCTTTCGCATGATACTCTGTACCTATGTTTGTACGTACACCTTTAACTTCATCATTTTCAATCAATAATTCGTCTACCATACCTTGCATGATATCTAAGTTATCTTCATCTTCAATGACACGTTTCATTTCTTGTTGATAAAGCACTTTATCAGCTTGAGCACGTAATGCACGAACTGCTGGACCTTTACCAGTATTAAGCATACGCATTTGAATGTGTGTTTTATCAATGGCTTTAGCCATTTGGCCACCTAATGCGTCGATTTCACGTACTACTATTCCTTTTGCTGGGCCGCCGACTGATGGGTTACATGGCATAAAGGCGATATTATCTAAGTTAATGGTTAACATTAACGTTTTAGCACCACGTCTTGCTGAAGCTAATCCCGCTTCAATTCCAGCGTGACCGGCACCAATAACAATTACATCATATTCTTGAACCATTGAATGGACCTCCCTATTTTTTCTTAATTATTATTATTCATTTTAGACTACTGACCGTCTTAATTTTTATTATTTACCTAAACAGAATTGACTAAATAGCTGATTAATTAATTCATCACTTGCTGATTCTCCAATAATTTCTCCTAATAATTCCCATGTACGAGTTAAATCAATTTGAACCATATCCATAGGAATACCAGCTTCAGCTGCATCAATAGCATCTTGAATTGTTTGTCTTGCTTGTTTTAAAAGTGAGATATGTCTTGAATTTGAAACATAAGTCATATCTTGATTTTGTACTTCTCCACCAAAGAATAAATCTCTGATTTGTAATTCTAATTCGTCGATACCTTCTTGTTTTAACATTGATGTTTGAATAAGTGGTGTGCCCCCTATCATAGTTTTAACTTCTTCAATATCTAATTGACGTTCTAAATCTGTTTTATTAACAATAACAATAGCATCTTCATTTTTTATGACTTCATATAATGTACGATCTTCTTCAGTTAAAGGTTCGTTGTTATTTAATACAAAAAGGATTAAATCCGCTTCGCTTAATGCTTTACGTGAACGCTCTACGCCTATTTTTTCTACAATATCTTCAGTATCACGAATGCCTGCTGTATCAACAAGTCTTAATGGAACACCACGTACATTAACGTATTCTTCTAATACATCTCGAGTTGTTCCAGCTACTTCAGTGACAATGGCTTTATTATCTTGAATAAGATTATTTAGCATTGAAGATTTACCTACATTCGGTTTACCGACAATCACTGTAGATAATCCTTCTCTCATAATCTTACCTTGAGTACCGGTTTCTAATAATTGATCAATTTCATTTTTAATTTTTTTAGATTGCGCAAGTAAAAATTCCGTTGTTGCATCTTCAACATCATCATATTCTGGATAATCAATGTTCACTTCAACTTGGGCAAGAATTTCTAATATCGATTGACGTTGTTGTTTAATTAAATCACTCAAACGACCTTCAATTTGATTCATTGCAACTTTAGAGGCTCTATCCGTTTTAGAACGAATGAAGTCCATGACTGCTTCTGCTTGAGATAAGTCAATTCGGCCATTTAAAAACGCACGCTTAGTATATTCGCCGGGTTCCGCCATTCTAGCGCCATGTGTCATAGTAAGTTCTAGTATACGATTAATTGTCAAAATACCCCCATGACAATTAATTTCAATAATATCTTCACGTGTAAAGGTCTTTGGTGCACGTAAAACTGAAATCATCACTTCTTCTACAACTTCATCTGTCTCAGGATCTATAATATGGCCGTAATTAATAGTGTGTGATGGAACATCTTTTAATTTTTTCTTTCCTTTATATAACTTATCACCTATTTCAACCGCTTCTGGACCAGACAACCGTACAATACCAATTGCACCTTCTCCCATTGGAGTTGAAATACTTGTAATTGTATCAAAATCCATTATCCATTCTCGCCTCCCTAGTTAAGTAAAATTTCAATATAATATTGTAATAAGTTTCTAATTAAATTGCGAATATATTGTTTTATAATCTACTGGTTAGTCTTCGGTTTGTCTAACATTAGACTTCCGTCAGTCTAAATTTATTTAATTCTCTTATTAAATACCTTTGCTATTTTCAATACATGTTCTAAACTGCCTTGAATCTCTAAAATTGACATATTTTTAGCAGGTTGTCTCGCTATTACAATAATATCTTTTGAAATCATATCTTGCTTATGCACTTTAAAGTTTTCTCTAATGGCACGCTTAATACGATTTCGAGTTACAGCATTTCCGATTTTCTTAGAAACGCTAATGCCTAAACGAAAATGTTCATACTCATTTTTTAATGTATACACAACAAATTGTCTATTGGCTACAGATTTTCCCTTCTTATAGATTTTTTGGAAATCACTGTTCTTTTTTATACGATAAGCTTTCTCCATGCTTAAATCACTCGCTTACATTGTTCTTTATGTTACATTGATCTATTAAAATGCATTGGTTTAAAACGAAAAAAAAGACCACTGAGAAGTCAGTGATCTTATGCTGATAAAACTTTACGGCCTTTACGACGACGACGCGCTAAAACTTTACGGCCATTTTTAGTGCTCATACGTTTTCTGAAACCATGAACTTTACTATGTTTACGTTTATTTGGTTGATAAGTACGTTTTACCATGCAAAACACCTCCATCTACATATTATATCTCGTTCACTAAATCTACTTCTAATGAACCTGACTATTTTAATAGATAAATGATAATTGTTAATATCAAATAATTTTGATTTAATTCGATTTTATCTAGTCATAATTCAAGCAACTACTACAATATAACAAATTACCATTTATAAAGCAAGCAGCTTTTGAAACCAATTAATGATTTTCAAGACGCTCTCTTAGTTATATCATTTTCATTTTTAATATTTATACATTTCATTGATTTAGTAGTTTCTCAATTTTATACATATTTAATACACGTTTATAAATTATTTCCCAAACCTGTTATAGTACATTGAATTATGGTATCATTTTTTATCCACTTATTCACATATAATATTTAATTTTTTGTGGATAATCAATCATATATTCACAGATTTATACCAAATTTACAAACATATTCACAGCCATTTGACATCTATTGCAGTTAAAAAGTATAATTGTGTGGATAAGTCGTCTGAATCATTTATCTTATAGGATTTGTTTATAAATTCTATACGTGTTTTTACTGTGTATAAATCATAGCATATATAAAGTTATCCACCGAATGTGATTAACTTGTGGATAATTATTAACATGCTGTGATTATTTTTATCCACGCTTATAAAAACTGTGTATAAGTCTTAAATTTATAGAAAGATGGAGTTTATATATGTCGGAACAAGAAATTTGGAAAAAGGTATTAGAAGTAGCTGAGTCAGAGATTTCGAAAACAACGTTTAATACGTTTTTAAAAGACACTGAACTTAAAGAAATTCGCGACAATGTTGCTTACATCTTTGTTATTCATGAGTTTTACGCTGATTGGTTAAACTCAAATTATAAAGATGTAATTCAAACAATTATGAAAGACATCATTGGTTATGAAGTTGATCCAAAATTTTACACTGCTGAACAACTTGCTGAACTTGACGAAACGAGTCGTAAACAATCAAATACTGTAAAAAAAACGTCTGCCATTGATGATAGTCATGATGATATGGATCAATTTAATACGCATAATACGTTTGATACATTTGTGATTGGGCCTGGCAACCGCTTCCCACATGCAGCAAGCTTAGCTGTAGCTGAAGCACCTGCACAAGCTTATAATCCATTATTTATCTATGGCGGCGTAGGATTAGGGAAAACGCATTTAATGCATGCCATTGGTCATCACGTACTAAGTAATAAACCGAATGCCAAAGTGCTGTATACTTCAAGCGAAAAGTTTACAAATGATTTTATTAAATCCATTCGTAACAATGAACCTGAAGCATTTAGAGAAAAATATAGAAATATCGATGTATTATTAATTGATGATATTCAATTCATTCAAAATAAAGAACAAACACAAGAAGAATTTTTCCATACATTTAATGAATTGCATCAAAATAAAAAGCAAATTGTTATTTCAAGTGATCGTCCGCCTAAAGAAATAGCAAAACTTGAAGATCGCTTACGTTCTCGATTTGAATGGGGTCTCATTGTTGATATCACACCGCCAGATTATGAAACACGCATGGCCATCTTGCAGAAAAAAATCGAAGAAGAGAACTTAGAAATTCCAGCAGAAGCATTGAATTATATTGCAAATCAAATTCAATCAAATATCCGTGAACTTGAAGGAGCTTTAACACGTTTACTTGCTTATTCAAAATTACAAGGTAAACCGATTACAACAGAACTTGCTGCTGAAGCATTAAAAGATATTATTCAAGTTCCTAAATCTAAAAAAATCTCGATTCAAGATATTCAAAAAGTAGTTGGACATTATTACAATGTACGCATCGAAGATTTTAGCGCTAAGAAAAGAACAAAGTCGATTGCCTATCCACGACAAATCGCAATGTATTTATCTAGAGAATTAACTGATTTTTCATTGCCAAAAATTGGTGAGGAATTCGGAGGACGCGATCATACTACAGTTATTCACGCACATGAAAAAATTTCGAATGATATTAAGGCGGATTCAATTTTTAAGCAAGAAGTTGAAGATTTAGAAAAAGAAATACGTAAACAGTAATAGGAAATATGAATCTGTTATATAACAGCGCTGCTAAAATATAACATTCAATATCAAAGATGACTATGCTTCTAAATAATTTTATAAATATAGCAAGAAGTTAGAAAATGTTAAATTGTGGATAATGTGAAAAAGTAATACACATCATTAACAACTTATCCACATGTGTATAACTTTGATATAAAAGGCGTTTCGTTAGATATCCACTAATCCACAAGCCCTACTACTATTACTATGATTTTAAAACCTATATAATTTAAGTATAAACGACTGGAAGGAGTTTAAATTAATAATGGAATTTACAATAAAAAGAGATTACTTTATTACGCAATTGAATGACACATTAAAAGCAATCTCACCAAGAACAACTTTACCAATTTTAACAGGTATCAAAATTGATGCTAAAGATAATAACGTTATTTTAACTGGTTCTGACTCAGAAATTTCAATTGAAATCACGATTCCTAAACAAGTAGATGGAGAAAATATTGTTGACATTACTGAAACGGGATCAGTGGTTCTTCCTGGTCGTTTCTTTGTCGACATCATTAAAAAATTACCAGGCAAAGATGTTAAATTATCAACAAATGAACAGTTCCAAACGCTTATCACATCAGGACATTCAGAATTTAATTTAAGTGGTTTAGATCCTGAACAATATCCATTGTTACCACAAGTATCACGTGATGATGCCATTCAATTATCTGTAAAAGTACTTAAAAACATCATTGCGCAAACAAACTTTGCAGTGTCCACCTCAGAAACACGCCCAGTTTTAACTGGTGTGAACTGGCTTATACAAGATAATGAATTAATATGCACTGCTACTGATTCACATCGTTTGGCTGTAAGAAAATTAAAGCTTGAAGATGAATCGGAAAACAAAAATGTTATTATCCCAGGTAAAGCATTATCTGAATTAAATAAAATTATGAGTGATAATGATGAAGACATCGATATCTTCTTTGCCTCTAATCAAGTATTGTTCAAGGTCGGTAACGTGAACTTTATTTCACGTTTATTAGAAGGTCACTATCCTGATACAACACGTCTTTTCCCTGAAAACTATGAAATCAAATTAGGATTAGATAACGGTGAATTCTATCATGCGATAGATCGTGCGTCATTACTTGCACGTGAAGGTGGAAATAACGTAATTAAATTAAGTACTGGAAATGAGGTTATAGAATTATCATCTACATCCCCAGAAATCGGTACAGTCAAAGAAGAAGTTACAGCAACTGATGTTGAAGGTGGCAATTTGAAAATTTCATTCAACTCAAAATATATGATGGACGCATTAAAAGCAATTGATAATGAGGAAGTTGAAGTAGAATTCTTTGGTACGATGAAACCATTTATCTTAAAACCAAAAGCAGATGATTCAGTCACTCAACTCATTTTACCAATTAGAACATACTAGTGATTAAAGATTAATTAAAAAGTTAAAGTAGAACAGAATTCTTATTGAATTGCTGTTCTATTTTTTTAATTCATTAAAACAATGATTTTAAACTATCTCAGAGGTTCATAATGAAGCTAAATTAAGTAAAATGATGTTTTTATCCACAACTCATTATATTCGCTAAAATAGGCCTTAAAATTAAAAATTGAGATATTATCTCTGATTACTTTTGTCATAATTTCAAAAAATGATCTATTTTTTACATAACAAATTAAAATAACAAAAACTTATTTAAAAGTAAACGGTTTCACACTTCATTTTAAATGAAATTTATTCCTAAAAAAGGTATAATATAGTAATGATATATAAAGAAATGGAGTGATTATTTTGGTTCAAGAAGTAACAGTTGAAGGCGAGATTACGTTAGGTCAATTTCTTAAAACAGAAGGGATCATTGAATCAGGTGGACAAGCAAAATGGTTCTTACAAGATTACGACGTTTTATTAAATGGCGAACGTGAAACACGTCGTGGAAAAAAGTTAGCTGACCAAGATCGTATCGACTTCCCTGATATTCCAGATATCGATTCATTTATTATTATTCATCAAGGTGAGCAATGAAGCTTAAAACACTCCAATTAGAAAACTATCGCAACTATGAAGCGGTTACGTTAAATTGTCATCCTGAAGTGAATATTCTTATTGGAGAAAATGCACAGGGAAAGACAAATTTACTTGAATCAATTTACGTCCTTGCTTTAGCTAAAAGTCACCGAACCGCCAATGACAAGGAACTTATACGGTTTAACTCTGAGTATGCTAAAATAGAGGGTGAGCTAAGTTATAGACACGGAACCATGCCATTAACGATGTATATAACTAAAAAAGGTAAACAAGTTAAAGTGAACCACTTGGAACAAAGTCGACTCACACAGTATGTTGGACATCTAAATGTGGTTCTTTTTGCACCTGAAGATTTAAATATTGTTAAAGGTTCTCCTCAAATTAGAAGACGATTTATAGATATGGAGTTAGGGCAAATTTCTGCAGTATATCTCAACGATTTAGCTCAATATCAACGTATTCTCAAACAAAAAAATAATTATCTTAAGCAGTTACAACTTGGTCAAAAAACAGATAAAACGATGCTAGAAGTTTTAAATCAACAATTTGCACAATACGCACTTAATGTCACTTTAAGACGTGAGCAATTTATTGAAGAATTAGAAGCTTTAGCGCAACCTATCCACGCTGGTATTACGAACCAACGTGAAACATTATCTCTAACATATTTACCAAGTATTAAACTTAGCGATACAAGTAAAAATAAGAGTGAATTATTAGATGAAGTTATCACGTTATTGAATGAATATCAACAACGTGAAATGGATAGAGCAGTATGTTTATACGGTCCACATAGAGATGACTTAGGATTTAATGTGAATGACATGGATGCCCAAACTTATGGATCTCAAGGTCAACAAAGAACAACCGCTTTATCAATTAAACTAGCAGAAATAGAATTAATGAACATTGAAGTCGGAGAATATCCGATTTTATTATTAGATGATGTCTTAAGTGAACTTGATGATTCTCGTCAGACGCATTTACTCAGTACAATTCAACATAAAGTACAAACATTCGTAACAACTACATCGGTAGACGGTATTGATCATGAAATCATGAATAATGCGAAACTTTACCGAATTAATCAAGGTGAAATTATTAAGTAATAGAAAGTGATGGTGAATACATTGTCAGATGTAAACAACACAGATAATTATGGTGCTGGACAAATACAGGTATTAGAAGGACTTGAAGCGGTACGTAAACGTCCTGGTATGTATATTGGTTCAACTTCAGAAAGAGGTTTGCATCATTTGGTATGGGAAATCGTTGATAACAGTATTGACGAAGCGCTAGCTGGATATGCGAATCAAATTGAAGTAGTGATTGAGAATGACAACTGGATTAAAGTGACTGACAATGGTCGTGGTATTCCTGTAGATATTCAAGAAAAAATGGGACGTCCCGCAGTAGAAGTTATTCTTACTGTGCTTCATGCTGGAGGTAAATTCGGTGGTGGCGGATACAAAGTATCTGGCGGACTACATGGTGTAGGTTCATCTGTAGTAAATGCGTTATCACAAGATTTAGAAGTGTATGTACACCGTAATGAAACAATTTATCATCAAGCATACAAAAAAGGCGTGCCTCAATTTGATCTTAAAGAAGTAGGTAGTACGGACAAAACAGGTACAGTGATTCGCTTTAAAGCAGATAGTGAAATCTTTTCAGAAACAACAGTTTATAATTATGAAACACTTCAAAAACGTATTAGAGAATTAGCATTCTTAAATAAAGGTATTTCAATTACACTAAGAGACGAACGTGAAGATAAAGAACAACGTGAAGACACGTATCATTATGAAGGTGGTATTAAATCTTACGTTGAATTACTGAACGAAAATAAAGAACCTATTCATGACGAACCTATTTATATTCATCAGTCAAAAGATGATATCGAAGTAGAAATTGCAATACAATACAATAGCGGTTATGCTACAAACTTATTATCCTATGCGAATAATATCCACACATATGAAGGTGGTACACATGAAGATGGCTTTAAACGTGCACTTACACGTGTTTTAAACAGTTATGGAACTCAAAGTAAGATTATTAAAGATGATAAAGAACGTCTTTCAGGTGAAGATACACGTGAAGGTTTAACAGCAGTCGTCTCTGTAAAACATGGTAATCCACAATTCGAAGGTCAAACGAAGACGAAATTAGGTAACTCTGAAGTACGTCAAATCGTTGATCGATTATTTTCAGAACACTTTGAACGCTTTTTATATGAGAATCCAAATGTTGCAAGAATCATTGTTGAAAAAGGAATCATGGCGTCAAGAGCACGTGTAGCAGCTAAAAAAGCGCGTGAAGTGACACGACGTAAATCAGCATTAGAAATTTCAAGTTTACCGGGTAAACTGGCAGACTGTTCAAGTAAAAATCCTGACGAAAGTGAAATCTTCTTAGTTGAGGGTGACTCTGCCGGGGGGTCTACAAAAGAAGGTCGTGACTCAAAAACACAAGCTATTTTACCGTTGAGAGGTAAAATATTAAATGTGGAAAAAGCACGTTTAGATCGTATTTTAAATAACAATGAAATCCGTCAAATGATTACAGCATTTGGTACAGGCATAGGTGGCGAGTTTGATATTTCTAAAGCTCGTTATCATAAGATTGTTATCATGACAGATGCTGATGTAGATGGTGCGCATATTCGTACATTATTACTTACATTCTTCTACAGATTTATGCGTCCATTAATTGAGGCTGGGTATGTATACATCGCTCAACCACCATTGTATAAGCTAACACAAGGTAAACAAAAATATTACGTCTTTAACGATCGTGAATTGGATAAATTAAAAGCTGAACTAAATCCTACTCCAAAATGGCAAATTTCTCGTTACAAAGGTTTAGGTGAAATGAATGCCGATCAATTGTGGGAAACAACAATGAACCCTGAAAATCGTATGATGTTACAAGTAAAACTTGAAGATGCAGTAGAAGCGGATCAAACATTTGAAATGTTAATGGGTGACGTTGTTGAAAATCGTAGACAATTTATCGAAGATAATGCAGTTTATGCTAATTTAGATTTCTAATTTAACTTAATGTGAACTGACTATAAAAGGAGGATATCTTGATGGCTGATTCTCTACCACAATCAAGAATTAATGAAAGAAATATAACCAATGAAATGCGCGAATCATTTTTAGACTATGCGATGAGCGTTATCGTTTCACGTGCATTACCAGATGTACGTGATGGTTTAAAACCTGTACATCGTCGTATTTTATATGGTCTAAATGAACAAGGAATGACTCCAGACAAACCTTATAAAAAATCAGCACGTATTGTTGGGGACGTTATGGGGAAATATCATCCACACGGCGACTCTTCAATTTATGATGCTATGGTAAGAATGGCACAAACCTTTAGCTATCGTTATCCTCTTGTTGATGGTCAAGGTAACTTTGGTTCAATGGATGGTGACGGTGCTGCGGCAATGCGTTATACCGAAGCAAAAATGACCAAAATCACATTAGAACTGTTACGTGATATCAATAAAGATACTATTGATTTCTTAGATAACTATGATGGTACAGAAAGAGAGCCCGAAGTCTTACCTTCTCGTTTCCCTAACCTTTTAGTGAATGGCGCTTCAGGTATTGCAGTTGGTATGGCTACAAATATTCCGCCACATAATTTAACAGAAGTCATTGACGGAGTCTTACGTTTAAGTCAAAATCCTGATGTCACAATCTCAGAATTGATGGAAGACATTCAAGGTCCTGATTTTCCAACTTCTGGCTTAATTTTAGGTAAAAGTGGCATTAGACGTGCCTATGAAACTGGTCGTGGATCGATTCAAATGCGAGCACGTGCATCAATAGAAGAACGTGGCGGTGGCCGTCAGCGTATTGTTGTGACTGAAATTCCATATCAAGTGAATAAAGCAAGAATGATTGAGAAAATTGCAGAATTAGCGCGTGAGAAAAGAATTGAAGGTATCACAGATCTTCGTGACGAAACAAGTTTACGTACAGGGGTAAGAGTGGTTATTGATGTACGTAAAGATGCCAATGCAAATGTTATTTTAAATAATTTATATAAACATACGCCATTACAAACGTCATTTGGTGTAAATATGATTGCCCTTGTGAATGGTCGACCTAAATTAATTAACTTAAAAGAAGCGCTTGTTGAATATTTAGAACATCAAAAAACAGTTGTACGTCGTCGTACAGAATACAATTTGAAAAAAGCGAAAGATCGTGCACATATCTTAGAAGGTTTAAGAATTGCGCTGGATCATATTGATGAAATTATTTCTATTATTCGTGAGTCTGACACAGATAAAGTGGCGATGGAAACATTGCAAGAACGTTTTAAATTGTCTGAACGTCAAGCTCAAGCCATTTTAGATATGCGTTTACGTCGTTTAACTGGGTTAGAGCGCGATAAAATTGAAAATGAGTATAATGAATTATTAAGTTATATTGCAGAATTAGAAGAGATCTTAGCAAATGAAGATGTATTACTTCAACTGGTTCGTGATGAACTTACAGAAATTAAAGAACGTTTCGGTGATGAACGTCGTACTGAAATTCAATTGGGTGGTTTAGATCACTTAGAAGATGAAGACTTAATCCCTGAAGAACAAATCGTCATCACTTTAAGTCATAACAACTATATTAAACGTTTACCTGTATCTACATATCGTTCACAAAACAGAGGTGGACGAGGTGTACAAGGGATGAATACCTTAGAAGAAGACTTTGTCAGTCAACTTGTAACATTAAGTACACATGATAATGTTTTATTCTTTACGAATAAAGGCCGTGTTTATAAGTTGAAAGGATACGAAGTACCTGAATTATCTCGTCAATCTAAAGGTATTCCAGTCATTAATGCGATTGAGCTTGAAAATGATGAAGTGATTAGTACGATGATTGCCGTAAGAGATTTAGAAGATGAGAACAGTTTCTTAGTCTTTGCTACTAAAAAAGGTATTGTTAAACGTTCTGCATTAAGTAACTTCTCTCATATTAATAAGAATGGTAAAATTGCGATTGGCTTTAAAGAAGATGATGAATTGATCGCAGTTCGTCTTACTGATGGCAAACAAGATATTTTACTTGGTACAGCACATGCCTCATTAATTCGATTCCCTGAAAATAGTTTACGCCCACTAGGTCGTACCGCTTCAGGTGTGAGAGGTATTTCTCTAAGAGAAAATGACGTAGTCGTAGGTTTAGACGTAGCCTATGCTGAAAGTGAAGATGAAGTTCTAGTTGTTACTGAAAAAGGTTATGGTAAACGAACACCTGTAAGTGAATATCGTTTATCTAATCGTGGCGGTAAAGGTATAAAAACAGCTAAAATTACAGAACGTAATGGTAATGTTGTATGTATTACAACGGTAAGCGGTCAAGAAGATTTAATGATTGTGACGGATGGTGGCATTATTATTCGTCTACAAGTTGAAGATATTTCTCAAAATGGCCGTGCTACACAAGGCGTGCGATTAATGAAATTAGGCGATAATCAAGCCGTATCAACCGTTGCGAAAGTTATTGATAAAACTGAAGATGAAGCTGCAACGGAAGCGGCTCAACAAACAGAACATGCAAGTGCCCAAACTACAGAAAGTGCAAATGAACAAGTGATAGATGATACGACACCTGGTAACGCTTTGCATACTGAATCTGATGAAGATGATGAACGCACTGAAGTAAGACAAGATTTCATGGATCGTGTAAATGAAGATATTGAGAATGATTCAGATCAGAATTAAATATAAAAATAAGACTTCCCATATATAGGGAAGTCTTATTTTTATTATTTATCGTTCTAATTCTTTCATTACATAAGGAATTTGATTAATTAATTTTGAAGGGGGCACGACGTACATTTTTTCAGAAAGTTTTTCACCAATATAACTGTGAATATAAGTTGCGCTCGTAACGGCATCTTGTAAGCTATCAAATTGACCTACAAAACTTGTAATCATACCAGCTAATGTATCACCCATACCACCTGTAGCCATTGCAGGTGTGCCAATTGGTAATTTGTATTCTTTATCTTTAAAGAAGATTTCTGTACCGTGTTTTTTTAGTACTACAGTAGCGCCTAATTTATCCACAGCTTCTCTATTTCTTTCATACGTTTGTTCTTCAATAGGAATACCACTTAGACGTTCCCATTCTTTTTGATGGGGTGTAAAGATAACACGACATGTAGGAATATCAGGTTTAAGTTTACAAAATATTGTAATTGCATCACCATCTACAATTAAGTTTTGATGAGGTTGAATATTTTGTAGTAAGAAAGTAATCGCATTATTTCCTTTGAAATCAACGCCAAGACCTGGTCCAATTAAAATACTATCTGTATTCTCAATCATTTTTGTTAACATTTTAGTATCATTAATATCT
This sequence comes from Staphylococcus hominis subsp. hominis, assembly GCF_002901845.1. Lineage (GTDB taxonomy): Bacteria > Bacillota > Bacilli > Staphylococcales > Staphylococcaceae > Staphylococcus > Staphylococcus hominis. The sequence continues at coordinate 90,756 of NZ_PPQE01000028.1, forward strand.
ATTACCATTGCTTCAGGACAACGTGAATGAATGGCTGCATGATTAGTAGGATGTGTGGCTACAGTAATTAAACCACTTCCACTAAAAAGACATGCACGGGCAGCTAACATGATTGCTCCGCCTAAATTTGCACTACCACCAATTAAAAGAATTTTTCCATAATCACCTTTATGCGTTTCGTCATTACGTTTAGGAATTGTCACATTAGTTAATGTTTCCATATGATGAATCCTCCCTATTTAGATTCGAAAGTCATAACTTCTATATATTAAATCAATGAAATGATGAGTTATTAAGACAAGCGAAAATATCATGTGCGTTTTAAGTACAATAGAAAATATTATACCTGCTTAAGCGTTTCGTCAACACTATTTTAAATAAATTTATAAATGCTAAAATTGATAGATATTAACGTATATAGTTTGTTATATTTGGAAAAGGTAACTGCTTGAAAATTATATATGACTTTGCTATATTAAAATTAAGTTAATAAAGTATTGTTCGTAGGCTAAGTAACATAAGGGTATTAATTTCAGAGAGCTTGTGGTGAGTGTAAACAAGTAATTAATTTTTATGCGAATCTACCTACTTATATTGAACAATCGGTTTTAACCGTTATCGATAGTGGAGTGCAATTTAGTTTATTTAATTAAATTGTTAAATAGGGTGGCAACGCGTAGACCACGTCCCTTGTATGGGGATGTGGTCTTTTTTTATTTTAAATCGCTATGGTCACTCAATATAAATTTTTTGGAAGGATGAATATGATATGTTAGACATCAAGCAATTCAGAGACGAAACGGACAAAGTTAAGAGCAAAATTGAATTACGAGGAGATGATTCAAAGGTTGTTGATGAAGTATTAGAATTAGATAATCAACGTCGTGATTTAATTGGTAAAACAGAAGAAATGAAAGCACGTCGTAACAAAGTAAGTGATCAAATCGCTGAAAAAAAACGTAACAAAGAAGATGCTGATGACGTCATTAAAGAAATGCGTGAATTAGGCGATGAAATTAAAGAAAATGATGCAAAATTAAATGAAGTAGATAATAAAATTCGTGATATCTTAATTCGTATTCCAAACTTAATTGCAGATGATGTACCACAAGGTGCTGACGACACTGAAAATGTTGAATTAAAAAAATGGGGCACGCCTCGTGAATTTGATTTTGAACCAAAAGCACACTGGGATTTAGTAGAAGAATTAAAAATGGCTGATTTCGAACGTGCTGCAAAAGTATCAGGTGCGCGCTTCGTTTATTTAACTAAAGACGGTGCTTTATTAGAACGTGCATTAATGAACTATATGTTAACAAAACATACAACACAACATGGTTATACAGAAATGATGACACCTCAATTGGTAAATGCAGATACAATGTTTGGTACAGGCCAATTACCTAAATTTGAAGAAGATTTATTCAAAGTTGAAAAAGAAGGCTTATATACAATTCCAACTGCAGAAGTGCCATTAACAAACTTCTATAGAAATGAAATTATCCAACCGGATGTGTTACCAGAAAAATTCACTGGTCAAACTGCATGTTTCCGTAGTGAAGCGGGATCAGCTGGTAGAGATACAAGAGGTTTAATTCGTTTACACCAATTCGATAAAGTTGAAATGGTGCGTTTTGAAAAACCTGAAGATTCTTGGGATGCATTAGAAGATATGACTCAAAATGCCGAAGCAATTTTAGAAGAATTAAAATTACCATATCGTCGCGTGAACTTATGTACTGGAGATATTGGTTTCAGCGCAAGTAAAACATATGACTTAGAAGTATGGTTACCAAGTTACAATGACTACAAAGAAATTAGCTCTTGCTCAAACTGTACTGATTTCCAAGCTCGTCGTGCTAACATTCGTTTCAAACGTGATGCTTCTTCTAAACCAGAATTAGTACACACATTAAATGGTAGTGGCCTTGCAGTAGGTCGTACATTTGCAGCTATCGTAGAAAACTACCAAAACGAAGATGGTTCAATTACAATTCCAGAAGCACTTGTACCATTTATGGGCGGCAAAACAGAAATTCGTCCAGTCAACTAATCATTAAATAGAATTCAACTCATAAAGCGATAGAGTGACGTAGTCCTCTATCGCTTTATTTATTTTTATATTAAATAAGACTGCCCTGAGAAAGGTATCTTTAAAAAATATCAAAAATTTCTGATATTTTAAAAGTGTTGAAGTTTCAATATTTTAAAACATCCTTCTCTCTAACCTCACTCAAACAGACGTCTAAAGATATTGAAGCGCCTCTTAGATTATATTAGACTGAATTTAATTATACTATATAGTCAATTTGAAAATACATATATAAAGGAGGAGCTAACATGACGTCACATGTAACATTTCAACAAGGGGTCCAAGAATGTATTCCAACACTACTAGGATACATCGGTATAGGACTATCATTTGGCATCGTGGCAGCTTCTCAAGATTTTAGTGTTCTAGAAATTCTTCTGTTATGTTTACTGGTTTATGCAGGCGCAGCACAATTTATTATTTGTGCTTTAGTCATTACTGGTACACCTATATCAGCCATCGTGTTAACAACGTTAATTGTGAATTCCCGCTTCTTTTTATTGTCTATGACATTATCACCTAATTATAAAGATTACGGTATATGGAATCGTTTAGCTTTGTCTTCTATTCTTACTGACGAGACATTTGGCGTTGCTATAACACCACACTTAAAAGGGGAAATAATTAATGACCGATGGTTACATGGATTAAATATTACTGCTTATTCATTTTGGGCAATAGCTTGTGTGTTAGGAGCAGTCTTTGGGAAATACATCTCTCATCCTGAAATGTTAGGGTTAGACTTTGCGATTACAGCCATGTTTATTTTCTTGGCTATGGCTCAATTTGAAACGATTACACGTTCCAAAGTAAGTATATATATCGTATTAATTGCGTTCGTTATTGTAATGATGTTCATTTTAAGTTGGTTGATGCCCTCTTATGTGGCCATTCTTGTTACATCAATTTGTGCTGCAACACTTGGGGTGGTGATGGATCGATGACGATAACTGGACATATGCTTTTACTCATCGTTTTATGTGGATTAGTGACATTAATTGTGCGGGTTGTACCATTTTTAATGATTTCACGTATTCAACTGTCAGAAACAGTCATCAAATGGCTGTCGTTTATTCCAATTTCATTATTCACTGCGTTAGTTATTGATAGTTTTATCGTTCAACATAAAAGCATGCAGGGCTTTGAATTAAATATTCCATTCATTGTAGCAACCATTCCTACAGTCATTATCGCAGTTGTGACGCGTAGTCTAACCATTACTATTATTGTAGGTATTGTATTCATTGCAGGTATACGATGGTTCTTTTAATTCATTTATTTACTGCGCATTGAAGTTAACTAGGCAATTGTATTAAAATAAGTTTAAATTAAACCATTCAATCAATATATAGATACTCTTATTTTGAGAAGTAGAGGGAATTGGCCCTATGAAGCTTCAGCAACCGACAAATCATTTGTACGGTGCTACAACCAACGAGATACTCGAATGATAAGTACTAAAGTATTATCGCTTCATACTTTTAAAATTAAGGGTAGAAGCGATTTTTTTATTCTAAGGAGGCATAGCATGACAAATTATACAGTAGATACATTACATTTAGGTGCTTTTACAACGGAATCAGGTGAAACGATTGAGAATCTAAAATTGCGTTATGAGCACGTAGGTTATTCGGGACAACCGCTTGTTGTGGTTTGTCATGCTCTGACTGGGAATCATTTAACTTATGGTACAGATGAACATCCTGGATGGTGGCGCGAAATCATTGATGGTGGTTATATGCCGATATATGATTATCAGTTTCTTACTTTTAATGTTATTGGAAGTCCTTTTGGTTCAAGTTCCCCTTTAAACGATGCTCATTTTCCTAAAACCATCACATTAAGAGATATCGTTAAGGCAATTGAATTGGGAATCAAGGCCCTTGGATTTACTAAAATTGATATTTTAATTGGTGGCAGTTTAGGTGGCATGCAAGTAATGGAATTATTATATAATCATCGATTCGAAGTAGATAAAGCAGTCATCTTAGCAGCTACGGATAAAACCTCTTCATACAGTCGTGCCTTCAATGAAATTGCACGTGAAGCGATTCATATTGGAGGTAAAGAAGGACTTAGTATTGCAAGACAACTTGGATTCTTAACATATCGTTCTTCAAAAAGTTATGACGCACGTTTCACACCAGATGAAGTAGTCAATTATCAACGTCATCAAGGTAATAAGTTTAAAGAATCCTACGATTTATCGTGTTATTTAACGATGTTGAATGTCTTAGATAGTCATCATCTTGATCGTCAGCGCGATGATGTGGATGAGGTCTTCCAATCTTTAAATACAAAAGTACTAACGATGGGCTTTACAGATGATTTGTTATATCCAGATGATCAAGTCAGAGCAGTAGGAGAACGTTTTAAATATCATCGTCACTTTTTTGTTCCAGACAACGTAGGCCATGATGGTTTTTTACTTAATTTTAATGACTGGGCGCCTAACTTGTATCATTTTTTAAAAGTTTCGAAATTCAAACGAAAATAATAGATAAGAGAACAGTTAACACATTTGTTTAATTTGAATATAGAAGGTAAAATAGACCTTATAGTCAAAAAAGTATAGGAGTGGCGAATGTGTTTTCAAAAGTACATCCTAAAGCAATGATTATAGGAACTATCGTGCTTGTAGCAGTTGCTTTAGTTACGTATGTATTGCCAATAATTGGTCTGATTCTATGTTTATTCGCTACCATTCCAGGGATTATCATGTGGCATAAATCAATTGCTACATTTGGAATTGGAGCTTTACTCACTGTAGTCATCACGACCTTATTAGGGAATACCTTTGTATTAAGTGCCATGATTCTAGTTTTATTACTAAGTTTTGTAATTGGCCAATTATTAAAAGAACGTACATCTAAAGAACGCATTTTATATATTACAACAATGTATATAAGTATTGTGACGTTAATTGCATTTATGTTATTACAAGCGTTCAAAAAGATTCCAAATACCGAAGTATTGATTAAACCAGCAAAAGACGCAATGAACAATGCGATTGTAAATTCAGGCGTTGAATCAGATTATAAGATCATCTTAGAAGAAGGATTTCGTCAAATGGCTGTTCAACTTCCAAGTTACATCATTATTATTGTTTTTCTTTTAGTTTTAATTAATATCATCATTACATTTCCAATTTTACGCAAATTCAAAGTAGCAACACCTATGTTTAGACCTTTATTTGCTTGGCAGATGAATCGCACATTATTATGGATTTACATGATTGTGCTAGTATGTGTGATGTTTGCGATGAAACCAAGTATATTCCAAAGTATCGTATTGAATTTCGAAGTTGTGTTATCATTATTAATGTATATCCAAGGATTGAGTTTGATTCATTTCTTTGGAAAGGCCAAACGATTACCTGATGCGGTATCCATATTATTAATGGTCGTGGGGACAGTTATTTCACCCTTTACGCATATCGTATCATTACTTGGCGTACTTGATTTAGGAATTAACTTAAAACGAATGATTAAAAAATGACTTTAAAAAGTGAATAGAGGTGGAAGAATGAACCGTCAATCCACTAAAAAAGCATTGCTTATTCCTTACATTTTGATGGTGCTTACGGCAATTGCAATTGTTATTGTAGGGTTTATATTTAAACCTTTAATGGCAACGTTTACGGCGATTGCTTTAATGATTATGATCGTCATTAGTGCGGTATTGATTAAACAAGCATTATCAAAAATGGATCATTATGTGGATAATCTGAGTGGTCATATTTCAGCAGGAAGTAATAAAGCAATTAAACGCATGCCAATTGGTTTAGTTGTGATTGATGCTGACGATCACATCGAATGGATCAACCAATATATGTCTGAACATCTAGAAACGAATGTCATCTCAGAACCAGTCAATGAAGTTTTTCCGAATATTCTTAAGCAACTTGAAAGAGTACAAGAAATAGAAATCGAACATGGTCAGTACCATTATCATGTACGTTATTCTGAAGAAGAGCATTGTTTATATTTCTTCGATATTACAGAAGAGGTACATACAAATGAATTATATGAAGAATCAAAGCCTATTATTGCAACGTTGTTTTTAGATAACTACGATGAAATTACCCAAAATATGAATGACACACAACGTTCTGAAATCAACTCAATGGTGACACGTATTATTAGTCGATGGGCAACTGAATATAACATTTATTTTAAACGTTATAGTTCAGATCAATTCGTAGCTTATTTAAACCAAAAAATCTTAGCAGAAATAGAAGATTCTAATTTTGATATTCTAAGTCAGTTACGTGAAAAAAGTGTAGGCTATCGTGCACAATTGACATTAAGTATTGGTGTTGGTGAAGGTACCGAAGATTTAATTGAACTTGGTGAATTATCTCAATCAGGACTTGATTTAGCCTTAGGTCGTGGAGGAGACCAAGTTGCAATTAAAAACATGAATGGTAATGTCCGTTTTTACGGAGGTAAGACTGACCCGATGGAAAAACGAACACGTGTTAGAGCACGTGTTATCTCTCACGCATTGAAAGATATCTTAACTGAAGGCGACAAAGTGATTATTATGGGACATAAACGTCCCGACTTAGATGCGGTTGGCGCAGCTATTGGAGTATCTCGATTTGCGTCAATGAATAATTTAGAAGCATATGTGGTACTTAATGAAGAAGATATCGATCCAACATTAAGTCGTGTGATGGAAGAAATTGATAAAAAACCTGAATTGAAAGAACGATTTGTGACATCTGATGAGGCTTGGGATATGATGACGTCAAAAACAACGGTTGTTGTGGTAGACACACATAAACCTGAAATGGTATTAGATGAAAATATTCTAAATAAAGCGAATCGTAAAGTAGTCATTGATCATCATAGACGTGGAGAAAGCTTTATTTCAAATCCATTACTCGTTTATATGGAACCTTATGCAAGTTCAACTGCAGAACTTGTCACAGAGTTATTAGAATATCAGCCAACAGAACAACGGTTATCACGTTTAGAATCTACAATTATGTATGCAGGTATTATTGTTGATACACGTAATTTTACATTACGAACAGGGTCAAGAACGTTTGATGCGGCAAGTTATTTACGTGCGCATGGTGCGGATACAATTTTAACGCAACAATTCCTTAAAGATGATGTTGATACGTATATTAATCGTTCTGAATTGATACGCACAGTGGAAGTTCAAGATAATGGTGTCGCAATTGCTCACGGTTCTAATGATAAAATCTATCATCCTGTAACAGTTGCACAAGCTGCGGATGAATTGTTAAGTTTAGAAGGCATTGAAGCTTCTTACGTTGTAGCGAAACGTGAAGATAATCTTATTGGTATTTCAGCACGTTCATTAGGCGGTATTAATGTTCAATTAACAATGGAAGCTTTAGGTGGCGGAGGTCACTTAACAAATGCTGCAACGCAAATAAAAGGTGTCACTATAGAAGAAGCAATCGAGCAATTACAACAAGCAATTACTGAACAAATGAGTAGGAGTGAAGATACATGAAAGTAATATTTACACAAGATGTTAAAGGTAAAGGTAAAAAAGGTGAAGTTAAAGACGTGCCAGTAGGTTACGCAAATAACTTTTTATTAAAAAATAAATATGCTGTTGAAGCAACACCAGGTAATTTAAAACAATTAGAACAACAAAATAGACGTGCTGAAGCGGATAGACAACAAGAAATCGATGATGCTAAAGCATTAAAAGCAAAATTAGAAGATATCGAAGTTGAAGTAAGTGCTAAAACTGGTGAAGGCGGTAAATTGTTTGGTTCTATTAGTACAAAACAAATTGCTGACGCATTAAAAAATCAACACGATATTAAAATTGATAAACGTAAAATGGATTTACCACACGGTATTCACGCGTTAGGTTATACTAATGTACCTGTTAAATTAGACAAAGAAGTTGAAGGTACAATTCGTGTACACACTGTAGAAAAATAAAAAATTTGGGACACACATAGGTAGTCCACTCTTTTAAAAACAATTCATAGAAATAGATATAATGTTGCACTAGCATGTCGAAAATTTTAAGATGGATGGGTGTAATGATTGATGGATAATATGTATGATCAAAGACAAATGCCCCATAACAATGAAGCTGAACAGTCTGTCTTAGGTGCAATTATTTTAGATCCAGAATTAATAGGTTCGACTCAGGAGGTATTACTTCCTGAGTCGTTTTATAGAGGTGCACACCAACATATCTTCAGAGCAATGATGAACTTAAACGAAGATGCTCATGAGATTGATGTAGTTACGTTAATGGAACAATTAACGAAAGAAGGTACGTTAAGTGAAGCTGGTGGCCCTCAATATTTAGCTGAATTATCGAATAATGTACCGACGACACGTAATATTGAATACTATAGAAATATAGTTGCTAATCTTGCGCTTAAACGTCGATTAATTCAAACAGCTGATAGCATTGCGAATGATGGGTATAATAATGAGCTTGAATTAGATGCTATTTTAAGTGATGCTGAAAAACGTATTCTTGAACTCTCAGCAAACCGTCAAAGTGATGGATTTAAAGATATTAGAGATGTCTTAGGTCAAGTATATGAGACTGCAGAAGAACTTGACCAAAATAGTGGGCAAACGCCGGGTATTCCTACTGGATACCGCGATTTAGACCAGATGACTGCGGGCTTTAATAGAAATGATTTAATTATTTTAGCAGCCCGTCCTTCTGTAGGTAAGACTGCCTTCGCACTTAATATCGCTCAAAAAGTAGCCACTCATGAAGATAACTATACAGTAGGTATTTTCTCACTTGAAATGGGTGCCGATCAACTTGCGACACGTATGATTTGTAGTTCAGGAAATGTAGATTCTAACCGTTTAAGAACAGGGACAATGACAGAAGAAGACTGGAATCGATTTACGATTGCAGTTGGTAAATTATCGAGAACAAAGATTTTTATTGATGATACACCAGGAATTCGTATTACAGATTTACGATCAAAGTGTCGTCGTCTTAAACAAGAACATGGCCTTGATATGATTGTGATTGACTATTTACAACTTATTCAAGGGAGTGGCTCACGTTTTTCAGATAATAGACAACAAGAAGTTTCTGAAATCTCACGTACGTTAAAAGCCATCGCGCGTGAATTAGAATGTCCCGTTATTGCACTGAGTCAGTTATCTCGAGGCGTAGAACAACGTCAAGATAAACGACCAATGATGAGTGATATTCGTGAATCAGGATCAATTGAGCAAGACGCAGATATTGTTGCGTTCTTGTATCGTGATGATTACTATAATCGAGGCGATGGTGAAGAAGATGACGATAGTACGCAGTTCGAACCTCAATCCAATGACGATAATGGTGAGATTGAAATTATTATTGCTAAACAACGTAACGGCCCTACAGGCACAGTGAAGTTACACTTTATGAAACAATATAATAAATTTACAGACATTGATTATGCACATGCAGACATGTCATAAAAATATTTTTTACCGTACATTATTATTATTTTTAATATAAATGTACGGTTTTTATTTTATTTTTGAAAAATAAAGTTAAGTGAAGTATGTGTATTAAATATTTGTAAAACTGTCTTGAAATACTGGTAAATTAACAATGTTAAAGGTTTTTTAATAAAATATACATATTGATTTGACTGATGTGAATACTATTTTTAATGTTCGATTTTTATTTGCATTATATAAAACGTATTGATAGAATACTTAGTGGTTAATTGAGAAAACTTTGGAGGTGCTCACATGTCATCAATCGTAGTAGTTGGGACACAATGGGGAGACGAAGGTAAAGGTAAAATTACAGATTTCTTAGCAGAACAAGCAGATGTGATTGCGCGTTTTTCAGGTGGTAATAACGCAGGCCATACCATTCAATTTGGTGGAGAAACATACAAATTACATTTAGTACCATCAGGTATTTTTTATAAAGATAAATTAGCAGTGATTGGTAATGGTGTGGTTGTAGATCCTGTTGCATTATTAAAAGAATTAGACGCTTTAAATGAACGTGGTATTTCTACAGATAATCTACGTATTTCAAACCGTGCGCAAGTCATCTTACCATATCACTTAGCACAAGATGAATATGAAGAACGTCGTCGCGGCGATAATAAAATCGGTACAACGAAAAAAGGGATTGGACCAGCTTACGTAGATAAAGCACAACGTATTGGTATTCGTATGGCTGATTTATTAGAAAAAGACACATTTGAAAGACGTTTAAAAGAAAATATTGAGATTAAGAATGCATATTTCAAAGGGATGTTTAATGAAACGTGCCCACACTTTGATGAAATATTCGATGAATACTATGCCGCTGGTCAACGTTTAAAAGAATTCGTTACAGATACAGCTAAAATTTTAGATGACGCTTTCGTAGCTGATGAAAAAGTTTTATTTGAAGGTGCACAAGGAGTTATGTTAGATATCGACCATGGTACATATCCTTTTGTAACGTCAAGTAATCCTGTGGCAGGTAATGTGACAGTAGGAACTGGCGTGGGTCCAACCTTCGTATCTAAAGTGATTGGGGTATGTAAATCCTATACATCTCGTGTAGGTGACGGCCCATTCCCTACTGAATTATTCGACGAAGATGGTCATCATATTAGAGAAGTAGGTCGTGAATATGGAACGACAACAGGACGTCCTCGTCGTGTAGGTTGGTTCGACTCAGTTGTATTACGTCACTCTCGTCGTGTAAGTGGTATTACAGACTTATCTATTAACTCAATTGACGTTTTAACAGGTTTAGATACGGTTAAAATTTGTACAGCTTATGAGTTAGATGGTGAAACAATCACAGAATATCCAGCAAACTTAGACCAATTACGTCGTTGTAAACCAATTTTCGAAGAGTTACCTGGTTGGACGGAAGACATTACAGGTTGTCGTACATTAGAAGAATTACCTGAAAACGCACGTAAATACTTAGAACGTATTTCTGAATTATGTGGCGTTCATATTTCAATCTTCTCTGTAGGCCCTGACCGTGAGCAAACAAACCTATTAGAAAAATTATGGTAAGAAAAGCGTATAAACCTAGAGCAATAACGTGCTAAGAGCGAAAATCGGCTTTTGATTTTAAGATGAGCATACGATTGACGAGCGGGTTGCTTTTCGAAGCCCATTAATAATAAAGCATTTAATGGTATACATTTAACGTTGTTAAAGTCACTCACTTTAGCAACGTTTTTTATATACATCAAATAAGGTAATGATAACCATATCATTTAAATTTGAATTAATAATGTAAAAGTAAAGAAAAAAAGTATATTCTCACGTAATCTACCTTCAAAACAACTCTTTTTTCTAAAAATTAAGGAATTATAAAAAAATATTAAAATTATGTAAAAAAGTTCTTGTCTTTAAAATAAAAGCTATGCTATAATCTATCTTGTGCTTAAGAACGGCTCCTTGGTCAAGCGGTTAAGACACCGCCCTTTCACGGCGGTAACACGGGTTCGAGTCCCGTAGGAGTCACCATTTTAGGTCTCGTAGTGTAGCGGTTAACACGCCTGCCTGTCACGCAGGAGATCGCGGGTTCGATTCCCGTCGAGACCGTATTGCTTATCCAAAAGGGTAGGCATTTTTTTTATACTTTTTTAATATTGCTTCTTTATTTTTATAAATATATAGACGTTATCATGAGTAAAGCGATGTGTGTATTACAAATAGATGACGTCGCAATATACTTTTAATATTTCTCTCTTTTTTTATACATCTTTTATATATCACTCTTAATTTTCAACGACTATCCGCTATCATCATTTTGTAACATTGTACCGTTTCAGTCTTCCTACGACTTTTGTCCAATATTCAAGGCGCTCAACTTATTTGTAATATAAAACGAGCGTGGTAAACTTTAAATTAATGTTATTCTATAATTTTAAATATGAAAATAGAATTAAGTGAATATTAATGTTAAATTATATAGTAGATAAACGTGCGTTAAGACGTAAGATAGCGCCATATAATACAGTTAATGTTTTACTCAAAATATAATAAACATTAAGGTTTGAACTACAATTTGAGAAATGAGGTTTATAGATATGGCTAGAAAAGTTGTTGTAGTTGATGATGAAAAGCCAATTGCGGATATTTTAGAATTTAATTTAAAAAAAGAAGGCTATGAAGTGCATTGCGCTTATGATGGTAATGATGCCGTCGATTTAATTTATGAAGAAGAGCCAGACATCGTATTGTTAGACATTATGTTACCTGGTCGCGATGGTATGGAAGTATGTCGTGAAGTACGTAAAAAATATGACATGCCAATTATTATGTTAACAGCGAAAGACTCAGAAATTGATAAAGTATTGGGCCTTGAATTAGGCGCTGATGATTATGTGACGAAACCATTTAGCACACGTGAATTAATTGCACGTGTGAAAGCAAATTTAAGACGTCACTATGCTCAACCTGCGCAAGAATCAGAAGGTACAACGAATGAAATTGCGATTAAAGATATCGTAATTTATCCTGAGGCTTACTCAATTAAAAAACGTGGTGAGGATATTGAATTAACACATCGTGAATTTGAATTATTCCACTATCTGTCAAAACATATGGGACAAGTTATGACACGTGAACACTTACTACAAACGGTTTGGGGCTACGATTATTTTGGAGACGTGCGTACAGTGGATGTAACCATTCGTCGTTTAAGAGAAAAAATTGAAGACGATCCATCTCATCCAGAATATATTGTGACACGTCGAGGCGTTGGATACTTTCTCCAACAACATGATTAGGAGTTGCAAACGATGAAGTGGCTGAAACAACTCCAATCCCTTCACACAAAACTCGTTATTGTTTATGTCTTACTGATTATTATTGGAATGCAGATTATTGGTCTGTATTTCACTAATAGTTTAGAAAAAGAATTAACCAATAATTTCATGAAGAATATTAAACAATATGCGACACAACTCGAAGTCAATATTGAGCGTATTTATAAAGATAATCCTTCAAATGCACAAAAGGAAGTTCAATCGCTACTGAATGAATACGCTAACCGACAAGAGATTGAAGAAATCCGCTTTATTGATAAAGATCAAATTATAATGGCTACAGCGAAGTTATCATCCCATAGCTTAATTAATCAAAAAGTGAATGATAATTCTGTTCAAAAAGCAATCTCTCTTGGTGAAGCAAATAGTCATAACGTCTTAAAAGACTATGGTAATGGTAAAGAACGGATTTGGATTTACAACTTACCAGTTAAGAATGGCAATGATGTGATCGGTAATATTTACATAGAGTCAAATATTAATGATGTATATAACCAACTTAACAATATCAATCAAATCTTTATTATTGGTACGGCTATTTCCTTATTTATCACGGTCATACTCGGTTTCTTTATTGCGCGAACGATTACGCGACCGATTACAGATATGCGTAACCAAACAGTTGAAATGTCAAAAGGGAACTATACACAGCGTGTTAAGATTTATGGCAATGACGAAATTGGTGAACTTGCGCTTGCGTTTAATAATCTTTCTAAACGTGTACAAGAAGCCCAAGCGAATACAGAAAGTGAAAAACGTCGACTCGATTCTGTCATTACACATATGAGTGATGGTATCATTGCGACGGATCGACGTGGTCGTATTCGTATTGTGAATGATATGGCGATTAAAATGTTAGGTATGGCGAAAGAAGACCTCATTGGTTATTACATGCTAAATGTTTTAAAAATAGAAGGCGATTTTTCATTAGAAGAAATTCAAGAGAATAATGATAGTATCTTAATTGATATGAACGAAGAAGAAGGTATTATTGCACGTGTCAACTTTAGCACGATTGTACAAGATACAGGATTTGTTAATGGTTATATCGCCGTATTACACGATGTTACAGAGCAACAACAAGTGGAACGTGAACGTCGCGAATTCGTTGCCAATGTATCACACGAATTACGTACGCCACTAACCTCAATGAACAGTTATATTGAAGCACTTGAAGAAGGCGCTTGGAAAGATGAAAATCTTGCGCCATCGTTCCTTTCAGTCACACGTGAAGAAACGGTACGTATGATTCGACTGGTCAATGACTTACTTCAATTATCTAAAATGGATAATGAGACAGAACAAATTACAAAAGAAATTGTCGACTTTAATATGTTTATTAATAAAATTATTAATCGACATGAAATGGCAGCGAAAGATACAACGTTTGTACGTGAAATTCCAAATGAAACGATTTTCACAGAAATAGATCCAGATAAGATGACGCAAGTATTTGATAACGTCATTACGAATGCGATGAAATATTCTCGTGGAGATAAACGTGTCGAGTTCCACGTGAAACAAAATGCACTTTATAATCGAATGACCATTCGTATTAAAGATAATGGCATCGGTATTCCAATTAATAAAGTAGATAAAATCTTTGATCGCTTCTACCGCGTAGATAAAGCACGTACACGTAAAATGGGTGGTACGGGTCTTGGACTGGCCATTTCAAAAGAAATTGTCGAAGCACATAATGGTCGTATCTGGGCAAACAGTGTTGAAGGACAAGGCACATCGATATTTATTACGCTTCCATGTGAAGTGATAGACGACGGTGATTGGGATGAACAGTAAGGAACATATTAAATCAGTTATCCTTTTTCTTTTAGTCATGATGAGTATTGTCCTTACGTATATGATTTGGAACTTTACTCCAGATTTAAATAATTTAGACAGCGCGGATAGTAAAAAAAACAATACTAAAACCATTGGTAAACCTTTAGCTGCAAAGATGGACACAGTGATTTCACCTTATCAAGTTGTGTCAGTTAAAGGGGATAAAGTAAAAGGATTGACACCATCAAGATCTCAACTCGCTCAAGTTATTGATCCACTCAAAGATCATGAAGTGAGTAAAGTAGAATTGATGCAAAAAGGGTATAATTTGCAAACCCCGATATTAGACCATGATTTTGTCGTATTGGATTTTACGTATGATATGCCATTAACCACCTATTTAGGTCAAGTACTTAATAACTCAGCTAAAATTCCTAAACATTTTAGCTTTAATCGAATTTTAATGGATAAAAATTCTAAGGGTGATCTAGAATTATATGCGCTGAGTAAACATCATCAACACGTCATGAAAGTGACGATAGACGCGAAGGCAACACCATTTACTAAAACCATTCATCATTTAGAAAAAGATATGGAAACCTATTCGGAAGTGATTACGAATAAGACAACGATTGATAAATCAACGCATATTTTTGCGCCGAAACATCCAAAAGACCTACACTCATATCGTATGGTATATGATACGATTTCAGTCGAAACGATGAACTCAATTTTATTTGATGATTCTGTCATTATTCGAAGCGGAAAAAGTGGTTCAACCACATATAATAATAATACTGGCGTCGCAAACTATAATGATGACAGTAAAAAGTACCATTATAAAAACTTATCGGAAGATGAATCAGGTTCGAAAGATATGGATACTTCCATCCCAAGTACATTCGAATATATTAATAATCATGGTGGTTTCTTTAACGATGATTTCCGTCTGTTCGATACAGATAATATGTCAGGAGAATTAACCTATCAACTATTCCTCAATGGACATCCTACATTTAATGATCAACAGTTGAATGAAATTAATGTGACTTGGGGAGAAAAAGGAATTTATGACTATAAACGTGCTCTTCTACGTTCAAGCGTGCCTTTAGAAGGTGCAACGACATCATTAGATAGTTTGGAAACGGTGCGTGCGTCACTTGCAAATAATCATAACATTGATTTTGAAAAAGTATCGAATATGATCGTTGGCTATAAAGAAGATGATAAGCCAGATAAAGATGACATCGAAGTACAACGGAATAGTGTATTTATTCCAACGTGGTATGTTGAGTATGATGGTGAGTGGTATGTATATCAGGATGGGAGGCTTGAATAAATGAACTGGAAACTAACCAAAACATTGTTTATTTTCGTGTTTGTTCTAGTCAATATCTTTCTCATTCTGATTTATATTAATAAGGTGACTAAATCGCAAATTAATGAAACTGAAAGCGATAATGAAGTCAACTTCCAGCAAGAAGAGATTAAAGTATCGACAGATGTATTAAATAAAGATGTAAGTGGTACGAAGATGCAAATGATTACTGCTACTTCTAAGAACTTTAAATCATACGCTGAAAATAAATCTTCATTAGAAACAAGTGATTCTGGTTTCACATTAAGCGGTGAGGTAGATAATACTGTAAATGTAAGTGATCGTAATCTTAGTGATTTAAAAGATTACATTATCAATCATATTTATAATGGTAAGGTCTATCAACTTGGCGATATGAATTCAAATACAGTCACTTACGAACAAACATATGATGGATACCCATTGCTTAATAACAATAAAGCACGGCTTCGCTTTAATATAGACGATGGTAAAGCGACCACGTATAAACAAACATTAATGAGTAAAATTGAACCTGCAAAAGGTGACAATAATCCTAAGAAGCAAGTCATTACGCCGCGTAAAGCAATTGAAAGCTTGTATTTCAATCGTTACTTAAAAGCTGGCGATGAAGTATTAGATGCTAGACTAGGATATTACTCAGTAGTAAGAGAAACCAACGTTCAATTACTACAAGCAAACTGGGAAATCAAAGTGAAACATAAAGGTAAAGAAGAAACGAAAAAATATTATGTTGAAGCCACTTCAGTCAATCCCAAAGTGATTGATAACTAAAAAGTGATGCATTTTAAATAGAGCAAAATGACGGTCAAAGTTGCCCGTTGTTTTGCTCTTAAATCGTTAATATAAACAGAGAATTGGAATTTCTAGTTACAGGTTGGTATAGTATACTATAAAAGTACTTTTAGAGCGGAAGGTTTCGAACAAAGATACAAGTTCGAAACTATATTTTTTTAGAAAAAAAGTAAATATAAAATAATTAGACTGAAGGCACTCTAAATAATTAAAATTTAAGATAATGAGAAAGGATGAACCATCTTGATTCGAATGAGCGTATTAGCAAGCGGTAGTACAGGAAACGCGACTTATGTAGAAAGTGAGAAAGGCAGTCTATTAGTAGATGTCGGTCTTACAGGTAAAAAGATGGAAGGTTTATTTAGTCAGATTGATAGAGATATGAAGAATCTGAATGGCATCCTAGTGACACATGAACATAGCGATCATATTAAAGGACTGGGTGTCATTGCACGTCGATATGGTTTGCCCGTGTATGCGAATGAAAAAACGTGGAAAGCGATTGAGAAAAAAGACGATAAAATTCCAATGGATCAAAAATTTATTTTCAATCCGTATGAAACGAAATCCATTGCAGGTTTTGATATAGAATCATTTAATGTCTCTCATGATGCGATTGATCCACAATTTTATATTTTCCATAATAACTATAAAAAATTTACGATGATTACAGATACTGGCTATGTATCAGACCGAATGAAAGGTATGATTCAAGGTAGTGACGCTTTTATGTTTGAAAGTAATCATGATGTGGATATGTTACGCATGTGTCGTTATCCTTGGAAGACGAAACAGCGTATTTTAAGTGATATGGGACATGTGTCAAATGAAGATGCAGGACATGCGATGGCGGATGTAATTACAGGTCATACGAAACGTATCTATCTGTCACATTTATCTCGTGATAATAATATGAAAGATTTAGCACGAATGAGCGTTGGACAAGTATTAAATGAACATGATATCGATACTGAAAAAGAAGTATTACTATGTGACACAGATAAAGCACAAGCGACACCGATTTATACGTTATAAAATTGAAAAGAAGTATGAAGCTTAATGAAAATCTTAAGAAAGTATGAGATTTTTATTAAGCTCTTTTTTTGGAAAAATTAAAGTTATTATCTAACAATTGGACTATACATGAATATTCATTAAAAGGTGGATAAATAGTGCGATTTAGCTAGAATCTGTGAATAAATATAAAAGACGGTCGTGAAGTTATCCCCAAATTTAAAGAAAGTTATCCACTATTGTGAATAATACACACAGAAATACTCACATTATACACAGACTTATCCACAAAAATAGTGTGTACATGACATTTTTTGTAGATAAATCTCAAATTTTCCACAGAATTTATATACATTCCTGTTATAATTAGAGGGAATTCTGTTAACAAGTTGATAACTTGTGGATAAGTCGAATAACTATTATCAACACGGAGGACTATAATGAAGATTACTATTTTAGCTGTCGGCAAATTAAAAGAAAAATACTGGAAACAAGCGATTGCTGAATATGAAAAAAGACTCGGAGCATATTCTAAAATTGAGATGATTGAAGTACCAGATGAAAAAGCACCTGAAACTATGAGTGATAAAGAGATTGAAAAAGTTAAAGAAAAAGAAGGACAACGATTATTAGCCCAAATTAAACCACAAGCCACCGTTATTACATTAGAAATACAAGGTAAAATGTTGTCATCGGAAGGGTTAGCTAAAGAACTACAACAACGTATGACACAAGGACAAAGCGACTTCGTCTTCGTCATTGGGGGATCAAACGGACTCCATCAAGACGTCTTAAATCGCAGCAACTACGCACTCTCATTCAGTAAAATGACCTTCCCACACCAAATGATGCGCGTCGTCTTAATCGAACAAGTGTATCGAGCATTTAAGATTATGAGAGGCGAAGCATATCATAAGTGATGCGGTTTTTAACTCGCTTCAAAAAAGATTGTAGAGTAGTATTTTTAAATACATAAAATATATATATTATTAATTATGATAAAATATATAATATATGAGGAGGAAAGAAATTGAAATATTGGATTATACCATGTAATGTGAAAACATATGATGCGATAGGAGCGTTTAATGAGTTAAAATTAATAGATTGGAAGCAAAGTAAAAATTTAAAATCAGCAAAAATAAATGATATCGTAATGATTTATCTATCTAAACCTTTTTCTTGTGTTAAATATATATGTAAAATAAAAAAAGTTAATATGTCAAAAGAAATTATTGATGATAAAAAATTTGTCATAAATGGAGATAACTATACAAATTATGGTAACTATATGAGAATTGAGTTTATTAAAGAAATCGAGGAAAATTTAATAACTTTAAAAGAATTACATAATCATGGGATGAAAGGAAATGTTCAAGGACCACGTTCATTAAGTAATGAGTTATTGGATTTCGTTTTAGAAGTGTTAGAAAAAACTTCAGATTTTGATGAATCTCAAATTGAAAATGTAGAATATAAAGAAGGCAAAATTTTAAAAAAATATGGAAGTAAGTTTGAAAGGAATTCAAAACTTAGGGAAAAGGCAATTGAAATTCATGGAGTTACATGTAAAGTTTGTGGTTTTAATTTTGAAAAAAAGTACGGAAACATTGGTAAAAATTTTATTGAAATTCATCATATTAAACCAATGTACGATATCAGAAAAGAAATTTTAGTTAATCCTCAGACTGATTTAATTCCATTATGTTCAAATTGTCATAAAATGATACATAGAAGTAAAAGAAAGCCTTATACTATAGAACAACTGAAAAGTATGATCAAATTTGAATGAATTTTTAATTTATAATATATTAAATTTTTTAAAACTGTTTAAATTATTATTTATATAATGGGAGCTATAAAATGAATAAAAGAAGTAAAAGTATCAATCTTTTTTTAATAGATGGCGATGTAAAAGGCCGCATAAAATGTACTATAGCTAATTGGACAGGTTTAGTTTTTAAAATTCCTAGAATTCAAGTTGAAGATAGCAAAAATCGAGAAGAATTAAAACAAACAGGTGTTTACTTTTTATTTGGATCTGCTGATGATAGTGAAGTTGATAAGGATAATGTATATATTGGACAAGCTGGGTTAAGAGCTAACGGAGAAGGATTACTATTTCGTATTAATGAACATAAAAATGATGCTTCTAAAGATTATTGGAATGAAGCAGTTGTGGTTACAACATCTAATAATTCTTTTGGGCCAACTGAAATTAGTTATCTTGAAAATAAACTTGTTATGATGGCCAAACACGCTAATCGTTATGAAGTTAAGAATAGCGTTAACCCTAACAAAGGAAATATTACTGAAGAGAAAAAATCAGAATTAGAAGAGTTTATAGAAAACTTAAAGTTAGTTATAGGTACACTGGGTTATAAAATTTTCGAAGATGTTATAAATGAAGAAGAAATTGATAAATCTGAACCAATATTATTTTATAAAGTTAAAAATATAGAAGCACGAGGTAAAAGAACGACAGAAGGATTTGTTTTATTAAAAGGAAGTCAAATTTCTGAAATTATAAAAACTAAAACAAAAGATTTAAAAAAATCAGTAACTGCACAACGTGAAAAATACAAAAATGATATTAAAAATAACAAATTAACACATGATATTTTATTTAATAGCCCTTCTGGGGCTGCTAAGTTTGTAAGTGGTACTAGTGTTAATGGAATGATATGTTGGAAGACAAAAGAAGGTTTAACTTTACAAGAAATTACAAGTAATGAGTAAACGTTATATATAAGCAAAAAAAGGAGTGAGAAAGTGAGTAATTTATATATACTTTCTGAAGAAAGACCAAAAAAAAGTGTGATTAAACAACTTTTAATTTTGGCTCAAAGTAAAATTAATAACTTAAAGTCAAGTAAAAAAATTGAAAATACTGATAATAATTTAATAATTCGACCCGAATTTATTGAAAACAAATTTACGTTTAATTATATTATTGAAGGAATCAAGTTAGAAGGGATACAAAAGATAATTATAAAACTATCTAAAGGCACATCTAGTTTTATTGATTTTTTGATATTTATGCAAGAAGAAGAGCCTATACATAATAAAAAAAATAATTTAATTTTTGCTGTGGAAGAAACTAAAACTAGAGATAGCGAAAGTAGAAATACGGGTGTTTATCAAAGAGCAACTAAGTTTGTGTTTTTTGAATATTTTTATCCTAATGTACCAATTTATATGCTTTATAACGATTCTAATAAAGATACCGATAAAAAGCCTTCTGATACAAGTATATTTGGTACTAATATGTACAAAAATTTAGGTGTAGATTTAATAGGAAAAAATGACAAATGGTTTAACCCGTTTAAATCTATTGATGAACTAATAAATTTTAAAAATTCAATGAGAAAACCCCCTAATAATAATACACCTATTGTAATTCAAAAATTTCTGAATTGTATTAAAATATCAGGAAGATTAGAAAAGCCTATAGGAAAGGGCAATATAGGTCATGATCCAAATATTGGAGCATTAGCATTAATTAGTTCTACTATAAGAAAATTAGGATGGAATAAAGAAATTACTATAATTGACCATGGAGTAACTCAAAAATACGTCGATAAAAATTTTAGAAATAAATTTTTGAGAATTTGTGCAATTCTAAACATAAATTTGGAAAATATCGATTTGGATTATCAGAAAATTAAATCAAATATGCCCTATAATTATTGGAAATATGAAGAAAGTAGTGAAAAAGTAGCAGATATCTTTTTACATTTATTATGTGATTATTATGATATTGCTACTATATATGAGAATCATGCTGGAAGTGAGAGAGGTTATTTTATTACTTCTAATAATGAAAATATTGTGCTTCCAAAAAAGGATAAAAATAAAAATTTATATTATATTCCAGATGTTATTATAAAAAATGATGAATTTAGAGAGTTATTGTTAATTGAAGGAAAAGTATATAATAAGTGGAAAGATGGAGTAAAAGAATTATATAATTATGATAATCTTGAAGAAGACTACATTTTTAAATATTATAAAGATTATAATATTACTAGATGGGTAACCTTGTATTCTAGTACATCTAAAAACGACTTGCCTCATGAAAAAGTTTTATTAGTATTAAATAATAAAGGTGAAATAAATTTAAATAAAGAGGCACCGAAATGGTTAAATTTGATAATTAGAAATATAAAACGATGAGAATTTCTCATCGTTTTTTTAATAATTTATAAGTTTTTGTGTCGTAATTTGTTATTAATACTTCTACACTTTTAGCTCTTTTTGTATTATAGGAAGAATTATCATAAGTGTAATTCAAATAATTTACTTCTACATTATTTGAATTAATAAAATCATTTAACATAGTATGAGTAGTATTTTTATGTTCTAGAACATTACTTAATGCATATCTAATATTATTTTCGGTAAGCTCATTTAATAATTTATACATTTTAGCTTCCTCTTTAATTCCCCAATTTTTAAAACCTCGATTACCATCATTATAGCTACCTGTAGTTATGAGGTAAGGAGGATCTAAATAAACTAATGAATTTTCATCTAAAAATGATAAATCTACCTCATCAAAATATGCATCGATAAAATCATAATTCATGTATTGAAGTCTAGAAATAAACTGAGAAAGATTTTTCTTCATTTTTAAGCTGAAATGACTTCTATTTTTGCCAAATGGATTATTAAATTTCATATTATTATTAAATCTTATTTGATGATTGTATGAATAGGCAATTAATATAAATAGATCCAATGGATTTGGATTACTATTATAAAGATCTCTAAATTTCAAATAAGCATTATTGTTAGTTTTACTTAATTCAAATTCTGATATTCTTTTTTCTATTTTTTCTATTAATTGATTAGGATTTTGACTAGCAAAAAATCTAAACATTTCATTTACTTTGCTATTCATGTCAACAAATACATGGTTTTTAGCATCAACGTTTATACCTACATTTGCTCCGCCTGAAAACAAATCTAAAAATGTTGAAATATTAGAGGGAAATAATGGTAAAATTTGATTTAGTAATTTATATTTGCCCCCTATATAATTTAATGGGCTTTTAATATAATTATTATTTGTTTTAATGTTAGTAGCAATATTTTTATCTATTTTTTTTATATTTGATTTTTTAATGTAAAAAATGTACTCATTTAAGTTTAATTTTGAAGAAGGAATTTTAGATTGGTACTTTCTATACGGTATAGTTACTATATCTACATTATTATCCGATGAATATTTTTTTAATAAATTTAAAATTTCGGTATAAGTTATTATTCCTTCATCATTATAACTAAGTAATATGTGGGAGGCATTTATATTGGCAATTAGATCTTCCAAAGCTAAATATGCTTTTTTCTTTACTGAATAATCACTTTTTAAATAAGACCAATCAAATATTTTTGTTTTACCTTGTAATTCAGGATGATTATTTCTAGCAACATTTTCTAAAAGATGATAATTAGACGCATACTGCCTATTATTATATGGAATATCAATATAACATATATCAGAAGTAATATTTTTAATTAATTCGTTTGCGTTCATATTGTAGGCAATATTAGTATGATTGTTGTTAATAACTTCTAGAGGTCTTATAGTTAAATCTTGGAGTGCTCTTTTATCCCAATGTTTTAAGAATGCGCCATAAGTTCCTGTAATATTACTAACATACGGTATAGCTTCAATTAAACAGGATAACAAATAAAAGTATTCATATTCTTCTAATAAATTTAAGTCTTTCCACTTTTCGATACTATATCTCATGAAATCTAATCTTTTGCCATTTTCAATAGATAAATACATTGCTTTTCCTAGAGGAGTATAATTTTGACTATAGTATTCAGACTCATTAAAAAAAGCTATGTTTATTTCATTATTTAGATATTCAAAGGGATTAAATTTTAATTTCGAAAATTGAGGAACTTTATTATTAACTATTGTAGCTTTTGAATTAATATAACTAAAATATAAAATGTCATTTGTTATTACTTGATATTTTGATTTAAAATACCTTGCAACTGTATTAGTACCAGCAAATAAATCTAAAAATATCTTTTCATCTCCTAACTTATGTTTTTCAATAAGGGAGTCGATTTCTTTTAGTAGTAATGATTTTGATCCTATATATCGCATACTTCAAATACCGCCTTATACAAATTAATCATGAAAATAAAACAGAATATCCTTAAGACATTCTGTTTTAATATCTAAATTTTTAACTAAAAATTAAATACTGTTTAAATTCAAATTATAAATATTGATTAATTATAACATGAAAATTACTATTTAAAATAGTTGTTAT
>NZ_PPQE01000028.1:114881-140270 GCF_002901845.1 Staphylococcus hominis subsp. hominis
TTTCTTCATCTTCAATCGCTGTGAAATGATGTACTAATCCTTTTACGATCGATATATAATTTTGCGATTTTAAACAATTAGCAACCGTTCGCCAGTCTGATTGTGTAGTGTCATGGTTCATAGATAATCCTCCTTTTATTTCAATGTCCATTTTTGACGTGCTTTAGGATTGAGTGGATGCATGATTTCATTTGTTACTGGATTGATGAGTTTCTTTACTTTCTTTTTATGAGGTTTTAACATTTCCATCACTTGCGCTACACGTTCGACTACAACAGGGCGCTTCGCATAGGCACCATAAGCAAGAATCACTGTTTCACTTTCACTTATCGCTTTCATCAAGTGAATGTCGGTGTGTTCATCGTATGGCTCGTTGATATGTTTGAGATTTTCTGGACTTTTAATATTAGAGAATAGATTTACAAGATATACAGCACCGTATCGTTCTGAATTCGCTAATTGATTAAGAATAAGAACAGTAGTAAGATCGAGTGATAATACGCCATCTAAATGAGGATACATCGTTATCACTGTACAAGTGGGTTTCTTTTCATCCCATGTTTTTTTGAGTAAGTAGCGGTGTTTTTTATCACTGCTAAATATCGCTTCTGTGTGTATGGTACTGTTTATTGTATTCATATATCGTCACTTCCTTTAGTATTCTTCTGGTAAAAGCATCACATAATAAAAAGTGTCTACGTCATCTTCACGAATGACGTAGACTTTCTTAGGTAATGCGTTTTGATTTTTTACATAGTTTGTATAGTGATATTCCAATTTGTATGCGGGTTGTTCTTGTTCATGTGTGATTGAGAGTATATTCTCATCTTCTTGCAGTTTAAAAATGTGTAGGTAATCTGTATGAGGTTGATTGTCCCGTTCTTTTACCATGTTCCAAAGTAAGATTTGAAGGTCTAGAGATAGTTGTTCACTAATGCCTCTTGTGATGTATCGATTGATTTTCATGTTATTTTACCTCATCTTGAATTTCTTTCATGATGATAATCGCTTGGCTAATAATCGTAACAGATATTTGTGCCACTTTAATCCAATTATTCATGATGATTCCCTCCTTGTTTTAGTAAATGACGTTCATCGATAAGCGTGTTTTTAGTGTCTGTGAGGTAGAGAAAGTCCATATCAAAATGATCCAGGTAACCAATACTGATGAGTTGGTTATTAGCATATATTAGAAATGGATAGATACTTAGCTCATGTAGTTCATCGTTATAGTAGGTATAAGTTTCAAGTGTAAGATGCGCAAGTGGAGTATGGTCTACAAAGCGAGTAGGAAGTATATTTTCTGCTACTTCTTCTAACGCTTCACATTCCCATGTTTCATTGTTAGATAGTTGGAATAGACGAGTTATATATTGTTTGAGTTCTTGAGTGGTTGTTTTCATATCATTGCCTCCTAGATAGTGTTAGCGATGTATTTCATATACATCACTGAGATAATATATATTTGATTTATCATTTATTACGAATCCCGGTGGGAATAAGAGAAAATCCCATATGAAAAACTGCTACAAACATTGATATGACAAGAAAATCCCGTTATCCCGCTCATTTGTTGGGAAATATAGCTATATATTTATATATCATTTGGATTTGGTGGTGTTATTACGACTTACTTTTTCTTTTTATATTATTTATTTATAAATAATAACGGGATTTTGGGATTACGCTTGCGTAATCCTTCTCCTACATGAAGTTAGCCAATCCCGTTACTATCCCACTTATATTTTGTTTTGGGATGTTCTTTCGTCATATCAATATAAGCTTCACATTGAGCCATGATTTGTTAGCGTGTTGAATATATTTGTTAGATGAGTGTTATTGAATGACGAAAGGACAGTACATAGATATTATATTTGAAAGTAGAGTGTTTGAGGCAAAAACAAAGACGAAGTGCTGAGGAGCACTTCGTCTAGATTGTTATTATTAAAAAGTTGTTTAATAATTTCATTATTGAGCTTGAGAGTGACATAGAATTGTTTTTTATGATTCTCGTCTTTACGAATATCAATACGGTCAATAACCGTTAGGTACAAAGCTTTGAGCTGTGATTTATCCATGAATTCTATATTTTGAAATATTCGTTGTAATAGGGCAGCGATTTGTTTCGTATCATAAGATGGTTTCTCTTGATTTTGTTGGTGCTTGAGCTGATTCATTTGATTTGTAATGTCATTGAGTTGTGTTTCATATTGATGAATGGTTGGTTTGAGTGCAGATGTTAAGTCTGGATTGTCTTCGATGGTTTGAACTAGATTTTTAAGTTTAGTGTTAATTTCATCAAATTGTTGTTGTTTATAAGCGATATCATGATTGAGCGCAGCTACATCGACTTGATTTTCTTGATTAACACGTTCGACAACTTGTTTGATAACTTTATCACTTTTGACTATTTCGAGTATTTGATCCATAACATACTTTTCGATAACATCAGCTCTAACACTATTGGCTGAACATACCTTTGATCCTTTGTTACGAAAGTTACTACATGAATAATACCGAATGCGTTTTTTAGTACCGTCTTTGAGTGTGTTGGTTGTATTTGAAGCTGCATATGCTGCACCACATTTTTCGCAGACAATTATTCCAGTTAACAGATTTGTCCCTTTACCATGTACCTGTGGCTTTTTGCTTACTTGCTTCTTACGTGCTTGCACTTTATCCCATAAATCTTGACTAATAATAGGCGTGTGTTTACCTTCAGCGATTACTGGCTTATCGTTTAATCCTTTACGTCGTTTATCATTCCAATCTTTGTATTTTGCGAATTGAATTTTACCAATATAGAATGGGTTTGAGAGAATATAAGTAACAGCTGAAATACTAAATGGATTACCCTTCTTAGTGACATAACCTTTATGATTGAGTGCATTGGCAATTTTACGATAGCCATGACCTTTAGCGTAAGATTCAAAGATATACTTCACAATATTGGCTTCATGTTGATTAATCATTAATTCTTTTTTATTATCAGGTATGTTATTATATCCTAATGGAAGATTGCCTTGATAATAGCCCTCTAAAGCTCTTTGACGTTGTCCAGTGTAAATGTTCTCTAAAATTGTATTTCTTTCAAATTCGGAAAAACTTGCAAGTATCTGGAGCATTAACTTGCCTGTTGAATTTTTGACTTCCATGCGTTCAGACAAGCTAAAAAATTCAACATTTTGGCGATGAAGTTCTTCGACGATTGTAAGTAAATCGGAAGTATTACGTGCCAAACGATTTGTTTTATAAACCATAACACAGTCTAATTTTCCATTTTTAGCATCATTTAACATGCGCTGTAATTCAGGACGGTTCATAGATTTTCCTGATATACCCCGATCTGCATATATATCAACGAGTTCATAGCCATTAAATTGGCAATATTGCTCTATTTGTGTAATTTGTCCCTCGATGCTATAACCCTCTACTTGTCTCTCTGTGGATACGCGAATGTAGCCTCCTACAAGCTTTTTCTTCATTTTATCCATTATAATCCATCCTTTCTTTAATTATACAATTGATAATTCCATAGTCTGCTTTACAATATTCAGTGGTTCATTTTTGAAATAGATGCCAGCGAGGCTTTTATTTTTAGAAATATTAATTTCATCAATATAGGGGTACAACATGTTTAGCGTGAAACGTTGTTGAATGATGTTTTGGAAAGCTTTTCGAATTTGATACGTACTGATTGATGATATAGGTTTTGATTGCTGACGTAATGATTGCGTTTGTTCTCTGAACGTTTCTGCATCAATTTTGCCTTGGGCTAATTTTTCTATCAGCTGCTCGTGATTGAGTGTAGTTTTAGTTTCTATATCTCTTTGTCTTTTGAGTCGTTGTTGAATAGTATGGTTTATTTTTGAATAGAGCTGTTGATTTTGAAAGAAGTCCTGACAAGTCGCTAAAACACTTGTTTCTAATTCTTGTGCGTTGATCCCTTTGAATTCACAGACAAAACGAGATGCATTCATATTTTGAGGACAAACATAATAACGTAATGTATGGTGCTTTTTTCTAATGGTCATATTAGTTAGTGTTGAATCACAATAAGGACATTTGATTTTTTGTTTGAGTTGGTTTTCTGACGGCTTACGTTTTACTGGTTTCTGAGTTCGGGTAACTTGAGCTTCTTCGTATATCGTTGTACTGACAATAGCTGGGAACATGTTTTCATATTGTCCGTATTGATTGATAACACGGCCACAGTAATTAGGGTTAAGGATAATATTACGCACTTGATAGGGCTTACGATTAATGAATTTATCATCAGCTTCTAAGTATTGCGCAATTTTTTTATAACCATAACCTTGAAGGTAATAATTGAACACAGCTTTTACTGTTGGTGCTTTTACTGTGTCTATCGTGAAAGTACCATTATGATAGTGATACCCAAAGGGTGCATGTGTTGTAATCATTTTACCTTGTTTCGCTTTTTCTTTGATTCCATTTTTGACTTGTTCGCCTATATTATCAGATTCTAGTTCGGCCAAGCTGATGAAAATATTGAGTTTGAGCCGATCGAATGCTTTATCCATATCAAAATAGCCATCATGAACGCTTAAGATATGGACATGGTATTTTTGACACAATTTCATGAGTTTTAATGCATTTTTAAGATTGCGATGAAGTCGGTTTAATCTGTAACAACATAATACATCACATTGTCCTTGTTGAATCAGTTCAGTAATTTGTTGGTAACCGTTCCGCTTATCAGTGCGTCCTGATTGCTTATCGCTATAAAAGGTAATGTATTGAATATTATGTTTTTTGGCTAATGCCTCGATGGTTTGTTTTTGTGCTGCTAAGGATTGTTGCTTTGTAGTGCTCTGTCGTAAGTAACCTATTGCTTGTTTCATCGTATTTCCTCCTTCCAAAGTGATAATATATATTTATGAACGAATTTATAGATGAGCCCAACACCTGCTGGTGTTGGGCGTTATTATTAGTCATCAGCATGATTAATTTCTTCAACAACTAAATCAGCTAGTAATTCAATCAATTCATCCATTTTATTCACTCCTGTACGATTTCATCTTTAAGTTATTAAAAATCAATTAAATCATCATTCTGTTTTTTCCATGATTCAAGTATCTTTTTGTTATCCAAGTTAATTTCAGCTTTAATAGGTTCAGCATCTTTAGTTAGACCAAAAATAGACGCATATTCTGAATCTAGCTTTAAATGGTAAAAGACAAGTGACTGTTTTTTGCCATTGCCATCTTTGACTGTTCTTTTTGTTGTAATTCGATCATGGTCAGATTCGATAAATCCTTTATCCCTTAGTGCATTAACAACATTATTAACATCTTGGAAGTGATGCTCTAACAACATATTTTTAAATACAGACGCAATGATTTTGACTTCGATATGATTATCTTTTAAGGCAATTAGTCCATAGTTCTCGAACATATTCTTTAACGCTGTATCATCAGAAAATTTACCACGGTTTTGTGCTACAAATTGAGTAATGACTTCGATCGCTTTATCTGCCAGTGATCGTTCAGAGACTGTATGAGCATGATAATCAATAAAGTAGTCTCTGATTTTAGCGATATCAATATCTGTAGCTAAAACACGACCTAATATTTTCGCAGATGTTGTAATGACTGCATAACGCTTAAACATACGAATACCTGTATTGTTTGTTTCACTGTTCAATTTAGCTTCAAACCAATCTACTTCCTTGTAAAACCATTGAATAACTTCATCTTCACGATTTATAAGGTATTGAGCTACTAACGGTAAAACATGACCATGGTTTAGTGCCACAGCTTTTTTGATATTGTCAGCATTGGTCGCATTTGTAGTAAATTGTTCATTAATCTCGATGGTTCTTACACGTAATCCATCGTTTTGAGCAGAATCAGTAAAGATACTGTATTCAGAGGTTGAAATCACAGAAGTGCCCCAATTCTTAGGCGTTTTAACTTCTCCGTGTACATTGGAACGTTGACGCCCTTGACCTTCAGCGATAGAGTACAATAACCCCGTTGTATCTTTAAAAGTTGCTGATGAGAGTTCATCAAATACAATAGGTATACCAAAATTGTTACTCAAGTAACTTTCAAGTGCATTACGTGTGGCATTCCAACCTCGAAAAAGTGTTTGATTACCTTTAGTTGGATTTCCAGCGACGGATACTGCTAAAGCTGCTGCTGTTGATTTACCAGTTGATGACTGGCCTGTAAAACTAAAGATAATTCCTGCAAATTCGATTTCACGTTTGTACTTCAGAAAGCTTGTCACTAAGGCAGAAATTCCAAATACGACCGCTAACTCTAGAAGAAGATGACCTTTGACTTCGTTAATATACATATTTAACCAATCTTTAAATGTACCTTTAGGCTCTAATGGATAAGCACTATCGACAATAGGATCTAAAGATGATAATTGATCATATTGTTTAGATGTATAAATGGTATCTATCATTACAATATAACCGTGGGGTGTTTCTATAATGCCCGAGCCATCATATAAATCAGAAGTGGGCAGTTCATCGCGCATTAATTGTAGTGCATAGCTCAAATCTTTTATATAATTTTCATTGATACTGTGACCATATTTAATCAAGGAAGGTAACTTTCGAGCTGTTAAAATATCAGATTCAAATGTATGTTCTTTATCTTTACCGTTAGAAATAATTATCTTTTCTGTATTTTCTGAGGCATGCCAAAATTTAGCTTCAACAGCGATACAACTAGACATAGTCACCACTTTTTTCTCATCTCCATCTTTTTTAGGTAGAATAGTTTTATGCCAACCCATTGTATCTAAATGGTATAGGCCTAGTCTAAAAATGTCATGATGACTCATTAGCGAACACCTCCTTTCGAAGGGTTGTTATCATTTAGTGGATTAGGTCCGACTTTCATATATACTAAATGACCATTGGTATTTTTACCGATAATAATAAATGGAACACGTGGCGCATGTTTAACAAAATATGCGAACCAACGTCCAACATTTTGTTGTACAGCTTTTGAGCATTGTACATTTGCACGACGGTTCAAGTCATGGAAAGTAAATTTCCCCCCCACTGGTACATTGAATGAAATACCTAAAATTCTATTTTTCAATTTTGTAAAATCGTCTTCTTGTTTGTAAGACATTTGAATTCCTCCTAATAATTAATAAGAATAGGAAAATCAAAGGTGCGCACAATTAATTTTCTTAAAGTTATTTTAGCCAATAAGTAATCATTTTAAAGCTTGTAAAAATATGTTAGAAATTCCGTACTAAACTGAGAAAGTTTTTTGTTGACAAAATAAAAGCGCTGATTTTACAGCGCTTTAAATAGAAGTTAATTTGAAGTTATATAAAAGTAGTCAGAAGGAGGATTATCATTGTCATTATAATGGTTTAGTGCTTTATTGATTTCATTTACTAACTTATCATGATGTTCTTTTGTTATTTTTTTGGAGTATTTGAGTTCTTTGTCTTCTAAGTCTTCTGGAGGCACCAAATCACTATTTAAGATTAATGATAAGAGCATATTTTTAGGTACTGAAGCTTTAGTGTCTCGATGAGTAATATATTTTGCTAGTGGAAAATGAATGGCAGTTTTATCATTTTGAATAAGGTAGCTAGTTTGATTTGTTTCGATACTTTCAGCAAGTTTTGCATTTATCTCCATATCTAATTCATCTAACTCATCTAAGTAATATTCTAATAGTGAAATACGATCGTTGTTAGTTATACCAGTGGCTGTAAGAATCTCTATAATTTTAGATTTAATACCAATTTCGATGTTTGAATCAATTAAGAAATAAAGATAATATACTGTCATTGCATGAGCATAATCTTGCTGATCGGTAATTTCATTTTTTATAAAGTAATAAAGATTTTCATTAATTTTGTTTATATATTTTAAGTCCTTTTTATTAACGCCATATTTTAAAAAATGAATATATTCAGGGTTGTTCAGTAATATATCATGTAAAACGGATTTACTTTCAGATTTAAATGCATAAGACTTTCCAATTTTAAAGTTTTCAGAATCAATACCTAGTGCAAGACAAAATTTTTTGAAATTTGCTGAAAAGTTATTTTTAGTTGGAATAAATAAATCATGATCTTCCCATTTTTTAGGTTTATTTTCGTCATTTTTATGATTGGTGTAATAAATACGTTCTACTTCAAGTTTAATTATATCATTAAGAATCAATGGGTAATTCTCCTTGTTACGAGTGTTACTATCCCTGTTTAATTTTTCATATGATTGATTTGCATAGTTCATTACTTCCTTTACATTTTTTGAATCGATATCCTCAATAATTGATTGCAATTCACGGCCCCAATCCTGGTTCATCAAATCACTCATTTCCAATTTTTTAATAATTATACTTTAACACGCTCAGAGATTTAAGGGAACATATGTTCCTTTGTGATATAATATAAGAACACTAGTTCTATACAATGTTTATTGTTGTAAGCATAACTATAACTATTCAATTAATCGAGTAATTATCTAGTTATATAAAGGTGCTAGAAAATATACTTAATAATAAACGTGTAATTTAGTGAAAAGTTTATAAACTATTGCTTAATAGTAATATCGCAAAGATATATCCATTGTATAGCACATAGTTTTATTAGATTAGAGGATTACAATAAAAGTGAAAAATGAGTTATTATTGTAATAATGCAGATTAAATAGGGAGTTGATTTATTAATGAAAAAAATATTTATTTCATACGCCTGGGATGAAATTGAAGATGAAAAAGTTATTAAGTTAGCGGAGATGTTAGAAGATTACAAAGAATTCGAAGTAAGTTTTGATAAATGGGATATAAACAAAGGACAGGAAGTACCTCTTTTTATGGAGCGTGGAATTCAGCAATCTGATTTTGTACTAATTATTTGTAGTGAGCGCTATAAAGTGAATGCAGATAAAAGGCGTGGTGGAAGCGGGTATGAAGCAAGATTAATGTCTGACGAAGTTTTAAGAAACGAAGATAAAGATCGATTTATTCCTATAATTTTAAATGAAAAAGATAAGAAAAATATACCAAATTTTCTAAAAAGTAAGCTATGGACAGAATTATATCATGATGAACAATCTATGGAATATAATAATCAACTTGATGATTTATTGGCAACAATTATAGGACATGACAAGAAACCCAAATCAAAAAGTAAAAGCGTTTATGATCGTTTAGATAATACGAATATATCAAATATAATTAGTAGTGATATTAAAATCTTAGGAATAAAGCAAGAAGAAGTAACGCTTCCGAAATTAGATGGTACAAGAGGATCAGCGTTATATAGTATTCCATTTCTATTAAATCAAATACCGAATCAAGAGTGGTGCGAAATTTTTATACACAAATGGAATAACCCTAGAGTTTATTCTACAATGCATAGATTTGGAAAGGCAAAAGTTGTTGGAAATAGAATAATATTGGATGGAACTACAATTGAAGAAGTGAAAAAATATCATAGAGACACTTTAGTTATGTGTGTTGATGATGCGAATGAAGAGTATAAAAAAATAGAGGAAAAGAAATTGGAGTTGGAACAAATTGAAAAAAATCAAAAAAATCAATTTAAAAAAGCAATAAATAAAAAAATTCAAGATATTGAGTTTTGAAACTCCAGGATATTGCAAAATCAAAGGTTAAAATTAATAAATAGTATATCCAATTTTTATTAGTTATTAAGCATTTGGAGGTATGTAAATGAAAGTTGCTTTTTCAGCTACAGGTTTTTGGAGAATTAATAATAAAGGAAAAGAATTAAATGGGGACTTATATTTAAATGAAGAAGAAGGTGGTATTGTATTATATATTCGTATACCTAATAAGGGGCGAATAATGAGTTATTTAGAATTCCCTCTTGAAATACCTTTTATTACTGGTTCTACAATTAATGGAGCCAAAATGACAATTGTCAATTGTTCAAGAATAAGTACTACTAGTAGAATGGGAACCGAAGAAGTATATGGATATAGTGCTGATTTTTTGTTTAATGGTATGAACTTTAATGATAAAGAAGATATTAAATTTTCTAAAATGACTGTAAGTATACCAAATATTATTCAATGGGGGGATACTTCAAATTATGTAAGGCCTGAATTAGAAACTAATGCTACTTCTTTAATAGATTTAAATATCGTAGAACCTATTGAAATATACTCTAATAAAAATTAGAGCGTATCCTATTATTTGAATTTTAGTAACCCATTTGAACTAATGAAGGAGGAAATAGTTTTAAAGCAAACTCCTCATCTTATAATCGAAGTTCAAACAACTAAAACGATTGAATGGTTTATGAAAATATCCAATCAGATGAGACGACTTATAGAGATAGCTATAGGTATTCCTTTAAGTTATGGGTCGATGATTGTGGAAACTCCCAAATTTTTCTATGAATTGGAAAATGGTAAGAAGTATAGTCGACCATTGAAAGTTATTCATAGCTATAAACATACTATGCACAATGGAAATAGTGCTAAGCGTTTAACAAAACATGATTATCTTTTTAGTCTAAGTGAGCTTAAGAAAGGAAATTTCTCACAGTGGCAAGAAGTATCAACTATAATGGAACCTATAATTGAACTTTATATTGATAGTTTATATAACCAGAATTTATCGATTAGCCGACATTTTTTGAATATGGTACAAGCATTAGAGACCTATCATTCTCGAAGAATAGCTTTTTCTCTTAAAGATTATAAGAAAAGAGTAGAAAAATTATTAGAATTAAGGCCTGAATCTTTTCGCGAAAAAGATAAGAAGTTTTTATTGGATGGTTGTAGAAAGTTCATTACATTAAGAAGTCGTATTGCGGATTTATTACTAGCTAACTATGAGTTTTATTTTTATATTGGAGATTTTGAATTACAAAAGTTTCCAAGTTTAATTGCTGATACGAGAAATTATTACACCCATTATAATCCAAAACAAAAAGATAAAGCTCTCAAAGGTGAAGAATTAAGTAATGCTTTCCACATACTACGTAATATATTAGAATTTTATTTATTACAAGAATTAGGGTTTGGAGAGGATTTTGTTCATGAAAGAATAAGAGAAAGGATAAAATCAATTGCGAATAATATTAGTTTAAAAAATGCTGATAGAGAAAATATTCAATAGCAATAAGTATTCAATTAATTGATTATAAATTTTTCATTTCACTTTAGCCAACATAATGTTAAAAAATATTTTAAATAAACTGACATATAAAGATAATTTGACATTCATATCTTGCTTTTTTAAAACCGCATCACTACCCGATAAGCAGAATACAGCAATAAATAAAAAAGGTATGTACTGTGTAAAATGTTTATTAAATTATATAAATTTATATATATATATAAATATTTTTTAAATAGATATTTATTCAATAATATAAAAAGGACTATAAGCTATATCTAAATACTTATAGTCCTTTTTCATTAGCATAAATATATAATTATTAAGAAAGTTGTATATCTTTGTAACCTTCGTTTACATTAATAATATTGTGATAACCTTTGTGTTCTAAAATACCAATAGCTATAGAACTTCTAATGCCAGATTGACAGTGTACATAAATATCATCATTTTTATTGAAAGGTAAATCTGTGTCTAAAAGTTTGCCGTGTGGTACATGAACCGCTTGAGATAAGTGGCCATTATTCCATTCATTATCATTACGTACATCTAAAACATGTGCTTCATGACCAGTTATGTCTTTACTATGAACAGATTGTGTTTGAATTTGAGCTTGTGGTAACTGATATCCAGACACATTATCATATCCAATAAGTTGTAAAGTATGTGTTGCTTTTGAAACAAGGTGATAGTCTCCAATCAAGTTAATTTCTTGATCATAGTTTAGATACCAGCCAATTTGATTGATGAAATTTTTATCATATGGAATATTGATTGTACCTTCAATATGTCCACCATGATAAGCTTCCTTACTGCGGAGATCAAAAGTTAATCTGTTTGTATTTGTAGCTGGATAAACCGTATAAGGTTGATATAAATTCATACCGAATTGATTAATTTTTTTCATTTGTGCAAAATGATGTGGTGGTGCAGGTTGGTCAGAAATGAGTTTATCGATAAAGGTAGCTTCATTATTTTCAGAAAAAGCCCAGTTCGTTTGTTTTTCATAGCCAAGCGTAGATGTTGGAATAGCACCTAAAGATTTACCACAAGGACTACCAGCGCCATGACCAGGCCAAATTTGAATGTAGTCTGGCAAGTCTTTAATACTTTCAATCGATTTAAACATTTGTTTTGCGCCTATTTCAGATGATCCTTCTACTTTAACCGCTTTTTCTAGTAAATCAGGTCTACCGATATCTCCTACAAAAATAAAATCACCACTGAATAGTCCCATTGGAACTTGTGCTCCAGCACCTTCGTCAGTAAGTAAAAAACTTATACTTTCTGGCGTGTGACCCGGTGTATGAAGCACTTTTAATTTTATATTTCCTACATAAATATCGTCATTATGTTGAACAAAATGAGTGTGGTTAGGCATATTTTTATAACCTAATGTGTCATCACTTTCACCCGATACATAAATATTAGCATTTAACTTTATAGCAACATCTCTAATTCCTGAAGCAAAATCTGCATGTATATGTGTTTCAGCTGCATGAGTAATGGTTAAACCCTCTTCATCGGCAACTCGAATATATGAAGATAAGTCACGAATAGGATCAATAATCATGGCTTCTCCAGTTTTTTGACACCCGATTAAATAAGATGCTTGAGATAAATGTTTATCATAAAATTGTTTAAAAAACATAATATCATTCCTTTCTAATTATATAAATAAATTGTGATTAGCTTGTTCTGTATATCCAATATATGCACCTACGCCACCGTATTCTACATCATCGCGTAGTTCTTCTTTTGTAATGCCCATCACATCCATGCTCATTGTACAAGCAATAAGTTTAACACCTTGTTCAACTGCTTGATTGATAAGAGAAGGTAAATCATCGACATTTTTCTTTTTCATGACATAACGCATCATTAAATTTCCTAAACCAAACATATTCATTTTAGAAATAGGCATGTTAATTGGTGAATTTGGAAGCATGAAGTCAAAAAGTTTTGAGATACCTTTTTTCTTAATGCGTTGATTTTGAATTTTTTTAAGTGCATTTAAGCCCCAAAATGTGCAAAAAATGGTTACATCTCTACCTGCGGCTTTAGCACCATTAGCAATAATCATTGCTGCAACTGCTTTATCTAGCTCACCGCTAAATAAAACAATCGTTGTTCCATTTTTCGTGTGCGTCACTTCTATATTTTTATTTTCTTCTTTTTGAATAATAGCGCGAATTTCATTACCAGAATCATTGAGTCTAACAAGTGTGTGTCCAGTTTGTTTGATCCAACTTTTAATATCATTTAAAAACCCGTGATCAGTCACAACAACTTCTATTTGATCACCAATAGCGATGTTTTTGATTTCTTTACTAATATTAACAATAGGTCCTGGACATTGTAGATTACTATAATTAAACGTCTTACGATTGTCTTTGATTTGAATTTCTTTATCTTCTGTTACTTTAGATAAATTATCATTATGATGTTGTTGTTCGTATGCGGTATAACCTCCGTCTAAATTCACCACATCGTATCCACGTTGTGCAAGAAATTGACTGGCTTTTCTACTTCGATTACCACTTTTACAATAGATATAGTAAGTTTTATTTTTGCTTTGTTTAAAAGTCTCTATATTTTCAACTGAATGTAATAAAGCATTTTTAATGTGTCCTAATTCAAATTCTTCAGGCTGTCGAACGTCAATTAATTGACCCTTAGAACCCAATTCTTCTAATTCCTTTTTAGTGAAATCATTAATGTGTTTCGTTTCATATTGTGACATAATTACCTCCTTTTAAATACCTATAGGGGTATATTATAACGAATTAGATAGTTTGTCAAATACCTATGGGGGTATTTGACAAAATAAAATTTAATCAATATGATGTAATTATTAAAAATGAATGTGGAGTGAAATATATTGGAATATAATAAAAAGATGATTAATCGTATTCATCGCATACAAGGACAGCTTAATGGAGTCATTAAAATGATGGAGGAAGAAAAAAATTGTAAAAACGTCATTAGTCAATTAAGTGCCTCTAAAAGTTCTATTCAACGGTTAATGGGTATTATCATTAGTGAAAACTTAGTAGAATGCGTCAAAATGTCTGAAGAAAATAGTGAAGATTCTCAGGCACTAATTAATGAAGCAGTTGAATTATTGGTAAAAAGTAAATGATAAGTATAACAACAATTATAGTAATGTTAGTTATTGGTATCTTAGGAGGGTTTATTTCTGGATTAGTCGGTATAGGGGGAGCCATTGTTATTTACCCAACTCTCTTATTATTACCACCATTATTTGGTTTACCTACTTATAGTGCTTATATTGCTTCAGGATTAACTTCAAGTCAGGTGTTTTTTAGTACATTGAGTGGATCTTTAAACGCATATAAAAATAAAAATTTTTCTAGAACGCTTATACTTAATATGGGAAGTGGAATGGTAATAGGTAGTATGCTAGGTGCAATCTTAGCGAATTTAATAAATGTTCAGTTTGTTAATACGGTTTATATTATTATTGCATTACTAGCTCTTATTCTAATGTTTATAAAAGTTACACCATCTACTAGTCATATTAAGTTTAATCGTCTACTTTTAATTACAATAGGTGGTATCATCGGTTTGGTATCTGGTATTGTAGGAGCTGGTGGCGCATTTATTATTATTCCAGTACTACTTGTTATATTTAAATTACCAATGAACATGGTAGTTACAAATAGTATTGTAATTGCATTCATTTCTTCTATTGGAGCATTTATGATTAAATTATTACAGGGTTATATTCCTATCAATAGTGCAATACCGTTAATTTTAGGTAGTATACTATTTACGCCTCTAGGTATGAAAATGGGTCAGAAAATACCTGACTATATTCAAAAAACGATAATATGTATTTTAATCGTCGTTGCAATTATTAAGTTGATATTTTAAAAACATGGGGGTGGGACAACATTCATTTTGAACTTGATTGAATATATAGTATATTTAATAAAATGCAGCTATTGTGGCGTAGAATTTAAGAATTAAAAAATGATTAATATAGTTTGAAAAGACTGAATATAAATACTAGAAAAATAGCCAGTAAATGAGTTTATTATGAATTCATTTCTTGACTCTTTCAAATAATACTATGAGAAAAATGGTGCAAAACTTATGGTGGGGTGCAGGTTATAATATTGTTGCTGTACCTTTAGCAGCTGGTATTTTAGCATTTATCGGCTTGATTTTATCACCTGCAATAGGTGCTATTTTAATGTCACTAAGTACGGTTATTGTTGCAATTAATGCCTTTACATTAAAATTAAAATAAAAGATAGGAGTTTTATTATGATTAAAAAATTATTTTTTATGATATTAGGATCATTACTAATATTATCAGCTTGCTCCAATAATGATGAAAAAGATAAAGACACTAATGACCAAAAAAGTGAGAGCCATATGAAGCATAATGATGAAAGTAAAGTTCCAGAAGATATGACATCGACTAATGAGGGTGAATTTAAAGTGGGAGATAAAGTAACGATTACAGCAGGGCATATGCCAGGGATGAAAGGCGCAGAAGCTACTGTAAAAGGTGCGTATAAAACATATGCCTATGTTGTAAGTTATAAACCCACAAATGGAAATGAAAAAGTAAACAATCATAAATGGATCGTAAACGAAGAGATTAAAGATGCACCTAAAGATGGATTTAGTAAGGGCGATACTGTTAAATTAGAAGCAAATCATATGTCTGGCATGAAAGGTGCTACAGCCAATATAGATAACGTGAAAAAGACTACTGTTTACGTGGTTGATTACAAATCCAAAGATAATGGTAAAATCATTAAAAATCATAAATGGATGACAGGAAATGAACTGAAAGCACGCTAAAAATCTAGTTCTAAATTGAGAAATAAATAGATATAAAAATTAAAAAGAAGTCTTAGAAGAATAACATTTATCAAAAAACGCTTAATAGACGTGAAGAATATCGTCTATTAAGCGTTTTATATTAATATTTTATCAGTACATTGCATTTTTCTACGCCAAACAAGGTAGTTAAATGATACTAGTCTTAATTTTTCACAACATACTATTCGCAATCATAATACGCAAATATCTTCTCGTAAACTATAAATGATGACCTTTAAATTATTCGTCGTGTTTAAGCACGCGAGTCATTTCTTCAATTTTGCCGGCATGTAATGGAACATGGAAGGCATTTAGTACTAATAATTCATTGAGTGTTTGGCAACCAGCAACGGGTTCGTTAAGTTCTTGTGATAATTGTTCATCCGTTAGTTTGCGCGCACGTTCAGGAAGTGTTTTTAAGTTTTCTTTAATCGTTTCGATTGCTGGAACATCTTGTCCTTCCCAGTTAGCAGGGCTAGATCCGTAACCAAATAGTTTAGTATATTTAGCGACGTCTACGGCATTTTGACCACCTATTGATAAAGCAGAATCGAAAATCGTTAAAACATGTCCAAATTGCCAATGTAACGTATTTGGAAAAACATCATTTTCTTTATCTAATACGTGTTCAACGTTCCAATTATCATAAACAGATAGTAGGTGATTTACACCTATATCAATTACATCGTAAACTGTTTTATCATTCATTTAAGTTTCCTCCTATATTTAAAAAGTGTAGTACTAAAAATTTACCCGTTAAAAATTACTCACAAACACTATGATTAGAAGTGCTAGTTTTATTTACTGTACAGCACGAATGGAGGTAAAGAGAATTAAGACTAGACAAGTATCGAAGCTGTATTATTGAAAAAAGCTTAACATAAGCGTATTTTCAACTCAGTCATCGACTGCTAACATATTAAAAATGCCCAAGACATTTAATGATGTCTCAGGCTTTTTTATCTATTTGTTCAATAAGTTACGTATATATTTTTTATTTATATAGTCATTATTGTGGTTTTAAAATGACTTTAATATTGTTATCTTTTTTCTGATCGAAAATATCATAAGCTTGTTTTGCTTCTTCTAAAGGCATGGTATGCGTTATAATTTCTGTTGGATCAAACACTTCATTTTTAATCATTTCATATAATTTTGGCATTTGATGAATAACTGGCGCTTGACCACTTTTTACTTGAACATCTCTATTAAAAATTAAATCTATTGGAAAATTATCTGCAGGTGTAGCATAAATACCAGTTAATTGAATAGTACCAAATTTTCTTACTGCTTCTGCTGCTGTAATAATTGGACTAATATTACCGCGTTGTGCTGAGTTTGAACTAATCTCTAAATCATCTTGAGCAACTTGTCCATCCATTCCCACACAATCTATCACAACATCTGCACCGCCACGTGTAGTTTCACGAAGTAATTTTCCAATATTATCTTCTTTAGAAAAATTATACACTTCAGCACCATTGAATTTTTTCGCATGGTTTAATCTATGCTCCACATTATCAATGGCAATCACACGTTCAGCGCCTTTTAATTTAGCAAATTTTTGTGCCATTAAACCGATTGGACCACAACCTAGAACAATAACAGTATCACCAGATTTTACGCCCGCATGTTCTACACTCCAATAAGCTGTTGGGACAACATCAGATAAAAATAATACTTGTTCGTCTTTCAAATCGCTATCTGGAACTTTGAAAGAAGAGAAGTCAGCAAATGGAACTCTTAAATACTCTGCTTGTCCTCCCCAATGGTTCCCGTGCATGGCACCAAAACCGAAAAGTCCACCATTGTCCATTTTCCAATTTGCAGGGGATGGATTAGAGTTGTCGCATTGAGATTCCATATGGTTATTACAATAGAAGCAGTCACCACAACCGATGTTAAAAGGTATAACCACTCTATCACCTTTTTTTAAAGTCTTAACGTCTTTTCCTACTTCTTCTACAATTCCCATTGGCTCATGTCCAATAACAAAACCAGGATCCATAAATAAATCGCCTTGATGATAAAGATGTAAATCAGAACCACATATACCTGAAGCGGTTATTTTAATAATGGCATCTGTGGATTCTTCTATCGTTGGATCGTTCACTTCACGAACTTCCATATTTTTATGACCTTGATAAGTAACTGCTTTCATTA
Organism: Staphylococcus hominis subsp. hominis; assembly: GCF_002901845.1. Lineage (GTDB taxonomy): Bacteria > Bacillota > Bacilli > Staphylococcales > Staphylococcaceae > Staphylococcus > Staphylococcus hominis. The sequence goes on from NZ_PPQE01000028.1 coordinate 133,010, forward strand.
ATATCGCCCTCCTCCTGTCAATCTACCCCTTGTAACACATTATAAACTCTGAAGAGTCATATATTATTTTTAGATGATGTAGATATGTTCGAATCAGAGGCTACTTTAGTAGAAAGGATATAGACGCATCGATGCTACATTCATTTATGGAAATGAAGAAAAAGTAGAGGAAGGTCTTGTAACAACAAGACTTAAACGTGAAGACGTATTTATCACAACTAGACGATGTTAGACGAGACAATGTGGAAAAAATATCATTAATCATTAGACAATTTTGGTTTAGATTATTTGGAGTTATATTGAGTACACTAACCAGATACAAATGAGGTGGTAATGATTGACACATGAAAAGGGAGGAAAGATTGATATTAATCAGACAAAGTTAAAATATTGGAGTAAGTCACTTTAATAGAGAAGTTTTGCTTTAGAAATTTACATGATGATGAGCAATACTATTGAAGAAGATAAAAAAAGAGATTATACCATCCGTATAATCCCCGTAGATACATAATATATAATTGAACTCCCAATTCATACATAGTCTTTCCCCTAAGGCCATTATGTGACTATTCTTTTTATTTGTCTATGTTCAAATATATTAATAAAAAAAATGAGTATGACGTTTATATAAACGTGTACATGGTTTTTACACGATCTGCCTAGTTAGACTATGAGAAATGAAATACCTAATCAAGACCATACGCAAATTTGATTTTATATAGTTCATGGTCACTTAAATGAAATTCATTAGTATGGAATACATATTTGCCAAATATATTTTTAGCCTCTTTAGGTGAGATAATATATTCATTTTTTAATTTTTCTAACTCTTGAGCTACACTTGTTGCAAAATTATATTGATCATCACGTGTGTGATAATCATTAAAACCATTTTCTGATTGTTTTATTAAGTTTTCTATTTGAGTTGAATCCTTATTATTTCTTGATAATCTAGATTTTCTAAGTCTTTCTAACGTTTTCATCGCTTTAGCGTATTTATCTTCGATTGCTTTTACTCTATTTAATGTTTTTAATGAGGCTCTATTTGGTATAACGTGACGTGATGAATCATAAGCATATTTATCTTCAATTGCTTTTAAAGTGTCATTAAATTTATCTGTAGCTTGATTTTCATTGTTTTGACTTGCTCTATTTAATTCACTATATGCATTTTGTATCTCTAATTGCTTGGCGACTTCTTTTAAATATTGTGTTAATTCATTCATCTAGACAAACTCCTTTATTTATTTAATTTTCTTTATTGAACATTTTCTTCATTTGTATATATATATCACTTAATACATATAATAAAACATTATGATTTAATTATAAATTATTTAACAAGATATAATTATTTAGTATTAAGACTATTATATATATTAAATGTAAAAAAACGATAACAATCAATATTAAATATTGTAAAAAGTATAGTTGGAATCTATAACTGATGAACTGTTTATCTTAAATAGTGAGAGAAAGACTAACAGAAACTTAATATAATAGTTAAGTAATAAAAAATGCCCACATCTCATGGGCATTTTTGTGATTACATTGTACTGATATCAATAACAAAACGATATTTAACTTTAGATGCCAACACTCTTTCGTAAGCATCATCAATATCATCTGCTGTAATTAATTCAATTTGTGGGGCGATATGATGTTCAGAACAGAAATCTAACATGTCTTGAGTTTCTTTAATACCACCGATAGCAGATCCAGCAAATGAACGACGATGACCAATTAAATTAAATACTTGTAAGGATACAGGCTCAGCTGGGGCACCAACATTAACGAGTGTACCATCTAAGGCTAATAATTTAAGATAGTCATCTATGTCTAATTTTGCACTTACAGTATTAATAATTAAGTCAAATGAACCAGCAAGTTCTTTAAATGTTGATTCGTCACTTGTTGCATAATAAGCTGAAGCACCAAATTTTAAACCATCTTCTTTTTTATTTAACGTACGTGATAATACAGTCACGTTAGCGCCCATTGCATGTGCAATTTGAACTGCCATATGTCCAAGACCACCCATACCAATGATTGCTACATTCTTTTTACCTTCATAGGCTTTCCAATGATTTAAAGGTGAGTAAGTTGTAATCCCCGCACACAGTAAAGGAGCAGCAACCTCTAAACTGATATTGTCAGGAATACGTAATACGAAATCTTCTTGGACAACAATATGTGTTGAGTAACCGCCTTGTGTTTTCTCACCATATTTGTCAGTACTTGCATAAGTACCTACATTTCCATTTAAACAGTATTGTTCTTCGTCATTTTTACAGTTTTCACATTCACCACAAGAATCCACCATACATCCAACACCTACACGGTCGCCAACTTTATATTTAGTGACGTCAGGACCGACCTCTTTAACAATACCTGCAATTTCATGACCTGGTACGAGTGGATAATCGACAGGGCCCCATTCTTCTCGAGCAGTATGGATATCAGAGTGACAGATACCTGCATATTTAATCTCTATTAATACATCATGTTTATCTAAATCACGACGTTTAATTTCAGTAGCGAAAAATTCAGAATCTGGGCCATTTACAGCTCTTGCTTTTACATTCATCATAGTCATTTCCCCTTATACATATAAGATAGAATATACGCGTTTGTATGATTCTTCATATTGACAATAGAGACTTAGATTAATTAAGTCAACACATTGAACTCAATATGTATAGTACAAGGTGATTTTAAACTAATCGTTGTGAGGCATGTTTCAATGACTTCATATTAGAAAGGAAAATAAAAACAGATAAATAGACTTTTAATAAAAATGTAATTATATTGATAACATGTTGAGGGACATCCAAGAGACAGCTCTGATAAATATAGAAGTGGAGGAACAAACGATGAACATTGGTATTATTGGGGCAACAGGTAAATTAGGAACTAAAGTATTAAATGAAGCACAACAACGTGGACATGAAGTCACTGCGATTGTAAGAAATGTTGCTAAATTAGATGCTGATAAAGATGTTAAAGTGATTGAAAAAGATGTATTTGATTTAACTTCAGACGATATTAAAGATTTAGACGTGGTAGTCAATGCATTTGGCGCGCCATTAGGTGAAGAAGAAGTGCACGTTGAAGTAGGACGCATATTGATTAACATATTAAAAGATGTAGATACAAGAGCCATTATTGTAGGGGGGCTGGCAGTCTATTTGCAGATGATGCGCATACTATACGTGTTATGGATACACCAGATTTCCCGGAAATAGTGAAACCAACAGCTAAAGGATCAAGTCGTAACTTACAAGACTTACAACATGTTGAAGGAATTACTTGGACCTTTATTAGTCCATCAGCGGAATTTGACTTTGAAGGTAAACGTACAGGCACCTATACGTTAGGAAAAGATCAATTATTATTTAATAGTAAAGGTAATAGTTATATCAGTTATGCAGATTTTGCTATTGCTATAGTAGATGAAGCTGAAAATAAAGCGCATATTAATGAACGTTTCACAGTTGTTGGTGAAGAAGAATAATAGTGACTCTAGATGCCCTTTAGGAGAAATAATTAAAAAGGCCAATCTAAATTAAAAGTAATTAGCCAAAATATAATGGTAGCCATAAAAACATTAAATGAACTGTTTAAAGAATGTCCTCCTATGTATCTACATGATGGTATTTAGGAGGATATTTTAGTGTGAGACTACATTATTTTGTTTTTTAATAATAGATTCATAACTCATTAATTATATAAAAGTAGGGTATTAAATATAGGAAGACTTTAAAGGAGAGAATTATGATTAATATTAAAAAAGTTACAAGAATTGTATTACCTTTAGCAGGTGGAATGGTTATTGGGAGATTAACAGCTAAAGCTCAAAATGATTATAAACATTATGAAAAACCACCTTTTTCACCTCCAGCTAAAGTATTTCCAATTGTATGGCCACTACTTTATACCTCAATGGGAGTAGCTTATCAATTATCATATGCGCATGCAGCTCATAAAAGAGAGAAACAGTCTATAACACGTGCTCATTATGCACAATTAGGATTGAATTATGCGTGGACGATACTTTATTTCAATTTAAAACTGAGAAAGACATCTTTAATTGAAAGTTATGTATTACTTGCAGCTGGAAATATTACTGCACATCGTTTTTATGCATCTAATAAGTATGCTGGTTTATTAATGTTGCCTTATGTCATTTGGTTAAGTTACGCAAGTTATTTAAATGGAGGTAATTTAATCTTAAATGAAGATCAACCAGGTTATACTAGGGATTAACACTGAGTGATATGTATGACAGATTATATAGTAGGATATATTAAGTGACAGTAGGAGATTAATTTTAAGTATTATTCTTTTATAAATTATGTAAAAAAAAGCACAAGCATGTATATATAAATGCTTGTGCTAAAATTTATGTTTAAACAGGGACAACATTTGTTGCTTGTTCGCCACGTTGACCTTCAGTGATGTCAAACTCTACTTTTTGACCTTCTTCTAAAGTTTTATATCCATCAGTAGCGATACCTGAAAAGTGAACAAACACATCGTCACCGTCTTCTCTTTCGATAAATCCAAACCCTTTTTCTGCGTTAAACCATTTAACTGTACCGTTATTCATATAGAATACCTCCAAGTGCTTTTGCACATCATATTTGTAACAAATTCATAAATTAAAAGAGAATATTCTATAAAAATATACTACAATCCAAAATACGAGCTTTTATTACGTGAAACCAACTATACACCTTTTGAATGAATAAGTACAGCATTATTTTGAAATTTAGCATAATTTCTTTTGGAATTATAAAAATACATAGATAACAAGACTAAGATTTATAATTTATTAAGATCGTTATTTTACATATATCGAAATAAATATATGTAAAATGAATGCTACGGTGGCGAAACATCTAAGATTTTAATTACTTTTTAATATATCCTAAATTGCCACCAACAGTTTCATAAAAATCAAAACGCATGCCTGATTTGATAACTGAGCCATTTAAATCTTTATCTAAAACTGTAAGAGCTAATTTTCCATCAGGTAAATTCTTTGTTGTAAATTGAACAGTATATTCTCCAGGTTTAAAACGATGTTTCTTAATATCTAATACGATGAATTGAGTTGGATCTTTTCGATGTTTTACTTCTAGATACTTTAACTCAGAGTTTTTAGAAAGTATTTTTAAGAACACCTTATCATTCTCTTGAGAGATTTTTAGTAATGTAGGATGCATTCTTTTTTTGTAATGTGTTCCTTTAAACGAATAGTAATATATATCGTTTTTCTCATGAAGCGGCTTATCATCTTTTTTAAGATAGAATTTAACAAAACTGATAATGTCTTCTTTATTCCCCTCACGTATTAGTTTGATGGCTTGTCGGTTTAAATCATCATCTGCATAGTCTAAAGCATCGAAATGTTCATCTACCATATGAATGATATTTTGAAAAATAGGAAGTAACTCATTTATGTTTTTAATAAAGCCTTTTTTATAGAATTTAGCTTCTAAAACATCTTTATTAATAATACGATATAGTAAATTAGGCATTAATTTATTATTTTTATACTTATTCATTAAGTGACGATAGGCTTCACCTTGCCATTTCATACGATTAATATGTGTTGATTTTTCTGATTTTACTAAAGAAATATTATCGTCGTAACGGTTAGCACAATAAACCACATCTTGTGTTGTACTAATACGTTTAGTATTGAAAAAGACTTCTGCGAAAAATTGTAAATCTTCTCCAAAAATCATTTCTGGAAATTGAATATGATTCTTTTTAATGACGCTAGCTTTAATCATACGACCAGCAGGTGCTAAATGATAAAATGATTTTCTAAAGTGTTTTAAATCTACTTTATTATATGCAATTTTAGATAGAGCAACGCCACTTCTAGCTATGCGATCACTATGCACATATTTCGTTAAGCCTGTAGCATAGTCTGTCTTGTTTGTTTTTAAAAGTGTATATAACTTTTCTAGAGCATCTTCAGGTAACCAATCATCACCGTCTATAAACATGATGTACTTTCCCTTACTTAAATCAATAGATAAATTTCGTGGTTTCGCAGGTGTACCCGAATTTTGATCTAATTGAATAAATTTGTAATTAGAAAAACTGTCTATTTTTTTAGAAACAATATCAACGGTTTGGTCAGTAGAACAGTCATCCACCACGATTAATTCAAAATCTCTCATATCCATCGATTGTTTTAAGACACTATCTAATGTTTTATTAATAAATTTTTCTTTGTTATACGTACTAATTAATACACTTACTTTAGGCCTATGATTGATTTCTTTACTCTTTATAACCTTCATTTTTATACTCCTTTAATTAGTAATCTTTTTGATAATCTAATGTATTTTAAAAAGTAGTTAAAATACAAATAATAATCTAATTATATTTAATATAATCAATTTTTTCTATCGTTATTTATTGTAATAATCTAATTATAGATTATGTTATATATTTTGTTTTTAAGTATTAATATATCTATTATCATCACAATAATCTTTAATTATCTATAAAAATACCTAAATTAGGTAATTATGATATATATGAGATTGGAAAATAAAATGAACTCTGATTTATTTATAGGAAATGCGAGCGTTCCCAAAGAAATTCAAAAATGTTATAATTATAGTTGAAAACGATTCCAACAAATTGTTATTTGATATAGCTATTTAATTATTGAATTAAATGACTATATCAAGTAATAAATAGGAGAGATAGAAATGAAAGATACAGATCAAATACATACTAAAAATACTGAAGAACAAGGTATTACACTACCCTATTTAAAAAAAGCAGTTATTTTTTCTATTACATTTGGTTTCTTCGGAGTAAACATGGCATTTGCACTTCAATCAGCAATGATGGGAAGAATATTTCAAACGCTCGGCGCCGACCCTAATAATTTAGGTTGGTTTTTTATTTTGCCGCCATTAGCAGGAATGATTGTACAACCACTTATTGGATACTATTCTGATAGAACTTGGACTAGATTTGGACGTCGGATGCCATATCTTTTAATTGCTGGTCCAATCGGAGCGATTGTATTAGTCCTATTACCTAATGCAGGTTCGTTTGGATTTGGATATGCATCACTTATGGCTTTGTCATTTGGTGCAATTATGACGTTACTTATGGATTTAACTTCAAATGCGTGTATGCAGCCCTATAAAATGATTATTGGAGATATGGTAAACGAAAAACAAAGAGATATGGCCTGGTCATGGCAACAAATCTTCTCAAATTT
>NZ_PPQE01000028.1:140285-219807 GCF_002901845.1 Staphylococcus hominis subsp. hominis
TTACCATTTTTACTAACAATGATGGGAATGAGTAATGTAGCGCCTAAAGGGGAAGTACCGATGACAGTAAAAATAGCTTATTATATTGCAGCAGCGGTATTACTCATTGCTTCTATTTGGACGGTTCTTTCCGTTAAAGAATATGAACCTAAAACATATAACTATTATCACGGCATTTCAGATGACAATAGGAATGAGAAATTAAATTTATGGCAACTGTTAAAAACTGCGCCTAAACAATTTTGGCAAATTAGTGTAGTTCAATTTTTTAACTGGTTTGCATTAATGTATCTCTGGACGTATTCAACAGGTGCAATAGCAAAAAATGTATGGAATGCGACAGACCCTTCTTCAGCAGGATATCAAGCAGCAGGAAACTGGTATGGTGTGTTATACTGTATACAATTTTTAAGTTCAGTTATTTTTGGTTTTGTCATTGCAAAATCTAAACCCTCTCAAAGAAAATTTTGGTATAGTTTTGGATTAATTTTTGGTGGATTAGGTCTTATTTCAATGTTCTTTATTCATAACCAATGGTTACTCATTATTTCATTTATATTCATTGGTATTAATAACTTAACGATGAATACCCAACCTTTTACACTATTAACCGAAGCCATTGACGGAGAAAATTCAGGTGCTTATCTAGGCTTATTTAATACAAGTATTTGTTTACCACAAATTGTCGCTTCTGTAGTAAGCTTTGCACTTTTCCCACTATTAGGAAGTTCAATGCCTGCCATGTTATTGTTTGCAGGAAACATGATGCTTCTGGGTGCAATCTCAGTTAAATTTATTAACGCAAAATTTGAATGAAATATTAAAAAATAAAAAAATTTATTTATAATTTGTAAGAGCGAAAAATAATTTTTCGCTCTTTTTTTATAAAAACTATCAGCAATGTTTCATAAACAATATCATGATGTCATTAAAAATTTAATACATTTAAGGAATATCAAACCTTGAAGTATAAGTGAAGACATACTAATGATTACGCGGTAAATCACTCGCTATAGAACATCATTCATTTAATTAATATTGACATTATTAAAAATCTCTGTACAATTTAAATCGTAATAATTACGATTTAAAAGGAGAGAATATAAATGAGTAAGATACCTGTAACTGTATTAAGTGGTTATTTAGGTTCAGGGAAGACAACGTTACTAAATCATATTTTAAATCATCGAGAAGGCCGTCGTATTGCAGTTATTGTGAATGATATGAGTGAGGTTAATATTGATAAAGATTTAGTTGCTGATGGTGGTGGACTGTCTAGAACAGATGAAAAATTAGTTGAACTATCTAATGGATGTATTTGTTGCACGTTACGGGACGATTTATTAAAAGAAGTTGAACGACTTGTACATAAAGGCAATATTGATTATATCGTTATTGAATCTACAGGCATTTCTGAACCAGTACCTGTAGCGCAAACATTCTCGTATATCGATGAAGCGATGGGAATAGATCTCACTTCGATTTGTCGTTTAGATACGATGGTTACGGTCGTTGATGCGAATCGATTTGTTAATGATATTCATTCAGAAGATTTACTTGTGGATCGTAATCAAGGTGCGGATGTGACAGATGAACGTTCGATTGCGGATTTATTAATAGACCAAGTTGAATTCTGTGATGTACTTGTATTGAATAAAACAGATTTAGTTACAAATGAAGCGCTAGATAAGTTAGAACATATACTTAGAACATTACAACCAGATGCAAAAATAATTAAAACAACGCAGTCTCAAGTAGATATTAATGATGTCTTAGATACAGGACGATTTGATTTTGAAAAAGCTAGCAATTCTGCAGGATGGATTAAGGAACTAACAGAAGGCGGCCATGAGACGCATACACCAGAAACTGAAGAATATGGTATGAATTCGTTTGTCTATTCAAGACGATTACCGTTTCACGCGAAACGTTTCAATGATTGGTTAGAACAAATGCCTCAAAACATTGTTCGTTCAAAAGGGATTGTATGGCTTGCGCAATATAACGAGGTTGCGTGTTTACTGTCACAAGCAGGATCGTCATGTAATATCAGCCCAGTTACATATTGGGTTGCATCAATGTCTAAAGAAAAACGGGAAGAGATACTTGCTCAACGTCGTGACGTAGCGGAAAGTTGGGATATTGAATATGAGGATAGAAATACACAATTTGTCATTATTGGTACCGACTTAGATCAAGAAAAAATAGAAAAAGAACTCGATGAATGCCTGGTGAATAGTAGCGAAATGAATTCTGATTGGCATCAACTTGAAGATCCTTATCGTTGGAAAATAAGAAAACCTTAAGAAATAATGGATATTAAACAAGTTATGATGATAAAAATATTGATTACAATTTTCATATAAACATCATACTACTTTTCGTAATATAGTATTGCAAGCGCAATCTAATACTAAAACGACCAAACCTTATTATAATTACAGTAGGTAATCATAATGGAATAAAAGTATATATATAATTCTCACAAACAACATTATAGTATTGCCTTTTATACTGAAAACGATAAAATTTAAAATATTTGATTGGTCATTTTTTAGTTTCATACAACAAGAGATTAATAAAATTAAAGAGGAAACGACGAAATTATCGTCACTTCCTCTTTTTTTTATGGCATCATTAATTGAATACCTCTAATGATATTTTTTAAAAATAGCACAAGTGCCCATATAAAGAAAATAACTGCGATGAGGATTGCAATAATCCAGCCGATACCGTGTTCACTATTTACAAAAGCTGGGGAAATAGATAGGGTTACTAATCCTAATACCACCATAACCCAACTCATGATGTGATTGAATAACGCATTTCTAGCATGGGTCGAAGCTGGTGGTTGTGCGACGATCCATACAATAAGTGGAAATAATACTGGTGCAAAGAAGACACTTAAATAGCTAATGCCTCCTAAAATATCACTTTCTCTATAATTTTCATTTGGCATATCATGATCACCTCAATTCTATAAAAACATATAATAAAATAAATAGTAAGTAAGACATTCTAAAATTACAACACTGTAAGTTAGTATAAGATTGATGTTGAAAATAGTTAATTAAATATTTTGATGAATATAGCATATAAATGTATTAAATTGTACAATATTAATATATTAACTTTTAAAAGGTGGATATGATGCGGGATTTTTTAAAACTGTTAGGGGCATTACTAACAGTGATCATTACATTTAGCATTTCAATTTTATTTAGTTTCTTAATACCTCTAATGGTAGAAGGAAATATTTTAAACATGGGGAAATTAAATCAGCCGACATTTATTATGTTGTGGATTATTTTTAGTGTTATATTCAATATTATTATTCTTATTTTAGCTTTTTCATTGATTCAGTTTAGTAGTGACTTTGTAAATAAAATGAAATTAATAGCGACGCTAACCTTTTTTGTAATTATTAGTTATGCATGCTTTAGTCATATAGATATGCAAGGTTTAACTGATCATTTAACATTAACGAGTTCTAAACATGCCCGAGAAGTATCAATCAAACTATTACCATTTATTTTAACGATATCATTAGGATGTTATAGCGCTATTTTATCCTACTTACAACATCAAATTGATAAAGAAGAACGTAATATATAGTTTTTGAAAGCGTTTTACATATTAATACTCATTTTTTTGAAACAGTGCTAAAATAAAGGTGAGAACAGATGAAGGGGGAGATTAAAATGTTAGCATACAAAAACATTTTAATTGCAGTTGATGGATCAGATGAAGCAGAATGGGCCTTTAATAAAGCCGTTGATGTAGCAAAACGTAATGATGCAAAGCTCACAATTGTGCATGTGATTGATACGAGAACATATACTGCGTATGAAGTGTACGCATCTCAATTTGACCCGTCTAAAGAGTATTCTGAGAAGTTACTTGAAGGCTATAAAGAACTTGCCGTTAAAGAAGGCGTGACAAATGTAGAAACACGACTTGAATTTGGCCCACCGAAATTACTCATTCCTAAAAATTTAGCAAATGAATTAGATGTTGATTTAATTATGTGTGGTGCTTCAGGATTAAATGCAGTCGAACGTTTTATGATTGGCTCGGTATCAGAAGCGATTGTACGTCATGCCCCATGTGATGTATTAGTTGTACGTACTGAAGAAATTCCAGAAGACTTTGAATCAAAAGTAGCAACTCCAGCATTTAGAAGACGATATTTTGAAAGTTCAGAACATAAGTAATGATGACTTAATATATGACTTCATTCTCACGAAGCAGTGAGAATGAAGTTTTTTATTCTGGAATAAAGCAAATGATTATTTCAGATAATATATAAAATATGGTATCATTTTTATTTAAGTGTCGTGTTCTAAATAATAGCGCACAATCATTTAAAAATCTAAGTATAAAAGGAGTATTATATCAACATGAGTCAAATGAAACAACTGTTTATTAAATTTATTGAACCATTGACGAAGATAGAATTTTATCAAAATTTACTAGCCAATATTTTAATTATTGTTGCTTATATCTTATTAGGTATGATTGTTATTGCAATTTCTAGAAAAGTAGTAACGAAATTTTTTAAAGTCAATGAGAAGAAGAAGACACGCTATAAAATTAAAAGAAGTGAGACACTTTCAACACTTGTTCAAAACTTAATTAGTTATGTTGTTTGGTTTATTGTTCTTACATCGATTCTCTCTCGTTTTGGAATTAGCGTCTCAGCTATTTTAGCTGGGGCTGGTGTTGTTGGTTTAGCAGTTGGTTTTGGTGCCCAGACTGTTGTAAAAGATATCATTACCGGCTTTTTCGTTATTTTTGAAGGACAATTTGACGTCAGCGATTATGTTCAAATTAATTCGTCAGGTGTAACGATTGCAGAAGGGACAGTACAAACAATAGGTTTACGATCTACACGTATTCAATCTGATACTGGAGAAGTGTATACCTTACCTAATGGGACAATTAGTGAAATTGTAAATTATTCTAAGACAGATGTATCGCCTCTTATTGCAATTCCGATTTCTCCAAATGAAGATTATGACGTTATTGAAAAAGAATTAAAAGCATTCTTACCAACATTAAAAGATAAATATGATATGTTCGTTGCTGCACCTGATTTACTCGGTTTAGATAGTATTGATGGTAATGAAATGGTAATTAAATTATTAGCTCATGTTAAACCAGGCATGCATTTTCCAGGCCAACGTTTATTAAGAAAAGAAATCATAAGTTACTTTAACGATGTAGGCATTCATACGCCTAAACCAACACTTGTGAAATTAGAAGATGAAGAAAAATAAACAAATGTTTATAATAATAGGCTTTTAAATTTTTTTCATAAGTTTTTTATAATAACTTTTTATGACTAAAAATTTATTTAATTATCATCATATAAACTGATAAATAATTAATGATTTCTAATTATTTAAGGTTTGCCTATATTACACTTTAGGTGTAATATCAAACTGTAATAAATAGAAAGGGATGATAAGTAATGTGGGTGAAAGACTTTTATTATGATGGTAATGCGTACATCAATAAAAATGTATGGGAGTACATGTGTAAAGATAATGTGACGTTTGATAAAGCCATTGAGGCACTTAATTTAAATTATAAAGATGCGGTTGCGAATGAGAGGGACATTCCAAATTTAGACATTGAGAGAAAAAATATTGTAACAAGTGACTTTTGGTAAGCATGGCTATATCAATAAACAGCAGTTACTACGTCAAATACGTAGTAACTGCTGTTTTATTATGTTTTATACTTAAATTGTTCAATCGCATTTTTAATGTCATCTCGAACACGTTGGAATGCTGACCCATATTTTCGGTCATCGAAGCCCCAATGTTCTTTTTTAACACCTGATGGCATAGTAGGACAATGCGCATCAGCATGACTGCATAATGTTACTACTAAGTCTGACTGTTTTAAAATCGTATTATTAATTAAATCAGAGGTATGATTTGAAATGTTGATACTACTTCTTTCATGGCTTCAACTGCCTTAGGATTAACACCATGTGTTTCAATGCCTCCTGAATATACATTCCATTCATCACCTAAAATTGCTTTTCCAAAACCCTCAGCCATTTGGCTACGACAAAAATTCACTGTACAAATAAATGGTTTTTTTGGTCATGATAAACCTCTCTATCTATAAAATGAATCTGACTCATTTTACACTAAACCTAACCATTTCCAATACGTTAAGCTAAATAAAATCACAAGAATATAACCTATAATAGTGAGAGGAATACCTGATTTTAAGAAATCTTTAACCGTAAATGTATCTGTACCGTAGGCTAACATATTTTGTGGTGCACTCACTGGTAATAAGAATCCAAAGCTAATCACAAATTGTTGTATTAAAACAAAGCCGATAGAATGCTCGCCTAACCCTAATGTTGATGTTAATGAAATAAATACGGGTATCAGTGCAGAGGATAAGCTTGTTGCACTCGCAAAACCTAAATGAATTAAAATATTGAATAATGTAATGAGTGCAATCGTTGCGATAATTGGTAACTCTTTTAGTCCCATTAACCCAAATGTTTTATCACTGAGCCATTGGGCAGCGCCTGTTTTAAGTAAGACGTTACCAAGTGAGATGCCTACACCAAAGACGATAATTGTCCCCCATGGAATTTTCTTTTCAACGCCTTTCCAAGTAATCACACCGATTTTAGGCATGAGCATCATACCTAATGCAATTAAAGTAACACTTGCTGAATCGATAGGGTGAAGTACTTTTTCAGTAGACCAAAAGATCAGTAATAAGATAGAAATGACAATGAGTCGCCATTCTCTAGCACTCATTGGACCTAGTTCGTTTAAGTCATGTTTAATCAATTCTTTACCACCTTCAATGGCATCTCGTTCAGGTGGTATTACTTTCATCATAATGAAATATAAGGCAATAGACATCAGTATAGACCACGGTGCAGCGTATAAAAACCATTCACCCCAAGACACGTTATAGCCTAAGTTTTGATTAATGAAATTGATAGCGACGATATTTTGCGCAGCGGCAGTTTTAATACCGATATTCCAAATCGATACCGCTTGTACGGATGTAATAATTAAGAGTGATGCTAGTTTACTATCTTTACTCACTTTAAAGGCTGCAATCATCCCGAGTAAAATGGGTACAACAGCACCAGCACGAGCCGTAGCAGAAGGTACAAAAAAGGCTAATACAATTGATACTAAAATTGCACCGATAACAATATGTTTTGTTTTATTTCCTACAATAGAAAGGACATAAAGTGCTAGCCGTTTATGAAGATTGGTTTCTTGCATGGCAGCTGCTAAGAATAAAGCGGCGGTCACAAGTGCTACTGCAGAAGTAGAAAAACCACTAAATGCGAGACTCAGAGCATTGTTTGTGCCTAATAATTCGCTTCCCTTCAGAATGGCGTTTCCACTTTTAGGATGACCAAGTTGTTCTGAGAGATGTTGAACAGGACTAAAGCCAAGTAATAATATAATAAGTCCTAAAATTAAAGTAGCTGAAACTGGATAAGATACTGCTTCAGTAACCCACATGATTACAGCAAAAGCAAGAATGGCAAGTGCTGCTTTAGCCATGACCGGTAAGCTACTTGAAGTAGGTAATAATAAAATCATTACTAATACGATAAAACTAATCACAATCCATAATGGTTTATATCCTTTATTAGATGTTTCTTTTTTAGATTGATTAGTGATTTGATTCCCCTTTGTCATTATCATCGTCCCCCTTAAAATAGTTACACTATTATTTTAACAAGAAAGCGCTTTATTTTAGGAGTTGTATTTTAAAATACACAAAATTTTCAAAAAACTATTAATTAAAGCTAATAAACATAGAAATATTGAGATGAAAAGGAACGAAACAATGAATTTAATGGGAATTCTGTTTCACTCTGTTACTTATATATTAAAGTTGTCCGAAATCATTTTTCTTAATATTGTTAACTTAACAGTTGGTTCTTTAGGTTCAGTAATATGGATATGTTGATCATTTTTAATTTTATTTATAGCAATACATTCTCCACTCATTGTTTCAGGCATTACTTTACTTTTGCTATTAAATGTTTCAATAATGCCTTATTTATCTAGAAGAAATTTTTTCATAATAAAAATCCTTTTATAACTTTCGGTCCTTTTTCTGACTGTAGTAAAACAACAATTATATATAATTATTTAATCATTTTCATTTTTTTAAATCGTCCATTGACAATTTCGATATGAAATGCGATTATTAAAACGTAATAATTACTATTTAGGAGAGAAGAAAATGATTAAGAAAAGTTTAATGTTAGTCTTCATCAGTATTTTAACGTTGTCACTTGTAGCTTGTGGAACATCCAATAGTGGTAGTGATAAAGATAAAAAATCAGAGAACAATGAAAAGCTTGAGGTAAAAACGACAGTATATCCACTGAAATCTTTTGCTCAACAAATTGGTGGTAAATACGTTCATGTTGAATCAGTCTATCCGAATGGAATGGATCCACATACATATGAGCCGAGTCAAAAACAAATGGTCGATATTGGTAAATCAGATTTATTTGTATATACAGGGGATAATCTAGACCCAGTCGCTAAAAAAATTGCAAATGCGATGAATGATAAAAATAAAACATTATCATTAGAATCATCTTTAAATAAAGCCGATTTGTTAAAAGGCGAAGAGGATGAACATGAACACGGTGAACACGAAGAACATGGCGAGCACGAAGAACATGAGCATCATCATGGTAAATATGATCCTCATGTTTGGTTAGATCCTGTATTAAGTCAACAATTTGCGAAAGATATAAAGGATGAATTAGTTAAAAAAGATGCTAAACATAAAGATGACTATGAAAAGAATTATAAAAAATTAGTTAGTGATTTGAAGGATTTAGATAAAGATATGAAACGTGCTGTTAAAGGTCAAGAAGGTAAAACAGTATATATTTCACATGATTCTATTGGTTATTTAGCTGATCGCTATGGTTTTAAGCAAGAAGGAATCGAAAATATGAATGCTGAAGAACCAAGTCAAAAAGATCTTACAACTATTGTAAAACAAATTAAAGAGGATAAGGTAAACTATATCCTAGCTGAAGAAAATGTGTCGAATAAAGTTGCAGACACGGTTAGAAAAGAAACACATGCAAAAACAATTTCATTTTATAATATGGGTTCTCATACTAAACAACAAGATAATGACAGTAATACGTATCAATCATTTATGAAGAAAAATATTAAAGCTATTGAAAAAGCTTTAAAAAATGAATCTTAAAATTAAAGTATATTAAAGTAAAGAAGTAAGATATGAAGATCAAGTAAATTCTATCTTACTTCTTTTTTATAGGCTTCCTTTTTCAAAAAAAAGTGGTATATTAAATTTAAATAATATGTAGGGCATTATTTATTATTTTTATGAAGTAAGGGTTTATCACTAATAGATTGGAAGGAGACAGCGTCATGAATATTTATAGACTACGTTACCAACACCATAAAGACATTGTAGATGACAATATTTTAACGGTATTTGTATTGGCCAAAAATGAAGAAGATGTAAGGAAATTTGCGAAAACGGTAAATTACAAAGTTGAAGATGTTAAACATACAACATATGAAGCTTATGAAGAAGCTAAAGCAAAAGGTGAAACATATCGCCTTGAACATGCAGATACATATATTAGCTAAGTCTGTATAACTAAAAATTATATAATTAAGGATAAATATCGATGAGTATAAGGTTACACTTAAAACTTCTTTTTGCATAAAAAATGAATGTAATCATGCAAAGAGAAGTTTTTTTATATATTATTATCTAACTTTTTTAAAAATTCTAAAGAAATTGATTTTAAAAAAATGTATAATATCTATTATGACTTTAAGAGGGAAACGAGGAAAGACAATGAAACAGAAACTTACATTTAAAGAGAATCTCTTTATTGGGTCGATGCTTTTTGGTTTGTTCTTTGGAGCAGGAAACTTAATTTTTCCACTTCATCTAGGGCAAATGGCAGGCGCAAACGTATTACTTGCGAATTTAGGATTTTTAATTACAGCAATCGGTTTACCATTTTTAGGAATTATTGCGATTGGTATTTCTAAGACGAATGGTGTATTTGCAATTTCTTCACGCGTAAGTAAAATTTATGCATACATATTTACGATTGGTCTTTATCTTGTTATTGGACCCTTCTTTGCTTTACCAAGACTTGCAACAACATCATATGAAATTGCTTTTTCACCATTTGTTTCTCCAAGCAGTGGAAAATGGATTTTACCTGTCTTTAGTATGTTGTTCTTTATCGTAGCTTGGTTTTTTGCACGTAAACCCTCTAAAATCTTAGACTATATTGGCAAGTTCTTAAATCCAGTCTTTTTGATTTTATTAGGTATCGTGGTCGTACTTGCATTGATTCACCCAATGGGCAGTATAAGTCATGCACCAATAAGTCCTGACTACAATAAGAGTGTATTATTAAAAGGTTTTATCGATGGGTATAATACATTGGATGCACTGGCATCACTAGCATTTGGAATCATTATTGTAACGACTATTAAAAAATTAGGTATTACAAATCCTAATGATATTGCTAAAGAAACAGTGAAATCGGGGGCCATTAGCATTATTGGCATGGGTGTCATCTATACACTTCTTGCAGTAATGGGAACAATGAGTCTTGGAGAATTTAAAGTAAGTGAAAATGGGGGCATTGCCCTTGCACAAATTGCCCAACATTATTTAGGTGATTTCGGAATTATTGTTTTATCACTTATTATTATTGTGGCGTGTTTAAAAACGGCAATTGGTTTAATTACAGCTTTTTCAGAAACATTTACAGAACTATTTCCTAAAACGAACTACATTGTATTAGCCACTATGGTTAATGTATTGGCGTTTATATTTGCGAATGTCGGATTAACAAAAATTATTATGTACTCATTACCCGTATTAATGTTTATTTATCCATTAGCCATTACACTGATTTTACTAACCTTAGTAAGTCATTTATTTAATAATTCGTCAATTGTGTATCGATTTACTACATTATTTACAGTGATTGCTGCATTTTTTGATGGTATTAAAGCGAGTCCAGAACCTTTTGTGAAAACGAACTTCGCACAATCATTAATCGGTTTTGCTGAGAATTATTTACCATTCTTTGATATTGGTATGGGATGGATTGTCCCAGCATTAATTGGATTTATTATCGGACTTATTGTCTATAAAGTTCGTGGCAACAAACACGAAGTTCAAGCATAATTAAGCCATTTACTATAAGCTATAAGAAGTTGAAATCATACGATCTTATAGCTTATTTTTTTATATATTTAAAGGTATAAATATATTTATAAAATGCATTAAAATGAAGATAATAATAATTTTGAGGAGAAATAAAGATGGACTATAAAATAGATAAAACATGGGCAATCTTTTATAAAGCCTTAGCTCATAAATTGTTAGAATATCAAAATTGTCGTGATCAATTGATTGAGAAAATACAAGAACTTTATATTAACACTCAAATCAATATGCCTAAATTAGAAATTAATAATGAAATGATAGATATGGATCCATTTACTGTGTTTGGATTATTTAATAAGAGTTCTATGACTAAAAAAAATAGAATTAAAATTATAGAAGAAATGGCCAAACTATTTGATGTGAAAGCAGATATACCACAAAATTTTGATGGTATTCCGACAGTGATGAATTTACGTGCTACATTTTATAATTTTAAGAATGATCGTGAAGCACAAGATATTGAAAATTTATGGTCGTTGTTTGAAATTGCTTTATTGTATTCAGCAGATAAAAGTGAAGATAATGAAAATAACTTTAAGAGAAAATTTAATCAAGTGATGGCTCAGCCTGGAATCGGTATGGGTAAGTTAACCAGTGGATTATTTTGGATTGATTCTGACACATTTGCCAATTTAGATTCTCGAGCGATTTGGTATATTTTTGAAGAAAGCGAAATCAGTACAAAGTATATCAATTTTGAGGTTAACTTAAAACAATCATTAACTGCGACCACGTATTTAATGATTATTGAAAAATTAAAATTATTTTTAAAAGAGGATAACTATTTGAATGATTTTATTGATTTAAGTTATGAAGCATGGCGCAAATCAAAGGAAGTCAAGCAAAGTTCAAAAGTAAAAGATATCGATGCAGATAAGGATTTAGAAGTCGTGAATTATTGGATTTATTCTCCAAAACCACAAGATGTTGATTTTGCTTCTTTTATTGAGAATGGAGAAATGTCTATTGGATATAACGAGTTAGAAGATTTCTCGAAATATGCATCTAAAGAAGAGATTAATCAAAAATTACAACAATTGAACCATAATCAGCATCATTATATTCATACGGTTAATGCCATATGGGAATTTAGTAAAGAAATGAAACGTGGGGATATTGTTTATGTGAAAAAAGGACAGACTGATATTGTAGGATGGGGCGTTGTTTCATCCAATCATCAATATAAAAATGATAAAAATATTATTCACCTTGTTTGGAAGGAGAAAGGAAACTGGAAGATTCCAATCAAAACATTAAATAAGACGCTCACTAAAATTACGCCATATAGTGAAACAATTCGGAAATTTAATGAGTTATTTTCAGTTGAACATTCTGATGGAGTGGTTGCTACACAAACGACTTATCCCATTTATACAGCAGAACAATTCTTAGACGATGTATTTATGAATGAAGAAGACTATGACACGCTTGTGCAATTAATTAGAAGAAAAAAGAATGTCATCTTACAAGGGCCACCAGGCGTAGGTAAAACGTATGCAGCGAAACGATTGGCTTATTCAATGATAGGTGTTAAAGATAAAGAACGTGTGAAACTTGTACAATTCCATCAAAGCTATTCATATGAAGATTTTGTGATGGGTTATCGTCCTACTGAAACTGGCTTTGAATTGCGTACCGGTGCGTTTTACAATTTTTGTAAGCAAGCAGAAGAAGATAATGAGAAAGACCATTTCTTTATTATCGATGAAATTAATCGTGGCAATTTAAGTAAGATATTTGGTGAGTTGTTTATGTTAATTGAAAATGATAAGAGGGGAATGGAAATAGAATTACTCTATGCAGATGAGAAATTCTGTGTTCCAGATAATGTTTATATTATTGGTATGATGAATACAGCAGATCGAAGCTTAGCCATGCTTGATTATGCACTACGACGTCGATTTGCATTTTTTGATATGAATCCTGCCTTTGAAACCATACAATTTAAACATTATCAAGAAAATTTAAAAAATCCACAATTTGATGCATTAATTGATACAATTCAAGCACTGAATGTCGACATTCGAGATGATGATATGTTAGGTGAGGGGTTCGTTATTGGCCATAGTTATTTCAGTAATATGGTTGATGTCACAGAGTCTGAATTATCAAATATTATTGAATTCGAAATGATACCATTATTAAAAGAATATTGGTTTGACGACCCTTCAAAAGTGGATAGTTGGAAGGTACGTTTAAGGGAAGCGATTCAATGATTAACATTCATAATATTTATTATATGTTGTCTTACGCGTTTACAGTTTTGAATAAGAAAGGCTATCAACATATAGCAACAGAATCATTTAATAATGTGGCAGATTTATATAGTGCGCTCCTGATTAAAGGCGTATCGAGTCAATTAAAATATGGTCTTCAACATGACTATTTAGAACACAATGACTCGCTTAATGTGATACGAGGAAAGATTAATGTCACAGCATCCATACAACAAGGAACAATGATGCATAAACAGTTAAATTGCACGTATGATGAATTTTCAATTAATACGTATATGAATCAAATTTTAAAAACAACAATGCTTAATGTTCTAAAATTAGATATTTCGCGCACACGTAAAAAAGCGTTAAAACGACTGCTGATATATTTTGAACAAGTAGATATATTAGATTATCGACATATTGATTGGCAGTTACGATTTGATCGTCATCACGAAACATATCGTATGTTAATGGCTATTTGTTACCTTGTTACGCAAGGACGAATTCAGTCAGAAAGAAGCGGTTCAAGAGAAACGATGATGTTCGAAGATGAACAACAGATGGCGCGTTTATATGAACGGTTTGTTAGGGCTTATTATAAAAAGGAATTTCCACAGTTAAAAGTCACCGCGTCTCATATTCCATGGGCCATTGATGATGATTATCGTCACATGTTACCGACAATGAGAAGTGATGTCATGCTCACTTATGGGAAAAAATGCTTAATTATTGATACAAAGTATTATACGTCGACGTTACAACAGTATTTTGATACAAGAACGATTCATTCTGGAAATTTATATCAAATATTTGCGTATGTAAAAAATGAAGCATTTCACTTAAAATCGAAACAGATAAATGTTGCGGGGATGTTATTGTATGCGAAAACGGATGAACAACTTGTACCTGATAATACGTTTCAGATGAGTGGCAATACGATTAGTGTCAAAACATTGGATTTAAATCAAGATTTTATTCATATTGCTAAACAACTAGATGATATTGTATATAATTATTTTAAGATATAAAATAGTTAGTAGATATTGTAAAATTTCAACAATTCATATACGATATATGCAAATTAAAATGACAATTTTGACTTATAACAAAGGGGTTAATGACAATGAAACACATGCATTTATCTGTTTTAGCTTATAGTACAGGTCTACATCCTGCCTCTTGGAGACTACCACATTCATATGTTGAAGAAGTTGGAGATATTGATTTTCAAATTAAGTTAGCGAAATTAGCCGAAAAAGGTAAACTGGATGCATTCTTCTTAGGTGATGGTCAATATATATCTGGAGAAGAAACGGGACATATTTCTTATTATTTTGAACCACTAACGGCGCTTGCTGCCATTTCACGTGAAACACATTCAATTGGTTTGATAGGTACCATTTCTTCTTCTTTTTATGAACCTTATCTTGCAGCACGTATGCTTTCAAGTTTACATCAAATATCTCATGGGCGTATTGGGGCAAATATTGTAACATCTCAATTTGATTTAGAAGCACAAAACTACTCGATGCAAGCTTTACCACATCTTGAAAAACGTTATGAACGAGCAGATGAATTTATTAATGTAATGAAAAAATTATGGGAATCATTTACTGTAGAGGCTATCGTTAATCACAAAAACTCAGGAATTGGCTTAAATCATCAGTATATTCATCCACTTCATTATCAAGGAAAGTATTTTCAAGTTGCCGGAGCTATTAACATTCCAACACCAAAATATGGTCGACCACGTTTATTTCAAGCAGGAACTTCTATTCCAGGTCGTGATTTAGCAGTACGACACGTGGATGCTATTTTTTCAATTGCATGGAATTTACAAGATGGCCAACAGTTCAGACAAGACATTCATCAACGTGCCATGGAAGAAAATCGTCAACCACCTCTTGTATTACCAGGTCTCACCGTTTATGTTGATGAGAATGAGAAGGACGCTTATAAACTTAAACAACAATTAGATGATATAATCCCACTTGAAAAACGCAAGAAACAATTATCTAAAGCCATTGGTCTAGATATAAGTGAATGGACACTAGATGAAGTTGTGCCATCATTGCCACCTTATGATGCATTAGAGAAAAAAGTTATAAAATCTGTTTATGAAGCTGTACAGCGTGCTGTTATGACCGAACACCTTACCTTACGCGATGTATTAGATCGATTTGGTACTTGGGTAGGGCATAAAACGATAGTGGGGACACCGGAACAAGTAGCGGATGAAATGATTGAATGGTTTGAAAAAGAAGCGTGTGATGGTTTTATGTTAATGTCACCAACATATCCAAACGCATTTGAAAAATTTATTGATTTAGTCATTCCAGTTCTTCAAGCGCGTGGCGTGTTTAGAAAAGAATATGAAAGTCATATGTTAAAAGACCATTTAAATATAAATACAGAGAAACTATAATTAAGCTTCTCTTTTATTTAATAGATATCATGAAAAAAGACTTCCTCCATTAGGGGGAAGTCTAAAATGTTCTTTATATTATTCCATTTTAACTTTCGCTTTGTCTGATTCTTTTTTATATTTTTGATACATAATCCAAAGAATAATTGCCCATACGGGTATAAATAATACTCCAATTCTAGTTGAACTGTTAATTAATAAGATAATAAAGATAAATGCGAAGAAAGCTAGAATCGCAAATGCCATATATTTTCCGCCAGGCATTTTGAACTTACTATCTTTGTGTAATTCAGGATTACGTTTGACATAATTTAGATAGGCAATCATGATAAGTGTCCAAATTAAAATATTCAATACTGTTGAAAATATCGTAATTTGAACGAACACTTTTGTTGCATCTTTAAATACTGCATTTAAAATAACTGAAATACTTAATAAGCCGCATGTAACTAAAATAGCATAGTGAGGTACACCATGTTTATTTGTTTTATGCAAGAATGGTGGGCCTTGTTTACGACCTGCTAAACCGTACATTGTACGACTATTTGCGAAAATACCACTATTACATGATGAAGCAGCTGCTGTTAAAACGACAAAGTTAATAATACCGGCAGCAAATGGAATACCAATCAGGCCGAATAATTTTACGTAAGGACTGTCTGCTGGGTTTAGTTTATCCCAAGGTACTACAGACATGATCACTGCTAATGAGCCAATATAGAAAATTAAAATACGCGCAGGTACATTGTTAATTGCTTGAGGAATCGTTTTGTGTGGGTTCTTAGTTTCCCCAGCTGTAATTCCAATTAACTCAATACCAATAAATGAAAAGATAGCCATTTGAAATGCCATCAAGAAACCTTGAATACCATTCGGGAAAAATCCACCTCTAGACCAAAGGTTCGTTACGCTTGCTTGTCCATATGATGTTTTCATTCCAAGCACAATCATCACAATACCAACAATGATTAAGGCTACAATTGTTATCACTTTAATAATTGACAGCCAGAATTCTAACTCTCCAAATAGCTTTGCACTGAATAAGTTCAAAGCGACTAATACTAAGATAGTAAATGCAGCTGTTAGCCAGTTTGGTACTGTAGGATACCAATACCCTACATATTTCGCTACTGCAGTTACCTCAGCCATACCTGAGATAATCCAAGTTAACCAATACGTCCATCCGACCATAAATCCAGCAATTGGTCCAATATAATGATGGGCGATATCGCCAAATGATTTAAATCCTAAGTTTGATAACAATATTTCACCCATTGCTCTCATAAACATAAATAATACAAAACCGACAATAACATAAGTCAATAAAATAGACGGTCCGGCTAAATGTACAGATTCACCTGATCCAAGGAACAGTCCTGTACCAATTGCGCCACCAATAGCGATAAGTTGAATATGTCTATTACTCAACTCTCTTTGCAGTTTATCTTCTGCCATAATTTTCTTCCCTTTCATGAGTAACCTTATGACTGAAACTTTATGACTGAATCCAATACCCTTTGTTATAACATAAATAATTTTTCTAAATTTCAAATTATTTATTTGTTAAGGTTAAGGATACCCTATTTAGTTATTGTTAATCAAATAATAGTCTAATAGATAAATGTTAATACATTATTAACTATAATTAATAATGTATTAAATTGAGTGTTTTTTTAAATCTATAAGCAAATTACTTCTATTTATTTTCAATTTATTTAATAATCTAGGTTACGTAATTAAAATATGAAAGTAGGGAAATGAATGAACGATTTTAACGAAATATTGGAAAGTAGAAAATCTGTGAAAGGATTTGATCCAAATTATAAAATTCCACATGAAGAAATGAATGAAATCATTAGAAAGGCAACAAAAGCACCTTCATCAGTGAATATGCAGCCGTGGCGTTTTGTTGTTGTAGAAAGTGATGAAGCGAAAGCAAAATGACGTCCATTAATTCGTTTTAATACGTCACAAAATGATACATCATCAGCGATGATTGTTATTTTCGGTGATTTACAATGTTATGAGGAAGGCGAGTTTATCTATAACAAAGCGGTTGAGGAAGGACATATGCCTCAAGAAGTAAAAGACCAAATGTTACCTTTTGTAATGGATACTTACAAAAATAGTTCACGTGAAGTTATGAGTGACATCGTAAAAGTGGATAGTAGTTTAGCTGCGATGCAATTAATGTTAGTTGCAAAACAATATGGCTATGATACGAACCCTATCGGTGGTTTTGAGCATGACAAAATTGGCGAAGCATTCGGATATGATTTAGAACGTTACGTTCCAGTGTTAATCGTTGCGATTGGTAAGAAAGAAAAAGAACCTCATACATCATATAGAATGCCAGTTGATAAGGTAGTAGATTACCAATAATTAAAGTTTAATATAAAATATCAAAAAATATATTTTCATAAACGATTATAAAAGAAAGTTCTTTAAATAAAAATTTATGGGAATATATTTTTTCTTTAAAATGATTAATTCTTTTATAAATGGGAATAACTAACTGTATCCCGTAATAAGGAAACAATGTACATAACAATGTATTTACGATACCAATCTATATCTAGGAGAGATAAGTATGGATCAATCAAATGAAAACAAAAAACAACAACAATTAGATGCTCTAAGAAAAAATAATGATGGTACAGCAATGACTACAAATAGTGGTATGAAAGTAAGTGAAGATGAAAATTCACTGACAGTAGGGGATAGAGGTCCGACTTTACTAGAAGACTTCCACTTCCGTGAAAAAATGATGCACTTTGACCATGAACGTATTCCTGAACGTGTGGTACACGCACGTGGATTCGGTGCACATGGTGAATTCCAAGTGTATGAAGATTTAAGTGAATATACAAGTGCTGACTTCTTAACACACCCTGAAAAAACAACACCTGTATTTGTGCGTTTCTCTACTGTACAAGGTTCTAAAGGATCTCCAGATACAGTACGTGACATTCGTGGTTTTGCTACTAAATTCTATACTGATGAAGGTAACTTCGATTTAGTAGGTAACAACGCACCTGTATTCTTTATTCAAGATGCAATTAAATTCCCTGACTTCGTACATGCGTTAAAACCAGAGCCACATAATGAAATGCCACAAGGTGGTTCAGCGCACGATACATTCTGGGATTTCATTGGTCAAAACCCTGAATCTATGCACGCAGTATTCTGGGCAATGAGTGATAGAGGGATTCCTAAAAACTTCCGTCAACAAGAAGGTTTTGGTGTACACACATTTAGACTTGTAAATAAAGAAGGTCAATCTTACTTTGTTAAATTCCACTGGAAACCTAAACAAGGTTTAGAAAGCTTAGTATGGGATGAAGCACAAATCTTACATGGTAAAGACATTGATTTCCATCGTAAAGATTTATATGAATCAATTGATAAAGGCGACTATCCTGAATGGGAATTAGGCTTACAAATTATCAAACCTGAACAAGAATTTGACTTTGATTTTGATATTTTAGATCCAACTAAATTATGGCCAGAAGATCAAGTACCTGTGAAAATTGTTGGTAAAATGACGTTGAACCGTAATGTAGATAACGTCTTTGCAGAAACTGAACAAGTTGCGTTCCACCCTGCACATATTGTTCCAGGTATTGATTTCTCTAATGACCCATTATTACAAGGTCGTTTATTCTCTTACACAGATACACAAATTTCTCGTCTTGGCGGACCAAACTTTAACCAAATTCCTATTAACCGCCCAGTTGCAGACGTTCATAATAATCAACGCGATGCAATGCATCAATCATATATTCATCAAGGTCAAACAGCCTACCATAAAAATGGCTTGAACAATAATGACCCTCATACGACACCTAAAGAACAAGGTGGTTTCGAGCATTATCATGAAAAAGTAGAAGGTTATAAAGTACGTCAACGTAGTGATAGTTTCAAAGATTACTATACTCAAGCTAAATTATATAAAAACAGCTTAACTGAAGCAGAACAACAACATTTAGCTGATGCATTTTCATTTGAAATTGGTAAATGTAAATCAACAGAAGTAAAACAAAATGCTGTTAATCAAATTAATAAAGTTGATCGTAAATTAGCTGAATACGTAGCAAATAATGTAGGTGTAGAAGTTCCGGCAGAAAACGAAGAAGTGCAATCAGATGCTAAAGATAGCCAATTAACATTAGAAAAATTTGATATCCCACTAAAAGGACACTCTGTAGCAGTGCTTGTAAATGGTGATATTAGCGCTGAAACATTAAAATCATATGCAGAAGTATTTTTTAACAACGACTTAAACTATGCATTTGTTGGACAAACAGCTAAAAACCTTAATGATGACGAAATTGGTATTACTGAAACTTATAGCACAGCAAGTTCAACAGTATTTGATAGTGTAATCGTTCTTTCAGACGGTAAAGAAATGTTACCGACTGCGATTGACTTTGTTGAAATGAGCTATAATCATAAAAAACCTGTTGTAATCACTGAAGAAGCGAAAAATGTATTACAAAGTAATCGTATTGATTTAGATGCGCCTGGTGTTGTAGTATCTAGCGAACCACAAGCTATCCTTGACGCATTCAAACGTTACAGATATTTCGATAGAAAATAATGAATGATTTTTTGAAAAAGCCTGAGACATAATGTGTTGTCTTAGGCTTTTTTAATATATTGGCAGTCGATGATTGAATTGAACATGCGTTTGTTCCAAATTCTTTTCAATCAACACAAGTTGGAGATACGTTACTGGAGTGGACGATAAATTCAAAATGAATGCTGTCTTGCACTCTTTTGAGTAAGGAGGAGATATGATGAATCGAGGTATTAATCATATTGGTCTTACGGTTCCTAGTATTGAAAAAGCCACTGCTTTTTTTAAACAGGGACTAGATGGAAAAATTGCATATGATAGTCAAACTAAAAATGATGAACCAAGAGGTGGCGAATATGTCGAGCATATCTTAGGGCTAGAAAAAGGAACTTCAATTATTCATAAACGCATGATGGTGTTTGGTTGTGGTCCTAATATTGAAATGTTTGAATTCCAACACGCTCAACAACATGAACCACAATCACTACAAGATATAGGTTTTACACATATTTCTTTTTATATTGAAAGTGACGAATTTGAACATGTATTAGAACGTGTCAAACAGGCAGGAGGAGAGCCACTATCTGAACCACATTCTAATACAAAATATGAGAATACAGAGAATAATAAAACCGTTTATATTCGAGCGCCATGGGGAAGCTTAATCGAACTTCAAACTGTACCTAATGGTTTTTATTATCCAAAAGATAGTGAAGCGAAGGTATTTATTCCTAAAAGTAACGATGAGTAATAAAATGGACGCAGTAGTGCATTACATTTTTCGACAGTGACGATTTTGTGTACATTTTCTAGAAACAGGGTAATAAACTAGAAAGCCTATCAAATGGCTTAATGACAGTTTAAGGGAGTAGAACAAATGATTGATATTCAAATTCAAAAATGTGACTTAATTGAAGTAATTGAATCAATAATCAATGAAAAAGTCGAAGTTGACAATCAAGATGCATGTGAATATTTAGCGACTGAAATTGTGAATGGATTAGAAAGCTACAATAGTGAAGAAACTCAAGCAAATAATTTATTAGGATTGAATAGTGCATTACGTCATGAAGTCAAAGCTTCTAACCACTCTAAAAAGATCACACTTTCAGCAAATGAAGAAGCATTCTCGTCAAACGATAATAATGTAGATGTACGTTCATCTAACTAGACTGAAAAACTTACAGCACTTTATGACATCATGTTCTTACAAATCTTACATAATAAAAAGCACTTCCTAACGAGTGAAAATGTCTTCATCTCATTCGGAGGTGCTTTTATTTATATGAAATTAGAAAAATAATGCTTTAACTATTCTGAAGAAAGAACCAAGTAATTGAAAGACATCACCAGACATTAGACAACCACCTTTCCGCAAAAAATTATATTAAGCTTCGTTAGTTGAAGTTAGCGCTTCTGTTTGAACTAAATCATCTGCTAAATCATACCAAAACTGTTGTAGTTCTTCTCTTGAACGTTTTGTATCTGTACTGTCTTGACCTACAAAATCGACATGATCCCAGTCGTGTTTAGTAGGTGTTACTTGCCAAATACCTTTTTGATTTGTATCAGTTGCTTCTGTATAAGCTTGATTGAAAGGATGTTGAGATGAAATCACAGATACAAGACCATCATTTTCTCTCCATTCTTTTTCAGTAGCTTTACCAATCACATTTCCTGTCACTGTGAATGGTAAGAACATATTATAGTCTGCTTTTTGTTTTCCTATTAAAGTCGGATGCGTTGCCTCAGCTGTATACGTTTTATAAACGATATTTGGATTAAGTGATGTTTTGCGGTTAAGATCTGTCGCGCCATCACGTGTTAAATCATAAAAACCATTATCTTTAGATTGCCATAATTTAGAGTTTTTAACGCGTAAAAGGTAAGAGATGTAGCTTTCACCAGGTTGTTGTTTTAGACCCCATTGAGACAAACCGAAGTCTACACGTGAATTTTTATTACCTAATCGTTTACCTAAATCAAAAACCACTTGACGAACAAGTGCTTCATTTCCTAATTCATCTGCAGCGTGGGTACCATTATGCGGTGTGCCTAATGTTGTAATTGAAGAAACCATATTATCGTGTCCACCTTGTAGTAAAGGAGAAATGTCACCACCATGTGTTTTTTGGTATTCAATTTCTTCTTGACTACCATTTCTTAATAATTCTTCTAATTGACGAACAGTTTGTCCTCCCATACTATGACCAACTAGATGCACTTTTTGACCAGGTTGCCAATCTTTATAAACGCCTTCGTATGTTTTACCATAGCGTTCATGTCCATATCTTTCTGCATGTGCAGCACCATAATCTACAGTACCACCTTTAATATAGTAATAAAGTTCAACGGCACGGTCATAGTTACTACCAAATGCACTGATACTTGCTTCATAAGCGTTATAACCATTTTGTTCTAAATCTTGACGAATGTTTAATTTATCGCCGCCCCAATAATGTGATAAAACATTAGGATTGATATCATCAGTAAATCCATTAAAACCATGAACAAGAATGATTGGATCTTGGTTTTTGTATTGACCTTGTTTAGCAACTTTATTGGTTTGATCTTTTGTTTCTGTCGTACCTTGCTGTTGAGATGTATTATTTGTTGTTGCTACTGCATTATTAGCTAATGTCTCTAAGCCAGCCTGTGAATTTTTTTGATCTTTAGCATCTTTATGTCCAACAGTTTCATTTGTTGTACCGTCAATTGAGATCGCTTCATCTTTAGTGTTTAAAGTATTCACTGTAGGTGCAGCAGGATCTGTGGGTTGTTTAGCTGTCACTGTTTGTTTTGTTTCAGTTGTGTCTACAGTATCGTTTGTTTTTCCAGTAGATGGTGCCTCTACGTCATTATTTTTTATTGCATCCTGATTTACATTTGAATCTTGTTGAGTTTTTGATGGTGTTAATTCTTTACTCTCTGTTAGAGGTGTTGACTGAGATGTTTTTGTTGAATGACTGTCAGTTGTTTTTGAAGTATTGTCTTTTGTAGATGATGTGTTGGTTTCAGCAGTCGTTGTTTGAGTTGTTGTTTTCTCTTCTGTCGGACTTTCATTTGTCACGTTTTCTGAAGAGTGAGCTTGATTTTTAGTAGTTGATATTTCAGTTGTGTTATCTTTTTTATCTGAGGCTAGTGTGTCTTTTTGAATTGTGTTTTTAGTCGATTCTTGTGTTTCAAGAGAAGGTTGCTCCTCTTTAGTTGAAACTGATTCAGGGTCATCAGAAGATGTTTTTGTAGTTGATGTTTCTTCAGTTTCAGCTACTGAATGTTTTGTAGATTGATGAGTTACAATGTTGTCAGTTGTTCCTTCATTAGTATTTAATTGATCAGTGCTATCTTTAACTTGAGTTGAAGCTTTGTTTTCATTATGTAAGCGTTGTGCTTCATTTTCATTAGTTACTGATTGAGATGTAGAAGTAGCTTGTTCGTCAGATTGAACATTGTCTTGTCGTGTTTCTTGATTATCAGATTGTTTTTTATGATCCCCAATAGATTGTGCTACAGCTGATTCAGGATTTCCCACTTCCTGATGTGTTTCTGCTGCCTGTGCAGCACCGCCTCCCATAAATAGCAATGTCGCTACTAAAATGGATGATGCACCCACACTGAATTTACGAATACTGTATCTGTTTTCACTTTTTTTCATAAATAGCACCTCTATTAATTGTTTTTTGTTATAAAATATATAGATTAAATAAAAATATTAATTATTGAACGTGGAATAAATCCGAAAAGTTTACTAAATATCGCTTTAATATTTTCCAAAGTAACCATCCTTTCTTAACAGACAATTTAGAAAGCGTTTACAAATATGGCGAAAAATTGTCGTATGTAGAACAGAGCTACATACGAGATTTAACCATCAACGTTGTCTATTGAATGTAAATAGATAGTAACGCTATATGAAAGCGTTGTCAATAATCTGTCACAATTACATAGAGTAAATGTACATTTTAAGGATATATGAACTTGAAATGTGTAATAACATCGTAAACTAAGGAGCGAAACCCTAATAAAGTAAACTGTTCCTTAAAAATCATTACTTGTGTATATTCAAATGTAACTCGGGGTTTTTAGGCGAACGAGGTGGTGTAATACGTCTCCCTTTTCCAAGAGACATTTGGATAATCGATGATACTAACATAATCGAATTGAAAATAATCATTAGTAGAAATACTTTATGATCAGCATCAATAGCAATATCTTTTATACGCTTAATATAAATTGAAGTGTTTGTAATATTTTCTGTATAAACAGATTGTGTTCCTTTTTGAATATTATATTTAATCAGATAGGCAATCACTGGAACAAGAAATGCTGCCGCGTAGTTACGTATTGTGTGCATCGTTTGAGAACGCTGACCAGCTTGAAGTAAATCGCCATCTAATAATGTTGCCATAGCACCACTTACAAGTGTCATACTTGCACCAAAACCAAGTAGGAAACCTTGAATATAAAGTAAATGAATATTTACAATATCATGTAAAATCATCCAATGAACACTGACATAAAGTAATGCTGATGAGCCTAATGTGCCTAAAACACCAGCTCCTACTGCACTATAGATAAACATTTTAATAAATCCTGTCACAATGACACCTATGAAAAAGAATAAATAAAAATGTAAAGATATAGTGAAAGGTAATTTTAAGATTCTAATTATATACACATTAATTCCTGCAATACCACATAATAAGGCTAAATGTGAAGATATAGCCATTGTTGCACCAACAAGTGGTTTCTTTGTTAATAACGTTTTAAAGTGAACAAATGGATGTTTTGCTTCGTGATTAAAAACTACAAAATTTACAATGAATAAAATTGCTATAATTAGGATAGGCCAGACCCAGAGAGACCCGTACCCTTTTTGTGTAAGCATCCCCATCGGTAGCGTAAGAGCAATCGTACTAAGAACTAATGAAATAATCATAGGACGACTAATATGAATAGGTTCAGAATGTTGATATTCTTCTTTTGTTAAGAATATTGAACCTAAAATAAGACATAAGATAGCTGAAATAATATTAATAATAAAGATCCAATGCCAACGATCTAATTCTAAAGATAGACTACCTGATAGACCTCCCAATGCATTTGCGCCAAATAAACCTACAATAACCATTAATAAGAATACATTGCGGTATTGTCTAGGGAAGTTGAGAAAGAGTTTTGGTAAAAGTGTGAAAAATAAGACGCCGGTACTTAAACTTTGTAAACCTTTAGCAATAGATAAAATAATTAGGTCGAAAGAAAAAAGCCCGATAATCGAGCCGATTAAAAATAGAGTTACAAAGAATAAAAAATTACGTCTAAACCCGAATTTGTGTGTCAATGTATGTCCAAGTGGCACGCCAAGTGCAAAGGCAAAGTTAGCAATCACAGAAGGTATAATGAGATATTGAGAACCTATACCAAATGATGTTTGTAAAATACCTTGATTTAAACTATAAGCCAAATTTGAAAAATATTGTGAACCAATGCCGAAGATAGTTAGTATGCCAAGTATTGATATTTCTAGCATTTTTCCTTTTTTAGATGACCAAAAGTCCATTTTTTTCACTCCGATATATGAATATGGTGTATCGTCATTTCGCAACTTAACTATTGTACTCCTATAAATTGGAAAAATAAATAAGAGTGTCTTATATATAAAATATAAAATAAAAAGAAACCTAAGAATTTAATCTTAGGTTTCTTAGATAGCGGAGGGAGAAGGATTTGAACCAACGCGAGCTAAAAGCTCCTACTAACCATAAAATGGTTAGCCTCTTAAGCCAGGCTTGAGTATCCCTCCAAGATTTTACTTTAATACTATACTATATATTTTGAAGTTTGTAAAGAAAAATATTTTCTATGTAAATAATTTATAAATGTACATTAAAGTTAAAAATAAATTGTTTTATAAAAAAGACGCATACTGTCCTTTGTTTGTTTTATAATATTGATGTACATATTTTATTTTAAACATAAAACAAATTCATTTCTAAATGGAAGAAAGCAGGGGACAAATTAATGTTAAAATCTAAATTTGGTAAATCATTAGTAGCGAGTGTCATTATTGGTGCCAGTGTAATCGGATATTCCGCCCAACATCAAGAGGCTAAAGCTGTAGAAACCAACTATTATTATGACGGTATACAAAGAGGCTCATATCAGGCGTATTTAAAAGCGAAAAAAATTAGTAACAGAAGTATTTCAATCCAACGCTATCCAAATGCCTCACAAAATAATTTAAAGGCGATTGGTCGTGTATCTAATTTAAACGGCTGGAAAAAAGGCTCTCGTGATGCATCTGTAAGAAAACAAGATTCTATGGGAACAGGAACAGTGATTGGGGCACATACATTTGTAACAAATGCACACGTGATCGATGATCAATATGGTCGTGCAGCGGCTCCGAAATATATTAAATTTCAAATGAATCGTGATGGAAGTCGTATGCCATATGTTTTCCAAGCAACAGAAGTGATTAAAGTACCACAATATGATATTGCAGTGGTTCACACAAAACAAAATATGTCTAAATATGTGAAACCAGTTAAAATTGCAACGGATTCAGAGATTAAACAATTGAAATTCAATTCGCCACTTTATTCATTAGGATATCCATGGCAATATAACGACAACACAAAAGCCTATTTTAATAAACTTCGTGTAACTCAATTTTCAACAAATGGTACCGAGATTCAAACGAAAGATATTTTTAGATCAGGCGCTTCAGGCTCGCCAATGTTAAATAGTACATTTACAAAAATGTATGGCTTAAGAACATATGGATATAACTTAATGGGTGGTTCAACGGATGCTTATGCTAAACAAGAAATGTCTGGTGGCGAATCGTTTAAAGGATATGCTGGTCGTTTCGTACGTCAACATATTAAGTAATTGATATAAAAAAAGTACATGCTTTAGATAATGAAGTGTGTACTTTTTCATAACGACATACAGAGTCTGTTTAATATTGTCAGTTGAATATATATTTTTTATTTTAAAAGGAGCGAAATAAATGAAGAAACATTACTTAGCTATCGGCGCAATAACGGCGACAACTTTACTTGCAGGTTGTGATTTAGGAGATATGATTGGGCTCAATAATTCTAGTGAAAAATCAGAACATACTACATCACAAAGTAACCAATCATCAAATAAAAACACTTCAGATAATCATAAAAATAATACCCAACAAGATAGTAATAAAAGTTCAAATGATAGCAATCAACGAGAGAATAAAACAAATAGTAATATCGACAACTTA
Source organism: Staphylococcus hominis subsp. hominis (assembly GCF_002901845.1). GTDB lineage: Bacteria > Bacillota > Bacilli > Staphylococcales > Staphylococcaceae > Staphylococcus > Staphylococcus hominis. The sequence goes on from NZ_PPQE01000028.1 coordinate 168,050, forward strand.
TCTCAAGCTGAAAAAGTAGCGTTAGCTTTAAATGATCCTTCAGTGTCAGACTATGCTATTACTGCAAATGAATTAAGAAATCATTCATATTTTGCGAATTATAACGGTGGCGGCGAACAAAAAAGTATAGATACGTATCAATTAGAAGCATTAGACAATGGAGTAGAGGGTGCACCAAGTAATATGAAATTCTATGCTACTCAGCCTGCTAAAGGCTCATTTTCTACGCTTATTGGAGTAGGAGGCGATAGGGTTACAATTATCGCAACCCAAAGTCCAGGCACATACAGTCAATTTGTAAATTCACAAACAGGTCATGAATTAGATCTCCATACCTTACTTGAGAAATACGGTGAGAATTCTAATTATAAGGAGATTGTGAATCAAATCGTTTTTACTAATGGAAAAACATATACTGATTCAAACAATACAACTAGTGAATCATCTTCATCTACTGAAAAAGTAACACGTGCAAATGTCATTGATAAGGTAGAAGATTATGAAGGTCATCAATTAGATACTGATACGTACACATATAAAGAACCAGAACAAGATGAAAACGGAGATTGGGGCTTCTCAATTTTAGATGAAAATGGAGATTTAGTTGGCTCATATATCGTTACTTCTGACGGTGTAGTAACAAAATATGATGAACATGGAGATCCAATTGATTAATAAAAAGGAACAGCTGATTTTAATGGTCAGCTGTTGTTTTCTGTGTAAGTACGTTTAATTTCATCTAAACGCTCAATAAAACTATCGATATATGATTCTGGAGCAATAATTTTTGCTAGAGGAGCAAGTTGATAAGCAATATAATAAGCATCAAATCGCGTGCAATTTACCCATGCCAAAATGGTGTCTTCATTACGGGAAACAATCTCTTTAATTGAAAATTGTTGTTTAAATTGATTCCAAATGGTTGTACTCATTTCAAATAATACTGCATTATTCGCGAAGTCTTTAGAAAATTTTGTATCTAGAACGTGTAAGGATGATATCGATTTCAAAGAAACAGTATGTATTTTATGTTGAAATTCGTAAGTAAACCAATAATCATAATGCATATACAAAATAGATAATGGTTTAATAGTTATTTTGTTATGATCTACTTCAATACGCACTCTATGTTTATTGACGATGGCTTTTTGAAGATCCATTAATAGTTTTCCAGGAAGTAAATCATCACGTACTTTGAATTGATGTAACATCGTCATCAAAATATGTTTATCTTCTATTCTGACAGACGACAGCGCATTTAAGAAAAATTTGTAAATATCGTAATGAAGAATAGGTGTGAGACTTTGTAACTTAATGAGTAAACTTAGTACACCAAGACTTTGTTTGTTCGTAGTATCATGTGTGAGTTCATAACCGCCTAATTGATAATTATAGACGATTTTAGTATGATTGCTTCTCCAAAAATGACTTTCATAAAAAAATGTATTAATTGTATTAATATCACGTTGAATAGATTTTTTGCTGACATTTGTAAAGCGATCTAAGTCTTCTTGAGTAACAACATGACCATTTAATAATAATGTCAACATATTAAGTATACGTGTTGCTTTATCCAAAGATATATCTCCCTTTTATTAAAGTGAAAAAGTTTTTAAAAATAATTATATAGCTTGTAATAGAGTTTGTTACTATATAATTTGACAAAATATTAATAGTTAAACATTGATTTTAACATTAATATTGAATGGATAAAGAATGGTGAGACCGTAATAATGCATAAACTGTATCTAACGATGGGGTAGAAAGGTGATGTGTTCTAGCCTTACGATAAATAAAACCTTGAATTGCTTCTACTTCAAGGGGCTGATGATTCATCACATCATAATACATACTTGTCCCCATATGATCTGGATAACCAGCATAGATATGCATAATATCTGCAACAATCGTGTCAGGCAATGTAATACCTTCTGCTATAGCGACTTGTTTACCTTCTTCTAATAAGCGCGTGCATAATTGATAGACTTCCGAAATTTTTAAAATTTGTGCAGTATTGCCACCTAATGCAGTAATTGAATTAATACCAAGATTGACAAGTAATTTATACCAAATCGTTGTTTCTATGTGATCTTCTAATATAAGTTCTATTTTAGTATATTCTAAATAGCGTTTAAGTTGTTCAGTCCGATGATCATGCTGAATATGCAAACGGGAATCTCTGAAATGGGTCACTTCATCGTCTTTTTTCTGTCCACTAATATAGACCACAGCTTGGTAGACATGTTTAAATGGTAAAGTTGAACGCAAACCATATCCATTTTGAGCTAAGATAATAGTTGTCTCATCATGAGTAAGACGGTTTAAGTCTGGAACTAAAGATTCAAGTTGATGCGTTTTGACTGCCACAATAATAACATCGAAGGAGTTAGTCATAGACTTAATATCTTTAACAATGACATGTTGATTTGCAGGTTGAAAGTGAATGGACTTATTTGTTCTTCCAAGTAATGTGATATGAGGTAATACTTGTTGTAATTCGTAGGCAATCGTCGTACCTACAGCGCCTGGTCCAATAATCGCAATACGCATTTATAACTTTCCTTTCTTTAAAATATTACATATAATTATACGTGATATTATTGAGATAATGTTATAGGAGATCGATAAAATAATGAAAAATTTGTCAAAACTTATGGAAATGAAGCAAAATGGTACAAAAATTTCAATGGTTACAGCATACGATTATCCCAGTGCAAAACAAGCGCAACAAGCCAATATTGATATGATTCTAGTGGGTGATTCGCTAGGAATGACAGTTTTAGGTTATGATACAACCACTCAAGTTACTTTAGATGATATGATTCATCATGGTAAAGCTGTTCGTCGAGGCGCCGATGATACATTTATCGTTGTAGACTTACCTATCGGAGCGGTAGGCGTAAGTGCGGAACATGATTTAAATCATGCGATAACGTTATATCAACAAACCAATGCGAATGCATTAAAAGCAGAAGGTGCCCATTTAACTGACTTCATTAAAAAATCGACACAAATTGGTATTCCAATTGTTGCACATCTTGGTTTAATGCCACAAAGTGTCGGTGTTATGGGTTACAAGTTACAAGGTGGTACAAAAGACGCAGCAGAACAACTTATTCGTGATGCACATGCCGTTCAAGAAGCGGGTGCAGTGGCTTTAGTATTAGAAGCTATTCCAAGTGACTTAGCTGGATTAATTAGTAAACAATTAGACATTCCAGTTATTGGTATTGGAGCAGGCAAAGATACAGACGGACAAGTATTGGTGTATCACGATATGTTGAATTATGGTGTAGAACGTTATGCTAAATTCGTAAAACAGTTTGCAGATTTATCTGTAGGCATTGATGGTATGAAGCAATATGATAAAGAAGTGAAAGCGGGAGCATTTCCTGCAGAAGCACATACGTATAAGAAAAAAGTATTAGATGAGGTTAATAAAAATGACACAAATAATTAATACTGTAAAAGAGATGCAAACAATCGCACAACGCATAAAAGCGTCTGGTCAATCAATAGGTTTCATTCCAACAATGGGTGCACTTCATGAAGGACATTTAAGTATGATGCGACGTTCAGTTGAAGAAAACGATGTGACAGTTATTAGTGTATTTGTAAATCCATTACAATTTGGACCTAATGAAGATTATGATGCATATCCTCGTCAAATTGATAAGGATGTTTCTTTAGTTAAAGATATTCATGTCGATTATGTATTCCACCCTTCCGCTCAAGAGATGTATCCAGATGAATTAGGTGTCACATTAAAGGTGGGACGTCTAGGGGAAGTCTTAGAAGGCCCACAACGTCCTGGACATTTTGATGGTGTCGTTACAGTAGTGAATAAATTATTTAATATCGTAACTCCTAATAAAGCTTATTTTGGTAAAAAAGATGCACAACAATTAGTAATTATTGAGAAAATGGTAAAAGATTTTAATCATCCTATTGAAATTGTCGGCGTCGATATAGTACGTGAAGACGATGGACTTGCGCGTAGTTCTCGTAATGTGTATTTGACTGATGAAGAACGTAAAGAAGCGGTTCATTTAAGTAAAAGTTTAACATTAGCCAAAGACATGTATGAAGAAGGTGAACGTCGAAGTCATATGCTCGTTGGTGCAATAAAAACATATTTACAAGAACATACAAGTGGTCATATCGATGAAGTCGCAATTTATAGTTATCCTGAACTTGAAGTTGTTAATGAAATAAATGGTCAAATTTTTATTGCTTTAGCTGTCAAATTTTCTAAAGCACGTTTAATAGATAATATTATTTTAGGGAGTAAATAAAGAAAATGATTAGAACAATGATGAATAGTAAAATTCATAGAGCACGTGTCACAGAATCCAATTTAAATTATGTAGGAAGTATTACGATCGATGCCGATATTTTAGATGCGGTTGATATTCTTCCAAATGAAAAGGTTGCTATCGTCAATAATAATAATGGGGCACGTTTTGAAACATATGTGATTGCAGGCGAACGTGGCAGTGGGAAAATTTGTCTAAACGGCGCTGCCTCTCGCTTAGTAGAAGTCGATGATATAGTTATTATTATGACTTATGTACAGTTGGACGAACGTGAATTAATCGATCATGCACCTAAAGTCGCGATTATGAACGAGAATAATGAAATTGTTCAAATGATACATGAAAAAGAAAATACAATAATTAAGTAATTAAGAGTGCAGGTAGGCTAAAAAATTTGTACTTATTATTTAAAAAATTCTTTATTTCTCTTTAATAAACTATTACAAAATGTTAAAAATAAATTAATACATAATATTTTAAACAATTATTTTGTAATTTGTTATAAAGGAAGTACATAATGTATTTTAAGAAACTAACTATTTTAATATTGTCTTCTAGTTTTTTGTTAGCCTCGTGTGAAGATATTAATATTAACGTTGTTCAAGATGACAAAAGTGATAACTCTAACATTTCAAAGCAGCAACATCAAACGCAACAACAATATAATAATCGAAATCAGCAACAACGAAATAAAACAATCACTCTGGATAAGGCGAGAGCAATTGCGAGTGATGAACTTAATGCAAATGGTAGTTTTTATACAACTGAAGATTTGATTTATAGAAAAGATAAAAGTAATGCTAATCAAGCATTTTTTGAAACACCATTGTTTGGAATCAATAGTTCTGTTAAACAGCATGTTATGATTAACAGAAACAATGGAAAAATAATTGAAAAAGATGGAGGGCCACCATCACAAGATGGTCCGATACGTTCTGAAAATGGAAAAGTTGAGTATCAAGTTTATAATCAGCTAGTTAAATATTACAATAATTATGTATATAGATCGGGAGATCCAGTTTACCATTATGCTGATAAGCCAGTAACAGTTGAGCAATATAATGAAGTCAGTAAGCTAGTTTGGGAGTATATTGATCAACAATTACACTCATAATAACTCAATAAATTAAAGTTAGACCAACGTGAAACATTTAGATGCATATAAAAAAACCATGAGTGAGCCTTATCTACTCATGGTTTTTTGTAATAAGTTTCTTGATGAATCAATTATTTTAATCCTACATATTCTTCTAATGTTTTACCGGATTGATATACTTTGGTTGCAGTATCTTTTCCTAAATAACGTAAATGCCATGGTTCGTATTGATAACCAGTAATTTTTTCTTTTCCTTTAGGATATCTCACAATAAAGCCGTATTTATGGGCGTTTTTCGCAATCCATTGACCTTCTTTTGTTTTTCCGAAACTTGCATATAAGTTTTTATCTGAATTAACGCCACCGATGTCAAATGTAAGACCTGTTTGATGTTCTGAGTAGCCAGGACGTGCGCTATACTTATCTGCAGCTTTTTTACCATCACGTGCAACGTAGCGATTGTATAGTTGTACTTGAGTAGGATAACTTCTGTAACCACTCATTTTGTATAATTGAATGCCATCTTTTTGTGCAGCACTAAATAATTGTTGTAAAGCTTGTTGGGCTTTTGGATCTTCACCAGGATTATAATTTGAAGGAAGACCGATATCTTTGTTTACAATTAAGACACCATCGACATACGTACGACCGTTTTTAATGACTTTTGTATGTCTTTGTTGATTGTCATCACTTTTATTAGGTTGAGATGTTTGTTTAGTATTATTTTCATTTTTACCATTATTATCATTACTATGTGAGCAAGCTGAAAGTAATAAAGCGCTTGTTATTAAGATTGCAGAGAATTTTTTCATGCTTAAACTCCTTTAAATTTTAATTGCTATAAACAATAATGAAACATTGTACACAGTGTAACATAGTTTTTTAATTATATAAGACACAACTTTTATGAAAAAGTGGTATTTTAACAAAATTTATATTTATCTTCCCCTTCAAATAATGTATAAATAATGTATAGTATATTAATAAAATGAGAAGAATGTATGAGGGGCCAATAGATGAAAAAAATTTTATTTTTGGGTAGTATCATGATGATGTTATTAGCTGCTTGTAGTACGCATGAATCTTCAAAAGAAGATCATAAATCAAAATCAAATCAAAATAACGTTCAAAAAGCTAAAAAGAACGAATCAGATAAAAAAGATGAAACGTCATCGACCAATACGTCTAAATTATCCACGAAAGAACGATTAGCATTAGCATTCTGTATTGATGGTGTCGATCAATATACATTGACTAAAAATGAAATTCTAACTGGAATTTATGAATATAGATTACCTACGGGCAAACATAATTATAAATTAGTTGATTTTACATTAGTTAAAATGAAACAACCAGTAAAACATGCACCAAAACATATGCAGTTCTTTACGGTTTATCCAGATAAAAGTACCTATCAAGCGCTAATTGGAGTTAATAAAGATACAGTTTATGTAGGACGTATGCAAAAAGGTACATTGGATTATAACGATTTACTTGATAAAGGAAAAGAAGCTAGTTTAGAAGAAGTATATAAACATAATAAAGCTTTACCAGAACTTATAAGTAAAATGCATATTTCAAACGCGTTACCTGATAGTGCTAATGATAAAGGGAATCCGTTAGCTTCAAATGATTTAGAAAAATCTGGTAGTGTCAATACACGTTATCGTAACGAAGTGTATCAATTAATTTCTGATTTTGATGAAGTAGAATTAAAAAAATCAGGTTATTTATGGGATGATGTGAAAATGACAGATCATAATGGGAATTGGATTGTGAATTATCGTAACAAAAAAGGTGAAATTCTAGGCACTTATAGAACAAAACATGGAAAGATTCAAAAGTTAGATGAAAAAGGTAACATTGTAAAAGAAGAAAAATAAATTATCGTTTAATAAAACGTTGTGAGAGGATTAAATTAAATCTTGTCATAACGTTTTTCTTATTTTAGCAGTACAATCAAACGCTGTATCAGTTAGAAAAGTGATTAAAGGAGCACCATGGAATATTGTGATTTTTTCAATTGGTATGTATTTAGTGGTCTTTGGATTGAAGAACGTTGGTATTATAAGTATGTTAGGACAGATATTTTCAGCAATATCCAATCATGGACTGTGTACAAATATCATGATTGTAGGTTTCATCTCGGCTATATTATCTTATATGATGAATAATTTATCGACCGTGCTCATTGATGCGATTGTTATTCGTCAATCACAAGCAGCGCATATACTTAAAGAAGATATGATTTATGCTAATGTGATTGGATCTGATTTAGGCCCTAAGATTACACCTATTGGTTCTTTAGCAACACTATTATGGCTTTATGTCTTATCACAAAAGGCAATTAAAATATCGTGGGGCATTTATTTTAAAAAAGGTATTGTCATAATGGTTCCAGTCTTATTTATGACTTTATTAGTATTATATATTACATTACAGCTCTTATAAAAAAGCCAAAAATCAAAAGATTTATGGCTTTTAATCATTTAAGTGACGATAAAATATAATATCACCGCGATAACTTTTTCTGAATAAGGCATTGACGATCAATATCTAGCATGATATTCGTAGGGATATCATGAAGTATGTCATGTTTAATAGTAAATATTGCATAGTCTTCTTTGAAATAACAGTAAGTGATGTCATTTAATAAATTGTTATAAAAATTGTAATCTTATCATTTACTTATAAATAAGGTATGATAATAAATATATTTTATATTCAAAGTTCATATAAAAAAGGATGGGATACTATGGAACAAAAGAAAGAAGGGAAATTTAAATTAAAGACGCCACATACTTATGCAATATTAATGTTTATTATTCTAGTTGCTTGGCTTATGACATATATTATTCCAGCAGGAGAATATGTTAGAGAAAAGAAAAATGGACAAACATTAGTGGTGTCAGGTACATATCACACTATTTCGTCAGAACACATTAATTTTTTAAATATTTTTAGAGCAATTCCAGAAGGACTTATAAGTGGAGGCGAAATTGTATTTTATGTATTTTTAGTAGGTGGTGCATTTGGGATTGTGCATAAAACAGGTGCATTTGAAAATGGCGTCAATAAAGCTATGAGAACATTAGGAAGAGCGAATTTTTTAATGATTCCTTTAACTATGACGGCTTTTTCAATTTTAGGTTTTACGATTGGTTTGGCAGAAGAAACGATTATTTTTGTTCCAATTGGTATTATTATTGCACGAACATTAGGATATGATGCATTGACAGGAGCAGCTATGGTGATTTTAGGGGCCGCGAGTGGGTTTAGTGGAGGAATGTTAAATCCATTTACAGTAGGGGTTGCTCAAACTGTTGCGGAACTTCCGATGTTCTCTGGTTGGGGGCTTCGTACCATCATATATCTCCTTATACTAGCAACTGCTATTACAACTGTCATGGTCTATGCAAATAAAGTCAAACAAGATAAGACGAAGAGTATTGTATATCATTTAGAACAAGAAGAAGGACTTATTCAACAAGATATTGAATATCAACACTTTAGTAAAAAACAAGCAGGTAGTTTAATCATTATTATGGCCACAATAATATTTAATGTTTTTGGTATTTTTAAATTCGGATGGGGCTTTAATGAAATGAGTGCCAATTTTTTACTTGCAGGTATTTTAGCTGGATTTATAGGTGGGCTTGGTTTCAATGGAACATTTGATGCCTTAGTTGAAGGAATGCAAAATATTCTATTTGGCGCGATGATTGTTGGATTTGCAAAAGGAATTATCGTTTTATTAGAGAATGGAAAAATTATTGATACTATTGTTCATGGAATGACGACGTTACTAACAGATGTACCCTCATCTTTAGTCATTATCGCAATGTTCATATTGCAATTTATGCTTAACTTTTTTATCCCATCAGGATCAGGTCAAGCTTTAACGACTATGCCATTGATGGTGCCTATTTCAGATTTACTTCACATTAATCGACAATTGACAGTGCTTGCCTTCCAATATGGTGATGCAATCAGTAATATTCTATTTCCTACATCAGCAATTTTAATGGGAGCCCTAGCTGTAGGTAAAATTTCTTATACGGAATGGGTAAAGTTTGTATGGAAACCTATATTAATATGGATAATGATATGTAGCGTTGCTATGTCTATTGCTTTAGTTATAGGTTATTAAGGAAAATATACACCTAAGGTAGACTAACGTTTGTCTGAAGGTAGTGAGAAGGGCGTCTTAAAAAGATATAAAAGTAAAGGTATTAAATAATGTCTCCCTTTAGGATACTTGTTTTAATCATTAAAGATCGTTTATAGCCTTAGTAAATAAAATATATAAATTGTTCTTCAGTGCTACTATTTATGGCAGAAAGGAGTAAAGTTAAAACTTTGTTCAAAAGTTCACAAACTTTTCATGGTATTTTACATACAAAGTGCTAACATAATAATTGAAAGTTATATTACTTTAAGAGGTGTAGTAAATGGGCACTTCTAAAAAAGTAGCACTTGTTACAGGTGCAGCACAAGGTATTGGTTTCAAAATAGCAGAACGTTTATTTAATGACGGTTTTAACGTTGCTATTGTCGATTTTAATGAAGAAGGCGCAAAAAAAGCTGCTGAAGCACTTTCAAAAGAAGATCAAGAAGCAGTCGCATTTAGAGCTGACGTATCTGACCGTGAAAATGTTTTCGATGTGACACGTAAAGTTGTAGAACATTTTGGAGAGTTAAATGTAGTCGTAAATAATGCTGGTTTAGGACCAACAACGCCTATCCATACAGTAACACCTGAACAATTTAATCAAGTTATCGGAGTAAATGTTGGAGGCGTATTCTGAGGCATTCAAGCGGCTTTAGAACAATTTGAAAAATTAGGTCATGGCGGTAAAATTATAAACGCAACATCTCAAGCAGGTGTTGAAGGTAATGCGGGATTATCGTTATACAGTAGTACTAAATTCGCAGTTCGTGGATTAACTCAAGTTGCTGCGCGTGATTTAGCTGACAAAGATATTACAGTAAATGCATTTGCACCAAGTATCGTTGAAACACCTATGATGGAAGGTATTGCTAAAAAATTAGCCAAAGAAAATAATCAACCAGAAGAATGGGGTTGGAAACAATTCACTGATCAAATCACATTAAAACGTTTATCTAAACCAGAAGATGTAGCTAATGTGGTTGGTTTCTTAGCTAGTAGTGATTCTGATTATATTACTGGTCAAACTATTATTGTTGATGGCGGTATGAGACTCCATTAATTTAAACAAATTATTATTTTTTAAAACTGATATGCACCCCAAAAGTTGGACTTAAAATCTAACTTTTGGGGTGCATTTTTATATTCTTTTAGAAGACATATCTGTATATGATGAAATATTTAACCTTATTGATGTTCATAATATATCAATAATAAATGGATCCATCTAAATTGTATAACTCATTAAAAATGAGTATTTAGTAAAAAATAATTAAAAGACAATGAACGTTTTAATTTTGATTGTTTATGCATATTATACATCATACTCCTTAACTTTGTTTTAATAAAAATATTTAGAGATTCAATCAAAATTAAAAATACTCTTATTTAGATAGGATATTTTATATTTAAAAAAATAATGATATATAGTAAATTTAAATGTAAATATAGTATATAATATGATTAATATCTTACAGAAAGGAAGACATCAATGAGATTAAGCAATATGAATATAGTTTCTGGTATCTTATGTATATTATCATTTCTACTTGCAGTTTCGATTACATTTACAGATATGTTTTGGTATTTACCTGGCTTTTTTGTCATGCTATTGTCAGTGGTTTCAAGTGTTGTAGGTCTAATGAGTGGCAGCCAAGTATTTAATAGTATCACGTTATTTTTAACAATTATTTTCTTTCTTATTTTTTCAAGTCCATTATTACTTGCTTAGAAAAGAAAACGATTTTATATCATATTAATATGAACGGCAATCTTTACAGCTATAATGTGAAGATTGCTTTTTTAAATTAAATTAAAAAAACATTGAAACGCTTTCAATTAATACGTATAATATTTACTAGTTTGAAAAAGGAAGGATATTATATGAAAGTAAATAAATATTTGATTTTTATTTTGGGTGCTTTAGGAGGTTTGCTTTACGGTTATGATAACGGTATTATTTCCGGCGCATTACTTTATATTCCTAAGGATATTCCTTTACATAATGGTGCGATAGAAGGGTTAGTTGTGTCATCAATGCTTTTCGGAGCGATTGTAGGTGCAGGTGGCAGTGGACCTTTATCAGATAGAATTGGTCGTCGTCGCTTAGTACTATTTATCGCATTGGTATTTATTGTTGGATCACTTGTTTTAGCATTTTCAACAAATATTGTCATGCTTGTTATTGGTCGTGCCATTGTTGGACTTGCCGTAGGTGGTTCAATGTCAACGGTACCTGTATATCTTACTGAAATGGCCCCTACAGAACTACGTGGATCTTTAGGTTCACTTAACCAATTAATGATTACAATTGGTATTTTAGCTGCATACTTAGTGAACTATGCCTTTGCAGATATGGGTGCTTGGCGCTGGATGTTAGGTTTAGCCGTGGTTCCTTCATTAATTTTATTAATTGGTGTAGCATTTATGCCTGAAAGTCCACGTTGGCTTCTTGAAAATAGAAGTGAAAAAGCAGCGCGTGACGTAATGAAAATCACATATAATCCAGATGCAATTGATGCTGAAATTAAAGAAATGAAAGAAATAGCTTCTCAATCAGAATCAACATTCTCAGTAATCAAATCACCTTGGTTACGTCCGACGCTTATTATTGGGTGTATCTTTGCGATTTTTCAACAATTTATCGGAATCAACGCAGTTATTTTCTATGCCCCAACGATTTTTACTAAAGCAGGTCTAGGTGGCTCTGCTTCAATTATCGGTACAGTCGGTATTGGTGTGGTAAACGTATTAGTAACGATTTTGGCATTATTTATTGTTGACCGTGTCGATCGTAAAAAACTCCTCGTTATAGGAAACATCGGAATGATTGCTTCATTGGTTATTATGGCGATGCTTATTTGGTCAATCGGTATTCAATCATCAGCCTGGGTCATTATTATTTGTTTATCATTATTTATCGTGTTCTTTGGAATTTCATGGGGTCCAGTTTTATGGGTCATGTTACCTGAATTATTCCCAACACGTGCAAGAGGAGCAGCAACAGGTATTGCGGCATTAGTATTAAACTTTGGTACGTTAATCGTTGCACAATTATTCCCAATTTTAAATCATAATTTAGATACAGAATGGGTATTCTTAATTTTTGCTGCTATTGGCGTACTAGCGATGTTCTTTGTGATTAAGTATCTTCCAGAAACACGGGGTCGCAGTTTAGCTGAAATTGAACATGAGTTACGATTACGTACAGGTGTTAAATCTGAATAACGTATGTATATCGCTACTTCAATGATTTGGAGTAGTGATTTTTTATTTTTTAAAAAAAGGGTAAACATAAAAAAGTAATGCTATGAACGGAGGAATTAAGATGAAACAGTCAAAAGATTTAGAACGATTACTTAAATCTTTAGACGGACAAAAATATGGCGCTTATAAACGAATGAAAGGGATATATCAATTTGATAAATTCCGTCTAGCTATAGATCATGTCCAAGTCGATCCTTTTGCGCCACCTTCAAAAATGCGTGTCATTATTGGGAAACATGAGACTGAAATTCCTAATGAATTATTAGACACTAAAGATAAACGTATAGCGACTTCAGACTTTTTAACTCGAACAGTGGATACCCAGTTAAAACATTTCAATCGTACGGTGAAAGGTTCGGGTAAAAATGGGAAGATCTTTATCGATCATCCAGGACAAGAAATACTCGAACGTACATCTGTAGTGATTAATGATAAAGAGATTGAAATACGTATTGAAGTTGGGCTACCAGCAGCCGGACGTAAGATTCTAGGAAAAGCAGCATCACATACGATAATACAAGGCATTCCTCGAATGGTAGAAAAAGCGATACAATACGAAAATTTAAATCAACAAGCATTGAACGAACAAGTCGCATTAAAACTAGACCAGACCTATATTAGACAACAACTTGAAACAGAACATTTAGTCGCATTTGTGGCAAATGGTTCAATCTTGCCAAGAAAAAGTGGTGTGTCGGACGCTCCAATGAAAGGTGCTATTCAATTCACAAGTCCTAAGAAATTTGAACATACATTCAACCTTCCAAGTGGTCGGGCAGTCACAGGGATGGCTATTCCACAAGGGATTACACTTATTGTCGGTGGAGGTTACCATGGTAAATCGACACTATTAGAAGCGCTTGAGCGTAGTGTATATGATCACATTCAACATGACGGTCGAGAATTTGTGGTGACTCAACATGATGCGATGAAAATACGTGCTGAGGATGGTCGAAACGTTGAGAATGTCGATATTAGTCCATTTATTGATAATCTGCCAGGAAAGAAGGATACGACACACTTTTCTACAGAAAACGCAAGTGGTAGTACATCTCAAGCCACAAATGTAATCGAAGCTTTAGAAACAGAAAGTTCATTATTATTAGTCGATGAAGATACATCAGCTACCAATTTTATGATTCGTGATGGTCGTATGCAACAACTAATTGCTCCTGAAAAAGAGCCAATCACTCCATTTTCTAATAAAGTAAAATCATTATATGAAGATTATAGTGTTTCTACTATTCTTATTGTGGGCGGTTCAGGAGATTATTTTGATGTTGCTGACCAAGTATTAATGATGGATGAATATCATTTAAAAGATGTAACAGAGGAAGCAAAAGAAATTGCGAATACTGACGGCTATAAGCGAGAAATTGATGGTAATCAATCATTTGGAGTGCTATCTCACCGCATACCGTTAACGGATTCTTTCTCTAAAAAAGGAAAAGAGGATCGTTTCAAATCAAAAGGGTTACATTCTATTATGTATGGTCATGAGCCTATTAACCTAATAGGATTAGAACAACTTGTGGATGATAGTCAGACAAACGCTATTACGGTAATGTTAGATTACTTTAGACGTCATGGCATCAATAATCAGAATTCCATAATTCAAGCCACAAATGAGATGTATCGTTTAATTGAGCATGAAGGGTTAGAAGCGCTCTCTCATTTTAATGGACATCCAGGACATCTTGCCTTACCTCGTAAACAAGAGTTTATCGGTACCTTAAATCGATATAGAGGATTGAAAGTGAAGTAAAAAGAGTATATATTCTCTTTTTTAGTAGGCGGGTAGTCTTACTTTTGAAAAATTAAAAGTCTGCTTAATAGTGAAGCATCTGAATTAATAACGGAAGAATACGGAAAACCACAAAAAGAAGATTAAAAAAATAAATATTTATCGATTGGACATATGTAAATCATAGACTCACTTTTCTTTTTATTAAAGGAAAGTGAGACTTTTCTGATTAAAATAGCAAAAGTATTAGGGAGTGAAACAACAAATTTAAAATAAATTCTATCTCTCACCTTCAATATTTTAGAAATATTTGGATATTTATCATTTGATTAATCGCGCGAGATTGTTTATACTAAAATCAATCGCGAACGATAGAAAAGAGGTGCTGTGTTGAAAAAGGATGAAATGACATTAGCGAATCAATTATGTTTTTCGGCATATAATGTGAGCCGCTTATTTGCACAATTTTATGAACAACAATTAAGGCCATTTGGATTAACGTATTCTCAATATTTAGTTTTACTGGCTTTATGGGAAGAAGATAATCGAACATTACATGAGATTGGTAGACAACTTGATTTATCAAGTAATACGTTGACACCACTTTTAAAAAGATTAGAACAATCAGGATGGGTCATAAGAGAACGTTCTGAAACTGATAAACGTCAACTGATGGTGACACTTACTGAAAAAGCACATCAACAACAAGAAGCAGTTTTTGAAGCGGTAGCCGAATGTTTACCTTCAAATTTTGATAAAACGAAATATAACCAAGCAAAAGACGTATTAGAACAACTAGAACATGGTTTGAAACAACTCAATAAAAAATAAAGAAGAGGATGAGTTAAATGAAAACATACGATGTTACATTTATTGGTAGTGGACATGCAGCTTGGCACGCAGCTTTAACATTAAAACATGCAGGTAAAGAAGTAGCAATTATCGAAAAAGAGCGTATTGCGGGAACATGCACAAACTGGGGCTGTAATGCTAAAATCTTACTTGAAAATCCATTTGAAGTGTTAGAAGAAGCAACACACTATCCTGGTATTGTTGAATCACAAAATCTTAAAGTAAATTGGTCAAACTTAATGGATTATAAACATAAAGTGATTGATCCAATGGCTGGTCAGTTAAAATCATTATTTGAACAACAAGGTATTGATGTATATGATGGTACAGGTGTAATTAAAAATGAACATACAGTTGAAGTAAATGGTGAATCGATTGAAACTGAAAATATCGTCGTTGCGACAGGTCAACATAGCAATAAATTACCTATCGAAGGTAAAGAATATACACATGATAGCCGTGACTTCTTATCGATGGAAGACACACCAAAAAGTATCACATTCATTGGTGGCGGAATTATCAGTATCGAATTTGCATCTATCATGATTAAAACTGGCGCTGACGTTCATGTGGTTCATCATACAGATGAGATTTTACCAGGATTTAACCGTAATCATGTAGATAAATTAGTTAAAAAATTAGAAGATGAAGGCGTTAAATTCTATCTAAATGAAAATACAGCTGCAGTTAAAAAAGAAGGAGACGCGTTTACACTAACAACTGAATCTGGATTATCAATCAATACAGAATATGTACTTGATGCAACAGGAAGAGTTCCAAATGTTGAAGGTATTGGGTTAGAAAATGTCGGTATCAATTATAGTAAAAAAGGTATTGAAGTAGATGAGTACTTAAGAACAAATGTTAAAAATATTTACGCAAGCGGTGACGTTTTAGATAAAACGATTCCTAAATTAACGCCAACTGCGACGTTTGAATCAAACTACATTGCTGCACATATTTTAGGTATGGTACAAGATGAAATTAAATATCCAGCTATTCCTTCGGTACTTTATTCGCTTCCACGTTTATCACAAATTGGTGTAACTGTAGAAGACGCAAAAGAAAATGATCAATATACAGTAAAACATGTGCCATTCGGTAAACAAATGGTATTCGAATATAAGAATGAAACAGAAGCTGAAATGTATATTGTACTAGATGAACATAAACACTTAGTAGGTGCTGAAATCTATGCAGATGCTGCCAATGATTTAGTAAACTTACTTGTATTTATCATTAATCAACGTATGACAGCGGAAGATTTAAATCAACTTATCTTTGCATTCCCAGGTGCTTCAAGTGGTGTGATTGATTTATTAAAAATGAACATGTTATAAGAATTTAAAAACGGTTAGTCCATGTGGCTAATCGTTTTTTTTATAAAAGAATGAAATGTTTAAATTTCTCTAAAACGTAAATAACTATATTGTACGAAAAATGAAACGTCATCTCATTTGGAGGGATTTATATTATGGGTAAAGAATTTGAATCGAATGGTGTTAACGTAGAAATACCAGATGAATTAGAATCAGTCGTTGCGTTAGAATATTCTTTTGTAGAAGCATTAGCTAAATTAGAATTGAATGTCACAGGTATTGCTGATGACAAAGATAAAAATAACTTAGAAAATTCTATTAAACACTTAGTAGGTAACTATACGTCTGTTGGTTCACGTTTAGAGCCTGATGCAGAATTGATTAAAAAAGCAGAACCACAATTAATTCTAGCAGATAAGACAAGACATGAATCAATATTTGAAAAATTAAATGCGGCAGCACCAACAGTATTATTAGAAAGTTTTGATGCTAACTACGACCAAAGTATTGAAACATTTAAACAAATTGCAGAACTCGTATCTAAAGAAGATAAAGGCCGTGAACTTGTTGTTCAACACAATGAAAAAGTTGAAGACTTAAGCAAAGATATTAAACTTGATAAAGACTTATCAACTATTGCTGCTGTACCAACACATGATGGCTTATATGTTCATGCATCACATTCATATGTTGGACAATTCTTGCAAAAAGTTGGTTTTAATGGTTCTGTCCCTAAAGATATGGAAAACCATCTACCTGAATATATGGGCGCAGATTACTTAAAAGTAGATACAGACCGATTTGCAAGCTTCAATCCAGAACGTATATTGATTATGGTAGATGAAGATAACAAAACAGATTATGAAAAATTAAAAGAAACTGAAGATTGGTTAAATATTGAAGCGGTTCGTAATCAACGTGTACACGATGTAAACCGTGAACGTTGGGCGAAATACAGAGGCTTAATCGCATCAGAATTAATCTTAGAAGACTTAACAAATATTGAAGAATAATAATTGAAAAAGCGTGCATTTCAAAATAGTGAAATGCACGCTTTTATTTTAAATATAAACATATAACATGTTGACTTATTTAAATATTATAGAAGTAACTAAGAGAGTCACACCAGACAGACAAATTGAAGTTATACATATCACTATGAAAGGTTTAAGTGCCTTTGAAATAACTTCTTTTAAAACGATATTCAATCCTAGAGCAACCATCGCCATTAACATACATACCGTTGTAATAACATTTATAATATTCATAAGTAATGAAGGAATAGGAACAAATGTATTGATAAAAGCCATTATGATAAATCCAATGAGAAAGTAAGGAATATCGATTTTTTGTTGTACTTGGCTTGAGTGTGACTTATAACGCATATACAAAATTAAGCCAATGCTTAATGGAATAAGTAAAAACACACGGCCTAATTTTCCAAGTAAAGCAAATGTCATTGCCTCTGGCCCGCCAATATCTGCTGCTAAGACGACATGAGCGATTTCATGCAAACTCACACCTGCCCAAGCGCCATAAGTTATAGTAGGTATGTTAAAAATAGCCTCGATAGCTGTATAAATAAGTGCAAATATAGTTCCAACTAGTGCAATAATACCTACACTTATTGCAATATCTTTTTCTTTAGATTTAAGAATAGGGGCCGTTGCTGCAATAGCTGCAGCTCCACATACACCTGTTCCGATGGCAAGTAATATAGATATCGGCTTACTTCCTTTAATCAATGTATTAAGAATTAAAGTTAGACTTATAGCAAAAAGAATAACACCGATATCAATAAGTAGTAATTTCCAGCCTTTACCTAGAATATCCCCCATATTTAATTTTAATCCATATAAGATAATCGCAAATTTTAATAAACGTTTCGATGCAAACGTAATACCTGGGCGAATATGTTCAGGATAACCTATGACTTGGCGATATATCATCGCAAAAATGATGGCAATAGCTAATGCCCCAATCGTATGTAAAATAGGAAATTCAGCTAATATATAACTGATCATTGCGATTATAAATGTAAACATAATACCTTTCATAAATGAAGGCTGCATTATTGATTTCATATGTACGTTCACCTCGATATGAAATCTTAGCACGTTATTGTTATAACGTTAAATAAATTATTAGTATAGTGTATATATCAAAAATGTTATATTAAACTTAAAGGAGAATGATGCATGGATCCGTACAAGGTATTAATTGAAGTAATGAAAACAGAAAGCTTTACTAGAGCAGCAGAACATTTATATACTTCGCAACCTTCTGTGAGCCGTGATATTAAACGTTTAGAATTAAAATATCATGTTAAAATATTTGAATTTAAGTCTCCCTACTTAAAATTAACTAGAGATGGCGAAAAGCTATTACAATATGCATTGAAACGGGAAAGTATTGAACAAGAATTATGGCAAAACTTAACATCGGAATCTGAAATCATCTCAGGTACTTTAACAATTGGAAGCAGTTATACATATGGTGAATATTTATTATCAGAACAACTTACTAGTCTTATGCAACAATATCCTAAGTTACATATTCATTTACGTGTTAATAATTCAGATTCTGTTATAAATGATATTAAACACAACAGAGTAGATATAGGTATTGTAGAAAAGGAAATTCAAGATAATGCAATAGAATGTAAGAAAATAATGGAAGACGAAATGGTGTATATTTACAAAAAGTCGCTTCAACCTAGAATGGATATATGTTTCGTTAGAGAAAAAGGGTCTGGAACAAGGTTTTATCAGGAAGTAGGTCTTTCTGAGTTAAAATTAAATCCATATTTGATAGAAATTAATAATATTAAGATTATCAAACAAATGGTAGAGGCTGGAAATGGGTTTGCGATTATTTCAAAATCAGCAATTCATCCCGAGGATTATGAAAAATTAATGATAACAACTTTAAATGTGAAACGTCACTATTACCTTGCTCAACATGTTGATAAATATATTGATAAAAATATTAGAGCTGTCATTGAAATGATTATGAAGTAGAGTATATAAAAAAGGTGGATCTTTCTAAAGATTGAAAGGTCCAACTTTTTTATTAACACTGCGGGGTGTCTTATTTATTGTTTTTTAATTCTAAGAATTTTTCAGCTACAGCTTTACCAGATTGTGGATTTTGACCTGTAATCACATGACCGTCAATAACAGCGAATTGACTCCAGTTGTCACCTTTTTCGTAATGTGCACCACGATTTTTAAGTTCATCTTCTGTTAAATAAGGAACTTTATCTGCTAAGCCAACTGCTTCTTCTTCAGTATTAGAGAAACCAGTTACAGTTTTACCATTAATAATAGAATTACCTTCACTATCTGTGACATTTAATAGGCCGATAGCACCATGGCATACAGAAGAAACTGCACCGTTATTTTCATAAATTTTACGTGTTAATTCCTGTAAATCTTTATTATCTTTGAAGTCCCAAATTGTTCCGTGACCACCTGCGTAATAGATAATATCATAATCTTCAGCACGTACGGCATCTGGTGTAAGTGTACTACCAAGACGTGTCATGAAGTCTTTATCTTGATAATATTTCCAATCTAATTCAGACATCATATCTTCTTGTAGACTTGCAGGATCGATAGCTGTATAGCCACCTTCTGGACTAATATAATCGATATCATAACCATTTTTGTATAATACATCTGCAAAGTGAACGACTTCACCCAACCATAATCCAGTTGGACGATTCATATCAGGATATTTTGAAACGCTTGTAACTACAACTAATGCTTTACTCATTGTATACCTCCTAAATTGTTTACGTAATTCATAATTACCCATTTTTAAAGAGGAATAACACATACTAGGTATATTTTTTATATTAAAATTATAAATTAATGTGATTGAAAATAATTTTGCAAAAGTTGTTTGAAAAATCTTAATGGTGGTACATACTAATATACAATTTACCAATTCTATGAATTCGTAAAAGTATCCTCACTAGTCAATAGATTAGTGAGGTTTTTTGTGTTCTAATGATAGATAAATTATACTTGTAGTGATCTTTAAATATAATTTTAAATATAAAAAAGGAGAGATAATAATGGCCCAAGATAGTGGAAAATTAAATTGGTCAAGTTTAATCATTGGTACGCTATTACTGATTATTGCCGTGGTTATATTTAGTAATCCAGTTCAAAACTTCTATACACTGACTTGGCTGATTGGCTTACTCATTATGGTAGGCGGTGTCATTCAACTTTTATTCCGTCGTACGGCAAAAAAACTCGTAGGAGTAAATACAAAATTAATTTTAATTAATGGTATTATCGATTTAATTTTTGGTATTCTTGTTGTATTTAATGTTGGAGCAAGTTCAGTATTCTTTGTATTTATGTTTGCGTTTTGGTTTATTTTCAGTTCGGTTATCGGTCTGTTTACACTATCACAACAACATCAATTACGTGGTTTATCAATTATCGTAAATATCCTAGGGATTATTTTAGGGATGATCTTATTATTTAATCCAATGATGGGTATGATTTTTGTTTCAACCTTAATCGCATTTACATTCGCAGTCCTAGGTGTGACATACGTTATTGAGGGTCTAGCATAATATATGTATTCAAACATATTAAATTTTAAACTCTTCACTGATGTAAAAGTGAGGAGTTTTTCGCTTAAAAAGCGTGTCTACTGCGTTGAATGAAAAGTAAAGTTGATATACAGAATATAACGTAAGTATTAGAATGATAATTGATAAAACACATGAACATGTTTAGGAGGAACTATCGTGAATTACAATTTTGATGAAATCATTGATCGTCGTTATACAAATTCAATGAATGTGGAAGGCTACAAAGGTTATCTTTTTGGTAATGCAGATACGTCAGATTTAAAAGATAATGATGAATTGATTCGTATGTGGGTAGCAGATATGGACTTTGGTACACCAGAAGTCGTATTAAATGCGATTCGTGAACGTTTAAATAAGAAAATTTTAGGTTACACAAACGTCTTCGGTTCTGAATATTATGAAGCTTTTGTATCTTGGACAAAGAAACGTTATGGTTTCACTTTTCCTCAAGAGTACCTCGTATTCTCTCACGGTATTGTGGCTGGGTTAATTGAACTTGTAGGTTATATTTGTGATAAGGATGATAAAGCATTAATTGTTACGCCGAGTTATGGACCATTTAAAATGGCATGTGATAAAAATCATATTTCAACAGTATATTCTCCACTAATCAATCATCATGGATATTATGAGATTGATTTTGATGATGTACGTAAAAAAGTAGAAACAGAAAATATTAAATTATGCATTTTTGCGAATCCACATAATCCAACGGGACGTGTCTGGTCAGAAGAAGAGTTATCCACATTAGGTCAAATTATGAAAGAGAATGATGTATGGCTCATTTCAGATGAAATCCATTGTGATATCAAACGTTCAGGTCAATCACATACCCCATTTGCCAAAGCTGTCCCTGATTACGACAAAATCATTACAACTATGTCTCAAAGTAAAGCTTTCAACATTGCAGGTTTGATGTTTTCAAATATCATTATTCAAAATGAATCGCTTCTAAAAACTTGGAATACACATCACTTTGGTACGGAAAATCCTCTAAGTGTGGTTGCCACGCAAGCTGCTTATGAAAAAGGCGAAGATTGGTTACAAGCAATGAATCATTATTTAGACGATAACTTTAACTATTTAGCAGATTTCCTAGAAAAAGAACTACCACATGCAGAGTTTAAAATTCCAGAGGCAACGTATTTAGCTTGGGTAGATTTAAGCTATTATATTAAAGAAAAAGATATTGATGAATCAATGGCGAAATTCTTTATTAAAAACGCTGGTGTTATCATTGAAGGCGCAGAGCAATTTGTTCATAACGCAGAGGGTCATATTAGAATTAATATTGCAGTTCCTAGAGAAGTGATGAAAAAGGGACTACAGAAAATAAAAGCGGCTTTAGTTTAAATAGGAGGGACATATCATGGCTATTATTGAACCCTCACACATAGGTCATACACCATTTCAACAATTATTAGGTCATCACGAAGACATTATGAAGACGTGGTCAGCATTGAGTGACACACTAGAAAATACTAGCGCGTTAAACGCAGAACTTAAAGAAGAGATACGCCGTATGCTAGCTCAGAAAAATGGTTGCCAATATTGTAAAGCAAAAGGCAAGCCTACCGGGAGTCTAACAGATGAAAAATCAGCAATATGTATAGGATTTACAGAAGTCTATATCAAATTGGGAGATCAAATACCTACAACGTACACAGAGGTCTTAACGTCTCATTTATCAGATAAAGAAATTGTCGAACTTATTACGTTCATCACATTTACAAATGCCCAACAACAATTTGGTGCGATGATGAAATTAGAACCTTAAATAAAAGGACTCTAGCTTAGGTTAGAGTCCTTTAATAATTTTCATTTAAAATAACATTCCCCAAATCGTCTGCAAGGTATGGTTTTCGATAATAATAAATAAACCAAGTCCAATATAGACCACTGCCATGATCCAACGACTGAACTTCTCTACAGTTTCTCCGATTTCAGGAATAGATGCAAGCTTCTGTGCAGTAAACACTAAGACATAGATTAAAACTAAAAAGACGATTAGTGTCACAATGAGTTCAGAGACGCTTAATGTGACAAAGTAAGGGACAAATAATCCAATGTTATCTGCTCCGCAACTCGCGATCGTCACTAACGCCACCGTGCCAATTAGTTTAGTTAATCCGTGTTTGTCTAGTTCTTGTTTCGCTCTTTTTTCTCCTTCACAATCATCAAAAATAGCTACTTTTAATCCTAAATAGATAGGAATAAGACCAAGTAATCCTAAGATCCATTTTTCAGGTACATAATTTAAGACAAAGGCAAAGAATAAACTTACGACAATCAATGTCACAGATCCTACATATTGACCGATATAAATATTTCTATATTCTTTTTTTGTCTGTGCTCGCGCGAAAAAAATAAGCAAAATAACAAGTAAGTCGACTGCAGTTGCGATATACAATATCGCAGCAGTAATGATAGTTTGAATCATAGTTTAACTGTCCTTTTAAAAGTGATATTGAATAAAGTATAACGTATTTCAAATAAGAATTATATAGATTTTATTTTAAAATTTTCACCAAATTTTTAATGTCTACTTGCATGGAAAAAATAAAAAAAAATAAATACTAAATAATTTGAAAATTCAAAATATAAAGTGTAAAATGAAAATGAAGAGATTAGAAATCGCTTACAAAAATCTCTTTATATTAAAAATAATAAAAGTTCTCTTATGGAAGGAGGCGTTCATTCATGAGTGAATCATATGATTTGATTGTGATTGGTGCAGGACCTGGAGGCTATGTATCAGCCATTCGTGCCGCGCAATTAGGTAAAAAGGTGGCAGTCATTGAAAAATTCAATGCTGGAGGCACTTGTTTAAATGTGGGTTGCATTCCATCTAAAACATTATTAGAACACGGGGAAAAAGCACATAGCATTCAAGTTGCTAATGACTGGGGAATGACGACGAAAGAATTAAATATCGATTTTCCTAAATTTGTACAACGTAAAAAGAAAGTGGTACAAACACTTACGGGTGGCGTTAAACAGTTACTAAAGAAAAACAAAGTAGCTTATATTGAGGGAGAAGCAAGCATTTCAAAAGACTTAAACGTAAAAGTAAATAATGAAACGTATCAAGGTAAAGATATTATTTTAGCGACAGGTAGTAAACCATTTGTACCACCTATTGATGGATTAGATAACGTCGATTATGAAACAACAGATACATTTTTCGATTTAAAACAACTACCTAAACAATTAGCAGTGATTGGCGGTGGTGTCATCGCAACAGAACTCGCTTCATCAATGGCTGATCTTGGCGTGAACGTAACCATTGTTGAAGTGGCAGATGATATTTTACTTACTGAAATTGATGATACACGTGAGTTATTAAAATCTCATTTAGAAAATCAAGACATTAACATTATTACAAAGGCGAAAATTAAAACAGTAGATAAAACTAAAATTGTACTTGATGGTCAAGATGACGTCAGCTTCGACACGTTACTTGTCGCGACAGGTAGACAACCGAATACACAAGTGGCTAAAGATTTAAATTTAGAGATGGATGGAAAGTTCTTTAAAGTCGATGACCATTATCAAACAAGTCAAAAACATGTCTATGCGATTGGTGATTTAGTCAAAGGTTATCAACTTGCACATGCTGCAAGTGCACATGGTATTCATGTAGCAGAAACACTTGCTGGAGAACACCCACCACTTGTTCGTCAAGAGAACATTACACGTTGTATTTATACACGACTTGAAGCGGCATCCATTGGCTTATCAGAAGAGCAAGCCAAAGAAGCGGGATATGATGTGAAAGTCACACAATCAGCGTTTCAAGGTAATGCGAAGGCGCTCATTAAAGGGGAAAATGAAGGAATTATAAAATTAGTTATTGATCAAACATATGGGGAAATACTCGGCGCCTTTATTGTAGGACCTCATGCGACAGATTTAATTGGCGAAGTCCTAGGAGTAAAAGCGTCAGAAGGTACCATCTATGAATTATCCGAAATAATTCAACCACATCCAGCATTATTAGAAGCGATTGGCGAAGGTGCGGATGCATACTTTGGTTCTGCAATTCACATGTAGTTATTACACTTACGCCCTATGAAAGATAGGAGGAATTGACAATGAAAATGGAAAAAGAACAAGCACGTTGGATTTATAAAACAATGAATGAAATTCGATTTTTTGAAGAGAAGGTACACAAAATTTTTAGTGATGGTCAAATCCCAGGATTTGTACATTTATATGTCGGTGAAGAAGCCGTTGCCACAGGTGTCATGTCACAACTGACTGACGATGATTATATTACAAGTACACACCGTGGTCATGGACATGCTATCGCAAAAGGTTGCGATTTAAACGGTATGATGGCAGAAATCATGGGTAAACGTGATGGTTTAGGTCATGGTAAAGGTGGCTCAATGCATGTTGCCGAAATTGACAAAGGGATGCTCGGTGCCAATGGTATCGTAGGTGGCGGTTTTGGTCTTGCGATTGGTGCAAGTATTTCAATTATTAACCAAGGTAAAGACAATGTGGCGGTATGCTTCTTTGGTGATGGTGCCGCAAATGAAGGAACATTCCATGAAGGTTTAAACTTCGCTTCAATTTTAAACTTGCCAGTTATCTTTGTCTGTGAGAACAACCAATTCGCTGAAGGTACGACACACGACTATGCAAGTGCATCTGAAACAATTGCAGAACGTGCTTCTGCATATAATATGCCAGGCGTACGTGTGGATGGCATGGATGTTTTAGACGTCTATCAAGCGACACAAGAAGCAGTAGAACGTGCTAAAAAAGGTGAAGGTCCTACATTAATCGAATGTGATACGTATCGTAAATATGGTCACTTTGAAGGTGACGAACAAAAAGTTAAATCACCAGATGATCGTAATGCAGATAAAAATGCCACTGTAGAATTCAGAAAACAAGCGATTGAAGAAGGTTGGTTAACTGAAGAAGAAGCAGATGATATTGAAAACACAGCTGAACAAGCCGTAGAAGATGCTGTGAAATTTGCGGACGAAAGTGAATTACCAGATGAAGATTCACTATACAAAGATGTTTTTGCATAACAAACCTTTAAAGCACTAAAATGAAGAAATAGATAAGAACGAACCTAACCAGACGAGGAGGTTTTTACGATGAGTGAAGAACGTAAATTAACATTTATGGGCGCGATTAATGAAGCGATTGATCAATCTATGGAGAAAGATGAAAATGTCATCTTAATTGGTACAGACGTTTCAGGTGGCGCAAAAGTAGAACATATTCAAGACGACGATACATTTGGTGGCGTATTCGGTGTTACAAAAGGACTGGCTAAAAAATATAGTCGTAAACGAGTGATTGATACACCTATTTCTGAACATATTACATTAAGTGCAGCTGTAGGATCAGCAGCTACCGGATTACGTCCCATCGCAGAACTCATGTTTAACGATTTTATTGGCTTTGGTTTAGACCCAATTTTAAACCAAGGTGCAAAAATGAGATATATGTTTGGTGGTAAAGCTAAAATTCCATTAGTGGTACGTACCGTTCATGGCGCTGGCGCAAGTGCGGCAGCACAACACTCTCAATCTCTATATAATATGTTCGCAACAATTCCAGGTGTTAAAGTAGTTGTACCATCAAATCCATATGATGCAAAAGGATTATTAATGTCAGCGATTCAAGACGATAACTTAGTTGTATTTTCAGAAGATAAAACATTACTTGGTCAAAAAAGTAATGTCCCTGAAGAACCTTATACGATTGAGATTGGTAAAGCCAATGTTACACGAGAAGGTGATGATTTAACTATTGTCGCAATTGGTAAAATGGTTGCAGTGGCTGAAGAAACAGCTGACCGACTTGAAGAAGATAATGTTTCAGTAGAAGTCATCGATTTACGTTCAGTGTCTCCATGGGATCAAGATACAGTTTTAGAATCAGTGAAAAAAACAGGACGCTTAATTGTTATTGATGAATCAAGTCCACAATGTAACATTGCTGGTGACGTCGCTTCTGTCATCGGTGATATTGGATTCGATTATTTAGACGGTCCAATCAAAAAAGTAACAGCACCAGATACACCAGTACCATTTGCATCAAACTTAGAAGCGGCATATATTCCAAATGCAGATAAAGTATTAGACGTAGCATCTGAATTAGTTGATGACTTAAAAAAGGCTAACGTGTAGGGAGGTGTATCACAATGAGTGAAAATATTATTATGCCAAAGCTTGGTATGACAATGAAAGAAGGTACTGTAGAAGATTGGTTTAAATCAGAAGGCGATACAGTAGAAGAAGGCGAAAGCATTGTCACAATTAGCTCTGAAAAATTAACAAACGATGTCGAAGCACCTACAAGTGGAACATTACTAAAAATCAAAGTACAAGCAGGCGAAGATGCAAAAGTAAAAGCAGTGCTTGGTATCATCGGAGAAGAAGGCGAAGACGTAGGAAGCGATGACGATGATTCTGAAGAAACTACCCAAGAGAATAAAGATAACGACACAACGTCTGAAGATCAACAAGCTTCTTCAAATGAAGAACAATCTGATAAAAAAGATACAGAAAAAGAAGCGAAGCCTGAACAACGTGACCGTATCTTTATCTCTCCATTAGCACGTAATATGGCTAAAGATAAGGACCTTGATATCACAAGAATTAAAGGTACAGGTGGAAATGATCGTATTACAAAATTAGATATTCAACGTGTAGACTCAGAAGGCTATGATTATGAAGGTGAAGCGGGTACGTCTAACGAAAGTGCATCTTCAACGGCACACAACTTCGATGTGTCTAGCATTGGTGAAGGTCTAAACCCAATGCGTCAACGTATTGCTCAAAATATGCGTCAAAGTCTTAATAATACTGCTCAATTAACATTACATCGCAAAGTCAACGCAGATCGTTTATTAGACTTTAAAGCTCGATTATCTGAAGAATTAAAAGATGCAGATCAAGATGTAAAATTGACAGTCACAGCTTTATTAGCTAAAGCAGTAGTCCTAGCATTAAAAGAATATGGTGCAATGAACGCTCGTTATGAAAACGGTGAATTAACAGAATACGATGATGTACATTTAGGTATTGCGACATCACTTGAAGATGGTCTTATGGTGCCAGTCATTGACAATGCAAATACTAAAAGTATTGGCACTTTAGCAAAAGAAATTAAAATATCAGCTGAAGCAGTACGTGAAGGAAATACAGGTGACGTTCAACTTAGTGGTGCGACATTTACAATTACAAATATGGGTGCAAGTGGTATCGAATACTTCACACCAATTTTAAATTTAGGTGAAACAGGTATCTTAGGTGTCGGTGCTCTAGCTAAAGAACTTGTTCTTGAAGGAGATCATGTAAAACAAATCTCTCGTATCCCATTAAGTTTAACATTCGATCATCAAATCTTAGATGGCGCAGGCGCAGCTGATTTCTTAAAAGTACTTGCTAAATATATTGAAAATCCATATCTATTGATGTTATAGATAATAAATAACTTTTTATCATGAAGACCCCCAGGAGTATAAAGTACTTCTGGGGCTTTATTTATACTCAACTATCTTACATTATAAGTTAGTTGACGGAGCTATTATTTTATACTATCTTATATTATAAGATAGTTAGTAAAAGGTGATTACATGACAATATCTAATCAAATAATGAAAGGACTTTTAGATGGAGCAATTTTAGGTCTTATTGCAAAAGGAGAAACGTATGGATATGAAATTCTTGAGAAATTAAAGGAACATCAATTTCCTGAAATTAGTGATGGCAGTATTTATCCAGTGCTCTTAAGACTAGATAAAAAAGGTTATGTACATACAACCATGCGTAAATCGGATAATGGTGGACCTAATCGTAAGTACTATACCATTTCAGAAAGTGGACTCAAAGAATTACAGCAATTTAAAGAAAAGTGGCAAGCGCTCAATAAAGGTATGAACCATATATTCAGGAGTGATAATGATGATAAGTAAAGAAAAAGAAGACTACTTATTTAAGTTAAAGGCTGAACTCTTATTTAGAGGTAAAGATGAACATGAGGTTAATGATATTATAGAAGAGTTAAGAGATCATTTCGAACTTGCCGAAAAGAATCATGATGATGTTAGTGATATTCTAAATACTTCAGTAAAAGATTATGCTGATCAGTTCTCAGAATATATAATTTTAACTAGGGGATTATTTAAATACTTAGCTTTATTTTCAGCATTTATGCTAGCTATTTTTATTATCCCAAACTTTTTTACAGAACAACTTAATGTAACAATTGGTTTTATTATTAATATTTTATTTATCTTTTGTATAACTACGATTTTACCTTTTTTCTTAATTAGAAAGGGTCTCGTAAAGTATGGAGAGCAACGACGAATATATATTTATGCTTTTATATGGGGAGCAGTTATTTTTGGATTCATCCTATTAAGTACGTACCTTACAAAACACTATCCCATTTATTATATCATTACACTAACTGAATCAAAAAGTGTGATCATAGGACTGATTCTGTTGTTAATTGTAATGATTTTATGTTTTGTTTTGAAACAGCGTTTGTTCGCTTTAGTGATATTTATTGTTTGTTTGCCAGATATAATTGGATGGGTAGTTAAAATGTACAGTCGCTCAGAATCTCAATCTATTATTGTTTCACTGATCGTAGCCATTGCGTTATTGTTAATATTGAATATTGCGTTTTTCATCTCTACATTTAAAAAACGTAAAAATAAAGTGAAGGAGTGATTCATTATGTCAGAAAATCAAAATCAAGGTTGTATAAAATGTGGTCATACAGAAATAGAAGAAGGAACGTTATCAGCAACAGGATCAGGATTGTCTAAATTTTTAGATGTACAACATAATAATTTTAAGACGATAACTTGTAAAAATTGTGGATATACCGAATTTTATAAACAAGATAGAAACCGAAGTAGAGACTTTATTGATTTGTTCTTTGGAGGATAAGTCAAAAAAATAGAACAGCAGTAACCCTTGTGGTTGCTGCTTTTTCAATCTTTAAGTAAGACTTCGGGTTGTGTGAAGTTAGACTTTCGGATGTCTAAAAGTTATAAAAAATATTTAATATATTGACTTGATATTCTTGGAATTTTAAGTCATTGTATAAGTATAGGTTAAGTAACCTATAATTTAATAATCTCTGCTAGGGGTGCTTTATATTGCTGAAAGGAACATCATGTTCCAACCCTTTGAACCTGATCTAGTTAATACTAGCGTAGGGAAGCCAGTGAGTCACTTTACAATGACATATGGATGTTTTCATAATTTGATGAAAAGGTCAATTTAACGATGAATCATTTTCTTCATTATGATACTTACATATATTTTCGTATATATTCACTTATTCTTATGCATTCAGTATTAAGCTGAATGCTTTTTTTATGAATCATATAATCAGTGATATTTAGACCCTTCTAGTAACCTAACTTAGGAGGCATTGTTAATGAAACAAGAAAAAATCAATTTTAAAAGAACTTTTCCAGCAAGTAAACGTATTTTTAAAAAAGGCGAGGGTAAGGATAGTGATATCTTTGTGCCATTTCGAGAAATTGAACTTTCTGATACCCAATTAGAACAACGTAGTTTTCAAAATGAACCTGTCGTAGTGTACGATACAGCAGGTCCTTATCATGATGACAGTTATGAGGTTGATATCAATCACGGACTTCCAAAGGTTCGCGATGCATGGATTGAAGCACGTGAAGACGTTGAACATTATGAAGGTCGTCGTATTCAATCGATTGATAATGGTTTTTCAAAAGAAGGCCATAAAAACTATGTAGCTCATCCATTTGAATATCAACCAAGACGTAGCAGTAAAGAGACACCTGTGACACAAATGTACTACGCTAAACAAGGGATTATCACTAAAGAAATGAAATTTGTAGCAATTAGGGAACAAGTGGAACCAGAATTTGTAAGGGAAGAAATTGCGAGAGGACGCGCGATTATCCCTAATAATATCAATCATCCTGAATCTGAACCAATGATTATTGGTAAAAACTTCTCAGTAAAAATCAACGCAAACATTGGTAACTCTATTGTGTCATCATCTATTGAAGCAGAAATTGAAAAATTAGTTTGGGCCACACATTGGGGTGCAGATACGATTATGGATTTATCTACAGGAAAAAATATCCATACAACTCGTGAGTATCTCTTACGTAACTCACCTGTACCAGTAGGAACAGTGCCAATCTATCAAGCGTTAGAAAAAGTAAATGGGGTGGCAGAAGATTTAACATGGGAAGCGTATAGAGATACATTAATTGAACAAGCTGAACAAGGGGTCGATTATTTTACTATTCACGCAGGATTACGTCTTCATTATATTCCATTAACTGTTGATCGTTTGACTGGGATTGTTTCTCGTGGTGGCTCAATTATTGCACAATGGTGTCTTGCACATCACGAAGAAAGCTTTTTATATACACACTTCGATGAGATTTGTGAAATTTTAAGTAAGTATGATGTTGCTATTTCTCTAGGAGATGGTTTGCGTCCTGGTTCAATTTATGACGCTAACGATGAAAGTCAATTTGCGGAGTTGAAAACTTTAGGTGAGTTAACGGATATTGCTTGGAAATATAATGTGCAAGTTATGATTGAAGGTCCAGGGCATATTCCAATGCATAAAATTAAAGAAAACCAAGATTTAGCAGATTTCTATTGTAAAGAAGCACCATTTTATACATTAGGACCTCTTGTAACAGACATCGCACCAGCATATGACCATATTACGTCTGCCATTGGTGCTGCTCAAATTGCGAGCCATGGTACGGCAATGTTATGTTACGTGACACCTAAAGAACATTTAGGTTTACCAAATAAAGATGACGTACGTGAAGGTGTCGTCACTTATAAAATTGCTGCACATGCAGCAGATTTATCTAAAGGCTTACCAGGGGCAACAGAACGCGACGATGCAATTAGTAAAGCACGCTTTGAGTTTCGTTGGATTGATCAATTCAACCTTGCATTAGATCCTGATCGAGCAAGAGAATTTCACGATGAAACATTACCCGCAGAATCAGCGAAAATTGCACATTTCTGTAGTATGTGTGGACCAAAATTCTGTTCAATGCGCTTATCACATGATATTCGCGATTCCTACAAAGAACAACTTGAAGGCATGAAAAAGAAAGCCGAAGAATTTAGAGAAGGCGGCAATACAATATATCATTAATGATAATGGTAAAGAGGTAGTGATATAAAATGGCTACCTTTTTTCAAAAAATTCTCCTAGATATACCCATTTCGTCTAACTACTGATACGATAGTGTTATACATATTTCCAGGGTAATATTGCTAGGAGGGTTTAGCATGGATAATCATGCAGAATTTAAAAAAGGAATTTTATTTGCGTTAGGGGCGCATTTATTATGGGGAATCCTCCCTATTTATTGGAGATTCATTCACGGTATTAGCGCATTTGAAATTTTAGCGTATCGCATTATCCTTGCGATGGTTTTTATGATTCTAATGATTTTTGTATTAAAAAAATCACAAGTGCTTAAACATGATATCAATCAACTCATAGCACATCCGATTCAACTGGTTGCGATTATCATTGCAGGTTATGTGATTACGATTAACTGGGGAACGTTCATTTGGGCAGTGTCTAATGGTCATGTGCTACAAACTAGTTTAGGTTATTACATTAATCCATTGGTGAGTGTCTTACTCGCATTTATTTTCTTAAAAGAGCGTTTCAATAAATTTGAAACGTTAGCAATTGTATCAGCCGCAATTGGCGTCATTTACATGACAATGAAGATAGGAGAATTTCCAATTATTTCTTTAATGCTGGCATTCTCATTTGGGATTTATGGTTTACTAAAAAAATTGGTACGTGTTGAAGCGATGAGTGGGATTGCGATTGAATGTATTGTGACAGCACCAGCAGGACTGATTTATATCATTTATTTATGGCAAGCACACCAATCATCAGTCGGTTTGAATATAAGTACATTTTTACTCTTATTTTCTGGAGCGGTGACAGCTGTACCACTTATTTTATTCTCAGCGGGTGCTCGTCGCATTCCACTATCACTGACAGGATTTATTCAATACGTCAGTCCAACGATTATCTTTTTACTAGGGATCTTCGTATTTAAAGAGAAATTCGATATCCACCAATTCATTACATTTATCTTTATTTGGATTGGTATTGCGCTTTATAGTATCTCTCAATATATTAAAATGAAACGTAGTCCTAGACCAGAATAAAAAACAAGCCACCCCTCACTACTTAATGAGTGAAGGGTGGCTCTATTTATCATCTATAAAAATTATTTAAATTAGCCTAAAGAACCGTTACCAGTTTGGTTTTCATTTTTAAAATTTTTATAAAAAACGCCAGCAAATACTGCTACGATAGCAATAATGCCAATATATTCAGAAATTTTACGTCCTGGTGATTTATATCCAGCCATAATATGACCTCCATTTATTAAGTTTTACGTAGTTAAAGCGTATAGTAAAGTATTCCCGTTTTTATAAAAAAAAAACATGTCCATCGTTAATTTTGATAAAGGTATTGTGGAGTGAACAAGATACATAGCTACACCAATGATCTTTATTATAGACAATACTTCCTTTACATCTAAGAAGTCTGCATATATCCATGCTACATATTTTTTATTATTTACATTTCTAGCAATTGATACCATGTCATGATGCTTTTTAATATTTCATAGGAATACTACTGATATAGAAAGAAGTACCGTTAATAGAATGAAGCAGAAGTATGACAAATAAACATAGGCATTATCTATTAAGTTTCTTCGCAAAGTAAGCAAAATAACTCATCATTATAGCGAAAATGACGGATGAAATGAAACAACGCACAATACCTAAATCTAATTTTAATAGTCGTTGTGCTAAGTAAAAGATTATAAAATAAACGATAAAAAAATATAGGAAATAACGTATTGTTTTCATTAGTAATCTCCTTATCAATTAAAATATGTATGATTTAAGGCTAACATGTATTAAATATAAATTAAAAATAATGAAAGAATAAAAAAGCAGAGTAATATTATAAGTATTATATAATTAATTAGTCTTTCAATTAATTATTTTTAAATAAAATTATATTTTAATTTATAAAAATTTTGAATGTATGAGTGTAATATTATATATTAAAGGTGGAAGTTCATTATAATTCTATAAGAGGAGTGATCCATAATGAAGAAATTTGCAAAAGCAATGGTCGTTGGTGGTATTACTTTAGGAACAGTATTAGGGTTTAATGTAACTGAGCATAACGGTGTATCACATGAAGCACATGCACAAACACAAACGTCACAAGGTTATCATTATCAAGGTTATACAAAATCAGGTGGCGAATTCGTATTAAATCACACGTTCTATAATGCGTTAAAAGCTGGAAATGTGACATTTAACGGAATTAAAGTGAATGATCAGTATCAAAACGGTACATCAACAACGACGAAGTATGACCAAACATTTAATCAAGTCAAAGGCAACACAGCAGCAATGATTGATTTTAAGGTCGCACCTAAAAAAGTAAGCTTAGAACAAGTGAAAGACGTTTACGGAGATCATTATCAATATCAACAACCATTGTCTAAAAAACAAGCAGATAAAACAGAAGGATTATACGGTTACACAGTAGGTAAAGGTCATATTACATTCCATGTTACGGATGGCTACGTGGATCATGTTACTGTGTCATAATAGAAGATATAAAAGAGCAGCACCTCATTGTGAGGTGCTGTTTTTTTGTTAATCGAGTGTATTGATTAATGTCATAATGAAAGTCAATATACAAGCAATGATAATGACTAACTTTCCTTTTTCTGTTTGCTCATGTCCATGTTGGTATTCTCGTAAAACAAATAACCATGAAATGATAACTAGCAATCCTAAAACAATACTAATAAATTTCATGTAATGATCTCCTTGTACATCTAGAATTTTTGTTTCAAACATAACGTGATTTAAAATAACAATCAACTATCATTTTCGTGCAATTACAATAATGATAAAAGGCATTACGATTATTTATTATAGCTGAAATTTTAAAAGTATATTTAGAAAGCTACGTATATAATTTGTTAAAACTATAATTTAAACATACCTAAGACACTTATTTATATTCTAAATTTTTACATATGAGAATAAAATATAATGATACAAATAGTTTTAGAAATAGATTAATATAAAATGTTAACCTTAATATATGGATAAAAAAATATTATTAAAGGAGGATATTCATGAAAGATTCTATCTTTTGGAAAAAAGCATTTATTCCTGTGTATTTCATCGTGGCTTTCTTATTGTTTCTTCTTTTTAAATTTTACATACAGACTGATAACTTTTCCATATACATACTCATTTTTATTATAGCCAGTTTTGGAATAGCGTCTGTAATTTATAATTCTAAAAGTAAATATTGGAAATGATAAATAAAGAGATCATCTAAGAAGTTAAGTATCTTAGAAGGTTGGGATATTTTAATGATGAAAAAGTATTAAGTATAGCATTAATTAGTACTATATTATTAAGTGCATGGTCGATAAACATTAGTTGATGAAAATCGAGAGGATAAGAAACAGACACAAGAATCACATAATAATAAAAACCATAATCAAAATACTCTGCGAAAGGGATATTTAAAATTATGTTTGTGATAACGTTTTGTTGGAAAAGGAAGATTAATTTTGAAATTTGTTTTATATTTCGTATATTTCTTTGTTTCTTTTTTTATTTTAAATTTGCTACTTGATTTAGTGATACCCCTCCTTGATTTTGATGTATATCCAAGTCTTATTTCTGCATTGTTTTTTGCAATATTTATGACTTTATTTACTTATGTTTTAAAAGGAAATAAAAGTAAAAAATAAAATGCACATTTATGACAAGAAGATTTGTTTTGTGTTGAGAAGAACCCTTAACTAAACTTGCAAACGAATGTTGGCATAGCGTGACCTATTAAGTCGACCATTCGACAAGTTTTGGGTTTGTTATGGGTTCGGAGATTCAACGTCAATAAAGCAATTGGAATAAAGTAAAAATTTTGAAATAATATAAATATCAAGAGGTGATTTATTATTCAAAATAACAGAATTGATATTAATAAGCTCAGTACATTTCATCGTATTTCGTTTGTTATGAATATTT
Source organism: Staphylococcus hominis subsp. hominis (assembly GCF_002901845.1). Lineage (GTDB taxonomy): Bacteria > Bacillota > Bacilli > Staphylococcales > Staphylococcaceae > Staphylococcus > Staphylococcus hominis. Next base: position 204,561 of record NZ_PPQE01000028.1, read on the forward strand.
TCTTTTTAATTTTTATGGCTCCAATTTATAGTCTGGATAATGTCTACTTATCAGTTGCTTGGACTATTTTGGGTTTAATAAATGGTGTTTATTTATTAGTTAAACAAAGACATGGAAATGCTAATAATCGTATGTGATGTATTGATAAAAAGAGCCTAAACACAGGCTCTTTTTTATTTTGAGCATTTTTCACATAAAACGTTTTGATTTTTAGCCCAACTTTTTAGATTTGTTACGCCATTAAGATTTTTTGAATTTGTGTGTATTGTTATATTTTCGTTTTTGTCGATTTCTTTTTCACAATGACTGCATTTTAATTTTTCAAGAAACATAAAATGACCTCACTTTTTGCGATTTTGTATTTTTTTGATTGTAGTTAATTCATTAAATTTGAGAGCATATCAGCTACATATGTTTCAGTAAATGCTGCTAATATAACCAATGGTAAACAGACGAATAAATATGCTTTTAATAAATTAATTAAACTTAATTTGAAAGAGTAGTTTTGCTTTTTTTCTTTTCTGAATAGATTGATTATTTTTCTTAAGATTGATTTATTTAGCATATAAAGACCACTAGTAAATATACAAAAACTCATAATTTCCAAAGTGTAATGGGGTATATAAGCGATTAAGCTAGTTAGACCTTTGTAAGTATCAAAATGGATGAAAAAACCGAATAGTATGCCAGGAATAATAAGTGATACTATTAAGTTTAGAGTATATAAAAATGGTATGGGTATTAAAGCTAACAAAAGCATTTGTATTGGTACATGAAAGCCATTATTTTGTATAAACCCCCAAACTTTTTTTAGACCTTGTGATTTACTAACGCTTTCAGGTGAATTGGATCCTAATTGTTTTATAAATTCTTCTGAAGGATGAAAAAATAAAGCGATTGGAATTGTCATTAGTAGTAGAATTGTTGATAGTATAAAGAAATTTAATGCTCTTTTAAAATAATTTTGGTCTTTAATATTTAGCATAATTAACCCTTTCTTTTTTGTTTTTTGAAACGAGTATCATGAGTTTCTTCCTGTCCAGATAATTAATAACTTTATAATAGAAAGTACTATATATTGAAGTGTATTTTATTTAAAAGTTCTATAAACATTTAAAGTACTGACATCTATCTTTTAATATTTGATATAACTCATTTTTACATAGCTCCTGTTTTTAAACAATACTGACAAATGAGTCATATTTTAAATTTTATAATTCTATTTATATCAATATGTTCGTAGATGACAAAAATTTCAGTATTAACAAATATTAACGCTATTGATATAAATATAGTGTAATTGAATTTTGAAAACACTTTTATAGTACTCGTTGATATTGTAAATGTATGAAAACAAGAACAGCCACAGTTTCCTAATTATGCCTCTGGAAGCTATGGACCTAAAGAAAGTGAAAAAATTATTTAGTGAAGACGGATTGAATTGGTGGAATAATTTGTAATATAAAAGACTTAAAGTTGTCGTCTTTTGAATGAGTAGTTAATCATTGATTAATATGCAATAATCAATGTTGTAAAGATTATAAAGGAGGATACTTAATGGATTTTATTAATATTACAGGTGCTTCACAAAATAACTTGAAAAACATAGATGTAAATATCCCAAAACACTTAGTAACCGTATTTACAGGACGTTCTGGTTCAGGGAAATCATCTTTAGTGTTTAATACTATTGCTGCGGAATCTGAACAGCTACTAAATGAAAGTTATTCCAGTTATATCCAATTTCATTTAAATCAACAACCCAGACCGAAAGTGAAAAAAATTAAAAATCTTCCTGTAGCAATGACAATTAATCAGAAAAGATTCAATGGGAATTCTCGCTCTACGGTAGGAACAGTTTCGGATATATATGCCTCCGTTAGATTACTTTGGTCTAGAATAGGCGAACCGTTTGTTGGCTATTCAGATGCATATTCCTTCAATAGTCCTAAGGGCATGTGTAAAACTTGTGAAGGATTAGGATATATTGAAGACATTAACTTAGATGAATTGCTAGATTGGGATAAGTCTTTAAATGAAGGTGCAATAGACTTTCCTTCTTTTGGACCAGATAAAGAGCGTGGTAAAGCCTATCGAGATAGTGGTTTATTTGATAATAATAAAAAATTGAAAGACTATACAAAAGATGAATTAGAGTTATTTTTATATCAAGAGCCAATGACGTTAAAAAATCCTCCTAAAGAATGGAGAAAGTCAGCTAAATATGTAGGGCTAATACCTAGATTCAGTAGAATATTTTTAGGCGATAAAGAATTTAATAAGAAACGCTACGCCAAACATCTTAAAAATGTAGTAAATAATAAAATATGTCCCACATGTAAAGGTCAACGTTTAAACTCGAAAATATTAAGTTCTAAAATTATGAGTAAAAATATTTCTGATTTTACCCAAATGACAATTAAGGAAAATTTAGAGTTTCTTAATAAATTAGAGGATCCAACAGCTAAATATATTATTGATCCTCTCAAAAAGCAGTTAGAAGCACTAGAATATATTGGACTAAGTTATTTAACGCTTAACCGTGTCACAACGACATTATCAGGCGGTGAAGCGCAACGTCTTAAATTAATACGTCATTTAAATAGTTCTTTATCGGATTTGGTTTACATTATAGATGAACCAAGTGTTGGCTTGCATCCGGAAGATATAGCTAAAATCAATGAAATTTTAAAATCTTTAAAAGACAAAGGCAATACTGTGTTAATTGTTGAACATGATCCCGATGTTATTAAAGAAGGAGACTATATCATAGATATGGGACCAGGTTCAGGAAAAAATGGTGGTGAAATCACATTTGAAGGAACATATAATGAATTACTCTCTTCAAATACTTCGACAGGTAACGCATTACGTAACAAACATAATTTAAAAGAGAATATTCGTGAAGCGAACCATTTTTATAATATCGGTCCTGTGACACAAAACAATTTAAATAACGTAAAAACGTCTATACCTAAACACGTATTAACAGTCTTAACGGGCGTTGCTGGTTCAGGTAAGAGTACCCTTGTTAAAGCAGGTTTTGAAAATAATGACCATACCATCTTTATTGATCAAAAAGCAGTTCAAGGATCTAATAGATCTAATCTATTAACGTATTTAGGTGTTTTTGATAGTGTAAGAAGCTTTTTCAGTAAAAAAACAGGCTTAAATAAAGCTATGTTTAGTTATAACTCAAAAGGTGCCTGTCCAAATTGTGGTGGAAAGGGCTATATTAAAACGGAACTTGCTTTTATGGGTGATTTTTCACAGACATGTGAAGTTTGTCATGGTAAACGTTATAAACAAGAAGTATTAGATGCTACCATAGATGGGTATTCAATCGCCGATGTTCTCGATTTGACGGTTGACGAAGGTATTATTTTCTTTGATAAAAAGAATGATATTAAGTCAAAATTACAATCTGTAAGTAAAACAGGTTTGAATTATATGTCACTTGGACAACCTTTATCCACTTTGTCTGGTGGAGAGATTCAACGCGTGAAACTAGCACAACATTTAGATGAAGAGATAAAAAATAGTATTTTTATTTTTGACGAACCAACCACAGGCCTACATGAATCGGATATCCCTATATTGATGGAGTGTTTTGATGATTTAATTGATCAAAACAATACAGTTATTTTGATTGAACATAATTTATCGATTATGTGTGAAGCAGATTGGATCATCGATGTCGGTCCAGGCCCTGGGTTGGATGGCGGAAAGGTCCAATTTAGTGGAACACCTAAAAACTTTATTGATAGTTCAGAAACATTGACATCTAAACACTTGAAACGCTATATCAATCAGTAGAAATAGAAGAGTTGGATGAGTTTATATTTATTATATTCATTCAACTCTTTTCTTATCATAGATTCTTTCAATATAGAAATATTGAAAGAATTGTCTATCCAGTAGTTCCACCAAAAGTTGAGTATAAGTTAACAAACATAGAAAAACACTCGATAAAGTAGTTTATGCAATTTGTGATTGGGGGATGAATTTCTGGAAGAAATTTCTAAATAGAAAAATGTTAAAATTTAAATATATAGGTAAAAGACGCCTCAACTTTGAACGAGTTATTCAAAATAAGGCGTCTTCATCTATATGTTATTGTGATTTTAAAATAACTTTAATAGTATTATCTTTTTTCTGGTCAAAGATATCATAAGCTTCTTTTACATCTTCTAACGGTATAGTATGAGTGATAATTTCTGTTGTATCATTTACTTCACATACTTCCATATTTTTATATCCTTGATAAGTAACTGCTTTCATACAATCATCCTCTGTTAGCCAATATGCTCCTGTTATTAAAATACAAACTCAAACGAGTAAATTAAGTAATTATTATTTTGTGTTAAATATACATAATTTACATATAAATCATGTGAATTTATTGAATATAATCATCTTTTTTTAAAAATAGTATCTATAACAAAAGGAGGATATTCTCTATTCATTCATCATCAATTTTATTTTCTTATATGGCCTCACTATCTCAGAATATCAATGTAACTCATTTTTCTATTATTTACCCCAAAAATAAAGTTTAAAAGTGGATATATTAATATTACTCCAACAATGATTTCGAACCATATAGAAGAATTTGAAAAAATACAAGGAAAGAGAAAAACAGAAAATAATACATAATTTAACTTATCGGAAGTAGATATGCTTGTATATTCACAGATGGTATAATAATAAAGTCGCCTATCTCTCAGGTGTCAAATTTAGACGCAGAGAGGAGGTGTTATTCATGCTAGAAATTCTTGTTCACATCACGACCACAGTCATCAGTGGTTGTATTGTTGCGTTATTTACGCATTGGCTACGTAATCGCAACGATAAATAGGAGACTATAGTCACACCTAAAAAACCCCTCACTACGGCAATAGTGAGGGGTTTGGTGTATTCACGCTAGAATTCTTGTTAGTTACATTATAACACTGGTTAGTAGAGGAATGCAAAAATTGTAAAGTTGTAGATTGAATTTACGCTTGAAAAAAGTTAGGAGATTATAATGGGAACACTAGTATCTTTAGTTATAAATAATGTAACCATAGATGTTGGGAAAAATCGAAATTTCCAAAATCATTATTGGTTATTTAATTCAGATCAATTTACCACTGTAAGAAATGAATATTATTTCTATTCAGAGAAAGAATCAAAAGCATTAATAAATAATATGAATGATGTTAAGTTCCATTTGAATATTTTTGGATATAGTTATTCAGAAATAAAAGAAAAATTTAATCAAAAAATATTAGAAGGAAAGAACTTTCATGAAATCAGCTTACCTCTCGAATTGTTTGAGAGTGTTATTATTGATATGGACTTATCCAATATTAACGATAGGTCTATAGTGGATTCACAAAATTTTCCTCATGAAGGTTTCATAGATTATATTGTTTCTTTGCTAATGAAAAAGCAAGAGTTTTTAAATTTAAACAAAGATAAAGAGTACCTCGAAGAAGATTTAGAATGGCTTTTAGAAGAAATAGATGTATATATAATTTTAAGAATACTATGTAAGAATAAAAAAAATTTAAAGTATAACTTAAAATGGCTTTGCTTTGACATAATAGAAACAGGATGGACTTCTATCGAAGAAATTAAAAATATAAATATGTCTAATTATGTTCTTGTGCATAATAAAATTTATGGAATTTTACAGAAGTATGCCATTCAGTATTATAATATTGGTCAAAGTATTAAGAATTTTGACCAATGGCTTTCTAAAAAAGGAGTTCAACAAAACATGGAATATATTAAAGAAAACATGAATTCCAATGTTTATAAAAAGGAAATTGTGACAGTGGCGACTTTTATTAGGAATATCGTGCATCATCCAGAGAATAGTAATAATTCATACTCTTCTAACGACTTAAAAAATTCAATCAACCAATTAATAAACATTTTAAAGAAAGAGAATATTTATTAATATAAAATTTCTTAAGATAACCACAAGCAAAAATAAAAAAATTATTTTTGCTTGATAATTCTATAGACTGTAGAACGACTTACATCAGTCTTTTCAGCAATTTCTTCCCCTGTGAGTTTCTGCTCATCATATAAAAATTTAATTTCTCTTTTCTTGTGATCTGGTAATGATGGTCTTCCACCTTTGCGTCCTCTTGCCCTCGCAGCTTCTAGTCCTTTTTTAGTTCGTTCACTTAATAAGTTAGCTTCCAGTTCTGCAAAAGCACTCATCATGGTGAAGAACATCTTGCCCATCGCATCTTTGGTTGATACGTTCATATCTATAATTTGTAAATCAATACTATTATCATCTAACCATTGAGATAACTCAATTAATTGCTTTGTTGTTCGGCCAAGACGATCTAGTTTATAGATAACTAAAATATCGCCTTCACGTAAATAATCTAAGCATTTATCAAGTTCTGTTCGTTTAGTTTTGCGACCACTCGCTTTCTCGCTAAAGATACGTTCACAACCATATTCCTCAAGTGTATCAATCTGTCCATCAAGACTTTGATCTTGTGTCGATACACGAGCATAACCAATTTTAGCCATTTGAATACCACCTCTTTTAATCGTTTTATGGGTACTTCTAGTTCTCGATGTAAATAAACGCGTCTCTTATCGTCTAAAAACTCATGTTTTTTTATAATTATGATACATTGATTATAACACAAGTTTAGAAAACTAAATATGTAAGAAAAACCTCTGACTATAAAAGTGAGAGGTTTTGTGTCAAAAACGAACATTTTTAATATGGAGAGATTATGCTTTTCTTGATTTAACTTTTTCTCATTCAATTTTCAGGTAATTATTAATAAGATCTTTATATTCATCTATTTTTGTTTCTTCTAAAGTATTATTACTATCATAAGATTCTCTGATATATTTTTTTAATTCATTTAAAGAATCATAGATTTTCTCATTGCTAATTGATAAATCCCATAATAAAAACTAGTTTTAAATGTACTATACTTTATTTTTAATATATTCTATAAAAGTTTCTGAATCATTCTTATTTAAATCTGTAATTGGGAATGTACCAATACTAAAATACAATGTTAGTGTATCCTTTTCTAATTTAATATCTTCAATTTCATCATAACGGATATTTCTATAGTAAAATTGACCATCCATATTTACATTTAAGATAAGGCGTTCATTTGTTGCAATATATGCAGCATCATATGTTTTTACATTACCATTGATAGGGTACTCCATTTTCCCTAATATAGCAGGTCCTTTTTTCTCAGTAGGAAACAAATCTTCTGGATTTACGTTATCTAATATCATATAGTCACCTTTTTCTTGTATTTTAGTCTGCGACATCTAAGTCCACTTCATTAATATCAATTCCCATAGCTTCGGCTACACCTTGACCGTATGCAGGATCTGCTTTATAGCAATGTCTGATATGGCGGTGTTTTAATGCGTCGGTAACGGGATTCATTTCATTCGCAGTATTCTTAAATAATGTTTGTTGTTCTTCAGATGATAATAAACGGAATAATTTACCAGGTTGTTCAAAATAATTATCGTCATCTTCACGAAAGTCATATTCATATGCTTGCCCTTGAATATCTAAGGCTGGTTTTTTGTACTGTGGTTGATCTTCAAATGCCCCGTTACTATTTGGGTAATAATGTGTACTAGCACCTTGATTATTATCTAAGATACGCATTTGCCCATCTCTACTAAATGGACATATATTTTCCATACCGACACCTTTAGGTTGGTTAACTGGAATTTGCCAGTGATTAACACCTAAACGGTATCTTTGAGTATCTCCATATGAAAATAGTCGACCTTGTAACATTTTATCTGGCGAGAAATCTAAACCTGGAACGATGTTCGTTGGTGCAAATGCAGCTTGTTCAACATCTTGGAAATAATTTTCAGGGTTTCGATTTAATTCAAACTCACCAACTTCAATTAAGGGATATTCATCTTTATACCAAACTTTAGTTAAATCAAAAGGATTATCTTTATGATTACGAGCTTGTTCTTCCGTCATTACTTGAATGTACATTTTCCATTTAGGGAAATTCCCTTGTTCTATATTATTGAATAAATCTCTTTGAGAAGAATCTCTATCTTTAGCCATCACTTGTTCTGCTTCTTCTGCAGAATAGTTCTCTATACCTTGTTGTGTTCTATGATGGAATTTAACCCAAAAACGTTCGCCTTTATCGTTATACATAGAGTATGTATGAGAACCAAAACCATGCATATTTCTAAAGCTTTTAGGGATACCACGATCTGTCATTAAGATTGTAATTTGGTGTAACGCTTCTGGTAATAATGTCCAGAAATCCCAGTTCGCTTGTGGGTCTTTCATATTTGTTTTTGGATTCCGTTTAACCACGTGGTTTAAACTTGGGAATAATTTAGGGTCTCTAAAGAAGAATACGGGTGTATTATTACCAACTAAGTCCCAGTTACCTTCATCTGTATAAAACTTCAAGGCAAATCCTCTAATATCTCGTTCTGCATCACCTGCACCACGTTCGCCTGCCACAGTTGAAAATCGTGCAAACATTTCTGTTTGTTTACCGATTTCAGCAAATATACTTGCGCATGTATATTTTGTTATATCATTTGTTACTGTGAAGGTACCAAATGCACCTGATCCTTTAGCATGCATTCGGCGCTCTGGGATTACTTCTCTATCAAAGTGTGCCATTTGTTCAAGGAAATAAATGTCCTGCATTAATAAAGGACCTCTTGGACCTGCAGTCATACTATTCTCTCTATCTGATACGGGGGCTCCAAATAAGCCAGTTAATTTGTTATTCATTTTATATTCTCCTTTATTTCATAATTAATAAATCATTATTTACTTTATAATTATTAATTAGTGAGTTTGCGATTGCATCAATAAATAGTTGGTTAGATCCAGGCATTTCAGCTCTGTAATAATTACAACCAAGTTCATCGCATACTTTCTTACACTCATAATCATTATCATATAAAACTTCTAAGTGTTCGCATGTGAATCCTAAAGGCACATAGATAAAATTTTTAAATCTGTATTTACCTACTAATTCGTATGTTAAATCTTGTACATCAGGACCAATCCATGGTTCTGTTGTATTTCCTTCAGATTGCCAACCATTAAATATATATTTATGACCAATTTTTTCTTGTATTAAATGAGCAGTTTCTTGAAGTTGATCAGCATAAGGATCATCATGTGCTAATATTTTTTCGGGTAAGCTATGCGCAGAAATGATAATAGCAGTTTGATCATACTCATATTCAGGTATTAATTTTAATTGATCATTTATAGAATCTGTCCAATATTTGATGAATTTTTCTTCTTCATAGAATTGTTTCATAGTAGTAACTTTAATATTTTTATCTTCTGCATATTGAGTTACTCGTTTGTTATACATTTCAACTGAAAAAGAAGAATAATGTGGTGTTAGAACAACGCTAACAATTTCTTCAATTCCATCTTTGCTTATATCATCTATTGCATCTTCGATAAATGGATGAATATGTTTTAAACCTATATATAGTTTAAAATTTATGTCATTTGTCATTGTGTTAAGAGTATTACACAATGCTTCAGCTTGTTTTTGGGTAGTAATTGCTAACGGAGAGACTCCACCAATAAATTCATATCTTTCTTTTAAGTCTATATATTCTTCTGTAGTTGGCATATGCCCATGTCTTATGTGTGTATAATACGGTAAAATATCTGCTTCGTTATAAGGTGTGCCGTATGACATACATAATAATGCTATTTTTTTCATTATTACAACTCCTTCTACTGAGATTATAATTAATATCTAATGATAATTATTATAATCTATTATAGCAAGAAAACTTTTAAAATCTATGTATAATTGTTGAACAATTGATTCTAATTGATAATAATGAACTATAAGTGAAAATTATGTACAATTTAATTTTGATCTATTTATGTATTCATATTATAATTATACATCATTATTCTTAAAGATTTGAAACAGTAAACAGTCCGTTTTTTAGAATAAAATAACTTGTAGAATATCAATTTAGTCTAATCACCGCGCTTTCTTCACTTTTAATAACCTTAGATTAAGGGATTTCTATTAGTAAAATTGCTAAAGAAGGTGGTGTTAAAGAACAAACAGCATGACTATATGCAGAAAAATTAGCTGAATTAGGCTATGTAACTATGGCATATGATGCAAGTTATCAAGGTGAAAGTGAAGGGTCACCACACAATCTAGAAGATCCATCTTCACGCGTTGAAGATGTTCGCGCAGCAGTAGATTACTTCAATACTTTAAATTTTGTAGATGATGAACGCATCGGTGCTTTAGGTATTTGTGCAGGTGGCGGTTATACTATTAAAGCGACGCAAACAGAGAAAAGAATCAAAGCTGTTGTGGGAATTAGTGCCGCTGATATTGGCCAAAATTTCCGTAAAGGTTGGAATGGAGACCAAAACGAAGAAGATATCAACGCTGTTTTAGACCAAGTTGCTGAACAAAGAAAAGCCGAAGCACAGGGTGCAGAACAAAAACTTGTAGGTTTCGTACCAGATGAGCCTACGGATGATATGGATCAGGAAACGAAAGACGGTTGGGAATATTATCGTACACCAAGAGCGCAACATGAACGTTCTATTAATCAATTTCCATTCATTAGTTTTGACCGTATGATTGAATTTACGGCATTTGACTTAGTAGATAAGTTATTGACACAACTCGTACTATTTATTGCAGGTAGTGAAGCAGGTACACGTTGGCAAAGTGAGCATGCCTATGAACGTGCACTAGAACCAAAAGATATATTCATTGTAGACGGTGCTAATCATTTTGATATGTATGATAAAGAACCTTATGTATCACAAGCAGTAAATAAAATGAAAGATTTTTATAATCAATATTTATAAAAGCAAATTATATACGAAATCCCATCGCAATGACCGATGGGATTTCTCATTTAACTGGTAAATTTATTCTCACATAGCAAGTAAAGTGACAAATTAATTGAGAAATTGTGTTTTATGTATTTTTAAGGTACACCCTAATCATACAGATGTAGTTATTGAATTTATAGTAACTAAAACGTATGATTAGGGTGTATATTAATTACGAGGTAGAAATCAATGATTGTTGGCTATGCGAGAGTATCTTCTATTGATCAAAATTTAGAAAGACAACTAGAAAATTTAAAAACGTTTGGTGCTGAAAAAATATTTACAGAAAAACAGTCTGGAAAATCAATTGAAAACAGACCGATATTTCAAGAAGCACTTAACTTTGTGAGAATGGGGGATCGATTAGTAGTAGAATCCATTGATCGTTTAGGTCGTAATTACGATGAAGTGATTCATACCGTTAATTATTTAAAAGACAAAGAAGTTCAATTGATGATTACTAGCTTACCTATGATGAATGAAGTGATTGGCAATCCACTATTAGATAAATTTATGAAAGATCTAATCATTCAAATATTAGCAATGGTTTCAGAACAAGAACGAAATGAAAGTAAACGGCGACAAGCACAAGGGATTAAAGTAGCAAAAGAAAAAGGGGTATATAAAGGACGGCCACTACTATACTCACCTAATGCGAAAGATCCTCAAAAGCGTATTATTTATCATCGAGTTGTGGAAATGTTAAAAGAAGGTAATGCAATTAGTAAAATTGCGAAAGAGGTTAATATCACACGACAGACAGTTTATAGAATTAAAAATGATAAGGGATTATCTTGATAAACATATCATCAATGCAAATGAGAAGCTCTCACAGTGTCTCATATCTCATATGATAAAATTGAATTGAGATTTTAATAATTATACACGAAAAGAGAGTGCGAATTCGCACTCTCTTTTCGTTTAGTAATGCTATTAAAATTTTGTCTCTATAGTTAATACAAATAATAACTCCATCATTTTTGTTAAAGTCGGTATAATTATCTTAAACTTCACTTTAAATCTTTTCCTATCATTTTATCTAATTCTTGTTGTTCTTTCTTTTTATTATCTTTTTGAGCACTATACCACTGACCTAATAAGAATAATAAACCTATTATACCGAAAATAAGAGTTCCCCAAATATTTAATCCCAATTTACCTGTCATATATAAAACTACTAATGCTACTATAAATAAGACTGGAACAATTCCACCTATTATTTTATTTCCTGTCTTAGATAAAAAATATTGTATAGCAAATAATACGGCATATAAGATCGCTGGTAGAAATGTTAATAAATTACTCAAAATCATTCAATCTCCTTTTCATGACTATATATTTCTAATAATTGCTTAGCATCATTCAAATCTAATTTTTCTTCGATAGCTAACTTCCTCACATAATTAACTAATGAACTTTCTTCATTGTCTTTTGTAGATTGTATTCTTTTTATCACACTATTTAATCTGTTTCGAACAGTTGGATATGACACTTCATAGTATTTAGCTAGTGCTTTTAGTGACCCAGAATTAATAACAAAATTTTTAACAAATTCAAAATCTTCTTTTTCTAAATTCATCATCCATTTAGGAATATCATTGCTTTTCAATATATTCACTCCCTAGATATAACTTACTATATTTATAAATATTGTTCAAATTATTATTAATATTATTTAACATTAAATTCATTTTATTAAAAATAGTTTGTTTTTGTTAAATAACTATCTAAAAGAATATGTCTAATTATTATAACTATTTTTCATCAGAAAACATGTTAAAAAAGACCCCTTATTCAGTAAGGAGTCTCTTAATCGTTTCAAAATCAAAAATTTCCAATTAACATAAGTGATGATTATAAGTAGTACGTATGTATAGCTTACTCATTTTGAATTACATTTCTAATAAATTTATAACCTCCAATATATTAACTAAATAAACTATACATTCTTCTTCTTAAAAGCAACTACGACTAATACAAGAAATATAACAATATAGATAATGTTTCCAATGAATAACTCATGTAATTCTAACTTTGTTATTTTTTTGAATGTATCGTTGTCAGTAATTTGCACCATAATATTCATCATATTCAGAGGATTCCATTTTAACCATTCCCATTTATCTATAACTGCTGTTAATAAACCAGAGATAATTGAGGCAGCAAAGTAGAACACAATACCTACAGCAATTGATACACCAGGACTTTTCATAATGCATGAGATGAGTAATGTTAAGCTCATAACTAGCCACATTCCAACAAATGTACCAAGGGCTGTTAATAACATAGAGTTTAATAGTGATATATGATTTTTAGAATGTTCAGTTAAACTCGTCTCTCCATTAAAGATTAAATGTAGTAATAATGAAATAATAATAAAGATGAGAAAAATAATAAGTGAATAGATAAATAATGTAATAAATTTACTGACTATAATACTTGTACGTGAATAATTTCTGTATAATAAATTTTTAATCGTTCCATAATGAAATTCCATTGAAATAATTGTACTTGCTTGAATAATCATTAAAAATACAACCCAAGAGAATGAAGAAAAACCACCTTTAAAACTTTCCTTTAAGTTAAAAACATCAGAATAGTGATTTCCCAAAATAGCTAAAGCTAACATAATTACTATTATAATAATAGGTAATATATATGTTGATTTCTTCTTAAATAACTTAAAACATTCTTGTTTAACTAATGTACCCATCTTACATTTCACCTTCTTTATCAATAATATTTAATAAGACATTTTCCAAATCGTCTTCAGTCTCTTGATTTAATTCTTCTTTAGTTGTTTCTTTAATAATGGAACCATCATTAATAATTAAAATAGAATCAGTTATTTTTACTAATTCACTTAAAATGTGACTGGATATTAAAAACGTTGTTCCTTGCTTAGCAGTTTCTAAAATAAGTTCTCTTACATCTCTTACTGCTTTAGGATCTAAACCATTCATAGGTTCATCTAAAATAATAAGCTTTGGCTTATTTAAAAATGCAATAGCAATTCCTAACTTTTGTTTCATACCTAAAGAATATGATTTTGCTTTTTTATGTATATATTCCTTCATATTTAATTTATCTACTATTTCATCTATAGCATTCTTATCTTTAGATTCATTAAATAAATTAAGATTATCGTAGCCTGACATAAAGGGGTATAAACCAGGACTTTCAATTAAAGCACCTGTATTTGATTGGGTATTTTTATTTTCAGTGATTTCATAAGTTCCAGATTGATAATGAGAAAATCCTAAAATCACCTTCATTAGTGTTGTTTTACCGGCACCATTTGCTCCTACTAGTCCTACAATTTCACCTTCATTAAGACTAAAAGAAATATCTTTTAGAATCGTTTTGTTTTTAATTTTTTTAGTTAAATTATTTACTTCTAAGACTTTCAAATATTTCACTTCCTTTATAAGATTATATAAAATTGAATATTAATACATATAAAAAATTAAAACATAATATGTATTAATTATAATTGTATCATTAAAATAAAGTGTCTTGAACTTACAATTTATTAACACACAATATAACGAAAAATATTAGAATCATATAATCTAGGAACGGTGCTCATTTATTCCAATGAAAATTATAGGATTCAATGAATTGACTTATATAATTTAAATATAAACTTAAAAAAGGAGTGTTGTAATTGAATTAAGTTAATCATTTTTTTCTAATTATAGTAAGAAATACATATCAATTAAAATACTATATTATAAAGAGTATAAGCTGTGAATAAGAAACTATTAACATAACCAATGATTATGGGTAGTATCTTTGTATAACTTATTCATTTCTTTGATATAGTGTTTCTTCAATTTCAGCTATTTTTTCTAATATATTTTTAATATCGATTTTTGAAAATTCATCAATATGATTACCTTTTTTAAATTAATTACTTCAAATACTTTTTATATTCTGTATAACTATAAGGATCTTTCAATTTTTTACCATTTACATAAACAGTTGGCGCCTCTTTAACTTTTTTATCTTTATAAAGTTTTATATCTTTCTGAGCATCTTTCCAAGATTGACTATTTTTAGTTTTATAGTCTTTTTTAATTTTTTTTGCTTTTTTATCACTAATATTGAGTTTATCAATTTGTCGGTCAATTAATTGTTCAGTTAACCATTCATTTTCATGATTAGGTTGTTTTGAAAAAATTAATTTTTGAAATTCTAAATAACGGTTAGGGGCAATATTTTGAACTACATGACCAGCTCTAGATTCTTTGATTGCATCTTTACCTAAGAATGCCATATTTACAAATTTATAATCAGCCTTATCTTTATCAAGATAATCTCTTTGTAATTTAAGCACAATATTAG
>NZ_PPQE01000028.1:219825-286220 GCF_002901845.1 Staphylococcus hominis subsp. hominis
AATAAGGGCACTTGTAGTATCCATAAATAATTATTTTCTTTTTGAGCATCCTACTAAAATAAAAACAAGACATATTATTAAAATTACGTTACTCTTTTTCATATTTTTTCTCCCACAAAATATATAGCACATCAAATATTTTAATATTTGATGTGCTATAGTTTAATCTTATATATTCATTATAATATTAAAGTATAAATATAAAGAATATAAGAACAACTACTATATTAATAGGTAACAATGTGAAACACATTTTTTTTGCTTTTTCCTGTAGTGAGTATTTTTTACTTAAATCACGTTCAATAAAAAATGTACTTCCAATTAAGATAATAAATAATAAAATATAAAGTAAAAGACTTTTAATCACTAAGTTTGTCATTGGAATTGCAAAAATAAATAAGATAGTTGCTTGACTTATAGTGAAAAAATATTTATCTATTAATTTTTTCATCTTTTCACCTACGCATGATTACAAGCAATAGATTCTCCAGCATATAACGCTCCCATTCCTGCTGCAAATCCCCAGCCAACAGGTCCGCTGACTCCTAATGCTGCCATTGCTCTTGATGTAGCTGTAGTATGAGCAAAACCAGTTACAGTTATAGCATCGCAAGCATCTCTATTACTCGTACTTGTACTATTTTTTTTGTTGTTTTTCAACTTCTTTTTTAAAAGCTACTAAATTTTCTTTTGCTTTTTTACCATTTTTTCCTTGCATAGTTTTATTATATTGATTCACATAGTTCTCAACATCATTAACTGTAACATCTAAACTAGAATTGCTTAGTTCATTCTTTAAATATTCTTTATCAATAATTTGTAATTCACCATTATCATTTCTTTCGAGATTATCATAAATAATATTGGCTATATTTTGATTGATTTTGTAATCTTCTTGATTAGCCTCCTAATATTTTTATATTTAAACCTTAACAAAAAATCATATTCTATTTAAACATCTAATTTACATTTTTTATTATTTATTTATAAAATTTTATAATAGTGGCTAGCAATTAGTTACTATTTTTTCGTCAGAAAAAATCCTAAGGGGCTTGGAGATGTTCCCCCAACAAGCCGGAGACACTACCATGTATGTGGCTAGAAAAGCCAGTACTCCAAACCACTATATTACTTAAATAACCTTTGCATGTTTTATATGCTTAAGTTACGTTAAGTAATAACTTTCGAAGAAAGCGTGATGGGAATGAATGAGTGAACAAGACACATTTGTGGTTAGCGACGATACTGCTAGGAAAAACCGAAAACCTAACCGCAAGGAGCCACATGGGAGAAGTCGAGAGAAAACCCCTAATTGGTTAAATAAAAGTAGAGATATGAGAGAAGTTCAAAGTGAAAAGTACGATCAAGATTTAGAATATAATCGAAAAGAATTTTTAAAACAACTTGAAAAAGATTGGGGAGAATAAAGAAAAGCTTAAAAAAGGAGAATGTTAAATGAATATTAAGAAATTTTTTGTGTTAATAATGATTTCTCTTTTATTTTTTTCATTAACTGCTTGTGGTAACTCTACAGAAAAATCAAAAAATCAAACTTCTAATAAAAGTGAACTACCAGCAATACCTAAACAAGTATTTTCATCTAGTAAAATTAATGAAAATATCAGTAAAAAAGAAATTAAAAAGAGTGTTTCAAAATATTTAGATACAAATCATGCTTTAATTGAAAATATTAAAAGTTTAAGTAATAAAGATAACTTAAATAAAAATGAGTTAAAAAAATTAAATTCATTAACTGAAATGAATGATAAAAATGATAGTAATTTTTCTAACTTTATTCAAAATAATAATTTACCAAATGGATATAAAGATGGAGTGTTTAAAACTAAAGATTATATAACAACTGCTAATCAGTACTTAAACAAATTGAATACACAAATACAAAAAGTAAATAAAAATTCTAATTCAGATAATCTATCTATAAAAGATATTGATGAAATAAATTCAATTAATGAACAATATAAAAAAGACGTAAATGGAAAAAAACAAAAAGAAGTAGAAACATTTTTAAAAGATAAAAATATAAAAACTAAAGCATTTAACTAATAAAATACTTAGTTGATTTTTGAGTGATTAAAATTTTATACACGAATGTGATCATAAAGTTTTAGAACGAATTTGCGTCCACCTTTTATTTTTTATATAAATAGTCACCAATAAATTCTACTAAAAAATGAATAATTGTACCTAAAATAATAGCTAATAAACAAAGTAAGATAATACTATATTTGTCGCTTAGTGAAAATAAAGAATACAATAAAATCAAAATTACAACTAATGTTGTTTTAAAAGTGTTTTTGAAAGTCTTTTTATCTATTTTCCTCATCTCCTTCTCTAAATTTAAATTAACAAAAAATAATATTTACATAAATGAATTTTTTTATTATCAGTCTATAAAAGTTCTATATTCAATAAAAAGAAGAATCAAAAACCAACCATTAGTATTATTCTAATGGCTATTATCTTGGTCATTTAGGCTATTTAATGTTTATTTTACTAACAGAATAAATCTATATAATATTAACTAATAAAAATAGATAATAAAGTGTCAGATCAATGGTATATAAAGGAGGAATAAACAGTAGTAAAGAAAAAAAGACTTAAACGCTGTTAAATCAATGTTTAAGCCTTTTAATTTGTTTGATATAATCAGTGATTTATAGGAAGTCATTTCGTATGTTATATATATTTTAAGACTGTTGTTGAGACATTTATTGAAAATATTGCTTATAATGAAACCAAATTAATAAATATTAACAGCTATTTTTTTTATTTATTAATTTGATGATTTGAAACTATGAGTGGCTAGTAAAGATGAAAAAGTACTCTTAAACTTTGATATTATAGGTTTTTTACGTTTTTTTATGCTTTTTTGTTTCTGTGGGAATGATAGCGCTCAACCGGCATGGTTGACCACTTTTCATACTAACTTTTAAGTTTGTATATAAATGGACAGTGTCTAAAAATTATTCACTGGTTTTGTTCAAATTTTAGTTGGTGTACTTAAAATACAGTTATTTGACTCATATTTGCGTTTTAAGAGCTTATAAAAAAATGTATGATTTCCCCCCTAAATCTTTAAAATACCCCTTAAATTTCAAAATAAAGGTATTTAAAATTTTAAAAATGAAAAAAGATACTAGTGAAATCAAGCAAATCGTGAAGAATTGGAAAAAGAAGAGAAGGTTAATCAAGCTCACCACATTAAAGAAATGTATCTCTAAATAAAGTAAGAATCGATAAGTGGGTATGCAGACTTATCGATTCTTTTATATACTTTCAAAGGGTTGGAGTCTCTTTAAAATGGTATGAAGCTCATTAAAAAGGTGCGTCTCTCTTTGAGGAGAGACGCACCTTTTTTGTCTGTAAGGGTTTAGAAGAGTTGTTTGTCTTTAGGGAAGACATCGTCGCCTAGTGCGCGTTGTGCTAGGATGTTCAAGTAGTTCCATGGACGGTTAAAGTCTGGTTGGAAGAAGAAGTCGACTAATGCGAGTTCTTCTAATGTCCAGCCTGCATTGATTGCAACCGATAGTGTGTTGATAGATTCTACTAAGTCTTCCGTACTCATAATTTGTCCGCCTAGAATGCGATGTGTATCTTCATCGAACATGATTTTAAGGTGAACTGTTGTATCGTCTTGACGGAATTTAGGACGCACAGGTACTTCGATATATTTTGCTCCTAAGTTGCCGTCGTAACTGTCTTTTTCTGTTTCATGTACGCCTGTTTGACCGAATTTGTAATCGAATAAAGAAAGACCAGATGTGCCTGAAACGCGTGGCATCTTCATGTCTTTGCCTGCCATATTGCGTGCTGCTACGTAACCTTGACGACGAGAGTTAGTTGCAAGTGCAATATAGCGGTCTTCATTGATCGGCGCGAATGGAATAAGCGTTGCGTCGCCACTTGCATAAACGTCTTTTTCTGATGTTTCTAAGCGGTCGTTGATTTTGATAATGCCTTTTTTGCCAAGTTCAACTTTGCCATCTAACCATTCTGTTGCAGGTTTAACGCCGACAGCAAATAATACTGTATCTGCTTCGTATTCGCCGTCATCTGTGACTACGGCTGTAACATTGTTATTATCGTCTGCTTTTAAGGCTTTAACGCTCGCATTTCCTTTAAATTTTAAGCCATGTTCGGCAATGTTTTTCTCTAGAATATCTGTAAATTCTTTATCTAAATAAGTGTTGATAATACGATCGTGGTCATCCATAAGTGTTGTATCGATGCCGGCTTTGGTAAAGGCTTCGGCTGCTTCGATACCGATATAACCGCCGCCGACTACAATGGCTTTCTTCGCATTTTGCATGCGTTCTTTGATTTTGCCGGCCCAATCTTCACCACGCATAAATAAGACATTATTGTAATCGTTGATGCCATTGATTGGTAGTTCGTTTGGTACAGCACCTGGGCTTAAGAATAATTTATCGTAAGAGACTTTTGAAGTGTGGCCATCTTTTCTAATAGTCACGGTTTTATTTTGGGTATTTAAATCCGTTACCGTTGTTTGAAGATGCAAGTTCACGCCTTGTTCTTTTAATGATTCTGCATCTGCATAATGTAAGGATTGTAATGATGGTGCAACATCTTCTAAATAACTTTGAATACCGCAAGATAAGAATGAAGGTGCCTCGGCACTTTCAAATACTTCGATTTCCGCCTCTGGATCTGATATTAATAATGTTTCGATTACAGCATAGCCTGCATGTGATGTTCCGACTACTACGTATTTCATAATAGTGAAGTCCTCCTTTGGTTGAGTATTTACGCTCTTTTTTATCTATTTTAAAAGTTAATTTAATTTTCTTTACATTTGTATTTACCCTTCAGAAGGCATTTTATTCAATAGAGTAGGGTAATATGGGCAGTGTTAATAAAATTGTTATAATTGCGGTCGTTTTAGGATATTTGCTGTTTATTTTACTAACGGCATAAATATACAATATACTAAAGAATGAAAATAAATGAAAACGTATCAAATCAACGTTTAATCCTCTGTTTATAGTTAACATAAATGTAGGGGGCTAATAGATAAATGATAACTTTTATATACCAACTTATTTTATTTTTTATAATTATAGGAACGTATGCTTTAATGCGTGGAGGATACATGGATATTGAATGGAATTTTTTATTATCTATGTATGGCATGTTCGTTGGATACTTGGTAATGTTCTATTTTTCGATTTATACTAATACTGACTTTAGTAGAAGAACAATAAAAATAATATCAACAATCAGTATTATTTTAATGACTATTATCTTAGTTATTTTAGGACATTTGTTGTTTATTTTATTAACAGAATAAAGATACAAAATGAGAATATTCTTCTTAATATAGCTAATACAAATAAGATTAATCAAATAACAACTAACGATTTTACTTTATTATTCTAATCACTTATTTGAGAAATAGGAGTTTTTTTAATGAAGAACAATAAAAAAGTAACCATTAATACAACCTTTCATGTAATTAACTTAACTGTATAATAATCTTTATCGTAGCCGTAGTGTTAAAAAAATTAAGTTTTATAAAACAGCATGATATTTTAGGTACGATACTTTATATAATAATTATGCTAATAAGCGCAGTAGTGATATACAATGTTCATTTATACTTTTTAAAAAAATTAAAAAAATAATTCATGGAGAAAGCTCTTTTTTGTTAAATTTATACCATTGTATAAATATCATTTGAAATAAAAAACGCTTGAATTTTTTTCATCGCCTCTTTCCAATAATATGGATGAATAGAAAATTCCATTTTGCTATATGAGACCTTATCAATACGTTTATTTTCATTATTACTTTCTTGTTATTGTTTTTTATTTGGTTTTTGTCTTTTTTGTCTCTGTGTACACGCGACCATACAGTAAATAATAAATAGTTACTAAAAAATTGCAGGCAAAAATATACAATATTGATATTAAAAATACAAAATGGGAATCGGCTATGTTTGGAATTGTTATATATTCTATAATTTTTTGTATATATATCAACGAAGCAATAGCCTTCAAAATAATAATGACGATTCTTTTATCATATTTTAACCACTTGGGAGAGAATCTCATTAGTAATACACTTAATATATGCATAGTTGTACAAACAAGTAATGTTATAAAACCGATATACCAATATTTATCCAAATAATATTGATGTTCAGCGGCTACAAAAAAATATAAATTATAAAAAGTTAGATACGAGACATAGAGACTTAATATATTTACTATTAAATATCGCTTCGCTTTATTTATGGGATTATCAATTTTCTTTTCAAAAAATTGGAATAGTCCAAGCAAATTAATAACTAATGCAAAACCTGTAGTAATGATTAGATAATTAGGTGTTCTTTCAAGTGTAAGATCAAATTGATATTGTATATATGAGAAAAATATAAACAATAATGAGAATATATTTACTACTTGTATTGCTGGTTTTCTTAAACGATTTAATGATTCTTCCAATTTATTTAGCCACCTTTATGAAAATATTGAACTGATAGATGTCCCAAAATGTTTTACATTATTATGCTATCAGAATTATGTTATCAGACATTAAATTTTTGAGACTCTTCCACACATTAGAATTTCTTATAACGCTCACTTTTTCATTAGATTTATCCTTAACAATATCAGTAGCAGATTTACCTCTGAAAAATTTCTATTCAGACAAGAGTAATATGCCTGTACCGACTACTAAATCTAATCCCGCTCCTATTGGTCCAGCAATATTTGCTCCTATAGAAGTTGAGAACTATGTTGATACATTTGAGAATCTTTTAATTAATATATGTAACATTTTGATAATATGAATTTATGAATAATTAAAAAGGAGCATTTTAGGTATGAAGCAATATATGTTATCAAAAGTATTGTTAAGTGTATCTATTGTAACAGAGTCTGTTGTAGCTCCAATAGTAGTATCTAATGCTGATCAAATTCATGCAGCTGACAAACAAGATGGTATTAGTAACTTAACTCAAAAAAATAAAAGTGTTCTACATTTATCTATTACCGATAGTAATATTACTGGTAAAATAAATGATAATGAAATCTTAACACTATCAGATGGTAAGACGACAAAACAAATTGGTATAAATGTACTTTAGGTACAGCTACTGATGCTGTTATTGACGGCATATCTGGTGGCGTTACTGGTGCTACAGCTTACATGTTCTTTCTCAATTAAGGAAAAATGAAGTAGTTCAGTTCTAGGTAGCGGCAATGCTAAAAATGAAGAAATATATTTAGATATTGAAGAGAATGGCAATATTTTAGAAGTAAAAGAGTCTCTTACAATTTAAAAATTGTAGAGACTCTGAATATAAACTTGAGTTTAGTTAGCATATCTACTAAATAGTAATTGATTTGTGAAATATTCTTTAGGTTCGATTGTTTTTTTAATTTTACCTGTTTCTTTTAACCATAATTGTAAATCATTGTAAAAGTCAGAACTCATTGATAAATCGTTAGTGAAACATTTTGCTGTGGCTTGTATTGTGGATTTGTTTAAATCTTCACTTACGTCTGTATTCGTATATGAAGAATAGATATTAATTGCTTCTTCAAGGTTAGTTTTAATATATTGAATTGCTTTTTGTATAACTTTAATAAATGTTTTGATTTTTTCTTCTTCAGAGTGTAACTTATCAGGGGTAGTGATAAAAATTAATTGGCAAAAGTCAGGAACATTGTAATCTTTTAATGCGAAATAATCGACATTTAATCCTTTACTTTTTGCTTCTAAAATTTCAAAGTTTTCAAAGATAAGTGTTGCTGCATCTGCTTTATCATTTAACAATGCATCAGTATGATAAAAACTATTATTTACTGGTATAATATCACCATCTGTATATTGAGCGCCATCAGCTTCAATCATGGTTTTTGCAATAGCAATACCACCAAGACCTGGAGCTCCTGGGTACTGGAGACGTTTGCCAATTAAATCTTTTGGTGTTTTAATACCTTTATCTTTTTTATACATTATACCGCCATTGGTATGTAAGAATCTTGCGAAGCCTACAACATTTTGGTTGGATGCTTTATCTTCTACTAAATGGATAGGTTCTGTAATTGCGATATCCATTGTACCTTTTTCGATTTCATCTAAAGCATCAAAATGTTCTTCAGGTTCAATCATCTCAATCTCTAAATTTTGTTCCTTAAACCATCCTTTTTCTATACCTAAAATTAATGGCATGTGATCAGGATTTAAAAACCATTCTAAACCAACTCTTAATTTCTCCATAAAAAAATCCTCCAATAACTCAATTTTCTACGCAAAAAAGTGAATACTGAAAGACGTCAAGTAATATGTAAGTCACTTTCCTACGATGGTACTAACCAACAGGTTTAAGGGTTGAAAGTAAGTACTTTCTCTCAGCAATCAATCGCACCCCTAGTGAATATGTTGTTATATACATTAACATAACATATATTCTAGGTTAATTAAATCTGATATTTTGTTTACATTTACTTTATCAGATTATTTCATTTGTATATTTATATCATTTTGTCGATCATTTCATAATGTATAAGATAGATATATTTTGAAGTAATTAAGTAAAAAATAAACGGAATTTTCAATTTAATTTAAAAAATTAAAAAATTCCGTGAAATATATTTCGTTTTTTAGTAAACTGTCTACTAAGGAAGAAAGTAAGTAGTGAGATATTGTTCGATTTGAAGCCATACCTCACATCTAAATTAAATATAAGGGGATGACAGTAGATTATGGATTTATTAATTGGTACGTTGTTTTTAGTTTTAGTCTTAGTGATTTTTACGTTATTTACATATAAAGCACCTAGTGGTATGCGTGCAATGGGAGCTTTAGCCAACGCAGCTATTGCGACATTTTTAGTAGAAGCTTTTAACAAATATGTAGGTGGAGAAGTATTTGGTATTAAATTTTTAGAACAACTAGGTGACGCTGCGGGAGGTCTTGGTGGTGTCGCTGCTGCTGGGTTAACGGCCTTAGCTATTGGTGTTTCACCTGTGTATGCATTAGTTATTGGAGCTGCTTGTGGTGGTTTAGACTTACTTCCAGGGTTCTTTGCTGGGTATATTGTAGGTTATCTTATGAAATATACAGAAAAATATGTTCCAGATGGTGTAGATCTTATTGGTTCAATCGTTCTTCTTGCACCACTTGCACGTTTAATTGCGACGGGTTTAACGCCAGTAGTGAATAATACATTACTAAAAATTGGTGACATTATTAAAAGTAGTACGGACACAAATCCAATTATAATGGGGATTATTCTTGGAGGCATTATTACCGTTGTAGGTACAGCACCGTTAAGTTCAATGGCTTTAACCGCATTACTTGGTTTAACTGGCGTGCCAATGGCCATTGGTGCTATGGCTGCATTTAGTTCGGCATTTATGAATGGTACGCTTTTCCATCGTTTAAAATTAGGCGATCGTAAATCAACAATTTCAGTAAGTATTGAACCGTTATCTCAAGCTGATATTGTCTCTGCTAATCCGATACCAGTGTATGTGACAAACTTCTTTGGAGGAGCTGCTGCAGGTTTAATTATCGCTTTATCTGGTATGATCAATGATGCAACAGGGACAGCAACACCAATTGCAGGATTCTTAGTGATGTTTGGCTTTAATAGTCCAATGAAAGTGATTATCTATGGTGTTGTAATGGCCATTGTAGGTGGTTTAGCAGGCTTCCTTGGTTCTCTTGCATTCAAAAAATATCCAATTGTTACAAAACAAGATATGATAGATCGTGAAGCAAAAAGAAAAGTTAAAACAGCATAAATATGAGTGACTTCTTTGTCAAAATATGGCAAAGAAGTTTTTTTGTTATATGTTTTGAATTTCTATCTTATATTTTTTATGTAATAATATAATAAAAAGTTACACATATTGTACTATCAATACACATTATATGTATTGGGTTTTAAATGTTAAATCTCTGACAAAGGAGTGGATCAAGATGCAAAATTTAAGAAATAGAAATTTTTTAACATTACTTGACTTTTCAAAAAAAGAAATGGAATTCTTACTTAATCTCTCTGAAGATTTAAAACGTGCAAAATATGCTGGTATTGAACAACAAAAACTTAAAGGTAAAACTATTGCTTTAATTTTCGAAAAAAATTCTACACGCACACGTTGTGCGTTTGAAACAGCCGCTTATGATCAAGGTGCTCATGTGACGTATCTTGGGCCGACAGGTACACAAATGGGAGTGAAAGAAACGGCTAAAGATACGGCTCGTGTTTTAGGTGGTATGTATGACGGTATCGAATATCGCGGATTTTCTCAACGTACTATTGAAGAAATTGCAGAATATGCGGGTGTGCCGGTTTGGAATGGTTTAACGAATGAAGATCATCCAACACAAGTGCTTGCTGATTTTTTAACTGCAAAAGAAGTATTAAAAAAACCTTATGAAGACATTCATTTCACATATATTGGTGATGGACGTAATAATATGGCAAATGCATTGATGCAAGGCGCAGCGATTATGGGGATGACTTTTCATCTTGTGTGTCCGAAAGAGTTAAGACCTAAAGATGAGTTACTAGAAACATGCCAGTCATTGGCTGATAAAAATGGCGGTACTATTTTAGTGACTGACAATATTGACCAAGGGGTGAAAGGATCGGATGTGATTGCTACAGATGTGTGGGTGTCGATGGGTGAGCCCGATGATATTTGGGAAGAACGTATTAAATTATTAGAACCTTATCGTGTAACAAAAGAATTAATAGAAAAAACAGGCAATCCACATACCATTTTTGAACACTGTTTACCTGCTTTCCATAATACAGAAACAGAAATTGGTAAACAAATTAAAGAAAAATATGGTTTGAATGAAATGGAAGTCACAGATGAGGTTTTCGAAAGTGATCGTTCTGTTGTCTTTCAAGAAGCCGAAAACAGAGCACATACGATTAAAGCAGTAATGGTGGCAACTTTAGGCGAATAGAGAAAAAGGGGGACCTATGGATGTCTAAAATCGTGGTCGCATTAGGTGGTAATGCTTTAGGAGAATCACCGAAAGAACAATTAGAGCTTGTAAAAGGAACAGCTCAATCATTAGTCGGTTTAATCAACAAAGGATATGAAGTGGTCATTAGTCATGGGAATGGACCACAAGTGGGAAGTATTAATTTAGGGTTAAATTATGCAGCGGAACATGAACAAGGCCCGCCTTTCCCATTCCCTGAATGTGGCGCAATGAGTCAGGCGTATATAGGTTATCAGATGCAAGAAAGCTTACTTAATGAATTACATGCACTAGGGATTAATAAAGAAGTCGTGACACTTGTGACACAAGTCGAAGTAGCAAACGATGATCCAGCGTTTCAACATCCAACGAAACCTATTGGCTTATTTTATACAAAAGAAAAAGCAGATAAAATGAAACAAGAAAAAGAATATGCATTTATGGAGGATGCAGGACGTGGATATCGTCGCGTTGTGCCTTCTCCTCAACCCATTAATATTGTTGAACTTGATAGTATTGAAACACTCATTAAACATGGCACGCTTGTGATTGCAGCTGGTGGTGGCGGTATCCCAGTTGTTAAGGAACAAAGTGGTCGTTATCAAGGTGTCGATGCAGTCATTGATAAAGATAAGACAAGTGCATTACTTGCAGCGCATTTACAATCGGATCAATTAATTATTTTAACAGCCGTTGATTATGTTTATATTAATTACGGAAAAGACAATCAAAAAGGACTAGGTGACGTCACAGTCGATGATATGAAAGGATATATTGCCGATAATCAATTTGCGAAAGGCAGTATGTTGCCAAAAGTAGAAGCAGCTCTTCAATTTATTGAAAAGAATCCCAAAGGTAGTGTGTTGATTACTTCTTTATCAGGTTTAGATGATGCGTTAGAAGGTAAAATTGGTACACGTATTACAAAATAAATAGTTATATTAAATCGCTTGAGCCTAATATATGTATTTTACATATGTAGGCTCAAGTTTTTTTATGAGTTATTCAAATATCTAATGGTTACAAGTTACACTTCGGGTTGTCTGAGGTTATATTCATAGACCATTTCATTTTAAAACATCCTTTGATTTAATCAAGGAATAATGTAAACTTATAATTATATAAAGTTTACAATTATGAGTTTTATTAGTGTATTTTAAAAGATAGGAGTGACAAACATCATGACATTAAATCTAGCAGAACGTGTATTGAATGGAGAAGCGTTAACTAAAGAAGAGTGTCTAAGTCTATTTCAAGACGAGACGATTGATACGTTTGAATTATTAAATGAAGCCTATATAGTAAGAAAGCATTACTATGGTAAAAAAGTAAAACTTAATATGATTCTCAACGCGAAAAGTGGCATTTGTCCAGAAGATTGTGGTTACTGTGGGCAATCTGTCAAAATGAAAGAAAAACAGCGTTATGCTTTGGTAAATCAAGAACAAATTAAAGCAGGGGCACAAGTCGCGACAGACCATAAAATTGGGACGTATTGTATTGTAATGAGTGGACGTGGTCCTTCGAATAAAGAAGTAAATCATATTTGTGATACGGTAGAAGATATTAAAGCTATTCATCCACAACTTAAAATTTGTGCGTGTTTAGGTTTGGTTGATGATGAACAAGCAACACAGTTAAAAGAAGCTGGTGTCGATCGGTATAATCATAATTTAAATACAAGTGAACGTTATCACGAGGAAGTTGTGACAACACATACATATGAAGACCGTGTGAATACAGTTGAAGTGATGAAAGCACATCACATTTCACCTTGTTCTGGCGTGATTTGTGGAATGGGAGAAACAGATGAAGATATTATCGATATGGCATTTGCGTTGAAAGAGATTGATGCAGACAGTATTCCAGTAAATTTCTTACATCCGATTAAAGGTACCAAGTTTGGTGGGTTAGACTTATTATCTCCAACAAAGTGTTTACGTATCTTAGCTCTGTTTAGACTGATTAATCCCACAAAAGAAATTCGAATTGCGGGTGGTCGTGAAGTCAATTTACGTTCACTTCAAGCAACTGCACTTCAAGCGGCTAACTCTATCTTTGTAGGCGATTACTTAGTGACAGGCGGACAGCCTAATGAACTTGATTACCAAATGATTGAAGATATGGGATTTGAAATAGATGGGTAATGATATATAGATAAAAGAAACGTTCTCACTAAAAAATAGGGAGAACGTTTTTATTTTTGTTATTAGAGTTTCATACTACATAGTAATGAGTCAATTAAATACATATAAATTTATGTTTATGATTTTTCCGAATGATCATTATTTAGAGTTTTACTATCCTTTTCGCGTTTTTCGAGTGGAATAGAGTAATCTTTATCATCCTTAACATATGACATTTGGAAATGTTTTGTATGTTCTCGTCGTAAGGCACGCATAATTGAAATAGTCATCAAAAGTAAAATAATTGAAAATGGTAAGCCAGTTACAACAGAGGCTGTTTGTAGACTTGTGAGTCCACCTGCAATGGTCATTGCGACTGAAATCGCACCAATTAATAAACCCCAAATGACTTTATGTTTTATTTTTGGATTCTCACTACCTCCTGTTGCCATTCCAGCAACAATATGCGTTGTTGAGTCAGCACTTGTGACAATGAATAAAAAGATTAACAAAATGGCAAGACCGCTTGTAATATCAGATAATGGAAATTTTGATAATAATTCAAATAAAGCAACCGTATAATCTTTATCTACAAGACTAGCAATTTTATCGCCACCCATAGCAAATTTGACAGCCATACCACCGAAGCCACAAATCCAAACGAATGAAATGAGTGGAGGTACTATAAGCACACACATAATAAATTCTCGAATGGTGCGACCGCGTGATACACGTGCAACGAAACCTCCAATAAATGGTGACCAAGAAATAACCCATGCCCAATAGAAGACAGTCCATTGTTGAATCCAAGCATTGTTATTTGTATACGGATCAATACGTAAACTATATTCGACAAAGTGTCTTATGTAGTCTCCGATAGCAAGTGTGTAAGATTCAAAGATAAATTTTAAATCCCCGAAGATAAGCATGAAAACAAGTAATAAAGCGCCTAATATAATATTAAGGTTACTCAGCCATTTTACGCCTCGTCCTAGACCTGTAATACCAGATCCAATGAAAATAATCATCATTAATACTGTAATCGAAATTTTAGTGATATTGTTATTTGGTACCTGGAAGACATGATTTAACCCACCACTAATTTGCATAATACCCAGTCCAATTGATGTTGCTATCCCCATTACGGTAGCAATAATTGCTAAGATATCAATGATATTTCGAAAAGGACGTTTATAGGCTTCACCGAAGACAGGTTCCATAGCAGTAGAAATTAAACCATTTCGTTTTTTACGGAATTGAAAGTATGCGACGATAAGCCCAGCCATTGCAAAAATAGACCATTGTGAGATTCCCCAATGAAAAAAGGTATAACCCATAGCAAGACGTGCAGATTCTGGTGATTGATCTGGCACTTTTCCTGGGAAAGGAGAATGAAGATAGTGTGTCAGTGGTTCTGCAACTCCCCAAAAGACAATACCAACACCTAAGCCAGCAGAAAATAACATGCCAATCCATGACATGAAAGAAAATTCAGGTTCTTCATTATCGTCTCCTAATTTGAACCGACCATATCTAGAAGTAGCTAAAGAAATTAGAAAAATATCTAAAATAAATATAATAAGTAAGAAAAGCCAACCAAAAGTATTTGAAATAAAATCGTACATCGTTTGAGCGTGTGTACCAAATGTCTTAGGAAATATACCAGCAATTGCAGTGATAATAATAATAATAGACACTGAAATGATATAAACCAGTCTGTTATTTCTTTTACGTTTGTCATTCATGAATCAATTAAGTCATCCCTTTATAAATTAGTTGTTTTGATTATACATATAATTATGAGTATTTTCAAAATTCATTTTAATCGTTTATAAATTACTTTAAAGAAAGTTAACATTAAATTTGAAAATTTTTTCCAAAAGAAGAAATTGCCTAATGATGACAATATGAAATGATATAATATCTTTGAAATGATAAGAAATTTTATAGAAAAGAAGGGGTATCATGTCTCAATATGTCATTACAAATGGAAGAATTTATACGGAAGCACAAGTTATTGAAAAAGGGTATCTTGTCGTAGAAAATGGCAAAATTAGTGATATTCAAAAAGGTGATTATAAAGGTCATTTAAATCAAATAGATGTAGCAGGAAAGCATGTGTTACCAGGTTTTATCGATATTCATATTCATGGTGGCTATGGAGAAGAT
The DNA here is from genome assembly GCF_002901845.1 of Staphylococcus hominis subsp. hominis. Taxonomy (GTDB): domain Bacteria; phylum Bacillota; class Bacilli; order Staphylococcales; family Staphylococcaceae; genus Staphylococcus; species Staphylococcus hominis. The sequence goes on from NZ_PPQE01000028.1 coordinate 235,116, forward strand.
GCGATGGATGCATCGTATGACGGCTTAAATCATTTAGCTAAACAATTATTGTCTGAAGGGACAACAACATTTTTAGCAACAACGATGACGCAATCTGATGAGAATATTGAAAAAGCATTAAAAAATATTGTCGCATGTTATGAAAATCAAACGTTAGGTGAAGCAGCTGAAATCAGTGGTGTACATTTAGAAGGACCATTTATTTCTGAACATAAAGTGGGTGCTCAAAATCCTAAATATGTACAACGTCCCACTGTTGATAAAATTCGACATTTTCAAGAGGTAGCGAAAGGATTAATTAAAATCATTACTTTTGCGCCAGAAGTCGAAGGCGCTCATGACACGTTAAATGAATTGCGTGATGAGATTATTTTTTCAATGGGACATACTGTCGCCACATTTGAAGAAGCAAATGAAGCGGTAGAACGAGGTGCGAAACATGTAACGCATCTTTACAACGCTGCAACACCTTTTGAGCATCGTAATCCAGGTGTATTTGGTGCCGCTTGGACCAATCAAAGTTTAAACACTGAAATTATTGGTGATGGTATTCATTCACATCCTGCTGCTGTAGATATTGCATATAAGCAAAAAGGATATACTCACATGTATTTAATTACAGATGCCATGCGTGCCAAAGGTATGAAAGATGGTGAGTATGATTTAGGTGGACAAAATGTGATTGTTAAAGGGAAAGAAGCACGTTTAGAAAATGGCGCACTTGCAGGCAGTATTTTAAAAATGAATGAAGGACTGCATAATTTAATTCAATTTACGCATGATAGTTTAGACCACTTATGGCGAGTGGCAAGTTTAAATCAAGCCATTGCGCTTAATATAGATAAGCAAAAAGGAAGCTTAAGCATAGGAAAAGATGCAGATATCGTAATTGTTGACGACCATATACAAGTGGATACAACAATTAAATCAGGTACCATTCATCATTTTTAAGACTCCCCGTATAGTGAAAAATGAATAATTTAGTATCTCTTTATCTTTTTAGGTTTATATATATGAAGTTTAGTGTATATACATAGTAAATCTACATAATATATGAAGTTGAAGTAAAGGAGGGATAGATAATGCAAAATGATTTGAGATTTCCAAGTGCAAAAAATTTCTTTACTACTTTAGGATGGTTATCGGTCATTGCTTTATTAGCAGTTGTGGTGGTCAATGCGCTTTATAATAGTTCTTTTAAAAGTTGGTCAGATATCAGTGTGAAATTCACTCAAACGGATTTAATTTTCTTAATTACTTTCGCAATTATTGCGATAGTTTGTATTATTATTTCATTGCTTTTAAAATTATTTAAACATCCATAGGAAGTAAAGTTAACATATTAAAAGGGACAGAACTCGAACGTTCTGTCCTTTTTAGTGGTTTAAATAATTAAATATGACATCATCAATGATAATATCTACATTCGGATGCGTTTGTAAAATAGAGGCAGGTAATGTTTCAGTTTTTGAACCATTCACTAAACGATCAATAGCTTCTTGTTTACGTTCTCCAAAAGCTAATAAAATGATACGTTTTGCGCGCATAATAGATTGTAATCCCATAGAAATGGCTTGTTTTGGAACATCATCAATCGTATCAAAATGAATACTATTTGCTTTAATCGTAGAATCAGTTAAATCTACAACTCGTGTTTGACTATCAAAAGATGTACCTGGTTCGTTGAAACCGATATGACCATTTTCTCCAATACCTAATAATTGAATATCGGGTTCTCCTATAGAGGATAGACGCTGTTCATAAGCATGTGCTTCGTCTTCAAGATCAGGTGCGTCTCCTCTTGGAATGTAGATATGATTTTCATTCCATTCGTTATGATTAAATAACAGCTCATGCATATATGTGTAGTAGCTTTGAGGGTGTGATGAATTAAGACCCACATACTCATCTAAGTTAAATGTTTTAATATCATTTAAATTCACACGATTTGCCGTTAATAATTCAGATAATCGTGGATAGATCTCTGTCATCGTATTACCTGTCGCTAATCCAAGAGTAGCTGTCGGCGTACTTTGTACTAACTTTAACAACTCAACTGCCACATAATCACTTGCGATAGATTTGTTTTTTAAATTGATCAATTTCATCATCTAAACGCCTCCATATGTTTATGAATGATTTTTTACTGCTTCAACAAATCGTTCGGTAATTTGTTTAGGTCGTGTAATCGCACCACCAACTACTGTACAATGAACACCAAGTTCGTTCACTTTTTTATACATGTCAGGTGTGATGACATTACCCTCTGCAATGACTTTTGTGTTTACTTGATTAAGTACTTCTTTTAAAAATTCAAAATCATTTTCATATAATATATGACCCTTTGTATAAGATGTATACCCTCTTAGAGTGGTTCCAATATAGTCAAAACCTAATTGATCTGCATAAATAGCTTCTTCAATCGTTGAGATATCAGCCATAATTTCAATATCAGGCGCTTTTTCTCTAATATATTTCACAAGTTCTTCAAGAGGTTCTTTTGGACGTTTTTGTTTAGTAGCATCTAAAGCAATGACTTCACAACCGCTTTCAATGAGTTCATTTACCTCTTTTGAAGTTGCAGTTATAAACACACTTGAGTTAGTGTAATCTCGTTTAACAATTCCGATAACTGGTAAATTGATCTCCTTGCGAATAGCTACAATATCTTCTATAGAGTTAGCACGTATACCTACTGCACCGCCTTGATAAGCAGCTAAAGCCATTTTTGACATAATGAACGAAGAATGTAAAGGTTCTTCAGGTAAAGCTTGACAAGAAACGATTAATCCTTGTGGTAACATATCATTCACTCCGTAACATTTATATTTATAAATAGAATATATCGAGTTTGTGGTTATTTATACAATACTGTTGAATTGATTTACTCATATCATAACATTAAGAAAATTATTATCAATTTAAAATTATAAATTGAAAAATATTTTCATTTATAATAAATTAGACATAAGTTATTTAATTGAGTAAAGAGGATGATTGTAAAATGAAATTTGAAAATAGAGTTCAGCGTTGTCGTCATTTATTAACAAAAACAGATAAACGAATTATAGAATATATACAAAAGCATCCACTTGATGATAGTTTCTCAACAATTAATTCATTGGCTTATGCAATTGAAACATCGCCAGCTACAATAACGCGTTTCAGTAACAAATTAAATTACGATAATTTTCAAGATATGAAGTTTAGTTTGCAACATGAAAAATCAGAGAAATCTGTAGAAAATGCACCATTAGTACAACTTATACATCGTTATCATCAAAATATCATTCAACAAACTGGAGAGTTTATTTCTGAGGAAAAAATTAAACGCTTAGCACATAATTTAAAAACATGTAGACAGGTGAATTTCGCAGGTTTAGGGAGTTCAGGTTTAACAGCAAGTGAATTTTATTATCGTGCCATGCGTATGGGGATAAAAGGTTTAGTATCCACAGATGCTCATCAAATGAAGATTTCTGCGTCATTATTATCATCGAATGATATGTTTGTAGCAATTTCAAATAGTGGGGAAACAAGTGAGCTTATCGATGCGGCTAAAATAGCACGAAATCAAGGCGCTTATGTTGTTGTAATTACTAATTTTGAAGGAAGCACAATTACTAAAAATGCAGATTTAGTGCTGATTACGTCTGCGCAGTCCAATAATAATGATACAAGATTTATTAATTCACAAATTGCAACTCACTTTTTATTAGATCTTGTGAGTTACATTCTTCTTGGAGATCCTTACATGCATAAACTCTATCAACAAACACGTCAAGTTGTGCTAAACCATGGGAGCAAATAAATAAGAGGACTAGAATGCGTAGTCCTCCATGTTTATAACTACTATTGTATTGCACCGTACAAAGCTGCATTATTACCGCTTCGAGTCGTCTGAAGACGTGCTATTCCATAATGAGGCGGAAGGTAATAATGAATTTTAGGCTTAATATATTTTAATAGTGTATCTTTTTGAGAAGAGATACCTCCACCAATCAAGATAAGTTCAGGATCATAGATAATTTGTAATTGAGCGATACCTTCAGCTACTGAATGGCTCCACTCTTCTAAAATATTGATTGCTACAGTGTCATTTTCTTCAGCTAATTCAAATAATTTTGGTACGTTAGTGTCATACTTAAAGTGATGTAATAGCATTAAATCTTTTAGCGCTGAAGTTGAAGCTCTTTGTTCAAATGTTTTGTCATCGGAAGAACGATAAAGCAAATAACCAATTTCATTTGCTCGATGACGTGCACCTTGATAGATTCCAATAGATTTATTATAAAATGCACCGCCAATTCCTGTTCCTAAAGTAAGACAAAAGATGTTATTTTCTTCATAATTATGCAAAGAAAGCTCCCCAAGTAATGCTGCATCTACATCGTTGTAAACAGTTATATTTGAGGACAATTCCTTGAAAACATTTAAAAAATTTGTACCATCAAAATTTTGAATAGTTGGTCCAGTGTAAACAATTTCTCCACGAGTTGAATCTACAACGCCAGCACTTGAGATACCAATGTGAGGATTTTTAAGCTGATATTTTTTTATAAATGCATCAATGATTAAGTATATTTCGTTCGTTATTAAAATGTGAATATTGTCTGGAGTAGCAATGGTTTTATAATCAATAATGTTTAATTCATTGTTAATTACTGCAAGTTTTATATTAGTGCCCCCGATATCAACTGCAATTTTATACATATAAAAAACCTCCTTAGTTTTCTTTATAACTACTATAAATCATTTTTAGTCCTCTAGTTTTAATTTGAAAAATATTTTCATTAAATTTAGAATTATTTGTTAATATTTTTCATATAGTATTGTATAAAAATATGATAGCGTTTACAATTCGAAATATAAATAGAATATATTGCTGTTGAATTAATAATAAAATTATAAAAAATTCAGATCATATATTGGAGGATTTCGAATGGAAGAACAATTAAAAGGATTATATGCAGCATTACTTGTCCCATTTGATGAAAATGGTCAAGTTAAAGAAGAAGGATTAAAACAAATCGCAAAGAATGCAATAGAAGTTGAACAATTAGACGGTTTATATGTAAATGGAAGTTCTGGAGAAAATTTCTTAATTAGTAAAGAACAAAAGAAACAAATCTTTAAAGTTGTAAAAGAAGCGGTTGGAAATGATGTGAAATTAATTGCTCAAGTAGGTTCACTAGATCTAAATGAGGCCATTGAACTTGGAAAGTATGCCACAAATTTAGGATATGATGCATTATCAGCAGTAACACCATTCTATTATCCGTTTTCTTTTGAAGAGATTAAGCAATATTACTTCGATATTATTGAAGCAACGCAAAATAAAATGATAATTTATGCCATTCCGGATTTGACTGGTGTAAATATTAGTATCAACCAATTTGAAGAATTGTTTGATAATGAAAAAATTGTAGGAGTAAAATATACTGCGCCAAATTTCTTCTTACTTGAAAGAATTAGAAAAGCATTTCCAGATAAGTTGATTTTGTCTGGATTTGATGAAATGTTAGTTCAAGCAGTTATTTCTGGAGTAGATGGTGCAATTGGTTCTACATATAATGTGAATGGCCGTCGTGCACGTCAAATTTATGATTTAGCTCGTGAAGGTAAAGTTGAAGAAGCTTATAAAATTCAACATGATACTAATAATATTATTGAAACAGTTTTAAGCATGGGTATTTACCCTACTTTAAAAGAAATATTAAAAACACGAGGCATCGATGGTGGAGTACCTAAACGTCCATTTTCACCATTTAATGAAGCAAATCGTAAAGAATTAAATCAATTAATTGAAACTTATAACTTGTAATTACGACACAATTTAAACGACAGAATATAAACAAGGGGTGTTCCTTATGCAACATATAGGATTTGGGTTATGGAATTGGATAGCAGTTATCGTCTATCTTGTGGCAATGTTATTAGTAGGTGCCTATTTTACTAAACGTGCAAGCCAAGATACTGATAGTTTCTTTAAAGCAAGCGGACGTTTACCATCGTGGGCAATTGGTTTTTCTATTTATGCGACTACATTAAGTGCAATTACGTTTATGTCTACACCTGAAAAAGCTTTTTTAACTGATTGGGCCTATATAGCAGGAAATATTGCAATTGTAGCAATCATTCCAATATTAATTGCTTTTTATGTTCCATTCTTTAAAAAATTACATGTAACTTCAGCTTATGAGTATTTAGAAGCACGATTTGGACCAAGTATACGTTTAATTGGATCATTATTATTTATTATTTTTCACTTAGGACGTATTGCAATCGTTATTTATTTACCAACTTTAGCAATAACTGCTGTATCTGATATTAATCCATACATTGTAGCAAGTTTAGTAGGTATTTTATGTATTTTATATACATTTTTAGGTGGATTCGAAGGAGTCGTTTGGAGTGATTTTATCCAAGGTGTCATTTTACTTGGTGGAGCATTGCTTATCATTATCATCGGTGCTTTTGAAATAAAAGGTGGATTTGGCACAATTGTACATGATGCTATTGCGAATAAAAAAATTCTTAGCGCAGATAATTGGAAACTTAACTCAGCAGCAGCGGCGATCCCAATTATTTTCCTGGGAAATATTTTTAATAATTTACATCAATATACAGCGAGCCAAGATGTAGTACAACGTTATCAAGCATCAGAATCTATGGAAGAAACCAAAAAATCATTATGGACAAATGGTGTCTTAGCACTAATTTCAGCGCCTATTTTCTATGGCATGGGTACGATGATGTATTCATTTTATCAGCATCAAGAAACATTGCCTAAAGGTTTTAATACATCATCAATTGTTCCATATTTTATTTTGACTGAAATGCCCCCATTTATTGGTGGATTACTTATTGCAGCAATATTCGCTGCAGCACAATCAACAATTTCATCAAGTTTAAATTCAATTTCAGCATGTACTTCTGAAGATATTAAACATCGCTTCTTTGGAAAAAAGGATGATAAATCAGAAGTGAAATTTGCTCGATTAATTATTGTGATAGCAGGTTTATTAAGCTATGGTATTTCGATGTATTTAATTGCAGCAGATTCTAATAATTTATGGGATTTATTCTTACTTATTACTGGATTATTTGGTGTGCCGTTAGCTGGAATATTTGCAGTTGGGATATTCACAAGACGTGCAAATACATTTGGTGTCATTGTCGGACTATTTGCAGGAGTAATTATCGCTTATTTACTTCATGGAATAGGTGGAGGAAACTCACCATTTTACGTATCAATTATTTCATTTTTAGTTGCTTTTATTTTAGGTTATATCGTAAGCTTGCTTGTACCATCTAAAAATGTAAAAGATATTACTGGTTTAACGATTTACGACAAAAATAAAGCTTCTACATATATATCTAAAATAGCAAAAAGAAATTGATTTTTAATATTAAGAGAGTAGGAAAATGAATTCATTGTCAATTCAATCTTACTCTTTTTTCTATGCTATGATAAATTTATATACATCACTTATATTGGAGAATAACAATGAAAATAATAAAAATTATTGGTATGTTTCTTTTAGCGATAATCATTATGGGAATTTCTCAAATAATCTCGCTATTATTTGATATAATTATACCATTTTATGGAATCGGAACGATTTTATCGAGTATCACTTATATTTTACTTACATTTCTCGTCGTAAGATGGATAATTACTCATGTATTTAAAGAAACTCTATCTTCATATCGAATGACAAAACCTGTATTTCATCCGATTTATTTGATTTTAGGGATTGCATTACCGTGCGTAATATATGCGATTTATTTTATTTTTATACCGGGAGATTTTAAGGTACATCATTTTAATTCAATCAGTAAGACGATACACGACTTGAGTTACATTATTTTTATGCAAGCTGCAGCTGGTGCTATTGTCGAGGAAATGGTGTGTCGAGGTCTTTTAATGGGCTATATTGAAAAGAAAACAAACATTCGAATAGCAATCATCGTTACTTCACTGTTCTTTGGCGTCATTCATTTATTGAATGGTGCTCTAAATGTGACAAGTTTCTTTTTATTGTTAGTTAGTGGCACTTTAGTTGGTATGATGTTTGGTATAGCAACGTATCGATTTAACACCATTTGGGCGAGTATCACCTTGCATTTCTTTTGGAATGTCTTTCAAATCGTTTATATCACTACAAAAGAAACTGACTATAACGTCTTTCAATATGTTTTACGTTTTAAAAATATGGTGCTTACAGGAGGACAGTTTGGTTTTGAAACATCTATCGTCTCTACGATAGGCTATATCGTGGTGATTATTGTTCTGTTAATGTGCCGTACGCCATATAAAGGTAGCAACTTATAACGCATTCAAAAGTAGTTGTAATTGTTCTATACTTAAAGTAAAGATAAATAAACGTAGTTAAGGAGAAAAGTTATGAAAAAGATAGTGATAGTAACACTTATTCTCATATTATCTATTGGCTTAGTGGGATGTCATCGATTGTCTAAAGAGGATAGTGACCCTTCGGACAAAGCAAATACACAAGAAGAACATTCAACAGAAGAAAATAAGAATTCTGATGATCAAGATATCAGTCTAGAACCAGATACAAAGATACCGGATCATGTTTTTGAAAAAACATCAGTACGACATGTACAGATTTCTGAAAAAACGATTAAAAAAGATATTAAAACGTATAGTAATATTGATAAAAAAATCAATGATACGATGAATACATATAAAATGAAATTATATTCCAATCAAAAGTTATCCAACACAGAAGCGAACAAATTAAAAAAGCTTGTTCAATTAGAGAATGAGAATGATACAAATTTTGCACAATACATTCAAAATAATCAGATGCCAAATAATGATTATGTGATCTATACTGATAAAATAAGTCGTTATATTTCAACAGCCAATCGCATAGAGCAAAAAAGTTTAGAAATCTCATTAAAATCGGATGATGATACATCTATTTTTAATGATATTGAGCAAGTGAATAAAGATCAAGACATTGTAAATGATCAAGAAAAACAAGATATTGCCAATTTCTTGGAAGATAAAAATATTAAAACTGAAACATTTAATGAGGATTCAAATCATATTGATATAGATTGATCGAATGAATTAAAAAAGGAGTGGACCGACGAATTCAAAATGAATTCCGTTCCACTCCTTTTTTGGCGAAATAGTTGTCGACTTCATTTAACAGGTATCCTTTTTTAGCTAAACATTGCGATAAAGTAACTCACAATAATCACAATACCCGTTACACCATTATGAATCATATGAACCATCATACTATCTCTAACGTTATGACGACGATGATAAGCGAGATAGAACACCATCCCCATTATGATATACATTAAGACCGCAACCCAATTTGAAATACCATGTTGGGAAGCAAAAATAAGTGAGGATAAAATAAATGGTAACCAGAAACTGCTACGTTTAAATAGCGTTTCTTTAAAGATACCTCGATAAATTAATTCTTCTAAATAGGGAGCTACAAACGTAAGGGTGAGTGCAAATACTATGACAGGAAACGCTTGTCCAAGTTGATCGGGAGAAGGTTTCGCGCCTTGAAAGTTACCCAGTAATGCCTTATCATTTTCTGTCTGTGCTTGACCTGTTATTGCCATCATTAGAAAACTCATTCCAATGACAATAACGCGAAGTAATAGTGCCCATCCGATATTAATCATAATATCTTTGCGTTTAAACGGTTTAATTGGCTCATATGTATGCCGTTGATAATAACGTCTAACCAGCCAAATAACGACAGCGGCTAACAGCATAAATAATAATGTTGCTAGTGTTCCACTTGTAACATCCATTTTTGCAGAAAAATTAGTAATAAATAAAATAAGAACAATAGGAATCTGAGCAAGTAACATCCATCCTATAAAAATAAGAACATTTAAGAAGCGATTCCCTTTAGGATAATGTTCATCTTTTTTATGATAATGAGAGTCAAGATTTGAATCTGAATGCATACGTGTTTCTGTAATACCTTGTTGAGTCATGGTTGTATCACCTCTAATGTTTTTATTTGAACTACGTATACTGCAACTTGAACATAACATACTCTGATTTCAACCTACAACTTACTTTATAAAATATTTGAACTATTTATGAAAAGAGTGAGACAAAACTCGTTGTCCCACTCTTTATTTTGAATTAACCAATATTTAAATGTTTACCAGGTAAAGCTTTCAATAAATATGAATCATGTGTAATGATAATTAACTGTAAATGTTGAAATTCTCTTAACATTTGTAAGATGATATCTTCGTTCACCATATCTAAATTTGTTGTTGCTTCATCTAAAATCAAGACATCTGGTTCTACAAGCAAAGCTTTTGCTATCCATAGCCTTTGGAATTGGCCACCACTTAAAGTACTCACTTTTTTACCAAGTAATTGTGATTCTAACTTACATTGCGACATGACTTCTTTTATTCTGTCCTCATGTATAGCTTTAGGATAATGAAAATGAATTAAAGGTTGTTTTAATATCCAATGAACTGTTTTATTTGGATCAAGTGTACTCGAATGATATTGAGGCACATATTGGATATGTTTCATCCATTTGTGTTGTGAAATATGGCCAAGTTCTAAATCGTTATATATGAGTGTACCTTGATAATTTGAATCTAATCCTGCAATAATTTGAGCCAAAGTAGACTTTCCGCTTCCACTTACGCCACTTATCAATAAATGATCGTGTGTCTCTAATGTATAATTAAAATTTTTAAATATCTGTTTATTAGAAAAAGCTTTATTTAACTGTTTAATCTGTAACATATTGATATCTCCTATTAGCTAGTTCAATCAATTGCTTCGTGTAAGCATGCTGAGGATCACGTAAAATATCAGAAGCACGCCCTGTTTCTACAATGTTTCCGTTTAGCATGACACTGATATGTGTTGCATAGTTTAAGACTAAGTTTAAATCATGAGTTACAAATAGCACTGTCATATCATGTTCTGTCACTACATGATGCAGTAGAGCCATTAAACTATGACGATTGTGTTGATCTAGCGCACTAGTCGGTTCATCTGCAATTAAAAACTGTGCTTCTCTTACAATAGCCATGACAAGTGCAACTCGTTGTGCCATACCACCACTCAATTCAAAAGGATACTGATAATAAATGGATTCAGGTTGGTCCAATCCGAGATGTTTAAATTGACGTAATACAAATGCTTTTTGCTGATCACGTGTTAATGAAGATGACATAGAGTCAAACAATGCATCAAAGTGGCGGTTGATACGAACATTTTGGAAAAAATTGCGATTCGCATCTTGGAACATTGCATCCGTTTGTGTTAAATCGAGATGAATCTCACCACGATAGGTTAAATCATCTTCTTTCATATTCAGTACAGTACGTGTAAGTAAAGATTTACCACTCCCACTTTCTCCAATTAAACAATGAAAGCTTCCTTTTTCAATCTTTAAATGTATCTGTTTAAGTAATGGTTCATGTTTGTGATAAACAGATACATCATTGATATAAAGGACTGTATCTAATGTAGGTGACGACGATTGAGTATTTGACATATGAGTGCGAACCCTCCTAATAAGACACCTGGAAAGATAAATAACCAGGGCGCAGAATAGAAATAACTTTTACCGTCATGTAAAATGGCGCCTAATTCAGGAATAGGGGGTTTTACTCCTAAACCAATAAAGGCGAGACCGGAAATACTTAACATTAACTTACCAAAATCTGCAGTAACAAGTGCCATAATGTCACTGATGAGATGTGGCACAATGTGATGTATTGTAACTTGGAACTTCGACATCCCACTAAGTGGCGCAAATTTAACGAACGGTTGTGTCATCGTGTCACGTGCTAAATTTCTGAAATACCGCAAATAGCGACCGAGCCAGCCGATGATGAGTGCAAGACATAATCCTACTACAGAATTATTAATAAAACCAAGGACGACAAGCGCGATAATGATAGCTGGTAAAGCGATTAACATATCTGCAAGTGCCATAATGATAGAATCTAACCATTTACCTACTATAGCTGAAATAAGACCAATGATCAGTCCAAGCACGATTGTCCCTATCATAATGAATGCAGTAAGACCAAGTGTAATCAAGCTACCTACAAATAGTCGTGTTAGAAAATCTCTACCCAAATCATCCGTACCAAGTAAATGATGTAAACTTGGGGGACGTAATGCTTGAGATTGATGAATTTGATTTGCTTTATCATATAGGGCATAAGCGAGTACAGCTAAAATGATTATTGCAATAGGCCATATGAAATGTTTAATCTTCATACGTTACTCGCCCTCCTAACGTTTTCGACATATTCAAACGAGGGTCACTTTTTTCTAGTAAAATATCACCCAGGAAATTCAATATCATAATGATTGTAATCATCATCATTAGAATACCTAGAATGAGTGGATAATCCCGAAGATTAATACTAATAATAAGCAATTTTCCTAACCCTGAAATACTAAAAATGACTTCTAAAATAATGACTCGACTGAATAAACGAATAAAATTATTAATTGTAATCGTAAGTAATGGCGCTAAGATGTCTTTAACTTGTACGTAAATACGATCTTTTAATTTAAACTGACGTAATGAGGCAAGTTGGTATGCTTCATTACGAAGTGTACGTTCAAATAGATGACTGCTGAGTAAAACCATATGACTCCCTTCAACTAAGACTAAAATAGCGATAGGTAGAATAAAGTATTCAAAGCTATAACTTCCAACAAATGGTAGAAGATGCCATTTCACACCGAAATAGTAAATAAAAATAATGGCTAACCAATATTCTGGTAGTGATGTCACCACTTGAGACGCACGTAATATGAATATGGACCACTTTTTCTTAGGATAATTCCCACAGAGATAGCCAATAATATAGCCAAGTGGAAATAAGATGATGGCTGAGATAAAAATAAGTTTCAAGGTAGGAGCAACGGCTTTAGCAATACGGTCAGTGACAGGCTCGCCGTTACTAAAGCTCGTGCCTAAATCGCCTGTAAATGCATGACCTAACCATTGTAAATAACGAATAGGCAATGCTTGGCTTAATCCAAGTTTATCTTGAGCCATCTTAATTCGTTCATCTGTGATTTGTGCGACACCATGTTCATGTAGATATTGAATCGCTGGATTTCCAGTTGTATGTTCAAGTAGCACAAATAAGATAAACGAAATAATAATGAAATATAATATAAGTTTAAGTAAATGTTTAATCATACTAATCATGATGAGATACCTTCAATTTATCGTAATTAATGGGTGCATCCGTTTGTCCTGAGAATTCGAATTGCTTAATTTTAGGACTTGTAACAAACACTTCGTTTGGATAAGCAATTGGCACTTCAAGATACTGTTGATTGATGCGATGTGAGATGTGATTAAATGCACGTTGTTGATCATCCTTATTGGTAATGGTTGAGAAGCGGTTAAGCATTGTTGTTAGCTGAACATCGTTTGCGAACATACCGGGCTTATCTCCGTCTTGCTTAAAGCGTGCATTTAAAAAGTTATATGGCATGAGCGCATTCGTATAAGAACGATAGAAAATAAGATCATAATCTTTTCGGATAGTGAGTGTTTCATAATACGTTTGGGCATCTAAAACGTTAATATCCAAATGAATACCTACGTTTTTCAAATCTTGTTGCATAATTTCTGCTTTTGTTTTCCATTCAGGAAATTCATCAGTTTGGAGCGCTAATTTTAAAGAAAGGTCTCGTCCATTTTTTTCAAAGTAGCCCCGATCATTTTTTTTATAGCCTAATTGTTCTAATAAGCGTGTCGCTTGAGTAGGATTATATGAATGGGTGTGTTGATTTGTATCATTCACGAATTCTACGCCGTCTTGGAATAATCCTTTAAGCTGCTTATTTGATGATAAGTGATCAGTATTAATCGCTTTACTGATTGCTTCGCGCATCTTTTTATTTTGAAGTAATGAGACCTCTGGATTAAAGGCCATGAACTGTGTTTCTGTACTTGGATATTGTTTTACCTTTAAATCTTGATTACGGTATGATTCCTTGATTTGTTGAGGAGTCAAATGTCCTAGTGAACCCCCTGTAATATCAATAGAATGACTTTCCATTGCAAGATGTCTCGAATCGCTATCTTCAATTGTTTGAAAAATTAAATCGTAATCCAATGGATGATGGTTGTGATAATAAGGATTCGGTTTAAAAGTCACAGTCTCATTTGTTGAATCTGCTACTTTGAATGGTCCTGTACCAATCGCTTTTTCAAATTTTCCAGTGGTTTTACCATCTTTTACCGCATGTGGACTCATGATACGTAGCGGACGTATTTGTGATAATTCATTTAATACTTGATTTGATGGCATTTTCAAATGAATATCTACAGTATAGTTATCTTTAATAGTAACCGACTTCAGTTTATCTAATGTTTCCATAGGATTCGTTTTATCTGTCGCTTTCGCACGTTCAATTGAAAATTTGACTGCTTTCGCATCAAAGTTCGAACCATCATTAAATTTAATATGGTGTTTTAAGTGAAACGTATAATCTTTTCCGTTATTAGAGACTTTCCAAGATTTAGCCAAACCAGGCTCAATCTTTCCATTTTCTCCATATGTAACAAGAGGTTGGTATATTGCACTGTAGACAGGCATCGGAACATCAAACGCTTGTGCATCTAACTGGCTCGGGTTAAATTCTCGTGCAAGAGATACTTTCACCTCTTTGTGTTGATGATGATCATGTGTACATCCAGTTAATAGGAGAGACGCACACATCATGAATGACAAAAGCAGATGCTTTCTCAAATTTAAAACCTCTTTCAATTTATATTTGTCACTTATTAATAATACACGGTAATATTTATTTTGAAAATAAAAAACGTCTACAAAATTATATATTTTGTAGACAAAAAGAATCGTTTTAATTATAGAATTTGTATCTTATATATCACTAATTATCTTATTTTCTAATGTGTTTCTCCTAAAGCTACTTTAACATCAGGGAGGTCTGAAATCGCATTGATTGCTGCTGTAATTCCTTTTGTAATCGTATCTAAAGACAGCGAAGGTGTATTAGGTTTATCTATGACTTGTTCTGGAATAAAGGGAACATGGATAAAGCCAAATAGTAAGTTAGGATAAAACTTATCTGCAAGGTAGCCTAATTGATAAAGTACATGATTGCAGACAAATGTGCCTGCGGTATTCGATAAACTTGCTGGAACACCCGCTTTTTTAATCGCTTCTGTCATTGATTTTATAGGAAGATTTGAAAAGTAGGCTGGTGCACCATCTGGATGAATGGCAACATCAATGGGTTGATTTCCTTTATTATCCGCAATACGTGCATCATCAATATTAATGCCTACACGTTCAGGTGTAATATTAAAACGTCCCCCTGCTTGTCCAATCGATAATACCACGTCGTAATGATGATGTTCTAATTCATGTTGAATCACATCTTTTGATTTGTGAAATACAGTTGGGATTTCTAATGTTGTAATGGTATGTGCCCCAATAGTAGGGTCCAGTTGTCTAACCGCTTCTAATGCCGGATTTACCTTTTCTCCGCCAAACGGATCAAATGCAGTAACTAAAATATTCATAAGAAAACCTCTCCTTTAATTTTTTACAGTTTAATACGTAAGGTATAAACACTTATTTACATCATTAAACAGATGATGATATAAGGCAACGTAAAAGATATATGAACAGTTTGTGAATTATTTAAAATTAAGAATAAAATTAAACTAGAAGGGTAAAATAATTATGTAAAAGGAGTGGTATTATGACAAAAACAGCAGTCATTACAGGTTCAGCAGCAGGATTAGGAAAAGGAATTGCTCAACGTTTAGCCAATGATGGATTTAATATTGTGATTCAAGATATTAATCAAAAAGCTCTAGAAAAAACAGAACAAGAATTTAAAGAGAATGGATATAACGTGGTAGCATTTCATAGTGATGTTTCTAAGAAAAAAGAGCAAGAAGAATTAGTTCAATTTGCAGTGGCAGAATTTGGTCAAATTGATGTATTTGTAAATAATGCTGGTGTAGATGCGGTATCACCTATTTTAGATATTACAGAAGATGAATTGGATAAATTATTCCATATAAATGTATATGGCACGTTATTTGGAATTCAAGCGGCAGCAAAACAGTTTATTAAGCAAAATAGTAAAGGTAAAATCATTAACGCATGCAGTATTGCAGGACATGAATCTTATGAGGTATTAGGTACATACTGTGCTACTAAACATTCAGTACGTTCTCTCACTCAAACTGCAGCGAAAGAATTAGCTGAAAAAGGTATTACGGTGAATGCTTATTGTCCTGGAGTTGCTAAAACTGAAATGTGGGATCGTATTGATGCTGAAATGGTTAAACTAGACAGTAATCTAAAACCAGGTGAAGCATTTGAACAGTTCTCATCAGCAATTAAACTTGGACGTTATCAAGAACCACAAGATGTGGCTTCTTTAGTGTCATTCTTAGCATCATCAGATTCAGATTATATTACTGGACAAGCCATTTTAACTGATGGTGGACTAGTTTATAGATAAAATAAAGAATGATAAAAGTGAAAAAATAACAAGCCTCTCTTACAATTTAATGTAAGAGAGGTACTTTATTAGATTTAAAAATATGTTAGTCATTCACTTTTTCAGTATATAACCCTTTATTCTTTCTCGAAAAGACTACCAAATCGTCACGATTTATTAAGTCATCGGTAAGTTGTAATTCTGTAATGGTATTCGAGTCATAATATTTAATATAGAGTGTTTTTGTCGTTAAATTAAAAACAGTTTGATATAACGTATAATAAAATCCATTGTCTGAAGGGCGAACAGCGCCTTTTGGTACACTCACATGGTCTAAAATTCTAAATGCATCTAAGATAGGATGATCATCGCTATTTGGTAATAAGTGATGAACAAGATAAGCAGCTCGAACAAAACGTTCGCCAGACGTATACCCTCCAGGTAAACCGAATGTGCCATTCGTATTCCCTAAGTTCAATTGTTTTGAAAATGTATTGTCAATGTTATATGGTGTCACATGCATAAAGTGTTTCAAATTTTCATAATGCCAATTTAAATCTGGGTTATTTGTGAGCACGCCAATTGGATTATCAATCACGACGATGCGACCATCAACAAATGTCACTTCCACAGTGCGCCCTGTCGCATCAGATAAATGATAATGTAATGGAGGAACTTCGTTAATATCACTATATGAATAGGCTACAACGTTAACTTGTTTCGCATTTTCAATAAGTTCTTCAATAGTTCTGTTATAGCCGAGCGCCCACACAAGGACTTCTGTTTGCGAAATATTGATATAGCCTTCACGAATGTCTGTCGCATATGACGCATATCCACGATCGTATTGATTTGACATGGCAAGTCCATGTTCATTGACGCCATCTCCAAAAACAAATCCCTCCATATCAGAACCAGCACCTGCAAAGGCATACAACGTTTCCCCTTCATAGTCGACATGCGATTTAAAGGAGTATCCTCGAGGTTGAACTGCAGGAAAGCCGTTCAAAGGATAATCGTAATCCATCGTTCTTCCAAAAATAACATCTCCATTGCTGGCTTGAAATGTAATGCCTGTACACATATCGTCGTCTCCTCGTAAATTAATTTTTAATTGCTGTTTTAAAATATAAACCTAAAACAAATGTTAACACATAAGCAACGCTACTAATTACATATGCCCACATCACTCCTTGATTATCTACAACAAGAGAAATACCTAAAGTACCAAGTGAGAAAAATATACTGCTTAATAAATTATTCAGTATATAGGTGGATGTTAGGGCTTCTTTTGGTACTTCACGTTGTACAACTGAGTTTAAAGAAATATAGCGTGAATCTTCGAAAATTCCCATTAATAATGACATGAGTAAAGCAAGTAACACAGATTGATGTAGGATAAAGCTGGCATTAATAAAAGCTAATATGAGCGGAATATAAATAATAATAGGGTAACTTATTTTTGTGAAAAATTGATCTTTATCATTCATCCATAACCCAGCAATAATTGTCCCACTAAAGAAAGCAGCATTGATGAGTCCAAACCAAAAATCATCGACATGTAAAAATGTTCTCGTATATGTAAGAATAATTGCAGCAACCCAAATGGACGTTGCGACAGATTCGAAAATTATAGATAGATTTAGATATAAACTCAGTTTATTGGAATAGTTATGACGTAATACAGTTTTAAAGCTATTTAATATATTTTCTTTTTCATTATTATAAATATGCCGTTCTGAAAGTTGAATAATAAAGAAGTAGGATAGGATTTCTAGTACAAGCGCAAATAAAAATAAATATTTAGCGCCAATCAGACTCATCAGAAATCCACCTAATGCCCATGTCGACAATTGAACCATACTACTCATCATATTCATTAAAGCGTTCGCCGAAGTTATGTATTCTTTCTTTTCAATAAAAGGAATCATCGCGTTCTTAATTGGATTGGTAAATCCATCAAATAGAGCATTTATAAATAGTAGAATAAAAATAAATATTGGAGATTCCTCGAATATAAGTAGACTTGCGATGATGGATAGACTCACAAGTTTAAGCCCTTGGAAAATCCATAATACTTGTTTTTGAGTAAAATACTGATAAATATAATTTGAAATAAAGCTACTAACAAAGAGACCGGAAGTAAAAATAATTGGAATCATAGAAGCGGCAGTCGTTTTTGAGGTCATACTATATACTACCGAAATTAAGCCGACAACGGTTAACACGTCTCCAGTATTTGCGAATAGCTGACTATAAAAAAGATGGAAGTAATCTTTACTGTGCTTCTTCATAACAATCACCTTAGGTAAGTTTCAATTTAAGTTATTATAGCACAGTAATTATGTAAAAGTACCCTTTAAAAGTAGGTTGATACTTATAAAGGGTACATGTCATTATGCGTGAATATGTTCAGGAACATCTTTAAAGTTTTCTAAACGACGATTCCATTCCTCATCACTAATATGGTGTTTTGCAACGTAGCGATTACGTTCATGTTTGGCACAGTCATATGAACATGCGCCAAGATATTTTGCTTCATTTTTTTCGGATACTAAAATTTGTTTATTACATTCTGGATTTGCACAGTTAATATAACGTTCGCATGGAGTGCCATCAAAGTGTTCTTTACCAATCACTGTTTTATCTACATGGTTCACATCGACACTAATACGTTCATCGAAGACGTACATTTTGCCATCCCAGTACTCACCTTTTGTTTCTGAATCTTTACCATACGTAGCAATACCGCCATGTAATTGTCCTACATTTTCAAAGCCTTCTTTTACAAGCCAGCCTGAGAATTTTTCACAACGGATGCCACCCGTACAATACGTCACAATGTTTTTACCATCTAATTTTTCTTTATTTTCACGAATCCAATCTGGTAAATCTCTGAAGCGTGTAATATCTGGGCGAATGGCGCCGCGGAAATGACCTAAGTCAAATTCATAATCATTACGTGCGTCTAAAATAACAGTATCGTCATCTTCTAATGCAGCTTTGAACTCACTAGGTGAGTAATATTTACCAGTTGTCACACGTGGATCAACATCATCTTCTAAACCTAAAGCAACAATTTCTTTTCTAGGACGTACGTGCATTTTTTTGAATGCATGTCCCTCAGCTTCATCAATTTTGAACGTCATATCTTTAAAACGTTCATCTGCATGCATATGTTCAATATATTGATCTGTATCTTCTTTTGTACCAGATAATGTACCGTTGATACCTTCTGTAGATACTAAGATTCTACCTTTTAAGTTATGTTCTTTACAAAATGCTAAATGTTCAGTAGCAAATGTGTCAGGGTCATCAATTGTTGTATATTTGTAATACAATAACACTCTATAATCCATTTTCTGATTCTCCTCTAAAAGTTAATTTATCTGTATGTTAAACGTATCTAAATTGTTATTTATATAAAAATCGACATTATAATATTTTAACAAAATTATAACTTCTTTCAATATTTGCGCTCATAAATCAGTCAATTGACCTATATAAGGAGAATCATTTTACTTATTGAAATCGATTACATATAGTAAGCTTAAGTTTAGAATGTTTCAAGCGTATAATAAACTATGTAAATGAATGACATAAGGAGGCTTATTTAATATGTTGGATAATAAATTACCTAAATTAACGTATAGTGGTAAATCTAAAAGTGTAGTTCCTATTGTTTCTGAAAGTGAATTACAAACAGTCACAGCTGAACCATGGTTAGAAATTTCAGATGAAGGACTTCAACTTGAAGGACTTATTTTTGATAGAGAACACAACTTATTTTTATGTGAAGTATTTGGTGGAAAGATTTTCAAAGTTAATCTACCAAGCAAAGATATTTCTGTAGCGTTTCAATCAGAAAAACAAAATCCAGCTGCAGTAAAAATTCATAAAGATGGACGATTGTTTACATGTTACTTAGGTGACTTTGAATCTACAGGTGGTATTTTCGCAACAGATGAACATGGAGAATACTTTGAAGACATTATTTCAGACATCAATACAGATTATTGTATTGATGATATGGTATTTGATAGTAAAGGTGGGTTTTATTTCACCGACTTTAGAGGGTATTCAACGAATCCTAAAGGTGGCGTCTACTACGTTTCTCCTGATTTTAAAACGGTGACACCCGTGATACAAAATATTTCTGTTGCTAATGGTATCGCACTTAGTACCGATGAAAAAGTACTGTGGGTAACTGAAACAACGACGAACCGACTTCACCGTATTCAATTAGAAGATGATGGTGTGACTATTGCACCGTTTGGAGCAACCATACCGTATTATTTCACTGGTCATGAAGGACCTGATTCTGTTTGTATTGATAGTGATGACAACTTATATGTTGCAATGTATGGGCAGGGTCGTGTTCTGGTCTTTAATAAGAGAGGGTATCCTATTGGTCAAATCTTGATGCCAGGTCGTGATGAAGGGAAAATGTTGCGTTCTACACATCCACAATTTATTCCAGGTACAAATCAATTGTTAATATGTACCAATGATATTGAGAATAATTCAGAAGGTGGATCAATGATTTATACAGTTGAGGGATTCGCTAAAGGACATGAAAGCTATCAATTTCAATCGTAAATAGCTATAAATTACAATTAAAAACATCCTTACTTATCGTAGTGAGGGTGTTTCTGAATTGTATTATTGTAGATAGGATTTTAATTAAAAAAAGATAAGTATCATGTGAAACATAAATAGATATCGATTATACTAAAGAAAAGAATAGGACATACATCATGTATGAGAGGAGTATTGGATGAAAGACAATTGGATAACACATAAAGCAGATAGTCTCGTAGGATCATTCTATGACCAACAATCATATCAATTTCAACAAGAAGGGTTTGAAACGACACTTTCCTTTGGAACAGCAGGTATTCGTGGTCAATTTGGTTTAGGTCCAGGACGTTTAAATCGATATACCATTCAACGTCTAGCTTTAGGAATTGCATATTATTTACAAGATAATATGGCACAACCTTCCATTGTCATTCATTATGACATTCGTCATTTATCAGCAGAATTTGCAGACATTATCGCGCATATTTTAGCGTCTCATCATATTAAAGTATATGTATCGGATACATATCAAACGACTCCGCAGTTATCTTATGCAGTGAGATATCTTCAAACGTCTGCAGGTATTATGATTACAGCTAGTCACAATCCTAAAGATTATAATGGCATTAAAGTATATGGTGCTGATGGAGCACAGCTCGACGATGTCGCCTCACTTGAAGTAGCTAAGTATATTGAACAATTAGATGATCCACTTCATTTAGACATTGAATTAAATGAGACGTTAATTAAAGAAAATATTTTACCTTTACCAAAAGATATTAATCAGTACTATTTTGCGGAAATTAACCAATTGATTGGTGACATACCTCCATCAAACTTAAATGTGGTGTATACGAGTTTACATGGTACAGGAACACCTATTATTCCGAAGGTGCTAAGCCATCTTCACTTTAATAAGATTGAACTTGTTGACGCACAATGTAAAATTGATCCTGATTTTAGTTCTGTAAAAAGCGCCAATCCAGAAGAACATGAAGCGTTTGATCTAGCTATCAAACAAGCCCAATACTCTAAAGCGGATTTAATCATTGCGACAGACCCTGATGTGGATCGAATGGGATTCGTTGAACGAGATCATGATGGTCATATTCACTATTTTAATGGCAGTGAAATAGGTGCGTTAATGATTAAATATTTAGTCGATTATAGGACGCTTCCTAAACAGCCAGTCATGATTCAATCCATCGTAAGTGGTGAACTAGGGAAACGTTTCGCAAAGCAACATGGGGTCACTGTGAAGGAAGTCTTAATTGGTTTTAAATTTATTGCCAAGGCCATTCGCGAATTACGTGAGGATGAAACATTTATTTTCGCTTATGAGGAAAGTTATGGTTACCTTGCGGGTGAATTTGTAAGAGATAAAGATGCGATTCAAGTTGTTCCGTTAGTCATTAAATATGCTTCTATTTTAAAAAATGAAGGTAAAACATTACATGATGCCTTAACGGATATATATGAGGAAGTAGGATATTATCGCGATCAACCTACATCTAAAATATTTGAAGGAAAAAAGGGGCAACAAGAAATTGCAACGTTAATGGAACACCTTCGTCAACACATTCCAGATACGTTGGGCGGATTAAAAGTGATCGCAGTTGAAGATTATCAAAGCCAAGAGAGAATAAATAAAGATGATGGTACTACTGAGTCGATAGCTTTACCAAAGTCAAATGTGATTCGGTTAATCTTTGATGAAGGATTTGTCGCATTACGTCCTTCAGGAACAGAGCCTAAACTCAAATTCTATCTTTCACTTAATGTTGATGATTTTGAACAAGTGTCGCATGATATCTATCAATATATATTTAATGATAATAAATAAAAATAGAAAAATAAGTGTAAAAGAATAACACCTTATATCGAGTCTTTGTACTCGTGATATAAGGTGTATTTTAATTAATTATTAATATTTTCTTAAAAAGTCGAGTTGACGATGATATAATTTATCAGCAATATAAGCTTGGACGCGTGTAAGCACTTCTTCAATTTCTTGTGTCAGATTAGATAATACACGGACTGTAAAACCATGTGTAGGTAATTGCGTAATACCAATACGGCAATCGTATTGCTTTGTATAATCTTTAATTTCATCATACACATCTTCAATGAATTTTTGCGTTATATTAGGGTGTATACAATAAGCCGAACCAAGATGTGTATAGTTTTCCATATAGCCAATCGAACTCATTTTTGTTTCACTTGGGTGCATTCGTAAATTATCGTAGGTGATAAGCACATCATCTACATAAATTTCATTAATTAAATGCATGTAGTCGTAAGTGAATGGTGTGTCTTTTTCAGAATAGCCTGGGGTTAAAATATCGGTATAGAACATGGATGCACTTTTATCTAAATTAAAGACGTTATGTTGGAAAAACTTTGCTCTTTCATAAGCAATAATAGGGTCTCCTACATATTCCATATAACCATCTTTTGCTATATTGAATGTTTGATATTGTTTCACGCAATCGTTTAACGTCTTATAAATTTTAGTTGCACCTTGAGAGGTCAAAGTGACTTTAGCCTCTTCTTCGACATTAATATTCATACGATAACGATCGCCATCTAAATAACCACCGCCAACATTGACGATATAAAATGTTGGAATCTTAGAGAAATTTAAATAAACTGGACGAATAACCTTTAACGCTTTTTCGAAAAAGATATTACGGGCAACAGAACGCTCATCATTATTAAAAACAGTGAGATCCAATTGTCCAGTCCAAGAAGGTTTCGAATCGAATTGATGTTGTACCATTAAGCTAATCCTTTAAGTAATGCATCACGTTCAATCCATTCAATGACATTATCTAAACCATCGTCGGTTTTTAAATTTGTAAATGTGAAGGGACGATTGCCACGAAATGTTTTAGTATCTTCTGCCATTTGGTCAAGTGATGCGCCAACAAATTCTGCTAAATCTGTTTTATTAATGATAAAGTAATCAGATTTAATCATACCTTGTCCACCTTTACGTGGAATTTTTTCACCTTGAGCTACATCGATGATATAAATAGAGAAATCTACTAATTCAGGACTGAAAGTAGCAGCTAAGTTATCGCCACCTGATTCGATGAAAATAAGTTCAATATCCTCATGACGATCTAATAATTCATCGATTGCAGCAAAGTTCATTGATGCATCTTCACGAATTGCTGTATGTGGACAGCCACCCGTTTCCACACCGATAATTCTATCTTCTGGTAAAACACCAGTATTCACTAAGATTTTTTGGTCTTCTTTTGTGTAAATATCGTTTGTAATCACGCCAATACTCATATCTTTTGATAGACGACGTACAAGTTTTTCAATTAATTGTGTTTTACCTGCACCTACAGGACCGCCTACACCAATTTTAATTGGATTTGCCATGTATATTACCTCCTATGAAATAAAGATTCTCACGTTTACGTTTTCATGCTCCATTTGATTAAGCTCTAAACCAGGAGCTGTTAAACCAAAGTCTTCTTCGTTTAATGTGAGAATATGTTGTCGTGTACGCTCGATATATGGAATCATCTCCGTCACAACTTGTTGTCCTATTGTTTGACCTAAGGGAATTGCACGTACTGCATTTTGCGTTAAACTGGAAACGTTCTGATATAGATAGTAATCAATAATCGTTTCAATATCGACGCCTAAATAATGTCCTAGCATTGTAAAACAAATAGCTGGATGCAGTTTTGCACGTTTATCTTTCATCTGTTGATGGTACCATTTAATCCATGGACTATCATAAAGTTCCATGGCCAGTTTTACCATACGTGTACCCATTTGTTTTGCACCTATGCGTGTTTCTCTTGGTAAACTTTGGACATAAATTAATTGATCAAGTTGTAATACTTTTTCTGTATCACCATTATTTAAAGCGTTATAAACTAAACGCATTGCAAGTCCATCTGAATACGTTAACTGTTCATTTAAAAAGAGTTCTAACCATTCTTTAAATGAATTTGCATCGTGAACAGCTTGACGTTGAATATATGTTTCTAGTCCAAATGAATGACTAAATGCGCCAGTAGGGAATTGTGAATCACAGAACTGAAATAGTCGTAAATGTGAATGATCAATCATGTGAATGACCTATATGTCTGAAGGCTTTATTCACTTTTCGATCTTCATGGCTATAGGGAATACCTAGCGTTTTTAATAAATCTTCTACTAGGTAGTCATATTGTACAAGCATTTCAGTTTCTGTGAATTGCGCAGGTAAATGACGATTACCTAATTGATGCGCAATATCTCCCATTTCTTGTATGTTACGTGGCTTAATGACAAGTAAATCTTCCGAGTTTACATCTACTACAATCATATTGTTGTCATCTTGATATAAAATATCGCCATATTGTAAATCGATAGGTTGTTTTAAACGAATACCGATTTCATTACCGTGATCTGTTGTGACACGTTGAATACGTTTAACTAGATCAGAGTTTTCAAGATATACTTTTTCTACATGCTTTTGTTTTTCCTCTGCAGAAAGGTTAGCGATATTGCCTTGAATGTCTTCTACTATCATCTGAGTACCTCCTAGAATAAGAAGTATCTTTGTGCTAATGGTAATTCAGTTGCTGGTTCACTTGTGATTTTTTCACCATCTACAAATACTTCATATGTTTGTGGATCAACATCTAATTTAGGTGTTGCATCGTTATTTTTCATATCTTTTTTAGTAAGATTACGGATACCATGGACTGGTCGAACCATACGTTCTAAGTTTAGTTGGTTATAAATACCGTTTTCGTATGCTGTTTTAGAAACGAATGTAATCGCAGTGTGTTGTTTATTTGCACCATATTGACCATACATTTTACGATATTTCATAGGTTCTGATGTCGGAATAGAAGCATTCGCATCACCATTCACTGCTGAGTTAATCAATCCACCTTTAACAACAAGTTCAGGTTTTACACCGAAGAAAGCTGGATTCCATAGAACTAAGTCAGCTAATTTACCTTTTTCGATTGATCCAACATAGTCAGAAATACCATGTGTAATCGCAGGGTTAATTGTATATTTTGCGATATAACGTTTAATACGATTGTTATCGTTATAGTCAGTATCACCTTCTAGAGCACCACGTTGTTCTTTCATACGATGTGCAACTTGCCATGTACGTGTGATAACTTCACCCACACGACCCATCGCTTGAGAGTCAGAACTTACCATGCTAAATACACCCATATCTTGTAATACGTCTTCAGCTGCAATCGTTTCTTTACGAATACGTGAGTCTGCGAAAGCAATATCTTCAGGGATAGATGCATTTAAATGGTGTGTAATCATAACCATGTCTAAATGTTCATCTACAGTATTATGTGTGTAAGGTAATGTTGGGTTTGTAGATGACGGTAAAATATTCGGATACGATGCAGATTTAATTAAATCTGGCGCATGTCCACCACCAGCACCTTCTGTATGATACATGTGTAAAACACGGTCTTTTACAGCGGCCATTGTATCTTCCATGAACCCTGCTTCATTTAATGTATCAGCATGTAGAGCAATTTGTACATCAAATTCATCTGCTACATCCAATGCATGACTTAACGCTGAAGGAGTTGCACCCCAGTCTTCATGTACTTTTAAGCCGATCACACCAGCATGAATTTGTTCAATTAATGCAGTGTGGTTTACAGCTTGCCCTTTACCAGTGAAACCAACATTAATTGGTAAATCTTCAGCAGCTTCTAACATACGATGAATATACCATGGTCCAGGTGTAACGGTTGTAGCTTTAGCACCTTCTGATGCACCCGTACCACCACCGATATGTGTTGTCACACCACTTTCAAGCGCAACTTCTGCTTGTTCGGGGTTAATAAAGTGAACGTGTGTATCGATACCACCAGCTGTTACGATTTTACCTTCAGCTGAGATAATATCAGTTGTTGAACCAATAATAATATCTACATTATCCATGATATCAGGGTTACCTGCTTTACCAATTGCAAAGATATAACCATTTTTAACACCGATATCTGCTTTAACAATTTTGTCATAATCTATAATTAATGCATTTGTTAATACTAAGTCAGCCACTTTGCGGTCATCGCGTGTAACGTTAGGGTTTTGAGCCATGCCATCACGAATAGATTTACCGCCACCAAACGTTGCTTCTTCACCGTAATTTGCATAATCTTTTTCAACAGTTGCAAATAAGTTGGTGTCACCTAGTCGTACTGCATCGCCAACAGTTGGACCATATAAACTTGTATACTGAGATTGAGTCATTTTAAAGCTCATTACTGTTTACCTCCCATTTTGTTCATATTTTTTTCGCCATTATCACCTTTTGGCGCAGCATATTCATTGTTTTTACCAGTTGGACGATAAACGCGATCTTCGTCAATTTCACCGTTAACTAAACCGCGGAAACCATAAATTCTACGGTTACCAGCATATTCAACGAGTTGAACTTTTTTCTCGTCGCCAGGTTCAAAGCGAACAGCAGCACCGGCAGGAATATCTAAGTGTTTCCCATATGCTTTTTCACGATCAAATTTTAAACCTTTATTGGCTTCAAAGAAATGAAAATGTGAACCAACTTGAATTGGACGATCTCCAGTATTTTTAACATTGATCACTGTTTCAAAATGACCTTGATTAATTTCAATTTCTGTATTTTTTATTTTAATTTCACCAGGTTTCATTTATAAATCCTCCTTACACGATTGGATGATGGATAGTGATTAATTTAGTTCCATCTGGGAATGTTGCTTCAATTTCAATATCAGTCAACATGCTATCGACGCCTTCCATGACATCATCTTTATTTAAAATTTGTTTACCGTAACTCATTAAATCAGCTACAGTTTTACCATCACGTGCACCTTCTAGTAATTCATCACTAATAAGTGCTAATGCTTCTGGATAATTTAATTTTAAGCCACGTGCTTTGCGTCGACGCGCTACTTCAGCAGCTACGACAATCATTAATTTATCTTGTTCCCGTTGAGTAAAATGCACTGTTATGCCTTCTTTCTTTTAAAAATAAGTACTGCAACATTAATCATAAAACTGTAGAATATTTTTTACAAGTAATTTATCTTTTAACTTTATTTAAAATTACTTTTTAAATTAAATTTCTATATATTTTTAATGTTACAAAAGTGTTTAAAAGGTATAATAATTAGAAAGGGAATGAATAAAATAATAAAGGTGAGTTTATGAAATATGTAGAGATTTTCTTAAAAAATATTGCTCAAGTCATATTTATGAATAATAAATGGTCAGGGCTGTGTATTCTGATAGGATTATTTATTGCAAATTGGAAGATTGGATTAGGAGCAACAGTGGGAAGTCTCATTGCACTTATTCTAGCGCCGCACTTTAATTATAGTGAGGATGAAGTCCATGATGGATTAGCTGGATACAATTCAGTATTAACAGCAATCGGGTTAGCGTTATTCTTAGAAGCATCTTTAGTGAATTGGATTGTACTTATTGTAGCGACCACTCTTACTTTACCAGTTGGAGCTGCAATCCGAGAAATTTTAAAACCATATGGTCTACCCATGTTAACTTTTCCATTTGTCTTTATGACTTGGTTAATTTTAGCAATGGGCATGCAATTTTCAAAAATGCATATCACAATAGATATTTTGCCTACTAAAATTAAACATCCAGACATCAGTCATTCACATGTGAATTTTATTAGCGGTATCATTACAAACTTTAGTGAAATTTTCTTAGTGACATCAATCATTGGTAGTCTGTTAATTATTATTGGTATTTTTATTGGTTCAGTAAAAGGCGGGATCTATGCAGTAGTATCAAGTATTTTAGCAGTGATATGTATCACATTACTAGGTGGAGACTATCCCACTATTACTGATGGATTGTACGGCTATAACTCAATATTAACGGGTATTGCGTTGGGTGCGACGTTTAAAACAAAATTCAATCCGATTCTTGCAGTGATTACTGGTTTATTATTAACAGTAGTGATGCATGGTGCATTAGCTACAACATTAGCCCCAATTGGTCTTCCTATTTTCACCGCTCCATTTATTTTTGCAACGTGGCTTGTGATGTTTGCAGGTAAAGAGCAGCATGAAGTTAAAAGTTAGAACATATTAATGAGAGTGAGACCGCATTTCTTTTTAAATGTGTTGTCTCACTCTTTTTTTTATTATTTATGCTAATTTAGATATGATATGGATGAGAAAGAAAAAGGAGAGGGTTAATATGAAACGTATATATGTTGTGGGAAGTATGTCGATGGATTTGGTTGTGTCGACTGACCAAGTGCCCAGTAAAGGTGAAACAGTATTAGGAAATACATTTTTCACTACACCAGGTGGTAAAGGCGCGAATCAAGCAGTGGCAGCAGCAAGATTAGGTGACCATGTTCACATGGTAGGGTGTATTGGCGATGATATGTTAGGTAAACAAATTCTTGAAAATCTAAAGCATAATCATGTAAATGTTGAATATGTAAAAAAAGTAAAAGGACCTTCAGGTACCGCACACATTACACTAGCTGATAATGATAATAGTATTATTGTTGTACCTTCAGCAAATCATAAAGTCACAGTCTCTTTGGTAGACTCAGCTTTATCAAAAGCAAATAAAGGAGATATTGTGTTACTTCAACAAGAGATTCCAGCTGATGTTGTTGCTCACACTGTTCATTATTGCTATGAACATGAACTTACTTCTATTTTAAATCCAGCTCCATATAGAGACATTTCAGATGATATATTGGAACAAGTAACATATTTAACACCAAATGAAACTGAAAGTGAAAATATGTTTGAAGGAGACATTGATCAAGCGTTAGAACGTTATCCTGATAAATTGATTGTGACACAAGGTGCATTAGGTGCTGTATTTTACGATGGTTTAGAACAAATTGAAATTCAAGGAATTGAACGAGAAGTAAAAGATACCACAGGCGCTGGGGATACATTTAATGGTGCGCTTGCAGTCGGATTACAAAAAGACGATTCACTTGCTAAAGCTATTGCATTTGCTAATGTCGCCGCTAGTCATTCAGTTACAGCACTTGGCGCACAAGGTGGTATGCCCACAATAAATGATATAGCTCAAGATTTAGATATGTAGGTTTTGTATATAAACGTGTTAAGTCTATTTTAAAATAAGCGTATTCAAAAGTTGAAACACATCTATTATAAATAATATAAAATTATTATATAATGTTGGAAGGTATTATAATATTTCTATAACTTAAAGGAGTAACTATATGACTAAGACATATTTACTTAGCACGCTTATTGTTTTAATATCTATAGTTTTATGTGCATGTCAATTTTCAACATTGTCATCATCAAAGAAAGACACTAAAAAGGATAAAGAAAATATCGCAAATATATATGCGAAAAAAAGTACTCAGAATAAAAAAGATTGGCAAGTGTATCAAGGTGATATTGCACATGTATTTTATCATCCAGTGATTACTGAACCTAAAGTAGCTTTTACACAAGAGAAGAATCAAGCTAAGGGTAATTTTGATTGGATGATTACAGCTGATGAGTTTAAGCGTTCATTAAACGAACTTTATAAACACCATTACATATTAATAGATCCACATGAGGCTTATGATTTAAAAGGAAAGACAATTACTAGAAAAGAATTAAAATTACCTAAAGGTAAGAAACCATTAATTTTATCCATTGATGATATGAATTATTATGAGTACATGAGAGGTCATGGATATGCAGATCGTTTAGTGTTAGATCAGAAGCAACATGTCGTTTCTGAAACTAAAGATAAAAATGGTAAGGTAACAACAAGTGAAACAAATGATATTGTACCTATATTGAATCAATTCGTGAAAGACCATCCTGACTTTTCACTCAATGGTCAAAAAGGCGTCGTTGCGCTAACAGGATATAATGGCGTGTTAGGTTATCGAACAAATGAGTTAAATAATAAAGATTATCTAAAACGTAAAAAAGACGCTGAAAAAGTTGTCAAAGCAATGAAACGAGATGGTTGGACATTTGCAAGTCATTCATGGGGACATATCGATTTTGCAAATAGTTCATATGATCAAATTGTTCGTGATACGAAACGTTGGAAAAACGAAGTAGAGCCAATTATTGGCAAAACAGATGTATTTATTTATCCACACGGTGCTCAAGATAGAGGGTCTAAAGCATATCAATATCTTGTTCGTGATGAAGGATTTAAATTTTTAGCAGGTGTAGGACCCAATAATTTTACAGATATCGGCAATGATAGTGTCTATCAAGATCGTGTTGCGATTGATGGATTAAATTTATATGATTTTAAATATAAATTAAAACCATTTTTAGATCCGAGTAAAGTTTATAGTGAGACAGATCGTCAATATTTTAAAGGAGATAAATCCTATCAATAGTATACTGTAACCAAAAGAGTTGGATAAAATTCGTAAGACCATTTGTCCAACTCTTCTTTATTTTATAATTAAAGAATATATATTAGATACTTAGTTGTAATTCGCTTATAAAGTTGTTATAAAATATATTATACAATATTATAAAAATAAAAAGTAGGTAATATAATGTTTTTGAAAGTAACACAAAGTATTGGAATACTTAGTTTATTTACATTATTTGGAACGTCAATCTCTGATGCAGCAGAAACACCTGTTGATATTACAAATAAAGAAGGTAATATTGCAGTAAGTTCAAATTATGAACCTGATGGTGTAACGCTTACGACACAACAAGGACAAATATTATATAATTTCCAAGGAAATAAAGAAGCGGATCCTGCTTCTTTGTCTAAAATGATGACCCTCTATTTAACATTAGAAGCAGTTCATCAAGGAAAACTTAAGTTAGACGATAAAGTTAAAATCACGAGCGCGTATGATCAATTATCTAAAAAGCCAAATTTAACATCTGTCCCTTTAAATCAAGGTCAAATATATACTATTAAAGATTTATTAACACAGGCAGCCTTACCTTCAAGCAATTCAGCCGCAATGATTTTAGGAGAACAAGTGAGCGGCAATACGTCAACGTTCACAGACAAAATGAATGCACAAGCTAAGGCTTTTCATATGAAACATACACATTTTGTGAATCCAGCAGGTGCTGCTAATGATTTACTTGGACAACAAGCACCAAAGAAATATAGAAAAGATATTTATCCTAAAAGTACGTCAGAAGATATTGCGATATTATCTCATCACTTAATCGCCAAACATCCGAAAATTTTAAACATAACGCAACTTAGTCAAGATACTCAAAAAGGTTATACTTTTAACAATACTAATTTATCAATTAAACATGAGCCACTTTACTTAAAAGGTACAGATGGATTGAAAACGGGTACGAGTGATAAAGGATATAATATTGCTTTAACTAACCAACAAAATCACCTTCGACTCAATGAAGTGGTTATGAATGTGGCACCGTATATGGATAATAATGCTAAATACAATCGTAATCGAATAGGGAATGCGATTTTTAAACATTATCGCAAAGAATATGAATACAAAAAAGTATTATCTAAAGGAGAACATAAGATTGGCGGTAAGACATATAAAGTAGATAAAAATTTATATGATACCGTTCCTAAAGATAATAAAAAATGGGATATACGAATCAATAAAGACGGAAAAGCCTATGTGCATTATAAACGTGATTTCTTACCAGAAACGACGTATCCACGAGTAAATGCTAAAAAAGTATGGAAATGGTTCTAAATAAAAGCGGGATATCCTTTACCGTACTATTAATTGTGAGATGAAGGTCAAACAATTTAATAAGTCAGTACGATATTTGTTTCCCGCTCTCGTTTTATTTTAATAACTTTAAATGAACTTCTCTCGCTCCACAAATCATGGTAACGATATCTGAAGACACGTCATCAATGGATTGTTGACCATACTGAATCCAGTTTAGAATAACGCTTAAAATGCCTCCAGCTAGAAATTCTCCATAAATGAACTCATCTATGTAAAATTGTCCAATTTGTTTATCAAATTCAATTTGTCGTTTAACCACTGCATAAATTTGATTATATAAAATTTGATAAACTTCACTATAAATATTGATAGAAATGACACTTTTTACCATTGCTTTGTTATCACTAATGAAAAGTAAAATATCTTTCATAAATTTATTGAAAAATTGTCTCGGATCTTTTGGATCAATTTCAGGCAAATGTAACGTTCGAAAATATTCAATTAATGTACCAACAATATGATTAAGTAAATCATACTTATCATTGAAATGACGGTAAAATGTAGAACGACGTACATTTGCTTTTTCGCATAAATCTTGAATCGTGATATTGTCAAAAGATTTCGTTTCAAGCAAATCTGAGAATGTAGTAATGAGTGCTTTTTTTGTTCGTTGTACACGTAAATCTTGATTATTCATGTTGTTCACCTCTCATTTAGGACATTTTATCAAAAATGTCACTTAAGTTACATTTTCACTTAACTGACTCACAATAATATTTTATAAAATGATTATAATATAAGCGAAGGGTAGATTAATTTCTAAAGCATTTACTTATAGTTTACTACTTTTCATAGATAACTAAAAAATATAAATTGGGAAGTGAATCATATGTACTATAGTAATGGAAATTATGAAGCATTTGCACGTCCGAAGAAACCTGAACATGTAGAACAAAAGTCTGCTTATTTAATCGGCTCTGGATTGGCTTCTTTAGCTGCTGCATGTTTTTTAATTAGAGATGGGCAAATGGATGGGTCAAACATTCACATTTTAGAAGAATTATCTAAATCTGGTGGAAGTTTGGATGGAACTGAACTTCCAATGAAAGGCTATGTCATGCGTGGTGGCAGAGAAATGGAGAACCATTTCGAGTGTTTATGGGATTTATTTCGCTCCATCCCATCACTTGAAATTGAAGATGCTTCAGTTTTAGATGAGTTTTATTGGTTAAATAAAGAAGATCCAAACTACTCACGATGTCGTGTTATTGAAGAAAGGGGTCAACGCTTGCCTACAGACGGAGACTTTACTTTAACGAAACAAGCAATGAAAGACATACTTCAATTATGTTTGATGAAAGAAGAAGATTTAAATGATGTAACAATTTCAGATGTCTTGTCAGAGGATTTCATGAATTCGAACTTTTGGATTTATTGGAAAACGATGTTCGCATTTGAACCTTGGCATTCTGCGATGGAAATGCGTCGTTATTTAATGAGATTTGTGCATCACATTGGAGGATTAGCTGATTTTAGTGCTTTAAAATTTACTAAATACAATCAATACGAATCACTCGTACGCCCTATGGTTGCATACTTAACGTCCCATGGTGTGCAATTTGAATATAATGTTCAAGTGCTTGACGTTAAAGTAGATGTTACTACCAAAGACAAAGTTGCTAAAACAATTGAACTAAAACGAAATGGTAATAAAGAAACGATTCAGCTCACACCCGATGATCTCGTATTTATTACTAATGGTAGTATCACAGAAAGTTCAACATATGGTGATAATGACACACCCGCACCTCCTACAAAAGATATTGGCGGAAGTTGGAACTTATGGCGTAACTTAGCCAAACAAAGCCCTGAGTTTGGTAATCCTGAAAAGTTTTATAAAGATTTACCAGATAAAAGTTGGTTCGTCTCAGCAACGGTAACGACAAATAACAAGACGGTCATTGAAGCTATCGAACGTTTATGTAAACGGGATCCATTAGCTGGAAAAACAGTTACAGGTGGGATTATCACAGTGAACGATTCTAAATGGCAAATGAGTTTTACTGTGAATCGTCAACAACAATTCAAACAACAACCTAAAGATGAAGTGAGTGTATGGGTATACGCTTTATATTCAGATGAGAAGGGCGATTATATCCATAAACCGATTGTTGAATGTAGTGGTCATGAAATATGTCAAGAATGGTTATATCATATGGGATTACCTATTGATCAAATAGAATGCCTCGCAACACAACATTGTAATACGATTCCTGTATATATGCCTTATATTTGTTCATATTTCATGCCAAGAGCGATTGGCGATCGACCACTTGTTGTCCCTCAGCACTCTCGTAACTTAGCCTTCATTGGTAACTTCGCAGAGACAGAAAGAGATACAGTGTTTACTACAGAATATTCTGTAAGAACAGCGATGGAAGCAGTTTATCAATTACTGGACATAGATAGAGGTGTTCCAGAAGTCATGGCGACAGAATTTGATATTCGTGTCTTATTAGATGCGATGTATGAACTTAATGATCGTAAAGACTTGAAAACATTAGCCGAGCAAAATAAAATACAACAAGTTGCATTACACACGTTCTTGAAAAAAATAAAAGGTACGTTTGTAGAAGAACTCTTGAAGCAACATAAATTATTATAATAGTGTGTAGGTAAATGTTAACCCCCGCGTGTTTGAGGGCATGCGGGGGTTAAATCATTATTATTCAATATATCGTCTTAAATGTTTTGCTGTAACAGAGTTGTTAATATCTAGGAGTCCTTTAGGTTCTCCAGCATACAATAATTGTCCTCCATGTTTACCAGCAAATGGTCCAATGTCAATAAATCCATCTGCTTCTGTCATCATTGTTAAATTATGTTCGATTAAAATGACAGTATTCCCTTCATCAATCAAATGATTAAAGTAGTCAACGAGAATAGGTAAATCGTCTTCGTAAAGTTCTGTTGTAGGTTCATCAAAGATAAATATTTTTTAAGTTATTTTGTTTTGCTCAATAATTTCAATATCAGACATAGTTTTCACCTCATTGTTGTTATTACGCGACAGTAGTAAATGTATTCACTTTTCTAAAGGAAGAATAGTAACGTCAAGATTAAAATAGGTTTTTAAAAAATCTTTATAATTTTCACGTGTGACAGCGAATTGCTCTTTTTTATATCTTTTAGTAAGGGTAAGGTGATGATAAGACATCGTAGCTCGACCAAAATTTTGTGGTTTTGTAATCATGAGTTGCTTTACAAATATAGATTCAGGATGTGAGGTATTGTAGTTAATCAATTTATCAAAATCATGAATATCACGAGAAATAAACTCTGCTTTATAACGTGTTACCCACGTTGTTTCTTCCAGTTTTTGAAGAAGATACATCGTAGGGGTTTCAAAAATGGCACGAAATTGACCTGTCTTTTCAAACACAATTTGTGTCGCTTCAATTGAAGTTATTGGGAGTGCTTGTAATGGTAAATCGCCAAATCCCACATCAGCAATATAGTAACCATTGTTAATAAGAACAACTAGTGATAAATGAGAGCCTTTAGGGCTGTAGTTGCCATTAGGCTGATGAACGGTTGCTGACATTCGAAACACTTTAAAACCTTTAGCTTCTAAGTAGCTACCGAAGAAGTGATTCATTTCATAGCAAAACCCACCACGATGTTGATATATAAATTTATTAAATAAATAATCTAAATCAACTGAAATCTTTTCTTTATTTTGAACACTAATATTTTCAAAAGGAACGGTTAGCATAAAGCGTTCCATATAATAGTTAAGTGCATCTAAAGTAGGTTGAGGATAACGTTGAGACTCAATATTTAAATAATCTTCAATTGCTTTAATATCCATAGTTTCTCCTCCTTAATCAATATGTATCCAAAATATAAAATAGAGCAAACGTGTGTTCTTCAATGAACACACGTTGGTGATTATAGTTCTTGTTTCTTAAAAATAGATAGTGATGAAAAATAAGAAATGACAAAAATAATAACACCAAGCAATGCATAACTACCAGTTGCTACTAAAACGAGTGGGTTTGAAGCGATTTTACTTATTGAACCTGCTTTTATGAGTATTGGCATAACAGCAAAGAACCACATGGATAAAAATAATGCAACAGCAACAACTGCTGTAGTAAGCATAATGACATTTGAATTCTCAGGACCAAATTTAAATGTGAGTGGAAACATTAATGCATACGTACAAGCCATCCCAATACCTATGAATGCTGAAAATAATGTAACCATAATATCTTGAGTCACGATAAGACAAATGATGGCGCCAATTATCAAACCAAGTAAAATGAGTAAACCATAAAAGGCAAAGTATGCTTTTACATAAGTATGTCTATGTGTAGGAAGGGTAGACACATAGTACATCCATTTAGAATCTTTTTCACGTTTTAAGTTATCTGATACGGGAGATAATAACATGACCATTAGCATGAAACAACACATCATTGGACTAAAAAATGCAAACACAATACTTAATACGATACCAATAATTAAATAGGTTATGAGCGATTTTTTAGAAGCATAAAAACTACTAAGTATAAGTCCTTTCATTATTTATCACCTCGCATAATTAATTTTGTAGCATCATCAATGCTTTGAAGCGGGCGTGCTTGTTCAAAGTGTTGACGTTGCTTGACTAACGTTTGACGTTGACCATGACGTATTCGTGAAGCAATGATTACCTCTTGAGGTAAGTCTAAAGGGGAAGTTTCATCTGTTTCGATAATGCCATAATCAGTTAGTAATATATGTTTGTCTTCTTGTAAAAGAATATGACCATCGCGCATAAAAATAAGTTTTGTAGCAAGTTGTTCCATATCCTCTGAAATATGAGATGAAAGTAAAATACCATGCCCTTTTGATACATAATCTTCGAGAATTTCTAACACTTCTTCTCGTCCTGAAACATCCATACCAGCTGTTGCTTCATCTAAGATTAATAATTTTGTCTCATGAGAAAGTGCGATGGCTAATGCTGCTTTCATGCGCATCCCTCTAGAAAAAGTAGAAATTTGATTATTTTTAGGTAATTCAAATGATTGAATAAGATTGAAAAATTGATCACTATTCCAATGTTTAAAAATATTTAAAAATACTTTATCAATCTCTGTTATTGTCAATTTATTCGGTACACGTAAATCATCAAAAACTACACCCACGTGCTCTTTATAATCTTTATCTTTTTCGGAAATAATTTGATTGAAAAAAGAAATCTCTCCTGAATCTTTAAATCGATTACCCACTAATGTGTTAATAAGTGTGGATTTACCTGATCCATTTTTACCAATTAAGCCAATGACCTCACCTGGATTTAAAGTAAATGAAATATCATTTAATTCGAAATTTGAATTCTTATACGATTTATTAAGTTGTTGTACTTGAAGTAAATGTGTCATCTAATGATCCTTTCTTTATAGAAATGAAAACTATGAATGATAAAATTTATATGTTTTTAATAAATGACTAAATCCATTATAAATAAACAAAATGATTAAAATAAAGATCCCTAATGTTTGGGAATGGCCAGTTTCTAATGAATAAAAGCCTAAAAATATTGCACCAATCATAATTAAAGATAGGTTAATATAGAATGTTTTGAACAAGGAGTTAAAGTAAATATGTCGTTCTCCTTCATCTAAAATATTAATTAATTTCTCAGCATAATTTTTTTCTCCTAATTTGGGATAGCGAGAATCAAATTTACGATAAAATAATCCTGTAATTACCGAGGAAATAATCGTTGTCATAAAAGGAA
Source organism: Staphylococcus hominis subsp. hominis (assembly GCF_002901845.1). GTDB lineage: Bacteria > Bacillota > Bacilli > Staphylococcales > Staphylococcaceae > Staphylococcus > Staphylococcus hominis. The sequence goes on from NZ_PPQE01000028.1 coordinate 273,675, forward strand.
GTAATGCCCAACTACTAGCACTAGAATTTCCATTTCCTAAGACAATGATAAAAAGAGCAATAAAGCTAATTGTTAATTCTAGATAATAAATAAATGAATTTTGCATATATGCTAAATTAGCTTTCTTATCATATGAATCCGCCTCATCTTCATCAATATGTGTTTCGGATAAACGTTTGTAATGAACGGCCTTTTTTTGAATCATAATTAAATACATACTTAAGACTAGGATAAGTGCCACACAGATTAATGAGATTAAAATGACATTTGAATGTGTAGCATAATGATAATTTCCAAAGAAGTGAAAGCTATGGTTGTAGTCAATGAATAAAGCTATACATCCTCCAATCAGTCCGCCAATTAACAAAGTGATTATAAAACGACCTATTTTCATAAATCTTCCTCCTCAATTATAAAGATAGATTCAACAGGTTCATTAAAAATACGAGCTATTTTTATAGCAGTTAAAATAGAAGGTGTAAAGTCATTTCTTTCAATGAGAGATACAGTTTGACGTGAGATGCCTGCTTTTTTAGCAAGTTGCGTTTGATTATAACCTTCTCTTGCTCGTAATTCTTTCAATCGATTTCGCAATCATCATCATCTCCTCACAATCAGTGTATATTATCATAGTCATTTTGACAAATATATTTGTCAAAAAGTATCTAAAGTAAATTATGGGTAAGACTAACGATTGTCTGATGTTAGACATCCGGATGTCTAAAGCGTCTTACTATTTAATCTTATCCACTGTATAATGTCTTCAAGATTATAAAGCTTGATAATATCTTGGTATATATCGTCTAAATTTATATTAGAAAGTGTAGAAATCAATGTATGTTCAATATGATTTAAAGCTATACTGATGTTACATTGTTGTGCTTTGTGTCCTTCTTTTTCTCCTAAAAAGTTGGTAAGTAAATGTTGACTTGAGAAGATATTGCCACGACCTTCAATAGCTAAAAAGACATCGTAAAAAGTAATATCTTTGAGTTTTTTTCTAAGTGTAAATCCTCCATTTTTACCAGTTGTTGAATATACCAAATTTTCTTTTACTAATGCTTTTACTATTTTTTTTAAGTAAGAATCAGAAACTTTAAGTCGCTTGCTTAAAGCGGTAGATGTCATTACTGACTGACGAGGGAGTTGGTTTAAAATTAATAAGACATATATTGCTTGTTCCCAACCGGTAGATAATTTCATATATAAGCCTCCTATCAAACTTATTATATAATATTTTTATATTATATTTAAAAAATAAAGCAGTTCCTATATAATTGTATTTAAAGACAAAATATATCTCAATTATCTTTAATTAAAAATAGGGAGACGACAGCAGTGAAAAAACATTTAAATACTTCAATAACATTTTATATGTCCATTCTTTTTACGACTATTTTTATGGGATCATCTTTTCCAACTGGCAAATATTTAATTTCAAATGAACATGTTCCACCTATGCTTCTTGGTGGATGGCGATTTGTTATCGCAGGATGTATGATGTTAATCCTTACATTTATGAGAAATGGGGAAAGGGGCATTCTACCCACAAGTAAAGGGAATAGTTATAAAGGATTTATATTAGTGTTCGTTATTGGATTTTTACAAACAGCAGGGACGATGGGATTATTAAATTTTGCAATGGCATTTGGCGTGTCTTCTTCTATATCATCTATTCTATTATTTACGAACCCGCTATGGCTGGCCTTTTTAGCCCATTTTATTTTAGATGAAAGGTTAACAAAAATTAAAATTACTTCACTTATACTTGGTGTGTTTGGAGTAGGATTATGTCTCGGATTAGATGAAACATTATTTGGATGGGGAACGCTTTTTGCACTGGCTGGTTCATTATGTTGGTCAATCAATACAATAGTGACAAAAAAGGTAGTGTTTGATAAAGGGCCCTGGGTTTTAACAGGATGGCAACTATTATTTGGTGGTATGTTTATGCTGATAATGAGTCTCGTTTTAAAAGAACATTATACACTTAGTTCGCTTAATCATTGGGGATGGATATGGTTCTTTTGGCTTATTATTCCAGCTTCTGTAGGTTCATTTGGATTATGGTTTTATAGCTTAAGCCAACGAGGGGCAACTACGGCGAGTAGTTTCTTATTTTTAGTACCACTATTTTCGACACTATTTTCAATTATAGGATTAAGAGAGCCCTTCACGCTTCATTTAATTTTAGGAGGTTTATGCGTTGTTGTGGCATTAATGTTAATTCAACGTCAACCGAGGAAAAATATTTTATAAAATACAATATTCAATACATTGAATATAAATATATATATTAATAGAAATTAGGTTATATAAAACGTTAGTTAAGCCTTTTGAAGTTGTCTTAATTTTAACATAATGAAAAAATATGAAAACTTGTCATTACTATATTTTTGAGAAATAAAAAATTTAAAAAAATCTCTTCACAGAGAATGTAATTTTGTGTAGTATATCTTTCATATGATTTTTAGAGAGAAAGGAGGAAACAATAATGAAAGATAACAGAATGATGTTCTTCATATTTATGTTAGGTACATTTACAGTTGGAATGGCAGAATATGTTGTTACAGGATTATTAACTCAAATTGCAAGCGATATGAAAGTGCCTATTTCGAGTGCAGGGTTATTAATTAGTGTGTATGCAATTAGTGTTGCATTAATCGGTCCATTAATGCGTGTATTTACTTTAAAAGTGCGCGCACAACGTTTACTCCCAGTATTGATGGCCATTTTTATTATAAGTAATATAATAGGGATGTTAGCACCGAATTTTCCAATATTACTGTTATCTCGATTATTGTCAGCCTCTATGCACGCGCCTTTCTTTGGCGTATGTATGAGTGTGGCGGCAGCTGTTGCGCCTCGTGGTAAAAAACCACAAGCGATTGCTCTCGTTCAAGCCGGATTAACAATTGCAGTGATGATTGGCGTGCCATTCGGTTCATTTTTAGGTGGATTTGCGAATTGGCGCTTTGTCTTTGGCGTCATGATTTTGTTAGCTGTCATTACTATGTTAGGAATGATGAAGTTTGTACCTCATGTTGCATTGAGTACAGAAGCGAGTGTGAAAAAAGAATTAAAAGTATTTAAAAATCCACATATCTTAATTGTAATGGCAATTATTGTCTTTGGTTATTCAGGCGTATTCACAACTTATACGTTTATGGAACCAATGATTCATAAATATGCACCATTTGGAATTGTTGGTTTAACTGTATGTTTATTTATGTTTGGCCTTGGCGGTGTGGTTGGTAACTTGCTTACAGGTAATGTACCAGAACATAAACTTACCCAGTACTTGTTCTATACCTTTGTGTTATTGTTTATAACGATTGTTTTATTTGTAACAGCAGTGCATAGTGCGATTTTAGCAATTATTATTTGTTTCTTATTTGGTTTCGGCACTTTCGGTACAACGCCTCTATTAAATAGTAAAGTGATTTTAAGTGCACATGAGGCACCATTACTTGCAAGTACACTTGCAGCTTCAGTCTTTAATATTGCTAACTTTTTAGGTGCCATTGTGGGATCAATACTATTATCAATGGGATTCCCATATCTTACGATTACATTTGTATCAGGCGGGATTATTATCTTAGGAATTATAATTAATACAATTAATCATTTGTATGAAAAAAAGTATGTTACATTTGATCATTAATCAAAAGCGTTCTAAATTGAGTGAATTCAATTTAGAACGCTTTTTTATAAAATGTAAAATGAATGTTAAATAATTACCTTAAAATTGACAACTTGAGGAATATAAGATACGTCGTGTTGCGTCATATAATCAATTAATACTTGTGCGCCTTCCTCTTGAATATCTTTAACGACTGGCGCTTCTGCAAACATTTTATAATCTCCGCCTCCAACTGCACGATAGTTGTTCACACATATGGTATACGTTTTTGTGTCTTCTAAAGGTGAAGCGCCGACTTTAATATCTGAAACACGTTGTCCTACAGGTGCACCAGCATGAATGGTATAAGAGATTCCTCCATACATATCATAATTAAAATGTTGAGGTTTTGGAGATAAAAATGTGTCACTGACTGTGATTTCATTATTGTCATTTACACTAAAATAACTTGCTGATTTTTCTAAAGCGTCTTTAATTCCTTTGCCATTAAGTTCTAAAACTTGAAATGTATTAGGAAAAGGATAGTTATTAATGATATCTCGCATTGTGACTTGTTGATTAAAGCCTTTAGCTGAATCAAATAGCGCAGTACTTGCTATATCTGCACCACTTTTTTCTAACAAAATATAATTTATCAGATTAATAAGTGAATGAGGGTGTGTTCGAGCTTCGAACTGATGAGTGACTAGCATTGGTTCTGATAATGTTGTAATGTCCGTATCAAGCCAATCTTCAAGTTCATTTAAAAGTGAATGATCGTTGTTAGATAATGTTAATGAAAGATGAGAAGGCACAGATACAAGAGTGCTCTGTTTATCTGTAATTCGATGTTCATGATCTAATGTTAATGTCACCTTACCAAATTCTGTACCTCGTGTACCTGGTTGGATAATGGCGGTGTCATTTTTTATCATTGCAATATCACGATGTTGGTGTCCTGTTATAAGCACGTCAATATCTTTATGGAAACGTTCTAGTATATCAGATCCTTCATTTTCTCCAGTTAATTCTTCAGTAGGTGTATTAGTATCAAGACTTTTTTCAAAACCGCCGTGATAAGACACAACGACAACATCTGATTTTTTACGAACGTCTGGTAAAATACATTTTAATGTCTCAACTGCACTGTTGAACGTTAATCCTTTAATATGGGCAGGTTGTTCCCAATTTGGAATGAATTGTGTTGTTAATCCAATGACGCCAATAGTTATATCGCCACGTTTAAAATAATTTACGCCTTGACCAGTCAAAGGTGCGTTATTGTGATCAAAAATATTTGCACACAAGATAGGGTGATGAAGATGGTTTAAAGTATTTTGTAAATAAGGTAATCCATAATTAAATTCATGATTACCTAATGTACCAAAGTCAAAATTAAGACGATTATAAATATCAGTAAGAGGTTGACTTGATTGTTCTTCAGTTGCTAGGTAATGGCATAAAGGAGAACCTTGTAAAAAATCACCATTATCAATTTTAAAACTATAGTCATCGTGTTGACGTTCTTGTTCGATCAGTTGATTTACTTTTAATAATCCCATAGGAAGATTTTGGTTTCTTTTTGAAAAGTCAGTGGGAAAAATGTAGCCATGTATATCACTTACGATATAAAAAGAGAGTTGTGTCATAGGTCATTTCCTTTCATAAATAAAGAGATAAAAAGGGAAGTAGTTTATTGAACACCACATACCTTTATTATCTCTTACGTGTTGTATTACTATTATAAATTATTGAATTGAACCTGTAGCAAGCGTTTTACTACCTTGTTTTAAACGGATATTCGCACCCGAAATAGGTTCAGATGTTTTAGCTGTAAAAGTTAACGTTGCGTTACCTTGATCATCAGTGGTTACACTTTGTTCTTGACTATAGCCTACCGTATCATAAGTTTGCCCATCTTGAGAAAAACGTGCAAGTTGTCTACCACCATCTTGATAAATACCTAATTTTAAATGATCAATAGTTGTATTTTTAGCCATGTTTGTTAATTCAACTTGAATATTAAATGGTTGATTCACTGATACATTATCTGGTAAATGGAATTGAACATTATTGCTAGAAATCATTGAATTAGAAGTAGTTGTATCTTGGGAAGACTGTGATGTATTCGTATCCTCTTGTGAATGATTGTTTTCAGTCGTATTGTCTTCTGTACTATTCGCTTTGTTATTATCATTATGGCTACCATGATTTCTATGTTTACTATTTAGTTGTGATGATGTACTGCCATAACTACCTAGTTTAAATGTTGAACGGTCATACCATTTATAACCAGTTGGAGGTTGTGACCATGGTTCTTTTTCAGGTTCAGTTGAATGTTGTGGTTGTTCAAAGTTAAGTAATGGTGTTGGTTGATCTAACTTAATACCTGTTTCTTTTAAATTCGGTGTATGATCTTGTTTTCCAAACCAAGTTGTAATATTTTTAAGTAATTTACTATTATCTTGTTCTTTAAACCCATCATACGTTTTCTTAGTTCTTCCATTATCTTCACGTACATATTTAGGTGTACTATCTTCGACTAATGATGAATCTCCAATGAAGGCTGCTTTTCCTTTGCCTACTTTTGAGATAGCAACATAAGGACCCTCTGCGATACCACCGCCATTGTAAATACCTTGATCGACTGCATGAGACCAACGTTGTTTTTGAGACAAATGGTCTGGTAAGAAGATAATACCTTTTGCTTTTGTAGGATCTGTAATGGCAAGAGTTGAACCAGCATGCATTGATACAGAATGTACACCTTCAGTAATACCAAAGCTGTCACTAGATGACACAATATTTTGAGTGTTTAAATCACCTAAAGCGTTGTAACGGAAACGTACACCGAAGTGTTCAGAAAGCCAATCTGAACTTTTAACATTTCGCATAGCTTTAGAATGTTTTTCCTCATTTGTTAAATCTTTGGTGATATCTTGATATGCACCACGACGATAACCATTCATCACTTCTGAAGAATCGAAACGATTTAAGTTTCTGTCTGCATTATAATGATCAGAGATAAAGATGATATTGCCACCTTTTTCAACAAAATTAAGCATAGCTTGTTGTTCTCTCTTTTTAAAAGGAATATTGGCTTCTGGAAGAACGAGAATATTGATGCCGCGTAGTGTATTAGGTGTAATATTAGATTCTCCATCGATTTGTTTCACAGTATATCCTTGTTGACGCATTGAATCAGCATAATCGGAAAAGCCACCATCAATGACCCAATCAGCAGCTCCTGCCGTTTGGCCGTGTGAAGTGTCAAAAGCGACAGTTTGAGTGGTAGTTTGATTTGGTGCAGCGTGACTGATTGGCGTTGCAGATAATGTAATTGCTGAAGCTAAAATAGTACTACTTAATACTTTTATCCATTTCATATTTTTATCTCCCAAATATATTTTTAAATGATTTATAGAAAAAGTATAATAAAAAAATAAGTCGATAATAGATTGTTTAGTTAATATTTAAATAAATTTTACAATTCTTTAACAGTGTAAAACAATTCTATAAAAAATTCACACATAATAAATATTATTTTTGTTAATATTGTGCTACTCTTAATATTGTCAAATGAAATGCGTTGACAAATTACATAAATGTATACATAGCGAACGGGGGCAATAGGTTATGAAGCAATTGAAGTACCTTTTAGTATTAGCGCTATCAGTTATTATTTTTGCAGCAGCATGTGGAAATAATAGCTCGTTAGACAATAATAAGAGTAGTAATTCGGATGGTGGATCAGGTTCAAGTAAAGATGGCTATACACCTAAAGAATTAACTGTACAATTCGTACCATCACAAAATGCAGATACACTTGAAGCAAAAGCAAAACCGCTTGAAAAATTATTATCTAAGAAATTAGGTATTCCAGTAAAAGTTTCTGTATCAACAAATTACAATACAATTGTTGAAGCAATGAAATCTAAAAAAGTAGATGTTGGTTTCTTACCACCAACTGCATACACTTTAGCACATGATCAAAAAGCAGCTGATTTATTATTACAAGCACAACGTTATGGTGTGAATGAAGATGGTTCTAGTAACAAAAAACTTGTAAAAGATTATAAATCAGAAATCTTAGTTAAAAAGAATTCAGGTATTAATAGCTTAAAAGATTTAAAAGGTAAAAAAATCGCATTACAAGATGTAACTTCAACAGCAGGTTACACATTCCCAATTTCAACAATTAAAAAAGATACTGGTATTGACGCTACTAAAGATATGAAAATCGTAAACATGAAAGGTCATGACCAAGCTGTGATTTCATTATTAAATGGCGATGTTGACGCTGCAGCTGTATTCCAAGATGCACGTAACATTGTTAAAAAAGATCAACCAAACGTATTTAAAGATACTAAAATTCTTAAACTAACAAAACCAATTCCTAACGATACGATTTCAGTTCGTCCTGATATGAACAAAGACTTCCAAGATAAACTTAAAAAAGCATTTAAAGACATCTCTAAAACAAAAGAAGGACATAAAATTATTAGTGAAGTATACTCTCACGAAGGCTATACAGATGCTAAAGACTCAGACTTCGATATCGTAAGAAAATACGAAAAAGAAGTTCAAAATATGAAATAATTTTCACATAGACAGAACTAAATAAGTGATAAAGAGAAGAGGCTAGGGCAATTGAGTCATATAAGAAATGCATATAACATTTCTTATGATCTTGTCCCGACCTCTTTCTCTGTATTAAAAAGAAGGGTGTAAACATACATGAGTCAGATAGAGTTTAAAAATGTGAGCAAGATTTATCCTAATGGTCATGTGGGGTTAAAAGATATCAATTTAAACATTGAAAAAGGTGACTTTGCTGTTATCGTAGGTTTATCAGGTGCGGGGAAATCTACATTATTAAGATCTGTCAATCGTCTACATGATATTACTTCGGGAGATATTACAATTGAAGGTAAATCGATTACAAAAGCGAAAGGTAAAGAATTATTAATGATGCGTCGTAATATAGGAATGATTTTCCAACATTTTAATTTAGTCAAACGATCTACTGTGTTGAGAAATGTATTAAGTGGTCGTGTCGGTTATCATCCAACTTGGAAAATGGTATTAGGATTATTTCCAAAAGAAGACAAAATTAAAGCAATGGATGCGTTAGAACGTGTAAATATTTTGGATAAATATGACCAACGTTCAGATGAACTGTCTGGAGGTCAACAGCAACGTATTTCAATTGCACGTGCCTTAGCGCAAGAGCCAGCGATTATTTTAGCAGATGAGCCTGTTGCATCTTTAGACCCACTCACTACTAAACAAGTTATGGATGACTTGAAAAAAATCAATGAAGAATTAGGTATTACCATTTTAATTAACCTACACTTTGTTGATTTAGCATTAGAATATGGAACACGTATTATTGGTTTACGTGCAGGAGAACTGGTTTATGATGGTCCGGCAAGTGAAGCGAATGAAGATGTATTTAATGAAATTTATGGCCGTAAACTTAATGACGATGAGAAGCTAGGGGTGGAGTAATATGGCAACACCTACTACAAGTAAATATGATCAATATTTAAATAAAAAATTCTCTTTCAAAACTAGTTTAACTCTATTTTTAGTGATTGCGCTCGTAGTGTGGAGTTTTTTATATACGGGCTTTAGCTTTAGTGACTTAATGGTAGGTATTCCACAAATCGGTTCTTTCTTTGGACAAATGGTTCCACCAGATTGGAGTTACTTAAGTACCATTACAAAACCTATGTTAGACACAATTCGCATGGCGATTGTAGGAACATTCTTAGGATCCATCGTATCAATTCCAGTTGCATTGCTCTGTGCAAGTAATATTGTAAAAACAAAATGGATTACGGTTCCATCACGTTTTATTTTAAATATTGTACGTACCATTCCTGATTTATTATTAGCTGCTGTCTTTGTTGCAGTTTTTGGTATCGGACAAATTCCAGGGGTATTGGCATTATTTATTTTAACCATTTGTGTTATTGCGAAATTATTCTATGAATCGCTTGAAACAATTGATCCAGGTCCAATGGAAGCGATGACGGCAGTAGGTGCAAATAAAACAAAATGGATTATGTTTGGAGTAGTTCCACAAACAATGTCTACATTTTTATCTTATGTATTATTTGCATTTGAGATTAATATTCGTGCCTCAGCAGTTCTTGGATTAGTAGGTGCTGGTGGTATCGGTTTATTCTACGATTCAACTTTAGGATTATTCCAATATCCAAAAACAGCGATGATTATTCTGTTCACTTTAGTCATTGTTGTCATTATTGACTATGTCAGCTCGAAAGTGAGGGAAAAACTCGCATGACACGAGAACAGCATCAGTTAGAAAAGAAATATCCAGTGAGATCAAAGGAACACAAACAAAGAATGATTAAACATTGGCTGATTACCATTGTTGTTTTAGCTATCATTGTTTGGGGATTTGCAGGTATGCCTGCTTTAGAATTAAAATCTAAATCAATTGAAATTCTTAAATCTATTTTTAATGGATTATTCCATCCCGATTGGGGTTACGTTTATATTCCAGCTGGAGAAGACTTACTTCGTGGTTTACTTGAAACGTTTGCCATTGCTGTTATTGGTACATTTATCGCAGCAGTGATTTGCATACCATTCGCATTTTTAGGTGCCCGTAACTTAGTAAAAGTTCGACCAGTCACAGGGATTACTAAATTCATTCTTAGTGTCATTCGTGTATTCCCTGAAATTGTTATGGCGTTAATTTTTATAAAAGCAGTAGGTCCTGGTTCATTTTCAGGGGTACTTGCGTTAGGGATTCACTCAGTAGGGATGTTAGGTAAATTATTTATAGAGGATATTGAAAGTTTAGACTTCTCATCAGCCGAGGCTTTAAAAGCAAGTGGTGCGAATAAAACTAAAACACTTGTCTTTGCGGTGATTCCTCAAATTTTACCTTCATTCTTATCCCTTATTTTATATCGTTTTGAATTAAACTTACGTTCAGCATCTATTTTAGGTTTAATCGGTGCTGGTGGTATTGGTACACCACTGATCTTCGCACTTCAAACACGTTCATGGGATCGAGTAGGGATTATCTTAATCGGCTTAGTGATTATGGTAGCCATTGTTGACTTTATCTCAGGAGCTATTCGTAAACGTATTGTGTAATAGAAAATATAATTTGAACATTTTTATAAACAAATAGAGCTATTGCCAGAACTTAGAAAACTGGACAATAGCTCTTTTATAATGCATGAAAGAAATGTTGTTACAGTATTAGTAACAGATACTTAGAAAAATACAGTTAGGAATAACGCGTCTAAAGCTAATACTTCTAAGGCTAGTATAAGAGTGAATATGCTAAAATCATTATATTTTGAAGTATTAGTGTCATATTCTTTAGGAAGGGGCGTTACTAAAGAATATGTAACGTTATTTAAGGGTTGTGAATGATGATAACTAAGTGTAGGTTCTGTTTTTAAATAATGCGGTGGTTCATGGATGTGTGATTCGATACATAAATCGTGTTGTCAGAATAACGTGTTGTTTGAATAGCATTTAATTTAGTATCATGGAGTTGAATCGTCGTTGTTCGCTGTTTCATTAAGTTCTGTTTTTCAACATAACTATTAAAATCGTTGTCATTATTTTCTAAGGTGTCTTTACTTCATCCATTTTCCTATGCAAGACCATTGAAACCAATACCTTGACTTTAGTAGATTTCACTGTGGCGCTGAAACATTATAAAAACATGTGTGTTGATTCTAACGGATGACGGGAATGTGATTCATGTTATAGTTAATACTCTGATTTATGTTGTAATCATTTCTAGGTGTAATGAGTCATTTGTTTTGGTCATGATTAATTAGTATCGTTCTTTGAAGCAATAAGCTGATGAGGTATATGATAATGATATTGTTAATCAATATTCTGCTAGGATGTGAAAAAATGAATGAAGTTGCTATAAGTGTTGTACCGAATACCTATTTAAAGTGATGTATAGTCAAAGGCAGTTAGTTCTTAGTAATGATCATTCTACATACATAAAGATAATGATTTTATTTTTCAAAAATAACCATACCTATGTACATTTATAAACTAACATATTTATAAAAAAACAACCTTAATATTCCCTATCATCTATATGACAGTTTTGTCATACACTTAAAAGTTGATAGGATAAATCGCTATTAAATAAAACTATATGATGATATTGAAAGGGTGTAGAACATGATTTTTCGAAATGTAGTGGCAGGTGATTTAGAAAGTTTAATTCAATTAGAAAATGAAGGGTTTACTAAAGAAGAAGCAGCAACAACTCAAGCTTTAAAACAGCGTATTGAAATCATTCCGGATACGTTTATTGTTGCAGAAGAAAACAATCAAATCGTTGGCTATATTAATGGTCCAGCTATTTCGAATAAGTGTATTACAGATGATTTATTTGCATCGATTAGACCTAACCCCAATATGGGTGGTTATTTAAGTGTACTCGGTTTAGTTGTAGCGAAAGATTTTCAACATCAAGGCATTGCAGGACAACTGTTAAATAATTTTGAGAATATAGCAAGGCAACATGCACGTTTCGGAGTCACTCTCACTTGTCGTGATACTTTAGTAAGTTTTTATGAATCGCATGGATATATTAATAAAGGATTATCAGATTCTAATCATGCAAATGTAGCTTGGTATAATTTAGTAAAAGAATTATAAATATTAATACGTTTCTTCGTATTAAAAAAACGTTTTTAAGTATAGTTAATACTTATAATAAATATAATCTCAATTATCTTACTTTCAAAGATGGGAATATGTATACAATTCGAAATAGTTATAAATTTATATATTTTTAATAAATAGTGTGAAATTTTAAGTATATATATTTAAATTATAAAGTTTTTTAAAATACATCTATTTATGTTTATATATATTTATAAATAGTAGTATAATGATTA
>NZ_PPQE01000028.1:286230-287923 GCF_002901845.1 Staphylococcus hominis subsp. hominis
TATATTGAATTGTAAAAAGTTAGTTAGAACCAAATTAATTAGAAATATAGGAGAATATTATGTCAAAAAAAGAAAAAGATTTTAAACGTTCTTTTGGGGAAGAAAAAGCTAGAGTTAAACTTTACAAATCGGGGAAACATTGGGTTAAAGCAGGTATTAGAGAACTTCAATTATTAAGAAGTTTAGGTTTATCATTTTTTGATAAAGATGTTGAAAAGACAAATGATTTGCCAAAATCAACCCAGCATAACTTAAAAACACAAGCATTGAAGACTACGGGACTCGTCGGGGGTGCATTTACATTTGCAATGTTAAATGATCATCATGCTTTTGCAGCCTCAGAAACACCTATGACTTCAGAAATTGCATCTAATAGTGAAACAGTCGCAAATCAAAACTCAACCACAGTTACAAACTCTGAAACCTCAACAACCGAGTCTATTTCAAGTCAAACAAGTACCTCCCAAGATGCTACATCTAGTACAAATTCAACAGAAAAAAGTACTTCATCATCTACAACAGATAGTCACACAAGTACAGATTCAACGTCAGATAAATCTACATCAAATTCTGAAAAACAAGATAGCTCGATGTCAAATTCTGATACTAAAGCTTCAAGTTCATCAACTACTGATAATTCAACAAGTAATAATAGCGCTACTTCAGAGAAAGATACTAATAGTCAAGCCAACACTACATCTACAGATAGTCAAAAAGGTAGTGATTCAACCAGTGATAATAGCATTACGTCAACAAGTACAAAAGATAATCAAATAAGAAAAAATTCGACAGAATCAAATAGTATAACGTCATCAAATTCTACATCAGACAGTAATAGTGATTCAACAGTTTCTACTAATTCAACGACGTCACAGTTAACGAGTACTTCAGAAAGTCAGATAAGTACAGATTTAGGTTCTACATTATTAGTGAACGATTCAACAAGTACATCTACAAGTACAGCACCACTAAAACTTAGAACATTTAGTAGATTGGCAACAACAACATTCGCAGCAGCAACGTCAACTACAAATACTTATACAGGTGCAGGGACTGACACAAATTATAACATACCAATTTACTATAAATTAACAACGGTTAATAATGGAACGTCTATGACGTTTACTTATACAGTTACATATGATAATCCAGCAACTACAACGGTTGAAAAGCCAACAACGTTAAGCAATAGTTATGCAATATACAATACAGGTACATCTTATCAAACAATGTTTACATTAGGTAACGGATATGGAACTCCTTCATCTGCCACGAACTATATTACAGACTCAACAGGTGCAAAAATTAGTAATCCAGTATCAAATACAACACCTATGGTTAAACAAGGTAATGGATATACTTGGGCAAATGGTTATCAAATGAATGGATATCAAGCTAAACAAGGCTATGGTTTAACAACGACATGGACAGTTCCTATTAATTCTGGTGGCGATACATCGTTTACATTTGATCCGTACTCTACATCTGTGACAGGTGGTACTGACTTTTTTAATGGTCAAAAAGTTAATGTAACTGATCCAACAAGTACAGCTAATTCACAAAGTGCGTCAACAAGTACAGCTAACTCACAAAGTGCATCAACAAGTACAGCTAATTCACAAAGTGCGTCAACAAGTAAAGCTAACTCACAAAGTGCGTCAACAAGTACAGCTAATTCACAAAGTGCGTCAAC
>NZ_PPQE01000028.1:288002-289123 GCF_002901845.1 Staphylococcus hominis subsp. hominis
GAAAGTGCGAGCGAGTCAGCATCAGAAAGTGCGAGTGAGTCAGCGTCAGAAAGTGCGAGCGACTCAGCATCAGAAAGTGCATCAGACTCAGCGTCAGAAAGTGCAAGTGAGTCAGCGTCAACAAGCGCATCAGACTCAGCAAGCGCAAGCACATCATTAAGTGAGTCAGCATCAGAAAGTGCGAGCGAGTCAGCATCAGAAAGTGCGAGTGAGTCAGCGTCAACAAGCGCATCAGATTCAGCATCAGAAAGTGCGAGCGACTCAGCGTCAACAAGCGCATCAGACTCAGCAAGCGCAAGCACATCATTAAGTGAGTCAGCATCAGAAAGTGCGAGCGACTCAGCATCAGAAAGTGCGAGCGAGTCAGCATCAGAAAGTGCAAGTGAGTCAGCGTCAGAAAGTGCGAGCGAGTCAGCATCAGAAAGTGCGAGCGACTCAGCATCAGAAAGTGCAAGTGAGTCAGCATCAACAAGCGTGAGTGATTCAGCAAGTGCAAGCACGTCATTAAGTGGATCAACAAGTACGAGTCTTTCAGACTCAGCAAGCGCAAGCACATCATTAAGTGACTCAGCATCAGAAAGTGCGAGTGAGTCAGCATCAACAAGTGTGAGTGATTCAACAAGTGCAAGCACGTCATTAAGTGGATCAACAAGTACGAGTCTTTCAGACTCAGCAAGCGCAAGCACATCATTAAGTGACTCAGCATCAGAAAGTGCGAGCGACTCAGCATCAGAAAGTGTGAGCGAGTCAGCGTCAGAAAGTGCGAGTGAGTCAGCATCAACAAGTGTGAGTGATTCAACAAGCGCAAGCACATCATTAAGTGAGTCAGCATCAGAAAGTGCGAGCGAGTCAGCATCAGAAAGTGCGAGTGAGTCAGCGTCAACAAGCGCATCAGATTCAGCATCAGAAAGTGCGAGCGACTCAGCGTCAACAAGCGCATCAGACTCAGCAAGCGCAAGCACATCATTAAGTGAGTCAGCATCAGAAAGTGCGAGCGAGTCAGCATCAACAAGTGCAAGCACATCATTAAGTGAATCAACAAGTACGAGTCTTTCAGACTCAGCAAGTGCAAGCACGTCATTAAGTGGATCAACATCAACAAGTGTGAGTGATTCAACAAG
>NZ_PPQE01000005.1:0-27636 GCF_002901845.1 Staphylococcus hominis subsp. hominis
GACGTTCCGCTAGAGTAGGACGTTGCCAGGCAAATCATTGTATGGATGCGATGACCCGATATTGAGACTGTGAGGTCTCTTTTTTTTATGTCGAAATTTATAGAAAGTGTTTGGAGCTAATGAATTGAGAAGTGGAAGTATTAAACTAAAAAAATAATAAAACTTCTTCAATAATATACTGAAGAAGTTTTTAATATTATCTCAAATTAATAATGAATACAACATTTTATTTTCATTAATATAAATATTTGATGGATCAAATTCATCGACATTATGTTTTAATTGTTCTAAATCTTGATGATTATTTAACTGAATGCCAATAATAACAGTACCAGTATTTTGAGAAGCTTTTTTTAGATATTCAAATTTAGTAATATCATCTTGAGGACCTAAAACATCATTAACAAATTCTTTTAAAGCTCCTGGACGTTGAGGGAAGTTTAAAATGAAATAATGTTTCATTTCTTCATATAAAAGTGAACGTTCTTCAATTTCTTTCATACGATTAATATCATTATTTCCACCACTGACTACGCATACTACAGTTTTTCCTATAATATTGTCTTTATAAAATTCAAGAGCTGATACACTTAATGCACCTGCTGGTTCTGCTACTATTGCTTGTTTAGAGTACATATCTAAAATTGTAGAACATACTGCACCTTCATCAATTTGTAAGTAGTCGTTGACGTATTGTTTGACAATATTAAAGGTAATATCACCAACACGGGCTACTGAAGCGCCATCAACAAATTTATCTATATGTTCTAAAGTTACAACTTTATTTTGAACTACTACAGATTCATACATACTACTTGCTCCGGCAGGTTCGACGCCAATGATTTGTGTATGTGGACTATGTTCATGCATATATGTACTTACACCGGATATTAGACCTCCGCCTCCAATAGCTGCAAAGAGATAATCAAATTGAATCATTTCTTTTTTTGCTTCTAATAAAATTTCTTTTGCTAATGTCCCTTGACCAGCGATAGTATAAATATTGTTGAATGGATCAATAAATGTCATATGATGCTCATCTGTATAAACTAAAGCTTCTTTTAAACAATCATCAAATGTATCACCAGTTAGAACGATTTCTACATTTTCTGCACCAAAGAATTTAACTTGATTTACTTTTTGAAGAGGGGTTGTCACTGGCATAAAGATAACAGCTTTTAAATTTAATGCTTTAGCAGTATAAGCTACTCCTTGGGCATGATTACCAGCGCTTGCGCAAGTAATACCTTTTGATTTAGCTTGTGTGTCTAATACTGAAATAGCGTTATAAGCACCACGCAATTTAAATGAGCGTACCCATTGCAAGTCTTCTCTTTTTAAATAAACATTACAATTATATTTTTGTGAAAGATAATGATCATATTGTAATGGTGTTTCTTTCACCACATCTTTTATACGTAAATAAGCTTCGTCTACATCAGTAGCTGTTACCGTTGTCTTTAAAACCATTTGTTATCATCCTTACATTGTTTTCTCATATTTCTCTATTAATTCTTCATATTTTAATGTAATAGCAATATCATCTAATCCATTTATAAGTTTATCTTTCCAAGTTTCATCTATATCAAAGTGGAAAGATTGATTATTTGCTGACACAGTTTGATTTGGTAAATCAACCGTTATATTATTTTGATTGGCTAGATATTTTCTAGATTGTTCATTTAAAACAATAGGTAACATTCCATTTTTTGTACAATTCATATAGAAGATATCGCTAAAACCACCAGCAATAATAATATTAAAGCCAAAATCTTTTAAAGCCCAAGCAGCATGTTCACGACTTGAACCACAACCAAAGTTGTCTCCAGTAATAAGAATTGAAGCACCTTTATATTTTGGTTTGTTTAGATTAAAATCTGGGTTATCTGATCCATCAGGTAAATAACGCCATTCATCAAAAGCAAAGGGTCCAAAACCAGTTTTAGTAATTCGTTTAAGATGAACTTTTGGAATAATTTGATCTGTATCAATATTATCGTTAAACAAAGGGACTACTTTACCTGTGTATTGGGTGATAGGCTGAATATCCATTACTTATACAACCACCTTTCTTACGTCAACGAATTTACCATTTATTGCTGCGGCTGCTGCCATGGCTGGAGAAACAAGATGTGTACGTGCACCTTTACCTTGCCGACCCTCAAAATTTCGATTACTTGTTGAGGCACAATGGACACCTTCTGGTACTTGGTCAGGATTCATTCCTAAGCACATGGAACATCCAGGTTCTCTCCATTCAAAGCCTGCTTCTTTAAATACTTTGTCTAATCCAAGAGATTCTGCTTCTTTTTTTACTGTACGTGAGCCAGGAACAACAATAGCAGTAATTTTAGGATGTACTTTTTTTCCTTTTACGATATGGCTTGCTTCTATCAAATCTGATAGGCGAGCATTAGTACATGAACCTAAAAAGACATAACCTAAATCGATATCTTCTGCTTTTTGACCAGGTTTCAGTCCCATATAGTTGTATGCCCGTTCATCATTAATATTTTGAATTTCTGGGAATGGAGAACTAAAATTTACACCCATCTCTGGATTTGTGCCCCATGTCACTTGAGGTTCTAAATTTGTTACATCAAGTGTAATCACTTTGTCAAAATGAGCGTTTTCATCTGAATATAGTTTCTGCCATTCTCCAATAGATTGATTAAAATTTTGTGCATATGGACGACCTTTGATATATTCAAATGTAGTTTCATCCGGTTGAATAATACCGTATTTAGCTCCACCTTCAATGGCCATGTTACAAATTGTCATTCGACCCTCCATGGATAGTGATTGAATTGTTTCTCCAGTAAACTCAAGTGCATAGCCTGTTCCGAAATCTACACCATATTGATTGATTAAATGTAAAATAATATCTTTAGCATACACACCAGGTTGTAATTTACCAGAAACTTCAATTTTAAGATTTTTAGGTTTTGTTTGCCATAATGTTTGAGTTGCAAAAACATGTTCTACTTCACTTGTTCCAATGCCAAAAGCAATAGCACCAAATGCCCCGTGAGTTGCTGTATGTGAGTCACCACATACGATTGTCTTACCTGGTTGTGTTAATCCAGTTTCAGGGCCTACCATATGAACGATACCCTGCTCATCGGAACCCATATCAAAAATATGTACCCCAAAATCTTTGGCATTTTTCTGTAAGGTTGTAATCTGTTTATTAGCAATTTCATCTCTAATATTAAATATATCGATTGTAGGAACATTATGATCAAGAGTTGCAAAGGTTAAATCTGGACGTCTAAGTTGTCTTTTTTGAAGTCTTAATCCTTCAAAAGCTTGAGGAGAGGTCACTTCATGTATAAGATGCAAATCTATGTATAAGAGTTGAGGTTCGCCTTCTTTACCAGTTAAGACATGTTTATTCCAAACTTTATCAAATAATGTTTGAGCCATTATTTATGTACCTCCCTTTATTGATAACTTTTTTTAAGTAACTCAAAGATTTCTGAAGTTTTATAGTGTCCTCCAAGGTCTTTTGTTGTTTTACCAATTTTAATTAAATGATATACAGCATCTTCTAATTCTTCTGCTGCTACACTTTGATTTAAACTTTCTCTTAAACACATTGCTAGTGACAATACCATTCCAAATGGATTAGCAAGATTTTGATTAGCAATGTCAGGCGCTGAGCCATGAATAGGTTCATAAAGTCTAGTACCATGTTCACTAAAACTTGCCGAAGGGGATAAACCAAGTGAACCAGGTATTACTGAAGCTTCATCACTTAAAATATCACCAAAGAGATTTTCAGTAACAATGACGTCGAATTGTGAAGGATGAGTAATCAAATGCATACTACACGCATCAACGAGTAAATGATTTAATTCGATGTCCGGATAAGACTTGCTTACTTCAGTAACAGTTTTTCTCCAAAGTTTACTTGAAGCAAGGACATTCTCTTTATCTACAGAAGTTACTTTTTTATTACGAGTACGTGCTAATTCAAATGCAACTTTAGCAATACGTTCTATTTCAGCTTTAGTATAAATAAGAGAATCTAATGCTTCAGAATGATTAATATGTCTAGGTTCACCAAAATAAATGCCACTCGTTAATTCACGAACTATAACTAGGTCTGTATGTTTAACACGCGCTTCTTTTAAAGGTGAAAATTGACTGGTACCTTCAGTCACTTTAGTAGGACGAATATTAGCAAATAAGCCTAACTTTTTACGTAACGCTAATAATCCTTGTTCTGGACGATTATTAGGATCTGTCCATTTTGGTCCTCCAACTGCTCCTAATAAAATCGCATCTGCTTCTTGACAGGCAGAGAGTGTTTCATTAGGAAGGGGAGTGCCATGTGTATCAATGGCGGCTCCTCCAAAATCATAACTTTTTAAATTATAGGTGAAATTGTATTTCTTACTTATTATTTCTAATAGTTCCAAACTTCCATTTAAAATTTCAGGACCGATGCCATCTCCGGGTAAAGCAACAATTTTATATGTCATTATTTATTACCTACTTTCTCTAAATCTTGGGCAATATATTTAGCATGAGCTTCCACATATGCTTTACAAGAAGCTTGAAGTATATCATGATCGATACCTATGCCATTAACATGTTGATTTTCAATAACAAGCTCAACATGAACCTCAGCTTGTGCATCTGTACCTTCAGTAACTGAATCAATTCTATAATCGATTAGTTCACTATCCTTTTTAAAAATACGATCAACAGCATTGTAAATTGCAACAATTGATCCTGTACCAATGCTTGAGTCTTGATAAATATGACCTTTTTTATCTTTAATGACAACAACAGCACTTTGTAGACCATTTGAAACGTATTGTAATTGTAAAGTTTCTACTTGATAAATTGCATTTTGTTCATGTTCAGAACCTTGAATCATCGCATGAATATCTCGATTAGATACTGATTTTTTCTTATCTGCTACTGCTTTAAATTGTTTGAATAACTCGATTTGTTGTTTAGGTTCAATGTCATAACCTAACGTTTTAAGTTTTTCAGCAAAAGCATGTTTACCAGAAAGTTTGCCTAAAGGTAATTCATTTTTACTTATTCCAACAAGTTGAGGCGTCATGATTTCGTACGTTTCAGGATTTTTAAGAACACCATCTTGATGAATACCTGATTCATGACTGAAAGCATTTTGACCAACAATTGCTTTATTTCTTGGAACTCGAATGCCTGCATATCTAGAAATTAATTCTGAAGTCAATTTAGTTTGCTCTAATTTTAATTTTGTTTCAATACCATAATGATCTTTGCGAACGTATAGTGCTAATGCAATTTCTTCTAATGCAGTATTACCTGCACGTTCACCAATACCATTTACAGTACCTTCAATGCGTTTCGCACCATTTTCAATTGCAGCTAAGCTATTTGCTACTGCCATACCCAAATCATCATGACAATGTGCACTATAAATAATTTCTTTTTCTGATTTAACATTTGTAATAAGAGATTTAAAAATGGCACCATATTCACTTGGATAGCTATATCCAACAGTATCTGGAATATTGATTATTGTAGCTCCAGCATCAACAGCTGTTTGAACAGATTTTATAAGGAATGCTTGATCTGTTCTTGATGCATCTTCTGGTGAGAATTGTACTACATCGAATAATGATTTAGCATAACTGACATGTTCTTTAATTGATTCTAAGACTTCTTCTTGAGTCATTTTTAGCTTATGCTCTAAATGGATGGGGGAAGTAGCAATAAATACATGAACACGTGGTTTAGTAGCACATTTTGTTGCTTCATATACTGCATCAATATCAGATTTTTTACATCTTGCTAATCCACACACTGCAGTGGTAGTTAATGCTTTAGAGATTGCTTCTACTGATTTAAAGCTTCCAGTACTTGAAGCGGGGAAGCCTGCTTCAATAACATCGACTCCCCATTTTTCAAGTTGCTTAGCAATACTTAAACGTTCATCAAATGAAAAATTCACACCAGGTGTTTGCTCTCCATCTCTTAACGTTGTATCAAATATTTGAATATGGCTTTCCATTTTTAACATCTCCTTACATTTTATTTTTGAATGCTTTTAGATTTAATGAATGGCATCATTTTTCTTAGTTCACGACCCACTGCTTCAATTTCATGACCGTGTTGTTGTTCACGCAATTCATAAAATTCTTTAAATCCATTTTCGTTATCTTTAACAAAGCGATTAGCGAAATTACCATTTTGAATATCTTTAAGTACTTCTTTCATATTGTCTTTAACATCTGGAGTAATGACACGTGGACCAGATACGTAGTCACCAAATTCAGCAGTATTTGAAATTGAATAACGTACATTTTCCATACCGCCTTCATACATTAAATCAACGATAAGTTTCATTTCATGTAGTACTTCAAAATATGCTAATTCTTTTTGATATCCAGCTTCCACTAATGTCTCGAAACCACTTTGAATCAGTTTATGAATTCCCCCACAAAGTACAGCTTGTTCACCGAATAAGTCAGTTTCAGTTTCCTCTTTAAATGTTGTTTCAATAACACCAGCACGTGTAGCACCAATACCTTTTGCATAACTTAAAGCAATGTCACGTGCATGACCTGTAGCATCTTGTTGAACACCAAATAATGCTGGCACAGCTGAACCTTCAACAAATGTACGTCTTACTAGATGACCAGGACCTTTAGGTGCTACTAAGAAGACATCTACATCTTTAGGTGGTTCGATGACGTTAAAATGAATATTAAATCCATGTGCAAAAGCTAATGCATTACCAGCTTCTAAATTTGGAGCAATTTCATTTTTATATACATTACCTTGAATTTCATCAGGAAGTAATACCATAATAACGTCTGCTTGTTTAACTGCTTCAGCCACTGGATAAACATCTAATCCATCTTCTTTAGCTTTATTAAATGAATTACCTGGACGAATACCAACTCTTACGTCGTAACCGTTATCTTTAAGGTTTTGAGCATGTGCATGGCCTTGAGAACCGTAACCGATAATAGCGATTTTTTTACCTTGTAGTGCATCTTTTTCTACTGATTGATCATAATAAACTTTTGTCATAATACTTTCCTCCATTAGTTAAAAAATTTAAAAAATTCCGAATATTGAAAAGGTAATAATTAACTTCATGATGTTAGACATTAAATATGATAATTGATGTAAAATGCTAGCGCATCATCTAAGAATTAATCATTCACATCTTCAATATTAATAACACTGACTTGTTTTTTTAATTTAGTAATTAAAATTCGATATACATCTTCATCCTCAATATGAACTTTGATTGTCATATCAGATATGCCATCTTCACTAGCAGGTTTTACATATAATTCATTGATATTGTACTGTAATCTTACAAAAGCACTTGTGATTCGATTTAACGTACTGACTTGGTCAGCTACTTTTAATTTTAAAGTTCGGTTCATTCTAGACCCTCCATTTCATGATTAGCTTTACCACTAGGAATCATAGGGTTTACAGGTTCCGCTGGAGAAATTCTTACTTCAATTAAAGCAGGACCTTCATAATTAAAAGCTTCATCTAATTGCGCTTTTAATTTATTAGGATGATCGATTAAGAAGCTTTTAACACCGTAAGCTTCAGCCATTTTAATAAAATCTGGTTGATCATTAAAAACAGAATGTGAAAAACGTTGATTAAAGAATTTATCTTGCCATTGTTTTACCATTCCTAATGTACCATTGTTAATTAAAATAATTTTTACATTTAGGTGATATTCAGGTAATAACGCCATTTCTTGATTGGTCATTTGGAATCCACCATCACCTACAAAACAAACAACTGTTTTATCTGGAGCTGCGAGTTGTGCACCAATTGCTGAAGGAATACCGAATCCCATTGTTCCTAATCCACCACTTGTAACCCATTGACTATGATGTTTAAAAGGATAAAATTGTGCTGACCACATTTGATGTTGACCTACATCTGTAGTGACGATGGCTTCACCATTTGTGATTTTACCAATATATTCAATGGCTTCTTGTGGACGACAAAATGTATCATTAGCTTCTTTGTATTTAAATGGATGTTTTGATTTATTATCTAAACAATGGTCTACCCATTCTTTGTATGTAGCATGACTTTGATGTTCAGTAACTAATGCTTCTAATACTTTTTTACAATCTGCAACAATTCCAAGTGTTGTAGGAATCACTTTATTAATTTCTGATTCATCAATATCAATGTGTACCACTTTAGCGTTTGGTGCGAATTCGTTAGGATTACTAGCCAAACGATCATCAAATCGACTACCTAAATTAATGAGTAAGTCACATTCAGTGAGTGCCATGTTACTTGCATAAGAGCCATGCATACCGCCCATACCAAGGAAAAGGGGATTTTCATATGAAATAGCACCTAGACCTAATAAAGTTGTAACAACAGGAATTTGATGTTGAGTAACAAATTCAGTTAATAAAGCATTTGATTTTGAGTGATTGATACCTGCTCCAGCTAAAACGACAGGTTTTTTTGCATGATTTAAATATTGAGAAAGTTGTTGAATATCTTCTTTATTTGGATTTTCAGTTACTTGATATGAAGGTAAATGAACCTCTTCTTCAAGTGGAGCAGAAGAAGTTAAAACACCCATATCTTTTGGGAAATCAATGACTACAGGTCCTTTACGTCCAGTATTTGCTAAATAAAATGCTTCGTGAACAATTCTAGGGATATCATCTACATGTTTAACTTGGTAATTAGCTTTTGTAATTGGCGTTGTCATTGATAATAAATCAGCTTCTTGGAATGCATCTTTACCAATACCAGGGGTTGCCACTTGTCCGGTAAATACGACTAAGGGTAGAGAATCACAATAAGCATCAGTAATACCAGTGATAGCATTTGTAGCTCCAGGACCACTTGTTACGACGACGACACCTGGTTTGCCTGAAACACGTGCGTATCCTTCAGCGGCATGGGTAGCACCTTGTTCATGACGTGCAAGAATATGTTTAATTTTTTCATCATAAAATGTATCGTATAATGGTAAAACTGCGCCACCTGGATATCCAAAAATGAAATCAACATCTTCGTGTACAAGTGCTTCTACTAATAAGTCAGAACCGCTTCGAGTTGTAAGTGTTTCAGTTTGTTTATTACTTTCCTTTGTTTTTGACATATTTATCGCTCCTTAAATTTAAATAAGATTTTCTGGGACTTGCATAATACCACCCGTATTTGCACTGGTTACTAAAGCAGTGTATCTTGCAAGATAACCTGTTTTTACTTTAGCTTTAAAAGGCTCAAGTTCTTCTTTACGTTTATACAATTCTTCTTGAGGCTGATTAACGTCTAAAGTTCGATTTACTAAGTCAATAGTAATTTCATCACCATCTCTAATCAGACCAATAGGACCTCCTGAGGCTGCTTCTGGTGAAATATGACCTACAGCGATACCACGAGTGGCTCCAGAAAAACGACCATCCGTAATTAAAGCAACATCTTTTCCTAAACCTCTTCCGACGATAGATGATGTAGGAGCTAACATTTCTGGCATACCCGGACCTCCTTTAGGTCCTTCATATCGAATGACAACTACGTGACCTTCACGAACTGTTTTATTATCAATTGCTTCTACAGCTGCATCGTGTGAATCAAAGCAAATTGCTTTTCCTTTAAATACTTTAATTGAAGGATCAACACCACCAACTTTAATTACTGCACCTTTAGGAGCAATATTACCGAATAAGACGGACAATCCGCCTTCTTTATCATATGGAGCATCTAAAGAATGAATAACATCGAAATTTTTAATCTCTTTACCTTGGTTATTTTCTCTTAATGTTTTACCAGTAACTGTTAGTCGATCTGGATGTAGGGTTCCTTCTTTTTTCATTAATTCATTAATGATTGCTGGACATCCGCCAGCTTCATGAACATCGTGCATAGAATAAGAAGAACTTGGTGCAATCTTAGATAAATAAGGCGTTTTTTTAGCAATTTCATTAATTCTTTCTAAGTCATATTCAATTCCAGCTTCATTAGCAATTGCTAATGTATGAAGTACAGTATTTGTTGAACCACCCATTGCCATATCTAAAGCAAATGCATCATCAATTGCTTCTTTCGTAACAATATCACGAGGTTTAATGTCATTTTTTATATTTTCTACCAATTGAAATGCTGCTTGTCTAATCATTTCACGACGTTGATCGCTTACTGCTAAAGCTGTACCGTTGTAGGGAAGTGCTAATCCTAAGACTTCCATTAAACAATTCATAGAATTTGCTGTGAACATTCCTGCACATGATCCACATGTTGGACAAGCATTTTGTTCCATATCTAAAAATTCTTCTTTAGTAATTGAACCTTCTTTAAAAGCTCCGACTGCTTCGAACATAGACGATAAAGTTAAAGCTTTTCCTTGAGCAGATAAACCAGCTTTCATTGGACCACCTGAACAAAAGATAGCAGGGACATTCGTTCTAACAGCTGCTAATAACATTCCAGGTGTAATTTTGTCACAGTTAGGAATATAAAATACACCATCAAACCAATGAGCATTGATAACAGTTTCAGCCGCATCTGCAATAATTTCACGTGACGGTAAGGAATACCTCATACCAATATGTCCCATTGCTATTCCATCATCGACACCAATTGTATTAAATTCAAAAGGAATTGCACCTGCTTCACGAATCGCTTCTTTTGCAATATCTGCTAATTCTCTTAAATGAACATGTCCGGGAACGATATCGATATATGAATTACAAATTGCTACAAAAGGCTTATTCATGTCAGTAGGACTTTTAAGTGCTCCTGTCGCGTGTAATAGGCTTCTTGCTGGTGCTTGATGATCACCTTTTTTTATCATGTCACTTCTCATTTATTCATTCCCCCATAAATTACTAATTATTAAAATAAAAAAACGCCCCAATAAAGTTGGGACGTTTTTAAGTCCCATTCAATGAGAAATAGGACTTAAACATTTAGTAAATTAAGCTACTAAAGTTCCAGCCCTGAAGAGTATAATAAAATAATTAAATTTTCTAGTGGTGACAGTGAATATGTAAATGATTGCATGGTATTATACTCCTTTCTTGAATGGGTGATTATTTGAATAGTTAGAATTGTTTAAAAATTTGATAAATTTAATTTACACTAAACAGATATTAAAGTCAATACTCTTTTTAGAATTTTCTAACAATTTAGAAGAATGATTTATATTTTATTAATGAGAAATTTTTAGTAAAGTTTGTTACAATTATTAAGTTAAATTTAGATGAAATAACGAAGTGTAAAATAAACATGAGGAGAGAGAACAATACATGATACCTATCAAAAATTTAGATGAGATGGAACATTTTGCTAAAATTTTAATGAAGCATGTTGGTTCAAAAGATGTTATTTTATTGAATGGAGATTTAGGTGCTGGTAAAACAACGTTGACTCAATTTATAGGTAAATATCTAGGAGTAAAGCGTAATATTAATTCTCCTACGTTTAATATCATAAAATCATACAAAGGTAAGGAGTTAAAACTTCATCATATGGATTGTTATCGCTTAGAAGATTCAGATGAAGATTTAGGATTTAATGAATACTTTGAAGATGACGCTGTTACAATAATTGAATGGAGTCAATTTATACAGGAGTTCCTTCCGGAAGAGTATTTAGTGATTAATATTACGACTATAAACGAAAATCAACGACAAATTAATATAGCAGCAAAAGGCTATCATTATACTAAAATAAAGGAAGAGATAGACAATGAACTTACTGTTAATTGATACTTCAAATCAACCCATGTCAATTGCTTTGATGAACGATGATGAGGTTTTAGCAATAAAAACAACAAATAGTAAAAAAGATCATTCGAGCCAACTTATGCCTAGTATTCAATCCTTATTTAATGAATCGAATTTAAAAAAACAAGAATTAGATGGGATTGTTATTGCAAAAGGGCCTGGCTCTTATACAGGAGTGAGAATAGGCGTTACTGTAGCGAAAACATTAGCCTATGCTTTGAATACTAAATTATATGGTGTATCATCGTTAAAAGCATTAGCGGCTACTATAGATACGAATGATAAAAGAATTATCGTACCAATATTTGATGCTCGTCGCGAAGCGGTATATACAGGATTATATCAATATGAAAACAATCAATTAAATACAATTGAAAAAGACCAATATATTTCTTTAGAAGCGTTGCATAAAAAACTCAATGATTTAAATCAACCTTATGTGTTTGTAGGAGAGGACACGGAAAAATTATCTGAATTACTACATGGAGATATTGAGGCTAAACTGCCTAATGCAACTGTCATGAAACACTTGATTCATCAACCTGAGAACATTCATACGTTTGTACCAAATTATATAAAATTGTCAGAGGCGGAACGTAATTGGTTAAACCAACAGAAGAACAGTTAACCATTAGAGCGATGCAAGTCGATGATGTACCAAGTGTTTTCGATATTGAGAGAGAAAGCTTCAACGATAGTTCATGGACCATCGATGCATTTTACCATGAACTAAATGAAAATAACTTTGCAAAATACTTTGTTGTTATTTTTCAAGAAGAAATTATTGGATATTTAGGATTATGGATAGTAATAGATCAAGCTCAAATTACAACAATAGCAATCAAAGAATCATTCAGAGACTATGGATTAGGTCAGCTATTACTTAATTATGTGATGGACTATGCTAGGCATACTTGTGATGTGATGAGTTTAGAAGTGAGAATTACGAATGTGATAGCTCAACATGTATATAAAAAATTAGGGTTTCAATATGGCGGTAAAAGAAAAAATTACTATGGAGAAGGCGAGGATGCATTAGTGATGTGGGTGAATTTAAATGAATAGAGACATATTAATATTAGCGGTTGAAACAAGCTGTGACGAAACAAGTGTAAGTGTTATAAAAAATGGAAATACGATTTTATCTAATATTGTACTTAGTCAAATAGAAAGTCATAAACGTTTTGGGGGAGTAGTCCCTGAAGTTGCAAGTAGACATCATGTAGAGGGAATTACGACTACAATTGATGAAGCGTTATCTTCAGCTAATGTTACTATGGAAGATATCGATGCCATAGCTGTTACACAAGGACCTGGATTAATAGGGGCACTTCTAATAGGAATTAATGCAGCAAAAGCTTTAGCATTTGCTTATAATAAGCCAGTCATTCCTGTTCATCATATTGCAGGACATATTTATGCTAATCATCTTGAAGAACCGTTAGTCTTTCCTTTAATAGCATTAATTGTTTCGGGTGGACATACAGAACTCGTTTATATGAAATCACATTTAAATTTTGAAGTAATTGGTGAAACACGAGATGATGCTGTAGGAGAGGCTTATGATAAGGTAGCAAGAACAATTGGTTTATCATATCCAGGAGGCCCAGCTATAGATGCACTTGCTTTGGAAGGAAAGGACACATACCATTTTCCTAGAGTATGGCTTGAAAAAGATAGTTATGATTTTAGTTTTAGTGGATTAAAAAGTGCAGTGATTAATAAGTTACACAATCAACGACAAAAAAATGAAGACATAAAAAAAGAAGATGTTGCTACCAGTTTCCAAAATAGTGTTGTCGATGTATTAAGTACAAAGGCTATTAATGCTTGTAAAGCTTATCATGTTGAACACCTTATTGTAGCTGGCGGAGTAGCTAGTAACAAAGGATTAAGAGAACGATTAAATCATTTGTGTAAAGAAAATAACATTAAACTTTCAATACCTAATTCAAAGTTATGTACAGATAATGCTGCTATGATTGGTGCTGCTGGATATTATTACTATAAAGCTGGTGTAACTTCATCTCTAGATTTAAATGGAAAAAATAATATAGATATTGAAGATGTAACAGTTGAATAATAAAGTAAAAAGTAATTGAACTTAAAATCAAATAAGTTTCAATTACTTTTTTATTTAATTAGGTTAATATATTGACTTATGATATATGTCAATAGAGAACGTGTGTACTTATCAACAAATAGTTAATATCTTGTGGATAAAAAGGGGGCAAAGATGTGAATATAGTTTAAATGTTGTGTAAAAGTTATGTGAATTATTATCGTTCGCGTTGTGGATAACTAGGATAAGTTCGTTGATAACTGAGATATCAGTATTTTAGTTGTTTATAAATTTGTGAATGAAATAAATAAAAAACTAGTAAAAATTTGATACTTTTACTAGTTTTCTTAGATGTATTAAATTTTTTCTTGTAATTCTTCCCATTCAGCCATAACATTCTCTAATTGTTGTTCGATACTTAATTTCTGCTCAGCAAGTTCATTTGCCTTAATAGGATCATTAAAAATATCAGGCTGAGTCAATTGTTGATCAATTTGAGTAATGTGTTCTTCATATTTTTCGATTTGTTCTTCACATTGCTCAATTTGACGCTCAATTTTTCGTAATTCTCTCTTATATTGTTTTTGAGAAGCATATGTATTAGTCGTTGACGAATCGGTGTCTTCTAAATCAAGCGTTTCATCTTTATTGTTTTCCGCTTCAAATTCCTTTAACGCAGAAGCTTCTTCTGTTTTCTCAATAAAATATTGATAGTCACCTAAATACAGTTGACCGCCATCTTTATTTAAATCAAATACTTTATTTGCTAGTTGATTAATAAAATATCGATCATGGGAAACAAATAAAATTGTACCTTCAAAATCTTTTAACGCTTGTTCTAACATTTCTTTAGAATCTATATCAAGATGGTTAGTAGGTTCATCGAGTATCAAAACGTTATCGCGTTGTAACATAAGTAAAGCTAATTGCAAACGTGCTTTTTCGCCCCCTGATAAATCATTAATAACTTTTTTGACGTCATCTTGAACGAATAAAAATCGTCCTAAAACAGCGCGGACATCTTTTTCATTCATCATAGGATATTGATCCCAAACATAATCTAATATTGTTTTATTAGATTTGAATTCTGCTTGTTTTTGATCGTAATATCCTATGTTTAAATTAGCACCATAAGTAATTTCTCCACCTAATGCTTTTTGACGATTTGCAATTGTTTTGATAAGGGTAGTCTTTCCAACTCCATTAGGCCCAATAATAGCAATATGGTCTCCTTTTGTAACTTCAATATTAATAGGAGCAGTGATAGGGGATTGATAACCTACTTCTAGATTACGGATATGCATCACATCATTGCCAGTATTTCTATCAAACCCAAACTGGATATTAGCACTTTTAGCATCCATCATTGGCTTATCGATACGTTCCATTTTTTCTAATGTTTTTCGACGACTTTTAGCCATACCGCTTGTTGAAGCCCGAGTAATATTTTTTTCCACGAAAGTTTCAAGACGTTTAATTTCTTCTTGTTGTTTTTCATATTCTTGCATTCTTAATTCATAGTATTTATCACGTTGAGTAATAAATTGCTCATAATTACCTACATAACGCTTCACATTTCCTAAAGCAACGTCATATATTTGAGTTACAATTTTATCTAAGAAGTATCTGTCATGACTAATAATAATGATGGCACCTTTAAAATATTTCAAATAATCTTCTAACCACTTAGTTGTTTCCAAGTCGAGGTGGTTTGTAGGTTCATCTAATAGTAATAAATCTGGCTCACTTAAAAGCATCTGTGCTAAAGATAAACGTGTTTTTTGTCCGCCACTAAAATCATTAATGGGTTTATCAAATTCTTCTTCAGTAAAGTTTAAACCATGCAATACTGTTTTAATTTTACTTTCATATTGATAACCTTCAAGTTGTTCAAATTGATTAGATAATGATTCATAACGCTCCATATGTTGTTTATAATCTTCTGAATCATAACTATCAACGTGAGCGGCTAACCAATCAGTTTCATCATTAATAAGCGTTTCCATATGCTTAATATGTTCAAATGGTTTTGACATTTCTTCAATTACAGTAAGAGAAGAATCAAGTGTCATTTGTTGAGTTAAATAACCAATACGTAAATTCTTGATTTTTGAAATATGGCCACTATCATAATCTTCAACACCTGCAATAATCTTCATTAACGTTGATTTTCCAGCGCCATTTCTTCCTACTACGCCAATACGTTCTCCAGTTTTAACTTCAAAATTAACATGATTAAATATATCTTCACCATCAAACGATTTTGAAATATCATTTAATTGTAAAAGTATCATTCAAGTTTCACCTTTCTATCTATGTAACAATCACATTTATTTAACTTTAAATTTGACATTATTATATCATTTTACAATATAAGGTATGCTTAGGAAACTAAGATATTTATTTTTGAAATAGGTTACGGTATAATATTGCAGTATCCATAATAGGCATTATATATATTTCACTAAAATAACTAATTGCACTCTAGTTAGTTTGAATATATAGATTAAAAAGTTCAAACAAAAAGGGGGACATTGCATATGCCTCAAAATCAATCAAAAATACCTCGCGCTACATTAAAACGTTTACCTTTATATTATCGATTTGTTAATTCATTAAAAATTAAAGGTATTGATCGCGTGAGTTCTAAAACAATTAGTGAGGCTTTAGATATTGAATCAGCTACGATAAGAAGAGATTTTTCTTATTTTGGTGAGTTAGGTAAGAAAGGATATGGCTATAACGTTGAGAGTCTTTTAGAATTCTTTAAAACGGAGATTAGCGATAGTAATAATATTCACATTGCTATTGTTGGCGTAGGGAATTTAGGACGTGCATTACTTACTTACAATTTTTCAATACATGATGAAATGACAATTATAGCTGCATTTGATATTGATAAAGATATTGTTGGTACAACAGTTGGAAAAGTGACAGTAAAGCATATTGATGATATTTCATCTGAACTTCAAAAACAGAATATTAATGTAGTGATTCTTACTACACCAGGAAGTGTGGCACAATCTGTTTCAGATCGACTTATTAAGGCAGATGTAAAAGGTATCTTAAACTTTACTCCTGCTAGAATTGATGTGCCAAATGATGTTCAAGTTCATCATATCGATTTAGGTATCGAATTACAATCACTAT
Source organism: Staphylococcus hominis subsp. hominis (assembly GCF_002901845.1). Taxonomy (GTDB): domain Bacteria; phylum Bacillota; class Bacilli; order Staphylococcales; family Staphylococcaceae; genus Staphylococcus; species Staphylococcus hominis. The sequence goes on from NZ_PPQE01000005.1 coordinate 16,966, forward strand.
TATTCTTTATGAAAAACTCTTCAAATTAATATTAAATTATTTTTTAAAGCTACAATGCATTTGCATTATAGCTTTTTTTATAAATATATTAATTCAATGGAAAATATTGAAATAGGTTAGTTAATCCATTATAATACCTTAGTAAATCAATCGGGAAAGGGTGTTTTATTTGATTTGGATGATTATTAGTGGATTAATCGTTGGCCTATTATTAGGTTTTGTTATGCAACGTACACGTTTTTGTCTTACTGGCGGATTTAGAGATATGTATGTTCAAAAAAATAATAAAATGTTTTATGCTTTGTTAGTGGCAATTACAGTACAAAGTATAGGCTTACTAGTTTTAACTGGTTTTGATGTATTAACAGTTTCTTATCAAACATTTCCAGTAATAGGTACGATTATTGGTTCATTTGTGTTTGGTATTGGTATAGTATTAGCTGGCGGATGTGCAACTGGCACATGGTATCGAGCTGGGGAAGGATTAATTGGTAGTTGGGTTGCTTTAATTATGTATGCTTTATCAGCAACAATTACCAAAGCTGGAATTCTATTACCTTTAATGAATAAAATTAATAAACCAACGAATGTAAATGCTAGTATGTCACAAACGACAGGGATACCAAGTTGGATATTAGTTATTATATTAACAGGTGTAACATTATTCTTAGTTATCCGTACATTACGTAAACCAAAACCCAAAATTGCTGTACCCAAATTAAAGCAAAGATATTCAGGAATACGACATTATTTATTTGAAAAGCGCTATCATCCATTTGTAGCTGGAATTATTGTAGGATTGATTGCTTTATTAGCATGGCCTATGAGTTATTCTACTGGACGTGAAGATGGATTAGGTATCACTACTCCATCAGCACATATTGTTCAATTCTTAATGAGTGGAGATTTAAAATTTATCGATTGGGGCGTTTTTTTAGTATTAGGTATATTTATTGGATCATATATTGCTGCTAGAGGAGCAAAAGAATTTAAATGGCGTTTACCAGATAAAATTACTATTAGAAATAGTGCTATTGGTGGTATATGCATGGGATTTGGTGCTTCAGTTGCTGGCGGTTGTTCCATTGGTAATGGATTAGTGGCGACTGCAACACTAAGTTGGCAAGGTTGGATTGCTTTAGCATCGATGATATTAGGTACATGGTTTATGAGTTACTTTATTTTCGTAAGACCAATGAAACAAATTCAAAAACAAACAGCTCAATCTACTCAAATATCTAAACAAACTCAAACAACTTAATTATTGGAGGACTGAATATGTTATACGAATTAGGAACTGTTGGAATGGTATGTCCATTTCCACTTATTGAAGCACAAAAGAAAATGGAAACATTAAAAAATGGTGACGAATTAAAAATAGACTTTGATTGCACTCAAGCAACTGAAGCAATTCCAAACTGGGCAGCAGAACAGGGGTATCCTGTAACAAACTATGAACAACTTGATGATGCTTCATGGACAATCACAGTTCAAAAAGCTTAAGTTTTTCTTTATAAATGTAATGTAATATGACAAATTGTGTCATTTAATCTTACGTGTTTTTGCTATTCTTAAAAACTATTAATATGATGTTTTTTAAGGAAGTGGTAAAAATGAAGATGGATGACACAATTTTTTTATTTCTGTGTATTTTATTAGTTTGGTTAATGACACCGGGATTGAGTTTATTTTATGGAGGCTTAGTTCAACCTAAAAATGTTTTAAATACAGTGATGCAAAGTATGGCCGCTATCATTATTGTTACGTTTACATGGGTGGTCATTGGGTTTTCTCTTAGTTTTGGTCATGGAAATGATTGGATAGGTAATTTTGATTTTATTGGTTTGCAACATGTAGGATTTAATACGAATGTTCAATTTAGTCCACATATTCCGTTTGCCTTATTTATGTTATTTCAGATGATGTTTTGTACCATTGCGGTTTCCATTTTATCAGGTTCAATTGCTGAGCGAATGAGATTTATTCCTTTTACCATTTTTATATTTATATGGGTAATTATGATTTACAGTCCTGTAGCCCATTGGGTATGGGGCGGTGGTTGGATTCAACAACTTGAGGCTTTAGATTATGCTGGAGGTACTGTGGTACATATTACATCAGGAGTATCAGGATTAGTATTAGCAATAATGATAGGTCACGGAAAAAAAGTAGAAAAACTACAGCCGAATAATTTACTTATTACACTTATAGGTGGTATTTTTGTTTGGATAGGATGGTACGGTTTTAATACAGGAAGTGCGTTTACTTTAAATGATATAGCAGTGATATCATTTGTAAATACTATCATCGCTGCAAGCGGAGGAGCATTTAGCTGGTTGATTCTTGAATACTTTTCTAATAAAAAGTTAAGCTTACTTGGTTTATTATCAGGTGTACTGTCAGGACTCGTAACCATTACACCAGCAGCTGGATTTGTAAACTACTTAAGTGCATACATTATCTCTATGATTGGTGGTATAGCATGTTATTTTGTGGTCAATTCTATAAAAGAAAAATTAAGATATAATGATACACTTGATGCCTTTGGTATTCATGGTGTTGGGGGTGTGATTGGTGCAATATTGACTGGCGTATTTCAATCACATAAAGTTAATAAAGATATATTAGATGGATTAATCTATACTGGTCATTTACATACTATATGGATACAATGTATTGCAGTTGTAGTAGTAGTCGTTTACTCGATTATTATAACTTTTATTATTGGAAAGACATTATCAATTTTTATGTCCCTTGCTACGACCGTTGAAGAAGATATGACAGGTTTAGATCAACTTGTGCATGGTGAAAAGGCATATTTTTATGGGGAATTAAATAAATTACATAAAAGGTATTGATATATATTTAAAATGTTAAAGTTTCATTAGTAAAACAGTATTTGAAGATAATCACGATATGATAAAATTAATATTATGTTGATATTAATTTAGATGATTAGTCTATTGAAAAACATATCAGATATTGCAAAGTTTGCGGGAGTATCAAAAGTACAATTTCCCGCTTTTTAAATTATAGATTGTAAAGTCTTAAGACTAATTACCGTTACGATATTAAGTGATAAAATTAATACTAATGATTTAGGAGGACTAATATGACTGAGTGGTCAAGAGTACAACGCTATCGTCGTATTGAAGATGTGAACAAAGATGAATTAGAAGCGTTAAAGCATCGAATAGAACAATCAAGGTATCGTCAACACTTTCATATTCAACCTGAAACAGGTTTATTAAATGATCCTAATGGATTGATGTTTTATAACGGAACATACTATGTATCTCACCAGTGGTTTCCATTGGGTGCTGGGCATGGACTGAAATATTGGTTTAATTATACTAGTAAAGATTTAGTGACATTTGAACCAAATGGTCCTATATTAAAGCCTGATACGATTTATGATAGTCATGGGGTATATAGTGGAAGTGCTTTTGAATTTGAAGGAAACTTATATTACATGTATACAGGTAATCATCGAGATGAAGAATGGAAAAGATATTCGAGTCAAATGATTGCAAAAGTAAAACAAGATGGTTCAATCGAAAAATTAAATAAGCCTGTGATTGCTCATCAACCTGAAGGATATACAAGTCATTTTAGAGATCCAAAAGTATTTAAACATCATGAAGAATATTATGCAATATTAGGTGTCCAAACTCAACAAGAATTAGGACGTTTACTTTTGTATAAAATGATACATCGACAGATTGACCAATGGGAATATATTGGAGAAATTACAACCGAACTAGAAGATTTTGGCTATATGTGGGAATGTCCAGACTATTTTAGTTTAAATGGACAAGATGTCATTATTTTTAGTCCTCAAGGTATTGATGCAAAAGATGAAAAATATAGAAATATTTATCAATCTGGATATCTAATCGGTAATTTAAATTTCGATACATTAGAATTCAAACATGATACATTTATAGAACTTGATAATGGTTTTGATTTTTATGCGCCACAAACGTTTATAGATGAATATGGTAAGCGTATTTTAATTGGATGGATGGGATTACCAGATACTCACTATCCTACAGATGAAGAAGATTGGGCACATTGTTTAACGATACCTAGAGAGTTAACAATCGAAGAAGGACGGTTACGCCAACGTCCTTTGAAAGCGTTAGAGACGTTACGTCAAAATAAAGAAACAGCATTAGGTTATGCTAACAAATATAATACAACACTTCATCCTTACGAAGGTACGCAATATGAGCTTATTATTAATATTTTAGAAAATGAAGCAACAGAAATATATTTTGAATTAAGAGCATCTAAGTTAAATTCAACATTAATTTCTTATAATACTAGGGAGCAAAAGATTACATTCGATCGATCAGAAAGTGGTGCATTACCTAGTAATGTTGAAGGTGTGACAAGATCTACATATTTAGATTCGCCATTAAAGCAATTACACATTTTTGTGGATACGTCAAGTATTGAAATTTTTTGTAATGATGGAGAGCGTGTCTTAACGTCAAGAATTTTTCCTGATGAAAATGCTACAGCAATTCGCACATCTACAGAAACAGGTCAAGTTTATTTAAAATTTACTAAATATGACTTAGGGAGAGATAAATAAATGAGGAAGTTATATGCTATTGGTGAAGCATTAATCGATTTTATTCCAAATAGAACAAATATTGAACTTAAAGATGTAACGCAGTTCAGTCGACAAGTTGGCGGGGCACCTGCTAATGTGGCAAGTGTGGCTAAAAAATTAGGTCGTAGGACAGAAATGGTTACACAATTAGGTAATGACGCTTTTGGAGATATTATCGTAGAGACGTTAGAGAAAATAGGCGTTGGTACAACATATATTAAACGAACACATGCAGCTAATACTGCACTCGCATTCGTTAGTTTAAAAGAAAATGGAGAACGAGATTTTTCTTTTTATCGTAAACCATCAGCTGACATGCTTTATCATGCTTCGAATTTAGATGAAATTAATATTTCTAATCAAGATGTTCTACATTTTTGTTCTGTTGACTTAATTGAATGTGATATGAAAAATGCACATCTTGCTATGATTGAAAAATTTGAAGCGGCTCATGGGATGATAGTGTTTGATCCAAATGTTAGATTACCATTATGGGATAGCGCAGAAGCGTGTAAAGCGACTATTCAGTCATTTCTTCCAAAAGCAAATATCATTAAAATTTCAGATGAAGAAATTGAATTTGTTACTGAAATAAGTGATGAACATAAAGCGATTCAATCTTTATTTAAAGGGAATGTTGAAGTAGTTATCTATACACAAGGAGACAAAGGAGCAACAGCCTATTTAAAAGATGGGACAATTATTCATCATCAAGGGTATAAAGTTGAAGCTGTTGACACTACTGGTGCCGGAGACGCGTTTATTGGTGCAGTCATTAATAGAATTTTAAATACAGAATTAACAGACATTACTTCTCTATTTAAAGAAAAAGGAGAAGAAATTTTAAAATTTAGTAATTTAGTAGCTGCAAAAGTAACTACTAAATATGGCGCTATTGAAAGTATTTCAAGTTTAGAAGAAGTTATTGAAGAACTTAAAAAAAGAAATTAAGAAACCCCTTCAGATATTAAAATGAAGGGGTTTTAATATTATATCTTTTTAACATTACGTACAGAGGCATAGCAATGCTCACCATTTCTGAAAGTTACAATTCGTTCTTTAGAATCGACTGAATCGATATTATGACGATTTACAACAAAACTATTGTGACATCTGAAAAAACGATCATCGAGTTGTGCTAATTCTTTAAGATTTCCGTAGAATTCAATCTGACGGTTATCAAGATGTGCAATTAAACGATGGGATTTTGTAGACGATTCAAAGAACATGACATCATCATATTGTACATATATTGAATTGCTACCACGCTTTAATTCAATTGTTTCAACATTGCTTTCTTTTGAAAGTAATTTTAAACGTGTATGAGCAGTTTCAATGCAATCTATTATTCGCGTTTTTAGTTGATTAGGATCATCTTTAAAAATAAAATCCATTGCAGATACCTTATAGACAAATGTTAGGTAAGTGAGTTCACTATGACTTGTAACAAAGATGATATTCCCAATAGGATCATACTTTCGAATTTCACTTCCAAGTTTAATACCGTTAATATCAGCTTCCAATTGTATATCTAAAAAATAACATCCAACATCATTCATTTCTTTTGACTGTTCAATAATTTCATAAGGATCATCTGTCGCTAACGCTATTTCCATCGGTTTTTCTTCAATCATTATATAGTTGTTAATAATTGAAACCATATTTTCACGTTGTTTCACATCGTCTTCACAAATGAATATTTTCATTTTCTCACATCCTTATGGCATATTATTTATAATTTCTACTTTTTGAACGAAGTAGCCATTTTCTATAGTCGTATCAAGTAACACGTTTTCAGTAGTATCAGTAATTTCTTTTAAAGTCGTTAGACCAAGTCCTCTGTTATCTCCTTTAGTTGAAAAGGAGTCTTGAAATAATTCATGGATTTTCGGCATATCTTCTTTACATTTATTCATAACAATAAACATAACTGACGTTTCGACATTGATGAATGCAATTCTAATTAAGGCATCTTCTAATTCTTCTGAAGCCTCAATAGCGTTATCAAGGATAATCCCAATGATACGACTTAAATCAACCGTATTCATCTCAATATGATCAATTAACTCTGGCACCTCAATACTAATAGGTATATTTTTTTCTTGAGCTTGTAAAATTTTAGTTGTTATCAATCCTTTAATAGCACGCACTTTTAAATTATCAGTACCATTAATTTTGATTGAGTTCATTTGAAGGTTATCTTTCATAGGAACAATATTGTTATTAAAATATGTCTTTAAACCATCCATATCATTTTCTCTTATGTATTCTGACATTGTAGTAAGAATATTGACATAATCATGTCTAAACTTACGCATTTCATTATTAATCGATTCTATTTGTAGTGTGTATTCATAATACGTTTCAATTTCTTCCATATTACGTCTGTATCGAAGTTCACGTAGTGTATATCTAGAAATTATAATGATTAAGGTGATAAAAAATATAATTATTCCAATAAAAATTAGCCCATAAATTTTTAAAGAAGCATTATTAATTCTAGGTGTTTGCGAATATATTAGTAAAATGATAAATGATGAAACTAAAACAATTGTAATAATAATTAAATAAGTTTTATTAATAGATAGATAGGATTGCTTAAATTTTTTAAATACAATTTTAAAAGTATAAGCAAGAATAATAGAGATTAATGAAAACAAAGTTAAATACATCATTAAAATTAAATACTGATTATCTAATGTATTTTCAATAAAAATTATTAAAAAGAAAACGATAAAATTACTTAAAAACATTAATATTGCGCTGCCCAAAACTGTGATTATAGAATAAAACTTTATTTTATAATAAAAAAATATTCCGCAACTGATAAGTAAATATAATATAGATATACTTCCGAAAAAATGATACAAAAGAGCAGAAGGGATTATAATCGCTAAAACGATTAAATAATCCCTTGTTTTATATTTAATATTTGAAACTATTTTAGCAATTATAAAAAGGAGAAAACCTTGAAATAAAGCTAAAGGTACATTAGATAATAAATCCATGGCACACACACTTTCTTAAAATACTATCTTTCTAAATTTGTTAACTCTTTAGGAACTTCTGGTTCATCAAAATAAGTTGCACAAGGTGAATAAGAAGCAAGTGTACCAACAGTTTCTAAGATTAATGAGAATAGTTTAATGAATAAATCTGTAATAAATGTCATAATTAATAATCCTCCTTAGGAAAAAAGAATGGTAATAGTGTTGTACTTTCAAGTATCATACCTAATAAAATTAATTGTTTATATGGCTCTGGTACTATAATAGAAATAATGATTAAAACCACTACTAAAATAATAGACTTTATTTTTTTGCGAGGTTTTAGTCGTTCGGGTATGGGTTGTTTCTTAGTGGCAGCTGGTGCATAAATAATAATCAGTAATAATGCAAGGCCACTAACACTATACATGATACCCATATTAATATGATAGTAAGCAATGAGCCATGGTAAACCAACAAATAAGATTAAATTTTGAATATGGCATAGCAAAGTAGACTTTGCATGCGCCCCGTGTGCATTGTGTCGAATTAAAAAATAACTAATGTGTGTGATTAAAGTATACAAAAATGTATGGAATATGAGCGCAGCACCATATGTCACAATTGTTTTAGCAATATTACTAACAACCACTTGCATGCCTAATCGTACTTTTAAGAATTGGATATGATCAAGGTTGTTTTTCTTCTGTAAATAAGATGCAAAGTGCTCAATTTTATCATCAATTGCTTTCAATATTGTGCCACTCTCCTTGACTATATTATACAATTTTGTGCAATTAGTCTGTAAAATAATGCTTAACTGTTAAAATTTAATACTTAACTGTTAAAGTAATTCGATAACTCATATTTTACCATATAAAAATAAACAGTTTAGTAGAAAAAGTTGCAAGTTAAGAAATTTTTAATTACTTAAATGAATGTTATGTTTTAATATACTCATATCACATTAAAGTGATATCAACTTAATAATCTTAGTCTTTAAATTGTTAGTCTTTGTTTTATTCGAATAAATCTTTTTTTGATTTTGTTAGTAGTTGCGAAATTAAAAGTTGATTTATCGATGAGTTGTAAGGAATGTTTGTGTAATTTGACTATGTATTTGTGATGATCGAGACCAATGGGTTATTCGATAATATCGATTTTCATAGTAAAATATTTCATTTATTTATTTCTTCGTGTAGTTCCATTCATTAATAAGCTATCCCAACTTATTGATGAGAAATGCATAAGACTCGCTGAAGTGTTAACTCAGTAGAAAATAATTAACTTAGCTATTCTGAATAGAAGGTAATTATTTTCAATATGCAAGCTATCATAACATTGTTATGCAATGTAATTTTTCATAATTAATAACATCCCCAAAAGATTGAAAAATAACTGTAAAACATTCCCTTAATTAAAAGTCGTGAGTCTCTCCCAAGCTCACGACTTTTTTTATTTATATAAATGAGGTTTTAAATTTCTAAAGATTGGAATAGCATCTCTTTGGCGTGATACTTCTTGAATGTTGATATCAACTGAAATAGTAGCTTCTTCTCTGTTTAACTCAACAAGAATATCTCCATTAGGATTGATAACCATTGAATGTCCAGCGTATTCAGTATTTCCATCATGACCTGTGCCATTACATGCGACGATGAAAATATCATTTTCTATCGCTCTAGCTTGAAGTAAACTTCTCCAATGATTAAGTCGAGATGTTGGCCATTCGGCGACATAAAATGCGATTTGAGCACCTTCTCTAGAGGGATATCTTAGCAATTCAGGAAATCTTAAGTCATAGCATATAATTTGAGTGGCGAGCGCACCTGATGATAAAGTAAATGGTTCTGGAACTGTTTTTCCATCTTCTAAAAATTCTGGTTCATTTAGCATTGGAACTAAATGAACTTTATCATATTTGTTAATACGACGACCTTCTTTAGAAACAGTAAAAGCAGTATTATAAACTTTATTATTTCGTTTATTTGAAACAGATCCTGCGACGATATCAACTTGATATGTTTGGGCAAGATTCGAAATAAAAGGACAACTACGTGATAATGCTTGATCTGCTTTTTCATTTAATTCTTCTAAAGCATAGCCATTGTTCCACATTTCTGGTAACACAACAACTTCAGTATCAGCATCTAATTGAGTATTAAACCATTCTGAAATTTTTTGTTCATTTTTCTCAACATCTCCATATTCGACATAAAATTGGAATATTTGTATTTTCACTTTAACCACTCCTCAACCTGCTTAATAATTTCAATTTACTAAATTTGGCTATGAAAAGCAAAATGAAGCACATTACAATTAAAGTAAAATAACTTAATTGAAATATGCTTCATTGATAAGTTTAAATTTATTATTTTTTAATAATAAATCGTTGATCAGTAGGGTGAATTTCTTTTTCACCAGCTTGTTCTTCAATATCTCCAAATGGCATTTGTGCTACAAGTTTCCATGATGCTGGAATATCAAATGTTTGTGTTGTAACTTGATCAACTAGTGGATTATAGTGTTGTAACGATGCACCGATACCTTTTGAACTTAGTGCAGTCCAAATGGCGTATTGATGCATAGCATTTGTTTGAACAGCCCAGTTAGCAAAATTATCAGCATATGATGGCATTTGTTCTTGTAATGATTTTATCACATCTTCATCTTCAAAATATAAAATAGTTCCGTAGGCATGCTCGAAACCATTAATTCTTTGATCTGTAGGTTCAAAGTCGCGATCTGGTCCCATTACATCTTTGAGTACAGTTTTAGCATTTTCCCAGAATTTAATATGTTGATCGTTAAGTAATAAAACAATACGTGTTGATTGTGAATTAAAAGCTGAAGGCATATATTTTACAATATGTTCAATCATTTCCTCTAATTCTTCATCGCTAATAGAAATAGATGTTTTAGTTTTATAAATTGTACGTCTATTTTCAATTTCAGTTAGAAATGGTTTTGTGTTTTCTTTATCAAATAATTCCATCTTATAATCTCCTTTTTTTAATATATTTCTTGTATAAAATTTATACTAGAATAAGTAAATTATTATAT
>NZ_PPQE01000005.1:27646-87539 GCF_002901845.1 Staphylococcus hominis subsp. hominis
AATTTCATAAATATTAATGTTTTTTATCAATTTGTTTATATACATGCATGATATTTTTTATTTCTTTATACTAAAATTGTTAAAAATAAGAGGAGGTCTCAGAATGATAAAACAAAAAGTTATTCGAACAAGTCTTATTTTTGCTATAAGTACAATTATATTTAGTCACTATAGTTATGCTGAAACCTCTTCTAATATAGAGAGTGAAGGCGTAGATCAGAAAGTAAACCTACAAAAAACTTCTGATACTCAGCAATCTAAAATTAAACTAAGTAAGGAAAACATAAAAAAATTTAATTATACTAGTGATGAAACTAGCAACACAGAAGAACCAAAAATAGAAAATATACATCAAGAAAGCGACGAGACTAACAGTAAAGAAAAATCAGCAGTAGAAGAGTCACAACAAGAAAGTGACGAGACTAACAGTAAAGAAAAATCAACAGTAGAAGAGTCACGAAAAGAAAGCGACGAGACTAATAGCACAGAAAAATCAGCAGTAGAAGAGTCCCAACAAGAAAGTGACGAGACTAACAGTAAAGAAAAATCAACAGTAGAAGAGTCCCAACAAGAAAGCGACGAGACTAATAGCACAGAAAAATCAACAGCAGAAGAATCACGAAAAGAAAGCGACGAAACTAATAGCCTTGAAGAACTAAAAAAAGAAAAAGTTAATGATAAGAATCAACAAAAGAGTGGAATAGAACATATTCATAAAAATAACACGTCATCTTCTAAAGAAAAAAATCATACTAAATATAAAACAGCACAAAAAAGTAAAAATTATAAAAATGATGATTCAACTATTTTTAAGCAAGAAGAACATCAAAATGTAAGGTCTAAATCAATGAAGTCGAAACAAAATCAAATCATACAACCATATAATGATAATACTTCATCCAATGTTTACTCAAAAACTACTTATCAAAAGGATAAGTCTCAAAATAGTATTTCCAAAACAATGTTTAACCAATTGGTTTCACGACAACTAGTTGAAAACAATCATAATAATTTTGAACCAACACATTTAAAGCAAAATAATCTATATTTCCAAAGTGATAGAGGAAAAGAATCCACTTATCGAAATGCATATCAAATAGAGTCAAGATTTTCAGAAAATATCTTAAATAGGTTTAATCAATATGCAAAAGGTGCTTATAAGTACAACCCTTATATTATTAATAAGATTAATCATTTAGATGATAATGGTGAAAAGATAACAAATAAAGATTTTAATCGTTTAATTAAGAAACAAAAATTTGATAATCAAAATCTAAATATATTACAAGAGGATTCTCAATACTTTAGATTTCAATATTTTAATCCACTTAATGCTAAAGAATATTATAAAAATTTAGATGAGCAAGTTTTATCATTAATTACAAGTGACATTGGCTCTATGCCTGATTTAAAAAAGCCAAAAACAATTCATAAGGATGAAGTAGAAGAAGAACAACATAAAAAAGTCATTACTTCTTCTCATAAAAAAACAGAATCAAAATCATATATAAAAACTTTGAATATGATACTGATTCCTACTTTAATTTTAATATCTTCCACTGTAATGATAATTTATGTATATCAAAATTTAAAAACGAAAAAAAAGTAAAAGCATCAAATGTCTAGAGCATTCGATGCTTTTATTTATTAAGATAAATTATGTGCTAATTACACAAGTGAATAATAAATTGAGTTTGTTGTTTCAAATGATTTAATGAATCGCCAAGGAAAAATTGCATTACTACAACGAAGCCATTTTGAAATATATGAATAAGTATCGGCACAGAAATTCGTTTTGTTAAAGTATAAGCTAACGAAAGTATCATCCCCATACCAAAATAAATAAGAATAAATTTAATATCATTATGCGCTAATGCAAAAAGTAAAGAACTTACGGTAGAAGCAATTAAGAAGGCAATGATTCTATTTCCTTTAATTCGATCATATAGTTCACCAAAGAACACTTTTCTAAATACATATTCTTCTAAAATAGGCCCTACAACAGAAATTAATATAATAAAAATAGGAAGTTGTTTTGCTACAGCCATTATTCGTTGAGTATTTGGACTTTGTTGTGGTTGACCGAAAATCCATATGTTAATCACACCTACAATAACTTGATATAACATAACTATGAAAAAGCCAAGTATAGCCCATGGGATAATATAACGTTTTGATTCTTTATGTTCTTGCTCTAAGTTTGTAGGATTCTTAATTTTGAAATGAAAAAAGATGATTAAAATTGCTGCAAGTATAAATAAGATAACTTGAGTATACACCCCAGCCCTAGCTAAAGCCATACCTGATAAACGACTAAATATAGGCGTTTGTGCTAGAACTAAGGGTAAAAATTGTGCTAAAGCATATATAATTAATGTTAGTATTGCCACCCAAATTCTTGCCATTTGAAACCTCCAGATTAAATATCAATAATCATTATTTTATCGTAAAAAACTCAGATGTACAAAAAGTAAGAGAAGGTTTTTACTTGATATATTGACCAAATTTGATTATTATAAAAATTAGATTAGCACTCATTATATTAAAGTGCTAAATAGACCCTGCTAAGGAGGAACAATCATGCTTAAACCATTAGGAAATCGTGTGATTATCGAAAGAAAAGAACAAGAACAAACAACTAAAAGTGGAATCGTTTTAACTGATAGCGCAAAAGAAAAATCTAACGAAGGTGTTGTAGTTGCAGTAGGCAGCGGACGTCTTCTTGATAATGGTGAGACAGTTGCTCCCGAAGTAAAAGAAGGTGATTCAGTAGTATTTCAAGAATATGCTGGATCAGAGATTAAACGTGGAGAAGAAAGCTATTTAATTTTAAATGTAGAAGATATATTAGCAATTATAGAAAAGTAAAAATAACTATATAAAATTGTCGAAAAACAGGATTAATATTAATGGAGGTTGTATAAATGGCTAAAGATCTTAAATTTTCAGAAGATGCACGACAAGCAATGTTACGTGGTGTGGATAAATTAGCAAACGCTGTTAAAGTAACAATTGGTCCTAAAGGTCGAAATGTTGTATTAGATAAAGAATATGTTGCACCTTTAATTACAAACGATGGTGTAACAATTGCCAAAGAAATTGAATTAGAAGATCCATATGAAAATATGGGTGCTAAGTTAGTTCAAGAAGTAGCAAATAAAACAAATGAAATTGCTGGTGATGGTACTACAACTGCTACAGTATTAGCACAAGCAATGATTCAAGAAGGTTTGAAAAACGTAACAAGTGGTGCAAATCCAGTTGGTTTACGTGAAGGCATTGATAAAGCAGTCAGAGTAGCAGTTGAAGCATTACATGACATTTCTCAAAAAGTTGAAAATAAAAATGAAATCGCACAAGTAGGTGCAATTTCTGCTGCTGATGAAGAAATTGGTAAATATATTTCTGAAGCAATGGATAAAGTAGGTAATGACGGTGTTATTACAATTGAAGAATCTAATGGACTTGATACGGAATTAGAAGTTGTAGAAGGTATGCAATTTGATAGAGGTTATCAATCTCCATATATGGTAACAGATTCTGATAAAATGATTGCGGAATTAGAAAGACCATATATTTTAGTTACAGATAAGAAAATTTCATCATTCCAAGATATATTACCTTTATTAGAACAAGTTGTTCAATCAAGCCGACCAATCTTAATCGTGGCAGATGAAGTTGAAGGTGATGCATTAACAAATATTGTATTAAACCGCATGAGAGGTACTTTCACTGCTGTAGCTGTTAAAGCACCTGGCTTTGGTGATCGTCGTAAAGCAATGTTAGAAGATTTAGCAATATTGACTGGTGCAACAGTGATTACAGATGATTTAGGATTAGAATTAAAAGATGCTTCTATTGATATGTTAGGTACTGCAAATAAAGTAGAAGTAACAAAAGATAATACAACTGTTGTTGATGGTGATGGAGACGATAACAGTATTGATGCACGAGTAAGTCAAATCAAAGCACAAATTGAAGAAACTGATTCAGACTTTGATAGAGAAAAATTACAAGAACGTCTTGCTAAATTAGCTGGTGGTGTAGCAGTGATAAAAGTAGGTGCTGCTTCTGAAACAGAATTAAAAGAACGTAAATTACGTATTGAAGATGCATTAAATTCTACACGCGCTGCAGTTGAAGAAGGTATTGTTGCAGGTGGTGGTACAGCTTTAGTTAATATCTATAATAAAGTTGAAGAAATAGAAGCGGAAGGCGATGTTGCGACAGGTGTTAATATTGTACTTAAAGCTTTATCAGCACCAGTACGCCAAATTGCTGAAAATGCTGGATTAGAAGGTTCAGTTATTGTTGAAAGACTTAAACATGCTGATGCAGGTGTCGGATTCAATGCTGCTACAAACGAGTGGGTGAATATGCTTGAAGAAGGTATTGTAGATCCTACTAAGGTAACACGTTCAGCTTTACAACACGCTGCAAGTGTTGCTGCAATGTTCTTAACTACTGAAGCGGTAGTTGCAAATATTCCAGAACCTGAAAGTAATGACAATGCTGCAATGGGTGGTATGCCAGGTATGATGTAAAAACACCTATAAATGTTGATATATCAATGTTTTGTGTTTTTACTGGTCATGGTTATAGAAATTTAGAAAATATAATAAAAAGACTGATAAGTTCATTTTGAAGTGCGCTCAGTCAAATAGACAAGTAAATAATTAAAAGATATGGTTGGTTTTGTTTTATGCAAAATCAGCCATTTTTAATGTTAGTTTTTTGTATTAAAAAAGTAGATATATTCTTTAATTACTTATTTAATTTCACTGATATCTTTAAATATAATTTGAACAATTTTTACATAAAACTTGTCGAAATTTTACATCTTTTGATTTTTAACAATTTTATTTAATATACAAATTGAAAAAAAGATAATAAATAAAAATGCTAAATTTAATAATCAAAATAATAATATAGATTAATATAGTGATAAAAGAATTCTTGCTTTTTATATTTATGTTGTTATTTAATTTTCTGACGGTTTTGATTATAAAGTGAATCTGTACTGAAATATTGATTAGTTAATTCAAAATGATCCAGTCAAAGGTGATGTATGGGTTAAATGGTATGCAAAATTATTAAATGTTAATCCTAATATGAATATTGAACTAGCGTCTTCATTTGAACGTGGTGCTAGTAATGAAAAACTCAAAAAACATGGTGGAACACTGATTTATATTAGATGGAAAGATAGAATGAACCCTATTAAATACTATAGTGACTTAATAGAAAATAGAAAAGTATGAGTTTTATATTGGAGTCTATGGCAAAAAATGATTGTCTTAGATTCCTTTTATATATTGGAGTGCTTATAAAAGTTTTTTAAATATAAAAATTATATAATTTTTATAGTATTTATTTTAAGTGTTTCGAAGTATAATGATAGCAAAGATATAAATAAACATTGACTTTTAAAGGAGAATCAACAATGAGGATTAATATTTTACAACATACCCCTAATGAAGGTCCTGGAGTTATCAGAGATTGGGCTACCGAGCATCACCATGAATTATATATTTATCATCCTTATTTTAATAGTGGTATCCTTCCCAATGTTAAAGAAACAGATTTACTTATTATTTTAGGAGGACCCATGAGTCCTAATAATGAGGATAAATGGATTTTTGAAGAACGAGAATTAATTCGCAATTTAATACAGCAAAATAAGCCAATATTTGGTATATGTTTTGGCGCTCAACAAATTACTAAAGCCCTAGGATATACTGTAGGAAAATCTCCAGTAAAAGAAGTCGGTTGGAATAAAGTTTATCGTGAGTCATCCATCATTCCTAATATTCCAAAAGAATTGATGGCATTACATTGGCATGAAGAAACATTTTATATACCTAAAAATGCACAATTATTATTTTCAAGTCAATATTTAAAAAATCAAGGATTTATTTTGAATAATAATATTATCGGACTACAATTTCATTTTGAACCAGGTGCTCATGATATAAAAGAGATTGTCATGAATGATGCTCCATACGTGTTTGATTCCGTATTAAATCAAACGCCAGACCAGATTCTTAACCAAGAAGTACCAAGAGAGAATAAAGAAGTAATGTTTAAATTGTTAGATTTTATTACAAGTCATTAAAAAATAGCGAGAACCTTCCTGGTTAGGTCTCTCGCTATTATACTTTTATGTTATTTTAAGTCATCAATTGCTTTAGCAATAGAATCAAAAACATGTGGAATATCGTTTTTTTCAACACAACTAAAAGCAATACGAATATCTGTATCATTAAGTGCAATAATACCAATTGAATAGTTATCGATTAAATGAACACGAAGTTTTTCTGGGTTAACACCGATTACTTTAAGTGCCATAAAGTATCCAGAGTTAAAATCATATGCTTGCCAATGTTGTTTATATTTTTCATCATAAACCACTTCTTTTGTTACTTCATAACGTTCTTGTAATGTTTTTACATTAGCTTGAATTTCTTTATCAAATTGTTCATGATTCTCTAGTATATATTTAATTGCACTTTGAGAAGGCATTGCTCCACTTGAAATATTACTTCTAATTAATCCTTTAACTTTAGCCTCTAATACGTCTTTAGCTTTTTGATTACTTAATCCAAATGTAAGAAAGCCAACACGTAAACCCCAAGCAAAAAATTCTTTAGTTGCACCGTCAAGGCGTATCGGTAAAATGTTTTTTGAATCTAATTGAGTAATTGCAGTAAAAATAGATTGTGTATAGACATCTTCATAAAATAAACCATAGTATGCATCATCTACAACTGTAATCACCTTAGTTCCTTTTTCTGCTAAGCGTTCAATTGCTGAGACAATTGTACGAACTTCTTCTTTAGTAGGTGTATAGCCAGTTGGATTATTAGGATAGTTTAAGATAATAATAGCTTTATCTTGTTTAAAATTATCTAAAGTAGATACAAGTGAGTTTGTTGTATAATGTCCATCTTGATCGAAAATAGCATAAGTTTCAATATTTGCCTTATGTCTTGTATTAAAAATAAGTTTATAGTTTCCCCAGTTATGTGTTGGTAATAAAATTGTATCTTCATCATTTACAAATAAGTCAGCAACTAAAGATAAACCATGGGTTAATGCATTCGTCACGATCGGACGGCTTATAGATGAAGCTTTTAAACTAGGATTTTCTTTTAACATTTTTTGTTGCCATAAATCTCTTAAAGTTTCAATTCCTTGTGGCGGAGCATATGGGAAAATCTCATCAGGCGAAAGATGATTGTAGACATCAAATAATGTATCTGCATACATTTTTCCTTTATCATTAGTTGCCATACCAATGGTTGCATTGTATTTTGTTGATTTAGCTTCTGCAGATTGAGACAGAATACCTTTGGGATAAAACATAGATTGACCTAATGTCGATAACATGCTTAATATTTCAGGACTGTCATCGACTAGTTGATCGTTTAAATGTTGTGCTAAAGGATTCATTTTCATAACCTCGCTTTAAATTGTTATTCACATTATATATTATCTTGAATTAAACAAAATATAAAGTTTTCTAATAAAAAATAAATCGGAGAAGTGCTTTTATCCATAAATAGAACGTATGTTCTGTTTATGTGTTAAAATATATATAGGTCATCATGAGATATGACACTTTACTTGGTGGAGGTGTAGTGTAATGTCGTGGTTATTAGAAGGTTTAGTCACACTTATAACAGGGAGTATGCTAATTATATTTCGAGTTTGGTTAGAAACTAAGTGGAAAAATAAATAAGATGACCTTACACAAAAACCCCTTAACTTGATGTGGCAAGTTAGGGGGTGTAATGCAATTTGTGGATATAACACTATCTTAACATAGAACATATACAATTCAATTTTAATTAAATAAATGATTAATGCATATAAAATAAAAAATTTGATATAATTATTATAATGAGGTGACTAAAAATGATGAAACACCTAACAAAAATTTTTGTAGGTTTAGCTATTGTTTTGTTTGTCATTGGATATTATCTACAAGCCACTGGACATGAAAGTCAAGGTATAAAGTTATTATTGGCTGCCATTATGTTTATGATATGTGCATTTATTAATCGTAGCAATGACAGACGTAAAAATAAAAAGTAACATATGAAAACTATGATGCAATTACCACTGTAATACTGTATCATAGTTTTTTTGTTTAACTATGTTTATAGTGTATATACAATTTATGTCTTAAGAATACTGATTTTATCTTATTTTTATTATTTCACTTTACAAATCTGTATATACTGTATATATTATTTATATACAGTTGTAAAGGGGGACATAAATGAAAGTTATTCTAAAAAACACCAGTGAACAGCCCATTTATGAACAAATTAAACAACAAATTAAAGAAAATATATTAAAAGGTTACGTTGAAGCTGGAAGTCACTTACCATCTATGAGGGAACTGGCGAAAGATTTGCAAGTCAGTTTAATTACAACAAAGCGTGCCTATGAAGATTTGGAAAAAGAAGGGTTTGTCACAACAATAAGAGGTAAAGGAACATTCGTAAAAGAACAAGACAGTTCAATTTTAAAAGAAAAACAATTTTTTGTAATTGAACATCTTGCACGTTCCATGGTAAAAGAAGCAAAAACAATTGGTATGCCTCTAAAAGAATTAAATGAAGTTTTAGCTTTAATTTACGAGGAGGAAGATGAATGAAAGCGATTGAAGTTAAACACGTAAGTTATAACACTAAAACTTTCCAAATCAAAGATCTTTCATTCAGTATTCCTCAAGGATTTGTTACGGGCTTTATTGGGAGTAATGGTGCTGGCAAGACAACAATGATTCGATTAATGATGGATTTACTTGAACCTAATACTGGAGAAATTAAAATCTTAGGACGACAAATGAAAGAATCGGCAAAATGGATTAAAAATAAAATTGGTTTTGTTTACTCAGAAATTTATTTCAACCAACAATGGAATATAAAAAAACTAGAAAATATGATTTCTCCTTTTTATTCTAAGTGGGATAGTCATATATTCCATCAGTATTTAGAGCGATTCAATATACCAAGTCATCTTAAAATTAAGCATTTCTCTAGTGGAATGAAAATGAAGTTATCTTTAGCCATTGCTTTAAGTCACCACGCTGAGTTATTTATATTAGATGAACCAACAGCAGGTTTAGATCCAATTGTAAGAAATGAAGTTCTAGAAATATTGCAGCAAGAATTAATAGATGAAAATAAAACGGTTTTTATTTCGACTCATATTATTTCAGACTTAGAAAAAATAGCAGATTATCTTGTATATATAAAAACAGGCAATCTTGTACTTGAAGGCTATTGTGATGATATAAAAGAGGAATATTTTATCGTAAAAGGTGATAACAAAGATTTAGATGATGAATTAAATCAACTCCTTTTATATAAAGAAGAAAAGCATACAGGTTATGTCGGTTTTACAAAACATGGTCAAGCATTTAAGGAATTATTTGGAAAACAAGTTGAAATAAAACATCCAACGATTGAAGAATTAATGATTTACCTTGAGAAAATGAAAGAAACTAATGATGTTGAAACTCCAAATAGAAATGGGTTGATGGCATGAAGCAACTAATAATAAGAAATTTTAAGTTAAGACGTTGGACACTTATCATTTATTTAGTGCTTATTGTTATTAATCCTATTTATACACTATTTTTTTCAAAAACAAGTTATGGTTTCGTTGTATATATTCCACTTGCCATTACATTAATGATTATAAGCATTTTAGATTCAGGACAATTATTTAGAGTACATAGACGGTTAGGTGGAAAAGAGTCGTATCTTTTTTATGAAAGTTTACCAATAACTAAGAAAGAATTGCTTAATGCAAATTATCTGACATGTATTATATTAACGATTTTAGGAACATTGATTATTGGATTATATAATTTTCAATCAACAAATATTCAGGTAAATGAGTTGCGTTATTCGACAGCACTTTCATTTTTAAGTGTAAATTTATTTAGCATTCCTATTGCCTTTAGTAAAAGTACAGAAAGAAAAAGAGAATATATTTCTTACACTGTTTATATTATTTTAATGGTACTTGCTATACCGATGGCAATTGCATTTATCTTTTTGACTATTAATTTATTTATCTTTCATAATGCACTTGATCCAAATGTATTTAATAAATATTTAAGTATTGGATTAGTTATTATAAGTGTGATTTGGCTAGTTATAAATTATTTTATTCAAATAGCACGTGTTAATCGTCGCTAGAAAAAAGGAGGACTTTTATGAAATTAGAAAATATTACTAAAACATACGGTAATAATAATGTTTTAGACAATATAGATTTTGATTTTGGAGATAGCAAAATTGTAGGACTCATTGGTAAAAACGGTGTGGGTAAAACTACACTGATGAAAGTGATGAATGGAAATATTATTAATTACAAAGGTAAAGTTAATTTAAAAGATGATGAAAATATTGGCTATCTCATTGAACATCCAAAACTTTATGATAATAAAACAGGACTTTATAATTTAAGACTCTTTGCTCAGGTGCTTGGTCAAGGATTTGATAAAGCATATTCAGATAAAATTATAGATGCTTTTGGTATGCGTCCGTATATTAAGAAAAAAGTTAAAAAATATTCAATGGGTATGAAACAAAAATTAGCGATTGCTGTATCATTAATGAATAAACCAAAATATCTTATTTTGGATGAACCGACCAATGGCATGGATCCAGATGGCTCAATCGATGTTCTAGAAACGATACAATCTTTAGTAAATGAATTAAATATGAAAATTCTTATTTCAAGTCATAAATTAGAAGACATCGAATTAATTTGTGATAGAGCTGTCTTTTTAAGAGATGGACATTTCGTTCAAGATGTCAATATGAAAGATGGTAGTGCAGAAGAAAGTACCTCTATTACGTTGGACAATGATGATTTTGATCAAGCGCTAAATTATTTACAAGAACATTTTAATGTTATTCATTCTTATAAACAAAATGGAGAAATTCTTATTAAAGCAGAACGAGATTATCGAACATTGCTTAAAGCGCTCGCACATATTAATGTGTATCCTAAATATATTGAAACACGTAAAAATTCGCTTCGAGATACGTACTTTAATATTAATCAAAGAGGTGACCATTAAATGAAGAGTTTACAATTAGTTAAATATGATATATTAAGTTTTTTAAAAAGTTATTTAACATATATCGCGCTTATATGTATTTGGGGTATCATCACAGCAATGACTGTACTATTAGCAAAAAATACTGATAAAGTCGATTATTCAATGATATTACCAATGGCAAATTGGATGTTTCTATTCTTTGGTTTACTTGTTGTTATTAAAACAATTACACGTGACTATTCTCAAGGAACGATTCAACTTTATATGAATAAAGTGAAAAATAGAGTAGGTTATGTGATAGCAAAAACGATTTCGATTATTATTTTTTCGTTCATATTTACACTTATCACGTATGTTACACTTTTAGTTATTCAAACTTTTACAGATGGTAAAAATTTAAATGGAGATAAATTCCTAACAAATATTTGGTTCTATCTTATCTTTTTACTATTTTTTGGACTATTATTATTCTTAATTACTTTAATTGTACAAAAACCAGCAGTCATTTTTACATTAGGTATCTTTTTAGTGTTTATCGTACCATTTTTACAACCATTTTTAGGTTTAATCCCTGAATGGGGCGATAATATTCAAAAATCACTCAAATATATACCTTTTAGTTACTTAACAGAAAAATCATCATCAGGTAGTATTGAATTTACGAATTGGCAATGGTTCATTTCTATTGCATCTATTGTTATTTTATTTATCGCTGATGTACTTTATGCTGCTAAACGAGACATTTAAATTAATAACTTTTTAATAAAACTGGTGACGATACGTTCAATTTTTGTCGCCAGTTTTATTTGCATTGAAAGGTACTTTAATATTTTTTGAATATAATCATAGTTATGATATATTAAAAAAAATAAGTATATAAGTGGTGGTCCTATTGCATATTCAAAATAGATGGGTTATTTCAATTTTATTTATTGTCATTTCTTTATTAGTTGTACTAGGATTGACAATTTATAAAAATGAAAAAACGGTTGATTTAAGTGATGTAGAAATTAATCATTTAAAGCTTAATGAAACGTTTGATAACTCAGAATATAGTTTAAATAAGCATGTGAAATTAGATAGGTATGTTTTTTATAATCATAATAAATATAAAAATTTAACAATAAAAGTCAAGAAAAAACATCACAAAATTAAAGGAATTATCTTAGTTAAAGATACTTTTGTTAACACAAATTTTGATGTTCATATAGGTGACCCAATCGATGCTGTTATAGATAATCTAGGTTATAACTATGACAAAGATAAGGTAGGTAAAGGTTATGATGCTTTAGTGTATCTTGATAAAGATCATCACATGAAATTATCAATTTTATATAAAGATAATATTGTTAAGCGAATTGAATTCTTTAGTCGTTGATAGTTAATAAAAATAAATTTATATTTTAAGAAAGTATGTGAAAGAAAATGGATAAAATTACTTTTTTGAATGAACTGGAAACGGAGCTTGATGATTTACCACGTAAAGAAAAAGATAAAGTAATGAATGAATATGAAGATATCTTTTATAATCAAGAAACAAAAGGCAAAACAGATGCTCAAATATTAGATGATTTGAAAAATCCTTATACTATTGGAAAAGAAATAAAAGCTAAAGAAGCAATTTCACATGCAAAAGTTACACCTAACTTTCGTAATATTGTAAAAGCTATTATGGCATCATTAAGTTTGGGTGTTATTTCTTTTTTCTTAATTGTTATCCCAATGATAATATTCTTAATATTTCTAGCCTTTGTTTTCGTCATTTCAATTGTGCTTATTTGTTTACCTATCTTATTAATTATTATTAGTATCCTTAAAGGCACTCCTGACTCTTTTAGTAATTTTCTTTATAGTATTTCTTATGCTGGAATAGGTATATTAGTGTTCGTTGCAATAATAAAAATTGTTCAGAATTTATATAAACTTGTTTTAAAATATTTATCATGGTATATAAAAATAATTAAAGGAAGAATCCAGTGATGAAAAAGTTAACAATAAGTGGATTAGTTATATTTGTTGTTTTTTTTCTAGCAGCAACGTTGGTATGGTTTGTTCATGATAAAGATATTTATAAACGACTGAAATATAATGAAACGTTTCATCAATCATCTATCTCCAAATTGAATATAGATAGTTATAGTTCTGATATCACTATTACTCAAGGTTCTTCATTTAGAGTGAAATATTACGGGGACAATAGTATAAAAGTGAACACTCAAAAAGACAGCTTAAATGTAAAAGAATCACGTTCTTCTAAAAGAGGGTATAGCTTTAATTTAAACCCTTTTAAAAGAAGCAAGTTCAACATACATATAACTATTCCACCTGATAAATTAAAACAATTAAATATTGATGCTAAATTAGGAAAATTAAATATTAATAATATAGATATCAAAAAAGCCAGAATTAGAAAAGACGGAGAAAATTTAAATATCAAAGAAGCTAAACTTGATTGTATTGATTATTATAGCGATCATGGAACAATTAATATTAAAAATAGTGATATTAAAAATAGTCAATTTAAAGTAATAAATTCTAATATTGTGGTTAATCATTGTACCTTGAAAAATGGGTTATTCATTACAAATGAAGGAAAACTTGACTTTAAAAACATGCCAAGTCAAATTGATATGAAGAGCTCAAGTAAAAAAGGTGATATAAACATTGAGTATAAAACTAAGCCTAAAGACACCTTGTTAAAACTACATCCAGGAATGGGTGACAATAACATTAAGAATCCTTATTTTAAAGATAGCAAAGTAGGTAATAGTTATAATATTATAGAGTGTTATAACGTTAAAGGTGATATAAATATTAAATAGGATGAAAAAGATTAGACAAAACGTTGATTAATTAAATTTTAAAACGTTTATCTAATCTTTTTTTATTAATACGTAGCAAATGTTAAATCAGTATCTAGCTTTCCAGTAAATTCTATTAAGTCAAGTTCATGACCCTCTAACCATGACTGAAAGTCGATAGATAGAGGGGGGTTATTCTCACCTAATGTCATCCAAGCTTTTAAATGTTTAGGTTCATACATTGATGTATGAATCGTTCCTGACCAACTTTTAAACAACTTACTATAAATATTATATTTAGGATCATTAAAAAGTTTAAACGCAGTATATTTATCTATACCTTCTGAAGTTTGACTAATTGTGCGAGCAAGACGTTCTTTAGATTCTTTGGTATAGTTACGATTTTCATGTGTTAATATTTCAAAGTGATTAGTACAAACTTTATCATATCTAACATCAAATGAGCGTGGCGTAATTTCAACAATTGCATGATTTAAATGCTTATCCATTAAAATATAACTAAATGAACTTCTATGGGGTAACTCTTTTAGAAATTGAATTGCTTCTTTTACATCTTTACAATATTCTAAGACAAGTCGTCCTACCATATAACATACAAATCCATTTGCAGGATGCTTACGGTGCATAAAATTATATCCCATCACAAGACCTGCTTCATTCATACCATCCATACGACCAGTTACTCTAGAGGTTGGTCCTATTTGCGCGAGTCCACCATCATTTGGTTGATAAAGAAGATATCTGCCATCATATGTAGCAGGATGATAGTCATAATTACGAACCATATAATCTTTACCTTGAAAAACTGTACATCCACTTTCATTTAAATCAGTAAAACGATAGTGACCGAAATTTAAAATCATTTGTTTAGTCGGTAAATTTAATATCTCTTGCATTCCTAATAATTCTTCCCAGATTTCTGGTGCATACGTTTGGAAAATGCTATATGTTTCATTAACATCAATGTCAAAACGAGGTATACGCTTCTTCCATTCACGTTCTCTATTTTCTAGTAAGGGCGTCTGTTTTAACCACTGAGCAGTTTTGATACCTAAATCAAAATGTGATCCGCGAAAGGTCATAATATCTGACTTAACTTCTTGCATGAAAAATCCTCCTATCATTTGTTTTATTATTTATATTGAACAATAATTTATATTAAATTTAAAGCCTTATAATGTTTATTTATATATGATAGTAATTCACTGTGTAAATAAGACCAATGTCATTCATTATAAATAAAGAAAAAATATTTGATTTTTTAAAAATCTTTAATTTTAGGTTTGAAATAATATATAAAAAGGTATGTATTTAATCATAACGTTAACTATGTTAAAATTATTTAATGTAAACGTATTTATTTTAAGTACAGGGGTGAAACATAAATGTGGGATTTCATTAAAGGTTTATTTAAATTCTTATTAAGCTTTACAGCTATTACAGCACTAGTTGTTGGTGTAGTAGTAGTAGTATTTGGCTTTATTTTCAAAAAAGACTTTGAAGATATCGAAAGAAAAACAAAAGAAATCGTATCTGATATTGAAAGCAATAATGCTTAATGCAACGATGTACCATATACCAGTAATTTCATTTGAAGTTACTGGTTTTTTTTATTACTCTTAAATAAATACAATTAGCTAGTATAAATGTTAATAATATTGAATATAATGGAGGTATTAAAATGACAACCAAAGGTTATGTGGGGTCTTATACAAAAAAAGAAGGTAAGGGTATTTATATATTCGAACTTAATGAAGATAATGGAGAAATACAATCAGTAGATACAGGATATGATATCGAAGCATCGACTTATCTTGCTCAAACTGAACAATTTTTGTATGCAATTACTAAAGAGAATGAGGCATGTGGTGTGGCTGCATTTAAAAAAGACGAGAATGGACAGCTTACACTCATTAATAAATGTTTAGCTTCAGAGAATGGAACAGGGTGTTATATTTCTGTTTCTAGTGATCATAACTTCTTATTCGAAGCGGTTTATACTGCTGGAATAGCACGTATATATCAACTTAATCCTGAGACAGGCGAAGTGGTAAAATTAATTGAAGAGTTAGAACATAGTTATCCAACTGGAACACATGAGCGTCAAGATCATAATCATATTCATTTTATTAGAGAAACCCCTGACCATAAATATGTAGCTGTGACTGATTTAGGTGCAGATAAAATTGTAACATATACATTCGGAGTTGAAGGGTTTAAAGAACATGCGGTATCAGAATTCCATGCTGAAGATGGACCGCGTCATATTGAATTCCATAATAATGGGAAATACGCGTATGTTGTTCATGAGTTATCTAATAGAGTAAGCGTTGTACAATATCATGATGGAAAATTTGAAGAAATTGAACGTCATTTAACGATTCCTGAAGATTTCACTGAAGAAACTAAATTAGCAGCTGTGAGACTATCTCATGATGAACAAAATTTATATATTAGTAATCGTGGACATGATAGTATAGCGATATTTACAGTAGTTGACGATGGAAAAGGAATTAACCCGGTTGAAATAGTAAAAAGCGGGGGAGAATTTCCAAGAGATTTTAATATTACTGAGTCAGATGAATACCTTGTATGTGCACATCAAGAAGGAAATTACGCGTTAACAGTATTTAGACGTGATACAAATAGTGGTATGTTGATTGCTACTGACAATCAGTATACCGCACCTGAAGGTGTATTTGTTGATTTCTTGAATTCATCGTTATAGATAAAAAATACCCCTATAATGTAAACACTTGTAAAGTGAGCCATTATAGGGATTTTTTTATAAGTTTTTGAAAAATGTTCTAATATATTTGAATTTACCTTTATAAGGGGGATAGATAATACTCGAATCTAGTCGAGTAGATTTAAAAATATATGATTTCATATGACTAAATGTATCAAATGAATATTTGCCATGATATTCGCCAATTCCTGAAGCACCTACGCCACCAAAGGGTAAATTTGGGTTAGCTAAATGCATTAAAGTGTCATTGATTGCACCGCCACCAAATGACAATTCTTCTAGCACACAGTTCGTTGTATTTTCATCTTCACTAAATAAATATAAGCTTAGAGGTTTAGATTTGCTTTGAATAATATCTATCGCTTCATTAAAATCATCGTAGACGATGATTGGTAATAATGGACCAAAAATTTCTTCTTCCATAATTTTAGATTGTGGAGTAATACCGTCTAAAATTGTAGGTTCGATATATTGTTCATTTTCATCAGTATGCCCACCAAAAATCACTTCATTACGATGTATTGCTAATAATTCAGAAAGTCGATTGAAATGTTTTGTATTAACAATACGTCCAAAATCAGGGCTATTTTGAATATTTTTGCCATAGAACTCTTCAATAGATTGTTTAAATGCTTGAATTAATTCATTTTTAACTTTTCTATTCACTAAAATATAATCTGGTGCTACGCAAGTTTGACCAGCATTGGTGAATTTACCGAAGCTAATACGATCACTTGCTACTTTAATATTAGCAGTTTCATCTACAATCACTGGTGATTTACCACCAAGTTCAAGTGTGACAGGAACTAAATTTTTACTTGCTGCTTCGTAAACAATTCGACCTACATTTTCGCTACCAGTAAAGAATATATAATCAAATGGAAGATTGATTAATGTTTGAGTTTCTTCAACGCCACCTTCAACGACAGCTACAAAATCGCTTGCAAACACATCTTCAATCACTTTTCGCACTACTTGTGCAACATGAGGAGTAAGTTCAGAAGGTTTAATGATGGCGTTATTACCAGCTGCTATAGCACCAATAAGAGGTTCGAATAAAAGTTGTACAGGATAATTAAATGGACCGATAATTAATATTGTCCCATAGGGCTCAGGCTTAATATAACTCTTTGATGGAAACATAAATAGTGGTGTATCTACTTGCTTAGTTTTAGCCCAGTTTTTTAATTCTTTACGAGCTGTTTTTATACTTTTTAAAAGTATACCAATTTCAGTAGCATACGCTTCTACTGAACCTTTCCCTAAGTCTATTTTTAACGACTCTAATAATTCTGTTTCATGGTCTTTAATACTTTTACTTAATAGTTTTAACTGTTGTTTACGAAATTTGATATCTTTAGTTTGATGTGTTTTAAAAAACTGTTTACTTTCTTGAAATTGTTTTTCTATTAAATTCAATTGTAGTACCTCCTGTACAGTCAATCCCAATACCGTTATAGGTGTAGTTGACTATATAATTTTAGTTAAATGTATCCAAGGTTAAAACATTTGAATGAATGATTAAAATAAATTAAAAAAGGCTGAGAGTTAAGTAACCTACTATCTCAGCCTTATTATATATGAATTAAAATATGAATTATTTAGTTAAAATTTCAGTGATTTGAGGTACAACTTGTTTTTTACGAGAAACTACACCTGATAAGAAAGCCATACCATCATCTAATTGAACATTGAAGGCTTGACCAACTTTATCCTTTTCAGCCCCGACAACTAAAATTTTAGAATCACTGTTAATAATATCAGTGACAACTAATACAAATAAATCATATTTTTCGTTTGCACTTGTTTCTAACATTGCTTTTTCCAATTCATCTTTACGATTTAAGACTTCATCAATATCTACAGTATTGACTTGAGCAATACGAGTAACATAATCTCCCATATTAAATGATTTAGCATCCATATTTAATAACTCTTCAGCAGATTTATCAGTTGTTGAAGCACCTGCTTTCAACATTTCTAAACCATATTCATCTAAATCGACATTAGCAATGTCTTTTAATGCTTTAGCAGCATTTACATCTTCTTCAGTACATGTTGGAGATTTAAATAATAAACTATCTGAAATAATAGCTGAAATCATTAATCCAGCAATTTCAGGTTTAATCTTAAAGTTACGTTCTTTATACATTTTATAAAGAATTGTAGCAGTACAACCTACAGGTTCTGCACGATAGTATAAAGGACCTGCTGTTTCAAAGTTCGCAATTCTATGATGATCTACGACATTCACAATATTCGCTTTAGCAATAGTTTCAGCACTTTGTTGGAATTCATTGTGGTCAACTAAGATAACGTCTTGACCTTCTAAATCATCATTTAATAAAGTTGGTGCATCAACTTTAAAATGATCTAATGCATATTTTGTTTCAGCACTCACTTCACCTAAGCGATAAGGAGTTGCTTCAGAATTTCCAGTTTGTTGTTCAAAATCAGCCATTATAATAGCTGAAGATATTGCATCTGTATCCGGATTTTGATGTCCAAAAATATAAGTTTTTGCCATTGATTTATTCACCCTTAATTTTTAAATTTATCCTTATTTTAGCATGTTTTAATTGATAACTTCTACCTTTGCACCTAATGAGTTTTTAAAATGAGCTAAAGCGAACTGATGACCCTCTTCATTAAATGAGGCAACACCTTGTTCAGGGATAATAATATGATAGCCTAAATTATAAGCAGAAATTGCTGTATGGAGTACACATATATCAGTACATACACCTACAATTTCAACAGTATCAATATGTCTTTCTCTTAATAAACTATCTAAAGCAGTACCATAAAAAGAATCATAACGTCGCTTATCTAAATAATGTACAGTATCTTCATTTTTATATTTATCAAAAAATGATTTTACCTTACCATATAATTGACGACCTGAAGTGCCTTCAATGTTATGTGGTGGGAATAATTTAGTTTCAGGATGATACGGGTCTTCTTCAAAATGTAAATCCATCATGAAAAAGATATTATCATGTTGATGTTGATATTGATTGAGTCTTTCTACAATAAACTGTTCAATATCTTGGCCTGGTTTACCACAAGTTAATCGGCCGTCATCAGCGATAAAATCATAAGAATAATCTACAACAATCAATGCTTTGTTAGTCATAATAAACATCCCTTTCTTAATAAATGTTTGAATACCTTAAAAAATGTATAATATTAAATTATAAATATAGTATAGCTATACACCATTATGGTTACAAATATATTTAATAACAACATAAGATAGGGGATAAAAAATATTGATCAATGCACAGGATTTTGGTTTAAAAGGAAAACATAAACGAAGAGATACTAAAGCTATGCAAAAAGCACTTAATGCCGCAAGATATGGAGAACATACAGTTTATATACCATCTGGGACTTATTATATTAGTAAAGCATTAGTGATATATGATCATACCACTTTAATATTAGAAGATGATACCATCTTGCAACGTCACTCGAGAGATGCATTGTTAAAAAATGGTAAAAAATTTGGTTTCTATCATGGATATCAAGGAAATGGGCATATTAAAATAAAAGGTGGTATATTTGATATGAACGGTTCAAAGTACCCCTATAATAATACCGCAATGTCTATAGGTCATGCTGAAGATATCGAGTTAATAGATATTACAGTACTTGATGTTGTAGGTGGACATGCACTAGATGCTTGTGGAATCAATGGTTTATATATTAAGAACTGTAAGTTTAAAGGCTTTTTTGATGTAAATGGTGATCGCTCATTTTCTGAAGCAATTCAATTAGACATTCAAGTGCCTGGGTCATTTCCTAAATTTGGTACGACTGATGGCACGATTACCAAAAATGTTGTCATTGAAGATTGCTATTTTGGAAATTCAAACCAACCTAAAATGCAAGCTTGGAATAGAGCGATAGGCTCTCATGCCAGTCGTTATAATCGCTTTTACGAAAATATTCATATAAGGAATAATGTGTTTAACGGAATGAATGAATATGCATTAACTCCGTTAAAATCAAAGACAATGTTTATCTCAAATAATACCTTTATAAATTGTAATGGTGGTATTCGTTTTCTTGGAGTTAAAGATGGAAAAAATGCGGCTGATGTTTCTACAGGACAAGTTCAAAAGA
The DNA here is from genome assembly GCF_002901845.1 of Staphylococcus hominis subsp. hominis. Classification (GTDB taxonomy): domain Bacteria; phylum Bacillota; class Bacilli; order Staphylococcales; family Staphylococcaceae; genus Staphylococcus; species Staphylococcus hominis. Next base: position 48,438 of record NZ_PPQE01000005.1, read on the forward strand.
CTCAAGCTGGAGATAATTTGACTGTAACCGGTAATCATTTCGAAGGAGAAATGAAAAGAGATGCTATACACGTGAGAAGTTATAATAATGTAAAACATACTAATGTTTTTATTGCAGGTAATTCGTTTAATCATTCGACACAAAGATTACATTTAGAAGATATTTCTAATTTGACATTTAATCAAAATGATAAAGTTAAAGTTAAAAAAATTAATATTGATTAGTATTTAATTTAAAAAGATATAATTATAGATGAAAAATAAATGATACGCACTTTATTATGATATATAATAAAGCGTTTTCTTTTATGTTATAATATCATTATATATTTTCAAAAAAGTCAGATTTCTATGAGGCTTGTTTGCAATATAATAGGTATCAAATCAACTTTGTTGAGATGATGCCATATTTCTAAAAATAGAATATATTAAGTTAAGTTTCTAATTTTAAAGGGGGAGAATTAGATGACTAAGCAATCAGGTTTTCGAAGAAATGCACAATACTTAACATTTTTTTCTAAAAAAGATCATACAAATCAATCTTATTCTATGGGACAATTATTGGGGCTCATTTTAGGACCGTTATTGTTTGTTCTTATCTTATCATTCTTTCATCCAGTAGAACTTCCTTTCAAAGGGGTATATGTTTTAGGAATTACGGTGTGGATAGCTATTTGGTGGATTACAGAAGCGATACCAATTGCTGCAACGAGTTTTTTACCACTCATACTTTTGCCTTTAGGACATGTACTTTCGCCTGAACAAGTCTCTTCTGAATATGGTAATGATATTATCTTTTTATTTTTAGGTGGTTTTATTCTTGCAATTGCTATGGAAAGATGGAATTTACATACACGTGTAGCTTTAACTATTATTAGATATATTGGAGCAAGCACGAGTAAAATATTATTAGGCTTCATGATTGCTACAGGATTCCTATCAATGTTTGTATCAAATACAGCGGCTGTTATGATAATGATACCTATTGGTTTAGCAATTATTAAAGAAGCGAATGAGTTGAAAGATGATGACGTTAAATCAGATAGTATTTCGAAGTTTGAAAAATCACTTGTCTTAGCTATTGGTTATTCTGGGACCATCGGAGGATTAGGTACACTTATTGGAACACCGCCACTCATTATACTAAAAGGACAATTTGAACAACATTTTGGACAAGAAATTAGCTTTGCTAAATGGATGATTGTTGGTATTCCTACAGTCATTATTTTAATAGCATTAGCATGGGCTTATTTAAGATTTATCGCATTTAGACATGATTTGAAGTATTTACCGGGTGGTCAAACATTGATTGAAGATAAACTCAATCGTCTTGGTAAAATGTCTTATGAAGAAAAAGTGGTTCAAGCTATTTTTATTCTTGCAAGTTTACTATGGATAACAAGAGAATTTATTTTAAAAAATTTTTCAATAACATCTGAAGTTGCAGACGGTACAATTGCAATATTTATTTCTATTTTACTTTTTATATTTCCGGCTAAAAGTAAAGAAAAGCATAAGCGAATTATTGATTGGGAAGTGGCAAAAGAATTACCATGGGGTGTACTTATATTATTTGGTGGAGGCTTAGCTTTAGCAAAAGGAATTTCAGAAAGTGGTTTAGCAAAATGGCTAGGTGAGCAACTAAAAATGTTAGATGGGGTGCATCCACTAGTAATAGTTATTGTCATTACAATATTTGTGTTATTTTTAACAGAAGTGACTTCAAATACAGCAACTGCTACAATGATTTTACCTATTCTTGCTGCGCTATCTGTAGCAGTAGGTGTACATCCAATGTTATTAATGGTACCCGCAGCTATGGCAGCAAACTGTGCTTACATGTTACCAGTAGGAACACCCCCAAATGCTATTATATTTGGATCAGGTAAGTTGAGTATTAAAGAAATGGCTAAAGTAGGAGTTTGGGTTAATTTAATTTCTGCAGTGATTATTATAGTAGTTGTTTATTTCTTAATGCCATATATTTTAGGATTTGATATTTCTGACACATTAAATTTAAAATAAAATTAAATATCTTGAAATCATATATTCACTATGTACGTTTTATCTTAATATTTTAAATAAATATACAAAAAATGCCTGGGACATCATGAGTTCATGAGTGGTCCTAGGCATTTTTAATATGATGCGGTTAGGTTTTCAGAATGAAAGGATACATTTAACACAAATATTGTCCACTCCCTTTTATTGACGATGAAAAGCACCAATAATTTTCACTGAAAAATCTAATGTTTCTAATATCGATATAACTTTATTCAAATTATCTGATAGCCCGGTATCTGCTTGTACAAAGAAGCGATACATACCCAGTTGAGTTTTCAGTGGTCTTGATTCAATCCATGATAAATTAATATCAAATAATGCAAATGTAGTCAGTATACTTGCCAGTAATCCAGCTTTGTCATACTTAGGGGTAATTAATAGCATTGTGTTATTCGTTTTAGACTCAAAGTTATTATCATTTTTTATGACTAAAAAACGTGTAACATTATGCGGGTAATCTTGAATATTACTCTCTATAGCAGTATATCCGTACATTTCACCACTACCTACTGGGACAATGGCTGCTACATCCGAGGAGATTTTTTCTAATCCTTGAATCGTACTGTCAACATAATCGTAAGAAAATTGATGTTTGTGAATGTATTGGCTTGTTTGACTGATGGCTGGTGCGATAGAGTATACCTTTTTTATATTTTCTATCTTTGAGTCCCTTGTCGCATATAAACCAAAATTAATATCTAAATGTATTTCTCCATGTGCAAAAACATGTTGTTGAGCCAGTGCATCTGCCACAATGTTTATAGTTCCTTCAATTGAATTTTCTATGGGTACAATTGCTACAGATTGAGCGTCACTATTTACTGCCTTAATGACTTCGTATAAATTAGACTTTGGTATGAAGTTAAAATTATCTTTTGAAAAATATTTTTTAGCGGCTAAATATGAAAATGTACCTTCGGGACCTAAATAATATAAATGCATGATGAATTGTCACCTCATGAATCTTGTACATTAGTGGAATGGACATTTCATCGGTGTCGCTTTTTTATAATGGAAATTAGGATCTTTAATAATATTTTTGTATCCATGATGATAATTAGCAGTTAACGTTGGCGATAACGGTGGGGCTAACCATGACCATTTTCCAGTAACATCACGATGATGCTGTTCCTCTTTTTCTTCAAATAATTCAAATTGTTTAGCAGCAGTTAAGTGGTCAACAATAGAAACACCCTGTGATTTAAAAGAGTGATAAACTGCATAATTTAATTCTACTAATGTACGATCTTTATTAAATGAATTATTTTTAAGTGTACCAAATTCAAATGTTTCTGCAACTTTTTCAAGCAAATTATAGCGGTAAGTATCAGTAAAATTACGAACTGCAATTTCAGTAACCATGTACCAACCATTAAAAGGAGCAGTTGGATATGTAATTCCACCTATTTTCAAATCCATATTAGAAATAATAGGAACACCATACCATTTTAAATGTAAATCTTTCAGCTTTGGAAATTGATCATGTTCTATATCTACTTCTTTAATCAATGAAGCAGGAAATTCATGATATTTTATAGGTGAATTTGGTAATTGATAAATAAGAGGAAGCACGTCAAAGTCTGAACCTTTGCCTTTCCATCCCAAATGATTAGCTAATTGTGTTATCTCGCGTTCTGATGGATCACCTTTATCTTCATATCCTGCGTAACGTATTAATTGATTGTTATATATTTTAGGTGCATCAGTTGAAGAAAATATAGTGATATATGGTTTGATTTTACCGCCATTTGTTGCTTTGTTTAAATGATTATGAAGCGCATCTAAGAAATGTTGTTCTGTATAACTATCTCGTGCATCCACAACATTTAATGATTCCCAAAATAAGCGCCCGACACATCGATTGGAATTACGCCATGCCATTTTAGCGCCATAATTTAGTTCTTCATAAGTATGTGTATAGGTACCTGTCCGATTGATTTCTTTCTCTATCTCAGTGATACGTTTAGAAATAGTATGATTTGAGTAATTTAATTCACCATACATAGTTTGGATAAAATTTGTAGCTTCTTCTAATAGCATATAATCACCTCAATAGTATTATAAGCGAGAAACTGATATAACACATACAATAAATACTTGTGTCATGAATTTGTCGAATTAAAAAAATTTAATTTTTAAATTAAAGACTATTATCGAAAATACTCACTATTACTGAATTGTGATAAAATATACAAAAAGGTTGTTAGGAGAGATGAGGATGTATCGTTACGAAGATGATAGTTTAATGTTACATAATGACTTATATCAAATAAATATGGCAGAAAGTTACTGGAATGACGGTATTCATGAAAGAAATGCAGTGTTTGATTTGTATTTCAGAAATATGCCATTTAGAAGTGGATATGCTGTTTTTAATGGGTTAAAAAGGATGATTCAATTTATAGAAAACTTCCATTTTAGTGATTCTGATATCGAATATTTACAATCAATAGGATATAAAAATGATTTTTTAAAATATCTTAAAAATTTGAAATTTACAGGGAATATTCGCGCGATGCAAGAAGGGGAATTGTGTTTTGGGAATGAACCATTATTACGAGTAGAAGCGCCATTAATTCAAGCTCAACTTATTGAAACGATTTTACTTAATATTGTAAATTTTCATACGCTTATTACAACGAAAGCTAGTAGAATTCGTCAAGTTGCACCACAAGATACGTTAATGGAATTTGGTACACGACGTGCACAAGAAATTGACGCCGCAGTTTGGGGAGCACGTGCAGCATATATTGGTGGGTTTGATTCAACAAGTAATGTCCGAGCAGGCAAATTATTTGGTATTCCAGTTTCCGGAACTCATGCTCATGCACTAGTTCAAACATATGGTGATGAGTATAAAGCATTTAAGATTTATGCAGAACGACATAAAAATTGTGTGTTTTTAGTAGATACGTTCCACACTTTAAAATCAGGGGTACCAACTGCAATTAAAGTTGCAAAAGAATTAGGAGATTCCATTAATTTTATAGGTATAAGATTAGATTCTGGTGACATTGCATATTTATCGAAAAAAGCTCGTCGTATGCTTGATGATGCAGGCTTTAAAGACGCAAAAATCATTGCTTCAAATGATTTAGATGAGCAAACAATTACCAGTTTAAAGGCACAGGGTGCAAAAGTAGATTCTTGGGGTATAGGGACTAAATTGATCACGGGTTATGATCAACCAGCCTTAGGAGCAGTTTATAAACTTGTCGCTGTTGAAAATAATGAAGGTGAATATGTAGATCGTATCAAGCTATCAAATAATGCGGAAAAAGTTACTACGCCTGGTAAGAAAAAAGTATATCGTATTATTAATACTAAAACTGGCAAGGCTGAAGGTGACTATATCACGCTTGAACATGAAAATCCTAATAAAGAAAAACCATTAAAGATGTTCCATCCAGTTCATACTTATAAAATGAAACATGTTAAGCATTTTGAAGCAATTGATTTACATCATTCAATTTTCGAAAATGGTAAATTAGTTTATGACTTACCAAGTGAAAAAGAAACTCAAGATTATTTAAAACAATCATTATCACAATTGTGGGAAGAAAATAAACGTTATTTAAATCCACAAGAATATCCAGTAGATTTAAGCACAAGTTGTTGGAATAATAAACAAAAGCGCATTCTTGAAGTGACAGAACATGTTAAGGAAATGGAGGAAGACAATGACTAATTTACAAGATATCGTAGTAAAAGAAATGAAAGTAAAGAAACATATTGATAGTCAACAAGAAATTCGTGAGATTATCCAATTCATTAAAAACTATGTTCAATCACATACATTTATTGAGTCATTAGTACTTGGCATATCTGGTGGTCAAGATTCTACACTTACTGGTAAATTAGCGCAATTAGCAGTTGAAGAACTCCGTAAAGAAGGAAGAGAATGCCAATTTATAGCAGTTAAACTTCCCTATGGTAAACAAAAGGATGCTGATGAAGTAGAAGATGCACTTCATTTTATTCAACCTGATGAAGTGATTACAGTTAATATTAAACCAGCAGTAGATCAAAGTGTAGCATCATTGAAAGAAGCGGGTATTGAACTTACAGATTTCCAAAGAGGAAATGAAAAAGCAAGAGAGCGCATGAAAGTACAATTTTCTATTGCTTCATATCGTAGTGGTATTGTTATAGGAACGGACCATTCAGCTGAAAATATCACAGGTTTTTATACTAAATATGGTGATGGTGCTGCTGACATTGCACCTATCTTTGGACTAGATAAACGCCAAGGTAGACAGCTTTTAGAATATTTAGAAGCGCCAACACATTTATATGAAAAAGTGCCTACTGCTGATTTAGAAGATGATAAACCTCAATTACCTGATGAGGAAGCATTAGGGGTAACTTATAATCAAATTGATGACTACTTAGAGGGCAAAGAAGTACCAAGTGATGCAAAAACAACGATAGAGAATCATTATGTTAAAAATGCACATAAAAGAGAATTGGCATATACTCGCTATACTTGGCCTAAACATTCATCTACAAAAGAATAAATGAATACTCTAATAATTAAATGATTTAATTACTATTAGTTTTTAGTGACAAAATTATTTGTGACTGATAAAATTATTTCGAATTTTAGTTAAATGAAATGAGGAATAATATGTCAGTAATAACGTCAAATCCATGGATAATGATATTAGCGATATTCATCATTAACGTTTTTTACGTTACATTTCTTACAATGCGCACAATTTTAACGTTAAAAGGATATCGTTACATGGCAGCAGTAGTGAGTTTTCTTGAAGTTTTAATATATGTTGTTGGATTAGGGCTAGTGATGTCTAGTTTAGATCAAATTCAAAATATTATTGCATATGCCTTTGGATTCTCAATAGGTATCATTGTTGGAATGAAAATTGAAGAAAAGCTTGCATTAGGCTATACAGTTGTAAACGTAACATCTGCAGAATACGACCTTGATTTACCTAAAGAGTTACGAAATTTAGGTTATGGTGTTACTCACTATGAAGCACATGGTAGAGATGGAAGTCGAATGGTAATGCAAATTTTAACACCTAGACGTTATGAACGAAAATTAATGGAAACTGTTCGTAGTTTAGATGAAAAAGCATTTATCATTGCGTATGAACCTAGAGCTATTCACGGTGGATTCTGGACTAAAGGTGTTCGAACTAAGAAAGTAAAAGCATATGAAGTAGAAGAAATAGAAAGTGTTGTGGAACATAGTGAAGTTCAAGGTAAATGAAAATGAAACTATTTCAGATTGTATTGCACGTATGAGAAAAGAAGGATACATGCCAGTCAGACGTATTGAAAAACCTGTTTACTTTGAAGATAAACAAGGAAATATAAAGATATTACGACAAGATATTCAATTTGTTGGTAAGAAAATAGAAAATGACATTTAATAACTGCTCATATATGGGTCTTTGACAATTTAGAAGTCAGAGACCTTTTAATATTTTTATAAAGTTCGTAAACCTATATTCAATTAGAATAAAAAATCTTTATACTTTTAGTATAGAATCTGTTAAACTATAAATATAGAGTTAAATACGAACTATTTTACTTAAAAATGATTTAATGTACAGCTTTTTATAAAAATAATTACATAAGATAGGAGTTTAATAATGATTGAACGTTATTCAAGAGAAGAAATGTCTAGTATTTGGACAGACCAAAATAGATATGAAGCATGGTTAGAAGTGGAGATTCTTGCTTGTGAAGCCTGGAGTGAATTAGGATATATTCCTAAGGACGACGTAAAAAAAATTCGTGAAAATGCTAAAGTGGATGTCAATCGTGCAAAAGAAATTGAACAAGAAACACGTCATGATGTAGTAGCATTTACAAGACAAGTATCTGAAACACTTGGAGAAGAACGTAAATGGGTTCATTATGGATTAACTTCTACAGATGTTGTGGATACTGCATTAAGTTATGTAATTAAACAAGCGAATGAAATTATTGAAAAAGATATTGAACGCTTTATTAAAGTACTTGAAGAAAAAGCTAAAAAATATAAATATACATTAATGATGGGTCGTACACACGGTGTTCATGCTGAGCCAACCACTTTTGGCGTAAAAATGGCATTATGGTATACAGAAATGAAACGTAATTTAAAACGTTTTAAAGAGGTACGTAAAGAAATTGAAGTTGGGAAAATGAGTGGCGCAGTAGGAACATTTGCCAATATTCCTCCTGAAATTGAAAATTACGTTTGTAAACATCTTGGAATTGACACAGCCCCTGTATCAACTCAAACACTTCAACGTGATCGTCACGCTTATTACATTGCAACTTTAGCGTTAATTGCGACATCATTAGAAAAATTTGCTGTAGAAGTTCGTAATTTACAAAAAACTGAAACGAGAGAAGTTGAAGAAGCATTTGCAAAAGGTCAAAAAGGATCATCAGCAATGCCGCATAAACGTAATCCAATCGGTTCAGAAAATATTACAGGTATTTCAAGAGTGATTCGTGGTTATATTACAACTGCCTATGAAAATGTCCCATTATGGCATGAACGAGACATTTCTCATTCTTCTGCAGAGCGAATTATGTTACCAGATGTAACAATTGCATTAGATTATGCTTTAAATAGATTTACTAATATTATCGACCGTTTAACAGTATTTGAAGATAATATGAGAAATAATATTAATAAAACATTTGGTCTTATTTTTTCACAACGCGTTTTACTTGCATTAATTAATAAAGGTATGGTTCGTGAAGAAGCATACGATAAAGTACAACCTAAAGCGATGAAATCTTGGGAAACTAAAACACCTTTCCGTGAACTTATAGAACAAGATTCAACCATTACAAATGTTTTATCTAAAGAAGAATTAGACGAGTGTTTTGATCCAAAACATCATTTGAACCAAGTCGATACCATTTTCAAACGTGCTAATTTAGAATAGTTACTAATATAGTTTTAGCATGTTCAATTGAAATAACTACACTTTAATTAATTAATGCGTTAAAATATAGTTATATTTAATTTGAAAATAGGGGTTGCTTGAGATGCAAATTGAAAAATTAAGAGGAGAAGCATTGGATGAATTATTTGATGCCATCTTAACACTTAAAGATAGAGAAGAATGTTATCAATTCTTTGATGATTTATGTACAGTCAATGAAATTCAATCTTTATCTCAAAGACTTCAAGTTGCTAAAATGATAAAGCAAGGTTTTACTTATGCAACTATAGAACAGAAATCTGGTGCATCAACAGCTACGATATCTAGAGTTAAACGCTCACTGCAATGGGGTAATGATGCGTATACAATGATTTTAGAGAGATTAAATGTTGAAACAAAAGAATAAATAAAGAGAGACAATTGCTTAGCTAAAAATAGCAATTGTCTCTTTTTTGTGAATATAATTTTTACAATTTGTACTAGTATAAACTTAGTGTATGGATTTAGAATTGCAAAGGTAAAAATGCTATAATTTAGTGTATGTTAAAAGAAGGAGTTATGGATAATGTATGACATTAGAAAGTGGCAGCATGTATTTAAACTTGATCCTGCCAAAGAGATTAGCGACGAAAATTTAGAAGCCTTATGTATGTCAGATACTGATGCCATCATGATTGGTGGGACAGACGATGTAACTGAAGATAATGTCATTCATCTTATGAGTAGAGTTAGAAGATATCCATTACCTTTAGTACTAGAGGTTTCAAATTTAGATAGCGTAATGCCTGGCTTTGACTTTTATTTTATACCCTCAATATTAAATAGTAATGATGTGACATACCATAATGGTTTGCTTCATAAAGCATTAAAACAATATGGTCATATGATTAATTTTGAAGAAGTGATGCTTGAAGGGTATGTCGTTCTTAATCCAGATAGTAAAGTAGCCAAACTTACGCAATCAAATACTCAGTTAGATGTTGAAGATATTGAAGCTTATGCTCAACTCGTTGAAGAAATGTATAAGTTGCCAATTTTGTATTTAGAATATAGTGGTACATATGGAGATAAAGATATCGTAAAAGCCACTTCCCAAATGTTAACCCATACACAATTATTTTATGGTGGTGGTATTAGTTCTTTAACTGAAGCTAAAGAAATGAAAAATTATGCCGATACAATTATTGTAGGTAATATTATATACTCAGATATTAAAAAAGCTTTAAAAACTGTAAAAATAAAGAAGGAGTCGAAATAATGAATGCTCTAGTAAGTAATATGAATAAAGAACAAAGTGAAGCAGTTAGAACGACAGAAGGTCCTTTGCTTATCATGGCTGGCGCAGGGTCAGGTAAAACAAGGGTGTTAACACACCGCATAGCCTACTTATTAGATGAAAAAGATGTTTCTCCGTATAACATTTTAGCTATTACGTTTACTAATAAAGCTGCAAAAGAAATGAAAGAGCGTGTGGAACACTTGGTTGGTGAAGAAGCTCAAGTGATTTGGATGTCAACATTCCATTCAATGTGTGTAAAGATTTTAAGAAGAGATGCAGATCGTATTGGCATTGAACGCAACTTTACCATTATTGACCCAACTGATCAAAAATCTGTAATTAAAGATGTACTTAAAAATGAAAATATTGATAGTAAACGTTTTGAACCGAGAATGTTTGTTGGTGCCATCAGTAATTTAAAAAATGAATTGAAAACGCCCGAAGATGCGATGAAAGAAGCAAATGATTTTCATTCACAAATGGTTGCAACAGTATATAGTGGATACCAACGTCAACTATCTAGAAATGAAGCATTGGATTTTGATGATTTAATCATGAAAACGATTCGTTTATTTGAACGTGTACCAGATGCATTAGAATACTATCAAAATAAATTTCAATACATCCATGTAGATGAGTATCAAGATACAAATAAAGCACAATATACACTTGTTAAATTACTTGCAAGTAAATTTAAAAATTTATGTGTTGTAGGTGATTCTGATCAATCAATATATGGATGGCGTGGTGCAGATATTCAAAATATACTATCTTTCGAGGAAGACTATCCTGAAGCAAAGACTATTTTCCTAGAACAAAATTATCGATCAACAAAAACCATTTTAACAGCTGCAAATGAAGTGATTAAACATAATACTGAACGGAAACCTAAAGGGTTATGGACCGCAAATAATGGTGGAGAAAAGATTAAATATTATGAAGCGATGACTGAACGTGACGAAGCAGAATATGTAGTTCGTGAAATTATTAAACATCGTAAGTCTGGAAAAGACTATAATGATATGGCAATTTTGTATCGAACAAATGCACAATCACGTGTGTTAGAAGAAACATTTATGAAATCAAATATTCCTTATACGATGGTTGGTGGCCAAAAGTTCTATGATCGTAAAGAAATCAAAGACCTGTTAAGTTATTTAAGAATAGTGGCAAATAGTAATGATGATATTAGTCTTCAAAGAATTATTAATGTTCCTAAAAGAGGGATAGGGCCATCATCAGTTGATAAAATTCAACGATATGCACTAGATAACAATATTAGTATGTTTGATGCATTAGGAGAAGTGGATTTTATAGGGCTCTCTAAAAAAGTAACTCAAGAATGTATACAATTTTATGAAATGGTTCAAAACTTAATTAAAGAACAAGAATTTTTAGAAATTAGTGAGATTGTTGAGGAAATACTTGAAAAATCAGGTTATCGTCAAATGTTAGAACGTGAACAAACAATTGAATCACGTAGTCGTCTTGAAAATATTGATGAATTTATGTCTGTACCTAAAGACTATGAAAAAGATACACCTTTAGAAGAACAATCATTGATTAACTTTTTAACTGATTTATCACTTGTCGCAGATATTGACGAAGCACAAATTGATAGTGGTGTAACGTTAATGACCATGCATTCTGCAAAAGGATTAGAGTTCCCAATTGTATTCTTAATGGGTATGGAAGAATCACTTTTCCCTCATATTAGAGCAATTAAAAGTGATGATGACCATGAGATGGAAGAAGAAAGACGAATTTGTTATGTAGCCATTACACGTGCAGAAGAAGTGTTATATATTACACATGCGACTTCTCGTATGTTATTTGGACGTTCACAAGCAAATCTACCATCACGCTTCTTAAAAGAAATCCCTGAAGAATTATTAGAAACACCAGCAAAATCAAAACGACAAACAATCACTTCTAAGTCAACTACACCGTCAAAACGTGGTTTTAGTAAACGTACGACTTCTACTAAAAAACAAGTATCTGCTTCAGATTGGAAGGTAGGAGATAAAGTGACACATAAATCATGGGGCGAAGGTATGGTGAGCAATGTAAGTGAAAAAAATGGCTCTGTTGAATTAGATATTATATTTAAATCTGAAGGTCCTAAGCGTTTATTAGCTCAATTTGCGCCTATCGAAAAAAAGGAGGATTAGTAAATGGATAACATTCAAAATCGTGTCAATGAACTGCATGATTTATTAAATCAATATAGTTACGAATATTATGTGAAAGATAATCCTTCTGTACCTGATAGTGAATATGATAAATTATTACGTGAATTAATTGATATTGAAAATGCACATCCTGAACTAAAAACTGACGATTCTCCAACAGTTAGGGTTGGTGGAGAAGCTCAATCATCATTTGAAAAAGTAAATCACGAAACACCTATGCTTAGTTTAGGTAATGCTTTTAATGAGGAAGAACTAAGACGTTTTGATGAACGTATTCGAGAACATATTGGTAACGTGGAATATATGTGTGAGCTAAAAATTGATGGTTTAGCAGTTTCTTTAAAATATGAAGATGGACGATTTGTGCAGGGATTAACGCGAGGAGATGGGACCACAGGAGAAGATATTACAGAAAATCTACGTACTATTCATGCGATTCCTCTTAAAATTAAAGAACCTTTAAATGTTGAAGTTCGTGGAGAAGCATATATGCCACGTCGTTCCTTTATGAGATTGAATGATGAGAGAGAAAAAAATGAAGAACAACCATTTGCTAATCCACGTAATGCAGCAGCAGGTTCTTTAAGACAATTAGATCCTAAATTAGCTGCTAAACGTAAACTAAGTGTCTTTTTATATAGTGTAAATGATTTTACAGATTTTAGCGCTACTACTCAAAGTGATGCATTAGATGAATTAGATCGTTTAGGGTTTAAAACTAATCATGAACGTGCACGCGTAGAAGATATAGAGGGTGTACTAGAATATATTAAAAAGTGGACTAAACAACGTGAACAGCTATCTTATGATATTGATGGAATTGTTATTAAAGTGAATGATCTTGATCAACAAGACGAAATGGGATTTACTCAAAAATCTCCACGTTGGGCAATCGCTTATAAGTTTCCAGCTGAAGAGGTTGTCACAGAACTTAAAGATATTGAATTAAGTATAGGACGTACTGGCGTCGTTACACCGACAGCCATTTTAGAACCTATTCGTGTTGCGGGTACTACAGTTTCAAGAGCATCACTTCATAATGAAGATTTAATTAAAGAACGTGATATTAGAATCGGTGATAGCGTTATAGTGAAAAAGGCTGGAGATATTATTCCTGAAGTCGTAAGAAGTATTATTGACCGTCGTCCAAATGATGCAAAACCATACCATATGCCAACGCATTGTCCAAGTTGTGGTCATGAATTAGTGCGTATTGAAGGAGAGGTTGCGCTTAGATGTATCAATCCAAAATGCCAAGCGCAACTTGTGGAAGGATTGATTCATTTTGTTTCTCGACAAGCGATGAATATAGACGGACTAGGAAATAAAATCATTCAGCAACTGTATCATCATCAGCTTATTAAAGATGTAGGTGACATTTTTTATTTAACTAAAGAAGATTTATTGCCTTTAGAACGAATGGGCACAAAAAAAGTAGAAAACTTATTAAGCGCTATCGAACATGCAAAACAAAATTCTTTAGAACATTTATTATTTGGTTTAGGTATACGACATCTTGGCGCCAAAGCAAGTCAAATTTTAGCAGAGAAATTTGAAACCATGGATCGTTTACTTAAAGTAACAGAAGAAGAACTGGTAGCGATCCATGATATTGGAGATAAATTAGCACAATCTGTAGTAACGTATCTAGATAATGAGGATATTAAAGCACTTATTGAAAAATTAAAAGATAAAAATGTCAACATGACATATAAAGGTGTTAAATCCTCTGAAATTGAAGGACATCCGGAATTTCAAAATAAGACTATTGTTCTTACTGGAAAATTACAACAAATGACACGTAAAGAAGCAACAACATGGTTAGAAATGCAAGGTGCTAAAGTAACAAGTAGTGTAACTAAAAGTACAGATTTAGTAATAGCTGGTGAAGATGCTGGCTCAAAATTGTCTAAAGCTGAACAATTTGGTACAGAAATATGGTCCGAATCACAATTTATTGAAAAACAAAATGAAATAGCAGAATAGAGGAGAACGTAATGAAGCGGTTATTATTATTAGTTATAACGTCGCTTATGATATTGACAGCGTGTGGCAATGGGAATGATAAAAATAGTCAGTCAAATAATAAGCAACAAGAACAAAATTCAAATAATGTAAAAACAGTTGCCACTGATCAAGAAGTTCAAGGAGATAATTATCGTACAATCTTACCATTTAAAGAAAGCCAAGCTCGTGGAGTATTACAAGATAATATGGCTAATAGCTATAATGGTGAAGATTTCGAAAATGGTTTATTACATCTAAGTAAGTCTGTATTTCCAACTGATAATTTTTTATATCAAGATGGGCAGTATTTAGACAAAAATACAGTTAACGCATATTTAAATCCCAAGTATTCTAAAGACGAAATTGATCACATGAGTGAAAGTGAAAAAGAATCAAAAAAAGCTACTGAAAATTTAGGTCTTAATCCATCACATGATGGAGAAACTAAACCAGAAAAAATAGCAGAAAGCTCTCCTGCTTATTTATCTAATATCTTAGAACAAGATTTTTATGATACAAATGATACAAAAGGAAAAAAAATTAAAGGCATAACAATTGGTCTTGCTATGAATAGTGTCTATTATTATCAAAAAGAAAAAGATGGAGAAACATATAGCAAATCGCTAGATAATAAAGAAATTGAAAAACAAGGTAAAGCAATGGCTCAAGAGTTACTTACACGCCTTAGAGCAAATAAAGATTTGAAAAATATTCCAATTCACTTTGCAATATATGTTCAATCGAGTCAAGATGCAATTGCGCCAGGACACTTTATTGCTAATACGATTGTTGATGATAAACAAACTAAAATTAATAAATGGAATAAAATTGATGAGATTTCAGCACTTTTACCTTCAACAGAAGCAGAAAAATATGACAAAAATCTAAATAATAACTTTAAACAATTTAATGACGATCTTCAATCTTATTTCTCTAATTTTACTCAAGCAATTGGAAAAGTGAAATTTGTAGATAAGAAACCTAATAGACTAGTGATTGATTTGCCAATCGATTACTATGGTCAAGCTGAAACAATAGGAATTACACAATATGTAACAGAACAAGCTAAGAAATATTTTGATAATATAGATAGTTACGAAATTCGTATAAAAGATGGTAACAATTCAAGAGCACTTATTAGTAAAACAAAAGATGACAAAGACCCACAAGTCCATATTTATAGTAATTAATTAAAAAGAGGTTGTGACACGTCGTGTCGCAGCCTCTTTTTAATTTTCAATAAATTAATTTATTTTTCGCGAACAATTGTTTTAACTTGATTTAACTGTTGTTCAATAGAATAGTCTGATTTATAGGTGAAGATGCTAACAAGGTATGTAACGATTACACTACTAATAAAACCAGGTATAATTTCATACATGCCAAATAGTTCATTAATATTAGCAAGTGGTTTAACCCAGACAATCCAAATAATGACTACGAGAGCTCCAGCAATCATACCACTTATCGCACCCTCACGTGTTAGTTTTTTCCAATATAAAGAAAAAAGAACAAGTGGGCTAAATGCTGCACCAAAACCTGCCCAAGCATTTCCGACTAGGTTTAATATGGTGTCATTAGGAGACCATGCAATAGCAAGAGCTACAATGGCTACAGCTAACACAGACAATCTGCCTACCAGTACAAATTCTTTTTGATGTGATTGAGCATGTTCTTCACCGCGAATGAGCTTATAGAAATCTTCTGTAAGTGAGCTTGAAGTCACTAATAATTGTGAAGAAATTGTACTCATAATAGCAGCTAGAATGGCAGCAAGTAAGAATCCACCTACTAAAGGATGGAAAAGAACTTGGCTCATGATAATAAATAATGTTTCTGGATCGTCCATTTTAATATGATTTTTCGAAATAAAAGCAATTCCAGTTAACCCTACACCCACAGCTCCAAGTAAACCTACAGTCATCCAACTTATTCCTAAGCGTCGTGCTTTAGGTAAAAGTTTGTGAGATTTAATAGACATAAATCGTACAATAATATGAGGCTGACCAAAATAACCTAATCCCCATGCAAATAATGAAATCATACCTAAAAAAGTAGTACCTCTAAATAAATCCATATTAGTTGGTTTCATTTCAGCTACTTGATGGAATGTATCCCATCCACTAAGTTGTATCAAAGCAACTATTGGTACCATTACCATTGCGATAAGCATGATAACCCCTTGGAAAAAGTCAGTAATAGAAACAGCTAAATATCCTCCGAAAAAGGTATATAAAATAACGATAATTGCGACTGAAATAAGTCCCAAATGATAATTTAATCCAAATGCGCTTTCGAATAATTTACCTCCAGAAACAAAGCCAGAGTGAGTATATAAAGTGAAAAAAATAACAATAATAAGACCAGAAATAATTTT
Organism: Staphylococcus hominis subsp. hominis; assembly: GCF_002901845.1. Classification (GTDB taxonomy): domain Bacteria; phylum Bacillota; class Bacilli; order Staphylococcales; family Staphylococcaceae; genus Staphylococcus; species Staphylococcus hominis. The sequence continues at coordinate 65,270 of NZ_PPQE01000005.1, forward strand.
AATGATACTATGTTTATCATTAAGACGGTTTTTGAAAAAATCAGGGAGCGTAATTGCATCTCCAGCAACTTCTGTATATACTCTAAGCCTTGGTGCAACAACGAGATAGTTAACATAGGCGCCAATAGTTAAACCAATTGTAATCCATATTGTCGATAAACCTGTGCTATAAACAGACCCTGGAAGTCCCATAATCATCCAACCACTCATATCTGAAGCACCGGCTGATAAAGCAGTAATATATGGGCCTATATTCCTCCCACCTAACATATACTCACTTAAATTGCCGGTTGCCTGTTTATAACCATAGTAACCAATCACTAGCAGAATAATAAAATAGATTGCAATCATAATATAAGTCTGCCAGCTTGTGTTAGCATGAGTACCTAAATTTGCACCTAATACAAACATTGTAATTACCCCCTTTAAAACTTTTAAATTTATGTTTTTCAACAACATTGTACTGAAAAAAAGAAGTGACGATTTTTAAATTAGTTACATGTAATATTATACAATGGTATTTATAGATTAGAGAAGTAAAATTTTATCTATAAATAACAGTTTATTTTAATGTAATTATAAGCGTTAACAAGAATTAGAGTATAGATAAAAAATAATTCATTTTATTATATAACGTTAATATTAATAAATTATTAATAGAAATTAATGTATATTTATAGGTAACTATGTAAATGAGTTACATAAGAAAGTTGTTTTAATTCTTAACTTTGCTAAGAATAGTTAATACACCGAGTATCATAATAAATATTTAGATTTTTAACTGAAAATTTGATACAATTTTATGATGAATGAGTAATAAGGAGGCTTTTTTAATAATGACTAAAGTTACACGCGAAGAAGTTGAACATATAGCACATTTAGCAAGACTTCAAATTTCTCCTGAAGAAACTGAAGAAATGGCTAATACACTTGAAAGTATCTTAGATTTTGCAAAACAAAACGATTCAGCAGATACTGAAGGTGTGGAACCAACATATCATGTCTTAGATTTACAAAATGTGTTACGTGATGATAAAGCAATCGAGGGTATTCCTCAAGAACTTGCATTAAAAAATGCGAAAGAAACAGAAGACGGTCAATTTAAAGTACCAGCTATCATGAATGAGGAGGACGCTTAAGATGAGTATTCGCTATGAATCTGTTGAAACACTTTCAGAAATGATTAAGAATAAAGAAATTAAACCTTCTGAAGTAGTTAAAGATATTTATGATGCTATTGAAGAAACAGATCCAACAATTAAATCATTTTTAGCTTTAGATAAAGAAAATGCAATTAAAAAAGCTAAAGAATTAGATGAGTTACAAGCTAAAGATCAATTTGAAGGTAAATTATTTGGAATCCCAATGGGAATTAAAGATAATATTATTACTAAAGATGTCGAAACAACTTGTGCAAGTAAAATGTTAGAAGGTTTTGTACCGATTTATGAATCAACAGTGATGAATAAATTACATCAAGAAAACGCAGTGTTAATTGGTAAATTAAATATGGATGAATTTGCAATGGGTGGTTCTACAGAAACATCTTATTTCAAAAAAACTGTAAATCCATTTGATCATCAAGCAGTTCCAGGGGGATCTTCTGGAGGTTCAGCTGCAGCAGTAGCAGCAGGATTAGTACCATTTAGTTTAGGTTCTGATACTGGTGGATCAATCAGACAACCAGCTGCATATTGTGGTGTAGTAGGTATGAAACCTACATATGGCCGTGTATCACGTTTTGGTTTAGTTGCATTTGCATCTTCATTAGATCAAATTGGACCAATTACTCGTAATGTTAAAGATAATGCGATGGTATTAGAAGCAATTGCAGGCGCAGACAAAAATGACTCTACAAGTGCACCGGTTGAAGATGTTGATTTTACTTCTGAAATTGGTAAAGACATCAAAGGTCTTAAAATTGCACTTCCTAAAGAATACTTAGGAGAAGGTGTTAACGAGGAAGTAAAAACTTCTGTAAAACAAGCAGTAGAAACATTAAAATCACTTGGTGCAGAAGTTGATGAAGTGTCATTACCAAATACTAAATATGGTATTCCTTCTTATTATGTAATCGCATCGTCTGAAGCATCTGCAAATTTAGCACGTTTCGATGGTATTCGTTATGGCTACCATTCAAAAGAAGCACAAACATTAGAAGAATTATACAAAATGTCTCGTTCTGAAGGCTTTGGAGACGAAGTTAAACGTCGTATCTTCTTAGGTACATTCGCATTAAGTTCTGGTTATTATGATGCATTTTATAATAAATCTCAAAAAGTTAGAACATTAATTAAAAATGACTTCGATAAAGTATTCGAAAATTATGATGTTGTTGTAGGGCCTACAGCTCCAACAACGGCGTTTAATTTAGGCGAAGAAATTGATGATCCTTTAACAATGTATGCAAATGACTTATTAACTACGCCTGTTAACTTAGCTGGTTTACCTGGCATTTCTGTGCCATGTGGCCAATCAAACGGACGTCCAATCGGTTTACAATTTATTGGTAAACCATTTGATGAAAAAACATTATATCGTGTGGCATATCAATATGAAACACAATTTAACTTACACGACGCATACGAAAAATTATAAGGAGTGGAAATAATGCATTTTGAAACAGTTATCGGACTTGAAGTTCACGTTGAATTAAAAACAGACTCAAAAATGTTCTCTCCATCACCAGCACATTTTGGGGCTGAACCTAACTCAAACACTAATGTTATTGATTTAGCTTATCCGGGTGTTTTACCTGTTGTAAATAGAAGAGCAGTAGATTGGGCGATGCGTGCGTCAATGGCTCTAAATATGGATATTGCTACAAATTCTAAATTTGATCGCAAAAACTATTTTTATCCAGATAATCCGAAAGCATATCAAATTTCTCAATTTGATCAACCAATCGGTGAAAATGGATATATTGATATTGAAGTTGATGGTGAAACGAAACGTATTGGTATTACTCGTCTTCATATGGAAGAAGACGCAGGTAAATCAACTCATAAAGATGGTTACTCTTTAGTAGACTTAAACCGTCAAGGTACACCATTAATAGAGATTGTATCTGAACCAGATATTCGTTCTCCTAAAGAGGCATATGCTTATTTAGAAAAATTACGTTCAATTATCCAATATACTGGTGTCTCTGATTGTAAAATGGAAGAAGGTTCACTACGTTGTGACGCTAATATTTCATTACGTCCTCACGGTCAAAAAGAATTCGGTACTAAAACTGAATTGAAAAATCTAAACTCATTTAACTATGTGAGAAAAGGTTTAGAATACGAAGAAAAACGTCAAGAAGAAGAATTATTAAATGGTGGTACGATTGGTCAAGAAACACGTCGTTTTGATGAATCAACGGGTAAAACTATTTTAATGCGTGTTAAAGAAGGTTCTGATGATTATCGTTACTTCCCAGAACCAGATATTGTACCTCTATATGTCGATGATGAGTGGAAAGAACGTGTGCGACAAACCATTCCAGAATTGCCTGACGAACGTAAAGCTAAATATGTTAATGAATTAGGCTTACCTGAATATGATGCGCATGTATTAACACTTACTAAAGAAATGTCTGATTTCTTTGAAGGTGCGATTGAACATGGTGCAGATGTTAAACTAACATCTAACTGGTTGATGGGTGGCGTTAATGAATATCTTAATAAAAATCAAGTAGATTTAGAAGATACAAAATTAACTCCTGAAAATCTTGCTGGAATGATTAAGCTTATCGAAGATGGAACAATGAGTAGTAAAATTGCCAAAAAAGTATTCCCAGAATTAGCTGAAAATGGTGGAGAAGCTAAACAAATTATGGAAGATAAAGGTTTAGTTCAAATTTCAGATGAAGCTACATTATTAAAATTTGTTAATGAAGCTTTAGATAATAATCCACAATCTGTTGAAGATTATAAAAATGGTAAAGGGAAAGCTATGGGCTTCTTAGTGGGTCAAATTATGAAAGCTTCAAAAGGTCAAGCTAATCCTCAAAAAGTCAATCAATTATTAAAACAAGAATTGGATAAAAGATAATAGCTCATCTCATATGAGGTATTAAATATAAGTTTAAGCTAAACTGTTCACAAAGCGTTTAAGATTGTGAACAGTTTTTTTATTCATATTTCTAGAGAAAAGGCTATTGGATTTCAATAGGATAGATAAGCGCAGTATTTAGTTTGTTCCTAGTGTCAAAAGAATGAGATATGCTTTACGTCGGTTAGTTTCTTACAACAATTGTACAACAAAATGATACCCACAAAAATTTAAAAGAATTGGTATAAATACTTTTAACTCATTCATAAATCATTTAATATAGTGTTATGTAAAAAAAAGTAGAGGGATCACTTATGAGAAAACGAGCAAGAATCATTTATAATCCAACTTCTGGAAAGGAGCTATTTAAACGTACTTTACCAGATGTTTTAATAAAATTAGAACGTGCAGGTTATGAAACAAGTGCTTATGCAACTGAACGAGAAGGAGATGCTACACTTGAAGCGGAACGTGCACTTGAACAAAACTATGATATTATTATAGCCGCTGGTGGTGATGGCACTTTAAATGAAGTTGTAAATGGAATTGCTGAACAACCCAATAGACCTAAATTAGGTATTATACCTATGGGTACAGTGAATGATTTTGGACGAGCTTTACATTTACCAAATGATATTATGGGTGCAGTAGATGTTATTATTAAAGGTCATACGACAAAAGTAGATATCGGAAAAATGAATAACCGATATTTTATAAATTTAGCTGCTGGAGGTAAGCTCACGCAAGTATCCTATGAAACACCGAGTCGTTTAAAATCTATTGTTGGGCCTTTTGCATATTATATAAAAGGTTTCGAAATGTTGCCGCAAATGAAGGCAGTCGATTTGAGAATTGAATATGATAATGAAGTATTCCAAGGGGAAGCGTTGTTATTCTTACTAGGGCTTACCAATTCAATGGCAGGCTTTGAAAAACTTGTACCTGATGCTAAGTTAGATGATGGGTATTATACTTTAATTATTGTTGAGAAAGCAAACTTAGCTGAATTAGGCCATATCATGACATTAGCTTCTAGAGGTGAACATACCAAACATCCTAAAGTAATATATAAAAAAGCAAAATCAATTAATATTTCATCATTTACAGATATGCAATTAAATGTAGATGGAGAATATGGTGGTAAATTACCTGCAAACTTTTTAAATTTAAAACAGCATATTGAAGTTTGTACACCTAAAGATATTTATAATGATGAGCTATCAGAAAAATAATTAACGTATTTAAGAATTAAACTGATTAGGGAAAATGAAATAAGAAGTTAAAAAGAGGTTATCTATAATTTCTGATTTGAAATGGTAAGAAGTTATACGTACCTCTTTTTCATATGGAGTGAAAAATAATTGTGATGATTAATAAAAATGATGTAATAAAAGGAAAAGTGATAGATTTAACGCATGAAGGACATGGTGTGATTAAATTAGATCGTTATCCTATCTTTGTTCCTAATGTGTTAATTGATGAAGAAGTAGAGTTTAAGGTAATTAAAGTAAAGAAAAACTTTGCTATTGGTAAACTAATAAAAGTACTAAAACAAAGTGAGCAAAGAGTAATACCTCCTTGTATATATTATGAGAAATGTGGAGGATGCCAGTTACAACATATGTCTTATGAATCTCAGCTAAAAATGAAAAAACAACAAGTTGTGAATTTATTTCATAAAAAGGCGAAATTAGAGGAAACAGTGATTCACGATACTATTGGTATGGACCATCCATGGCGATATAGAAATAAATCCCAGCTTCCTGTAGGTAAAGATAAAAATAATAAAACGATAATGGGATATTACCGTCAAAGAAGTCATGACATCATTGATATGGATAGTTGTTTAATTCAAGATGAAAAACAACAAGAACTAATGAATGATATAAAACAGTGGTTAAATGAATTGAATGTAAGCATTTATAATGAAAAAAATAAAAAAGGGTTATTACGTCATGTAGTCATTCGAACAAGTCATTATACAAATGAAGTTATGATTATATTTGTAACAAATGGTTCTAAATTTAAAGAAGCTGAAACCCTAGTACATAGACTAACAGAGGTATATCCTAACATAACAAGTATTAAACAAAATATTAATAATTCACATTCAAATGTCATAATGGGTAAGCAATCGATGACTTTATATGGAAAAGATAAAATTACAGATCAGTTAAGTGAAACTATTTTTGAAATTAGTGATCAATCGTTTTATCAAATTAATTCTGTTCAAACAGAAAAATTATATCAGAAAGCGATCGACTATGCTCAATTAAGTGGAAATGAAATTGTTTTAGATACATATTGTGGCATAGGAACGATTGGACTTTACATGGCACCAGTGGCTAAACATGTATATGGTGTCGAAATTGTGCCATCTGCTATTCAAGATGCCAAGCAAAATGCTTTAATTAATCATTTTGATAATACAACGTTCGAATGTGGTAAAGCAGAAGAAGTGATAATTGAATGGAAACAAAAAGGAATAGAACCTGATGTTATCATGGTCGATCCTCCACGAAAAGGATGCGATCAAGTCTTTATAGAAACATTATTAGAGTTAGCCCCTAAGCGTATTATCTATATTTCATGTAATCCTTCAACACAACAAAGAGATGCTCAGCTTTTAGCTAATCTATATTATTTAAAAGAAATAACACCAGTCGATATGTTTCCACATACAACACATATTGAAACTGTGGCCTTATTCGAAAGAAAAACATTGTAATTAAATTAAAGTAAATGAGGAGAAGTTTATTAAAATAAGATTACAAAGGGTTTAAGTTATGTATAATCGCTTTCATTCTAACACTTCTACATGTATACTATGGAAGAGTTTTAGCGAAATGGGTGGAGGTTGACAGATGCACAAAATTGATTTATCACACAATCGAATCAAAATATCAAAATTACTTACCATTCAAGTTGTTATGATGTTATTTGCAATTTTAGTTACATATAAGTGGGCAATTAATTATGTTGATATTATTGAACAACGTTTTTTGACAAATGTCATTTATGGAATACTTGGTTTTATTGGAGTATTAATTATTCACGAATTAATACATAAATGTTTATTTTTTATTTTTTCTAAAGGACAGAAACCACAACTTAAATATAAAAATGGAATTTTGTTCATTTATTTGTCATCTAAATACTTTAATAAATGGCAATTTTGTGCAGTTATGCTTGCGCCATTAGTGATCATTACAATAGGGTTAATGATTTCATTTTATCACTTTGCTTACTCTTCTATTATATTTATATCAAGCATACACATCGGGTATTGTTTGATTGATATTTATCTAACAGCTATAACAATTATTAACAAATTTAAATATATTCGTTCTACTGATGAAGGTATCTTTATGTATCATCATTTGCCTATATCTATAAATAATGACTATGAATAAACATCTGCATAAGTCTTAATATTATTATAAATGCATTTATAAAGTGTTTTCTTTTAGGGTGCAGTATAATAGTATTGAGGCTTATTTTATTTAAAAAGGAGTGAGACAATGACAGAAAGGAGAATCGTTCATATTGATATGGATTGTTTCTACGCTCAGGTAGAAATGAGAGATAATCCTAAATTACAAGGAAAACCTGTCATTGTAGGTGGAAAAGCAAGTCATCGAGGCGTCGTTTCAACTGCTTCATATGAAGCACGTAAATATGGTGTTCATTCAGCAATGCCTATGTCGCAAGCACATAAACTATGTCCAAATGGGTACTATGTTAGAGCAAGATTTGATGTATATCGTGAAGTTTCAAGCAAGATAATGGAAATTTTTAAACAGTATACTGAGATTGTAGAACCTTTAGCACTAGATGAAGCATATTTAGATATTACTCATTTAGTTAAACCACATAGATCAGCATCAAAAATTGCTTCAAACATACGTAAAGATATCTTTAACAAAACAGGTTTAACGTCTTCTGCTGGTGTTTCTTATAATAAGTATTTAGCTAAATTAGCTAGTGGAATGAATAAGCCTAATGGAATGATGGTTATTCATTATGAGAATGTGCATGACATATTAATGAACTTAGATATAGGCGATTTTCCAGGCGTTGGAAAAGCTTCTAAAAAAATCATGCATGAACATGATATTTATACTGGTAAAGATTTATATAGCAAATCGGAATTTGAATTGATTCGCTGGTTTGGAAAAAAAGGACGAGGACTTTATCAAAAAGTAAGAGGAATTGATGATAGTGAAGTAAAGGCAAGTAGGATTCGTAAGTCAGTAGGAACAGAACGTACTTTTTCAACAGATATTAATGATGATGAAGCGATTCTACAAAAAATATGGGAACTTTCTGGTAAAACATCTGAACGATTAACTCAATTGCAAAAGTCTGGCACAACAGTTACTGTCAAAATTAAAACGCATCGCTTTGAAACATATTCTAAACAAAGAAGTTTGAGAGAAGCGGTAAGTAAAGACATCGATATTTATAATATAGCTTATGATTTATATCATGAATTAAAAGACCCTGATGTACCTATCAGATTAATTGGTGTTACAGTAGGTCATCTAGAGCAATCAACATATCAAAATATGACCATTTATGATTTCATTTAAAGATAGAGATAGATAAGACGTTTTAAATTACCTATTTCTATCTTTTAAATTTTTACCATGAAATTGAAGCACACTTTGTAAGCTATCATAGTGTTTTAATAATCTATAAGTAATCATTGCGCAAGCTTTTGCGTCATTTAGGGCATCATGATGACCATGAAAATTTAAGTTGTAATGGTTCATTAGATGTTTTAATCCATATCGATAAGCTTTGATCGTACGTCTAGCAAGTTGATACGAGCAGAAATAGGTAAGTGAGGGAACAGCTATGTTTAAATGTTTTAAGCTTTGATGTAATACACCCATATCAAAAGCAGCATTATGTGCCACTACGGGTAATTGATTTATAAATTGCAACATATATGGAAAGACTTCTTTAAAATCTGGCGCATCTTTAACGTCCTTAGGATGAATACCATGAACATGAATATGTGTTTCTGAAAAATAGTCATGAGGATTAACAAGCGTGTAAAACGTTTCGACTATTTCGTTATCTACTACTTTTACCATGCCAACAGAACAAATACTTGTTCTTTTTTTATTTGCAGTTTCAAAATCCAAAGCTATAAATGAATTTTTAACCATTCTATATTCCTTTCTAAATACTTAAATTGAATTATTCACAGTTTAACAGAAAGTACGGTTTAAATATAAATAATTGCTTTTTTTCATAATCTATAAATAACAAAGTAAAAAAATAGATACGGAATTTAAAGTGAAAAAGTTATAATTAGAAGTGTATTTAGTTACTTTTAATTGAGAATATTTTTTGTTATTTTAGATACATGGTATAATTACTCGAGTGAATTATGCGAGGAGGAAAGACATGAGACAATGGACAGCAACACACTTGGCTAAATTAGCACGCAAGATAAGTATCGCAGCAGGAAAAAAAGGAACTGATTTACCAGGTCAAATTGCTCGCAAAGTAGATCAAAATATTTTACGAAAGTTAGCTTCACAAGTTGATGATATTGTTTTTATCAGTGGAACAAATGGGAAAACAACAACTTCCAATTTGATTGGGCACACTTTAAAAGCAAATAATATTGAAATTATACATAATAATGAAGGTGCTAACATGGCTGCTGGAATTACCTCGGCATTCATCATGAAAAATGTAAAAGGTATTAAAGTAGCGGTTATTGAAATTGATGAGGGTTCAATTCCAAAAGTATTAAAAGAAGTTACACCTTCAATGATGGTATTTACTAATTTCTTTCGCGACCAAATGGATCGATTTGGTGAAATTGATATTATGGTTAATAATATTGCAAAATCAATTAGTAATAAAGGGATTAAATTAATTTTAAATGCCGATGATCCATTTGTAAGTCGTTTGAAAATAGCGAGTGATACAATTGTATATTACGGAATGAAAGCTCATGCACATGAATTTGAACAAAGTACTATGAATGAAAGTAAATATTGTCCGAATTGTGGTAGATTATTAACTTATGATTATACCCATTATAATCAATTAGGACATTATCATTGTGAATGTGGATTTAAGCGTGAAACACCTAAATATGAGGTTTCACAATTTGAGGTACAGCCATTTATTGATATGGATGTGAACGATGCACACTTTGAAATGAAAATTGCTGGTGATTTTAATGCTTTTAATGCACTTGCTGCATATTCAGTATTAAAAGAATTAGGCTTAAATAATGATGCAATTCGTAAAGGATTTAACACATACACTTCAAATAATGGCCGAATGCAATACTTTAAACGTGGTCAAAAAGAAGCAATGATTAATTTAGCTAAAAATCCTGCTGGCATGAATGTGAGTCTATCAGTCGGAGATCAACTTAAAGAAAAAAAAGTATATGTTATCAGTCTGAATGATAATGCAGCTGATGGCAGAGATACATCTTGGATTTACGATGCAGATTTTGAAAAGTTACGTAATCAAAATATAGAAAAAATTATTGTAACGGGTACAAGAGCAGAAGAATTACAACTTAGACTGAAATTAGCTGAAGTAGATGTTCCAATTATTTTAGAGAAAGATATTTATAAAGCTACAGCTTTAACTATGAATTATGCAGGCTTTACAGTAGCGATTCCAAATTATACGTCACTTTCACCTATGTTAGAACAACTTAATCGCTCATTTGCAGGAGGACGTTAGATATGTACGAATTAACAGTTTTTCATTTTATGTCGGACAAATTAAATTTATATAGTGATATAGGAAATATTATTGCTTTAAAACAGAGAGCAAAAAAACGCAATATTAATTTAAAAGTTATCGAAATTAATGAAACTGAGGGAGTTACATTAGAAAATTGCGATATTTTCTTTATTGGTGGGGGTAGTGATAGAGAACAAAGTATCGCTACTAAAGAGTTAAGTGAAATTAAAACAATATTAAAAGATGCAATAGAAGATGGAATGCCAGGTTTAACCATTTGTGGTGGATATCAATTTTTAGGTACTAAATATATTACCCCTGATGGTACAGAGTTAGAAGGACTTGGAATTTTGGACTTTTATACAAAATCAAAAACAGATCGTTTAACAGGGGATATCGTAATTAAAAGTGATACATTTGGAACAATAGTAGGTTTTGAAAATCACGGTGGTCGTACATATCATAATTTTGATACATTGGGGCATGTAGTAACAGGGTATGGAAATAATGATGATGATAAAAAAGAAGGTATTCATTATAAAAACTTATTAGGAACTTACCTGCATGGCCCTATATTACCGAAAAATCATGAACTTACTGATTATTTATTAGAGAAGGCATGTGAACGTAAAGGGATTCCATTTACACCTAAACAGTTAGATAATACTGAAGAAGAAGCTGCGAAATATGTTATTATTGAACGTTCAGAAAAATAAAAAAACGTTGGATGAATTGAATTATTTCAATTCATCCAACTTTTTTATGCTTTAACAAATCGATTATCTAGTAAATTATAGATAAGTAAAATTTCATAAATAACATGACTCTTAATTTGATTCTTATCGAATTCTTCTAATATTTTGACTGATGATTTTAAAGTAGATACAGACTTAGATTCTCTTTTAAAAACTCCATCTAAAGGAATATTGTTGATACTATTACTAATTTTTATAATTGCCATTTTTTCCTCAGTAGTAAAACAAATATTTACGTTTTTTGGTAAATAAATAATATTTGATAAATGTGTAGCAAGAAGTCTATCAATATATGCTCTATTTGACATGTTTTTTAATTGTTTCCATTTATCTTCGTTATTTTTATGATAGCGTAATTCATCTCGTTGATAATTCATTAAAGTATCTGTTTTTTTATTCATATCAGATAAGGTTGCTAATGAAATATTACTATTATCTGAATCAAATTTTCCTAATAATAATTCATGACATCTAGAAGCGAATAGTTCATACAATTTATTTTCTGAATGAATTAAGTTCTCTTCGATTTGATGATAATATTTAGGCGGTAATACGAAAAAATTTACTAATCCAGCAGTTACTAGGCCAATTAAAGCTGTTAAGAGTCTTGAGAAAAAATTAAAAAGATAGGCTTCATGAATACCAGGTATCATAGCAACTGAAGTTAATACTGCAACAGTTGTACCAACTTGGAGATTTAATTTCGTACACGCTAAAATAGTGAAAATAGCACTAAAGGTGTAAGTAAATGGAGATTGATCGCCGAAGATATACGTAAAAATAACTGCAAATAATGCACCTATGACAGTAGCAGGAAGTCGACGATAACCTTTTCGTAAAGAAGCTTTAGCAGTTGGTTCAATCGAAACAATTGCTGTTAAAATAGCAAATATAGGAGTTAAGTTTAATAGTAAACAAAATAAAGTTGTTAGAAAAGTAGCTAGCCCCGTTTTTATTGTTCTAGCGCCTATAATATGTTTATACCATTGATTCATATTGTTAAATCCTCTCAAAGAATGAACGTGATGATTATAATGTTAGAATAAGTTTAATATCAAGCTTGATGTAGTGAGACATCAAGTCAGTAGATAGTACATTTCTTATTTAGTATATCAAAAAATTTTTGGTATAATAAGGTGGAATATTTTTTAAAAAGGAACGGGATAATATGATTGTAAAAACAGATGAAGAATTACAAGCGTTAAAAGAAATAGGATATATATGTGCGAAAGTGCGAGATACAATGCAAGAAGCAACTAAACCTGGTATTACTACAAAAGAATTAGATAATATCGCTAAAGAATTATTTGAAGAACATGGTGCAATCTCAGCACCTATTCATGATGAAAAATTCCCAGGTCAAACTTGTATTAGTGTTAATGAAGAAGTAGCTCATGGCATACCTGGCAAACGTGTTATTCGTGAAGGGGATTTAGTTAATATAGATGTTTCAGCATTAAAAAATGGATATTATGCAGATACTGGCATTTCTTTTGTAGTAGGAGAAGCGGATAATCCTTTAAAACAAAAAGTATGTGATGTAGCACTTGAAGCATTTGATGCAGCAATGGCTAAAGTAAAACCAGGTACAAAATTAAGTAACATTGGTAAGGCAGTCCACGCTACAGCACGTAAAAATGATTTAACTGTTATTAAGAATTTAACAGGTCATGGTGTAGGACAATCTTTACATGAAGCGCCAAGTCATGTTATGAATTATTATGATCCTAAAGATAAGACGCTTTTAAAAGAAGGCGTAGTCATTGCAGTAGAACCTTTTATTTCGTCTAAAGCAACTTTTGTTACTGAAGGTAAAAACGATTGGGCATTTGAAACTAAAGATAAAAGTTTTGTAGCTCAAATTGAACATACTGTCATTGTTACTAAAGACGGTCCGATTCTAACAACAAAAATTGATTAAGAAAAAAGAGTTGGATAGAATTCGTTTTGAATTCTATCCAACTTCTTTTTATGACCAACGTTGTTCTACTTTGCCAAATTTCCAAATAAGTGTAGAAATAAGCCATGTAATTAAGAATAAAGCTACCAAGATGTAGCCTAAATAATCAAATTGAATCGACTGAATTATATTCCAAAACGTACCTTTAAGGTGAAGTTTATCTTCCATAATTTGAAGTAATTCAATTAATCCAATAATTAATGCCGCAATTACTGAAATGGCTGTAATTGTAATATTGTAGTAAATTTTGCGTATAGGATTAAAGAAAGCCCAATTATAGGCAGATTTCATAATAATGCCATCGAGTGTATCTAATAAGCTCATTCCTGCTGCAAATAAAATAGGCAGAGATAAAATGCCTAAAAACGAAATGGATTGTTGAGAAGCTCCTGATGAAAGTGCAAGAAGAGCGATTTCACTTGCAGTATCAAAACCTAAACCAAATAAGAAACCTAAAGGTAAGACATGCCAACTACGGCTAATCAATTTAAAATAAGGAGCAATAAAGCGAGTAATAAAACCACGTGATTCCAATAGTGCATCTAATTCTTCTTCTCGTATATGTTCATTACGTAATCGAGCAAAAAGCTTTATTAATGAAATTAGAATAAATAAATTTAATATTCCAATAAGAAGTAAAAAGAATCCAGACACTAATGTCCCTATAATACCGCCTATATTTTGAAAATATGGAAGTTCATCTTTAGCCCATTTTACTGAAATTCCTAGAAGAACAGACATTAAAAACACAACAGTTGAGTGACCTATAGAGAAGTAAAACCCAACTCCAACAGGATTTCGTTTTTGTTGAAGTAACTTGCGGACTGTATTATCAATAGCAGCAATATGATCTGCATCGAAAGCATGACGCAATCCAAGAGTATATGCTAAAATTCCCATACCAAATAATAAATGATTAGTATTAGCAATAAATAAAAAACTAAAGCCGATAATGTGAAGTAAAATAACTATTACAATATATGGAAGCCAACTTAAATCTCTCTTTTTAATTGTATTCAACTCATATGACCTACTTTCTAACTAAATATACATTATTATATGCTAATTTTGATGAATAATGAATTGATTTAACTATAAATTTAATTTAGCGCTATTTATTTATAGCATATTCTTCAATAAATTAAAATTAATCGTACTTAAGTATGAGAAGAAAATGGTTCCTAGGACTATATTAAGTAAGATTAAACTCATTTATAATAAAGTTTAATCAACAACGAGGTGGTTCTATGAATTATTTAGATTTATATTTACAACACTTTTTAAAAATAATTATAAAAAATAATATCAATGATTATCGCTCATTATTAGATGATAAGCTTCAAAATATGGAGCGATATATAAAATATTTAAAAAATAAAAAAGCAAAAATGAATACATTAATTGACAGTTTATCTGCTACACTAGAAAATAAGTATATTGATATGATAAATATGTATAATATAAAAAATGCGCAAGAAGTCCATAATTATGAAATAGATTTATTAAAACAACGTTTAGATAAATTTGAAGCATACTATGCAAAAATTGAAGCTAATATTCATCGTTGTACGAAAGAACGAATTGCTACAGAAGAACAATATGCAATGATTGAACAAATGAGTTATGTAGCTTAATTAAAATCAGGAGGGACACATTGACACGTAAATATATATCTACTGAATTATTAATTATTTTTACAGCGCTAATGATTATCGCTAACTTTTATTACATCTTTTTTGAAAAAATTGGATATTTATTTATTTTATTATTAGGGTGTATATTAATTTATGTAGGATACCTTTACTTTCATAAAGTAAGAGGGTTATTAGCGTTTTGGATAGGAGCACTACTCATAGCGTTTACCTTGTTATCCAACAAATATACGATTATTATTTTATTTATATTTTTAGTAATAATCATTATTAGATACTTAGTTTTTAAATTTAAACCTTTGAAGATTGCGGCGTCGGAAGAAGAAGTGACCTCTCCTCAATTTATTAAACAACGTTGGCTAGGTGAACAACGCACTCCAGTATATGTATATAAATGGGAAGATGTGCAAATTCAACATGGGGTTGGAGATATTCATATTGATATGACAAAAGCAGCAAATATCAAAGAAAATAATACGATTGTAGTTAGACATATTTTAGGTAAAGTACAACTGATTGTTCCAGTTAATTATAATATTAATCTTCACATGGCAGCATTTTATGGTACAGCTTATATAAATGGAGAAGCATATAAAGTAGAAAATAATCATGTCCAAGTAGAAGAAAAACCTAAAGAAGAAAATTATAGTGTAAATATATATGTATCAACATTTATTGGTGATGTTGAGGTGATTTATCGATGAATCACTATTTAAGAGCAATAGGATCCATGCTTATTTTAGTGTATAGCATGCTAACTGCGTTTTTATTTATAGATAAAGTTTTTGTAAATATTATATATTTTCAAGGAATGTTCTATACTCAAATATTTGGTATACCTGTGTTTCTATTTCTTAATTTAGTGATTATTTTACTTTGTATTATCGTTGGCTCTGTATTAGCTTATAAAATAAATCAGCAAAATGATTGGATAAAGAATCAAATTGAACATGCCATTGAAGGCGAAACGGTAGGGATTAATGATAAAAATATAGAACTATATAATGAGACAATTGATATTTATCAAATGTTAGTGCCTTTAAATCAAGAATTACAGAGATTAAGAATTAAAACTCAAAATTTAACAAATGAAAACTATAATATGAATGACATTAAAGTTAAAAAAATCATAGAAGATGAGCGTCAGCGTTTAGCAAGGGAACTACACGATTCAGTAAGTCAACAACTTTTCGCAGCAAGTATGATGCTATCAGCGATAAAAGAAACAGAACTAGCACCACCTCTTAATCAACAAATTCCAGTACTTGAGAAAATGATACAAGAATCTCAATTAGAGATGCGAGCGCTATTACTACATTTGCGACCTTTAGGACTCAAAGATAAATCATTAGGGGAAGGTATTAAAGATTTAGTCATTGATTTACAAAAGAAAGTACCTATGAAAGTCATTTATGATATACAAGATTTTAAAGTTCCTAAAGGAATTGAAGATCATCTATTTCGAATTACACAAGAGGCAATTTCAAATACATTAAGACATTCTAATGGAACTAAAGTGACAGTAGAATTATTTAATCATCAAGATTATTTATTATTAAGAATTCAGGATAATGGTAAAGGTTTTAACGTAGATGAAAAAGTAGAACAAAGTTATGGATTGAAAAATATGAGAGAACGTGCATTAGAAATAGGTGCAACGTTTCATATCGTATCTTTACCAGATTCAGGAACTAGAATAGAGGTAAAAGCACCTTTAACGAAAGAGGAGGGTTAATATGACGATTAAAGTATTATTTGTAGATGATCATGAAATGGTTAGAATTGGTATTTCAAGTTATTTATCTACTCAATCTGATATTGAAGTAGTAGGGGAAGGATCATCAGGAAAAGAGGCAATCGAAAAAGCACATACGTTAAATCCTGATTTAATTTTAATGGATTTGTTAATGAATGATATGGACGGTGTAGAAGCGACGACACAAATAAAAAAAGATTTGCCTCACATCAAAGTAGTCATGTTAACAAGTTTTATAGAAGATAAAGAAGTATATAGGGCACTTGATGCAGGGGTTGATAGTTATATATTAAAAACGACAAGTGCAAGTGATATTGCAGAAGCAGTTAGAAAAACATATCGTGGAGAATCTGTATTTGAGCCAGAAGTTTTAGTAAAAATGAGAAATAGAATGAAGAAGAAAGCAGAATTATATGAAATGCTCACTGAACGTGAAATGGAAATATTGTTATTAATTGCTAAAGGCTATTCTAATCAAGAAATTGCCAGTGCTTCACATATTACAATTAAAACAGTAAAAACACATGTGAGTAATATTTTAAGTAAACTAGAGGTACAAGATAGAACACAAGCGGTTATTTATGCATTCCAACATAATTTAATTCAATAATAAAAAAGCTCCTTATAAAGAGGTCTAAAAATGACTATCTCATAAGGAGTTTTTTCGTTAGATATTTTCTTTTCTATAGCTATTTATTATTATCTTTATCAAATTTATCTTTAATTTTATCAACAAAAGATTCTTGTTCACTATGTTTATCATTTGGTGTAGGATCCACATCATAATTTTTTTCATATTTAGATGATGCTGTAGAATCGTATTCATATTTTGTATTTTCATTGTAGTGATTTTCATTATTATCATCATGTTTTAAGGCAGCTTCTTCAGGTGTAGAACCTTTAATAACATGTCTTTGGTGGATAACTGCATTAATTTCAGCACCAATAATAATAATAAAACATGTAATATAAATCCATAGTAATAAAATGATGATTCCAGCAAGACTACCATATGTTTTAGAATAGTTGCCAAAGTTAGATAAATACCAACCAAATGCAAATGATCCTAATAACCATACAATAGAAGTAAAGATTGCGCCAGGATATACAGATTTAAACTTAGTTTTAACGTTAGGTGCTACTGAATATAATGTTAAGAATAAAATAATAATAACAATAAGTGGTAACAATATACGCACTAAATCAAATATCCAAGCGACTTGTTGATCTAAACCTAACGGACCAAATAGATGATCTTTAATAAAATTACCAAATGTAGGTAATGTTAGAGCTATAGCTAATACAATAGCCATAACAATTGTAAACAAAATGCTTAATAATTTAAGAACAATAGGATTACGAGCATCTTCAACGTCATAAGCAACATTGAATGAATTCATAATTGCTGTCATACCATTTGATGCTGACCAAATAGCTAAAATCAAACCAACTGATAATAAGCTACCACTAGAGTTACTTGTAATATCTTTAAAAATTTTAGTAACAACGTCAGCAGTCTCGGCAGGAGCATTTTGACTAACTAAGTCTTTAATTTGCTGAGGATCAATTTGGAATAATGGTAATAAAGTTAATAAAAAGATTAACATTGGGAATAAAGCTAATACAAAGTGATACGTCATTTGAGCCGCTAAACCTGAAGCATCATCTTTACCAATACGATAAATAAGATAAGATAAAAAATTAGAATTTTTAGTGTATTTTGCAGGTTTATTCAATCTAGAAACGAAAAAAACTTGTTTATCTTTTTTAGGCTTCTTTGATTGAAATTCCTGAGGTTCTACGTATGTACGATCAACCTTTATTTTCTCTTTATTTTCTGTCTCTTTTTCCTTAATAGAGTTAAGGTACTTAGAGTTTGATTGATTTTTTTTTGACATAGACGTCTCCTTAAAAATTAATTCTAAAATAAAGGCAAAACTACCTAAGTAAAAAGGAATTTTGCCTTTATTTTCTGTCAATTATATTTGATTAGCTAAGACGATTGTTTTTACGATTTACAAATGTATCTTTAGCATCTTTAATTGATTTTTCTAATTCTGGATTATTACGACGAATTTCTTCGATCGTATCTTTCCAATACAATACTTCATTTTTAATTGAAGTAATTTTAGAAGGTTTACGAGAACGATTACCTTCTTTAATGTCTTTGAATGATTGTACTAATGCATTGCGTGTTGATTTATCTGCTAAAGTAGCAGCTCCACCAACGATAGCACCAATAATAATACCTGGAACAAATTTGTTTTCCATTTTAGTTACCCCTCTTTCAAATTAGCATCTTTAACGATGAAATCTATTAAATTGTCACAAGATGATTGTACCATGTCATATACACCTTCAAAATTATTTGTGTAATAAGGATCAGGCACATCAGTCTCTTCCATGTTACTAAATTCTAGCAATTTGAACAATTGA
The DNA here is from genome assembly GCF_002901845.1 of Staphylococcus hominis subsp. hominis. Classification (GTDB taxonomy): domain Bacteria; phylum Bacillota; class Bacilli; order Staphylococcales; family Staphylococcaceae; genus Staphylococcus; species Staphylococcus hominis. Next base: position 84,599 of record NZ_PPQE01000005.1, read on the forward strand.
CCTTTAAGATTGGGATTAATTGATTTAATATTATCCACATTACTTTGGTCCATAGCGATAATATAATCAAAATCATCATCCGGTTCAAATAATTCACTAACAATACCATCAAAAGGTATATGGTGTTGTTTCAGAATTTTTTGAGTACCTTGATGAGGAGGTTCACCTAAATTCCAACGTCCAGTACCCCTAGAATGTACAATAACATCAGAAATACCGCGTTCTTTTAATCGTTGACGCATGATTGCTTCAGCCATTGTAGAACGACAAATATTTCCAAGACATACAAAAGCTACATCTATCATCTTGTACTCCTCCAAACTTTAATATATAAACTATTTTATAGTTATTTTTAACATTTATAAAGTCATAATTTTACTAATTTCTATAAAAGTTTAATAAATTTTTATACTTTGATAAAATATGATAATAAAGAGGTGAAACAAATGGCACAGAATAATGAACAAATGATTAAAAATATTCGAAAAAAATTAAATATTGTAAATCAATCTTTAATTAATCCAGAAAAATTTAAAGATACAGATACAAAGGATATTAAAGATATTCATGATTTTGTTATGTCTAAAGATTCATTTTCACCAAGTGAAATTACAGCAATTGCTGATGAATTAGGTAATTTACGTCACGAGTAAGGAGAATTTAAATGGCCAATCAAGATTATCAAGACAAATTAAAACAATATGCAGAATTATTAGTAAAAGTAGGTATGAACGTTCAACAAAATCAGCCTGTATTTATCAGAACATCTGTAGAAACTATAGATTTAACGCGCTTAATTGTCGAAGTAGCCTATCAAGAAGGCGCTTCAGATGTAAGAGTGGTATATACAGATCCTATTTTAGAACGCTTAAAATATGAAAATGAAGCTGTTGATTATTTTGAAAATCATGCTGTTAAAGCTTATGATGTTGAAGAGCGTATGGATTATGCTCGTAGAGGAGCAGCGAATTTAGCACTTATTTCCGGTGATCCATATTTATTAAATGGCATTGATGCAGAAAAATTAAAAGCGTCTCAGTTTAATTATGGACAAGCATTCAAAGGGTATATGGAAGGTAGCCAAAAAAATGCATTTCCATGGGTAGTAGCTGCATTTCCATCTAAAGCATGGGCAAAACGTGTATATCCTAATTTGCCTGAAGAAGAAGCATACAGTCAATTTATCGATGAAGTATTCGAAATTGTACGTGTGGATGGAAATGACCCAATAACAAATTGGGAGCAACATGTGAAATCTCTAAGTGTACATGCAAATAAACTTCAAGAAAAAAATTATAAGGCATTACATTATATGTCTGAAGACACTGATTTAACAGTAGGACTACCAAAAGGACATATTTGGGAAGATGCAACAAGCTATGTAAATGGAAATCAACAACCATTTATTGCTAATATCCCAACGGAAGAAGTATTTACTGCACCAGATAGAAATCATGTAGATGGCTATGTAACTAATAAATTACCATTAAGTTATAATGGTAATATTATTGATGGATTCACTTTAACATTTAAAAATGGTGAAATTATCGATGTTAAAGCAGAAAAGGGTGAAGAAGTTTTAAAAGATTTAATTAGCACAGATGAAGGCTCTAAGCGATTAGGAGAAGTTGCTCTAGTTCCAGATGATTCGCCAATTTCAAATCGTAATACTATCTTTTATAATACTCTATTTGATGAAAATGCATCTTGTCATCTTGCTATTGGTTCAGCCTACGGGTTTAATATTAAAGGTGGCACAGAAATGTCTACTGAAGAAAAAATAGCAAGTGGGTTAAATGATTCTAATGTTCATGTGGATTTTATGATTGGAAGTTCAGATCTAACGATATATGGTATTTTACAAGACGGCTCTAAAGAATTAGTTTTCGAAAATGGGAATTGGGCACAATGACTCATTTAAATTAGGAATAGGAGAAATAAAGTATGTCAAATTCTCAAGTTAATAAAAAATCTATGTCTGAATCAAAAAGTATTAAAACACGACAAGTATTTCCTCAAGATACTAACCATCACCATACAATGTTTGGTGGATCATTGATGGCTAATATTGATGAAATAGCTGCAATTACAGCTATGAAACATGCGAATGCACAAGTGGTTACTGCTTCTACCGACTCGGTGGATTTTTTAAGGCCTATAAAAACAGGGGATATTACGTCTTATGAAGCAATGGTAAGTTATGCAGGATCAAGTTCAATGGAAATTTGTGTGCAAATTATTATTGAAGATGTGCTAAATAAGGAAAGGCATTTAGCAGCATTGAGCTTTTTAACATTTGTTGCCCTAGATGAAAATGGAAAACCAACACGTATTCCTAAGGTGTACCCTGAAACAAAAATAGAAAAGTGGTTCTATGAAGGGGCACCAAAACGTGTTCAACGAAGAAAAGAACGACGCGAAGACAGTAAAAGAACGATTGAATTTTTATCTGAAGTACAGCACATAGAAAATATTTAGGATTTATAATAAATGTCAATACATATGATATAAATTATATGTATTGGCATTAAATGATACGAAAGAGCCTTAGAGTCTTGTTTTTTTAAAAAAATATTTCAATGTAAAATTACATATAAATACAAAGTATTTTGGCGAGACTCTTGAGACAATAGGATAAGCTGAAGACTACAGGCTGAAGCTATCCCCTAAGAAAGCGAGCCAACAATACGCAATATTATAAAGAAAGAAGCCAGTAAATGAATTTATAATAAACTCATTTACTGGCTATTTTGCTAGGAATTATGTCCCAGTTTCTTTTAATTTTATTGAAAACTATGTTCAGTGTGCATTGCGATTTCATTTTCTCTAAAGTTTGTATTTGGATAATACATATTTTTAACTAATACATTTGGTCCTAAACATTGGAAAGCTTCACAATGACAATTTAAAGATTTTGCTAAATCTGTTGATAACCAAGCAA
>NZ_PPQE01000005.1:87549-104181 GCF_002901845.1 Staphylococcus hominis subsp. hominis
ATTGTTCCGTTTTCATCACCAAAATCTGTTACAATAACGTCCCCACTAAATACATTTACATTTAAGCGACTACGGCCATCTGGGTCATTTCGAACAGTAACATTTTTTTCATTTCTTAATCGTTCAAGTAAAACTTGGTCATTTTCATCGTTTATGCAAGGATAGATTGGGAGAGTACCAAATAACATCCAAGTATTTTTATCACGAATGTCTAATAAATGATGAATAGCTTGCTTCATGTCTTTTAATGATAATACATTAAGTTGACTTGCAAAATCTGCTGGATACATAGGATGAACTTCATGACGACTACACTTCATATCATTAACAATTTCTTTATGTATGTTTTCTAAATGTGGTAGGGTATTTTGATTTAACATTGTTTCTGCTGAAACAAACATCCCTTGGTCAGATAATGTACTAGCATTATCTAGCATTTGTTCATATAATTTTAACTTTGCTTTTAAAGGAGGTTGTTTTTTCATTGCGCCAAAGCCCACCTCTGCAAATTCTTGGATGGTACCCCAATTATGAGAAATGTGCATGACATCAATATATTCAGCAATTTCTAGATATCGATCTTGAGGTAACGTTAAATTAGAATTCATTTGCACATATATGCCTCTTTGATGCGCATATTTCAATAATGGTTTAACAACATTATTTATAGATTTCTTTGAAAACATAGGTTCTCCACCTGTAATCGACATAGTACGTAAATTGGGAATTTCATCTAAACGTTGATAAATAAGATTCATAGGTAATGGATCAGGATCTTTTGTTTGTAATGTATAACCAACTGCACAGTGACTACATCTCATATTACATAAATTTGTTGTGGTAAATTCTACATTACTCAAAGTGAGTTGATCGAATTGTTTAATATCATTATAAGCTTCCCACGGATCATTATAAATTGAGATTGCTTGTTTAATTTTTGATGTTGTCATTATAAAAACTCCTAAACTTTTAAAACATTCTTCTTTATAAAATTACAATAAATATTATTAGAATTATATCTCTTTTTGTCAAATTTTGTTAGGATAGTTATGAATAAAAGCTAAAAATATTATATATAAGGAGTTAAATTCCGATGGATGAAAAACAAACTATTGAACAAATTAAAACAAGATTGTCTAAATTTTTAGAAGATATTGACCACGTTAATCCTGATGAAGTAAGTGTAAAAGATATTGATGAATGGATTGGATTATTAGATCAATTAGAAGAAAAAGTTAAGTTAGTTTCTAAGTAATTGTGGAGTATGAAAAAGTTTTTAACTAAATTTAATATTTATGTTTAAACCATCTTAAATTTGTCTATATATTAAATATAATAAAACGAAAGAAAAGGTGATTTTGGTTATGACTAAAAAAGTAGCAATTATTTTAGCTGATGAATTTGAAGATATAGAATTAACAAGTCCTAAAGAAGCATTAGAAGAAGCAGGATTTGAAACTGAAGTTATTGGAGATACTGCGAACGCTGAAGTTGTTGGGAAACATGGCGAAAAAGTTACAGTAAATGTAAGTATTGCTGATGCTAAACCAGAAAATTATGATGCATTATTAATTCCTGGTGGTTTCTCTCCAGATAATTTACGTGGAGATGCAGAAGGACGTTATGGAACATTTGCAAAATACTTTACTAAAAATGATGTTCCAACATTTGCTATTTGTCACGGACCTCAAGTTCTAATTGATACTGATGATTTAAATGGTCGCACTTTAACTGCAGTATTAAATGTTCGTAAAGATTTATCAAATGCAGGTGCCAATGTTGTTGATGAATCAGTAGTAGTTGATAATAATATTGTAACAAGTCGTGTACCTGATGATTTAGATGATTTCAATAGAGAAATCGTTAAAAAATTAAATGATTAATTTAAAATAACTTTTTGAAAGTTATATTTGAGCCTGAGACATATATAATTGTCTCAGGCATTTTTAATGTGTTGATAGTCGATGATTGAATTACAATATAACTGTATTTTGGATAGACTCCAATGAAACTGAGAATGTATCATTACAAGTCGTGTCAATTCATAAGCATCTGATTGATTTGTTTTTCTTGTTTTCTAGAAATGGAGAAAATATGTTTTAAATGTTACTTTTAAGCATGTATATATTGATGAACTTAATATCGTTTTTTAAATCCTCTTATCCAAATTTAAATAATTCCTCTCTATCTTCTTTAAAGTAACTTGGAAATTTCAGCGATATAAAAATCAATGATACACCTTGAGACTGATTTTTGATTGTATATATAGATAAAAATAACACTTACTGTTAAACTCTCAATTATAGAGTGACCTTTAAGTAAAGGAGCAAACCCATGAAAAGAAGACAAAGAGATAACTATCCAAAAGAGAAAACAACTTATGATCAAAATGAGCCTCATTATAATACCTATTATCAACCTGTGGGTTCACCACCGAAAAAGAAGAAAAGTAAACGGCTCTTTCTAAGAATGCTTATTATATTTATTATTATATTTGCTTTGTTTACTGGATTAATGTATTTTTTATCATCTAGAGCGAATGTCGATGATTTACAAACGATTGAAAATAAGAGTAATTTTGTATCATCAGACAATATGCCGAATTATGTTAAGGGCGCATTTATATCTATGGAAGATGAACGTTTTTCTAAACATCATGGATTCGATATAAAAGGGACAACACGTGCATTATTTTCAACGATTGGTGAACATGATGTACAAGGTGGGAGCACCATTACTCAACAAACTGTAAAAAATTATTATTACAATAATGAACGTTCATTTACACGTAAACTAAAAGAATTATTTGTCGCGCATAAAGTTGAACAGCAATATAGTAAAAATCAGATATTAAGTTTTTATTTGAATAATATTTACTATGGTAATAATCAATATGATATTGAAAGTGCAGCAAATTATTATTTTGGTGCAACTACAAATCAAAATAATAGTTATTATCCGATTATTACTGTATTACAAAGTGCAATGCTAGCAAGTAAAGTTAATGCCCCAAGTGTATATGATATTAATAACGTATCAAATAATTTCAAGAATCGAATTAAAGTGAATTTAGAAAAAATGCGACAACAGAATTATATTTCTGACAGTCAATATCAAGAAGCCTTATCGCAACTTAATAATTATTAATATAGTAATATAACAATTTAATTGAATATAAACTAAGAGTGAGAATGAGAATAAATAAACTTCCATTTCGCTCTTTTTTAATATCAAATACTATATATGTTAGATTTTCTGTTATAAAATAAATATATTATTAAAATACAATTTTTAATTAGTATGAGGAGAATAATGATGCCGAAAATTACTAAAATAGAAGTTCAAAAAAATAATAAAGAACGATTTAATCTCTTTCTTGATGAAGCATTTGAAATGGGAATTGATATAGATACACTCGTTAAATTCAATTTGAAAAAGAACCAAATGATAGATGCTGCAGAAATGGAAAAAATTCAAAAATACGAACACTATCGTCTAGGGATTAATATGGCAATACAATATTTATCATATAAAAAACGAACTGAAAAAGAAGTTAGTGATTATTTGAAAAAGAATGATATTAATGAAATGACAGTACAAAAAGTGATTGAATATTGTTATAAAGAGCAATATATTAATCATGAAGATTACGCTGAAAGTTTAAAAAATACAATGATCAACACAACAGATAAAGGACCTGAAGTATTTAAACAAAAACTATACCAAGTTGGAGTAGAACCTAATATTATAGATAGATATATTAAACGATATGAAGAAGAGCAACCTATAGAATCTATCATTCATGTTGCTAAAAAAATAATGAAAACTAAAAAAGGTCCTGTTGTTAAAGTAAAGCAAAAAGTAATGCATAGCTTAATCCAAAAAGGATATACAATAGAAACTGCACAAAATGTACTTAATGAGTTAGACTTTGCTCAAGACGAAGAAGTGCTAGATGACTTATTACAAAAGGATTTAGAAAAAGTTTATAATAAACAACGTCGTAAACATGACGGTAATACATTAAAAATGAAAACAATAGAAGCACTTATGAGAAAAGGATATAATTATGATAAAATAAAAATTAAATTAGCAGAAAGTGGTATTTTAGATGAGTGACAAAAGATTAAGTGAAATGTCTGAACAGGAATTGAGACATGAAATACAATTATGTAAAGAAAAAATGCGTAAAGCTGAAATGAATGGCATAATGAATGAATATGATGTTTATGAAAGTAAAGTCATTGTAGCTGAGAGTTATTTAGTCGATCGTTCTAAAATTAACATTGGCAGAATGTATAAATTAAATGATGGTAGTGAACAATACTTTAAAGTTGAACGTTTAAAAGGGGTTTTTGCTTGGGGTTATAGAATAAATAGTACGAATCCTGAAGAGGGTTTACCCATTGCATTATTAAAAATTTAGAAGGATGTAACACAAATGGGAAGTTCAATCGTTTTAAAATTATTAAATGTTACACAATACTATAGAAACCAAAAGAATAGAAAGTGGTATCTGCCGTTTGGATATGGCGCGGAAGACATAGAATTAAATAAAATATCTTTACACATTTATCAAGGAGAAGCCCTTGCACTTATAGGAGAACCTGGTTCATCCAAAACATTGATTGGAAGAATTATGGCCCAAGATATTGCACCTGATAGAGGGAAAGTTGTACAATCAGCAAGTATTTATTATGGAGATATAAAAAACAAACATTTATTAAATATGTCTGTTAAAAGTTATATTGAAGAAACACAATGCTTATTTAATTACGAGACGTCTTCACATATTGTCGATCAAATTATTAAATATGCGCATTTAGATGATAAATCTTCGATTCAAGTGAATAAACTTAGTCACTCTGAGTATGCGCAATTGATTTTAAGTGTTGCAAGAGTTTGTAAAACAGAAATTATTATTTTAAGTCATATTCTTGAATATCTTGATGAAGCGTTTTTAAATAAGGCGAAACAACTTTCAAAAGACTATGTGTCTAATGACTTATCAATTATATTTGTAGACGATGATATTTCTAAAATATCTCAAGTGAGTAACTATGTTACATGGATTTCTCACGGACAAGTGCGTATGGAAGGGTATTTAAATGACGTTTTACCGGTATTTAATGATCATGAAAGAGATAGATTAAGTATCGACGATGAAGAAACACTTAAGAATTTTGATTTAGATTGGAAGAAAAGTAGAAGTAGATTGCCGGAAATGAGTTATAACTTTAAAAGAGTCGAACGATACAAACATGTTAAAGTTCCGGATTTTATAGTTAAATTTTGGACGCTTTTAGTTTCAACGTTAATCGTCTTAGTGTTACTTGGCACACTAGTAGTGAATAATATAGGAAAAATTGAAATTCCTATCAACGAATCTCAGAAGAAAGTTCAAAATCAAGACACGGATCCTTTTGAAAATAAACTTTCTTATGGAATTGTTTTACATGATGAAGTGACATTATCAAATCATCAAGATATTGAAATGCCAAAATATTCTTTTGTGACGATTACTGGAGAAAGTGCTTCAAAATATCGCTTAATTGTCGATGATGATACATATGAAGTAGGTAAGAACAAAATTTATTATTTTAATCCTGCTGCATTATATGAAACGCATAAATTTAGTACTTTAGCGCCTTATATGAAGTCAAACTACAGTAAGTATGTTGATTATTTTAATACTCAATTACATAAACCACATAACCAAGTGAAAAAGACACTTGTTCCTGAAAAAGATCAACGATTTGTGGTGCCTATTACACAACAACCTATTAAAATGTTATTTAATGATGAGGATAAGTTAACTGGTTTTGTATTTCCTATAGTAGATAAATCAAAATTAGAGCGTAAATTTAATATTAAAGGTAATGTATGGATTTCAAAATTAAGTAATGGATATTTAATTGCAGATATGAAAAATAGTAAATGGATTTATATCGAATTGTAGGTGTAAACATGATAGATACGTTAATATTATATTTTAAACATTTTCCATCTCTTTTACATTTAGCTAAAGCAAAAGTAAAAGAGACTTGGAAATATGATGTGATTTTATTTTTAATACAATTAATTATCATTAGTATCATAATTGGAGTGATGTATTTATTTAATACCGAAGAAATTGAAAAGGCCCAATGGATATATCGAATGATTGCGTTCTATACTTTTGTAACCATTGCTTATATTATATATAAATCATTCAAATTATATAATTATGATTATCTTATTGCTAAATCATTTCAACTCACACCTATTATTACGCCCATCCTTAATGCACTGATAGGGGCTATAATCATCTGTGTTTTATCATTGGTTACGTCAATCTTTAAGCCAGTAAACCTTGAAACATCGGTGATATCTTTTGTTTATTTCATACTAATGTCGATTATATTTATTGTTTTTATATCAATAACATTAGGTTTATTGACTTTAATAAGTAAAAAAGTATTTAAATTTTATGTGATAGCAATAATGATGTTATTCTTTTTAGTACCTATCATTTTTATACCTAATAATAAGGCAAATATGATTGATCAAATATTAAAAATTAATCCATTATATTATTTGATTGACGGATTATCAACTTCAATTGTTTTTGGATCTGTAAATATGTACAATATTGTGTATCATATTTATTTTATTGCTTTTTTAGTATTAATTGGAGTTATCAATTTTATTTTAACTCGACTTGTTGCCCACAAGAAATATGAATATATTTAATATATGAGTGAATCGCTATAAATAACATATATTTTAATGATGTTATAATAATAACCCCTAAATGACTGTCAATAAGTCATCTAGGGGTTGTTTAAATTATAGTTAAAGTTAATAGATTAATGAGAGTACAATTTTTTTTGAAGTTTTTCTTCTGTAAATACCCATCCGATATAGGAATGGTCAATTTTTTGATCTTGAGTAAGATGTGCAATTGCTGCAAAAGAATAATGTCCTTTATTTAGATAACGTAAATCTATCAATCGTATCTCAGTTGTGTGATCATCAAGTTTACGTATTTGCCAACGATAGATAGAAGAGAATTTTAAAAACGTTCTTATTTCAGGATTACTTTTTATTTGCCATAAAAGTGTATCGGGTGAAAATTGTTGACGTTTTACTTTATCACTAAACGTTATATTACGACCATAAGCTCTACCTACATAATCATAGTTTTCAGTTTGAATCGCTACACGCCATTTCATAAATTTCATAGTAGGTGCAACAAAAATTTTCACAGGATGATGTTCATCATGAATGTGTTTCAACGCTTGAGATTTGATTATTGATTGCATTTTAAATCTAACGATATAATAAATAATTAAAACGCCAATAATTGGAAAGAACACTAGATATGGATGAACGCCTAATAACCATAGCGTGATTCCTATACATAATATTAAAAAAATAATTGGATCGAATGTATTGATTACACCGAGTTGTATCCACTTATTTGATATAGGTCTAAGTGCTTGTGTACCATATGAATTAAAGATATCTACAAAAACATGTAAAAAGACCGCTAACTGAGCCCACATCCATATATGAGTCACATCTACATGTGGAAAGATAACATATATTATAAAAGCAAGTAATATTGGCCATAAAATCGTAAAGGGTATGGAATGCGTAATACCACGATGATGTGAAATATAAGTTGCATTATTTTTTAATTTTAAAACCGTATCGCCATCAGGTATTAAAGAACCCGCAATTAAAGTTGTTGCAGTAGCTGTCATAGAATGTGACATTGCTGGGTCTTGTGTAGCTAAAGCAGTTAGTCCAATGCCGATAGCAATATGAGTGGCTGTATCCATAAAAGTTCACTCTTTTCATCTTGATTTAATATATATTATAATCTAAAAATTAGAATAACAAAATTAAGATACTTATCAAATATTAGAAAGTATTATAACTTATACATTTTTTTATGTAAGAGAAAGGATAATTTAATGTTAAATGAAACGACATTTAAAAATAATATTGTGACATGGTTTGAGAAAAATCAACGAGAAATGCCTTGGAGGGAAACGACTAATCCATATTATATATGGCTAAGTGAAGTTATGCTTCAACAAACACAAGTTAAAACGGTCATTGATTATTACAATAAATTTATTCATCGATTTCCTACAATTGAAGCGTTAAGTGAAGCAAAAGAAGCTGAAGTATTAAAGTATTGGGAAGGTCTTGGATATTATAGCCGTGCCCGCAATTTTCATATAGCAATTAAAGAAGTACACCATAATTATAATGCGGAAGTACCATCATCCCCTAAAGTTTTTGGTGAATTAAAAGGAGTAGGACCATATACTCAAGCAGCTGTAATGAGTATTGCTTTTAATCGCCCTTTAGCTACTGTAGATGGAAATGTCTTTAGAGTATGGACTCGACTTAATAATGACCATCGTGATATCAAATTACAATCTACTAGAAAATCATTTGAAAAAGAGCTTGAACCTTTTGTACAAGAAGAAGCGGGTACATTTAATCAATCAATGATGGAATTAGGTGCAACAATATGTACACCTAAGAATCCGTTATGCCTATTTTGTCCAGTACAGGAAAATTGTGAAGCGTTTCGAAAAGGAACTACGTTAGATTTACCTATCAAAACTAAAAAACAAGCTAAGAAAATAATTAATCAGGAGGTTTTTTTAGTCAGAAATCAGAAAGGTCAATATCTGATTGAAAAACGTCAAGAAAAGCTACTTAATGGTATGTGGCAATTTCCAATGTTTGAAAGTCCAAATGGGATTCAAAAACTAGAAAATAAGTTAAACCATTCATTAACTTTATCTGAGAACATAATATTTCAATTAAAGCATCAGTTTACACATAAAACTTGGAATTTAAATGTTTATAGTGTGATTGAAGATATAAATATTGACTCAGCACAATTACCAGACTTTATGGAATGGTTTGATTTAGAAAATCGAGATGATTATTCTTTCCCAGTATCAATGAGTAAAATTTATGAGTTTATTGTTGGTAAATAGAATAATATAATATCTCTCTATATCTCTTTAAAGAAGTTTAAAAAAATATGGTATAATTCGAATTGTAAAAACTTTAAAAGGTGGTGTGGAGTATGGTCAAAGAATCCATACCTAAAGAAGGCGAAAATATAAAAATCCAAAGCTATAAACATGATGGAAATATTCATAGAGTATGGTCTGAAACAACGATTTTAAAAGGAACAGATCACGTCATCATTGGTGGAAATGATCATACCTTAGTAACTGAAAGTGATGGACGTACATGGATTACTAGAGAGCCTGCAATCGTGTACTTTCATGCTGAGTATTGGTTTAATGTAATTTGCATGTTTAGAGAAGATGGTATTTACTATTATTGTAATTTATCTTCGCCTTTTGTATGTGATGAAGAAGCTTTAAAATATATTGATTATGATTTAGATATTAAAGTTTATCCAAATGGTAAATATCATTTGTTAGATGAGGATGAATATGAACAACATATGAAACAAATGAATTATCCTCATGAAATAGACGTAATACTAAGAAGAAATGTAGACATTTTACAACAATGGATAGAACAGAAAAAAGGTCCTTTTGCTCCTGACTTTATAAAAGTATGGAAACAAAGATATAAAAAAATTCGTAATTACTAAGCATAATTGAGGCAAATAGTAATTAATTAGTTTATAGTAATTGAGTAATAAATAAGAGGTTGAAACTACTTGCCTATTCTTAAATAAATGAGTTTATGAATAGAGGGTTCAACCTCTATTAATTTTTGATAATAAAATTAAGGAGGAGTCAGTGTGATTCGACGATATTTAGAATTTGTCAAACCATATAAATATCGTATTTTCGCAACGATTATTATTGGGATTATAAAATTTGGTATTCCAATGTTAATCCCATTATTAATTAAATATGCGATTGATGGTGTAATCAATAATGGTACATTAACCACCAATGAAAAATTCCATCATCTTGCTATAGCGATAGGTATTACTCTATTTATATTTTTAATTGTGCGCCCGCCAATTGAATACCTTCGACAATATTTAGCACAATGGACGAGTAATAAAATTTTATATGATATTCGTAAGCAATTGTATGACCATTTACAAGCCTTAAGTGCCCGATTTTATGCAAATAATCAAGTGGGACAAGTTATATCGAGAGTAATTAATGACGTAGAACAAACGAAAGACTTTATTTTAACTGGGTTAATGAATATTTGGTTAGACTGTGTAACGATTATTATTGCGCTTTCTATTATGTTCTTCTTAGATATTAAATTAACACTTGCAGCAATTATTATTTTTCCTTTTTATGTCTTTACAGTATATTTTTTCTTTGGACGTTTAAGAAAATTAACACGTAAACGTTCACAAGCATTAGCGGAAGTACAAGGATTTTTACATGAACGTGTTCAAGGTATGTCTGTAATAAAAAGCTTTGCAATTGAAGATAATGAAGCGAAAAACTTTGATAAAAAAAATAAAAACTTTTTAAGTAGAGCGTTTCAACATACTTCATGGAATGCCTATTCATTTGCAGCTATTAATACAGTCACAGATTTAGGTCCTATCATTGTTATTGGAGTAGGGTCATATTTAGCAATTACTGGTTCAATTACAGTAGGTACCTTAGCAGCTTTTGTAGGATATTTAGAACAATTATTCGGACCATTAAGACGTTTAGTTTCTTCATTCACAACTTTAACGCAAAGTTTCGCCTCTATGGATCGTATTTTTCAATTAATAGATGAAGACTATGACATTAAAAATAAAAAAGGTGCACAACCTATTGAAATAAAAGAAGGACATATTGAATTAAAAAATGTAAGCTTTAAATATAATGAAGATGAATCTTTAGTTTTAAAAAATATAAATTTAAATATAAATAAAGGTGAAACAGTAGCATTCGTTGGTATGAGCGGGGGAGGAAAATCTACGCTTATTAATCTTATTCCACGTTTCTATGATGTAAGTGAAGGTGAAATTTTGATCGATAGTCGTAATATTAAAGATTATTTAACAGGAAGCTTGAGAAATCAAATTGGACTTGTTCAACAAGACAATATTTTATTTTCTGATACAGTAAGAGAGAATATTTTATTAGGACGTCCTGATGCTACTGAAGAAGAAATAATCGAAGCAGCTAAAATGGCAAATGCGCACGACTTTATCATGAATTTACCGAATGGCTATGATACTGAAGTTGGAGAACGTGGCGTAAAATTATCTGGTGGTCAAAAGCAACGTTTATCTATTGCGCGTATTTTCTTAAATAATCCACCTATATTAATTTTAGATGAAGCGACAAGCGCACTTGATTTAGAAAGTGAAGCAATTATTCAAGATGCATTAGATGTTTTAAGTAAAGATAGAACTACACTTATTGTAGCTCATAGATTATCAACAATCACACATGCAGATAAAATTATTGTTATGCAGCATGGTCAAATCGTTGAAACTGGTACACATAAAGAACTGATTGCTAAAAAAGGTGAATACGAACATCTATATAGCATTCAAGATTTATAACTAAATAATGAATACTAAAAAAGACAAACTTAACTTTGATAGTTAAGTTTGTCTTTTTTAGTATTGATATTTAATTTTTATAAATCAAAATCTTCATCTTGAATTTCAATATCTGTGTCATTACGATGATACGTAAAGAAACTTAATCTTAGTCTATCTAAATGCTCTAAATGATATCGATATTCTTCAATAGCTGCGATAATTTGCATGATATTCGAATATGAATATTCTACTTGATATGGATTTTGAATTAATTGATATTGAAAAGCATCCATAAGATTTTTCTTTTGAGGATTTAAAATCTGATTATCAAAATCATCTACATTATAACGCGCCTTTTTTGATAAACTTTTTAAAATTTGTTCGTGATACGCTGTTAACGAATCTAACTCTAATTTAATTTGAAATAATAAATGATGATTTGTATTATGCAAATCATTTTGATATCTAGCCATACGGTTTAATACTTCGTAAGCTTGTCGAGTTGTTCCAACGACCTCTTTAAATAATATCTTTTTACGATTTTGTTGGAAAGCAGCTTTTCTTGTAAACGTACGTTCTTCGTGATAATAATCATAGATTTGTTCTAATTTTATAATGCGAGATTCTAACTGTTCACCATCTTCTTTTATCTGATGATATTCAGAAGTATCATTAATCACAAGTTTAAACCATATAAATATGTCGGAAGAAATATTAACCGCATTATGATAAATTTTAGTTTCGAATTTTGGAGGTAAGAATACTAGGTTTACAAGTGAAGCACTTAAAACTCCAATCATTACTAAAATAAATCTAAATGTAGCTACAAGATAAAACGATCCTGTATGTTGCCCCATAATGATTAACGCAGTGACACCTGCTAATGTTGCTACATGCGCCAAATTTAATTTGTATAAAATGGCGATTAATAAAATGACTGTGATACCCATAATCACAATGTTTTTACCAAAAATGGTTACCATAATCACTGCTAATATAGCACCGATTAAATTACCTGTAGCTTGTTCAGATATCGTTTTCATTGAACGATATATATTAGGTTGCATTGCAAAAATAGCACTTATTCCTGCTACAGATTTCAAACCAACATTATCAGGTAAAAAAGAAGCGATAAAAAGGGCGAGAATGATAGCAATTCCAGTTTTAAGTATACGTGCGCCTAATTTCAAATACAACGCTCCTTTAAATAACAAGTTTATAGTTTAATGTATTTTTAAATTAGTATACACTCAACAAATAAAACTATACAAGTATACGCATATATAAAAACCCAAGAATGTATATTTACGATATGACATTCTTAGGTTAGTTAAATTTTAAATATTATTTCATTTGACTGAAGGCATAGTCAGCCGCTTCTAATGTTTGATCAATATCTTCTTCAGTGTGTTCCGTAGTTAAGAACCATGCTTCAAATTTAGAAGGTGCTAAATTAATACCTTGGTTAAGCATAAGTTTAAAGAATTTTGCAAATGCTTCACTATCAGAATTTTCTACTTGTTCGTAATGTGTTACTTTTTCATCTGTAAAATAGAGTGTTAGAGATCCATAAATACGATTAATTGTCGCAGTAATATGATGTTTTTCAATAAGTTTATTTAAACCATCTTCTAAACGTTTACCTAAAGCATCTAATTTTTCATATACACCATCTTGCTCTAAAACTTCAAGTAATGCAATACCTGCCCTCATTGAAAGTGGGTTACCTGCCATTGTTCCTGCTTGGTATGCTGGGCCTAATGGAGCGACATGTTCCATGATATCTTGACGGCCGCCGTAGCCACCGATTGGTAATCCACCACCAACAATTTTACCAAATGCTGTTAAATCTGGATAAACATTTAATAAATCTTGTGCAGCGCCATAATGGAAGCGGAAAGCAGTGATGACTTCATCGTAAATCACTAAAGCTCCATGCTCATGAGTGATGTTGTTAACTTCTTCTAAAAAGCCTGGTTGAGGTTTTACCATACCAAAATTACCTACAATAGGTTCTACTAATACAGCCGCTACTTCATCTCCCCAATGTGACATGGCTTCTTTATAAGATTCAATGTCATTGAAAGGTACAGTAATGACTTCTCTAGCGACACTTTCAGGTACACCAGCTGAATCCGGAGAACCTAATTGAGAAGGTCCGCTTCCTGCAGCAACTAATACTAAATCAGAATGGCCATGATAAGAACCCGCAAATTTAATGATTTTATTTCTTTTAGTATAAGCTCTAGCAACTCGAATTGTAGTCATTACTGCTTCTGTTCCAGAATTAACAAAACGAATTTTTTCTAATGAAGGAATAGCTGCTCGTAATTTTTTACTAAAATCAATTTCAAGTTCAGTAGGTGTACCATATAAAACCCCTTTAGCCGCTTGATCTTGGATAGCCTCAGTAATATGAGGATGAGCATGGCCAGTAATTATGGGACCATATGCTTGTAAATAATCAATGTACTTATTTCCATCGACATCGTAAAGATAAGCGCCATGACCTTCACGCATAACTACGGGAGCACCTCCGCCAACAGCTTTATAAGAGCGTGAAGGAGAATTAACTCCACCTAAAATATATTCATTTGATAACTTTTGGAGACGTTCACTTTCAGTGAAATTCATAGAGTATCAACCTTTCTTATTTAATAATATTCGTTACTATCGTAACATAATAATTATAATATGAAGAAATGAGTGATACGATGTTAAAAATAGGAGATCTTTTTCCAAAATTTGAATTAGAGAATCAAAATGGAGAATTAATTACTAATGAAAACATTATGGGAGAAAAAACAATATTATATTTCTACCCACGAGATAACACACCAACGTGTACAACAGAAGCATGTGACTTTAGAGATAATATACAATACTTTAATGATATGAAAGTTAAAGTTTATGGTATTAGCGGGGATTCTAGAAAAAAACACGAAAACTTTATTAAGAAGCATCATTTGAATTTTGATTTATTAGTTGATGATGAATTTAAGTTATCGAATGCAGTAGGAATATATCGTTTGAAGAAAAGTTTTGGAAAAGAAAATATGGGAATAGTGAGAACAACGTTTGTAATAGATGAAGCGGGATATATTACAAATATCATTGAAAAAGTAAAAGTTAAAACACAAATAGATGAATTAAAACAAATACTGGAGTGAGATAAATGAAAATCGTAAGCTTGAAACGTTTAGGTAATATAGAAAATGAATTAATAGAAAAGTATCCTGATATTTCATTTTCGTTTTATGATAAAGCAGATAATATTCCAGATAATGACAAAAAAGAACTCGAGGTATTGATAGGATATGACGGGGAGATTAATGAAAGATTTATAAAGTCTTGTCCGAATTTAAAGTGGATTGCATGGTATGCAACAGGCGTAAACAATCTACCATTAGAGTACATTAAGAATAAAGGAATAATTTTAACCAATACTAGAGGAATACAATCAAAGCAACTTTCAGAATATATACTAACTTTTATATTAAATGATCATAAAAAAATGGAAACATCATTTATTAATCAACAAAAGCATATTTATGATAGTACTTTGACAGGTAAACGTTTAAAGGATGAAACAATTTTATTTTTAGGTACTGGAGCTATTGCTCAAGATACTGTAAAGTTATTGACACCTTTCGAATTGAAAATAATAGGTGTAAGTAAAACAGGAAAACAAAAAGAAGGATTTAATCAAACATATGAGATAAATGAATTAGACAAGTTATTAGGAGAAGCGGATATAATAATTAATACGTTACCAGAAACCAAAGAAACATATCATTTATTAAACAAACATCATTTCCAATTAATGAAGGAAGATACTTTATTTATTAATGTAGGAAGAGGAACTATAGTAGAAGAACACGATTTAATTGAAATACTTAAAGAAAAATTAATACGTCATGCTTACTTGGATGTATTCGAAAATGAACCACTAGAATCAGAACATCCACTTTATGATTTAGATAACGTGACAATTACTGCACATATAACTGGTAATGATAAAGAAAATAAAAAGGAAGCAACGAAAATATTTGAAAGAAATCTAACTCGTTTTCTCAATAAAGAAGAAATAAGTGAGAACGTAGTAGACTTAAAAGATGGCTATTAATATAAAACTTATGGAATAATTGACAATGAAGTATGAAAGTAGTTATATTATTAATAAGATAATAATAATTATAAAGTAGAAAGATGGTGAAAATGATGAGTGCAGAAATAGAATCAATTGAACATGAGCTTGAACAAGCTATAATAGCATTAAGAAAGTCAGGCGTTCGTATCACGCCTCAAAGACAAGCTATTGTTAGATTTTTAATTAGCTCACATACACATCCTACAGCGGATGAAATTTATCAAGCACTTTCACCTGATTTTCCTAATATAAGTGTTGCGACAATTTACAATAATTTAAGAGTATTTAAGAAGATAGGTATTGTAAAAGAATTGACTTATGGAGATGCATCAAGTAGGTTCGACTTTAATACTCATAATCATTATCATGTTATTTGTGAACGATGCGGTAAAATAGTAGATTTCCACTATCCTCAATTGGATGAAATTGAACAATTAGCTCAACACGTTACAAACTTTGACGTAACACATCATCGAATGGAAATTTATGGATTGTGTGAAGAATGTAAAAACAAAGAATAAAGTTAGGCAATGACTTTAATGTCATTGCTTTTTTTGTTTATAAGTAATTAAAGAATTTAAAAGATAAATATTAAATAAAAAAATACTCATTAAAGATAATGAATACATTTGATGTGAAATATTAAACGATTTTATATTATAAAATCCATTGACGTTCAATAATAATCTTGCTATTATATAAAAGTCGTCAAAAACAAAAGATATTGTTTGAAAACGCAAAGTAAATTAGTTTAAAACAATGTTAAAAAAGTGTAATTTTGACCATTGATTATAAAAACAATTTATTATAAGATATTATTTGTTGAAATATTAATTAACTTCAAGAAAAGAAAAATAAAAAAGTTCTTGACAAGAATAATTAGTATTTGATATAATAAATAAATGTAATTGTTAAAATGAACATTGAAAACTGAATGACAATATGTCAACGTTAATTCCAATAAAGT
>NZ_PPQE01000029.1:0-269 GCF_002901845.1 Staphylococcus hominis subsp. hominis
GCGCCGATGGTAGTTGGACTGACGTTCCGCTAGAGTAGGACGTTGCCAGGCATAAATATTATTCCGCAGTAGCTCAGTGGTAGAGCTATCGGCTGTTAACCGATCGGTCGTAGGTTCGAATCCTACCTGCGGAGCCATGGCTCCTTGGTCAAGCGGTTAAGACACCGCCCTTTCACGGCGGTAACACGGGTTCGAGTCCCGTAGGAGTCATTTATTTGGAGAATTAGCTCAGCTGGGAGAGCATCTGCCTTACAAGCAGAGGGTCGGCG
>NZ_PPQE01000029.1:378-69280 GCF_002901845.1 Staphylococcus hominis subsp. hominis
AATATCGGAGGGGTAGCGAAGTGGCTAAACGCGGCGGACTGTAAATCCGCTCCTTCGGGTTCGGCAGTTCGAATCTGCCCCCCTCCACCATCTTATTGGGCTATAGCCAAGCGGTAAGGCAACGGACTTTGACTCCGTCACGCGCTGGTTCGAATCCAGCTAGCCCAGCCATAAGAGCCATTAGCTCAGTTGGTAGAGCATCTGACTTTTAATCAGAGGGTCAGAGGTTCGAATCCTCTATGGCTCACTTTAAGCACTCCTTAATGGGGTGCTTTTTTATTACCCATTTTTAGTAGTGATGTTTATGAAAAAATTTATAAGTATGACTTTCATAGTATGACAGTTACACCTTTCATTGGTATAATTATGAGTATGAAAGTTATAGACGGAGGAGAGATTATGGATTTTTCCAACTTTTTTAATAATCTTAGTACTTTGAAGATTATTACAAGTATATTAGATATACTTATTGTCTGGTATGTCCTTTATCTTCTCATTACTGTATTTAAAGGAACTAAAGCAATTCAATTGCTTAAAGGTATATTATTTATAGTTATTGGACAACAAGTAAGTAAACTTCTTAATTTAACTGCTACCTCAAAGTTATTTGATATTGTGATTCAATGGGGCGTTTTAGCTTTAATTGTGATATTCCAACCAGAAATAAGACGAGCACTTGAGCAATTAGGGCGAGGAAGCCTATTTAAACGCTATACCAATACTTACAGTCATGATGAAGAAAAATTAATCCAATCTGTATCAAAGGCTGTTCAGTATATGGCTAAAAGACGAATTGGAGCATTAATTGTTTTTGAAAAGGAAACTGGATTACAAGACTATATTGAAACTGGTATATCAATGAATTCTGCAATATCTCAAGAATTATTGATAAATGTTTTTATACCTAATACACCATTACATGATGGGGCTATGATTATTCAAAATACTAAAATTGCTAGTGCTGCATGTTATTTACCACTTTCAGATAGTAATAAAATTTCTAAAAGTTTAGGTACAAGACATAGGGCAGCCGTAGGAATTTCTGAAGTTTCGGACTCATTTACTGTGGTAGTATCTGAAGAAACCGGTTCAATATCAGTTACTTTCGATGGTAAATTAAGACGTGATGTTTCTGATGAAGTATTCGAAGAGTTATTAGCTGAACATTGGTTTGGAGCTCGCGCTCAAAAGAAGGGTGTGAAATAGCATGTTAGAAAGTAAATGGGGATTAAGATTTTTTGCCTTAATATTAGCGATCTTTTTTTATCTTTCTGTTAATAATGTGTTTGGCAATATTTTTAACAATGATAATCTATCTCAGAATTCTTCTAAAACAATAGAAGATGTACCTGTAGAAATTCTTTATAATACCAAAAATTTACATGTTACTAAATCACCAGATACTGTTGATGTTACTATTTCAGGACCACAATCAAAGTTATTGAAAATAGAAAGTTCAGACGATATCAAGGTTACAGTTAATTTATCTAATGCTAAATCTGGAAATTATAAAGAAGATTATATTGTTAAGGGATTAAGTAACGATATTAGTTATAATGTTAAACCTAAACATGCGTATATCACTTTGGAAGATAAAGACACTAAAACTATGCATGTTCAGCCTGATATTGCACAAAACAATATAAATTCAAATTATAAAGTAAGTGAAGCTTTTTTAAATAAAAATACTGTTCAAGTTACGGGCGGTAAAAAGCAATTAGATAAAATTGCATATTTAAAAGCGACATTTAAAAATGCGACTAATATCAGTGAGGATACTACTGATGTAGCTGAAATTACTGCATTTGACAAGCAATTGAATAAATTAAACGTTCAGATCAAGCCTAATAATGTTAAAATGTCAGTGAAACTTGAACCTTACAGTAAAAAAGTAAAAATTAAAACTGTTAAAAAGGGTTCGTTACCTGACGATGAAAGTTTAGATAACATTAAACTAAATGAGAATGAAGTAGAAATTTATGGTAATAAAGATGATTTGAAGGATATTAATGACATAGAAGCTGATGTAAATTTAGATGATATCACTGAGTCAACTAATAAAACTCTTGAACTCAAAATACCTAAACAGGTTAAGAAATCTGAATTCAATGAAGTCACAGCACATGTCAATTTAAAATAGTAAACTAGATAATAAAGGAGTAATTAAAATGGGAAAATATTTTGGAACTGATGGTGTAAGGGGAGTAGCTAATAAAGAATTAACACCTGAATTAGCGTTTAAGCTAGGTCGCTATGGTGGTTATGTATTAGCACATAATGAAGGAGAGAAACATCCTAGAGTTTTAGTTGGTAGAGATACTCGTGTGTCGGGTGAAATGTTAGAATCTGCTTTAATTGCTGGATTAGCATCAATAGGTGCAGAAGTAATGAGATTAGGAGTTATTTCTACTCCAGGTGTTGCATATTTAACACGTGAAATGGGAGCACAATTAGGGATAATGATTTCTGCCTCTCATAATCCCGTGGCTGACAATGGTATTAAGTTCTTTGGTGCTGATGGTTTTAAACTTTCAGATAAGCAAGAAGAAGAAATTGAACAATTATTAGACCAAGAACAACCTGACTTACCACGTCCTGCAGGTAAAGACATTCTGCATTTTTCAGATTATTATGAAGGTGCACAAAAATACTTAAGTTATCTTAAATCTACTATTGATATAAATTTAGATGGACTTAAAATTACATTAGATGGGGCGAATGGATCAACTTCTTCACTTGCGCCTTTCTTATTTGGTGATTTAGAGGCAACAACAGTTACAATTGGTTGTAATCCAGATGGATACAATATTAATGATGAATGTGGGTCTACTCATCCTGAACATTTAGCTGAAAAAGTTGTAGAAACTGAAAGTGATTTTGGTTTAGCTTTTGATGGAGATGGAGATCGTTTAATTGCTGTTGATGAAAAGGGTAACATCATTGATGGTGACCAAATTATGTTTATTATTGGTCAAGACATGCATAAAAATCATGAATTAAATAATAATATGATTGTATCTACTGTAATGAGTAATTTAGGATTTTATAAAGCTCTTGAAACAGAAGGCATTCAATCAAATAAAACAAAAGTTGGAGATAGATATGTCGTTGAAGAAATGAGACGAG
Source organism: Staphylococcus hominis subsp. hominis (assembly GCF_002901845.1). Classification (GTDB taxonomy): domain Bacteria; phylum Bacillota; class Bacilli; order Staphylococcales; family Staphylococcaceae; genus Staphylococcus; species Staphylococcus hominis. Next base: position 3,505 of record NZ_PPQE01000029.1, read on the forward strand.
GCCATTATAATTTAGGCGGAGAACAATCTGGACATATAGTAATGATGGACTATAACACGACTGGTGATGGACTACTAACTGGCGTACAACTTGCAGCTATTATTAAATCAAGTGGTAAAACTTTAAGTGAGTTAGCAGCCCAAATGAAAAAGTATCCACAATCATTAATCAATGTAAAAGTAACAGATAAACATCATGTGTCTGAAAATGAAGACGTTAAAGCTGTTATGGATGAAGTTGAGAATGAAATGAACGGTGAAGGAAGAATATTAGTTAGACCTTCAGGAACTGAACCATTAGTAAGAGTAATGGTTGAGGCAGCTACAAATGAAGATGCTGAACGTTACGCTCAAACAATTGCTAATAAAGTAAAAGAAAAAATGGGATTAAATTAATAGTACCATTAAAAAACAAGAATACACTCTCTTTAAAGTTAAAGTTGTAGAACTGAAAACTTTAAAGAGAGTATTTTTTATCAAAAAATATAAATTAAATATCAAATTATGACTATAAGTTTATGAATTAAATATAATAATATTTGCAAATGATTAATAAAAAAAGGTAAAATAAATAGTATTGGAAGAAAGGAGGATAGATGTAATAAAAATAAAACAAAGCGCCTGGACAAGTAATTAGAATGTTAATCATTTAGTATTAATTAGGAGAATACTCATAGACATACTAATTATATTGTAGACGAGGAGAATAGTTATCGATATAATCGGCGGATGCTATTCCGGATGTGGCACATTCGTTAGCTTATTATTTAAAACATATAGGTGACTAGATGTACAAATATAATAAGAACGCCAAATAGAAAACATAGAAATATGATGTTTAGAATCCAATACAATAAAACGAACAATGTCTAATTAAAAAATTTTATATAACAGATAAAATTATCATATGACTATGTAATGGAGGAAAAAGAAATATGTGCGGAATTGTTGGATATATTGGCTTTGATAATGCCAAAGAATTATTATTATCTGGTTTAGAAAAATTAGAATATAGAGGATATGATTCAGCAGGAATTGCTGTTGTCAATGATGAGGGTACTACTGTATTTAAGGAAAAAGGACGTATTGCAGAATTAAGAAAAGTAGCAGATAGCAATGACATTGATGGTCACATTGGTATTGGTCATACTCGTTGGGCTACTCATGGGGTACCTAGTACTGTTAATTCACATCCTCATCAATCAAATAATGGACGTTTTACTTTAGTACATAATGGTGTCATTGAAAATTATGAAGAGCTAAAAAGCGAATACTTATCAGATGTAACGTTTAAATCAGAAACTGATACAGAAGTTATCGTTCAATTAGTAGAATATTTTTCAAATAAAGGGTTAGAAACTGAAGATGCATTCACTAAAGCAGTATCTTTATTAGATGGATCATATGCTTTAGGCATGTTAGATTCTGAGGATGAAGACACTATTTATGTAGCTAAAAATAAATCACCTTTACTTGTTGGTATTGGTGACGACTTTAATGTTATTGCTTCAGATGCATTAGCAATGATTAAAGTTACAAATCAATATAAAGAAATTCATGATCATGAAATTGTTATTGTTAAAAAAGAAAGTGTAACAATTAAAGATAAAGATGGAAATATTCAACATCGTCCAACGTATACTGCTCAAATAGATGCATCAGATGCTGAAAAAGGTATTTATGATCACTATATGTTAAAAGAAATTAATGAACAACCAGCAGTAATGCGTCGTATTATTCAAGAATACGAAGATGAAAATGGAGATTTAAATATTGATTCTGAGATTATTAAAGATGTGTCGAATGCAGATCGTATTTATATCATTGCTGCAGGGACAAGTTATCATGCTGGTTTAGTTGGTAAAGAATATCTTGAAAAACTATCTGGAGTGCCAACTGAAGTTCATGTGGCATCAGAATTTGTTTATAACATGCCATTATTATCTGAAAAACCTTTATTTATTTATATCTCTCAATCAGGAGAAACAGCTGATAGCCGTGCAGTATTGGTTGAAACAAATAAATTAGGCCATAAGTCTTTAACAATTACAAATGTAGCAGGTTCAACGTTATCTCGTGAAGCTGATCATACGTTGTTATTACACGCAGGACCTGAAATTGCTGTTGCATCAACTAAAGCTTATACAGCTCAAATTGCTGTATTATCAATTCTTTCTCAAGTTGTAGCTAAAGCGCATGGACGCGATAACGGTATTGACTTATTAAGAGAATTAGCAAAAGTAACAACTGCAATTGAAACGATTGTAGATGACGCACCAGTAATGGAAAAAATTACTAAAGAATTCTTAGAAACGACTAGAAATGCTTTCTTTATTGGTCGTGCGATGGATTACAATGTAAGTTTAGAAGGAGCATTAAAACTTAAAGAAATTTCATATATTCAAGCTGAAGGATTTGCTGGTGGAGAGTTAAAACACGGTACTATTGCTTTAATCGAAGATGATACGCCAGTCATTGCTTTAGCTACTCAAGAAAATGTGAATTTATCAATTCGTGGTAATGTTAAAGAAGTAGTAGCTCGTGGCGCTAAACCTTGTATTATTTCAATGGAAGGTTTAGAAAAAGATGGAGACACATATGTGATTCCTCATGTACACGAATTATTAACACCTTTAGTATCAGTAGTAGCGCTACAATTAATCGCATATTATGCAGCGTTACACAGAGGATTAGATGTTGATAAACCTCGTAACTTAGCCAAATCAGTTACAGTTGAATAATTCAAAAAGCTGGGACATGAATGACATGTCTCAGTTTTTTATTTAATTTGTTAAATAATCAGAATCATCATACACTTATTTTAAGTAGAGGTGATCATTTGATAAATTTAAAGCATATCTATAAACAGAAACACGGAAAAACAATCCTTAATGATTTAAATTGGCATATTGAAACGGGAGATAATTGGATTCTTTATGGGGTGAATGGTGCAGGAAAAACAACACTATTAAATATCATGAATGCTTATGAAAGTGTATCTCAGGTTGAAATAGAAATGTTTGAAATGGTACCAGGTAAAAAAGGATATTCTGCAGAAAACGTTCGTCAACATATTGGATTTGTTTCGCATAGTTTATTAGAAAAATTTCAAGACGGTGAGAAAGTGATTGATGTCGTATTAAGCGGCATATTTAAATCTATTGGTCTATATAAAGAGTATTCTGATGAACATATTAAAGAAGCAGAAAAATTATTAAATTTAGTAGGAATGTTATCATATAAAGATCAATATTTAGGATATCTCTCAACAGGACAAAAACAAAAAGTAATGATTGCTCGCGCGCTTATACATCAACCTGATGTGCTTATTCTTGATGAACCAGCATCAGGATTAGACTTTTTGGCTAGAGAGCAGTTATTATATTTATTAGAAAATTTAAATAAGACATACGCTCATTTGACGATGATTTACGTGACTCATGTCATAGAGGAAATTATTCCTTTATTTAGTAAGATATTTTTATTAAAAGAGGGGAGTTGTTTTGATAAAGGAATAACAAAAGATATTTTAACTGATTCGATTATGTCTAAATTTTTTAATAATCAAATTGAAGTCATTCAATATAGAAATCGATATCATCTTTATATAAAATATAATTGAGTTTGCACTTTGGTTAAATAAATGTCACAATTTTTAGGAAAGAATTAGATGGAGGGTATCACGATGATATTTGAAAATATTAAAGCAATATTCTTAGATATGGATGGAACACTATTGCATGAAGATAATAAAGCGACTGTAAAAACAAAAGAAGTAATTGATCAATTAAGAGAAAAAAATTATAAGGTATTTCTAGCAACAGGACGTTCTTATTCTGAAATTCATAATTTAGTACCAAAAGGTTTTAAAGTAGATGGTGTTATTAGTTCTAATGGAACAAGAGGTGATATTGAAGATAAACTTTTATTTAAACATAGTTTGACAATAGATAGTGTAAAAAAAATCGTGCAACTGGCTCAACAACAACATATTTATTATGAAGTTTTTCCTTTTGAAGGAGATAGAATTTCACTAATTGAAGATCAATCATGGATGGAAGATATGATTGATAGTGAACATCCACAAAATGAAGTGAGTGAAAGTGAATGGAAATCACGTCGAGATGCCATGAATGGTAAAATTAATTGGAGAAAAGATATTCCAAATGACGCCTATTCTAAAATTTATCTTTTCAATAAAAAGTTAAATAAAATTAAAACGTTTAGAGATGAATTAATACAAAATAAAGTGTTATTAAATATTAGCGTATCTAATTCTTCAAGGTTTAATGCTGAGACGATGGCTTATCAAGTGGATAAAGGCACTGGAATTAAAGAAATGATAGATCATTTCGATATTAAACAAGAAGAAACACTTGTTATTGGTGATAGCGATAATGACAGAGCAATGTTTGAATTTGGAGGATACACTGTTTCAATGAAAAATGCACGTCCAGAAATTCAGTCTATTACTGATGATACTACACAATATACAAATGAAGAAGATGGCGCGGCTTTATATTTAGAACACCATCTTTTAAATTAAAATAAGGTAAGAAAGTAGAAGAAACCTGCTTTCTTACCTTTTGTGTTGAATAGTGATTTATTTATCGTTATTTAAATTTTTTTGATGACCTAAGTCTTCTTTAACATGATTTTTTGTATCATTAAAAGATGAAGGATCGTTTTTTAACGCTTCTTTTTCATGATTTATTTCTTTTTTTTCTTTTCGTTTACTTTTTTTCTTTTCTTTTACAGGTCTTTTCACATTCTCACCGCGACGTAAGAAATATTGAACAATACCCATTATAATTACAAAATATAGAATTAAACGTACAATAATAATAAGCGTTTGAGCAATAATTAAAATCACTTGTGCTACATTTTGGGACATATTTCCGGTTAATACAGTTAATACTGTACCAAGTGGTTGTGTAATGATAATAATGAGTAGGTTAATTAATAAGATAGCTAAAAAGAACTTGAACCAAGTTTTACGTCCATTTTTAATTCCTTTAAAGCCATCTTTAAAATGACCTATAGCACTTAAGTCATTTTTACGTGCAAATGACACAGTATAATTAATCATTAATATAAAGAAGAACCAATATACGATTGAAAGAATGAATCCCATAATGATAATTAAGATAATTTGTACAGTAAGTAAAATACCAATAGCGTGATCGGATGTACTTACTGACTGTTGAATAGATGTGAATAATGGTGTTAAAGCTTTATTAAATAAAAAGTTTAATCCTAATGTGATTAAATATAATACAGCATAAAGAATAATAGTAATTAAAGCTAAAAGAAGACTTTTAACATATTTTCCTTTTTTAAAAGCAAAAAACAAATCAGAAAATTGAACAGCTTCTTTTTCAATAGCTTTAGCCATAATATTAAAAGCCCCTGCAAGTAATTGATAACCTGCAAGTATAAAAAATAATAATCCTAAGACCAAGACGAGTATTATCATAACTAATGACGCGCCTGATGACTGTTGAAATTGTGCTGCTAGTTGCATCTGCATAAAGTTTTGAATGAAGAAAGTTCTAGCAATCACAAATGCCACAAATACAATAATAAAACTTACTAAACTAAATAGTATTGTTTTTATGAGTTGTGACTTAGCATTTTTAAATGCTAAACTATGAAATTTAAACAAAATAAGCACTCCTTTACGTTAATATAATACACAATATCAGAATTTGTGCTTTTTTTAAATTAATATCTAACAATATTATGTTTTAAGTGTTAAAATATGCTAATGATTTAATAATGAAAGGAGACTTTATGGTGAAATTTGCAATTTTAACCGACGTTCATGGTAATTTTGATGCCTTACAAACTGTTTTAGATGATATTGATAATAGAGAAGATATCGATCAAATCTTTAACTTAGGTGATAATATTGGAATTGGCCATGAAACCAATAAAGTATTAGATATGATTTTCGATCGAGATGATATGGAAATTATTGCTGGTAATCACGATGAAGCAATTATGTCAATTGTTAATGGTACACCGTATCCAGAAGATTTAAAAAATAAATTTTATGAACACCATCAATGGATTGAAAGTCGAATGGATGAAGATTACTATGATGTATTAAATACACTACCAAGATATTTAGAAAAAACAATTTGTGGGAAAAAATGTTTATTTATACATTATGAAATTGAAAATCAAAGATTAGAAGAGGGGATTGATAAACAACCATTTGAACCTATTGTAGATAATCAAAAAGAAGAGATAGTTAAATTATTTGAAGATAAGGATGCGGATTTTATAGCTTTTGGACATAATCATCAATTACACTTGTATGATGATAATAACAAAACCTATTTCAATCCTGGTTCAGTAGGACTTAATAATGGTAAATATGCCGTATATGGAATCGTCACAATTAACGAAAATGAGTTTAGTGTTGAAAGAGTAAAATTACCGTATGATAATGAAGAATTTCTTCAAGGATTTGATGAAAAACATGTACCAGGCAAACAATTTATTTTCGATTATTTTATATAAGTAAAAAAAGTCGAGCAGAAACTAATATGAATTCTGTTCGACTTTTTACTTATATTGTAAACTGCGGACATTGTTTGTGTAGTCTTAATGATGAGCGTGCTCTTTATGTAATCCAGAGCATAGTACTGAAGTATCGTGATCATGTTGTGCTGTTTCTAATTGAATTGTCATATGTTGTATATTTAAGTGAAGTAATTCATGTTCTATTTTTTTAAGAAGTCCTTCACAGTCCTGAACAGACATAGTTTCAGAGACGACTGCATGACAACTTAACGCATTCATATCATTTGAAATAGTCCAAACGTGATAATCATGGACATTATAAATTTCATTATGATTTATAATTGTACTAATGATTTTATCTAAATTGACGTCACTTGGTGTACCTTCCATTAAAATATTAAGTGATGAACGTGAAATACCGATTGCACTTTTCAATATAATAATGGAAACTAGAATGCTTGCGATAGGATCAGCAATTGTAAAGTTAAATACGTATATAAGAATAGATGCTATAATGGCACCTAATGAACCAAGTAAGTCTCCTAAAACGTGAATAAAAGCACCGCGCATATTTAAGTTATGTGACGTATCACCGCTTTTAAACATGATTATTGCAACGATAATATTCACTATAAGTCCAATCACACTAATAATAAACATTTCAGTGGATTGCACTTTAATAGGATTGAAAAATCTTCTAATCGCTTCGATGATAATGACGCCACTAATAATTAATAAAGTTATACCATTAAATAAAGCAGCTAAGACTTCAAAACGCTTGTAACCGAATGTTTTAGTTGAAGTAGCATTTTTCTCTGCATAAATAAATGCGATTAAAGCAACTCCTAGTGAAACAGTATCGCTAAACATATGAAGTCCATCTGATAATAGCGCAAGACTATTAGCGATAAATCCTCCTAAAATTTCAACAATCATAAATAAGCCTATAATAATAAAAGAAATTGTTAATACCTTTTTGTTATTGGTATGGACATGATTATGAGTATGGTTATGATGGTGTGTGTGATTAGACATTTATTATTCACCTCTTTGATGATGAGCATGTTGAATGGCTTGTTTTAATAAAGTAGAAACATGTTGATCGTCTATAGAATAAATCATGGATTGTCCATGACGTGACGATTTAACGAGGCCTGCTTGTTTTAAACTCTTTAATTGATGCGACACATTTGATTGAGTTAATTTTAATGTATGCGTAATATGCCCAACACTAGCTTCACCTTTATATAACAATTCTAAAATACGTAAACGGTTATAATCGCTTAACGCTTTAAATGTCTCAGTTAAACGGTTAAGCATGTATTCATCTATAAATATATCTCTATCTTTATTTGTATTGGACATCACATGAGACCTCCTCTTTAATATATGAATATATATTCATATATTAATATATAGTGTCCTTGTCTAAGTGTCAATGATATATAGTAAATAAGTTTAAAAATGATACTAAGTGGTATTAATAAACTATGAAATGAATTGAAGGAGGAAATAAGTTTATGAGTATATTAGTTATTGGTGCTAATGGTGGCGTAGGTTCTAAATTGGTTAACCAATTAAAAGAAGATCAAGTTGATTTTACAGCCGGTGTTCGTAAAGAAGAACAAGAAAGTGCGTTAAAAGATCAAGGTGTTAATGCCATTTTAATAGATGTAGAAAAAGATAGTATTGATGATTTAACTGAGAAATTCAAAGGCTTTGATAAAGTTATTTTCTCAGTTGGTTCAGGTGGTAGCACAGGTGCTGATAAAACAATCATTGTTGATTTAGATGGTGCAGTGAAAACGATTGAAGCAAGTAAAAAAGCAAATGTTAAACATTATGTAATGGTTTCTACTTACGATTCACGTCGTGAAGCATTTGATGCAAGTGGAGATTTAAAACCTTATACAATTGCAAAACACTATGCAGATAATCATTTAAGAAATTCTGGACTAACTTATACAATCGTTCATCCAGGTGGTTTAGAAGATAAATCAGGTACTGGTGAAATTAAAGCTGACTTGTATTTTGATGAAGGAAGTACAATTCCACGCGAAGATGTGGCTTCTGTATTAAAACACGTAGCGACTTCTGAAAATAAATTTGAAAATAAAGAATTTCAAATTCTTTCAGGGCATCAATCTATTCAAGAAGCATTATCTCGTTTTGAGTAGTTAAGTTAGATAATTAATTACAAATGAAAAGTTCTGTGTTAGAGTAGGACAGTGAGTTTTAAAACTTGCTGTTCTATTCTTTTTTATTAATATATATAATTTCTATTAAATTAATAATGAAATTGATATAATAAACATATGAGTGAAAATTTTTATTTAACTATAGAAGCGAAATAGCATTTATATAGAATTAGTTATCTGATATATTAAAAGCTTAAATAGATAGTAATTTAAAGATAAAATGGGTCATCAATTGTTCTAATTATACATAATCATTTAAATACGATATTTCACTTTAAAATAAAGAGAGAAGCAATAACCGTGTTTTAGGAGGTGCAATCATGCCATTATTTTTAAAGCCTATTTTCTTTGAAAAAATATGGGGCGGTAATAAGTTAAATCAATTTAATTACGACATACCAAGTGAACAAACTGGAGAATGCTGGGGTATTTCTGCACATCCGAATGGAAAAAATATGATTGAAAATGGTCAGTATGCTGGTCAAACATTAGATCAAGTATGGAATGAGCATAGAGAATTATTTGGAGACTTTCCAAGTAAAGATTTTCCTTTATTATGTAAAATAGTGGATGCAAGACACCCTCTATCTATTCACGTTCATCCTGACGACTCGTATGCATATGAATTTGAAAACGGTCAATATGGTAAGTCAGAGTGTTGGTATATTATTGATGCAGAAGAAGATGCTGAAATTATACTCGGTACCTCTGCTGATTCAAAAGAAACATTTGAGAATAAGATAAAAGAAGAGGCGGTGTTGGATGTAGTAGAAAGACTCAAAGTTAAACCAGGTGAGTTTTATTTTATACCAGCTGGAATGCTTCATTCTATAGGTTCTGGTGTTTTAGTATATGAAACAATGCAATCATCTGATATTTCATATAGAGTATATGATTATGAACGTAATCGAACTGATGGATCATCATTAGAAGTTAAAAAAGCATTAGACGTGATTCAATTTACTGCAAATGCACCTGCTATAGTACCTGAAACTACAATTGTAGAAAATCATAAACGTAGCCAAATTGTATCTAATGACTTTTTTACAATGGTTAAATGGGAAATAAGTGGAACGCTTAATTATATGAAGCCTCGTGAATTTTGTCTTATTTCTGTATTAGAAGGTCATGGACAAGTGATTACAGATGGAGAAATCTTTAAGCTAGAAAAGGGGTCTAATTTTATTTTAACTTCTGAAGATTTAGATAGCGTATTTGAAGGCGAGTTCACTCTAATTATAAGTTATATTTAGTTAATCAATTTAATTTATAAGCAGAAATGTTGGAATAATTTCTATATCTAGCATGATTTTCTAGTGTGATAGCTGAATCTAGAAGTTTTTTATTTTCCTTTTTTTGTTAATCGGAAATCTAATAAGGTTTAAATAATGAGGTAGTATATTTTAATAGTGAAATGGAATTTTGTGATGATTCATATGATTCTATTTCACTTTTTTGAATTTAAAAAGTGATTTCATAATACGTCAACTCTATTAAAAAAATATGATAAAATAAAAAAAACGAAATCTTATAGACTATTCATATATTTAAGTTAAGCTATCTAAAAATGACTAATAGGTGCTAAAATTAATATTAATATATACATGAATAAAGATGCTAAATTTAAAATAAGTAAGAAGGAGATTCTAGATGGCAGAAGAAGTAAATTACTTTTGGTTAAATTGTGGATATACAAGATGGAACCATAATGAACCATTAGTTGGACAAATAACTTTATTTGAGTCTGGAGCACAGTTCAATCCTACTCAGGGTTTTCGAGCGTTCAAAAAAGCTAAAATTGGCGATCAAGTGATTTTTTATCAAGTACAAACAGATACTGGATTATTAGGAATTGGGGAAATTATTAGTGTTCAAACAGGAGCACAAAATAAAATTAGAGTTGAATTTAAATTTAATGAAGAATTAAAGCCTTTAACTACTGACTATTTAAAACGTAGTGAAGTGCTAGATTATCGAATGAATAATATGCGAGAAACGTTAATAAATCAGCTCACAAAAGAAGAGTTTCAATTAATCGTTGAGTTAGGAAAAGGTAACATTCAATTACCTCGATATTTCTTCTTATCTGAAACTGAAAAATTTGAACCTGATACACATTATACGATTTTTACACATACTTATAATGGAATTAAACGGAATGGTTATCATTTTTATAACCAATTAGAAGTAGGGGATAATTTAATATTTTATGATAAGAATAGTAATCAATCGGTCGTAGGAATTGGTGAAGTATCTCGTCATATTCATGAAAAACCTCCAATTCCTGGTCGTACTAATAGTACTGCAATAGAGATTTATTATGAAAAGAATATCACTCCTGTTACATTAGGCGCACTAAATAAACATCCTAAATTAAAAAACTTATACTTTTTACAAGAAAATGCTAAGCAAGCAATAGCAAGTATGAGTCAAGCACAATACGATGCTATTATAGAAATGAGTGAAAATGATGGGATTAGAACACCATTTGAGACTATTAAAAAACCAGGATTCAATACAGATCATGATGAGACAATTAAACCTTTTATTTTACTTGTTGTAGATAAACGTGAAGAAGGTTTGAAAGCAGCCAATAATCTTTTACAAAAAACGAATGCTAATCCAGTTATTACTAGTGGTCACCCTGACTTTAGTGAAGATATGTTATATGGCAGATATCTACCTAATGAGACAGGTGCCTTATATTATAGAGAAGGTTTTATTACACAACTTATGCCTAAAAATGACAAAAGTTACTTAGTAATTGATAACTTTAATAGACTTGATCCAGATATATTTCAAACTTATATTAATGTTTTAGAAGGGTACGAAGTTACATTACCTAGATATAATAAAGACGGTAACATGATTACTTGGTCTCGTGAAAAAGATTCTTTTTATCATTTTAATCCTAATTGGCATATTATTGGGGTAACATACGAAAAGTTAGAAGATATAAAAAATAAATATTCACAACAATTTTTAAAATATACACGTATTGTAAAAGTGAACCATGATGCATAATAGCAGACAAGTTAGATAAAAAACATCATAACGTATAATGAGCTAAAGTGGATATAGAATTTGAAATAAATTCTATATCCACTTTTTTATGTTTAATGAGTCCTTGTAAAAGGAATAAATTAAATAAGTTAAAAAGGAAGGTGACGGAACATGCCAATCGTTTATTACGATGGAAACTGTGTGTATTGCTATAATTATTGTATTTGGCTAATACAACATGGTTTACCTAAAAACTATGAGTTTGCGACTTTAAAAGGAAAAGCGGGACAACATTTATTTGAACAACATCCTGAAGCTAAAAATAAAAATAGTGTGATACTACAAGAAGGAGATCATTTATATTACGAGACTACTGCAGTAGCAAAATTAATCACAACATTAAGTAGTGAAAAATGGTTAGGTATACTACTTAGAGTAACGCCATTACCAATAAGAAACTTAGGTTATCGACTATTTGCTAATAATAGAGATAAAATGTGGAAAACACATTGGCATAAACCCAACGCATATGAAAAATCATTCTTTATTGATGATGATAGACAATAAATGAGAAAACTATTTTTTAATTGATAATATATATAAGTTTTAATTATATATTATAAAGCTTTTGATAATGATTCTATATATTTATTCATGAGTATTAGTGTTTTCAAATTACGTGTGTAAAATAACTTTACAGATTATAATTATTATAATATAATTATGATTGTAAAAGAGAGACATGATTGTATAAAAAAGGAGAGATTCGATGACGCAACAAGATGTAGTAAAAGAATTAAATCAACAAGTGGCAAACTGGACAGTAGCATATACAAAATTACACAACTTCCATTGGTATGTTAAAGGTCCTAATTTCTTCTCATTACATGAAAAATTTGAAGAATTATACAATGAAGCTAGTCAATATGTAGACGATTTAGCAGAACGTATTCTAGCAATTGGAGGTAATCCAGTAGCAACATTAAAAGAAAGTTTAGAACTTTCAATTGTAAAAGAAGCAGATACACATTACACTGCTGAAGAAATGGTTAAAGCTTTCTCTAAAGATTTAACTCAAATTTCTAAACAACTTGGAAAAGCAATTGAAGTTGCAGGTGAAGCAGGAGACGACGTTTCAGAAGATATGTTTATTGGTATGCAAACATCAGTAGATAAACATAATTGGATGTTTAAATCTTATTTAGTTTAAGTATTCTATTTTAAAAAGAGCCATTGTGGACGATAAAACGTCTACAATGGCTCTTTTAACTTTTAATATTAACATTGATAAGTGATTATTCAGCGATTTCTAAAGCAATTTCCATCATTTGAGTAAATGATGTTTGACGTTCTTCAGCTGATGTAGCTTCATCTCTTAAGATATGATCACTTACAGTAAAAATACCTAAAGCTTTTTTACCAGCATGAATCGCATTTAAATATAAGCCAGCTGATTCCATTTCAATACCTAAGATACCCATGTTCTTCCAACTATCATTGAAATGTTTATCGGCATTATAAAACGTATCTGATGATAAAATATTTCCAACATGTGTAACTGCCCCGATATCATCAGCAACTTGTTTAGCTTTAGTAATTAACTCAAAATCTGCAATTGGAGCAAAGTGACCAGGAATATTAAATTGATCTACATAATTTGAATTAGTTGAAGCAGCTTGAGCAATAATGACATCATATAAATTCACATTCTCTTGTAATGCACCACATGAACCTATTCGAATAATTGTATCAACATCAAAGAAATTATAAAGCTCATACGAATAAATTCCAATACTTGGAATACCCATACCTGAACCCATTACTGAGATCTCTTTACCTTTATAAGTGCCAGTGTATCCAAACATATTACGTACTTCATTAAATTGTTCAACATTTTCTAAAAAGTTATCAGCAATATATTTTGCACGTAATGGATCTCCAGGCATTAATACTGTTTTAGCAATTTTAGCTCCATTAGGTTGAATATGAGGTGTACCGTTTGTCATGAATATCTTCTCCTTAACATTTTATTCAAAATAAAGATAACATTTGTTTAAAATTTTTGCGAATTTTTGTACTATATAAATGAGAGAAACATATAAATTATGTTAATATAAGTTGGCTTTCGAGCAATACATTGGAGGAAATTTTTATGGAATATTCAAAATATATTGATCATACACTTTTAAAACCAGAATCAACACGTCAACAGATTGATAAAATTATTTCTGAAGCTAAGGCGTATCATTTTAAATCGATTTGCGTCAATCCGACCCACGTTAAGTATGCTTCTGAACAACTTGTGAATTCTGATGTACTCGTATGTACAGTGATTGGGTTCCCACTTGGAGCTACAACAACCGCTACAAAGATTTTTGAAACAGAAGATGCGATTAAAAATGGCGCGTCTGAAATTGATATGGTTATCAATATAGGCGCACTTAAAGATGGAAGATATGAAGATGTTCAAAAAGATATTGAAGGCGTAGTTGGCGCAGCTAACGGAAAAATAGTGAAAGTTATTATTGAAACTATTCTTTTAACAGACGATGAAAAAGTGAAAGCAAGTGAACTAGCAAAAGCTGCTGGTGCAGATTTCGTTAAAACATCAACTGGCTTTGCTGGGGGAGGCGCTACACCAGAAGATGTGAAATTAATGAAAGACACTGTGGGAGACGAATTAGAGGTTAAAGCTTCAGGTGGCGTGCGTAATCTTGAAGATTTTCACAAAATGCTTAATGCAGGTGCTACACGTATTGGAGCAAGTGCTGGTGTTCAAATTATCAAAGGTTTAGAATCAAATTCTGATTATTAATAGTATGTTTTTTAACATCATTTAGAAATGCAACAACCGAGAAAGGGGATAGCACAATGAGAATGGTAGACATCATTGAAAAAAAGCGTGATGGACAGATATTAACTAAAGAAGAAATCGAATTTTTCATAGAAGGATATACCAATGGAGATACCCCAGATTATCAAGCTTCTAGTTTAGCGATGGCAATCTTTTTCCAAGATATGAATGAAGAAGAACGTGCAGCTTTAACTATGGCAATGGTTAATTCAGGTGATGTTATTGATTTATCAAAAATCAATGGTATTAAAGTAGATAAACACTCAACTGGTGGCGTTGGAGATACGACGACATTAGTGTTGGCACCATTAGTAGCTGCAGTGGGAGTGCCAGTTGCCAAAATGAGTGGCCGTGGTTTAGGACATACGGGTGGAACGATTGATAAATTAGAATCTATTGATGGGTTCCATGTTGAAATCTCTGAAGCGGACTTCATTAAACTTGTTAATGAAAATCAAGTTGCAGTGATTGGACAAACTGGCAATTTAACACCTGCAGATAAGAAACTATACGCATTAAGAGATGTTACAGGAACAGTTAACTCTATTCCTCTAATCGCATCATCTATCATGAGTAAGAAAATTGCCGCGGGTGCTGATGCAATCGTCCTAGATGTTAAAACTGGAAATGGTGCATTCATGAAAACATTAGAAGACGCCGAGGCTTTAGCACATGCTATGGTTAGCATAGGAAATAATGTTGGTAGAAATACAATGGCTATTATTTCAGATATGAGCCAACCACTTGGTCGTGCGATTGGGAATGCTTTAGAATTAAAAGAAGCGATTGATACCTTAAATGGTCAGGGACCTGAAGATTTAACTGAACTAGTGTTAACGCTTGGTTCACAAATGGTCGTACTTGCTGAAAGAGCAAATACACTTGAAGAGGCGCGTCAATTGCTCAATGAAGCCATCGAAAATGGTTCAGCATTAGATAAATTCAAAACATTTTTAGAAAATCAAGGTGGAGATGCTTCAGTTGTCAATTTACCGGAGTTATTACCGACTGCCGAATATCAAATTGATTATAAAGCAAAATCAAGTGGTGTAGTTTCAGAGCTTATTGCTAATGAAATTGGAGTTGCTTCAATGATGTTAGGTGCGGGAAGACAAACGAAAGACGATGACATAGATTTAAGTGTTGGCATTGTGTTGAATAAGAAAGTAGGAGACAAAGTCAATGTAGGAGAGTCTTTATTAACGATTCACAGTAATCGTGAAAATGTTGATGATGTAATTAAGAAACTTGACGAAAGTATCGAAATTAAAGCGCAAGCAAAAACACCAACATTAATTCATAAAATAATTACAGAGTAGGAGTGTTAAATATGACGACACCATTTAAAAGAGTGCATTTAATTGTCATGGATTCAGTAGGTATTGGTGAAGCACCTGATGCTGCAGCTTTTAATGATGAAGGTTCACACACATTAAAACACACGTTAGAAGGTTTTAACCAATCATTACCTAATTTAGAAAAATTAGGATTAGGTAATATTGAAGATTTGCCAGTGGTCAATAAAGTTGAACAACCAGGTGCTTTTTTTACTAAATTAAGTGAAGCTTCTGTTGGAAAAGATACGATGACAGGACATTGGGAAATTATGGGACTAAATATCATGCAACCATTTAAAGTTTATCCAAATGGATTTCCTGATGAATTAATTCAAGAGATTGAAGAAATGACAGGTCGAAAAGTTGTAGCAAATAAACCTGCTTCAGGTACTGCAATTATTGATGAATTAGGCGAACATCAAATGAAGACAGGAGATTTAATTGTTTATACTAGTGCAGACCCAGTACTTCAAATTGCTGCACATGAAGATATTATCCCACTTGAAGAATTGTATGATATTTGCGAAAAGGTTCGTGAATTAACTAAAGATCCTAAGTACTTAATTGGCCGTGTTATTGCACGCCCATATGTAGGTGAACCAGGAAACTTTACACGCACGTCTAATCGTCATGATTATGCACTTAAACCATTTGGTAAAACAGTAATGAACACATTAAAAGATCATGACTATGATGTTATTGCAATTGGTAAAATTAATGACATTTATGACGGTGAAGGCGTAACAGAAGCAATAAGAACTAAAAATAATATGGATGGCATGGATCAGCTCATTAATGTCGTTAAAAAGGACTTTAATGGTATCAGCTTCTTGAATTTAGTGGATTTTGATGCGTTATATGGTCACCGCAGAGACAAAGACGGTTATGCACAAGCCATTAAAGATTTTGACGAACGCTTACCAGAATTAATTGATCATTTACAAGAAGATGATTTAGTTATTATTACGGCAGATCATGGTAATGATCCAATTGCAGAGGGTACTGACCATACGCGAGAATATATTCCAGTGCTTATGTTTAGCCCTAAAATAGATGCATACCATGAATTATCAGGAGATACAACATTTAGTTCTATTGGTGCAACAATAGCAGATAATTTCAATGTTGAATTGCCAAAATACGGAAAAAGTTATTTAAAAGAAATGGGAGTTGAATAATTATGAAAATAATGAGATATTTACTAGGTTTAGCATTTGGATCAGCAGGAATACTACATTTTACAAATGAACGTCAATTTAGATCGATTGTACCGGAGTATTTACCATTACGAAAAACAGCAGTTTTAGTGACAGGCGTATTTGAAATGTTCTTTGGAGTTATGTTATTAGCCAAAAGACCTGCTGATTGGTTGAAAAAAGGTATTAATGCATTTTTACTTGCAGTTTTACCAGCAAACATTTACATGGCAAGAAAGCAATTACCATTAGGAAATAAATCTGTTCCTAAGTGGGCATTATACTTAAGATTACCACTTCAATTCATTTTAATAGCTATCGTAAAAAAATTATAATAAAATTTAAATAAACCATACCCTACCTAAAGCATTTAGGTAGGGTATGGTTTATTTAATTATTAATTATTTGCCTTCACCAAAAACGTCGTTCCATTGATTACGTTTATCTAAGAATTCTTTTGCGAGTGCTTTAGCACCTTCAAGAGAATGACTAGCAGCCCAACCGCATTGAACTTCATTGCAAGCAGGAACTTCTGTAGCTTCTAACACATCATTTAAAGTTTTTTCAACAATATTTAATACATCTTCGTAGTCATCGTGATCAATAAATGAAACATAAAAACCAGTTTGACAACCCATAGGACTTAAATCTACAACTTTATCAGAATGATTTCTGACATGTTCAGCCATTAAATGTTCTAATGAATGTAGCGCTGGCATATCCATATGCGCTTTATTTGGTTGTTTAAAACGTAAATCATATTTTTTGATAACGTCTCCATTAATCCCTTCCATTGTGCCTGCTAAGCGAATATATGGAGCAACTACTTTTGTATGGTCAAGATTAAAACTTTCAACGTTCATTTTAGTCATTTTTATTTCCTCCTATAAATACATTGCTTGAATAATATGATTGTAACAAGAGTGCCAATCATTTACAATTTTCTTAATTAAGTGATTTAAATACTTATTGTAAGAAAATTTTGTAAATTCAAACGAATTTAATGACAATCTATAGTAAATCCGATAAAATAAGTAATAATTAAATTTAAAGATACATCAAGAAATTGATTGACTTGATGTCTAAATAAATATAGATATTAATATTCGTGTATAAAAGGAGTATAGATTGATGAGTAGTAAACAAGAGATATTAGACTATATAGAGAATAAAAAGTACGATTATGTCGAAATAAGCCATCGTATACACGAGCGTCCTGAGTTAGGCAATGAAGAGATATTTGCTTCAAGAACATTAATTGATCAATTAAGAGCAAATGAGTTTGAGATAGAAACAGATATTGCCGGACATGCTACTGGTTTTATTGCAACTTACCAGTCTGAAAAAGAAGGACCAACTATAGGATATTTAGCTGAATATGACGCTTTACCTGGTTTAGGTCACGCGTGTGGTCACAATATCATTGGGACAGCAAGTGTATTAGCAGGAGTCGCACTTAAACAAGTCATCGACCATATTGGTGGAAAAGTAGTTGTATTAGGATGTCCTGCCGAAGAAGGTGGAGAAAATGGAAGTGCGAAAGCTTCATATGTAAAAGCCGGTGTGATTGATGATATTGACATTGCACTTATGATTCATCCTGGAAATGAAACATATCCAACGATAAATACATTAGCCGTTGATGTGCTTGATATTAAATTTTATGGTAAAAGCGCCCACGCTTCAGAAAATGCGGATGAGGCTTTAAATGCATTAGATGCGATGATTTCTTATTTCAATGGTGTAGCTCAATTACGTCAACAGATTAAGAAAAGTCATCGTGTACACGGTGTGATTTTAGATGGAGGTAAAGCTGCTAATATTATACCTGATTATACGCATGCAAGATTTTATACACGTGCCACTACTAGAAAAGAACTTGATATTTTAACAGAACGTGTTAATCAAATTGCAAGGGGTGCAGCCATCCAAACGGGTTGTGACTATGAATTTGGTCCTATTCAAAATGGTGTAAATGAATTTATAAAAACACCTAAACTAGATGAATTATTTGAAAAATACGCCATAGAAGTTGGCGAAGAAGTAAGTTATGATGATTTTGGTTTTGGTTCGACAGATACAGGAAATGTTAGTCATATAGTTCCTACGATTCATCCACATGTTAAAATTGGCTCAAGAAATTTAGTAGGTCATACACACCGTTTTAGAGAAGCAGCTGCAAGTGTTCATGGCGATCAAGCTTTGATTCGAGGCGCAAAAATTATTGCTCTTATGGGACTAGAATTAATTGAAAATAAAAAACTATTTGATGAGGTTGTAGAGCAACATTCTCAAATAAAGGGGTAAATAAATGAAAAATGAATATAGTGTTCCAAAGTTAACGTTAAGTGATTTGTATGATGAAAATATTGTATATAATTCAAGACCTTCTTATGCATTGAATCCTTGGCTCACAACAGAAGAACATCAGTCTAATTTTTTGACTGGTCGTGAAATGATTATCGCTAAGGATATGCCGATTGTTGTACACGAAGCGAGTATTACAGATAAGTTACAACAACTATTTGATCTTATTGGTAAAAAAATACCGGAGCATCTTTATACATTTAGAAATCGTGAAACGTATGAACGCTTGTTACAAGAGATTATCAATAAAGAAGGGAAAAAAATATATTTTCAATATATCGAAAACAATGACATAGTAGAGGACGAAGCGTATGCCATTGATAAAGACGTTTTTGTAGCTTTAAATAATAAATCACGTATTCCTGAATGGACAAATCATAAATATTTACCGGATCGTGAAATTGTGTCAATTAGAGACTTCAAAGGTCGTATCAAAGATTGGGATTATCCTTTTGTAATTAAGCCAGGAGATGAATTACCAACTGCAGGTGGCTATGGCGTAATGATTTGCTATAACGACGAAGACTTAGAAAAAGCAACTAAACGAATATTTGAAGCGGCCCATGCCACCGATAATTTAATCATTGAACAAAAAATAGAAGCAGTTAAAAATTATTGTGTCCAATTTGCATATTCTAAAGAAATAGGTATTACCTATCTAGGTACTGCCCATCAAATTACCGATAAATATGGTCTATACGCAGGAAATGAAAATGTGCATGATGTTCCAGAAAAAGTGATTCAAGCTGGTCGTGAAATTATGCAAAATGGAGTGAACTTAGGCTTTATTGGTGTGGCAGGATTTGATTTATTATTAGATGAAAATGATAATGTATTTGCTATAGATTTGAATTTTAGACAAAATGGTTCGACAAGCATGTTACTATTGCAAGATGAATTAAATCCTAACTATCAAAAATTTTATAGTTATTTTTCAAGAGGAGATAATACTCGTTTTTTCAATGTTATTTTAAAATATGTTAAACAAGGCGTGCTTTATCCTCTTTCGTATTATGACGGTGATTGGTTTGGTAAAGATGAAGTGAAATCTCGCTTTGGATGTATATGGAATGCTGATTCTAAAGAAGAAGTTGAACAATTAGAACAAGCATTTATTAGTGAACTTGATGATACTAATTAAGTTAGAGTATAGGTTAAATTAACTATAAAAAAGAATATAGATGTTTGACGTTAATTTTAATATAATTTAACATTTAATTAGTATATTAAGAGAGAGGGTTTGCAATGGAATATAAGCATAATGACTATTTCAAAGAGATATTAATTAATGAAGTCATTATTTTGGCTAGTAAAAATAAAAAATTAATTCGTATTCATCATGAAGATGGTGATTATACAGGGATGTGGACGAATGAAGACATCGCAAAAGAGTATTTAAATCACTCAGACATTCAATTTGATCGACTATTAAATATTGATATTGATACGTTCGTTACGTATGATATGGATGAATTGTTTGATGAAAGTGATAAAATTTTAATCAATACTTCAATTAAAGAAGAGGGACATATTGTCAAAGTTGTAGACATGATGGATGAACTCATGTCTGAATTAGACAAAATTCGTCTTAAAGAATTTGCAAAAGATATTTCAAAAGAAAATCATGTTTTTGGTTTAACACGTAAAGGGGAAAAAAGATTTATTCTTATTAGTGATAAAGAAAATCAAAAACCTAATATTATGCCTGTATGGAGTATTAAAAATCGGGCACGAAAAGTTCGTGATAAAGATTTTGAAGAATGTGATTTAATCGAAATCGAAGGTAGTGTATTTAGTGAATGGCTTGATAAATTAAGAGATAATGATCAAGCTGTTGCAGTAGACTTAAAACCTGGAGTCGTAGGTACCATTGTTTCTCCACAAAAAGTATCTAATGAATTATCATTTTAAATCAAATCCCAATAGGTTTCTTTTTTAAGAAATCTATTGGGATTTTTATGTTAATATTTTTGGTTTGAATTAGCTTAAATGAAGGACACCGATTGCACCTGAAAATGCACCATTTTCAATGTAAAAAGGATGGCATCCTCGTAAGACAGTATAATCCTCAATAACTTTTCGTAGTAAGGGATTATTATTAAAAGAAGACCCAATATAAACAATATTTTTTGTTTGGTATTCACGAGCTACTGTAATCGCCATCGTTGTAATCACTTCTCCAACGACACCTACTACAGATGCTAATTTATCTGAGTTAGTAACATGTTCATTCATATTATTTAGTACATTGCCAAAGTTTGCAGCAGTGAGTTCACCAGGAATAGGCGGTTCAGAATCTTTATATATATGTTTAACTTTTAAATCGATAATATCTCTATTTCCAAATTGAGCGAGATCTGTAAGTGTTTCATAATCAGATATTTCAGTCAATAAATAACCTAAACCTCGAATCATTCCGCCACCAGTACCAATTCCACCTACACGTTCTTGATGGTGACCGTTATAATAATGTAAAGATGTACCAGTACCTATATTTGCAAATATGTATTGATTAATATGATGGCCTTGCTCCTTAAGTAAAATACCTAATCCCCTTGAAGCAGCATCAAACTCAACAAATATTTGGGATGATTGTTTGATGTTTTCAGCAATAACGCCTGCGTTACCCCCTGTTAAATTGATTTTTTCGAATTCATTTTGGTTTAACCATTGAATGACTTTATTTATATCTGTTGTTAATTCAGTTGACAATGTACGGTGTGTATCATCTTCCATTGCTATTTTAATTAATGTACCGCCGGCATCGATACCTACTCTCATTTTTTTCACCTCTAAAATTAATATATGACAAGTTAATACTATAATAATTTTGACGAATTGCAATTATTTTACAATATTATAAAATAAATGGTAAATATTAGAGTAAATAGATCATTTTATAAGATTTAAAGGTTATATATGATATTATTAAAACAACTTTGTGATATAGGGGCTAATTTTATGAGTATAGTAAAGCAATTTGAAAACATTATAATTCAAGAATTTGAAGAACAATATCGCGATGATGTCTTAAATTTTGAATTAAGTGAACGACAACAAATTTATTCATCATTACCTAAATCTGTATTAGAAGATGCTTTAAATGATGAAAATCGAGTAGCTAATATTGCCATTAATGAAAATGGAGATGTAGTAGGATTCTTCGTACTTCATCAATATTATCAACATGAAGGATATGATACACCTGAGCATGTCGTTTATGTTCGATCATTGTCTATTAATGAAAAGTTTCAAGGACAAGGCTATGGTACAACTATGATGATGTATTTACCTCAATATGTTCAAGCATTGTTTCCAGACTTCAATCATTTATATTTAGTTGTTGATACTGAAAATGAAGGGGCCTGGAATGTATATGAACGTGCTGGATTCATGCATACAGCTACTAAAGAAGAAGGACCCATCGGTAAAGAACGTTTATACTATTTAGATTTGGATTCTAAACATGTATCGTCATTGAAATTAGTTGAGAATAAAGATTCAAATATTGCAATGTATCAAATTATTGATTTATTAAAAGATGATCAAAAAGTTGGATTTATTGCACTCGAACATCTAGATACCCATCTAAAAATCGCCGCAATAGAAGTATATAAAGATCAAAGAAAAGAGGGGATTGCTGGGAGTGCTTTAAGACAACTCCCTACATATGTACGCAAACATTTTAAAGAAATAAGAAGTATAGGTATTACATTATTTGGAGAAAATAATGAACTTAAGCCATTATGTATTAGTAGCGGCTTTGTTGAGACAGATCAATCAGATGACTTAGTTATTTTCAAAAAATATATTAATTACTAATTGAATAGCAATTGCGAAATCATAAAATGTCATTTATAATTTATCTTTGTTACTATTAATAAAAGCAATATAAAGATAATAAAATCCTTTGAAAGGAAGTTTAGTTATAATGAAAATTCAAGATTATACTAAAGAAATGGTTGATGAAAAATCATTTATCGATATGGCTTATACTTTATTACATGATAAAGGGTCAACAATGAATCTCTACGATATTATTGATGAATTTAAAAGCCTTGGTAATTATGAATATGATGAAATTGAAAACCGTATTGTACAATTTTATACTGATTTAAATACAGATGGACGTTTCTTAAACGTTGGTGAAAATCAATGGGGATTACGTGATTGGTATTCAGTAGATGATATTGAAGAAAAAATTGCACCAACAATTCAAAAATTTGATATTCTTGATGACGATGATGAAGAAGATGAAAATCTTAAGTTACTTGGCGACGATGAAATGGATGATGACGATGATATTCCAGCTCAAACGGATGATCAAGAAACATTAGATGATTCTGATGATAATGAAGAAGATATTGACGGTTCAGATATCGTTATTGAAGAAGATGATGATGACGACATCGCTGAAGGTGAAGAAGAAGCATTTGAAGATGCAGAAGATTTTAATGACTAAATATTAGTTTTAATTGACTTTTGAATGAAAAATGTTAAAATTTTATTCGGGCTCCTTTAATTAGGACACGTGTATAAATGTTATACGCTCCCCTTACAAATATGTGAGAGGGAGCGATTTTTTTATTTTTAGGAAATGTTTAAATTTTGTAGAGATAGAGTAAGGAAGCAACCCTTAATAAATTAGGAGGTCAGACAATGACAAAATTTATCTTTGTAACCGGCGGAGTAGTTTCATCTTTAGGTAAAGGTATCACAGCCGCTTCTCTAGGAAGATTGTTAAAAGACAGAGGACTTAAAGTAACAATTCAAAAATTTGATCCATATTTAAATGTTGATCCTGGTACAATGAGTCCTTATCAACATGGAGAGGTATTTGTTACAGATGATGGCGCTGAAACTGACTTGGACTTAGGACATTATGAACGTTTTATAGATATCAATTTAAATAAATATTCTAATGTCACTGCGGGAAAAGTATATTCACATGTGCTAAAAAAAGAACGTCGTGGAGATTATTTAGGTGGAACAGTTCAAGTGATTCCACACATTACAAATGAAATTAAAGAACGCTTATTATTAGCTGGAGAAAGTACAAATGCGGATGTAGTCATTACCGAAATCGGCGGCACAACAGGTGATATTGAATCCCTTCCATTTATTGAAGCTATTCGCCAAATTAGAAGTGACCTTGGTCGTGAGAATGTTATGTATGTTCATTGTACATTACTTCCATACATTAAAGCAGCTGGAGAAATGAAAACTAAACCAACACAACATAGTGTAAAAGAATTACGTGGTTTAGGTATTCAACCTGACTTAATTGTTGTTCGAACAGAATATGAAATGACTCAAGATTTAAAAGATAAAATTGCTTTATTCTGTGATATAGATAAAGAGAGTGTTATTGAATGTAGAGATGCATCGTCATTATATGAAATCCCATTACAATTAAGTGCTCAAAATATGGACGATATTGTAATTAAACGATTAGATTTAGATGCTAAATACGATACACAATTAGATGAATGGCAATATTTATTAGATACCGTTAATTCATTAGATGGTACAATTACTATTGGCTTAGTTGGTAAATATGTAAGTTTACAAGATGCATACTTGTCAGTGGTTGAATCACTAAAACATGCAGGTTATCCATTGAAAAAAGATGTTGTAGTAAAATGGATTGATTCAAGTGAAGTAACAGACGAAAATGTAGAGAGTTACTTAAGTGATGTGGATGGAATTTTAGTTCCTGGTGGCTTTGGTTTTAGAGCAAGTGAAGGTAAAATTTCAGCTATCAAATATGCAAGAGAAAATAATATACCTTATTTTGGCATTTGCTTAGGGATGCAATTAGCAACTGTCGAATTTGCAAGAAATGTTGTAGGCCTTAAAGATGCCCATTCAGCAGAACTTGATCCAAATACACCATATCCAATTATTGATTTGTTACCTGAACAAAAAGATATCGAAGATTTAGGTGGCACATTACGTTTAGGTCTTTATCCATGTACTATTAAAGATCATACTTTGGCGCATGATATTTATAATGAAACAAATATTGAAGAGCGTCATCGTCATCGTTATGAATTTAATAATACTTATAGAGAACAATTAGAAGATAAAGGAATGGTCTTTTCTGGTACTAGTCCAGATGGTCGTTTAGTGGAAATGGTAGAAATTCCAGAAAATGATTTCTTCATTGCTTGTCAATTCCATCCGGAATTCTTATCTAGACCTAATAGACCACAACCCATTTTCAAAGCTTTTGTAGAAGCTGCTTATAAACACCAACAAAATTAAAATATCAAAATAGAAGCGGAACAGACTACTTTTTAAAGTCTATTCCGCTTCATTTATATCAATTTATATAGAAGTTAAAGGCTGTACATGTTAAGTATTAATGATTATAAAGTTATTTTATAATTCCAAGTCTCTAGTCATTTCAATCATTTGTGTATATATATCATAGTAAATGTAATTAAACGCCATTGTATGAGGTTGTACAATTTTATCATAATCCTCAGTATATACGATTGGACGCGGGGTTGATAAGTTTACAAAATGCATAAGATGTTCAGGGAAATCTTCTTGTTTAGGACGATTGCATACTAATACAAAATCAATATCTTTGTCTATTAATTGTTGAACATCTTGAGCAACTTCCTTGGTATAAAAAGGAGAGAATAAAAATACACGGTCAGTTGTGTCTAAGTCATTTAAACTGTTTAATTCACTCAATTTTTTACTAGAATTTAATTTTTCATCACTGTCTAATATAAAAGTTTCAAAGAATTTTAAGTCTCCATAACCATTAATATATACATACCCTTCTCCACCAATAGCTTGGATTAAACATTGAGCAGCCATTTGTATATCTAACGCCTGGTCTTCTAAACGATTGAATACACCCGTTAATTGTGTTTGTAGTATCTTTGACATGATTATCCTCCATTTCATTAGTATTGTAATGAAATATGATATTTTATGCAATGAAGCTTCAAAAGTTATCACTTATTTTTAAATTAAGCATGCAATAAAAAATATTATCTGCTATAATAATTTTTGAAAATTTATGTAATTGGATACAAGGAGGAACTTTCATGCCATTAGTTTCAATGAAGGAAATGTTAATCGATGCGAAAGAAAATGGTTATGCGGTTGGTCAATACAACTTAAATAACTTAGAATTTACACAAGCTATTTTAGAAGCTTCTCAAGAAGAGAACGCGCCAGTTATCTTAGGTGTTTCCGAAGGTGCTGCACGTTACATGAGTGGTTTTTATACAGTAGTTAAAATGGTAGAAGGTTTAATGCATGATTTAAATATTACTATACCAGTAGCTATCCACCTAGATCATGGTTCAAGTTTTGAAAAGTGTAAAGAAGCTATTGATGCTGGATTTACTTCAGTAATGATTGATGCTTCACATAGCCCATTTGAAGAAAATATTGAAATTACTTCTAAAGTAGTAGAATATGCACATCAACATGGCGTGTCAGTTGAAGCTGAATTAGGAACAGTGGGTGGACAAGAAGATGATGTTGTAGGCGGTATCATCTATGCTGATCCTAAAGAATGTCAAGAATTAGTTGAAAGAACTGGTATTGATACTTTAGCACCAGCATTAGGTTCAGTACACGGTCCTTATAAAGGCGAACCTAAATTAGGCTTCAAAGAAATGGAAGAAATTGGTGCATCAACTGGCTTACCACTTGTTTTACATGGTGGTACAGGTATTCCAACTAAAGATATTCAAAAAGCAATCCCTTATGGTACTGCAAAAATTAATGTAAATACTGAAAATCAAATTGCTTCAGCTAAAGCTGTTAGAGATGTATTGAACAATGATAAAGAAGTTTACGATCCTCGTAAATACTTAGGTCCAGCACGTGAAGCTATTAAAGAAACAGTAAAAGGCAAGATTAGAGAGTTTGGTACGTCTAATCGTGCTAAATAAAATAAAGATTATTAAAGGTTAAGGCAACCTTAACTGTCAGCAAAGTGATCGCTTTGTTGACAGTTTTTTTATTTTATACAAAATTTTACGATATATTATTAAAGTATTTGTATAAAGTTAGTCGTGCGGAGTGTTACTCAATGACTGACTCACGATTTATAAAAATTAAATTAACTTTTTATAAAATTTATGAAAAAACAGAATTAATTAATTGTATAAATTGATTTATAATAGTGTTATCAATCCGTTATATGAATTATTAGATTTTTAGATATTAATATTAATATTATAATTGCTAAATTTTTTTAAAAGTTAGTGTTTTACAAATAAATAATATATAATTTATAATGCGAATTATGTATAATTTTACAAAAGGCGATAAAGGAGAAAAAATAAATGAGTCAAGAAGTAATTAAAATCCGAGGTGGTCAACCACTAAAGGGTGAAGTTACAATTAGTGGTGCAAAAAATAGTGCCGTAGCTATTATTCCAGCTACTTTATTAGCGCAAGGACAAGTGAAAATTGACGGTTTACCGCAAATCTCAGATGTTGAAACACTTGTGAGTTTATTAGAAGATTTAAATATTAAAACAAATCTTAATGGTAAAACATTAGAAGTTGATACAGCAGAAATTAAAAATGCACCATTACCAAATAATAAAGTTGAATCTTTACGTGCCTCTTATTATATGATGGGAGCCATGTTAGGTCGATTTAAAAAATGTGTGATTGGTTTACCAGGTGGTTGTCCATTAGGCCCACGTCCAATTGATCAACACATTAAAGGATTTAAAGCTTTAGGTGCTGAAATTGATGAATCAAGTGATACATCAATGAAAATAGAAGCAAAAGAATTGCACGGAGCCAACATCTTTTTAGATATGGTAAGTGTTGGTGCAACCATCAATATTATGCTTGCAGCTGTTCATGCAAAAGGGCAAACAACGATTGAAAATGCTGCCAAAGAACCAGAAGTAGTAGATGTAGCAAACTTTTTAAATAGCTTAGGCGCAAATATCAAAGGCGCCGGTACGAGTACTCTAAAAATCAGTGGTGTTGAAGAGTTACATGGAGCCGAATATCAAGTGATTCCTGATAGAATTGAAGCGGGAACGTATATGTGTATTGCAGCTGCTTGTGGTGAAGAAGTAACAATTAAAAATATTGTACCTAAACATTTAGAAGCCCTCACAGTTAAACTAAATGAATTAGGCGTTGATATTGATATCGATGATGATAAAGAACAAATAGTAATTAAAGGTAAATCATCATATAAAAATGTAGATATTAAAACATTAGTATATCCTGGATTTGCTACTGACTTACAACAACCTATTACGCCTTTATTATTTATGACAGATGGTCCTTCTTTCGTTACAGAAACGATATATCCAGCTCGTTTCCGCCATGTAGAAGAGCTCAAAAATATGGGAGCTAGTATTGAAGCAGATACGTCTACTGGTACTGCAACAATTAAACCTTCTAAACTTCAAGGTGCCGAAGTATATGCGAGTGATTTACGTGCAGGAGCTTGTTTGATTATTGCTGGATTACTAGCAGAAGGTGTTACAACAATTTATAATGTTAAACATATTTATAGAGGATATACAGATATCGTTAAACATCTTAAAGAATTAGGTGCGGATATTTGGACTGAACAAGTTTAATTATTTTTGATATACTTAAATATATTAATTGCTGAAGTATATTAAATACCTGCAATGTTTAAGAAGTTTTGAATAGAGGTGAAGACAATGGAAATCTGTCCATATCTCGAAGAAACCTTTAAAATTGTTGGTAGAAGTTGGAACGGTTTAATCATTAATTACCTATCTCGATGCGCTGATTATACTGCACACTTTTCCGATATGAAAAGGGATTTAAAAACAATTACTCCACGTGCATTAAGTATTAAGCTTACAGAATTAGGTGAGTGGGGATTAGTAGACAAAAAAGTCATTTCTACACGTCCTGTTTCTATCGTTTATGAGTTAACCGATAAAGGAAAAGCACTTGCTGAGGCTTTAAGACCAATTGAAGCATGGGCTAGAGATTACGTCACATTAGAACATAACGATTCAGTTAAATAATATAGTTAAAAGGTTGGAGTTTATATAAACTTTAACCTTTTAATTATGTTTAAATAACATCAAATCGGATATATATTAGACATACACATTCTTAAGGAGTGAATCATTGATGAGAAATTATACTCAACAATATATTAATGGTGAATGGATTGATAGTGAAAGTAACGAAACAATTGATGTAATTAATCCAGCAACAGAAGAAGTTATTGGAAAAGTTGCAAAAGGTAATGAAAAAGACGTAGAAAAAGCGGTTCAAGCTGCTCATGACGTATATTTAGAATTTCGCCATAGTTCAGTTGAAGAAAGAAAACAACTACTAGATAGAATAGTAGAAGAATATAAAAATAGAAAACAAGATATTATTGAAGCAATTACAGCAGAGTTAGGCGCTCCACTAACTGTTTCAGAAAATGTTCATTATCAAATGGGTTTACAACACTTTTCAGAAGCACGTAGAGCTTTAGATTCATTTGAATTTGAAGAACGTCGCGGAGATGATTTGGTAACTAAAGAAGCGATTGGCGTTTCTGGATTAGTTACACCATGGAATTTCCCAACTAATCAAACATCTCTTAAATTAGCAGCAGCATTTGCTGCAGGTAGTCCAGTTGTGTTAAAACCTTCTGAAGAAACACCATTTGCTGCAATAATTTTAGCTGAAATCTTTGAAAAAGCAGGCGTTCCTAAAGGCGCATTTAACTTAGTTAATGGTGATGGTGAAGGTGTAGGTAATCCATTAAGCGAACATCCTAAAGTTAGAATGATGTCATTCACTGGTTCTGGAGCTACAGGTTCTAAAATTATGGAAAAAGCAGCTAAAGATATCAAAAAAGTATCTCTTGAATTAGGTGGCAAATCACCATATATCGTACTTGACGATGTAGATATTAAAGAAGCTGCAAAAGCTACAACTGGAAAGGTTGTTAATAATACTGGTCAAGTATGTACTGCAGGAACAAGAATCTTAGTTCCAGAAAGTATTAAACAAGAATTCTTAACTGCCTTAAAAGAAGAGTTTAGTAATGTTAAAGTTGGCGATCCACTTGATAAAAATACCCAAGTAGGACCAATCATTAGTAAAAAACAATTCGACACAGTACAATCTTATATTGATAAAGGTATTGAAGAAGGCGCTGAATTATTATATGGTGGTCCAGGTAAACCAGAAGGATTAGATACAGGTTATTTTGCTAGACCAACTATTTTTATAAATGTTAAAAATGATATGACTATTGCACAAGAAGAAATTTTTGGTCCAGTTGTTTCAGTAATCACATATAATGATTTAGACGAAGCAATCGAAATTGCTAATGATACTAAATATGGTTTAGCAGGATATGTAATTGGTAAAGATAAAGAAACGCTTCAAAAAGTGGCACGTTCAATTGAGGCAGGTAGAATTCAAATTAATGAATCTCCAAACGAACCCTATTTACCATTTGGTGGTTATAAACAATCTGGTATCGGTCGTGAATGGGGCGACTACGGAATTGAAGAGTTCTTAGAAGTAAAATCAATTGCTGGTTATTTTAAATAATTAAGTATAATGAAATAGTTTAATATAAATACAGTTCATGGAATCATTTTAGTTCCATGAGCTGTTTTATTTTTTGAAATTTAATAAAATCATTTTGTAATTAAATTAAAAATTTGCTATATTAATTCTAGTATTTAAGATGCTAACGTTTAAAACATTTAAGTTATAATCATTTAGATGATTTAACAATGCTAGTAGCTAGATGATTTTTATAAAAATATAAGAAATGGGTGCAATTTATGCCTGAAAGAGAACGAACATCACCACAATATGAATCTTTTCATGAATTGTATAAAAATTATACGACAAAAGAACTTACGCAAAAAGCAAAATCATTAAAACTAACTAATTATAGTAAATTGAATAAAAGTGAGCTTGTCTTGGCAATTATGGAAGCTCAAATGGAAAAAGATGGAAATTACTATATGGAGGGGGTTTTAGATGATATACAACCTGATGGATATGGTTTTTTAAGAACCGTTAATTATTCTAAAGGTGAAAAAGATATATATATATCAGCTAGTCAAATTAGACGTTTTGAAATTAAACGAGGCGATAAAGTAACTGGAAAAGTACGAAAGCCTAAAGACAATGAAAAATACTATGGACTTCTACAAGTTGACTTTGTTAATGATGAAAATGCAGAAGTTGTAAAAAAACGTCCTCATTTCCAAGCACTTACTCCGTTATATCCAGAGGAAAGAATTATTCTTGAAACAGAGCCTCGAAATTATTCTACTCGAATTATGGATTTAGTTACTCCAATTGGTTTAGGTCAACGTGGTCTTATTGTCGCTCCTCCTAAAGCTGGTAAAACTTCATTACTTAAAGAAATTGCAAATGCAATTAGTACAAATAAACCAGATGCTAAATTATTTATATTATTAGTAGGTGAACGACCTGAAGAGGTAACTGATATAGAGCGTTCAGTAGAGTCAGCAGAAGTAGTACATTCCACTTTTGATGAACCTCCTCAACATCACGTTAAGGTAGCAGAATTATTATTAGAAAGAGCAAAACGTCTTGTAGAGATAGGACAAGATGTCATTATCTTGATGGACTCTATTACGCGTTTAGCAAGAGCATATAACCTTGTTATCCCGCCTAGTGGTAGAACATTGTCAGGTGGCTTGGATCCAGCATCCTTACATAAGCCTAAAGCATTTTTCGGTGCTGCTCGTAATATTGAAGCAGGTGGTAGCCTAACTATTTTAGCAACGGCTCTAGTAGATACAGGTTCACGTATGGATGATATGATTTATGAAGAGTTCAAAGGTACAGGTAATATGGAACTTCATCTTGATCGTAAATTATCTGAACGTCGAATATTCCCAGCTATTGATATTGGGCGTAGTTCTACGCGTAAAGAAGAATTATTAATTAGTAAGTCTGAATTAGAGTCATTATGGCAACTTAGAAATATGTTTACTGATTCTACCGATTTTACAGAGCGTTTTATAAGAAAATTAAAACGTTCAGAAAATAACAAAGAATTTTTTGAACAATTGCAAAAGGCAGCCGCTGAAAGTACAAAAACAGGAAAACCAATTATCTAAAATATGTGATTGAGGGTTGCGTTTTCCTTCAATAACTATTATAATTACACAGTATTGGGTAAAAACTCACAAATAACTCTGTTCCAGATGGTTCAGGGCAAAGGAGCTGAAAAAAATGAAACAAGGAATTCATCCTGATTACCACAAAGTCATCTTTTTAGATACAACAACGAACTTTAAATTTTTAAGTGGTTCTACTAAAACTTCTTCAGAAACAATGGAATGGGAAGATGGTAACGAATACCCAGTTATTCGCTTAGATGTATCATCTGATTCACATCCATTCTACACAGGACGTCAAAAATTCGCTGCTGCGGATGGTCGTGTGGAACGTTTCAACAAAAAGTTTGGTCTCAAATCAAACAACAATTAATTTTGAACTTAAAATGCCTGCCTAATCTATTATGTATAGAATTAAGCAGGTATTTTTTTATTTCTAAACTATTTTATTAATTTCTTCAGTGATAACCCAGTAATAAACTCATTTATAATAATCGAAAATATGATATAATTAAGCGATTATGTTTTGAAAAAGGTGGAACTTATAATGTATGAGACTTACCATTCTGGTTGGATTGAATGCATTACTGGAAGTATGTTTAGTGGTAAATCGGAAGAATTAATTCGTCGATTAAGAAGAGGAATTTATGCTAAACAAAAAGTAATCGTATTTAAACCAGCTATTGATGACCGGTATCATAAAGAGAAAGTTGTATCACATGATGGTAATGAGCTAGAAGCCATTAATATCTCAACAGCTAGAGAAATACTATTACAAAATTTATCTCAATTTGATGTCATAGGTATAGATGAAATTCAATTTTTTGATAATGAAATTGTACATATAGTAGAAAAGCTAGCTGAAGATGGTCATAGAGTTGTAGTAGCAGGATTAGACATGGACTTTAGAGGTGAACCTTTTGACCCCATGCCTCAAATTATGGCCGTAAGTGAACAAGTGACCAAATTACAAGCCGTTTGTGCAATATGTGGTTCGTCATCAAGTCGGACGCAACGTTTAATTAATGGACAACCAGCAAGAATTGATGATCCAATTATATTAGTAGGAGCAAATGAAAGTTATGAGCCAAGATGCAGAGCACATCATATTGTAGCACCTAGCATCAATGACAAGGAGGAAATATAGTGTTTGATCAATTAGATATTGTTGAAGAAAGATATGAACAGTTAAATGAAATGTTAAGTGATCCAGAAATTGTTAATGATCCAGATAAATTACGAAAATATTCTAAAGAACAAGCTGATTTACAGAAAACAGTAGATGTTTATAGAGATTACAAAAGTAAAAGAGAAGAAGTAGCAGAAATAGATGAAATGCTAACTGAAACAGATGATAAAGAAGAAATTGAAATGTTAAAAGAAGAAGCATCAGGATTAAAAGGTGAACTTCCAGAATTAGAAGAACAACTTAAATTCTTGTTAATTCCTAAAGATCCAAACGATGAAAAAGACGTTATTGTCGAAATTAGAGCAGCAGCTGGTGGAGATGAAGCAGCTATTTTCGCAGGCGATTTATTAAGAATGTATACAAAATATGCGGAATCTCAAAATTTTAAAACTGAAATTGTTGAAGCGGCAGAAAGTGATCATGGTGGATATAAAGAAATCAGTTTTTCAGTTTCAGGTAGTGGTGCTTATAGTAAGTTGAAATTTGAAAATGGTGCTCATCGTGTACAACGTGTGCCCGAAACGGAATCTGGAGGACGCATTCATACATCTACAGCGACTGTAGCTGTTTTACCTGAAGTTGAAGATGTAGAAATTGAAGTGCGTAATGAAGATTTGAAAATTGATACGTATCGTTCAAGTGGCGCTGGTGGTCAACACGTTAATACTACAGACTCTGCTGTACGTATTACGCATATTCCAACCGGTATTATTGCAACGTCTTCAGAAAAATCACAAATTCAAAACCGTGAAAAAGCATTAAAAGTATTAAAAGCGCGATTATATGATATGAAATTACAAGAAGAACAACAAAAGTATGCGGCTCAACGTAAATCAGCTGTAGGGACAGGAGATCGTTCTGAACGTGTAAGAACTTATAATTATCCTCAAAGTCGTGTGACAGATCATCGAATTGGTTTAACTTTACAAAAGCTCGACCAAATTATGGAAGGTAAATTGGATGAAATTATTGATGCATTAACACTTTCTGAGCAAACTGAAAAACTGAAAGAACTAAATAATGGCGAGCTTTAAAGATACCTTACAAGAAGCGATTGAATTAACAAAAGAAAAAGGATTTGAACAATCTAGAGCGGAATGGCTGATGTTAGACTTATTTGAATGGTCTAGGACAGATTATTTAATGCATATGTATGATGAGATGTCTCAAGCTGAAGAAGCAAAATTTTCACTTGCATTAGACCGTATGTTATTAGGAGAGCCCATTCAATATATTGTTGGTTTTCAATCATTTTATGGATATCAATTACAAGTAAATTCTCATTGTCTTATTCCACGTCCAGAAACAGAAGAAGTCATGCTTCATTTTTTAGAGCATTGTAAGGATGGGAGTACAATTGCTGATATAGGAACAGGCAGTGGAGCGATTGCAATTGTACTTAAAAAACTAAATCCAACCTTAAATGTAATAGCCACAGATCTTATTGAAGATACTCTAGAGGTAGCATCTGATAATGCACATCAATTAAAAGCGGATATCAGATTTCTAAAAGGTAATGCCCTTAAACCACTTATTAAAGAAAATATTAAATTAGATGGCTTAATATCAAACCCTCCTTATATTGATCAAACTGAGATGAAAGATATGGAAGATACAGTAGTAAAGTATGAACCTCATATCGCTTTATTTGCTGAGGATGAAGGGTATGAGATTTATGAGATGATTCTAGATGATTTACCCAAAGTACTTAATAAAGGGGCTTATGTAACTTTTGAAATTGGATATAATCAAGGAGAAATATTAAAAGCACGTATTATAAATAAATATCCGCATGTTAATGTAAATCTCTTGAAAGATATTAACGGATTAAATAGAATGATTTCATTTAAGTGGTAATAGTGGAGTGGGAAAGAAATGTATTATTTTCTAACCCACTTCTTTTTCTTTAATAACTTCACATATGTGAAAGGTGTGATCAAAATGAAAACAAAAATATGGAATATGAAAGATTATAGTCAAGATTCCCAAATGTTTTCTCAATTAGCAGAAATAAAAACTATTTATGAAAATGGGGGCCTAATTGCGATACCTACTGAAACAGTATACGGTTTAGGTGCCAATGCTAAAAATGAACAGGCAGTAGAAAACATTTATAAAGCTAAAGGACGTCCGTCTGATAATCCACTGATTGTTCATATTTACAAGCAATCACAAATGGATGCATTTGTATCCACTATCCCTAAGGAAGCCCAAAAATTAATGAATGCATTTTGGCCTGGCCCAATCTCGTTTATTCTTCCTTTAAAACAAGGATACTTATGTGAGAAAGTGACAGGTGGGCTTAATTCTATTGCTGTAAGAATGCCAAGTCATCCAATTGGAAGAGCCATATTAGAATATGTTGATTTGCCAATCGCAGCACCCAGTGCAAATATAAGTGGAAGACCTTCTCCAACGACATTTCAGCATGTGTATAATGATTTAAATGGAAAAATAGATGGTATTGTAAATGGGGATCAAAGTGAAGAAGGCTTAGAGAGTACAGTTTTAGATTGCACACAATTTCCTTTTAGAATAGCAAGACCAGGCTCAATTACTCAAACAATGCTTAATCACGTGGTACCTCACAGCGTCATTCAATATGATTATAATCAATTAGAACGGCCCATAGCACCAGGTATGAAATATAAACACTATGCACCTAAAACACCTGTATATATGTTAACTGAATTTACACAACCTATTTCTGAGTTAAATGAATCAGGGTTAGCATTTGTTTTACCTTCTAGTATGAAAAAGTATGTACCTAAAGATTGTACATTTATCTCTCTTTGTGAAAATCAAAGAGATGTTAAAGGGGCTAATCATAACTTATATAAAATTTTACATGACATTGATGATGATGAACGAATACAAAAAGCATTTATTTATACTTTTGATAATATTGAAGGCTCTGAAGCAGTTATGAATCGTATGATGAAAGCAACGGGAAATCAAATAGTTAAAGGAAGAGAATTATGAAGATAATATTTGTATGTACTGGAAATACGTGTAGAAGTCCTATTGCAGAAAGTATAGCTACAGTGCTTCTACCTAACGATTCTATTCAATCACGTGGATTATTTGCAATGAATGGACAATCTATCACTCCTGAAGCATTAGAAGTTATTTTAGAAAATAATTTACCAGAACCCTCTGTATCTCAAATATTCAGTCAAGATGACTTAAAAAGTGATTTAATTTTAACAATGACCGATAATCATAAAAGACAGTTAATCAGTCAATATGGGACAGAATATCCTATCTATACATTATGTGAGTATGTATCAGAAACAGGTGAAATAGGTGATCCATTTGGCGGTAGCATAGATACCTATCGTCACACATTTAACCAATTATACGCTCTTATTAACAAATTGAAACACGAAGAATAAAGAGAAATATTACGCTAATAGTATAAGTTGAGTAATAAATAAGTTATAATAAAAAAGTATAGCTTGTCAGCTATGCTTCTTTTTATCTTTGCAAGTGAGGTGAAATAATATGCAAGAACTTACAACTTTACTGGATGAATTGAAATCCCAATCTTTTTTCAAGAAAGATGAGATGTGTGTGATAGGATGTTCAACTTCTGAAGTAATTGGGGAAAAAATTGGGTCAGTTGGTTCAATGGAAGTCGCTGAAACTATTTTTAATGAATTAGAACGTATAAAACGTGAAACGGGCGTTTCATTTGCGTTTCAAGGTTGTGAACATATCAATAGGGCGATTACAATTGAGCGTGAAGATTATAATCCGTTTACTATGGAAGAAGTAACTGTTGTACCAGATGTTCATTCAGGAGGAAGTCTTGCTACATATGCCTATCAACATATGAACGATCCAATAGTCATTGAATATATAAAAGTGCCTAAAGGTATTGATATTGGTCAGACGCTTATTGGAATGCACATTAATCATGTTTGTGTTCCATTGAGAACAAGCGTTAAAAAAGTTGGTGAAGCTATAGTTACAATCGCTACTTCAAGACCAAAAAAAATTGGTGGAGAAAGAGCTAAATACGAATAAGTTCTAAAGGAAGAAGGGGAATATATGTCTTATATTAAAGAACAAGATCACATTATTTATGAAGCGATTCAAAATGAATATAACCGTCAAAACAATAATATTGAACTCATTGCTTCAGAGAACTTTGTTTCAGAAGCGGTAATGGAAGCGCAAGGATCTGTAATGACAAACAAATATGCAGAAGGCTATCCAGGTCGTCGTTATTATGGTGGTTGTGAATATGTTGATGTTACAGAAACAATTGCTATTGAACGTATCAAAGCTTTATTCGGAGCTGAACATGCAAATGTACAACCACATTCAGGTTCGCAAGCTAATATGGCAGTTTATTTAGTTGCTTTAGAAATGGGAGATACTGTGCTTGGAATGAATTTAAGTCATGGTGGTCATTTAACCCACGGTGCTTCAGTTAATTTTAGTGGTAAGTTTTATAACTTTATCGATTATGGTGTAGATAAAGAAACTGAAAGAATTAATTATGATGAAATTCGTGAATTAGCACTGAAACATAAGCCTAAATTAATTGTAGCTGGTACGTCAGCGTATTCTAGACAATTAGATTTTAAGAAATTTAAAGAAATTGCTGATGAAGTTGGTGCTAAATTAATGGTTGATATGGCACACATTGCAGGTTTAGTAGCAACTGGATTACATCCTAATCCTGTAGAATATGCTGACTTTGTTACCAGTACAACTCATAAAACGCTGAGAGGACCACGTGGAGGCCTAATTCTTTGCAAAGAAAAATATAAAAAAGAGATAGATAAGACAATATTTCCTGGAATTCAAGGTGGACCACTAGAACATGTGATCGCTGCAAAAGCTGTTGCTTTTGGAGAAGCTTTAGAACCAGATTTCAAAGTGTATCAAGAACAAGTCATTAAAAATGCTAAAACTTTAGCTGAAACACTTCAAGATGAAGGATTTAGAATTGTTTCAGGAGGTACGGATAATCATCTAGTTTCAGTAGATGTGAAACAATCAGTTAATTTAACTGGTAAACAGGCTGAAGAAACATTAGATTCAATTGGTATTACATGTAATAAAAATACAATACCTTTTGATCAGGAGAAACCATTCGTTACAAGTGGAATTAGACTAGGCACTCCTGCTGCAACGACGCGTGGTTTTGATGAAGTAGCATTTAAAGAAGTAGCTTTAATTATCAGTACAGCATTAAAAAATTCAAATGACCAAGCAAAATTGAAAGAAGCTAGTGATAGAGTAAAACAATTGACTCAACAATATCCGCTATATGAATAACAACATAAATGGAGGAAATGAATTATGAGTAAAGTACATGTATTTGATCACCCACTCATTCAACATAAATTGAGTTACATTCGTGATAAAAATACCGGAACAAAAGAATTTAGAGAGCTTGTTGATGAAGTAGGTATGCTAATGGCATATGAAGTTACAAGAGATTTACAATTGCAAGATGTAGAAATTGAAACTCCTGTAACAACTATGACAGCCAAACGATTAGCTGGAAAAAAATTAGCAATTGTACCTATTTTAAGAGCAGGCTTAGGGATGACAGATGGTGTATTAAACTTAGTTCCAGCTGCTCGTGTAGGACATATTGGATTGTATCGTGATCCTAAAACATTAAAAGCAGTAGAATATTTTGCTAAATTACCTCAAGATATTGATGAGCGTGAAATTATAGTAGTTGATCCAATGTTAGCTACAGGCGCTTCAGCAATCGAAGCAATCAATTCACTAAAAAATCGAGGTGCAAAGAATATTCGTTTTATGTGTTTAATTGCCGCACCTGAGGGTGTTGAAAAAATGCAAGAAGCGCATAAAGATGTTGATATCTATATTGCAGCTTTAGATGAAAAACTTAATGAAAAAGCATATATTACACCTGGTTTAGGAGACGCTGGGGATAGATTATTTGGTACTAAATAGTACTATAGGAGTAAATATTATGAGAAAGATTATGACAGTCTTTGGTACAAGACCAGAAGCAATTAAAATGGCACCTTTAGTTAAAGCACTTGAAAAAGATTCAATGCTAGAACCAATTATTGTTGTAACTGCTCAACATAGAGAAATGCTTGATTCAGTTTTAAAAACATTCAACATAACACCCCATTATGATTTGAATATCATGAAAAAAGGGCAAACTCTTTCAGAAATAACAGCTAGATCTATTATTCAACTTGAGCAAATTATGAAAAAAGAATGTCCAGATATGGTACTTGTTCATGGTGATACCACGACTACTTTTTCTGGCGCATTAGCAGCATTTTATAATCATACATCTGTAGGACACATAGAAGCTGGTCTTAGAAGTGGGAATAAATATGCGCCTTTTCCAGAAGAAATAAATCGACAGATGGTTAGTAACATTGCCGATTTACACTTTGCTCCTACTATTGGTGCAAAACACAATCTAATTCAAGAAAATAAAGATAAGACATCTATAGTGATTACTGGCAATACTGCCATTGATACACTAAATTTTACAATTAATAAAAATTATACCTCTGAGTTGATAGAAAAGCATAAAAATAAAAAAATTGTATTGCTGACCGTTCATCGTAGAGAAAATATTGGAAAACCTATGGAACATATTTTCAAAGCAGTTAGAGATATCGTTGAAGATATTGAAGACGTGGTAGTAGTTTTTCCTTTACATATGAATCCCGAAGTTAGAAAACTATCATACGCTTACTTAGAAAAACATCCAAGGGTAGAGCTTATTGAACCATTAGATGTTGTTGATTTTCATAATTTTGCTAATCATGCTTATTTAATTTTGACTGATTCTGGAGGCATTCAAGAAGAAGCACCATCATTAAATAAACCAGTTTTAGTTCTTAGAGATGTAACTGAAAGACCTGAAGGTGTAGAAGCTGGAACATTAAAAGTAATTGGAACAGAGTATACACATGTGTATCAAGAAATAAGAAAATTATTAATGAACAAACAAGTTTATAATAATATGGCATATGCTCAAAATCCTTATGGAGATGGAAAGGCATCTGAACGTATATGTGAAAGCATTAAATACTATTTAGGATTAACCGAAGAAATACCTAAAGAATTTGAAAAGTTAAAAAATTGTTGATTTAATTGTGAACATTTTATGACAATATTGGTGTTAAATTAAACAACAATTTGAATAGAATTGACACATAAATTACCCTATATTATTATTAAATTTGTATGAGTGGAACGGTT
Source organism: Staphylococcus hominis subsp. hominis (assembly GCF_002901845.1). GTDB lineage: Bacteria > Bacillota > Bacilli > Staphylococcales > Staphylococcaceae > Staphylococcus > Staphylococcus hominis. Next base: position 44,512 of record NZ_PPQE01000029.1, read on the forward strand.
TCCATGATTGTCATAAGTTTTGGAGGCACAAAGAATGAAACGGTTCAGCATCATATTTAGACAATTCATTCAATATTACATTTATTTTTTAATAATGTTAAGTATTTTGTATTTTATTAAATCTAATTCTTTTTTATTAGGCTTAATAATTGGGACACTCGGGTCTCTAATCAACACATACATTTTTGAGATATATCTTTCTAGGACAAAACAACCAGATAATATACATATTTCTACAGGCAATGTATGGAGATACTTAGTCGCAATTATTGCATGTATAGTATGGGTTGTCTTTAAAGAGAATGTAAATATCATTGGTATAATGATAGGCCTTATGATTTCTTATGTATTAATCATTTTACGCCCTCTCTTGCTAAAATAGTAAACTATATACAGAAAGAGGTGAGTACATGGATCACAAATCCCCACTCGTAAGTTGGAATGTGTTTGGATTTGATATTGTTTTCAACTTAGCAAGTATTATGATGCTTATTATTACTGCTATTATTGTTTTTATAATAGCTATTGTTTGTACGCGTAATCTCAAGAAAAGACCTAGTGGCAAACAAAACTTTATCGAATGGATTTTCGATTTTGTAAGAGGCATTATTGAGAGTAACATGGCTTGGAAAAAAGGTGGTCAATTTCACTTCTTGGCGGTAACATTAATTTTATTTATTTTTGTTGCCAATATGCTAGGTTTACCATTTGCAATTGTTACACATGATCATTATTTATGGTGGAAATCTCCAACTGCTGACGCGACTGTAACGTTGACGTTATCTACGATGATGATTTTATTAACACATTATTATGGTGTTAAAATGCGTGGAACAAAGGCATATGTTGGTAATTACTTTAAACCTTTCTGGCCATTAGCAATTATTAATGTCTTTGAAGAATTCTCTTCAACATTAACACTAGGTTTACGTCTTTACGGTAATATTTTTGCTGGTGAGTTACTATTATCACTATTAGCTGGCCTGTTTTTCCAAAACGGCTGGGGCTGGATAATTAGTATTCCTGGCTTAATTATATGGCAAGGATTCTCAATCTTTGTCGGTACAATCCAAGCATATATCTTTATTATGCTATCTATGGTTTACATGTCCCATAAAGTTGCGGACGCACATTAACATAAACAAACATTTTAGGAGGAATTATTAATATGGGTTTAATCGCAGCAGCAATTGCAATCGGTTTATCAGCATTAGGTGCTGGTATCGGTAACGGTCTTATTGTTTCAAGAACAGTTGAAGGTGTAGCACGTCAACCAGAAGCACGTGGTCAATTAATGAGTATTATGTTCATTGGTATTGGTTTAGTTGAAGCATTACCAATCATCGGCGTTGTTATCTCATTCATGACATTATTCAGATAAGAAATGTTCGAGGCGAAGTCTCTTTGATCTTCGCCATTCGTTTTATTTAGTGGCAAAGTGATGATTAATAATGAAAGGAGTGTCAAATGCCAGTGAATGCATTAACCAATTCATTTGTTTTAGGTGCAGCTGCAGGTGGCGTTGAATGGGGAACAACAATTGTTACAATTATTACATTTATTATCCTATTGGCGTTATTGAAAAAATTTGCTTGGGGTCCATTAAAAGAAGTAATGGATAAACGTGAACGCGATATCAATAGAGATATTGACGAAGCTGAAGAAGCAAAATTGAATGCACAAAAACTTGAAGAAGAAAATAAAAAGACACTTAAAGAAACACAAGATGAAGTTCATCATATTCTTGAAGATGCAAGAATTCAAGCACGTAAACAACATGAAGAAATTATTAAAGATGCACATGAACGTGCAAATGGTATGATTGAAACAGCACAAAGTGAAATCAAAAGTGAAAAAGAACGCGCTCTTGCAGATATTAATAATCAAGTTTCTGAGTTATCTGTTTTAATTGCTTCTAAAGTTTTACAAAAAGAGATTTCAGAACAAGATCAAAAAGGTCTCGTTGATAAGTATCTTAAAGAGGCAGGCGATAAATAATGGCAGATGTAGCAAAAAAATATGCTAAAGCTTTATTTGATGTCTCTATAGATAAAGATCGATTAGATTTAATGTATGAAGAATTAAAAGAAGTTAGTAATGCAACTTTAAATTACATTGATGATTTAAAAGCAATTGATTCAAATCCTAATCAACCTGCTTCTGAAAGACGTAAATTTGCAGGTATTGTATTTGGGGATGCGAACTATTACTTAAAAAATATGCTAATGATTTTAGCAAATAATCGTCATTTAGCGCTTATACATTCTATCTTTAAAGAATTTAAACATTTGTATGACCATCATTATAATCAAGGTGATGCTTTGGTTGAATCTGTATATCAATTGAATGAAGAAGAATTATCTCATATTGAAAGAGTGATTCTTAACAAAACTAAATTGTCTAAAGTACATATTACAACTAAAATAAATCCTAACTTAATTGGCGGGTTTAGAGCAAAAGTTGGGACTACTGTATTAGATGGTAGTATAAAAAATGATTTAGAACAAATAGAGCGTAAATTTAAAAGAGTTAATTAAAAAAGAGGAGTGACATAGATGGCCATCAAAGCTGAAGAAATCAGTGCATTACTTCGCTCACAAATTGAAAACTATGAGTCAGAAATGTCTGTTGATGATGTAGGTACCGTCCTTCAAATTGGTGATGGTATTGCATTAATTCACGGATTAAATGATTGTATGGCTGGTGAGCTTGTAGAGTTTTCAAACGGTGTGCTTGGTTTAGCACAAAACCTTGAGGAATCAAATGTGGGTGTCGTAATTTTAGGACCTTATAGTGAAATTAGAGAAGGCGACGAAGTTAAACGTACTGGCCGTATCATGGAAGTGCCAGTAGGTGAAGAACTTATCGGACGTGTTGTAAATCCACTTGGTCAACCAATTGATGGACAAGGTCCTATCAATTCCACTAAGACACGCCCTGTTGAGCAAAAAGCAACAGGCGTTATGGATCGTAAATCAGTTGATGAACCATTACAAACTGGTATTAAAGCGATTGACGCATTAGTACCAATTGGTCGTGGACAACGTGAGTTAATCATTGGTGATAGACAAACAGGTAAAACAACGATTGGTATTGATACAATTTTAAACCAAAAAGGTTTAGATACAATTTGTATTTATGTAGCTATTGGTCAAAAAGATTCAACAGTACGTGCAAACGTTGAAAAATTACGTCAAGCTGGTGCTTTAGACTACACAATTGTTGTATCTGCATCAGCAGCGGAACCAGCACCATTATTATACATCGCCCCTTATTCAGGAGTGACAATGGGTGAAGAGTTCATGTTTAATGGAAAAAATGTACTTGTTGTATATGATGATTTAACTAAACAAGCAGCTGCTTATCGTGAATTATCATTATTATTACGTAGACCTCCAGGCCGTGAAGCGTATCCAGGTGACGTCTTCTACTTACACAGTAGATTATTAGAAAGAGCAGCTAAATTAAACGATGCATTAGGTGGCGGTTCAATTACAGCTTTACCTATCATTGAAACACAAGCTGGGGATATCTCTGCATATGTTCCAACTAACGTGATTTCAATTACTGACGGACAAATTTTCTTACAATCTGATTTATTCTTCTCAGGTGTACGACCTGCGATTAATGCTGGTCAGTCTGTATCACGTGTTGGTGGTTCAGCACAAATTAAAGCAATGAAAAAAGTTGCTGGTACATTACGTTTAGATTTAGCATCTTATCGTGAGTTAGAATCATTTGCACAATTTGGTTCTGATTTAGACGAATATACTGCTAAAAAATTAGAACGTGGTAAACGTACGGTTGAAGTTTTAAAACAAGATCAAAACAAGCCACTTCCTGTTGAAAATCAAGTGTTAATTATTTATGCCTTAACAAAAGGTTATTTAGATGATATCCCTGTAGAAGACATTACACGTTTTGAAGATGAATTAAATAGTTGGTCTAAATCAAATGCTTCAGAATTATTAGGGGAAATCAGAGAAACTGGTAATCTTCCAGATGATGCTAAATTTGAATCAGCTATTAATGAATTTAAGAAAAGTTTTAGCAAATCTGAATAACTAAACTTTAAATCAAAAAGGTGGTGAGATAATGGCTTCTCTTAAAGAGATAGATAGTCGTATTAAATCGACGAAAAAAATGAAACAGATTACCAAAGCGATGAACATGGTTTCAAGTTCTAAATTACGTCGAGCTGAAAAAAATACTAAGCAATTCGAACCCTATATGGAAAAAATGCAAGATGCGATAACTGCTATTGCAGGCGCAAGTAAAAATTCAAATCATCCAATGTTAAGACCAAGACATATTCAACGTAGTGGTTACTTGGTTATTACAAGTGACAAAGGATTAGCGGGTGCTTATAGTTCGAATGTGCTTAAGCGACTAGTCAATGACATTAAAGAAAAACATACAAATAGTGATGAATATAGCATTATTGTTTTAGGTCAATCCGGTGTTGATTTCCTTAAAAATAGAGGTTATGAAGTTGAAAGTTCACTTGTTGATGTACCTGATCAACCTTCATTTAAATCAATACAAGCTATCGCTAAGCATGCGATTGACTTATTCAGTGAAGAACATATTGATGAACTTAAGATTTATTATAGCCACTATGTTAGTGTTCTTGAAAATAAACCTTCTGTTAAACAAGTTCTACCATTATCTCAAGAAGATTCTAGTCAAGGCCAAGGTCAAATGTCTTCATATGAATTTGAACCAGATAAAGATTCAATCTTAAGAGTTATTCTTCCACAATACGTTGAAAGTTTAATTTATGGAACGATTCTTGATGCTAAGGCTAGTGAACATGCAGCACGTATGACTGCAATGAAAAATGCATCTGATAATGCAACTGAACTTATTGATGACTTATCATTACAATATAATAGAGCGAGACAAGCTGAAATCACTCAACAAATTACAGAAATTGTTGGTGGTTCTGCCGCACTTGAATAATATTTTAAAGGAGGAAACAACATGGGTAATGGCCGTGTAACTCAGGTTATGGGTCCTGTAATTGATGTTCGATTCGAACATAATGAAGTCCCTGAAATTAATAATGCCCTAATTATTGAAGTACCCAAAAATGATGGCACATTTAAATTAACATTAGAAGTTGCATTGCAACTAGGTGATGATGTTGTTCGTACTATTGCAATGGATTCAACTGATGGTGTTCAACGTGGTATGCAAGTTGTGAATACTGGTAAAGATATTAGTGTTCCTGTAGGTGAAGAAACACTTGGACGTGTGTTTAACGTTTTAGGAGAAACAATAGATTTAAACGAAAAAATAGATAGTTCTGTTAGACGTGATCCAATTCATCGTCGTCAACCTAATTTTGATGAATTATCTACTGAAGTAGAAATTCTTGAAACAGGTATTAAAGTTGTAGACTTATTAGCACCTTATATTAAAGGTGGTAAGATTGGTTTATTCGGTGGTGCCGGCGTAGGTAAAACTGTATTAATTCAAGAATTAATCAATAATATCGCTCAAGAACATGGTGGTATTTCTGTATTCGCTGGTGTAGGTGAACGTACTCGTGAAGGTAACGATTTATACTATGAAATGAGCGATAGTGGCGTTATCAATAAAACAGCCATGGTATTTGGGCAAATGAATGAGCCGCCAGGTGCGCGTATGCGTGTTGCTTTATCAGCATTGACAATGGCTGAATATTTCCGTGATGAACAAGGTCAAGATGTACTTTTATTCATTGACAATATTTTCCGCTTTACTCAAGCTGGTTCTGAAGTTTCAGCATTATTAGGACGTATGCCTTCAGCTGTAGGTTATCAACCTACATTAGCAACTGAAATGGGTCAATTACAAGAACGTATTACATCTACTAATAAAGGTTCAGTCACTTCAATTCAAGCAGTATTCGTTCCTGCCGATGACTATACTGACCCAGCACCAGCAACTGCGTTCGCACATTTAGATGCAACAACAAACTTAGAACGTAAATTAACTGAAATGGGTATTTATCCTGCGGTAGACCCATTAGCTTCAACTTCTAGAGCTTTAGAACCATCTATTGTTGGACAAGAACATTATGAAGTTGCACGTGAAGTTCAATCTACATTACAAAAATACAGAGAATTACAAGATATCATTGCAATTTTAGGTATGGATGAATTATCTGAAGAAGATAAATTAACAGTAGAACGTGCGCGTAGAATTCAATTTTTCTTATCACAAAACTTCCATGTGGCTGAACAATTTACTGGTCAAAAAGGTTCTTATGTTCCAGTTAAAACAACTGTAGCGAACTTTAAAGATATCTTAAATGGTAAATACGATCATATTCCTGAGGATGCATTCCGTTTAGTTGGAAGTATGGATGATGTTATTGCTAAAGCTAAAGATATGGGTGTTGAAGTTTAAACTAATTAGGAGGTAAAGATAATGAACACAGTAAATCTTGATATTGTCACTCCTAATGGTTCAGTCTACGAAAAAGATGATGTTGAACTCGTTGTATTTCAAACTACTGCGGGCGAAATAGGTATCATGAGTGGACATATTCCGACAGTTGCCGCATTAAAGATAGGCCATATTAAAGTTAAGTTTAAGAATGGTACTGAGTATATAGCTGTTAGTGGTGGCTTTGTTGAAATTAGACAACATAAAGTATCTGTCATTGTTCAAACAGCTGAAACAGCTAGTGAGATTGATGTAGAAAGAGCTAAATTGGCTCGTCAAAGAGCACAGTCTCATTTAGATGAAGAGGATAACAGTGACATTAACCGAGCTAAACGCGCATTAGCTAGAGCGGAAAACCGTCTGCGTGTAGCTGAATTAAAATAATGATTAAATGACGTGGGATAATATTTATGATGAATATATTGTCTCACTTTAGTGAGAATGGTTAATGAAAAAGTAACAGGTATTAAAATATTTTGATTTAGTTAATTATTCTTAATATATTAAAAGAGTTTGAGACATTTAATAGTGTTTCAAACTCTTTTTTTATTGTACATAAAAGAACTTAGAATAATAATAACTTTAAATTTTTATTTTAGTTACTTTTTATTAAATATCGTAACGTTCTTATGTATCATTATTAACTTTTTTAATGTACAATATATTACAGAAATCTTTAAGGAGAGAAAAGAATGGAATATGTTGGACAATTTGCAATAATACATTTATTTTTACATGTAATATGTATATGTATTGCGTACTGGGCATTACATTCTCTCAGATTAGATCAATTTTTTAAAAAAGGATATTCAACACGACTGCAAGTGTGTATGATTTTCTTAGCAATTTTAATGGGTACTGCAGTAAGTAACTTTATCGTAGATTTATTACAGTACTCTACACAAATTAAATATTTATTTTAAAAAATGAATTTCTATCAATTAACTAAAAATGTAGATATACTAATTAAATAAGTAATTCAAAATGGGAAATGTTATAAGAAATAGGAGTTTAATGTGGAGGATTAATATGGATAAGATAATTATAAATGGAGGCAATCGCCTTACTGGTGAAGTTCAAGTAGAAGGAGCTAAAAATGCTGTATTACCTATCCTTACAGCATCGTTATTAGCGTCTGAAGGAAAAAGCAAATTAACCAATGTGCCTGATTTAAGTGATGTGGTTACTATCAATAATGTTTTATCTACTTTAAACGCTAAAGTGGATTATGATAAAGAAAATGGATCAGTTACAGTTGATGCTTCTGCTACACTAAATGAAGAAGCGCCTTATGAATATGTGAGTAAAATGAGAGCAAGTGTGTTAGTAATGGGACCTTTATTAGCACGTCTAGGTCATGCAATCGTTGCATTACCAGGTGGCTGTGCAATTGGTGCTCGTCCAATTGAACAACATATCAAAGGTTTTGAAGCATTAGGGGCAGAAATTCATTTAGAAAACGGAAATATATATGCAAGCACTAAAGAGGGATTGAAAGGTGCAAATATTCATCTAGATTTTCCAAGTGTAGGTGCAACTCAAAATATTATAATGGGTGCTTCTTTAGCACAAGGAAAAACAGTTATCGAAAATGTAGCTAAAGAACCTGAAATTGTAGATCTAGCTAATTATATCAATGAAATGGGTGGTAACGTTATTGGTGCTGGTACAGATACCATTACTATCCATGGTGTTGAGAAATTAACAGGAGTTAAACATGCAATTATACCTGATCGCATTGAAGCAGGTACATTTATTATCGCAGCAGCAATTACAAGAGGAGATGTTTTTGTAAAAGGTGCTGTTAAAGAACATATGACAAGTTTAATTTATAAGTTAGAAGAAATGGGAGTTAATCTCGATTTTAATGAGGAGGGTGTACATGTCACTACAAATGGTGAACTTCAACCTGTAGATATTAAAACACTGCCTCATCCAGGTTTCCCTACAGACATGCAATCACAAATGATGGCATTATTATTAACAGCTGAAGGTCATAAAGTGGTTACTGAAACAGTATTTGAAAATAGATTTATGCATGTTGCAGAATTTAGAAGAATGAATGCTAATATTAATGTAGAAGGTAGAAGTGCTAAAATAGAAGGTAAAAGTCAACTACAAGGTGCTCAAGTAAAAGCTACCGATTTAAGAGCTGCCGCAGCTCTTATTTTGGCTGGTTTAGTAGCAGAAGGCACAACTCAAGTGACAGAGCTTAAACACTTAGATCGTGGTTATGTTAATTTCCATGAGAAGTTAAAATCACTTGGTGCAGATATCAAAAGAGTCAATGACTAATTTTTAAATAGATTTGAGGTAATAGTTATGGAAACCATTTTTGATTATAATGAAATAAAAAAAATCATCCCTCATAGACAACCTTTTTTACTTATTGATCGTATTGTTGAATATGAAGAAGGAAAGCGTTGTGTAGGTTTAAAACAAGTTTCAGGAAACGAACCATTTTTCCAAGGGCATTTTCCTGATTATGCAGTTATGCCTGGTGTTCTCATTACGGAAGCTTTGGCACAAACTGGAGCAGTAGCTATGTTAAATAGTGAAGAAAATAAAGGTAAAATTGCTTTATTTGCTGGTATTGATAAATGTAGATTTAAAAAACAAGTGACACCTGGTGATACTTTAATGTTAGAAGTTGAAATTACAAAAATTAAAGGTCCTATTGGAAAAGGTACAGCAAAAGCTACTGTTGATGGACAGCTTGCTTGTAGTTGTGAACTTACTTTTGCTATTCAAGATGCATAATTTAAAATAGAGTAGTAGCGAAATAAATCATTTCGTTACTACTCTATTTCTATTTTTTAAATTTTTCTTCTTTTAATTTCGGCTTAGATTGCATCATTCTGTTGAATGTGATTTTCAATTCTTCTCCTGATAATCCTTCATCAATAAGTTGTTCTAATAGAGTTTCTGCGTATACTTGTCGATGTGTATAAATATGACACTCGAAAATAATTGACATTTTTCCTGCAAATAGAGAAATGTTTTTTATTGTTGCATCAAACAATGCTGGATCGTTAGAAGGTCTAGTAATCACTACTCTGATATCTAATATTGTTTGTGATTCATAATATTTTTGCATGATATCATAATGTGTATCTGAAATTACAATTTCCAGAAGCCAACCTGTACCACTACTTTCTTTATTTATAATCACACCATCATAAAGTTCAAATTCTGAAATCCTGTTACCATCGCTTACTATTTGGAATCGAACTGCTTTAAACGTCTTCATAACATTACTCCCATACTCTTAAAAATTTTTAAATTATATGATTATTGTTTTTTTGTTAAATAAGAAGTGTCATATCTTAATATTTTTCTTAAATATATCAGATATTAATACTAAAAAGGGAAGAAATTTAAAAAAATAGCTTTTTGACGTTATATTCAATTCTATTTAATATAACGATATAAGGAGGTGACACATGTTAAATAAGATAGTAATCGTTGGTCGTATGACTAAAGATGCAAAAATTTATAATAATGAGGAGGTGAAAATCGCAACGTTTAGTGTGGCTACTGAACGTAATTATAAAGATGAAAATGATGAAATAGCGTGTGACTATATATTGTGTAAAGCATTTGGTAAGATGGCCAGTAACATTGAAAAATATACTTCTCAAGGATCATTAGTAGGTATTACTGGCCAAATGCGTTCTCGTAAATATGAAAAGGAAAAACAAACTCACTTTGTAACAGAATTATATGTTGAAACAATTAAATTTATGTCCCCTAAATTAAATAATGAAAAACTCTCAGATAACTCACTAAATACAGACACTTATCCATTTGATCATCTCGAATTAATGAATATAAAATAAAACTCTCTATTTTTAATACTCCAAACCTTTCCAATTAATATAAAATAAGTCTTTCAATTATACTCAAATATACTCAAGAGGTCGGTATAAATATTCCGACCTCTTTAACTATGTATGAGACATTAGATACAACTAATTCATTGAATGATAAAAAATACAGTTCATTTTTCTGAAATATTACAAGATGATTACAGTTAATTCTTTTATTATATATCTAATAAATACTGCCATTAAAGTTTTTATAGTATATATATAAGAAGAATTATCTATAAACCTATGTAATTTTAATGTAAAATAAATACATTCTTTTTTATTTCACTGTAACCTGCTAAGCTTTTTAAGATGTTAGAGTAGTACCTGTAAAATATTTAAGAAAATAAATGACTTAGGAGGATTATACTATTATGAAAAAGACAATTATTGCATCTTCATTAGCAGTAGGTTTAGGATTAGTAGCAGGAAACGTAAGTCATGCTGATGCAAGTGAAAATCAAATTAATAAAGAAAAATTAGCTCAATTAGCGGAATCTAACGATCAATCATTAAATCAACATCCTATTCAAGAAGGAGCATATAATTACCAATTTAATTTAAATAGTAAAACTTATCATTTTTGGTCAGATGGAACATATTTTAAATGGGAATATTATCCATCAAACGGTTCAACTGTAAATAGTGCTAATCAAAATGTAGCTTCAACTCAAACAGCACAAAATGTATCTTACCAAAATAATAATTATAAAAATATAAATCAATCAGCTTCAACTTCAAATGTAAGTCAACACTATGCAAATGAAGCTCAAACACAACAAGCACCAAAAACAACACAAACTAAACAAGCAACTCAAACACAACAAGCACCTGCTAATGCAACTACAAATCAACCTAAACAATCAACAAGTGGTTCATCTGTAAATGTAAATAGTCATTTACAACAAATCGCTCAACGCGAATCAGGTGGAGATATTCATGCAATCAACCCTTCTTCTGGTGCAGCAGGTAAATATCAATTCTTACAATCTACTTGGGATTCAGTAGCACCAGCACAATATAAAGGTGTATCACCAGCACAAGCACCTGAAAGTGTTCAAGATGCAGCGGCAGTAAAACTTTATAATACTGCAGGTCCATCTCAATGGGTTACAGCGTAAAACTTAATAAATAATTTACTAGTGCCTGAGACAATATGAGTTGTCTTAGGCATTTTATATATATTGATAGTAATGACTGAATTTAAAAAGATTTCTGTACTATTCTTTATTTATTATATTTATAATAATAGTTGTATGAATTAAACTTATTTCAATGAATATCTTTTTTATTTGAATTATAACAATGGTTTTGTTATGGTTAAATTAAACTAAAGACTACTAGGGGAGCCATGGAATATGGCTGAGATGAAGCATTCAGACCCTTATAACCTGATTTGGTTAATGCCAACGTAGGAAAGTAGTAATACATATTCATTTATTCTATTTTTTTGAATATTGACTACATTTCTACGTTGAAATGTAGTTTTTTTATTTAAGGAGGAATAGTTAATGAGTTTTTCAGATGAATTAAAGCAAGCGTCAAAGCCAATTATTGAAGAGATTTATAATGATGGTTTTATTCAAGATTTATTAAAGGGAAAATTATCAAAACAAGCAGTACGCCAATACTTACGTGCTGATGCTTCTTATTTAAAAGAATTTACTAATTTATATGCTTTACTTATTCCTAAAGCACCTACTATGAAAGAAGTGAAATTCTTAGTAGAGCAAATTGAATTTATGTTAGATGGCGAAGTAGAAGCTCATGAAATTTTAGCGGACTATATTAACGAACCTTATGAAGAAATTGTAAAAGAAAAAGTGTGGCCACCTAGTGGAGACCATTACATTAAACATATGTATTATCATGCTTATACTCATGAAAATGCTGCATACACTATAGCTGCAATGGCACCATGTCCTTACGTATATGAAGTGATTGCTAAATGGGGATTAGAAGATTCAAATCTTAATAGAGATGCACTTACTGCTAAGTGGTTTGATTTTTATAGCACTGAAATGGCACCTTTAATTGAAGTATTTGACCGTTTGTTAAATGAACTTACAGAACATTGTACCGAACAGGAAAAAAGAGAAATTAAAGAAGCATTTTTACAAAGTACTGTACATGAACGTCATTTCTTTAATATGGCATACATTGATGAAGAATGGGATTTTGGAGGAGCAAATCATGAATAAACCTAAGATTGCGTTAACAATTGCTGGTACTGACCCTTCTGGTGGCGCAGGAGTTATGGCAGATTTAAAATCATTCCATGCTTGTGGCGTATATGGAATGGCTGCTATTACAAGTATTGTGGCTCAAAATACTAAAGGAGTTCAACATATCCATAATCTAGAAACTAGTTGGGTTAAAGAACAATTAGATAGCGTGTTTGATGATGAATTACCTCATGCAATTAAGACTGGAATGATTGCTACACATGAAACGATGGAACTGATTCAAACATATTTAAAAAATCATAGCGATATTCCCTATGTTATCGATCCAGTTATGCTAGCTAAAAGTGGCGATTCCTTAATGGATGATGAAACAAAAAAACATCTTCAGAAAACGCTCTTACCATTAGCGGATGTCGTGACTCCTAACATTCCAGAAGCTGAAGAAATTACTGGCTTGAAAATTGATACTGAAGATAATATTCGTAAAGCAGGTCATATATTTATAAATGAAATAGGAAGTAAAGGTGTAGTAATTAAAGGCGGTCATTCTGCTGATTTAAATAATGCTAAAGACTTTTTATTTACTAAAGATGATGTCTATACTTTTGAAGAGAAGCGATTTAATACGCCACATACTCATGGTACAGGTTGCACATTTTCAGCTGTGATCACAGCCGAACTAGCTAAAGGTAAAACAATTTATGAAGCTGTAAAAAAAGGTAAAAAATTTATTTCATTAAGTATTGAACATACACCTGAAATCGGTCAAGGACGCGGCCCGGTAAACCATTTTGCTTATATGAAGAAAGCAGGTTTAGACGATGAATAGTTTAGAAAAGATAAGACAAGAGAATCCACTAGTAGTCTGTTATACCAATGATGTGGTTAAAAACTTCACTGCGAATGGACTCTTGAGTATTGGTGCAAGTCCAGCAATGAGTGAAGCTCCAGAAGAAGCAGAAGAGTTCTATAAAGTAGCAGGGGCACTGCTTATAAATATTGGAACATTAACTAAAGCAAATGAAAAAGATATTTTAGAAATTGGAAAAATTGCTAATCAACAAGGTACACCCATTGTATTTGATCCAGTTGCTGTAGGTGCATCAACATATCGTAAACAATTTTGTGAATCTTTTCTTTCTGAAATAAATGTTTCTGTAATTAAAGGTAATGCATCTGAAATTCTTACTTTAGTAGATTCAAATACTACAATGAAAGGCACTGATGGAGAAACAGACTTAGATGTAGTGACAATTGCTAAAAAAGCTTATGAAAAATATCAAACAGCAATTGTTATTACAGGTAGAGAAGATGTTATTATTCAAGATAATCAAATTGTCAAATTATCAAATGGTTCTCCATTACTTGCAAAAATCACAGGCGCGGGTTGTTTATTAGGCAGTTTAGTTGCTGGATTTTTATTTAGAAATACACATCCGTCATTACAAGTATTAGAAGAATCAGTAAGTTATTATAATATCGCCGCAGAGATTGCTGAAAAAAGCGAAAAAGTTAATGGACCTGGAACATTCTTATCTCAATTACTTGATGAAATGTATCAACTTAACTATGATACTTATAAACAATTTGTAAAACGTAAAGAGGTTTAAATATGTTTGATTCAAAAAGCTTACAAGTCTATTTTATATGTGGAACACAAGACATCATCGGTGATCAAAATATTAAAGATGTTTTAAAAGCAGCATTAGAATCAGGAATTACATTATTTCAATTTCGAGAAAAAGGGCCAAATGCTTTAGTAGGGGATGAAAAAGAAGCATTAGCTAAGGAATTAAAAACACTTTGTCATGAGTATAAAGTACCTTTTCTAATTAATGATGATGTGGATTTAGCTGAAAAAATTGATGCAGATGGTATACATGTAGGTCAAGATGACGAAATAATTGCTTCTTTTGCTAATCGTTTTAAAAATAAAATTATAGGGTTAAGTGTAGGAAACGTAAAGGAATATCAACAATCAGATTTAGAACACGTAGATTATATAGGTGTAGGTCCAATGTATGAGACATCTTCAAAATCTGATGCAAGTGCCCCTGTAGGTCCTGAAATGATTGCAACATTAAAAAATATTAATCCAAGCTTACCTATGGTTGCTATAGGTGGTATTACTGAAGACAATTGTGAACTTATAGCTAAAGAAGGCGCTGATGGTGTGTCAGTTATTTCAGTCATTACACATAGTCAAAATATTGACAAGACTGTTAATAAATTAAAGCACTATTTCAAATAAATATCTCTTTTTTTCAGTTTTTGTTTTCTAGTACACCCTATCTATGATAAAATTATTTCTACGTGAATATATCAATAGAGGTGTAAAAATGAAGAAGAAAGCGCTACTACCTTTGTTATTAGGGGTAATGGTCTTTTTAGCTGGATGTGACTATTCCAAATCTAGTAATAGAAATGGATTTTTCTACAATACATTCGTTGAACCAATGGCTAAAATTCTACATTGGTTAGGCCATTCTGTTTTTCATGATGATTATGGTATTGCAATCATCGTTTTAGTATTAGTTATTCGTATTATCTTATTGCCTTTCATGCTATCAAACTATAAAAATAGCCATATGATGCGTGAAAAAATGAAAATTGCTAAACCTGAAGTAGAAGGTGTACAAGAAAAAGTTAAGCGAGCACGTACTCAAGAAGAAAAAATGGCTGCTAATCAGGAAATGATGGAAGTTTATAAGAAATATGATATCAATCCTATGAAGAGTGCTTTAGGCTGCTTACCTGTTTTAATTCAAATGCCTATTGTTATGGGATTATATTTCGTATTGCGTTATCGTATTGGTGGCGGTATTACAGAACATCCACATTTCTTATGGTTTAATTTAGTACATCCTGATATTTGGATTACTATTATTGCTGGTGTGTTATACTTTATTCAAGCATGGGTGTCAAGTAAACAAATGCCTGAAGAACAACGTCAAATGACTTATATGATGATGATTGTTTCACCTATTATGATTATTTGGATTTCATTAAGTTCAGCTTCAGCACTAGGTTTATATTGGTCTGTCAGTGCGGCATTCTTAATTATTCAAACATTCTTTGCAAATAAACATTATGAAAAAGTTGCAAAACAAGAAATTGGACCTATGGTTGAGGCACATAAAGAAAATAATTCAAATAAAAAAGGTAAAAATACGCAAGTTGTTTCTAAAAATAATAAGAAGAAAAAATAATATAAGCATAATACGATAAAAAAGTAGGAAAAGATAGATGATCTTTTCCTACTTTTTTTATTCTTCTAAGTGCCACTCGCTATAAAATTGAGATAAAAATAGTTTCATAAATTGATGACGTTCTTCAGCTAGTTGAAATCCTGTTTGTGTATGCATTAATTTTTTTAATTTTAATAACTTATCATAGAAGTGTCTAATAGCAGAAGGAGGTAAATCAACCATATCTTTTTCTGAAGGAATTGAATGATAGGGAGATTCTGTCCACATCGGCTCATTGAAATGTCCAGAAAATTGAAACGTTCTTGCGATACCTATAGCACCAATAGCATCTAAGCGATCAGCATCTCTAACGATTTGTCCTTCGATTGGAAGTGTAACATCGTTATTTCTACCATTTCGATAACTCAAATGTTTGATAATAAAAATAATATTCTTTTGAACAGTATCATCCAATTCTATTTTTTTAAAAAATTGATGTAATTCGCTTAAAGCATGGTGTTTATCAGTCAATTTATCATCTATGACGTCATGCAATAAAGCTGACAATACTATTGTAAGAAAATCGCCTTGATGTTCTTGTTTGGCAATATATTTAGCTAATAATGTGACACGTTCAATATGTGCAATATCATGTCCAGAGTAATCATTTTTATGAAATTGGTACATATATTCTTTAGCTAATAATATTTGTTCTGCTTGATTCATAAACTACTCCTTTAAAAACATGTATTGAATGAGTTTAAAGAATAGGTGATAATAATTGAGATATGCCTTCTTTAAACTTAATCCAAGTACTACGTTGATTATATAATTCTTTAGTCAACTCATATGAGACTTTCATATCTTTAATAAATGCTTTTTTAAGTTGAAGAGAAATATCTTCGTCATAAATGAACGCATTCACTTCGAAATTTAATGAAAAACTACGATTATCCATATTTGCTGTACCTACAGTAGCAATTTCATCATCGACAATGAGTGTTTTTGAATGTAGAAATCCATTATTATATTGATAGATTTTAACACCTGCGTCTAATAAAGAAGCGACATTTTTTAATGTAGCCCAATAAACAAAAGGATGATCGGGTTTACATGGAATCATTAAATTAACTTCAACACCACCTAAAGCGGCAATTTTTATGGCATCAATAAAAGCTTGATCAGGAATAAAATAAGGTGATTGAATATAAATAGAATGTTTTGCTGACATAATCATCTTTAAATAGCCATATTTAATTTGTTCCCAGTCTTCATCAGGACCACTTGAAGCGATTTGAACACCAATCTCGCCGCCTGAATCTACATCAGGAAAATATCTATCTTCATATCTGATATTGTCACGTGTTGATTGTGAATTCCAATCTAAGATGAATCTTAATTCTAATGCATTGACAGAGTCACCTTCAAGTCTTAAATGAGTATCTCTCCAATAACCAAATTTTTTATCTTTACCAAGGTATTCATCACCAACATTAAACCCCCCAACATAACCAATCTTGCCATCTATAATTACAATTTTTCTATGATTACGGTTATTCATTCTTAAATTGATTAAGGGCAATTTGGAAGGGAAGAAGGCTTCTGCGTGTCCACCTTTGTCTTTAAACTGTTTCAAATCTTTCTTGCGTAATGTTCTTGAGCCCATATCATCATATAACATTTTAACTTCTATACCATCTTCAAGTCTGTCTTCGAGTGCCTTTAAAATACGACGTCCAAGATCATCACTTTTGAAAATATAGTATTGAATATGTATATAATCTTTAGCATTCTGAATATCTTCAATTAATGCGTCAAATTTAGCATGACCATCTGTAAAGATTTTTATACTGTTATCAGTAGTTAAGAATGCAGCATTATTATAGAGTAACATGTGCACCATTTCTTTAAACTTAACAATTTGATGATTACCTTTAGAAAAATCATCTTTTTCAAGTGCATTTAATTGCTCATCAACTATCATAGCTAAACCTTTACGATCTTCTTTTTTTAATTTGAAAATATGTTTGCGTTGTATTTGACGCCCTAATAATAGATATAAAATAAATCCTACTATCGGTAGAAATACAAGAACTAAAAGCCACGCCCAAATGGAACCTGCACTACGACGTTCCATGAAGATAATGATAAATGCGAAAATCAAGTTTAATATAAAGGCAGTGATTAATATGATGTTAATAATTAAAGAAGAGTGTGAGAAAGATAATTGCACGATCTCTACCATATTAATTAATTGAACCTCCTAAATCGTTTAAAATTAATGTACTAACAAATATTGTACCATGCACTATAATAAATGGTATGATTAATTTTTAAAATAAAAATGTATAATTGACGTAATAAAGAGGAAATTATACGATGATATAGAAGCTATGAAAGGGTGAATTAGTTGGAAAATCAAAATCATGCCCATCATTCTGAGCAAGTTAAATTAAATTTAAAATCTCGATTAAATCGAATAGAAGGACAAGTTAAAGCAATTAATCGAATGATTGATGAAGACGTCTACTGTGATGATGTATTAACTCAGATAAGAGCAACACGTTCAGCACTTAATAGTGTTGCTACTAAGTTACTAGAACATCACATGAAAAGTTGTATTATGGAAAAAATAAATCAAGGTACTGAAGAAGAAGCAATGGAAGAACTACTAGTGACATTTCAAAAACTAGTGAAAGATTAGTTAGGAGATTGTAATATGTTAAACAGTAATATTGTATTTATAGATAACATTGAAACAGAAGAACAAGCACAAATGTTAAATGAACGTTTGTTAAATATGATTGGAGTACATACGGTATCAATCGATATAGAAAGAAATAAGATTAATGTTGAATATGAAACACCTACTAATTTAAATAGTATTGAAAAAGAAATTTATGACGCTGGATTTAAAGTACTTTCATAATAAAAAGCTTTAGTGTAACTTAAATAATTTAAAATAATTTTCAAATATAGTAGTAAAGCATGACTAATTAGGGTAGTATATCATTGAAGGTCAAAAAACGAGGTGAGATACCATGAACAAATCAGATAAGTTACAAAATGTAGTCAAATTATTATCATCTTTAGGCGTCAATATCAAAAAAACAAAATCTCGTTTCGACATTATTAATACTTTGCCTACCACAAAAACCGTTACTCAAGAACTTAAATAATATGTGATTGAAAAAAGCCTGAGACATTATTAGTTGTCTCAGACTTTTTTATGTGTTGGAGATACATTGCTGAAGTGGAACGATAAAGTCAAAATGAGTTTTGTTTCATTCTCATTCATACTATTTTCATGTTATTAACTGAATTAAAATATATTTATTATTAAGCATCTTTTGACGCTGGCTTTTGATGGTAATAAATAGAAAGTATAACACCAATACCTAGCATTAAACTCCATAATGCGCTACCACCATAACTAATAAAAGGTAGTGGTATACCTGTAATAGGTAAGAGTTGAATCGTCATACCGATATTTTGCAAAATATGGAAGACGAGTAAAGAAATATAACCAATTAAAAATACCTTATTAAATGATGAAGTTGTTTTTATAGCTAAACGGATAAGATGGAAAATTAAAGCTAGGAATATAAGAAGTAATATCACTGCTCCAATAAATCCAATTTCTTCTCCAATGACAGAAAAAATAAAATCGGTATGGTTTTCTGGAATGTATACTTCTCCGTGATTATAACCTTTACCAAATAATTGACCGGATCCTATAGCTTTTAACGATTCTGTTAAATGGTAGCCATCTCCATTACTATAAGCATAAGGATTCAACCATGAATTGATTCGACCCATTTGATACATTTTGATATGTAACGTTTTCTCAATCAGAGAGGGTTTATATATAATGGCTAAAATAATACTACTTCCTAATATTGCTACAGTAATAAAGATAGGGGCAAGAATACGCCATGTAATACTACTCACTAGCATGATTCCAACAATAATGGCACATAGAACCAATGTAGTTCCTAAATCATTTTGAAGTAAAATTAATATCATAGGTACTAGAGATATGCCAATAATTTTAAAAAATAAGATTAAATCAGTACGAAAAGATTTATTAAATGTAAATCGATTATGATTAGAAACGATTTTAGCCAAGGCAAGTATCAAAATAATCTTCATAAATTCTGAAGGTTGAATACTAATTGGACCAAAAGCATACCAACTTTTAGCGCCATTAATAATAGGCGTAATAGGTGTTTCAGGAATGATTAATAAACCTAGTAGTAAGATACAAAAGAAGATATACCATATATATGTATTATTTTTTATTTTTTTGGGAGAAAAAATCATCACAATAAGTGCTAGTATTGCTCCTAAAATATAATAGATAATTTGACGAATACCAAAATTGGCACTATATTGGCCGCCACCCATAGCAGAACTGATTGTAGTCACACTAATGATGGCTAAAATCATTATTAATGCTATAAGTATCCAGTCAATTTTTCGAAGCCAATGTGTTGTAGGCTGTTGACGGGATGAATATTTCATAAAAAACTCCTTAAATTCTATGGGATAGTATATATAGATTTTACATGACTTTATATGATTATGCTACAAAATATAGAAGATGATATAAAGTCGAAGCGGTTTAATCTAAAAAATAACCATTAACATGAGTGGACTATTCTTTAAGAAATTTATATATTTATTTATTGGTAAATGCAAAAAATACTGATACTGTGATAATATGAACTTTTAGAAAGAATAATTTAAATTACATATCGTTAATGAAACGTATAATTAACAATTTAAACTTAATACATTATAGTATTATAATTATGATGAGAGAAACAAAAGCGTAATTAAACTTCAATTTATAAATGGCTTTTGTCATTATTTTTCTCGATGGAGGATATAAAGCATGGTAAAAGAAAATATTTGTATCGTATATGGTGGTAAAAGTGCTGAGCATGATGTATCAATTTTAACGGCACAAAATGTATTAAATGCGATTAATAAAGACAAGTATCTTGTAGATATTATATATATTACAAATGATGGTCAATGGAAGAAAAAAGAAAATATTACAAAAAACATTAAAACTATTGAAGAATTACATTTAGAAGATATAAGTCCTGGAGAAATTACATTACTTTTAAAAGAAAATGGGGAAGGAAATAAATATGATGCTATTTTCCCATTATTACATGGACCAAATGGTGAAGATGGTACCATTCAAGGTTTATTTGAAGTGCTAGATTTGCCATATGTAGGAAATGGTGTATTAGCTGCATCCAGTTCGATGGATAAATTAGTAATGAAACAATTGTTTGAACATCGCGGTTTACCTCAACTACCTTATATTAGTTTTTTAAGAAGTGAATATGAAAAATATGAAGGTAATATTATTAAACTCGTTAATGATAAATTAACATACCCAGTATTTGTAAAACCTGCTAACCTTGGCTCTAGTGTGGGTATTAGTAAATGTAATAATGAAGATGAACTTAAAAAAGGGATTGAAGAAGCATTTCAATTTGATCGTAAGTTAGTGATTGAACAAGGTGTTATTGCACGTGAAGTAGAAGTTGCAGTTTTAGGTAATGACTATCCTGAAACAACATGGCCTGGAGAAGTAATTAAAGATGTTCAGTTTTATGACTATAAGTCAAAATATAAAGATGGTAAAATCAGTTTACAAATTCCAGCAGAATTAGATGAAGAGGTTCAAATGACGCTACGTAATATGGCATTAGAAGCATTTAAAGCTACAGATTGTTCTGGATTAGTACGTGCTGATTTCTTTGTGACAGAAGATAATCAAATCTACATTAATGAAACAAATGCGATGCCTGGTTTTACAGCATTTAGCATGTATCCAAGTTTATGGGAAAATATGGGATTATCATACTCTGATTTAATCACTAAACTAATTGATTTAGCTAAAGAACGTTACGAAGATAAAAAGAAAAATAAATATACTATCGATTAAGCGAGGAGCCTAAGTATGATTGAAGTTTCATTAAAACAAATACAAAAATGGATATCTTGCGATATTGATGAAGCATATTTAGAACATCAAATTAAAGGAGTCACTATCGATTCTCGCCATGTAGAAAAAGAAATGTTATTTGTTCCATTTAAAGGCGAAAATGTAGACGGTCATCGTTTTGTAGAACAAGCACTAAAAAGTGGTGCTGGTGCTTCATTTTATGAAAAAGGACAGGATATTAGCGATTCAATTCAAGGACCTATTATATGGGTTGATGATACATTAACTGCTTTACAACAATTAGCTAAAGCGTACTTAAAGCATGTTAATCCAAAAGTAATTGGAGTGACCGGTTCTAATGGTAAAACAACAACAAAAGATATGATTGAAAGTGTGTTACATACCGAATTTAGAGTCAAAAAAACACAAGGTAACTATAACAATGAAATTGGATTACCTTTAACCATTCTTCAATTAGACAAAGACACAGAAATTTCTATTTTGGAAATGGGTATGTCAGGATTCCACGAAATTGAATTGTTATCTAAAATTGCGGAACCTGATATTGCGGTTATCACAAATATTGGTGAATCTCACATGCAAGATTTAGGTTCTAGAGAAGGTATTGCTAAAGCCAAATCTGAAATTACTATTGGTCTTAAATCTGATGGCACATTTATATATGATGGAGATGAACCACTTCTAAAGCCCCATGTTGAAAATGTGAAAAATGCAAAACTTGTTAGTGTTGGTTTAAATCATGAAAATACATTAGTATGTAAAGTTGAAAATAGTAAAAATGATGGCATAGCATTTATGATCAATAACAAGGAACATTATGAATTACCAATTTTAGGTATTCACAACATGAAAAATGCTACTATCGCTATTGCAATTGGACATGAACTTGGTTTAGATTACAACACAATTCAAAAGAATATAAGTAATGTACAACTCACAGGTATGCGTATGGAACGACATGTTACTGATAATCAAATTACGGTTATTAATGATGCTTACAATGCAAGTCCAACAAGTATGAAAGCGGCTATTGATACATTAAGTCATATGAATGGACGTAAAATCATTGTACTCGCTGATTCTTTAGAATTAGGTGAAAATAGTCAACGTATGCATGAAGATGTAGGTACTTATTTGGACAATAAAGGTATTCATACGTTACTTACTTACGGTAATGATGCTAAGTTTATAAGTCGTACAGGTGGCCAGTTTGTGGAAGATGTAGCTTATTTTTCAGATAAAAATGAACTGACTCATTACTTAAAGTCTATTTTGCAACCTGATGACAAAGTGTTAATTAAAGGGTCACGTGGTAATAAACTTGAAGAAGTAGTAAATGCTTTAATTTAATTATTCATTATAATTAAGAGTTGCTTAGAAATGAAAGGTTTCAAAGCAACTTCTTTTTATTATTTTAATAGAACAAATACTCTACTTAAAAACGTTACTTGCTGTAGATATGAAAATTGCTTTATTGCTATAACTATTTTTAGGTGGTACTATATAGAAGTTGACGTAATAAGAAGACCTTATATACAAAAACGTATATTGATAAATAAAAGAATTAAAAGGAGAATTATATTGCAAAATTTTAAAGAATTAGGGATTTCGGATAAAACGGTAAAAACCCTAGAAGAAATGGGTTTTAAAGAACCAACACCGATTCAAAAAGAAAGTATCCCTTATACATTAGAAGGAAAAGATATCCTTGGACAAGCTCAGACAGGTACGGGTAAAACAGGAGCTTTTGGTATTCCTTTAATAGAAAAAGTTGTTGGAAAATCAGGTGTTCAAGCTTTAATTTTAGCACCTACAAGAGAATTAGCAATGCAAGTTGCTGAACAATTACGCGAATTCAGTCGTGGACAAAATATTCAAGTTGTTACTGTCTTTGGTGGTATGCCAATTGATAGACAAATTAAAGCGTTAAAACGTGGGCCTCAAATTGTAGTAGGAACGCCAGGACGTGTTATCGATCATTTGAATCGTCGTACATTAAAAACGAATGATATTCATACTTTAATTTTAGATGAAGCGGACGAAATGATGAACATGGGCTTCATTGATGATATGAGATTTATTATGGATAAAATCCCTGCTGAACAACGACAAACAATGCTATTTTCAGCGACAATGCCTAAAGCTATTCAGACATTAGTACAACAATTTATGAAATCACCACAAATTGTTAAAACGATGAACAATGAAATGTCTGATCCTCAAATCGACGAATACTATACAATTGTTAAAGAGTTAGAGAAATTTGATACATTTACTAATTTCTTAGATGTACATCAACCTGAGTTAGCTATTGTATTTGGTAGAACTAAACGTCGTGTAGATGAGTTAACAAGTGCATTGCTTACTAAGGGTTACAAAGCAGAAGGATTACATGGAGACATTACACAAGCCAAACGTTTAGAAGTACTTAAAAAATTCAAAAACGATCAAATTGATATATTAGTTGCCACAGACGTTGCAGCACGTGGTCTTGATATTTCAGGTGTAAGTCACGTATATAACTTTGATATACCTCAAGATACTGAAAGTTATACACATAGAATTGGACGTACAGGTCGTGCAGGTAAAGAAGGTATTGCTGTTACGTTTGTTAACCCAATTGAGATGGATTACATTCGTCAAATTGAAGAAGTCAATGACAGAAGAATGAAAGCTTTAAGACCACCTCATCGTAAAGAAGTGCTTAAAGCACGTGAAGAAGATATTAAAGACAAAGTTAAAAACTGGATGTCACGTGAGAGTGAAGATCGTTTAAAACGTATTTCTAGTGAATTATTAGAAGAATATGATAGCACTGAATTAGTAGCTTCATTATTACAAGAACTTGTTGAAGCAAACGATGAAGTTGAAGTTCAATTAACTTTCGAAAAGCCACTTGCAAGAAAGAGTCGTAATAATAAAGGTAATCAATCAAGACGTGGTGGTAAACGAAACAATAAATTTAACAACAAAAATAAACGATCAAAAGGTAACTTCAATAAGAAAAAAGGTAAAAAACAAGATCGTCGAGATAGACAAGATAAAAGAAAAACATCTATCAAAGGTCGTACGTTTGCTGATTTACAAAAATAGTTGTTATAG
>NZ_PPQE01000029.1:69297-80366 GCF_002901845.1 Staphylococcus hominis subsp. hominis
GTCTCAAGCTCTTTTTGATTATAAGTTTTACCTATTAAATTTATAAATGATTGTACTAATAATGTTTTAAAGAAAAAGAGGATAGTTGATCGTATTTAAATAGATAGTATTCAGTTTTGTTTTTTCATTAACATCTATCATATTATTTTAAAAAAATAGTATGATATAATATAAAAAAATTGTTAAGGAGTTTATTGTGCAATTACATCACTCTTTTCATAAAAGTCCTAAATCCGCATTTTTATATCATTGGTTGGTAAGTGGAGTCACATTACTAATAGAGCTCATTATTTTAGGTGGTGGGTTGTATTGTTGGAAAGCATTTCACTGGCCCCATTTTATTTTTTATATTCTACTTGTATTAACTATTTGTTCTTTTATTCGTTTTATTCTACAACCCATCAATAGATACTCTTATAGATTTTATAATATAGAAAATAATAACATAGAAATTTTAAATACTTTTATTTTTAAAAGCTATAAAACAACAAAAATTGAAAGGTTACAACTTTTAAAGGTTAAAACAAATCCGTTATTGAAAAAGTTTAATCTTAAGAGAGTCATTGTTGTGACTGCAGGTCATGAACTCACAACACCTTTTGTTTCTAATAAAGAAGCAGAACGATTAATATTACATATCTTATCACAAATGCGAGGTAGTAATGATGATATTTAAACCTCAAAAATTACATCCGATTTCTTATTTCACAGGTCTAATAGATGTTATAAAGCAAAACATTTTTGTTATTATCGTGTTTATTGGATTTAATATATGGAATTTTGATTTTACAAATATTAGACATTATATTGGACCAGGTATCTTTTTATTGATTATTCTTTTTTCTATGATTAATCAATTTCAAAAAGTACGTCTAACGCGTTATTGGATAGAAAATGATCAATTTATAGTCACATCTGGATGGTTAAATAAAAAACGCAAAGAATTAAATTTGAATCGAATTCAATCCTTAGATACCACACAAGGACTGCTTAATCAATTAGTAGGTGGCGTACGATTACAAATTAAAACGCCGAGTGATGGTATTGAACTTGAAACGATTTCGAAACAACAAAGTGAATTGATTGAACGTACAATTAAAAAAAGACAACTTCAGTTAGACAGTCAAGAAATAGAGCCTGATAATAAGCCTAATAATAGCGAACAAGAATTAATATCTGAAGATAGTAGTAATAATGAAGTAATATTTAAAATGTCTAATAAACTGTTGATTTTCATGGCATTGACAAGTGGCGTGATAGGGGTAGCATTCGCCACTATTTCCCCCATTATAGGTGCGTTTGAAGATGTTATCCCGTGGGAAAAATGGACGTCTCGTCTTTTTCAATGGATACAGTCAGTTACGTTTTTAGTGACTATTATTATATTGACTGTACTTATATTTTGTTATGTTATAGGTACTCTAATTGTTGTTCTACGTTATTATAACTATACAATCACACAACGTGATAATGAGTTAAAAATTACTTATGGATTACTAAATGTAAAAAATATCACAGTGCCTATTGAACGATTACAAGCAGTTGTAGAAAAACAGTCATTTATTAGAAAGTTATTTGGATATACCTCTATATACTTTATTATTACAAGTGATTTAGAAGTTAAATCTAATGAAGATGTAAGTGAAAACGGAAAAATTATGATTCTTCCATTTATTAATAAAAAAGAGGCATATTCTATTATTAGAAAATTAATTCCTGAAATGCAATTTAACGCTATCACTGAAAATGTACCAAAACGAGGATATCATCGACATTTTTTTATACCTAGTATCATATTAATTCTTGGTGCAACTATAGGTGCTTACTATTGGAGTGTATGGAGTTATATGATAGCCATAATTATTATTATCTTTATGGCAATTTATGCGTATGTGTATATATCTGCTTCTGGATTATGCAATAGAAAAAATGAAATTGCACTTCGTCAAGTAAGTATGATGCATATTAATTCTTATTATTTTAAAAAGAATAAAATTATTGGTATGAATGTTAATCAAAATCCATTGTTAGAAAAGAGCCATTTAGCACATTTACATTTTATTATAGCTAAGGGTGCGGTAAATGAAGATATTAAGCTGAAATATGCTTCTGAAAAACAGGTTCAATTAAATATTGAGACCTATTTAGGAGGGTCTAAGATTGAGTGAACATAGTTTTATGAATACAAGTGGTCTAAAGGTGATGAGAATCACATCATTGATAGGCCTTATAATTATTACTGCTTTTTTATTTCTACTCAATATGATAGATGTTTATTTTACTCATATATCAAAACTTTCAATTAATATCATTGTTTCTGTAGTAATTATATTGCTTTATATCATACTATTTATTATTGTTATTCCGCTTCTGAGATATCATTATTTCAGTTATTACTATGATGAAAACGAGATTCATATTAAAAACGGTATCATAACTGTTGAAACAAATATTATACCGTTTTATAGAATACAAAATATAGAGGTCATAGAAGGATTCATAATGAGAAAATATAAGTTAGCACATCTTCATTTATCTACTGCAGGTGGAGAATGCAATATAGAACTAATTGCAAAAAAAGAAGCGATTTATTTAAAACAAATGATTCAAAATAGAAAACACGAACTATATGAATAATAAAGGATAATTAAGTGAGGTGTAGATATGATACATGGTATTGGTATTGATTTAATTGAAATTGACCGAATAAAAGACGTGTATATTAAACAAAGTGATAAATTAATACATAGAATACTAACAGATCAAGAACAGCAAAAATTTCACTCTTTTAAAAATGATAAAAGAAAATTAGAATTTTTAGCAGGACGATTTGCAACTAAAGAAGCATTTAGTAAAGCATTAGGAACAGGGTTAGGAAAAACGGTAGCATTTAATGATATTGATTGTTATAACGATGAAAAGGGGAAACCTTGCATCGAATATCCTGGTTTTATTGTTCATGTCTCGATTACGCATACACAACATTACGCAATGAGTGAAGTAATATTAGAAAAATAAACCATATCAATTTTTTATAAGTTTAAATAAGGAGGACTTCATATGTCAGATGTTGCTTATAGACCGACATATTTAAATGTAGATCTTGATGCCATTCTATACAATTATAATATTTTTAAAACACTTCAAAGTGATAAGTTAGTGATTCCTGTAATTAAAGCGAATGGATATGGATTAGGAAGTGTAAAAATAGCAGAGATTTTAGAAAATAATGGGGCTCAATTTTTTGCAGTTGCTACTTTAGATGAAGCCATTGAATTACGCTTACATAATATAAATGCTAAATTATTAGTTTTAGGTGCGATATCACCGAAAGATATAAATAAAGCGATTCAATATGACATTACTTTAACTGTACCTTCACAGTTTTGGTTAGAACGAGCGATTCATTATATAGAAGATAACTCAGATCATGTATATCTTCATGTGAAATTAGATACAGGAATGGGAAGACTAGGGATTAAAACGCTTGAAGAGTATCAGTTAGTCATTAATCTTATTAAAGAACATCCAACTCTTATTTTTGACGGCGTCTTTACTCACTTTGCCAATGCAGATGAACCTGGTGATTCAATGAAACAGCAATATGCATTTTTTGAAGAGTTGGTAACAAAAGCAGAGCGACCAAAATATATACATGCTCAAAACTCAGCAGGCGCTTTATTAGCAAATTGTAAATTATGCAATGCGTTAAGACTTGGAATTTCACTATATGGTTATTATCCTTCTGAGTATGTTAGAAATGAAGTTGATGTTCAATTAAAACCAAGTGCTAAATTAATGACTCAAGTTGTCCAAACTAAATATTTAAATCCCGGAGACTCTGTAAGTTATGGAAGTACATTCACTGCAACTGAAAAAATGAAAATAGCGGTTTTACCAATTGGATATGCAGATGGTTTCTTAAGAGCTATGCAAGGATTCGCCGTAAATGTCAATCAACATCAATGTGAAATCATTGGAAGAGTATGCATGGATCAAATGATTATTAGTGTACCAGATGATGTGAAAGAAGGAGATGAGGTTATTTTAATAGATAACAATTTAAATTCTTCACAAGCAGTAGAGGCATTAGCTATAAAACAAAATACAATTAATTATGAAGTTTTATGTAATTTAGGACGCAGACTTCCAAGAATATATTATTTAAATAAAAAATTTGAAGTTACAAATGAATTATTAAATTAGTATAGTCACTTGTTACAAAATTTGTTATTATAAAACTAAATTAAAGTTTATAATGTCTTGTTTGTATCAATTGGAGGTTCATAGTATGTTAACTTTTAATCAGAATAGAAGCCATAGTCTTGAACAATCACTAAAAGAAGGCTATGTCCAAATGGCCGATTTAAACCTCTCCCTAGCAACTGAAGCATTTCCATTAGAATGTGAAGCTTGTGATTGTAACGAATCTTATCTTACATCTAATTATAAAAGTGAATGATTAGAAGAGGCGATGTATATTTAGCTGATTTATCACCAGTTCAAGGGTCTGAACAAGGGGGAGTAAGACCTGTAGTTATCATTCAAAATGATACTGGTAATAAATATAGTCCTACAGTAATCGTTGCTGCGATTACTGGCAGGATTAATAAAGCGAAAATACCAACACATGTAGAAATAGAAAAGAAAAAATATCGTTTAGATAAAGATTCAGTCATTCTTTTAGAACAAATACGAACATTGGATAAAAAAAGGTTGAAAGAGAAACTTACATATTTATCAGAAGATAAAATGAAAGAAGTTGACGATGCATTGGATATCAGTTTAGGTTTACACGATGTTCGTCCTCAAAAAAATTAGTATTTTATATGTATAATCCAAAAAATATGAAATAAACTTTTAAAATAAATCAATTGTACTTTTGAAAAGTTTTAATTTGACTAAATTCGGTGGAATTCAATGATACTATTGAGTAAGTTTATGACTATTTAGAGATGTCGCAGTAGTTAACTGAATTGAAAATATTTAACTCAAGTTTTCAATTTCAATTAACCTTGCGGGGGTAAGACAGCATATTCACAAAATGAATACTGTCTTGCTCCCTTTTTAAGTAGAAGAGTTATTTTAGAATAATATACATTTGGCATTAATGAATAAATTTAAAATGTTGTATTGCGTCAGACAATATTTAAACATGTTTTAATCAGCTATGAAGTAAGGAGGCAAAATTCGTGGAAGAATTTAAAAAAAACTATAAGCAACTTATAGATGAGAGTTTGGTTACTAAAAATAAAGAACAATTTTTAAAGAAGTGCGATGAATTCACTGAAGAAGTAATCAAAAAGGATATTCTACCAGAGGATGTTGTTGATTTACATAAAACGTATATTGCTTCTTTAAATTTAAAAACATCTCAAATCTTAGATACATTAGATGTATTAGAAGAAGTAGTAAAAGGCTTTGGATATAGCTATAGAGATTATCAAAATTTAGTTGATAAAATGCAATTCCACGATAAAGAAATTGACTTAGCCTCTAGACTTCAACAAACGATGTTAAAAACAGATATTCCACAGTTTGATAGTATACAAATAGGTGTTATTTCAGTAGCTGCTCAAAAAGTAAGCGGGGACTATTTTAATTTAATTGATCATAGAGATGGTACGATGAGTTTTGCTGTAGCAGATGTTATAGGGAAAGGTATTCCAGCAGCATTAGCAATGAGTATGATTAAATTTGGAATGGATTCATATGGTCATTCACAATTACCAAGTGATGGTTTAAAACGACTCAATCGTGTGGTAGAAAAAAATGTTAATCAAAATATGTTCGTCACGATGTTTTATGGACTATATGAAGAAATGAATCATTTATTATATTGTAGTTCAGCAGGTCATGAACCAGGATACATTTATAGAGCTGAAACTGAAACATTTGAAGAAATTGAAGTTCGAGGAAGAGTACTTGGTGTAAGTCAACATACGCGATATAGTCAACAAGAAATTCCAATATATTTAGATGATTTAATTATTATTTTTACTGATGGTGTAACAGAAGCTAGAAATAAAAAAGGGGAGTTTATTGCAAAAGATACTGTTCTTAATTTAATTAGAAAATATAAGCATATGCATCCCCAAGATATTGTTCAAATCTTATATGAAGCCATTTTAAAAATACAAAATACGCAAAAAAGAGATGACATGACAATTTTAATAATAAAAAGAGTGAATTAATTATTTAATTTTTTGATTATATTATAATAATAATGGGTATAGTTGCTATAGTATACATATCGAAAAAGATTAGGAGTGTAAGTAAATGAATCTTAATATAGAAACGATAACCCATGATGATTATTATGAAGTTATTGTTGGTGGAGAGTTAGACGTATATACAGTACCTGAGTTAGAAGAAGTACTTGTGCCTATGCGCCAAGAAGGAAATCATGACATTCACGTGAACTTAGCAAATGTAAGTTATATGGATTCAACGGGTTTAGGCTTATTTGTAGGAACATTAAAGGCTCTAAATCAAAATGATAAAGAATTATATATTTTAGGTGTCACAGATAGAATTAGTAGATTATTTGATATTACGGGTTTAAAAGATTTAATGCACGTTAATGAAGGAACGGAGGTAGAGTAATTTGTCACTCAAAAATGATTATATTGAAATGAAGTTACCTGCCTCAGCAGAATATGTAAGTTTAATTCGCCTTACTTTATCAGGGGTATTTACAAGAGCAGGTGCTTCATACGATGACATTGAAGATTCAAAAATTGCAGTAAGTGAAGCGGTTACTAATGCTGTCAAACATGCATATAAACATAGTGAACAAAATGGTATGATTAATATTTGTTTTGAATTATTTGATGACAAAATTAAGATTATTATTTCAGATCAAGGTGAAAGTTTTGACTACGAATCTACAAAATCAAAATTAGGGCCTTACCAAGAAAACGAAAATATCGACTTCTTACGTGAAGGTGGACTAGGTCTATTTTTGATTGAATCATTAATGGATGAAGTAAAAGTTTCAAAAGAGTCTGGTGTAACAATTAGTATGATTAAGTATATAAAAAAAGAGCAGGTGCCAAATAATGACGAAAGAGTCGAAATCAGTTAATGAGATATCACCTGAACAAATTAACCAATGGATTAAAGAACACCAAGACAATATAAATCCTCATGCGCAAGATAAATTAGTTAAACATTATCGCAAACTAATTGAATCATTAGCATATAAGTATTCAAAAGGACAATCACATCATGAAGATTTAGTTCAAGTGGGTATGGTTGGTTTAATAGGTGCTATTAACAGATTTGATATATCTTTCGATCGCAAATTTGAAGCATTCTTAGTGCCAACTGTTATTGGTGAGATTAAAAGATATTTACGAGATAAGACATGGAGCGTTCATGTTCCTAGAAGAATTAAAGAAATTGGTCCAAGAATAAAAAAAGTGGGCGATGAACTTACGAATGAACTCGGACGTTCTCCTTCAATTTTAGAAATTGCGAACCGTTTAGAAGTAAATGAAGAAGAAGTGTTAGAAGCCATGGAAATGGGTCAAAGCTATAACGCACTTAGTGTAGATCATTCAATTGAAGCAGATAAGGATGGTTCTACAGTTACATTGTTAGATATTATGGGTCAACAAGATGATAATTACGACCTTACTGAAAAACGAATGATTCTTGAACGTATTTTACCAATCTTATCTGATAGAGAAAGAGAAATTATTCAATGTACTTTCATTGAAGGATTAAGTCAAAAGGAAACTGGTGAACGTATTGGACTTAGTCAAATGCATGTATCTAGATTACAACGAACTGCAATAAGAAAATTACAACAAGCTGCTAGGCAATGAAATTGAGGAGCGACCAATGAGTTCATATTGAATTCTATGTCGCTCCTTTTATTGTTAGAAAATGTATTGTAAAAATAAAGATATGTTAAAATTAAATAGAATTTATATACAAAGAGTGGTTATAACATGGAAAAGACATTAATTAATGATATTGTAAAAAAATATCAATTTTTAGAAAAACAAGTCATAGCTGTATTAAATCTATTAGAGGAAAATAACACAGTACCTTTTATTGCAAGATATCGAAAAGAAGCAACTGGTGGTTTAGATGAAGTTCAAATTAAACAAATATCTGATGAATATCAATATGTAGCGCATCTTCAAAAACGTAAAGAAGAAGTTATACATAATATTGAACAACAAGGTTTACTTACTAATGAATTAAAGCAAGACATTCTTCAGCAAACAAAATTACAACGTGTAGAAGATTTATATCGTCCTTTTAAACAAAAAAAGAAAACTAGAGCAACTGAAGCAAAACGAAAAGGATTAGCACCATTAGCTCACTTTTTAATAGAAGGACAAAGTATGAATGTACATGAAGAAGCTAGAAAATATTTAAGTGAAGAAGTTAAAACAGTTGATGAGGCAATTCAAGGTGCTCAAGATATTATTGCTGAACGTATTTCGGATAATCCTAAGTATCGACAACGTTTACTTAAAGACGTTTATTATCAAGGAAAGATTGTGACAACAAAGAAAAAACAAGCAAATGATGAAAAAGAGATATTTAGTATGTATTATGATTATTCTGAGCCTATAAAAAGAATAGCTAATCACCGAATTTTAGCAATGAATCGTGGAGAAAAAGAAAAAGTATTGTCAATTAAAATTGAATTTGATACTACTTCAATAGAAACATTTATACAATCGCAAGAAGTAAAAAAAGCTCATCAACTAGTTGAATATATTGAGTCTGCAGTTAAAGACAGTTTAAAACGTTTAATCATGCCTTCAATTGAAAGAGAAATTCGAAATGATTTAACTGAAAAAGCAGAGCATCACGCTATAGAAGTGTTTAGTGAAAATTTAAAACATTTATTATTACAGCCTCCTATGAAAGGTAAACAAATTTTAGGTATCGATCCAGCATTTAGAACTGGATGCAAATTAGCTGTTATCAATCCTTTTGGAACATTTATTGCTAAAAGTGTTATATATCCTCATCCTCCAAAATCTAAAATAGAATTGGCAGAAAAAGAATTAGTTAGAATGATAACTGAAAATAATGTTGAATTAATTGCAATTGGTAATGGTACAGCAAGTCGTGAAACAGAACAATTTGTAGCAAATGTAATAAAAAAATATCAAATAAATGCTCAATTTATTATTGTAAATGAAGCAGGGGCTTCTGTATATTCTGCCTCTGAAATAGCAAGAAATGAATTTCCAGAGTTTCAAGTTGAAGAACGAAGTGCAGTGTCTATTGGTAGACGTGTGCAAGATCCACTTAGTGAATTAGTAAAAATTGATCCTAAATCTATTGGAGTAGGACAGTATCAACATGATGTAAACCAAAAAGAACTTGAACAAGCGCTCACATTTGTCGTAGAAACTGCAGTTAACCAAGTAGGTGTAGATGTAAATACCGCTTCAAAATCTTTACTGCAATATGTTTCGGGATTATCAAGTACCATTGCTCAAAATATAATTGATTATCGTGAAGAAAATGGATCCATAAAGCATCATTCTGAAATAAGCAAAGTAAAACGTTTAGGTAGTAAAACGTTTGAACAAAGTATCGGATTTTTAAGAATTGTTAATGGTAAAGAACCATTAGATAATACATCTATTCATCCAGAAAGTTATCAAGCAACATATCAGTTTTTAGAAAGTTTACAGCTATCAATTGATGATTTAGGTTCAGATAAACTTAAACAAACACTTAGTGATATTAATATTGAAGAAAAATCAAATGAAATTGGAATAGGCAAACCAACACTAGAAGATATTGTAAAATCTCTTAAAACGCCAAATCGTGATCCTCGTGATAGCTACGAAACTCCACAGTTAAAATCTGATATATTATCAATCGAAGACTTGTCTAAAGGTATGAAGTTAAGTGGAACAGTTAGAAATGTAGTAGATTTTGGAGCATTTGTAGATATAGGTGTTAAACAAGATGGTTTAGTTCACATTTCAAAATTATCAAAGAAATATGTTAAAAATCCTATGGATATTATTAGTGTAGGAGATATAGTTGATGTTTGGATTTTAAATATTGATAAAAATAAAGAAAAAGTATCATTGACTATGATTAATCCTAATGAATAATAAAATGCTTCAAAAGTTAGTGGAAACAACTTCGCTTGATCATTTTAACCAACCTTTTAAACATAAAGCTTATTTTAATTCTCGATTACGAACAACAGGCGGACGATATGTATTATCTACACATCATATTGAGATTAATCCGAAGCAATTTTCTTGTTTTGGAAAAGATGCTTTAATAAATATCATAAAGCATGAACTATGTCATTATCATTTACATTTATCCGGAAAAGGTTATCAACACAAGGACCATGACTTTAAAATGTTAAGCAATAAAGTTCAAGCTCCAAGATTTTGTCAGCCGATTCAAAGCTATGAAGAAAGAGCAAATTATATATATCAATGTTGTAAATGTAAGACTACGTATCTAAGGATTAGAAAAGTTAATATTGATAAAATGAGATGTGGTAAATGTGGAAGTAAATTGAAATTAAAGATGTATTTATAAATAAATTTAAATATGAACAAATAAGATATTACTAATATAACAATGTCCTTTAAAAACCTACAATATTGTAGGTTTTTAAATTTTTTAATAAAAACTATTGACTTATGTTAAAAAAGTATGTATTATAGATATCGTTGTATTAATGAATGAGGTAAATATTAAAAAATAGTAAATTTATTTAAAATAATATTAAAAACTTATTGACTTTTTATTACAAATCATTTACAATAAATAATGTTCTCGATAATTAATAAATTATTGCGTTTTGCCAGCGGTCGTGGCGGAATGGCAGACGCGCTAGGTTGAGGGCCTAGTGGGAGAAATCCCGTGGAGGTTCAAGTCCTCTCGGCCGCACCAAATCAATTTCAATTATTATATACTGCGGGTGTAGTTTAATGGCAAAACCTCAGCCTTCCAAGCTGATGTTGTGGGTTCGATTCCCATCACCCGCTCCATTACAAATTTCAAATGAACATTGAAAACTGAATGACAATATGTCAACGTTAATTCCAATAAAG
>NZ_PPQE01000030.1:0-156385 GCF_002901845.1 Staphylococcus hominis subsp. hominis
TACTTTATTGGAATTAACGTTGACATATTGTCATTCAGTTTTCAATGTTCATTTAAAATGTAATCTATCAAATTATATCAATTTCAATTTCGAAAGTCAATAACTAATTTTGATTACTTTTAATATTTTATATCGTTTTCCAAGATTTCGCAATGGTAAATTTTACACCGAATTTACATTTTTTAAAATGTATTAATATTTCTTGAAAATGACTTTTATATCTTATCAAAAAATTCATTTAGTGTCAACAAATTATTTTAATAATTTTATTTTTGTTTTAAGCAATTCTTTTAACTTGCTCACAAAAAAATATTCTATCAGAATTTTTATATTTTGCAATAGAAAAAGCGCTCGAAATGATATTTTTTTCGAGCACTTTTACACTAATTTTTATTTATTATTTTATTGTTGCAGCAATTACTTTTTGCGCAATTGTTTTATAGATTTTTCCTAATCGATCTTCTTCTTGATAAATAGATGGTGAAAAGTCATTAGGATTCCAAGAAGGTTGTTCAAGAGGTAGTTCTCCTAACAATTGGGTATTTAGCTCGTCCGCAAGTTTACGTCCTCCACCTTTACCAAATACATACTCTTTTTTTCCAGTTTCTTTACTTTCGAAATAACTCATATTTTCAATAACACCTAAAATAGAATGCTCTGTATGCTTAGCCATAGCTCCAGCTCTTGCTGCTACAAATGCTGCTGTTGGATGTGGTGTGGTTACTATTATTTCTTTACTACTTGGTAACATTGAATGAACGTCAAGAGCTACATCCCCTGTTCCAGGAGGTAAATCAAGTAATAAGTAATCTAACTCTCCCCATTTAACTTCAACAAAGAAATTCGTCAACATTTTTCCTAACATAGGACCACGCCAAATAACTGGTGCATTTTCTTCAACGAAAAATGCCATTGAAATCACTTTAACACCATGACGTTCTACAGGAATAATCTCTTTTCCTTGCACACCAGGCTTTTCATCTATACCCATCATATCTGGAACACTAAAACCATAAATGTCAGCATCTATGAGTCCTACTCTTTTACCTTCTCTTGCTAATGCTACTGCTAAGTTTACGGCTATAGTTGATTTTCCTACTCCCCCTTTACCAGAAGCAATTGCAATAAACTCCACTGGATTATTCTGTGACAATAATCCCTCAATTGTCTTAGGTTTTTCTTTTTCTTTTCCTGTATATTTTTCCACAACTTCAGCAGGTAGTTCCTCAAAACGAATGCCCACTGTATTTGCACCATTTTCTTTTAAAGCTTTAACCACTGACATTTGCAAATCAAGCTGTGGTTGTCCACCTAATTGAGCCATAGCAACTTTAACACTTACATGTTGAATTTCTTCTTTTATTTTTACTTCTACAATTCCCTTTGTTTCTTTTAAAGGCACATTAATAATTGGATCTTTTAAGTTTCCCACTATTTTTTCCACTTGTTCTACCGTTAACAACTCATTATCCCCCTTAAGTTTCTTTATATTCATATTTTAACAAATTTACTTACAATCTGTGCTGAATTTATCAAGAATTTATAACTTATATCTACTTCTTATCATTCAAGTCTTCGCTATCTGGATAAAAAATCATTTTACATAAATATAGTATTCCAATAATTAATGCAATAACCCAAAATTCAATTTTAATATATACGTAATGAATATGAATAACAAAATAGAATAGGATAGTCGTAATTACATATGAAATTAAATGAAATAGTGTTCCATTAAAATATGGATTATTAGGTAATTGTTTTCTAAAGTAATCCATTAAATGCTCAATAGCAAATAGCAAAAAGTATCCAAATACTATATAGCTACCGTAATATACTAAATTGCTGAATAAATCCCTATTGTATGTAAAAAATCCTAATTTTAAAAAAATAAGAATTCGACTTAATCCAAATAACCCAAATCCTAAAAATATTAAAAATATACAACCTGATAGAATAAAAATAATAAGAATAAGAAGAGCCGGAAAGATACCGTTAAATTTTTGATTAGAAAATTTCATTCCTCTCTTTCCTCCTCTTTTCATCAATAATACTTTATAATGATACTTTATCATTTATATATAGTAACTTAAAATTATTATTTTATACTTTCTTTATTCTCTTTAAATAAAAATACCCACATTAAAATTAATATAAGCGCAACAATTGTGATTACAGTTAATATATTATAAAAGTTACCTCCTAATAAACCAAATTGAAGTGCATATAATGACCCCATCAATGTAGATCCTATAGATGATCCTAAATTTTTAGTTAATGCATAGAATGACATCATTTTTTTCATATATTTAGGACTTGTTTCTTCTTGCACAATTACACTGTCTTTAGTATAAACGAAACCAAAACTCAATCCTGCAAGAATCACAGCTCCCGCAATAATAAGAGGAATATGAAGTCCAAATACTAAAATCATATTACTTAAAATTAATGATATGAAAGCTCCGATATATAATTTTTTTCTTGAAAATTTTGATTCTACCTTAGCTAAATTGAAGTTTAAAGCTAACCATGCAACAGAAAGTGGAAATATAACTAATCCACTTTGTATTGGAGATAATTTTAAATAATCTTGTAAATAAACAGGTATATATAAGTTATACCCCATTAGACATATTGCTATAAGTAAATCAGTTATAAATACCAGTGAAATTGATTTATTAAATTCACTTATTGGTAAAAAAGGCATATTTTTTTTATTTTCATATTTGAATAAAACGAATAATATAACTATTGCTAGTATAAATGCAATAATATTAAAAGTAACACCTGTTTTATTTAATAAACTAAACATAAGAAGTCCGATAAATATATAAAACAAAGATAATCCTTTTGCATCAAAGTGTATGTGTTGTACTTCCGCTTCTTCTGGAAAATGAAAAGTAAGAAAAGCTAAAACAATAGCTATCAATGCTATGGGTATGTTGATATAAAACAACCAATGCCATGTTGCAACTTCTAATATTCCACCACCTAATAACGGTCCAAGAATACTTGAAATTCCCCAGACACTTCCAACGATGCCCATTATTTTGTAACGAAGCGGAATTTCAAATGCTAGTTTTGGTACAATTTGAGTCAAAGACATCATAACTCCTGCGCCAAGTCCCTGTATGACTCTTGAAATAATTAACATTGTAAACGTTTCACTCATACCTGACATAAAACTTCCAATACCAAATAATAGTATGCCGACTACAGTTATATATAGAATCTTAAATCTTGTGAGAAGTTCACCCACAATAGGATTTGCTACAACAAGTGCTATAAAATAAACGGTAAAGACTAATGGCACTGCTGTACCAGCATTCAAATCTTTACGAATGGTAGGCAATGCTAGTGAAATAATTGAACTTTCAATTGCTGCCATAAACATTGTTAAAACCAAAGTCACTACAATACCTATTGATTTTAATTTCATCTTTGCCCTCCTATGTATTTAAAAAGTTCATAATATAGAATATTCTTAATTATATTCGTAAACAACTTTAATGTATTATTAAAAAAAGAAAAAACAGGGTAGAATTCTTTTTGAATTCATAGTCCTGTTTCTAAATAAGCACTTAATAAACTAAGTTATTCTCAATGATATAACCTTTCAGCTAGGTCTACATAAAATATACGATTCCTATAAAATGAAAGAGTGATGCGATAACAATAAAAATATGCCATATCATATGAAAATATGGACGGTTTTTTTGTGCATAAAACCATGCTCCAATGGTATAAGAAAGACCACCTAATACGATAAATAAAATAAATAACCAAGATGTTCTAATAATAATCACAGGTAAAAATATAATGCCAACCCATCCCATAACTAAGTATACGATTAAGCTTAATTTGGGATTTACATGAGTTGAAATTGACTTATATAGAATACCCCATATTGTTGTTCCCCATAATAACAAAAAGACCAGCCATCCTAACCAACCTCCAACAACTGTTAGTAAGACAGGTGTATACGTTCCAGAAATTGCTACATATATCATACTATGGTCAATAATTCTTAATATATACTTATGCGATGTATTATTTTTCATTGAATGATATACAGTAGAAGAAATAAACATCATGAAAATACTAATAACAAAGATAGAAACACTAATAGAACTTAGTGTTCCATACTCATTATAACTATGTACTGCTACATAAGGCAGTAAAAATAAAGTCATTAGTGCAGCAACACCATGTGAAGTTGCATTACCAATTTCCTCGCCAAAAGATAGTGGAATGATGTCTTTAAATGATTCAATTACATTATCTTTTGTATGCTGAGATGATTTAGACATCGTATTCCACCATCCTTTAAATTACATTCATTCGTTTTAAATCATCAGTTGCAGTTTCTACACTGTCTTTTCCCTCTTTATTTTTCAAAGGTGAAAATTCTTCTTTTCTTGGAACTTGTAATGTAATAAAGCTATTCGCATATCGGAAAATATCAAAATAAAATAGTTCAAATTTTAAAGATGTTTTTTCAATTAAACCAAAGTCATCATCCAGTTGTTTCAATTTTTTAATGGCTAAATGATATGGTAAATCATTATTTACCACTTGATTTATAAACGATAACTTAAATGCGTGAATGCCAATATTTGCATTATCAAATGTATTCGCTACATTTTCATCAAGTTCTGAGTATTCAAGTACAGTATCTTTATTATCTTTACTAACTAATCGTCCGACACTTTCACCCTTTTTAGGTTGAATAGATTTAGATGTGATATCTTTATCATTTACTACTGTAAACCCTACAAATACAGGATCAAGAACCTTTACTAACACATTATCAATATTATTTAAGAAAATGAACTTTACGCCATCTTTCTCCATTTTATCTAAATAACCATAATGCTCTAGCGATTTAAATATCCCGCCATTACCATTAGGTGTTTCCATAATATAGCCTTTTTCATTAAAAATAAGTCTACCATTTTCACTTAGAGCCACAATGTTGTCTTGTTTAAAAAAGTGAATACGTTCTGGGTTATAACCAAAATAATCATGGTTTTCAAAATAACGTAATGTTTCCTCATGATTAATATCACTAGTCATAATATACCAATTAATACAATGTCCTGTTTCATTTTTTAGATGCAATAGTTGTCTTGCTTGAAGTTCAAATAAGCTTATACCTTCAATTTCAAAAGAACCTTTAGGTCCCTTATAACCTAAACGTGTGCCCTGACCACCAGCCATAAGAACAACAGCAAATTCTCCATTTCTTATTGCTTCTATTCCTTTATGTTCATAATATTCACGATCTTGCTCCGTGAATGCTTCCTTAATTTTATAATCAACTTCAGAAACTGCAGTAACATCTGTAATTGTTTTACGATTAACATATAAACTTTGATAAAGTTCTTGAATAAATTCTAAATCTAATGAGTTCACTTTTTCATCTAATTGTTCTTTTTCATTACTACTCATCATTTTCTCATATTCAATTAAATGTTCTTGATTGTATTTTTCTAATTTACTTTGATCTAGCATTACTAACTCTCCTTATAGATAGTTCGTGTCATTCAAATATATTTATCATATTAATTATAAATTTGATATTAAGACAAGAAAGATGATCCATCATATTCATTGATATCATCCGGACAATGAATGGCTCACATATTTCAAGATTTCATTTATAAACTCTTGAAATATTATGTATATTGCTCCAATACTAAAAGCTGTTGATAAAGATGCATCTAAAAAACCACCAGTTTTGAAAGTAAAAGGAAACTTAATCGATAAAGGTATTGGATAAAGTAACTTTACCCCTCTAGGTGTCAACATATCTAGTATAACATGAGAAGCCATTGCACCGATAATAGTAACTAAATAATAAGTCGGAGTTTGAATTAAAATAAGTAAAAAACCTATCATACCTAAAAATAACAATGAATGCGTAAATGTTCGATGTCCGAAGATAGTACTAACGAGCAAACTAAGAATTTTAAATTGTCTTCCAATCTTACTTCTTGTATGACAAATATCTGGAAGTAAACTTCCTGATATTGCTAAACAAATTACTGTTACAGTAGAAAATAGATCTGTATGATAATGGTCAACTGTTATTGCTCCTACAAGCAAACCAGCAGCTACATGCGTTTTTCCTGTCATTTATCTTCTCCTTTATTAAAAATATATTAACATAAATAGCCTTAAAATACGAACATATTTTCGGTATATAGATACCTTTCTTTAAACGTTTATTTTTCTTATTTATTACAAGTATTTTATTTGATATATCTTTGAATTTGTATATTATTAAAATAAATAAGTAAGGAGGTCTGACTATGTTTGTTGTTACAAATCGTATTACTGTAAAAAAAGGATTTGCTGAAAAAATGGCACCACGTTTCACTAAAGGTGGTAAGATTGAACAACTAGAAGGTTTCAGAAAAATTGAAGTTTGGCAAATTGATAATACTAATGATACTGAAAATATGTATGTTAATACATGGTGGGACAGTGAAGAAAACTTCAAAGCTTGGACCCAAAGTGATGCGTTTAAAGAAGCGCATAAAAATACTGGAAAATCTTCAACAGAAGATTCACCAGTAGTAACAAGTGAAATTGTAAAAGCAAACGTACTATCAACTTTAGAATAGAAAAAAGAAGCAGGAAGGAATTGGAATTGCATTCATCAATCCTTACTCTGCTTCTTTTTTTATAGTAATAAATGTGCCATTAAAGCAATAATTGGTAATGTGATTGCAGTTCTGATTAAAAATATCATAAATAATTTTCCGAGACTGACTGGGATTTTAGAACCTAAAATCACACCGCCCACTTCAGATAGATAAATTAATTGAGATATACTTAAAGCACCAATAACAAATCGTGTCAATTCACTGTGTACCGTC
The DNA here is from genome assembly GCF_002901845.1 of Staphylococcus hominis subsp. hominis. GTDB lineage: Bacteria > Bacillota > Bacilli > Staphylococcales > Staphylococcaceae > Staphylococcus > Staphylococcus hominis. Next base: position 6,885 of record NZ_PPQE01000030.1, read on the forward strand.
GCTATTAAGATAGAAGGTAAAAACATATCTGCAAAACCAATAAGTAAAGTTTCAGACGCTTTTGCAGCTTCAGGAATTTGAAGTAATTGTAATATAGGAATAAATGGTTTTCCTATGATTTCAAATACTGGTGTATAATTTGCTATTATCGTGGCAATAGTCCCTATACTCATCACTACTGGTAAAATAACAAACCACATATCAATTACCGTTTTAATTCCCGTTTTAAAAAATTCTTTAACTCCTGGTGCTTTTAGCCCTACAATTGTAGCTTCATCAAAACCATGAGCTAATGCAGTTTTTCCTTCTGGAAGTTTTTCAAGTCGTGTACTTTCAGATACTTCTTTCGTAAAATCATCGGGAATTTGATTTAGTGGCCATATTCTTGGCATGATTATCGCTGCAACTAAGCAAGAAACGATCACTGTTAAATAAAATACAAAAAACTTTTGTTGTAATCCAATAGTTTGAGCAATAACAATAGCAAACGTGATTGATACAACACTAAAAGTTGTAGAAATTACTATTGATTCTCTTTTTGAATAAATACCTTTTTCATATTGACGACTTGTAATAAGCACGCCTACTGTTCCATCTCCTATAAATGAGGCTAAATTATCAACTGCTGATCGTCCTGGTAAAGTAAATAATGGTCTCATGATTGGTCTAAACAATGGTCCTAAAAATTCTAATAAACCGTATTCCATTAATAAAGGTAAAAATAAGGCAGCAAAAAGGAATACTGCTACTAATGTAGGTAATAAATCATTAAATACTAATCCGCCCGTATCTTCTGAATAGATCACTTTACTTCCAATTTTAAAATAAGTCATCCAGACAAATACAACTGCAAGTACTCTTAATATCATCCACACTGGGCCAACTTGAAATGCATTCGCGATAAGACCACCTGGTTTTACTTTATTCTTTAAAATTGTTGAAAATAAAATAGTCAAAATAGTCGATAACGTAATGATTGTAATAATGAGAATTGACATTGCAGGACCTAATAAATCTTTTAACCAATTTGCCAAAAATGCCACTGGTAATGTTGTTTGTTTCTCCCCATCTTGTACAATTGGAACGGGTATTAAAAATAAAATAATACCAATGATTGACATCGATATAAATTTTATTCTTCCTTTTATTTTCTCCTGTTTGTTATAATTCTCCAATATTCACCCTTCTTTCTATTTGTATAGGTAATTGTATTTATTCATTTATTTTGTATTTTCATCGAAATTAATGCCCATTAATTATATAAATATAACTTTATATGTATTTTTATAAACAATATGTATTTTACTATATCTTATTTTCAAATAACTTGCAATATACAAAAGTTTAAAATTTCACAAAAAAATGTGAGATAGCATTCACTGTGAATACTATCTCATTCTTTTTAATATTTAAATTCTTCTAAGTAACAATAAAAAGTATGGAACACCAACAATGGCAATAACTATGCCTACTGGTATATCAAGTGGCGGATGAATACCTCTTGCTAATCCATCACTAAATAAAATGAGGATTGCTCCAATTAAACCAGACATCATTATGACGTGAACATGACGATATCCGACGATTTTTCGAGCTATGTGTGGCGCAATTAATCCAAGAAAACTGATTCCTCCAACTATTGAAATAGATGATCCTGCTAACATCACTGATAAAATCAACAGTATCATTTTAATACGTTTTATTCGTGTACCTAATGCTATCGCTATTGAATCTCCTAGGTTTAAGATATCGAGTTGATGACTTAAAGCAATGACGATTGGAATCGTAATAATAAACCAAGGTAAAATTGAATATACATTTTCTATCGTATGACCATAGAGACTACCTGTTAACCATATAAGCGCATTATTTGCATCCATGGGATTTCGTATTAGTAAAAATTGTACAATTGCTGTACATATAGCACCAATTGCTAAGCCAATTAATGCCAAGGTAGACCCTTTAATATTAAATTGAGATATTAAAAAAGATAAAATTAAACTGATTATTAGTGCACCAACAAATGAACCTATAGGTAAAATGATTAAAGGAGCATTAGGAAAAACCATAATAATAATAATCGCTGCTAAACTCGCACCTTTAGTCATTCCAATAACATCTGGAGAAGCGAGAGGATTTTTTACTACCCCTTGTATGATTGTTCCTGAAATAGCTAAACTACTTCCTACTATTAATCCTAAAAGTGTTCTAGGTATACGATATTCATTTAGAATAAAATCATCTTGTATCAATAAACTATTTATTACTTTAATGGGATGATACATTGTTGCGCCGACGCATAAGCTAATAAATATACTTATGATTAATATAGTAACGACAAGTGCATAACGAATAGCTAATGAGTGGTGTGTCATATTCGTTTCACTCTCCTTAAAGTAATAAATAAGAAATAAAATGCTCCTATAAATGAAGTAACAATTCCAACTGGTGATTCATAGGGATATGTAATTAAACGACTCAATGTATCAGATAATAACAATAAATTTGCGCCAACTATAAATGTTAACGGAATTAAAATGAAGTAATTATGCGGTGCATAACGTTTTACTATATGTGGCACGATTAATCCTATAAATCCAATAGGTCCTACAATAGAAACAGATGTCCCAGCAAATATAATAACAAGTAATCCGATAATGATTCTTATCACTTCAGTTTTTTGACCTAAACTTTTGGCTAGTGTATCACCTAATTCCATTATTGTAAGTTGTCTTGCAAATCCAATTAGTATGATAAGTCCCATAAGAATCCAAGGACAAATTATCATTACATCTTTCCATTTCATTCCATTTAAAGAGCCAACTAACCAAAACATAACAGTAGAATTAGAATCTTCATTAAGTAAAATAATACCTTGTGTAAGACTACTAAAAAACAAATGTACTGCCATTCCTGCTAAAGCTAATTTCACTGGTGTTATTTTTTTCGTAGAACCAGATAATAAATACACAGTTAACCCACCAATAAATGCCCCAATAAACGCTAAATAGGTTGCATAGTTTCCCATCGTAGGCATTAATACTGTCACTAATACGATAATAAATGAAGCACCCGCATTTACCCCAAATATTTGCGGAGATGCTAATGGATTTCTAGTTATAGATTGCATGAGTAAACCAGCTAGAGCTAAGGCTCCTCCCACAAGTATGCCAACAATCATCCTTGGCATTCTAACATTTTGAATGATAAACGTCTGCTTGTTTTCAATTGAAGTAAAAAAGTAATGATACATATCTTTAGTTTGAATATTTAAAGTTCCAGTGGCTAAATTAAGATAAGCAAAAATAAAAAGAAGGCAAACACTCACTGAAAAGGTGAGTGTCATACGCTTCTTGATTGACCTTTTATTAGTAGAAAGACGATTACTTTTTTGTATAGCCATTGTCAATCCACCCTATTTATTTCTGTCTTTTTTTGAAATTTCTACGATTTCTTTAGCCATTTCTTCTGAAGAGATTAAACCACGTGCGCGGGCCCATGTATCACGATCAACCACATCTATTTTATGATTTTTAACTGCATCAAGTTTGTTCCAAATAGGATCTTTTTTCAATTCTTGATAAGAAGATTCATTAGAACTTGCACCATTTGTCATAATAAACATGCGTTCTGGATTGATTTCAGATAATGTTTCTGAATTGAGTTGTAAATAAGGTCCTTGTAAATATTTACTTAATCCTTTCGTCACATCTTTATTTAATGCTTCTTTAAAACCTAATTCACCTAATAACTGTCCCACATAAGATTCGCTTGGATGCGCTAGTAATCCAGACTTAGAAGCTACAGCTGGAAGTACCTTTTCATTTTTATCAAATTGAATCTCTTGTTTATATTGAACTATTTTTTTCTTATGTTCGTCTAAACGTTTGTCACCTTGTTTCTCTTTATTGAGAGATTTAGCTATAACTTTAAACGCTTCGATATTTTCATTATAGTCGCCGTCAAAGCTTTTTAATTCTATTGTTGGAGCAATTTTACTTAATTCCTTATAAATTCCTTTATGTCGATTACTGTCGGCAATAATTAAATCAGGTTTTAATTTACTTATTTCTTCTAAATTTGGTTGTTTACGCGTACCAACAGATGTATAATTTCCAATTTTATCTCTTAACGGTTTAATCATTCTATTCTTTTTATTATCATCTGCTATTCCTACAGGCTTAACATTCAAAGCTGCTAATGCATCAACAAATGAGAATTCTAAAGCTACTATTCTCTTAGCACCTTTTGATACCTTAGTTGTACCTAAATCATGCTTAATTTCAATAGTATCTTTAGAAGATGATGTGTGATTAGATGATTTTGAACCATTGTTACTTACCTTTCCACATGCAGTTATTAATATTAAAGTCAATAATATTGAAATGATTCCAAAAATTGTTGTTCTTTTCATGATGACACTCCTTAATATGTATTGATGTATATTCTTATTTTAGTGATAACGATTATCATTGTCAATAAAAAATAAAAAATAGGAATTGACACAGAATTCATTTTGAATTCGTTGTCTCATCCCGAAAACGTTGACAGCTAACGCATAAAAAAATCTGAGACACTATTGTTGTCTCAGATTCTATATAATGAATTATATATTGTTGGTATGTTTTGATTGATTCAAATTGTTAATACGTTGAGAAATAGCAAGTTCTTCACTATAATACTTTTCCATTCTCTGATGATACATTAGTTGTGATAGCGCTTCGTATTCTAATGAAAATGGTATGCAATCTCCTACTTTATAGTTAATTTCTTCTTTTAAATCTATCATTAAATGATCACTTGAAGCACCCATAATTTCTATTCGATGATTGAGTGGTTTTATTTTTTCAATCACAGTATCAATATATCCTACATCTACAATAGCTTGTAAGTAACTTTCTTTTGTCTTTGTATACCTAGGTTTAATTTCAATAATTTCCGCTTCAAGTAATATTGCATTTTGAAATAACTCAGGTATATTTTCATTAGTAGTTGTATCCACACCACGAAATAATGTTTCTCCTATTCTCAACTCATTAATACATCCTAAATCATATTGTTTTAACAATGGAAGCATACTTGAGTTACCTCCAGAAATAACTTCAAATGATACCCCTGTTTCGTATTGTACATGGTGAACAAATTGATTTATTTCGTCAATATCATTTAATGTTGGTGCTTTAGACTTAAAACACATGAAATTAAATGCAAGACCTAAAAGTTTTATATTATTCATTCGTTTTATTTCATTAATATATTCAACTATATGATAAGGTAATACACCTTCACGTTGATCTTTCCAATCAACCATCAATATAACTTGATGTTGATTACTCATTTCAGTTGCAATATGATTTAACTGACGTATTGTTACCATTTCTGTTTGAATACTTACGTAACTTTCTTTAATCAAATCTTCATACTGACGCTTTAAAGGAGATCTCAAAAGTAAAAATTGACAATCTTTTGTAAATTGCTGCGGTATATTTTCTAGTCGAGATTCTGCAAAGTAGTTAAATCCTACTTTCATTAATCGTTTAATGATATGTTCATCTCCAGCAATACTTTTTATCACAGGTATAATGGCTATATTTTTGCTGTCAAACAACATTTTTAATACATGTCCATTATATTCAATCTTTGATAAATTGATTACAATACGAGACACTTAATTCACCTCTCTTTTTATTGGATTATCTAAACTAATATTCAGATATTTTTTCACTTTCTTTTTCATTCTCATTTTCAACAATGCTTTTACTGTAATTGTAGGTCCAAATAAAACTTTTCTTAATGTATCTGCATGAGGCTTAGTATCATTAATTGCTACTTCTATTTCTTCTTGAATTATATTAAAAAGTTCTTCTTCTTTTATAAAGTCATACTTTTTAAAATGAAAAATTAATTCTGTCAGTTGATTTTGAACGACTGCGTGTTGAAATTTCATAATGACTTCTTCAATTGAGTCTGCAAGTAAACTTTTATTTTCCACTTCTATATGCTTTAATTTTTGACTTAGTGTTTTAATATCTATTCGAGAGCCACCGAGATCTCGCACTATAAATTGTATTTGATACTTTGGTCCTAAATGCACTAGTGTATTTTGCATATGTGCTTCTAAAGCTATACCATAATCTTGTATTAAAGCTAATAAAGGTGTTACCAGCTGACGAGTATAATTTCGCATAAACTGACGAATGGTATGTTGATTAATGTCATCATTAATCCATTTAAGGTAACTATCTACTGTGATTTCATTATCTACTACATTTTTATTTACTAATGCACCTGTAACTAATAAAATACCATCATCTTTTGTAAAAGGTTTTTCACGAATAATACAAGCAAGTTGTCTAGCATCGTCACTGTCTGTTTTAGCAAATAAACCATAGGGCTCAAGTGCAACATCTAATTGTGTATACTGATTTAATTCACGATGTAATGCTTGACTTAATTTGGGTCCATCAATTGTTGTTTCTGGGGACACTGTTCTAACTGCACTAGTAGCTTGAACATTGACTGGTAATTTCACATGATAAGGATGATTGATTAGCGACATTGTTCTAAAAGAAGATGTTGCTTTAGATGGAACCTGAAATGGAGTAGATATCAAAATATAATCTTGTAGCCACTCCTTATATTTATTACGAATAGTATGTTCATATTGCCATGGGTGAACTAAAATGACTTTATAGTCTTTAAGCAAACGTTCTCTATCATTCATGAATGTATGTAATTCGTCAATATATTCAGGAATAACCTCATTTAAAATAAACTGAGAATGATCAAAAATGGTTGTAACATTTACATACTCATTATGTATTAACATCACTTTCAAATTAATAATCTTTTCAAATTCTGGCGAATAGGTTCTCACTTCTTTCATTGATAAAGGTAATTTTGTTTTAGTAAGTGGATGTGTAGGATGACCTTCAAATATTAAGCTTTCAGAATATAGTACGTCATCTATATCATTATCTTTTTTCAACTTTTCTAGCCAAGTAAAAAAATTTAAACGTTCTGAGGCATTTATATATTTATCATGTCTTTGAAGATACTCATGACGTGTATCGAATGCTTTATATACTTCAATGAAACTATCTCTGCTATGAATAAGTTCACTTTTTAAATGGAATGGTATATCAATATGAAAGTCTGTTACTAGTATGTCTAATAGTTTTTCTAGACTATCCACTGATTCTTTATGTTGATGATTCATATATATTATCGGCCCATCAAATTCATATCGAGATAATGCACTTTCGTATTTATAATGAACGTTTAGAAGCACTTGTTCGAACTCAATCGTTATATAATGATTTTCTTTAAAAATGGTAGTTGAATGAGTCCTTATATTTTCCTTTATTAGAGCATTTAACACTCTATATTGCATATTTCTATCTGCATGCTTCCACTCGTTTAACATTTTTAAATCCTCCGCCTTATCATTCGTTTTCATAATTAAGTTTAACTAGTTTAATAATTATAAATTTAATTAAGGGTACTAGCAATGACATGAACTTAGAATTTATTAAAATATTGTGTCTTAAATTTAAACTATCTTTTAAAAAGGTTTAATTTTAGAGTTAGATATTATACAAACTATTTATAATTTTGTAGAATGTGGATGAGGTGTTATATGAATCAAAATACAACCATTAATAATCATAACTTACAACTTACTAATGAAGAATATGATGTTTATACATATTTAAATGAATTTTATCCTGATTTAATCGATCATTTTAAACAATATATTTTAATAGGTAGAGATAAAATTTCTCAACGTCTTATTACATCTTTATATCGTGAAAACTTAATACACGCTAAAGATAATAGTCAGATTATTAGACCTACCAAATTAACCGTCTCTATGTTTTCTAAAGATAAAGACGTATTATGTATTCATTTTCCAAAATCAAATATCGATATTTACAGTCAAATAAAAGGTAGATATGCCTTCGACCGGGTAGATGTGGAAGGCCCCTTTTATATCTTAAAACATCGTAATCACGAATATGAAAGAATCCAACATCCAAATGATATTCTAGATTTAATTTTAGCTGAAGCGCCAAAGCTTGATAACGCTGCTAGTGAACAATTTAGAGAAGACTTAAATAATAGTGCTGCTAATATGATTCTGGCACTAAGTTATCAAGCTAAACATATGCATTCAAACTACGAATCCTTATGGGAATTGATTGCAAAATGTGACGATAGTTATTTACGTTCGGAACAATCAGTTATAGAAGGTCATCCCCTTCATCCAGGCGCAAAGCTTCGTAAAGGGATGAGTGCTAAAGAGAATATTCATTATAGTTCAGAATACGGTCAAGAAATCCAATTAAAATGTGTATTCATACATAATAGTATAGCAAATGTTCAATCTTTATCTTCAACCTATAATGATACACTTCACCAATCTTTTCATAAATTATTTACTCACCTTTTAAATAACTATAATAATATAAGAATTGAAGATTATCATTTAATGGTGGTCCATCCTTGGCAATTCGAACATATTTTACTTAGTCAATATCAACAAGAACTAGATGAACAACTTATTATTCCTATTGATATGACCTTACCTTATTATGCTGGCTTATCATTCAGAACATTAATGCCAAAATATCCTAAACTATTCCCGCATATTAAACTTTCTACAAATGTTCATATTACTGGAGAAATACGGACGCTTTCTGAACAAACAACGCATAATGGACCTTTAGTTACTAAAATTGTGAATGATATTTTAAAAAACGACCCTGATTTTCAACCTTATCGCATAGAAACATTAGATGAAATTGCTGGCATTCATTTTTATAATTCTAAAGATCATTCAACAATCCAAACTGAACGTAGTGAACAACTGGGAACATTATTTAGAGAAAATATTTATACATTAATCGAAGAAGATACAATACCTGTCATACCTTCTAGTCTGGTTGCTTATTATCCAAACAATACTGAACCGCCAATTGAAAGCTTAATAAAACGATATCAACTTACACGTCAATTTAAGTCATTTGAAAAAGCGGCTTATGCATGGATTCAAGATTATGCGACTCAATTATTAGGAATAGTTATGCCACTATATGTAAAATATGGAATCGCGCTAGAGGCACATTTACAAAATTCTATTGCTACATTTAATCAAGACGGTAGTTTAAGTAAAATCTATATTCGAGATTTCGAAGGATTACGTATTGATGAAACTCAATTAAACAAAATGGGGTATAAAACATCACATTTCCATAAGAAATCTAGAATTCTTACTCAATCCACTACATCTGTTTTTAATAAAGTATTCTATTCAACTGTTCAAAATCATCTAGCTGAATTAATATTAACAATTACTGAAAAAGTAGAAAATATGGATTTTGAAAAAATAATGTGGCATCATATCAGTCATATTATTCAAGATATATTAGCTAAGTTGACTGACGTTGATACAGGACGTATACAAAAGATTACTCATACTTTATTTGCTGCAACAATTGATTATAAGTGTGTAACCACTATGCGTTTAGAAGATGAAGCACATCATTACACTTATATTAAAGTTAATAATCCACTACATTAAAATTAAGAAGCGGAATAACATTCAATTTGAATGTTATTCCGTCTCTTGTTAAAAAATGATATTAACTATAAAAAGACCTTGGAACATTCCAAGGTCTTTTTTCAATAAGATTATTGTAAATCTGATCTTTCGAAATTATTGTTGTTGTTATTATTGTTATTGTTGTTGTTATTTTTTTGGTTTTTTTGTGCCCATTCTTTTTTAGTCATTACGTCGTCAACTTGCATGTTAACTTCAACAACATCTAAACCAGTAATGTATTTAACTTGTTCTTTAACTAAGTCAGTTACTTTACGGAAGATTTTTGGAGCTGATTCACCATATTCTAAGATGACTTTTAAGTCTACAGCCGCTTGTTTTTCACCAACTTCAACAGAAACACCTTGTGTTACGTTGTTACCGCTTGAGAATGCGCTAGAAATACTGTCAGTGAATCCGCCTTTCATATCTAAGATACCTCTTACTTCACGAGCAGCGATACCAGCAATTTTTTCGATAACTTCATCAGAGAACGTTAATTTATTTTCAAAATGTTGTTGATTATTTTGACGTTCTTCTCTGTATTGTTGTGCTTGTTCTTGACGTTCTTCTCTTTCTTTTTCATTTACTCCAGTTTGGTTATTATATGCTTGTTTAGCTTTGTTATTATCTACAGCCATGTGAATTCTCCTTTTTAAATAAAATTTAATTTTTAATACTTAATTTTTTAATTTATATGAATTCTTAAATAATGAATGTTAACTCCATCGATTTAAGAAGTTCATGAAATCTTGTGTACGGTCTTTCATATACCCAACGCCAATTCCGATTAAACATAAAACAATAATTAAAATTGTTTTCCAGAACCCTAAAGTCAGGAATAAGATTGCAATAATTAAGAATGCAAAGAAACCTATAATTCGCCATTTATACGACTTTAGGAAGTCGATAATTTGTTGAGTAGAATCTTGACTATTTTGATTATTATCAGCCATGTTATCCCTCCCTTATAGTACGCGTTGTCCGGCAGATTTTTGATCTCTAACATTAATTTCTAATTTTCTAACAGGCATTTCAGTAAAATGCTCAACATTATGTTTAATGTCAGATCTAATGCTCTCAGTTAATGATTTTACTTGCACATCATTAGGCACTAAGAAATCAGCTTTAATGTCAATGTAAGAATTGTTTTTCTTATTGTAAAGTTTAGTAACCACGTTTGGTTGTCTGATTTCATCGTATTTAGTTAATGTATCGTATGCAGACTTTTCGACTGCTTTACGTGATACATAAATATGTCCATCATTATAGTCTTTATAAAGACCTGGTTTTCTATATGTTGGTTTAAAGATGCTAAATACCAATATAATACCAATTAATACGAGTAAAGCAGATAAACCAATTAATAATGGTTGGAACCAATTGAATTGTAAGAAATAGTCTTGATAACGCTTAATACGACTATCATCTATGTACATAAACAATAAGAAACCAACAATCGCAACTATTAATAGGCCAAGGATAAAGTTTTTAAATCTATGCACCTCTAAACACACCTCCTTAGTCATTGTTGAAATTATTTAATTATAAAATTTAAGTACCCTTTAAAAATTTTTTAAAACGTTAACATTAAAATTTTTTATTTAATTTTTTTAAATTTATTAAAGTTTACCTTCTAGATTAAATATTCCCAAATTTAACACAATAAAAACCTATTTTTCATAATTATTTTCGTTTTTTATATTATTCGTTTTATTGTATTGTAAATTATCTTTTTTCATTAAAACATTTTTCTTTGATACCCGCGGATGATCTAAACTCAACGTTTTAAATAAAGACCATATCATAAGAATAATAACTACGGAAAATGGGAGTGCTGCAATAATTAATAAGTTCTGAATTGCTTGTGTTCCTCCGGTATAAATCATTATCATCGCAAATAAGGCCATAATAATCCCCCAACTTACTTTAACGAAAGAGCTAGGATTAATATTTCCTTTACTACTTAACATTCCAAGAACATAAGTAGCCGAATCTGCAGAAGTTACAAAGAAAATCATAATAACGATTAAACTAACAATACTTAATACAAATCCCAATGGAAAATGCTCTAAAGTGGCAAATGTTGCAGTCTCTGTTGCTTCTTTAGCAATATTAGCAATTCCACTATGCTGAAGATACACTGCTGCTCCTCCGAACACTGCAAAGAAAAAGAAAGATACAAGAGCTGGAACAAATAACACTCCTAAAATAAATTCTTTAATTGTTCTACCACGTGATACACGTGCAATGAATATTCCTACAAATGGTGCCCAAGACACCCACCATGCCCAGTAAAATATAGTCCAATTTTGTACCCATTGAAATTTTGCGCCACCATCCATTGGAATACGCAAACTCATACTAAAGAAATTAAAAATATAATTTCCTAATCCGTTAGTAAATGTATTTAAAATATATAAAGTAGGTCCTACTAGAAATAATCCTATTAATACAATAAAAGCTAAAATCATATTAATATTACTTAAAGTTTTTATTCCCTTATCAATTCCGGACCATGCAGACCAACTAAATAAAATAGTTGCAATAATAATAATAATGACTTGTGTGCCGAAATGACTCGGTACTTTAAACAAGTAGTGAAGACCTTCATTAATTTGTAAAGCACCAAAACCTAAGGTAGCTGCTACACCTGTAACCGTTGCAATAACAGCTAAAACATCTATAGCACTTCCGATTGGTCCTCTCATTCTTTTTTCTCCAAAAATCGGAACAAGCGTTGCGCTTACTAAACCTGGATATCCTTTATGAAAATTAAAATAAGCAAAAACTAATGCAACAATGCCATACACTGCCCACGCATGAATTCCCCAATGGAAGAAAGCAAACTGGAACGCATCATTAATTGCTGCTTGTGTACCAATTTTATGTATAGGCGTCGCTTTATAGGCATGACTAACTGGCTCAGCTGTAGTCCAAAACACTAATCCTATTCCCATTCCTGCACTGAACAACATAGCAAACCAAGAAAGTAATGAAAATTCTGGCTCTTCTCCTTCCACACCTAACGTAATGGATGCATATCTTGAAAATAATAAGTATACGCAAATAAAAAATATAATTAAAACTAGTAAAAGATAATACCAAGAAAAATTAACTGCAATAAACGATGTAATATTTTGCGTGATTGCTTCTAATTGCTTGGGTAGTATCGCTCCATACACTACAAATAATGTACAGATAGCTAATGCAATCCAAAATACAATGCTTATAGATTTTTTTCGCATTATATTATTCTCCTTTCTGATAGTTAGAAATACTATACCCTATTCATGTTATATCTAACGATATATTGGAATTTTTATAATTAATCAAATTGATATATTATAAAATAATAAAAACGCCTCTTAATGTCTTATTTATAGACACTAAGAGGTGTTAAATCATTCTCTATTCTTCTACATTTATAACAAGTTTTCCTATCATTGAATTGGATTCTAATATTTGATGTGCTTCATATAAATGTTCTGTTGTTAAGCCATTGATGACTTTTGTCGTTGTATTTTGATACGTACTATTCTCAATTTTTTTAGCAATATCCTCTAAATAATAATGATGTTTAATCATGTCTTCTGTTTGAAAAATTGGTCTTGTAAACATAAATTCATGTGTAAAGGAAACACTTTTTGTTTTTAATAAATTTAAATCTTGTGATCCTTTAAAAGCTACAATCGTAGCAACATGTCCTCTTGGTTTCACTATATCTATCATTGTTTCATAATACATGTCTGTATCAAACGTGCAAAATACGAAATCTACCGCTTCAATGTGCTGTTGTTCTAATTGAGATTTTAAATCTTCTTTATGATTGAGTACGATATCTGCACCCATCTTTTTTGACCAATCGATTGTTTCTTGACGTGACGCAGTTGTAATGACTTTTAGACCATATGCCTTAGCAATTTGAGTCGTAATGCTTCCAACACCACCTGCGCCATTGATAATAAGTAATGATTTCCCTTTATTTTGATTTGGATCCTCTGAAATTTTGAACACATCAAATAAAGTTTCTGACGCTGTAATACCAGTTAACGGAAGACTAGCAGCTTGTTCTGCCCAAAGATTTTTAGGTGCTTTTGCGACTAATCGTTCATCAATAAGTTGATATTCCTGATTTGAACCATGTTGATTAGGCGCACCAGAATAAAATACAATATCGCCTTCCTTAAACATTGTAACCTCTGTTCCAGTTTTTTGAACCGTCCCTACTGCATCAAAACCTAAAATTCTCGGAGAACTTTTAACTTCAGTAAGGCGTTGTTTTGTATCAACCGGATTTACACTTATACTTTGTATTTTAACAAGCAACTCTCTAGAAGATGGCTGGGACATATCTAATTCAAATGTTTCAAATACATTTCCTTCTTCTAATTTAAATGGTTGTTTAAATCCTATAGCTTTCATAATTATATACCTACCTTTTACTGAATTTTAAATTATACATTCTCTGACACTTTAACAATCTGTTTGCCAAAGTTTTCACCTGTAAATAAGTTTCTGAACGCTTTTGGTAAATATTCAAATCCTTCTTCTATAGATACTTTTGTTTTAATTTTTCCTTCTTGTATCCACGTTGCCAGTTCTTTACTTGCATGTTCAAAGTCATCGGCAAATTCTGCTACCAAGAAACCACGCATTAGTGCTTGATGTTTAATTAATGTGCTTTGTACACGTGGACCTTTTTCTTGTTCAGTATTATTATAATTAGAAATCGTACCGCAAACAGGAATACGTGCATGACGGTTGAGATGTTTCATAACTTCATCGGCTATTGTGCCACCTACATTTTCAAAATAAACATCTACGCCATTCGGTACGGCTTTTGCTAATGCTTCTGCAAAATCATCCTTTTTATAATCAATACCTGCATCAAACCCCAATTCTTCTGTTAGATAATTCACTTTTTTATCTCCACCAGCTATACCTACTACTCTAGCACCTTTGATTTTAGCAATTTGACCAACCACAGCACCTACTGCACCAGAAGCTGCTGAAACTACTACAGTGTCGCCTTCTTTTGGTTGACCAATCTCTAATAAACCATGATAAGCTGTTTGACCTGTCATACCTAACGTACTTAAATATAAATAAAGTGGTACATCTGTATTAGATATTTTACTTATTTTCTCTTCATTTACTGTATTAATACGCTTCCATGGCAACATACCTACAATAATGTCATCTTCATTAAATTTTTCAGAATTTGATTTAATAATTTTGCCTACAATGTGACTTTGAATAGGTTCGCCAATTTTAAAAGGCTCCACATAAGAATCGGCTTGAGTCATTCTTCCACGCATATATGGATCGACAGATATATATAAAGATTCAATTTGAATTTCATTTTCTTTCGGATCAACTATGTCAATATTTTCATATTTAAATGTATCATCTTGGGGCATACCTTTAGGATATTTTGCTAATAAAACTTGCTCATTATTCATTATAAAAGACTCCTTTCAGTATTCAAAAACAGTGTCATATCACAAACAATTTTATCGCAATTCAACTGCTTTCACTTTATAATGTCTAGTATGATAACACTTAATACTTTATTATACCAAGCAAAGTGAGGTCTTAAACTTGAAATTAAGTATCTTAGACTATGTACCACTCTTTGAAGGTGATACACCACAAGAAGCTTTAAATCATTCAATTGAACTTGCTCAACTATCAGAGAAACTTGGTTATGCACGTTATTGGGTAGCAGAACATCATCAAGTTCCTTCTGTTGTATCAAGCGCTCCTGAAATCGTAATGGCTATGTTACTTGAACATACACACTCTATTCATATTGGAAGTGGCGGTGTTATGCTCCCCCATTATAGTGCTTACAAAGTTGCAGAACAATTTAAAATTATGGAAGTCAAACATCCTGGCCGAATTGATATGGGAATTGGGCGATCTCCTAGCTTCAAAAATGTAAACGAAGCGCTAAATGAATTTAAAACTCAAAAACCCAAACTATCTCAACAAGTAGATGATTTGAACAAATACTTTACGAATGACACTATTCATTCACATCGTTTCAAAACTTTAGAAGCCACTCCATACACAGAGCATTCACCTGAGATGTTTATTTTAGGAATGAGTGAACAAAGTGCTGAGCTTGCCGCAAAAAAAGGCTTACCTTTTGTGATTGCTCATATGGGTCAATCGAACGCAAATTTAACACATGTCATTCGACATTATAAATCGCGTTTTACAGAGTATCATGGTCATTCGCATTCACCCTATATTATTTTAGCTACTTTTGTCGTTACGGCAGAAAATGAATTAACGATTAAACAATTATTAGATGCATTAAATTTGTGGTTAATACGTATTAACTATCTTAAACAACCTAAAGTATATCCTTCTATTGAAACAGCACAACAACGCCATTATTCTGAAAGAGATCAAGAAAAAATAGAAAAAAATAAACGTCGAATGATTAGTGGCTTACCACATGAAGTAGCTCAGCAGTTAATACAATTACAAAACGAATTTGAAGTCGATGAAATCATGATTCTTCCTAATGTATACGGACATACTCATCGTACTAAATTAATTGAACTTATAGCTCATGCTTGTCTAGATAATTAGGAGAGTCAGTATTATGAACGCTCCTAATTTTTATTTGTTTCATAAACTTTAATGTTTTCATTTGCAACATCTTTATTTTTATGAAGTTGGCTATGTTGAGTCGTTGATTCTATATATTAAGAATTTTTATACGTTTTTGGACTTGCTTCTAACAAAGATTTTAATGGCCGAGACGAGCTATTAGATACTTTAACGTCAAAATGCATACCATTTTAATTATCTTCATAAATGTTTAAATCTTCTATTTGTTTACCTTTATAAATATTTTTTAATCCAAGTCACTTTTTATCATCTTCACTCATTTTGTTTGGTTTGCCATTTTGATCAACTTGAATTTCATTCACCTTTTCATTTAAATTAAGAACGCCATTATATGTTCTAGCCATATTGACTTCTTTTTTATTTAGTGTCGGAAATGGTGGATGATTACCATCACTTTTCATAAAATACGTGAAAGATAAATTCCCCATAGAATGTGCGACAAAATTATACTCCTTATTTTTTAATACTAGTATCTCAATAAAATAAGAAACAGGACAGAAAATTTCATTTCTGTCCTGTCAAATTTATAAAATTACTTAATTTCTTTAGATTCAGCTAATGCTTTATACCAATATGCACTTTTTTTCGGATAACGTTCTTGTGTGTCAAAATCAACGTAGAATAGACCATAACGTTTTTCATAACCATTAGACCATGAGAACACATCCATAAGTGACCATAAGAAATAGCCCTTTACATTGGCACCATCACGTATCGCATCAGCAATGACTTCAAGATGTTTTTTAACATAGTCGATACGTGCATCATCATCAACTGTCTTACGTTCTTCGTCGAATTCATCTTTATACCCAAGCCCATTTTCAGTAACATAAATTTTATGATAGTTAGGATAATCTTTTATAACACGCATAATTTGATCATAAAGACCTTGTGGATAAATCATCCAATCCCAATCAGTACGAGGAACATCTATGTCAAATTCACGTTGTCCTACACCTTTAAGTTGATACTTAGAGCCACCTTTATCTCCAGTAGCATTGTGTGTAATTTCTGATTCTCCTTCATATCCTCTCATCCAATCACTCATATAGTAATTGATACCTAGGAAGTCATTTAAATCTTTTGCAGCATCTAATGTAGCATAGTCTTCATCGGTAATATCTAATTTACCGCCATTGACAGAAAGAATATGTTGTACACCTTCCATAGTTTCACGAGAATATTTTCCTAAATATGTTGCATCTAAGATAAATTTGTTATGAATAATATCTTCAAGTTCTGCTGCTCTTACATCTTCTGGATTTGAAGAATCGTATGGATACTTAGTTGGTAATGCATGAACGACTCCAATTTCCCCATTATATCCATTGTCTTTAAATAATTTAACCGCTTTCGCATGTGCGACCATCATATTATGATGAGATTGGAATACTTTTGCAAAATCATATTTAATTCCTGGTGGGAATTTACCGACTAAATACTGGCCATCACCAATAGGACCAATTTCATTAAAAGTAGTCCAATAGTTGACTTCAGTAAATTCTTCAAAGCAGAATTTTGCATAGTCTACAAAATAATCAATCGTTTTACGGTTTAAGAAATCTCCATCACTGTGAAGTGTTTCTGGGGTATCAAAATGATGTAATGTAACAAACGGTTCAACGTGACGTTTATGACATTCTTTAAATAAATTGTGATAGAATTCTACACCTTTTTGATTAACTTCTCCATAACCTGTTGGAAAAATTCTTGACCATGCGATAGATATACGGATACCATTAACACCAAATTTCTCACTTAATTCTAAATCAACTGGATATTTATGATAAAAGTCACTTGCAGGTTCAGCTGTATACCAATAATTTTCTTCTAGATAAGTGTCCCAGGCTACACGACCTTTTCCGTCAGTTTGAGTCGCACCTTCTGCTTGATAAGCTGCTGTTGCACCACCGAAAATAAAATCTTCTGGTAATTTTTTCATTATACTTTCATCTCCTAATTATTTTTCAAATTGTTGTTGAACGAAGTCTAATGCTGCTTTGCCATCACGAGTTAAGTTAATGTATTCAACACCTTGAGTTTTTGCTAATTTAATACCTAATCGATCTGTATCTTGTTTTATATCTTCATAGTTAGAAGCAACTTGAGGCGCTAAAATAATTAATTGATAGTCTTTCATAATATCCATATGTGCACCATAACCACCAGCTGCCGCTTTTACAGGTACCTGATATTCTTCAGCAGCCTTGTTTAACGCATTTGCAAGTAATCCACTTGTACCGCCACCGGCACATAAGACTAAAACATTAGTTTGTTCGTTAATTGAATTTGGTGACTCTTTAGCCGATACTTCCTCATCGGAAGGTGCTGGTTCAGTTGTTGTCGCTTCATTTGCACCAGCAGTTGCTAAAATTGCATCTGCTTTTTTCGTATCAAAGTTTGCGGATACTTTTTCTTTTAATTCATTATTTACTTCTTTGTTGCCTCGTTCTTCTTCAAGAATTTGTTCATCATATACTTTTAAAAATGGATAATAAATCATAACGTCAACTACGATTAATATAATTGCTAACACAAATGACCAAAATGCAAATCCTGTACCCATCACAATACCAAGAGGCCCTGGTGTCGTCCATGGTAAGAAGATGCTAAAACTATTCATTTTAAGTACATCAACAAAGAATTTAAAGATCCATACGTTTGCTATTGGTGCAAAAATAAATGGTATGAAAAATACTGGGTTTAATACGAGTGGTGCACCAAATAAAATTGGTTCATTTACTCCAAAGAATGTTGGTACAACTGATGCTCTACCAATGGCTTTATTTCTTTTTGATTTAGTTAACCACATAAACATAAATGGCACGACTAATGTAGCACCGGTACCCCCCATAGTTGCAACGAACATTTGTGTACCAGGTGTAATAATTTTATCTGCATGTTCTCCTGCTTGAATCAAATTTAAGTTTGTTTCAAGATTTGCATAAGTAATTGCAGCGATTGCTGGTTCAACAATAGATGGACCATGTATACCTACAAACCAGAAGAATGCGAAAGCACCGAAGATAAGTGTGACACCAATCCAGCCATCTGCCGCAGTAAACAATGGTTCAAAGATTTTTAATACGGCGTTCGCTACATTTGTATGAATAAATGTTCTTGATAATAAATCTAATGCATAAATAATGATAATAACCGCTGACAACGGGAAGATATCTTTAAATACCTGAGAAATATTTGGTGGTACTTCTTTAGGCATTTTTATTGTAATATTTCTTTTAATAAAGAAATTATAAACAATTACGGTAATAAAGGCTGAAATAAAGGCTGTTAATAATCCTTTTGTGCCCATAAATGCACTTAAAAATCCACCCTCTTTAATAGGATCTGCTGCTAAGAATAAAAATCCACTCATCGCAGCCATCATTGTAGAAATAAAGTTAATTTGATTGGTTTTATCTAATTTCCTGTTGTAGGAATCGGTTAAAGACTTAGCTGTTGTTCCAGCTACAATCAAACCAACTATTCCCATGGTATAGTTATATGGTTTCATCAATATACCTTCCATCGTTTTACTCCAAGTAAAGCCAAACACGTTAGGTACATATGTGATTAAAATAAATATACTTGAGAACAAGATAATTGGAATTGCTGCAATAAATCCATCACGAATCGCTCTTAAATAAATATTACGAGATATTTTTTCAAAGAACGGCTTTCCTTTTTCTATCCATGCTATTAACTTATTCATAGGGGTCAGCTCCCTTTTTTGTATAATTCAATTAAATGCTTCATTAAATCTTTTAATAATAACGTTGTCATTAAATGGTCTTGTCCGTGAATCATTGTAATACTAAATGCAATGTCATCACCTTGCGCTTCTTGAGCTAATAAGTTCGTTTGAGCTTTATGTGCATTTGCAATACATTCATTTGCTTCCTCAGTAAATTGTTCAGCTTTATCAAAATCACCTTCATTAGCAGCGTTTAATGCCTCTAATAATTTTGAACGTGCATCTCCTGCATATGCGACAATTTCAAAACCAAGTAATTGTACTTCTTCTCTATTCATATGAATAACCTCCCCTAAGTTATTTTGCTTTCCAAGATGTTGCAGTTGTTTTTAGTACTTTATTTAAATCATCAATGTTTTTATATCCAGTTGTACGTAACCATTCTCTTGCAGCTTGTTCTCCTTGTTCAATATAAACTTTAACTGCACCAGACCATGTCGCACGCCCACATAACACACCATTGAAATGTGCACCTGCATCATGTGCAAATGTTAATGTTTCTTGGAATAATTCAGCTGATACACCAGCACTTAAATAAATATAAGGTAAATGTGTCGCTGCTTCTTGATCACGGAAATGTTGTGCTGCTTCTTCTTTTGTGTATACAACTTCACCCTCTGTAAATCCTTCGACAAAATTCATATTTACGGGTACTTCAACTTTAAGCACGTCAACATTGAATCGATCTTCAGAGAATAACTTCATTGCTTCATTTACTTTACGAGGTTTTACTTTTGCAAATTCAGCACTTTTATTATCTGGAATATTATCATCATAAGTTAACACTTCTAAGAAAAATGGAATGTCTTCAGCAACACATTCTGAACCAATTCGTTCAATATAAGCTTTCTTTTGAATGTTAATCTCTTCTGAATCATCTACATCATAATAAAGTAAGAATTTAACTGCATTGGCCCCCTGTTCTTTTAAACGTTTAGCAGACCATTCTACTAAGCAATCTGGTAAACGACCTTTTGCATTCACGTCATATCCAGTTTTTTCATATGCAAGTAATAAACCACACTCTTTATTACGTGCATCAGAAGCAGGTAAGCCATATTCAGGATCTAAAAGAATAGAAGATGCATATTGTGTTAACTCTTCTGATACAAGTACTTTTAATTGTTCGATTTGTTCAACTGTAGGAGGTTCTGTTTGATGTTCAGCCATCATTCTTTTTAATGCCCCACGTTGATCAAATGCTAAAGCTGAAATAATCCCATCTTGATTACTTAATTGTTCGATTGATGCTAGTTTTTGTTGTGATTTTGTCATGAATTACACCTCTATAACTTCAATTTGTTTGAATAGTTCTTTAAATTTATCTACATTGATATGACCTGTTTGATGCTCCATTGCATTTAACATTCCAAATGCATTAGCTTTTTTCAGTAAATCTTCATCGGATTGTTGATGAACAAGACCTGATGCAATACCTGCCACTGTAGAATCACCAGACCCTACAGGATTAACAACTTCTATTTTGGGAATGTTTACTTTATAAAATGTTTGATGATGTTTAGCGAAAGCGCCATCGCCACCTAAAGAAACAATAATCCATTCAATACCTTTGAAAATGGGTTGAGTAACCGCTTCTTTTAAACTATCGATATCTGTAGTGACAGTAGTGTGTAATAATTGAGATAATTCATCAATATTAGGTTTTATCACTGAAGGCTTACTTTCGCTCAACAATACATCCATTAATGATTGACCAGAACTATCTACAATCGTAGGTAGACCTTGTTTATTTGCTAATTTCACAATATCAGCGTAGTAATTTGTATTAAGACCTTTAGGTAAACTTCCAGACATCGCTATAACATTAGCTCTTTTAAATAGTTCTAAAAGATGTGTTTTATAGCTCTCTGCTTCTTCCTTGCCAATAGTTGGTCCTTGTTCAAGTATTTCAGTTTGTTGTCCTTCATGTAGAATAGCGATACAATTTCGTGTTTCTCCTTTTATTTTGAAGAAAGACTGTTCAATTTGAGCATCCGTTAATTGTTCTTCAATAAATTGACCCAATGCGCCACCTAAAAAGCCACTTGCTAATACATTTTCGCCAAATTCTGATAATACACGTGTTACATTTAATCCTTTTCCTCCAGCAGTTTTACTCGTTTTTTTAACTCTATTCACAGTATCTAGATGAAACTGTTCTAATGGGTAAGAAATATCAACTGAAGGATTTAAAGTTAATGTTAGAATCATTTCACATCTTCCTTAATCGTGATATTCACCTTTGTCCCATTTTTCTAAGAATTCATCAAAGAAGTGAGGATTAGATTGATTATCGTTATGTGCTTCTAAATGATTAATTTTAGCAATTAATTTTTTATTTTCTTCAGTAGGTTTGTATTCTGCTTCGATAAATGCATCAATGATATCGAAAATAAATAATTCGCCTGCTACTTTACCGCCGAAACTAACAACATTAGCATTTAATTCTTCTTTTGAATAAAGTGCTGATGTCATATCACGTACTAATGCTGTTCTTACACCTGGGACTTTGTTTGCTGCATTACTAATACCAACGCCAGTACCACAAATACATACGCCTAAATCTGCTTCTCCACTAGCAACTTTTTCTCCTACTTTTTTACCGAAGATAGGATAATGTGTACGTGTAAAATCATACGTACCTACATCAATAACTTCGTGTCCTTGAGCTTTTAAGTGTTGTGAAACTTCCATTTTTGTATCAGTTACAATGTGATCGCAACCTATAGCAATTTTCATTATTTATTCCTCCAATTAGCACATTTTATTTAACATATCTACGCGGATTTGGTGACGTCCGCCATCATAGTGTCCATTTACAAATTCTTTAGCAATATTTTTAGCTAATGTATCGCCTACAATTTCAGCACCCATTGTAATCATGCGTGCATTGTTGTGACTACGTGTCATATATGCTGAACGTTCATCTGATACTTCAGCAGCAATCATTCCTTTTACTTTTGTAGCAACAATAAAACTACCTGCACCATAAGCATCCACTGCAATTCCTAGATTATCATCGTTCTTTTGTACCTCGTGTACAACTGCTAATGTTGAATCTACAAAGTCTAATTCTTTTCCTTCTGTTACATCTACTACATCATGGTTATTTTCTTTTAAAAATATTTTTACAACATCTTTAAGACGTTGACCAGCGACATCTGAACCAATAAAAATTGTCATAATGATTCTCCTTTGAAAATAAGATAATTAAACACATGTGTTTGAAAAAGCGCTTTCAAATCTTTACACCTAAATTATAAACATAAACAAACAAATAATCAACAATAAATGTTCGAATATTGTTTGAAGTTTCGTTTTTTAAACAAAATATTTTATTTTTATGTTTAATTGCGTTCAATTATCTAAAAAAATACCAAGATTGTTTAAATAAACAATCTTGGTATCATTCAATTAATGTATCACTTCTGTGTAAGCTTTTAATTTTTGTACATTATCTTCATCATTTTTATCTACAACTACTGCCGTTAAATCTTCTAAATGACATAATTGAGTAAAATCTTCTTTTCCAATTTTTGAAGTATCAATTAATAAGTATTTTTCAAGTGAACGATGAAGTGCAAGTTGTTGTGTATACGCTTCGTCAATTGTAGAAGTGAGTACATCTGCATCTTTTACTCCATTACAACTAAAAAACATTTTACTAAATCGTTTTGTTTTAAGGAGCGTATTTGTCATTTCACCTACAAATGATTCAGTAAGTTCTCTCATTTCTCCACCTAATAAGTAAACTTTAAAATTTAGCGAACGCTTTTCAAATAATATTTGAAATACTGGAAAACAATTCGTAATCACAGTTAATGACTCTCGTTCTATTAATTGAGCTAGTAACTCGATTGTTGTTCCAGGTCCTAAAAAAATCGTATCGTTTTCTTCAATTAAGTTAACAGCTTTCCTTGCGACAGCACGTTTTTCTTCAATATTCTCTGTGTGCTTTTCTTGATGAGACTTTTCTTTAATTTGAAAAGCTGAATTACTACGTGCACCACCATGTATTTTAGTTAGTAATCCTTTTTCTTCTAGTTCAGCTAAATCACGACGTACTGTCATGTCAGATACATTAAGATCCTCAACGATTTCATTTGTCCTAACTGTTCCTTTTTGATTTACGAGTTTAGTAATTTCTTCTAAACGATCGTATTTATTCATTCAAATTCTCACATCCAACTTATTTTATTAAACATGTCCATATAAAATGAACACATATATCTCATAAAGATTTTAAGCGCAATTTCATTCTATACTATTACTTGTTTTAAAACTAGAAAATAAAGGTAAAAATATGTTGTAATAATAGTATAAAATTCATTTTAAAAAAGTTATATTAGTCATTATTATAAACGAGGTGCTCAGATTGAGTAATAAAATTGAAAAATTAAAAGAAATTGTTGATAAATCAAACAAAATTGTATTTTTTACTGGTGCAGGTGTATCGGTTGCAAGTGGTATACCTGATTTTCGTTCCATGGGTGGATTATTTGATGAAATTTCAAAAGAGGGTTATTCACCTGAATATTTATTAAGTATTGATCATTTAAATGATAATAAAGAAAGCTTTATCGACTTTTATCATAAACGACTACTAGTAGCAGATAAAAAACCTAATATCGTCCATGAATGGATTGCAGAGTTAGAAAAAGAAGGCAAATCTTTAGGTGTGATTACCCAAAATATCGATGGGTTACATGAAGATGCTGGAAGTGAACATATTGATGAAATTCATGGTACACTGAATCGCTTTTATTGCATCAATTGTGGAAAAGAATATACGAAATCATATGTTATGGAACACAAATTAAGATATTGTGAGAACTGCGGTGATGTCATTCGCCCTGATATCGTATTATACGGTGAAATGCTCGATCAGCCTACTGTCTTTAGAGCATTAGATAAAATCCAAAAAGCAGATACTGTCATTGTGTTAGGTTCATCCTTGGTCGTACAACCTGCTGCTGGCTTTATTTCTAACTTTACAGGAGGCAATCTTGTAATTATTAATAGAGACGCTACACCATATGATAGGAAAGCTAATTTAGTTATTCACAGTGATATGACCGAAGTTGTTGAAGAAGTGATGAAAAAATAAAAAGATATATCAGCCTAAGACATCTGTCTTAGACGTTTTTAACATGTTAAGTAGTCGATAACTGTATTAAATATGACTATTGCTCCATTAGTTTTTCCTATGTATAAAAAAGCACTTCTCAAAGTTGAGAAGTGCTTTAATCGTTCTAATGGAACACAAATTGCTGACGCAATTTGCATACTGAACTTGTAAGCAAACAAGTTTGCAACAATTCCAATATTAACGTTTTGAGAATTGTGGAGAACGACGTGCTTTTTTAAGACCTGGTTTTTTACGTTCTTTCATACGTGGGTCACGAGTTAATAAACCTGCGCGTTTTAAAGAACCTCTGTATTCTGGATCAGCTTCTAATAATGCACGAGCGATACCATGACGGATAGCTTGAGCTTGTCCAGTGAAACCACCACCGTATACGTTAACTAATACATCATAGTTACCTTTAGTTTCTGTAACATCGAATGGTTGGTTTAAGTCTAAGATTAATGATTCGAATGGTAAGTATTCGCGTACGTCACGATCGTTAACAGTGATATTACCTTCACCTGGTACTAAACGTACACGTGCTACTGAGTTTTTACGACGGCCTGTGCCTCTATATTCAACTTGTGCCAATGTAATTTCCTCCTTCTAATTAACCACGTAATTCGTAGTTTTCTGGTTGTTGTGCAGCGTGTGGGTGTTCAGCGCCACTATATACAAATAATTTTTTACCTTGTTTTTCACCTAAACGTGAACTTGGTAACATTCCTTTGATAGAAGTTTCAAGTAAACGAGCAGGGTTATTACGTTTTAATTCACCAGCAGTCACTGATTTAATACCACCTGGGTGATTTGAATGACGGTAGTAAACTTTATCTTGTTCTTTTTTACCAGTTAATTCGATTTTTTCAGCGTTGATGATGATTACATAGTCACCAGTATCAACGTGTGGTGTATAAGTTACTTTATTTTTACCGCGTAAGATAGATGCTACTTCTGATGATAAACGACCTAATGTTTGGCCTTTAGCATCGATAACATACCATTTGCGCTCAATGTTTGATTCATTTGCCATAAATGTTTGACGCATAATAATTATCCTCCTAAAAATAAATGCTTCGTCTTAGATTACAGGTACTCATCGCAGTCGAACCTACGAACGAGGCCTGCAATCTAGGTCATTCTGTTACGATTTCAAAGCGTAATGTTCATTTATTTTATTCCTGTCTAATCTGCTTATATATCTTGTAACACAATAAGTTTCCGGGGCTTATCGTGGGATGATATAAAACAATACCGTTAACTATCTTATATTTTATAAACCCATTTGTCAATGCATATTAGTCATTTTGTAATGATTTTTTATAATGTATTTTTACATCCTCACCAAAGTCATTTTTAAGTGCTTCTGGATCTAAATATATCTTTTCAAGATATAATCCTTCAGCGGGTGCTGTAAAAGGCACATTATCTCTATTTTTAGCTTTAAGCAGCTCAGGAACTTCGTTAGGTTGTCGCTTCCCTTTACCTACTTCTACTAAAAAAGCTACAAGTACACGCACCATATTATATAAGAAACCAGAACCTGTGACGATATAGTCAAAACCTTCGTCCGTTTTTACAACTTCACTTTGGTATAGTGTACGTTCTTTACTTTCAACTTCAGTCTTTTGTGAACAAAATCCAGTAAAATCATGAGTTCCAATAAAGTGTTTAGCCGCTTCATTCATCTTATCTAAATCTAAGTCATCTTTTATAAATGTCTTAAGACCACTTTCAAATGGATTGCGATGTTCCGCTTGATACACTTTATAGCGATATCTCTTACCTACACAATCATAACGACAATGAAACGTGTCATCTACTTGTTTTACACTATTCACGTAAATATCCTCAGGTAACGCACTATTCATCGCATATTTCCATTGTTTAGGCTCAATATTCAATTCTGTGTCAAAATGAAAATACTGTTCATAAGCATGCACACCACGATCTGTGCGACTTGATGGATGTATACGCACATGTCGGCGATGCATACGTTTTAAAATTTTTTCAAATTGTTGTTGAACAGTTCTACCTTGTTGTTGAATTTGAAAACCAAGAAATCCATATCCTTGATACGCAATATTTACTAGTATGCGCAATGTCTTACACTCCCATATATTTTAATATAAATAATATCATTCCAATAGGTATCAGACTGAATAGACTCAAAGTATCTCTCTTATGCCATGACAACTTACGATAACTTGTACGTTGTACATTAGCATCATATCCTCTAACTTCCATTGCAATGGCTAATTCATCAGCTCTTTGAAAGGCAGAAATAAATAGCGGTATCATTAATGGGATGAAAGCTTTAATTCTTGTCATTAAACTCCCCGAACTGATTTCAGAACCTCTTGATTTTTGAGCAAGGATAATTTTATCTAATTCATCCATCAATGTTGGAATAAACCTTAAAGCAATTGACATAATCATACTTAATTGATGCACAGGAATTTTAAATAGTTTCAATGGGGCCATTAACTTTTCAAAAGCATCAGTCAAGTCAATTGGACTTGTTGATAATGTCATAATTGTCGCAACCATAACAATCGTTATTAATCTTAAAGAAATAAAAATACCTTCTAATACCCCTGTACTATCAATTTTAATAAAACCTATTTCTAATAGCGTAGTCCCGCCGTGAGTAAAGAATATGTGCATTACAAACGTAAAGATTAAGAAGAAAAATATCGGTGTTAATCCTTTAATTAAAAACCAAAATTGAATTTTAGCCATTTTCATAAAACATAGAATTAATAATATTACCCAAGCGAATGTAGCAAAAGAATGAGCAAAAAAGATAAAAATAATAAATACAAATACAAAAATTAACTTTGCTCTAGGATCAAGACGATGTATCACAGAGTTATTAGGTAAATAACGTCCTATAATAAGTTTATTTTTCATGTTCTTGCCACTCCTGATACAATGTTACAAACTCATCTTCATTTAAGGCAATATCATTAAACATGGTTTGATATTTATCTTCAAAATCATATTGCAGTTGTACTACATCAGGCAATGCAATATGCCAATCTTTCAGTTTTTTGTGTTGTCTGAATAATGATTTAGGAGAGCACTGTTCTATTACTTTCCCTTGTCTCATTACAATGATTTCTTCTGCATATCGCGCCACATCATTCATATCGTGTGACACTAATATGACTGTTTTATGATGATTGACTTGAATTGATTTTATTAATTCCATCACTTGCTGACGACTTTTTGGGTCAAGTCCAGCAGTAGGCTCATCAAGAATAATTATATTCGGTTTCATTGCAAGGATAGAAACTAATGCAATTTTACGCATCTGACCACCTGACATTTCAAATGGCGATTGTTCCATAATATGATGATCAAAACCTAAATCTAAGAGTAACTGATACGCATAAGACTTAACTTGTTCCACATTCATCTTAAAATTTTTAGGACCAAATGCTACTTCTCTTTCCACACTATCTTCAAACAATTGTGATTCAGGAAATTGAAAAACCAAACCTACTTGTTGTCTTAATTCTCGTAGATGCTTGTCTTTTGTTTTATGAGTAATCTCCTTATTATCAAACGTAATACTACCTTTTGTTGGTTTTAATAGCCCATTAAAATGTTGGATGAGTGTGGATTTACCACTTCCTGTTTGACCAACAATCGCATAGTATTTACCTTGCTCAATTTTGAGATTGATATCATTTAAGGCTTGATATTCATAAGGAGTGCCTTTTTGATAAATATATGAAACATGATTAAATTGAATGGTCATAATTTATCAACCAGCCCTTCATATGTAGTGAATTCATCTTTAAAGCCTAGCTTTTGATTCATTTTCATTGCAAATGGTAAATCTAAGCCAATCTCTACTAAATACTGTGTATTTAAAAAAATAAAGTTTGGCTTACCTTCTTTGTAAACTTTGCCTTTATTCATAATGACGACATGATCGCTTTCTAACGCTTCACTTAAATCATGAGTAATAGAAATAATCGTTAAATTTTTTTCTTGTTTAACTTGTTTAATTAATGAAAGTAAAGACTGTTTACCTTGGGGATCTAACATAGAGGTTGCTTCATCAAGAATGATGACATCTGGACTTAGTGCTAAGACTCCTGCAATAGCCACGCGTTGCTTTTGGCCTCCCGATAAAGAATGTGGTTCATATTCCATATATTCTTTCATATCTACATTATCTAAAGATTGAATGACGATTGCTTTCATTTTGTCATGAGATACTGCGTGATTCTCGAGTCCAAAAGCTACATCATATTCCACAATTGAACCTACAAATTGATTTTCTGGATTTTGAAAGACAATACCAATATGGCGTCTAACCTCTCTTAAATAATCAGGAGTAACTAAATGATTGTTATAAAAAATTTCTCCTTCAGTTGCTTGTTCTATACCTACTATAAGTTTTGCAATTGTAGATTTCCCTGAACCATTATGTCCTACAATGGATGTCCATTGATGTTTTGGTATATTAAATGACACATCTTCTAAAGTGAAGGCCGCATCGTTTTGATATTGAAAATGTACATGTTTAAGTTCGATGATATTGTTATTATCAGTTTTCACAGCCTTCCTCCTTTATTAATAGTTACTACAATAGTTTACATGAATAAAAACTAGATGTACATGAGTAAATGTCTTTCATATATAAAAAGAGTCATGCCTCAAAAGCACGACTCTTTTTAATCAGTATAGATTCATTAAAATTAAAAAAGCGCGCACCCCATCACATTTTAGTTGAGTTCACGCTTTATATTAGTATTTAGTTGATGGGGTACTCTGAGCTAGACAATATTTGTATGTGGCAAACATTATCGTTGCACTCATTTGCTTTAAATACAAGTAGTTAGTGTATTTATATATAAAATTAATCTACTAATTCGATGATAACTGATTCAGCACCGTCACCACGACGAGGACCTACTTTAAGAATACGAGTGTATCCACCTTGACGTTCTGCATAACGTTCAGCAATTTCACCAAATAATTTTTGAAGTGCAGTTTGTGTAGTTTCATCTTCATTTAAGATTTCAACATTACGTAATGTTTTTGCAGCATTACGACGAGATGCTAAGTCACCTTTTTTACCTAAAGTGATTAATTTCTCAACAACACTACGAACTTCTTTTGCACGAGCTTCTGTAGTTTCAATACGCTCACTTACGATAAGTGATGTAGCCAAGTCACGTAACATAGCTTTACGTTGATCAGAAGTACGACCTAATTTTCTGTAACCCATGAGTTAACCTCCTTTAACTTATTAATCTTCTTTTCTTAAACCTAATCCTAAATCTTCTAATTTATATTTAACTTCTTCAAGAGATTTACGACCTAAATTACGCACTTTCATCATATCAGCTTCAGACTTGTCAGCTAATTCTTGAACAGAATTGATACCTGCACGTTTTAAACAGTTGTATGAACGTACTGATAAGTCTAATTCTTCGATAGACATTTCAAGTACTTTTTCTTTTTGATCTTCTTCTTTTTCAATCATGATTTCAGCATTTTGCGCTTCATCTGTAAGACCAACGAAAATATTTAAATGTTCAGTCATAATTTTAGCAGCTAATGAAACAGACTCTTGTGGAGTAATTGAACCATTAGTCCAAACATCTAAAGTTAATTTATCAAAATCACTACTTTGACCTACACGTGTATTTTCAACTGTATAGTTTACACGTTCAACAGGTGAATATAGTGAATCTACAGGAATTACACCAATTGGTAAATCACTAGTATTATTTTGTTCTGCTAATGCGTAACCTCTACCCTTATTAGCAACAAGACGAATTTTTAAATGTCCACCTTTAGACACTGTCGCAATTTTAAGTTCTGGATTTAGAACTTCAACATCACTATCGTGAGTAATATCACTTGCTGTTACTTCGCCTTCATCTCTTACATCAATTTCTAATGTTTTATCTTCTTCAGAATAGATTTTCAATGCTAATTTTTTGATGTTCATAATAATTGTAGAAACATCTTCAACAACATTGTCTATAGCTGAAAATTCGTGTAAAACACCTTCAATTTCGATGTACTTAACCGCTGCACCTGGTAATGAAGATAGTAGGATACGACGTAAGGAGTTTCCTAGTGTAGTACCGTAGCCACGTTCAAGTGGTTCAACAACGAACTTACCGAATTTAGCATCTTCACTAATTTCAATTGTCTCAATTCTAGGTTTTTCAATTTCTATCATTTACAAAATCCTCCTTAATAACGTCGAATTAATTTTAAAATTGTTTCGCTCAGTGATTTGTAATCATAACAATCAATAAAAATTATACGCGACGACGTTTTGGTGGACGACAACCGTTGTGAGGTACTGGAGTAACGTCTCTGATTGCTGTTACTTCTAAACCAGCTGATTGTAATGCACGAATCGCTGATTCACGACCTGGTCCAGGTCCTTTTACTGTTACTTCAACAGTTTTCAAACCATGTTCCATTGCTGATTTTGAAGCAGTTTCAGATGCCATTTGAGCAGCGAATGGTGTTGATTTTTTTGATCCTTTGAAACCTAATGCACCAGCTGATGACCAAGATAAAGCATTACCAAATTCATCAGTGATAGTTACGATTGTATTGTTGAATGTTGAACGGATGTGTGCTACACCATTTTCAATATTCTTTTTAACTCTACGTTTACGAGATACTTGTTTACGTGCCATTTATATTTTGCCTCCTTTACCTATTATTTTTTCTTATTAGCTACAGTTTTAACTGGGCCTTTACGAGTACGAGCATTGTTTTTAGTTTTTTGACCACGAACTGGTAAACCACGACGGTGGCGAATACCACGGTATGATGAAATTTCCATTAAACGTTTAATGTTTAAGTTTTGTTCACGGCGTAAGTCACCTTCTACTTTATAACCGTCAACTACTTCACGGATACGACCTAATTCGTCATCTGTTAAATCTTTTACACGTGTATCAGCTGATACGTTAGCTTCTTCAACAATTTTTTTAGCTGTTGAAGTACCGATACCATATACGTAAGTTAATGAAATAACTACGCGTTTTTCACGTGGAATATCTACTCCTGCAATACGTGCCATATATTTTTACACCTCTCTTTTATTAACCTTGTCTTTGTTTGTGCTTAGGATTGTCACAAATTACCATAACTTTACCTTTACGTTTAATGACTTTACATTTTTCGCAAATAGGTTTTACTGATGGTCTTACTTTCATTTTTATACCTCCCTATATTATGGAGTGACGATTATTTATAACGATACGTAATTCTGCCGCGTGATAAATCATACGGAGACATTTCTACTGTTACTTTGTCGCCAGGTAGAATACGAATATAATTCATTCTAATTTTACCACTTACATGTGCTAAAATTTCATGACCATTTTCTAATTCTACTTTAAACATAGCATTTGGTAAAGTATCAAGTACTGTACCTTCTAATTCTATTACATCTTGTTTCGCCATTGATTAACTTCCCCCTTTTTACAATAGTAAGGTAATCGTCAATAGACAACTTCAACGATACGAATCTAATATAGTGAATAGTTATTATAAGTTTAACAAAATGCGGGAATTATGATCGTCATACGACACTCAAAAAATAAATTCTTGCCAGAGAAACCTAATCAAAGTTCACATAAATCTAGATCGCACATTAGTTGATCTATTTTAATTGATCTAAGATATCAATGACATCTTTGGTTACTTCGTCAATATCTTTCGCACCATCAATGTTTTTCAATACGCCTTTTTCATCGTAATACTCTAAAATTGGCTTAGATTGTTTAACATTAACGCTTAAACGATTAGATACTGTTTCTGGATTATCATCTTTACGTTGATAAAGTTTTCCACCATCGATATCACAAACACCATCAACCTTTGGAGGATTAAATACAAGATGATAAGTTGTACCACATTTCTCACAGATACGACGACCTGTAAGACGATTCATTAGCTCTTCCTCAGGAACTTCAATATTGATAACAGCATCAATATTTCTGTCAAGCTCAGACATAATGTTGTTTAATGCTTCAGCTTGCTCAATCGTTCTAGGGAATCCATCTAATAAGAAACCTTTTTTTGCATCGTCTTCAGAAATTCTTTCTTTAACGATACCTACAGTAACTTCATCAGGGACTAATTCTCCACGATCCATGTATGATTTAGCTTCTTTACCTAAATCAGTTTCATCTTTAATCGCTTTTCTGAACATGTCACCAGTAGATATATGTGGTATTGGGAATTTCTTAACAATTTCACTCGCTTGAGTACCTTTACCAGCTCCAGGTAAACCCATTAAAATGATATTCATAAATTGCCCTCCTACAAATTATCTACCACCAAAGCCTTTATATTCTTTTTGACTCACTTGTGCTTCAAGTGATTTCATAGTTTCAATTGCTACACCAATAACGATTAATAAACTTGTACCACCAATTTGAATTGATTGAGGTAAATTCATAAATTTTGTCGCTATAATTGGAAGAATAGCAATAACTGCTAAGAAAATAGAGCCTACAAAAGTTAAGCGATAAAGTACTTTAGTAATATATTTTTTTGTTTGTTCTCCAGGTCTAATTCCTGGTACATAACTACCTTGTTTTTTCAAGTTATCAGCCATTTTTTCAGGATTAACTTGAACAAAAGCATAAAAATATGCAAATGCAATAATTAATATGACATAAACAATCATACCATAAGTGTTTGAAGGGTTAGCATATTCTGCAATATTTTGCGCCCAATCAGCTTTAGGGAAGAACAATGTTAATGTTCTTGGCAATAAGAAGAATGCCATCGCAAAGATGACTGGAATAACCCCTGCAGAGTTTACTTTTAAAGGTAGATATGTTGCTTGTGATCCTAAACGTTGTGCAGATTGTTTTTTAGCATATTGAATTGGAATTTTACGTTTCGCTTCCAATACATAAATCGCTCCAATTGTTAATAAAATTAATCCAACAATTAAACCAATAACTTTTAACCATGCTAACGTTGTATCGTCATTACCAACAAATGCTTGTTGCACAAATTGGATAATTGATGATGGCAACGTCGATAAAATACCTGCAAAGATAATGATTGAAATACCATTACCTACACCAAATTGTGTAATTTGATCACCAAGCCAAATTAAAAATGCAGTTCCAGTTGTTAAAACTACAGCAATCAATAAATAACTCATGACAGATTGATGAATAATCAATTTACCGCCTAAATAGTTATTAAATTGAAATGCCATACCAATTGATTGTATAAATGCCAATATAATAGCGAAATAACGTGTTACATTGCTAAGTTTTCTTTTACCTACTTCACCTTGTTTAGCCCATTCAGTAAATTTAGGGACAATGTCCATTTGTAATAATTGCATTACGATAGAAGCAGTGATGTACGGCATTATACCCATAGCAAAGATAGAAAAGTTCTTTAAGGCTCCGCCACCAAACGTATTAAGAAGAGCAGCGACACCTTGATCAGAACCTTGCTGTTCAAAAGGCTCAGGATTAACTCCAGGAGCCGGAATATAAGTTCCTATTTTGAATATTACTAACATTGCTAATGTGAAGAAAATCTTGTTTCGAACTTCTTTAGTCTTAAAGAAGCTCATAAACGTTTGAAACATTAGATCACCTCGTGTGCTCCACCTTTAGCATCGATAGCTTCAACCGCTGAAGCTGAGAATTTGTGAGCTTTCACTGTCAATTTTTTATCAAGTGAACCGTTGCCTAGTACTTTAATACCAGATTTTTCATTCTTAACCACACCAGTTTCAACTAATAAAGCTGGAGTTACTTCAGTACCATCTTCAAATTGATTAAGTTGGTCTAAATTAACAATAGCATATTCTTTACGATTAATGTTAGTGAAACCTCGTTTTGGTAAACGACGGAATAAAGGTAATTGTCCACCTTCAAATCCTGGTCTTACGCTACCACCTGAACGTGCTTTTTGACCTTTTTGACCGCGAGCACTAGTTTTACCATTACCTGAACCAGCACCACGACCTACACGGTTACGTACACGACGTGAACCTTCAGCTGATTTTAACTCATGTAATTTCATTATTTAGGCACCTCCTTAATTATTTTTCTTCAACTGTTAATAAGTGTTTAACTTTGTTGATTTGCCCACGAATTGCAGGGTTATCTTCAACAACTACTGAACTATTAGTCTTTTTAAGACCTAACGCTTCAACAGTTTTACGTTGTGTTTCAGGACGACCAATAACACTACGAGTGAGGGTAATTTGTAATTTAGCCATTATTTATTTTCCCTCCTTAATTATATAATTCTTCTACTGATTTGCCACGTAATTTCGCAACATCTTCAGCGTTTTTAAGGTTTTGTAAACCATTTAATGTCGCACGTACCATGTTGATAGGTGTATTTGAACCTAATGATTTACTTAAGATATCAGTGATACCTGCTAATTCTAATACGGCACGTACTGGACCACCAGCGATAACTCCTGTACCAGGTGCAGCTGGTTTCATAAATACGCTACCAGAACCATAACGGCCAGTGATAGTGTGAGGAGTTGTTCCTTCTACACGTGGAACTACTACTAAATCTTTTTTAGCTGCTTCTACAGCTTTTTTAATAGCTTCTGGTACCTCTTGAGCTTTACCAGTACCGAAACCTACACGACCATTTTTATCTCCTACTACTACTAATGCAGTGAAACGGAAACGACGTCCACCTTTAACAACTTTAGCAACACGATTAATTGTAACAACGCGTTCTTCAAATTCTTTCGTTTCTTCTTCTCTACGAGCCATGTATTTGTCCCTCCTTTAAATTAAAATTCTAATCCGTTTTCTCTCGCAGCTTCAGCTAACGCTTTAACGCGACCATGATATAAATAACCGCCACGATCAAATACGATTTCTTTGATACCTTTATCTGAAGCTTTTTTAGCGATTACTTCACCAACTTTAGTTGATAAATCAACTTTAGAAGTAGAATCACTAGCGATATCTTTATCTTGAGATGAAGCTTGTACTAAAGTTTCACCTTTAGCATCATCAATAATTTGTGCGTAAATGTGTTTGTTTGAACGATATACATTTAAACGTGGTTTTTCAGCTGTACCTGATAATTTAGTACGCACACGAGCATGTCTTTTCAAACGCACTTTGTTTTTATCAATTTTACTGATCATTGTATTACTCCTTTCTTTAGAGAGTTATCTATTATTTACCAGTTTTACCTTCTTTACGGCGAACATATTCACCTTGGTAACGAATACCTTTTCCTTTATAAGGTTCTGGAGGTCTTACTGAACGAATATTAGAAGCGATAGCTCCAACTTGTTCTTTAGATACACCAGATACTGTAACAGTTGTATTTTTCTCTACTGCGAAAGTAATGCCATCTTCAGCTTTAATTTCAACAGGATGAGAGTAACCAACGTTTAATACTAAGTCATTACCTTGCATTTGAGCACGGTAACCTACACCAACAAGTTCAAGAGTTTTTACAAAACCTTGAGAAACACCTTGTACCATATTATTTAATAACGCACGAGTTGTACCGTGAACTGTTCTATCTTCTTTAGAATCAGTAGGTCTTACAACTTCTAGAGTGTTTTCATCTTGTTTAAAAGTCATTCTTTCATCAAAAGTTCTAGTTAATTCACCTTTAGGACCTTTTACAGTAGCAGTTTGTCCGTCAAAAGTTACTGTAACGTCACTAGGGATGTCAATAATTTTCTTACCAACACGACTCATGTTATGGCACCTCCTTATTTATTATTACCAAACGTATGCGATGATTTCTCCACCAACGTTACGTTTTCTAGCTTCTTTATCAGTGATGACACCTTCAGAAGTTGAAACTAATGCGATACCTAAACCATTTAATACTTTAGGCACTTCGTTCGCTTTAGCATATACACGTAAACCTGGTTTTGAGATACGTTTTAATCCTGTGATAACACGTTCATTGTTTTGACCATATTTTAAGAATAAACGAATAACACCTTGTTTATCATCTTCAACGTATTCTACGTTTTTAATGAAACCTTCATTTTTTAAGATTTCAGCAATTTGTTTTTTAATATTTGATGCAGGTAATTCTAATTTCTCGTGACGCACCATGTTTGCGTTTCTTACACGAGTAAGCATATCTGCGATTGGATCTGTCATAGTCATTTATTGTTGCCTCCTTTCAAACTCTTTGATCTTACCAGCTAGCTTTACGTACGCCAGGAATTTGGCCTTTATAAGCTAATTCACGGAAACAAATACGGCATAATTTAAATTTACGATATACAGAATGTGGACGACCACAGCGTTCACAACGAGTATATTCACGTACTGCATATTTTTGTTTTTTCTGTTGCTTAGCAACCATAGAAGTTTTAGCCACTTAATTAGCCTCCTTTTAGAGATTATTTACGAAATGGCATACCGAAGTTTGTTAACAATTCACGAGCTTCCTCGTCAGTGTTAGCAGTTGTTACGATAACAATATCCATTCCTCTTACTTTACTTACTTTATCATAATCGATTTCTGGGAAAATTAATTGTTCTTTAATTCCTAAAGTGTAGTTACCACGACCATCGAAAGCTGTTTTAGAAACACCTTGGAAGTCACGTACACGAGGTAATGAAACTGCGATTAATTTATCTAAGAATTCATACATTCTTTCTCCGCGAAGTGTTACTTTTGCACCGATT
Source organism: Staphylococcus hominis subsp. hominis (assembly GCF_002901845.1). Taxonomy (GTDB): domain Bacteria; phylum Bacillota; class Bacilli; order Staphylococcales; family Staphylococcaceae; genus Staphylococcus; species Staphylococcus hominis. The sequence goes on from NZ_PPQE01000030.1 coordinate 44,696, forward strand.
GGCATACCTTCACGTAAACGGAATGTTGCAACTGATTTTTTAGCTTTAGTGATTAATGGTTTTTGTCCAGTGATTAATTCTAACTCTTCAACAGCATTATCTAACACTTTAGAGTTTTGAACTGCATCACCAACACCCATATTTACAACGATTTTTTCGATTTTTGGTACTTCCATTACTGAACTATAGTTGAATTTTTTAACTAAGTTTTGAGTAACTTCAGTATTGTATCTTTCTTTTAAACGGTTCAAAGTGGATCCTCCTTTCAACTAGTTATTAATTATTAGATTTGATTTCTTCGCCAGATTTTTTAGCGATACGAACTTTTTTACCATCTACAAATTTGTAACCAACACGAGTAGGTTCATTTGTTTTAGGATCTAATAATTGTACGTTAGAAACATGGATTGCTGCCTCTGTTTCTAAGATTCCACCTTCAGGATTTAATTGAGTTGGTTTTTGGTGTTTTTTAATAACGTTAACACCTTCCACAACGACGCGGTCTTTTTTAGGTTCAGTAGCGATTACTTTACCTTCTTTACCTTTATCTTTACCTGCGATAACTTTAACGTTGTCACCTTTTTTGATATGCATGTGGGCACCTCCTTAAATATTATGGTTTTAATAAATTATAGTACTTCTGGTGCTAATGATACGATTTTCATGAAGTTACCTTCACGTAATTCACGAGCAACAGGACCAAAGATACGAGTACCACGTGGGCCTTTGTCATCACGAATAATGACACATGCATTTTCATCAAATTTGATATAAGAACCATCGTTACGACGTACGCCTGATTTAGTTCTAACAACAACAGCTTTCACAACGTCGCCTTTTTTAACAACGCCACCTGGTGTTGCATTTTTAACAGTACATACGATGATATCGCCAATGTTCGCTGTTTTGCGACCAGATCCACCTAATACTTTGATTGTAAGTACTTCACGAGCACCAGAGTTGTCTGCTACTTTTAAACGCGTTTCTTGTTGGATCATTAGTTAAACCTCCCTTATCTCTAATCTTGTATTAAATAATTACTGATTCTTCAACAATTTCTACTAAACGGAAACGTTTCGATGCTGATAAAGGACGAGTTTCTTGAATTCTAACAATATCTCCTAATTTAGCTGAATTGTTTTCATCATGAGTTTTATATTTTTTAGAGTATTTTACTCGTTTACCGTATAATTTGTGTGTTTTGTAAGTTTCAACAAGTACAGTAATTGTTTTGTCCATTTTATCAGAAACAACTTTACCTACATAAACTTTACGATCGTTTCTTTCACTCACTTTTGTAACCTCCTCTTTCTTATACTTTATTGATTAGCTTTACTTTGTTCAATTTCTCTTTCACGAGCAACAGTTTTTAGACGTGCAATTGTTTTTCTAACTGTACGAATACGTGCAGTTTCTTCTAATTGACCTGTAGCTAACTGAAAGCGTAGGTTAAAAAGCTCTTCTTTTGAAGATTTGATTTGTTCTTCGATTTCTGAAGTGGTTAAGTCTCTAATTTCCTTAGCTTTCATTTGTTTCACCACCCAATTCTTCACGTTTTACAAACTTAGTTTTCACTGGAAGTTTGTGACTTGCTAAACGTAATGCTTCACGAGCTACATCTTCAGATACACCAGCGATTTCGAATAAAATACGACCTGGTTTTACAACTGCGATCCAGCCTTCAACAGCACCTTTACCAGCACCCATACGTACTTCTAAAGGTTTTTTAGTGTAAGGCGTATGTGGGAAGATTTTAATCCAAACTTTCCCGCCACGTTTCATGTAACGTGTCATAGCGATACGAGCAGATTCGATTTGACGAGATGTGATCCAAGAAGTTGTTGTAGCTTGTAAACCATACTCACCAAATGTTACAAAGTTACCGCCTTTAGAACGACCAGTTGTTTTTGGACGATGTTGACGACGATATTTAACACGTTTTGGTAGTAACATTATTATTTTCCTCCTTCACTAGTATTCTTAGTAGGAAGAACTTCACCACGATAAATCCATACTTTAACACCTAATTTACCATAAGTAGTGTCTGCTTCAGCATGTGCATAATCAATGTCAGCACGTAAAGTATGAAGTGGAACAGTTCCTTCTGAATATTGTTCAGCACGAGCGATGTCAGCTCCGCCTAAACGACCTGATACTTGAGTTTTGATACCTTTTGCACCAAGTTTCATAGCTCTAGTTATAGCTTGTTTTTGTACACGACGGAATGAAGCACGATTTTCTAATTGACGTGCGATATTTTCTGCTACTAAACGAGCATCTATATCAACTTTTTTAATTTCCACAACGTTGATGTGTACTTTTTTATCAGTTAAGTTATTTAATTTATTACGAAGTTTTTCAATTTCTGAACCGCCTTTACCAATTACCATACCAGGTTTACCAGTGTGGATTGCGATGTTAATACGGTTAGCAGCACGTTCAATGTCAACGTGAGAAACTGACGCTTCTTTTAATTCGTTATCAATGAATTTACGGATTCTTAAATCTTCGTGTAATAAAGAAGCGAAATCTTTTTCAGCGTACCATTTAGCTTCCCAATCACGGATAACTCCAACACGAAGTCCGATAGGATTAATTTTTTGACCCACAGTATTCCCTCCTTAAATAGTTATTAAGCTTCTTTAGCTTCTTCTTTACCGTCACTTACGACGATTGTAATGTGGCTTGTACGTTTGTTGATTGCACTTGCACGACCTTGTGCACGTGGACGGAAACGTTTTAAAGTTGGTCCTTCATTTGCATATGCTTCTTTAACAACTAATTCATCTGTATTCATGTCATAGTTATGTTCAGCATTTGCTAAAGCGGACATTAATACTTTTTCAATTACTGGTGATGAAGCTTTATTAGTTAATTTTAAAATAGCAATAGCTTCTCCAGCATTTTTACCTCTAATTAAGTCAAGAACTAATCTTACTTTACGAGGTGCGATTCTGATTGTTCTAGCAACCGCTTTTGCTTCCATTAGGATATCCTCCTCTACTTATATATATTATTATCTACTAGTTTTCTTATCGTCAGCTGCATGTCCTTTAAATGTACGAGTTGGAGCAAATTCACCTAATTTGTGACCAACCATATCTTCAGTTACATAAACAGGTACATGTTTACGACCATCATATACTGCAAAAGTATGACCGATGAAATTTGGGAAAATTGTAGAACGACGTGACCATGTTTTAATTACTTGTTTCTTTTCACTTCCGTCTTGAGCTTCTACTTTTTTCATTAAATGATCATCAACGAAAGGTCCTTTTTTAATACTACGAGCCATTTGGGCGCCTCCCTTCTTATTGTGTGCGTGCAGCTGTTAAGCCGCACACTCAAATAAGTTGTTATTATTTTCTCTTACGTCCACGAACGATAAGTTTATCAGATGATTTTTTACCGCGACGTGTTTTCTTACCAAGCGTTGGTTTACCCCATGGTGACATTGGAGATGGTCTACCGATAGGAGCACGACCTTCACCACCACCGTGTGGGTGATCGTTAGGGTTCATTACAGAACCACGAACTGTTGGACGGATACCTTTCCATCTTGAACGACCAGCTTTACCAGCGTTAACAAGTTCATGTTGTAAGTTACCAACTTGACCGATTGTAGCACGGCAAGTAGATAAAATCATACGTACCTCACCAGAACGTAATCTGATTAATACATATTTACCTTCTTTACCAAGTACTTGTGAACTTGCACCTGCTGAACGAGCAATTTGTCCGCCTTTACCAGGTTTTAATTCGATATTATGAATTACAGTACCAACTGGAATATTTTGTAATGGTAAAGCATTACCAACTTTGATATCTGCTTCAGCACCACTTTCAACTGTTTGGCCTACTTGTAATCCTTTTGGTGCGATAATGTAACGTTTTTCACCATCAGCATATACTAATAAAGCAATGTTAGCTGAACGGTTTGGATCATATTGAATTGAATCAACTTTAGCAGTGATTCCGTCTTTATTACGTTTGAAGTCAATTACACGATATTGACGTTTATGTCCTCCACCATGGTGACGAACTGTTAATTTACCTTGATTGTTACGACCCGCTTTTTTCGGTAGCGGTTGTAATAATGACTTTTCAGGTGTAGTCTTCGTGATTTCAGCGAAGTCTAACGTAGTCATATTACGACGACCATTTGTAATTGGCTTATATTTTTTAAGAGCCATTGTCGCTTACCTCCTTAATGGTAATATTATTTTATTTTAGTTGAATAAGTCGATTGAACCTTCTTTAAGTTTTACAATCGCTTTTCTTCTTTTATTTTTATAGCCTTGATAACGGCCCATACGTTTTTTCTTTGGTTTGTAGTTGATAATATTTACACTTTCAACTTTAACGTCGAAGATTTCTTCAACTGCAATTTTAACTTGAGTTTTGTTAGCACGAGTATCTACGTCAAAAGTATATTTATCTTCAGCCATTGCTTCAGAAGATTTTTCAGTGATTACGGGGCGCTTAAGAACATCTCTAGCTTCCATTATCCGAGCACCTCCTCAACTTTTTTCGCAGCTGATTCAGTAATGATTACACTGTCAGCGCTAGTGATATCTAATACGTTTAATCCTTGAGCTGTACTTACTTGTACGCCAGGAATATTACGTGCAGATAATTCAACGTTTACATCTTCGTTTTCTGTTACTACTAACACTTTTTTAGGTTGTTCAAGTGTAGTTAAAACATTTTTGAATTCTTTTGTTTTTGGTGCATCAAAGCCAAAAGTATCAACGATTGTAAAGTTGTTTTCTTGAACTTTGAAAGATAATGCAGAACGTAATGCTAAACGACGCATTTTCTTAGGCATTTTGTATGAATAGCTTCTTGGAGTTGGTCCGAAAACGATACCACCACCACGCCATTGTGGAGCACGAATTGTACCTTGACGTGCACGTCCTGTACCTTTTTGTCTCCATGGTTTACGTCCACCACCACGAACAGCTGAACGATTTTTCACTGCATGTGTACCTTGGCGTAAAGAAGCACGTTGTAAATTGATTGCTTCGAAAAGAACACTGTTGTTTGGTTCGATTGCGAAAACTGAATCGCTTAATTCAACTGAACCAGATTTTGATCCGTCTACTTTTAATACATCATAATTAGCCATTATGCTTTTTCCTCCTTTCGCTACTTATTATTTATTACCTTTTTTAATTGAAGATTTAATTTCTACAAAACCTTTTTTAGGTCCAGGTACATTACCTTTTACTAAAATAACATTGTTATCAGTATCAACTTGAACAACTTCTAAGTTTTGAACTGTAACTGTGTTACCGCCCATACGTCCAGGCATTTTTTGACCTTTAAATACTCTTGAAGCATCTGAAGCCATACCTACTGAACCTGGAGCTCTATGGAAATGAGAACCGTGAGCCATTGGTCCACGACCTTGACCATGACGTTTAATTGCACCTTGGAAACCTTTACCTTTTGAAGTTCCTGTAACATCAATAATGTCTCCAGCTTCAAAAGTATCTACTGTGACTTCTTGACCTACTTCGTATTCATCAACATTAACGTTTCTGAATTCACGAATGAAGCGCTTAGGTGCTGCGCCAGCTTTTTTAGCGTGACCTTCAGCTGGTTTATTTGCATATTTATTTGATTTAGCATCTTTTTTATATGCTTGTTTGTCTGCAAAACCTACTTGGATAGCATTGTAGCCATCAACTTCTTCAGTTTTCTTTTGTAATACTACGTTTTGATTTGCTTCTACTACTGTAACAGGGATTAATTCACCATTTTCTCCGAATACTTGTGTCATCCCAATTTTTCTTCCTAAGATTCCTTTGGTCATCGAAAGTCCACCTCCTAAATTGATCTATTATAATTTAATTTCGATGTCTACACCAGATGGTAAGTTTAAGCCCATTAAAGCATCAACTGTTTTTGGTGTTGGGTTAACAATGTCGATTAAACGTTTATGTGTACGTTGTTCGAATTGTTCACGAGAATCTTTATACTTGTGCACCGCACGAATAATTGTGTAAACAGATTTTTCTGTTGGTAACGGAATTGGTCCAGATACATCTGCACCAGAACGTTTAGCAGTTTCAACAATCTTTTCTGCTGATTGATCAATTACACGGTGATCATAAGCTTTTAATCTGATTCTGATTTTTTGTTTTGCCATAATTTTCCCTCCTTGTTCGTCTACATTGAAGTGATAGACTTCTCCACGAAAACTATCTCACACAACGCCATGGCAAAGCGGCCGGGTGTGTCAGTAACCTTTCGCTTCATCGCTTTCTTCAAGTCCAACATTAAATATGTTACAAGAAAAACACTAATAAATCAAGGTTTTTCTTTAACTTTTTTATTTACGTCTAACACATACTTAATTATTTTACTGAAAATTTTTATGTAGTTCAACCATTTTGAGTAAATTTTTTCCCTTTTTTCTATAAACCTTTATAATAGATATAGAGAGTAATGAATTTTGAAATTGCAACTATATATTTTTAATGTTAATTATTTTAAAATTCATGAACTTTATCGGAGGTGAATATTATATAAATGAAAAGAAATGTGAAACTTACTTTATCAATCATTAGTATTTTCTTAATAGCTAGCGAATTGTTCTATGGTATTCCTTTTTTAGGAGGCACAGTTATTCTTAGCTTTGGTTGGCAACCTTTGTTATTAAATGCTTTACTTTATCTTATTTTAGGCATCATTCTATTAGTAGATTCTCAAAATACAATTAAGCCTATGGCAATGATCCCATTTATTGGATTAATTGGATCATTTGTTGCTTTTCTACCTATTATTGGTATGTTTACGCATTGGGTACTCTTTTTCTTAATGGTATTCTTTATATTTGTTGTGCTCAACGCACCAACTTACATTCCAAATAAAGATTCTAAAGTTATTTATACTCAATACAAAGATGATAAAAACAATTAATAATTTCAATATTAAAAAGACACATTTAATTTTTGAATTAAATGTGTCTTTTTATGTTTAACCGTGTACAAACACGAAGTATAAAATAAATAATACCATTAATACATACATGATAGGATGAACTTCTTTATGTTTTTTAGTAATTAACATTGTTATTGGATAGAAGATAAACCCACATGCAATACCTGTAGCAATTGAATATGATAAAGGCATCATAATGATTGTAATAAATGCTGGTACTGCTACTTCAAATTTTTTCCAATTAATTTCAGCAAAGTTTGCCGCCATTAAAATACCAACTACAACTAACGCTGGTGTTGTTACTGCACTTGTAACGACTTCAATTAGCGGACTAAAGAATAATGCTAATAAGAAACAAAAACCAGTTATGATACTTGCAAAACCTGTACGTGCTCCTACTGCAACACCAGAAGTAGATTCAATATAAGAGGTTGTTGTAGTTGTACCAAAAATAGCCCCAACAATTGTAGCAAGTGAGTCTGCAAATAATGCTCTTCCAGCTCTTGGTAACTTATTGTCTTTCATTATACCTGCTTGGGTTGCTACTGCTACTAAAGTACCTGCAGTATCAAAGAAATCAATAAAGAAGAACGTTAAAATAACAATAAGAAATTGGATGGTAAATAATTGGCCTGGATCTTTAAATGCTTCAAAAGCTGCTCCAAATGTAGGTGTAATACTTGGAATTTTACCTACAATACCTGATGGTGTATGAATTTGACCTGTAATCATCCCTACAATTGCAGTTATAATCATACCAATAAAGATTGAACCTGGAACCTTTCTAGCATATAAAATGATTGTTATAGCAATCCCAAATATAGCTAAAAGTACTGATGGTTTAGTTAGATGACCTAATGTTACAAGCGTTGAATCATTTTTTACAATAATACCTGCACTTTGTAAACCTACAAAAGTAATAAATAGCCCTATACCTGCCGAAACTGCCATTTTCATTTCATAGGGTATTGCATTAATAATTATTTCCCTCAATCCAGTTGCTGTTAATATCGCAAAGAATATACCAGAAAACAGCACACCTGTTAAACCGATTTGCCAAGGAATTCCCATTGTTAAAACAACTGTAAATGCAAAGAACGCATTTAATCCCATCCCTGGGGCAAGCGCAATCGGATATCTTGCAATTAGTCCCATGAATAAAGATCCTACAAAGGCTGCTAATGCTGTCGCTACAAAAATGGCACCTTGATCCATTTTCATATCCCCAGATATACCTTTAACACCTGCTAAACTTAAGACTTGAGGATTCACGGCTAATATATAAGCCATTGATAAGAAAGTTGTGATACCACCGATGATTTCTCTTTTGTAGTTAGTACCATACTCGTCGAATTGGAAGTATTTTTTCACAGCTTTAAACTCCTTTTTTTAAAATACTTTAATAGTTTAATATTACTTACTTAAAAAAACAATACTAAAAACGAACTTTTATCGATTTATTTCATTATAAGTTCGATTTTATTTAAAGTTTCAAGTTCTTTAATGCATCTTTAAAAGGATTATTATCCAATTCATCGTGATTATTCATATATTTTTTCATATCTTTTTTAGAAACTTTACCATTATTTTTATTTTTCAATCGTTGATCCATTTGTGCTTGTGTTTCAGTATGACCGCATACACATCGGTAGACCGCTTCTTTTCCTCTTCCAAACAATGTCATTTTCTTTTTACAGTTAGGACAACGTGCATTCGTTTTACGTTGAATATTCTTTTTAGTATGACAGGTAGGATCTTGACACACTAGCATTTGTCCGTTTTTAGTTTTTACTTTTATCATAAATTTACCGCAATTTGGACATTCAGTAGAAGTTAAATTATCATGTTTATATTTTTGATCACTATGTTTGATTTCCCCAACAATTTTTTTAGTAAAATCTTTCATCTCATTAATAAATTGTTTAGCATTATATTTACCTTTCTCAATAGAAAGTAATTTTTCTTCCCATTCCGCAGTCATTAAAGGAGAAGTTAGTGCTTTAGGAGAAAGCTCTAATATTTGTTTTCCTTTAGATGTCACTTTTAATTTCCCATCTTTTGATTCTATTGCATTAAGCTTGAATAGTTTTTCAATAATATCTGCACGCGTCGCTACTGTTCCAATTCCTCCCGTCTTATGAAGGGTATTAGCATACTTTTTGTCATTCAATTGAATATAATTTTGTGGATTTTCCATCGCCTTAAGTAAGCTACCTTCATTGAAATATTCAGGTGGTGTGGTTTCATGTTCGCTTACTTTGACTTGTTGTACACGATAGGTTTCATTCTTGCTAAAAGTGATAGTCTTATTAGAAGTAGAATCATTGTTACTAAGTGCTTTAAATCCTAATTTACGTGTGACGTTTTCAGCATGTTTAAATTGATATTCTCCCACTTTTAAAATAACCTGTGTCGCTTCATACTGATAAGGATCCATTAATGTTTCTAAAAATCGTTGTACAACCATTAAATATATTTTTGTTTCTCTGTTAGTTAATGTATCAAAGTTGGGTCTAATTTCAGTTGGAATAATCGCATGATGGTCTGACACTTTTTGATTATTAAAAATATGCATCTTAGTTGTAAATGACTTAGTCATTAACTGACGAGCATGTGATTTATAATCAGTCGCTAATAAGGCTTGGAGACGTTCTTGTATGGTATCTGTCATATCGTTAGATAAGTAGTTAGAATCTGTTCTTGGATATGTTAATAATTTATGACGTTCATAAAGACTCTGTAAAATATTCAAAGTTTCTTTGGGTCCTATTTTAAATCGTTGGTAAGATGCTTGTTGTAAATCAGTTAAATTATATAAAGGTTTTGCGTAAGATTTTTTTTGCTTAATTGAAACATCTTCAATCTGACCTGATTGTCTTTCTATTTTTTCAGATAATTTTTGTATTTCTTCTTTATTAGTAAATCTTTTATTAGTTTGAATATCAAATGTAGCGTCATTTACTTTTAAAGAAAGTGTGTAATACTTTTGAGGTTTAAAATGATTAATTTCTTGTTGTCGATGATAAACCAGTTGAATCGTTGGTGTTTGTACCCTTCCTAATGAAAGTTGAGCATCATATTTAGTTGTCAGTGCTCTAGTAGCATTAATACCCACTATCCAGTCCGCTTCACTTCGTGCAAGAGCTGCTTGATACAAGTGATTATATTCACGACCATCTTTTAAATGTTTAAAGCCTTGTTGTATTGCTTTTTTAGTCACCGAACTAATCCATAAACGTTTAATTGGCTTTTTATTTTTTACTTTATCTAAGATGAGACGTGCTACTAGCTCTCCTTCACGCCCAGCATCTGTAGCAATAATAATGTTTTTCACATCTTTATTTAATATTAAAGATTTTACAATTTTAAATTGTTTACTTGTCTTCCCTATGACCACAGTATGCATTTGCTTAGGTAGTATAGGTAAATCTTCTAATTTCCATTCTTTATATGTTTTGTCATAATGTTCTGGTTGAGCATTTGTTACTAAATGACCTAAAGCCCATGTCACTATATAGCGCTGATTTGCAATATATCCATGATGTTTTTCTTTAATATTTAGTGCTTCTGCAATATCTCTCGCTACCGAGGGTTTTTCCGCTAGAATTAATGATTTCATTCAAATTTCCTTTCACATTCTTACTTTTTATTTTCATACGTTTAATATTGTAACATGTATAGCAATAGTGTTACTTTCCATCTCATCTTATTAATTTAAAGTAAAACCCCTATATTAAATTCAGCTTACTAAAATACTTAGGCTATACATTTTTATAATATTAGTCTTTTATATTTTATAAAAAAATGAGCAATTGCGTTTTATATCAATCACAAATAATATAAAATATTCACCAAGTGTTATGGAAAGGAAAGCACTTATTTTTGAAAAGGAGAGTGAGTAATAAATGCAGATTATTAACATATTAATCGCCTTATTACCTGCATTATTTTGGGGAAGTCTCGTATTAATCAATGTATTTGTAGGAGGAGGTCCATACAATCAAATTAGAGGTACAACGTTAGGTACATTGGTTATTGGTCTAATCTTACTTCTTACAGGTCATGCACAATTTGATAACCCTACTGTCATCATTGTAGGGTTAATTTCTGGTGCAATGTGGGCATTCGGTCAAGGAACTCAATTACAATCTGTTAACCTTGTCGGCGTATCTAAAACAATGCCTATTTCTACTGGTTTACAATTAGTAGGTACAACTTTATTTAGTGCTATCTTTTTAGGTGAATGGAGTACTGGATTACAAGTTACTTTAGGACTTATTGCAATGGTTTTATTAGTAACAGGGATTGCACTTACATCACTAAAAGGAAAAAATGAGCGTTCTACAAAAGATCCTAATTTTAGTAAAGCAATGGTAATTCTAGTTGTAGGTACATTAGGTTATGTAGGTTATGTAGTAATCGGCAATATATTTGGCGTAAATGGTACTGATGCCTTATTCTTCCAATCAGTTGGTATGGCTATTGGTGGATTTCTACTTTCAATGAGACATGAAACAAATATTAAATCTACCGCACTTAATATTATTCCAGGGATTGTTTGGGGAATAGGTAACTTATTTATGTTCTATTCTCAACCTAAAGTTGGTGTAGCAACAAGTTTCTCATTATCACAATTATTAGTTATAGTTTCTACTCTTGGTGGTATATTCTTATTAGGTGAGAAAAAAGATCGACGCCAAATGATTGGGATTTGGTCAGGTATTGCGTTGATTATCATCGCAGCAATTATATTAGGAAACTTAAAATAGGTATATTGAGGAGGTCATACAATGTTTTCTGAATTAGAAAATAAAGTTGTGGTTATTACTGGCTCTGGCAGTGGCATAGGAAAAGCAATGGCGGAAGTTTTTGGTAAAGAAAAAGCGAAAGTAGTCTTAAATTATAGATCAGAAAATCATATGGAAGAACTTGATGCCCTTCAAGAAACAATCAAAAAATCTGGCGGTGACTCAATTACGGTGCAAGCCGATGTTTCAGTCGAAGAAGATGTGAAACGATTAGTAGAAACGGCTGTTAAAGAATTTGGAACAGTTGATATCATGATTAATAATGCTGGTTTTGAAAAAGCCACTCCAAGTCATGAAATGTCTATGGCTGAATGGCAAAAAGTCCTTGATATTAACTTAACAGGTGCATTTATTGGTTCACGTGAAGCGGTAAAACAATTTTTAAAAGAAGATAAGAAAGGTATTATTATTAATACTTCAAGCGTGCATGATACAATTCCTTGGCCAAATTACGTTAACTATGCTGCAAGTAAAGGCGGTCTTAAGTTAATGATGGAAACAATGTCAATGGAATATGCCCAACATGGCATTCGTATTAATAATATCTCTCCAGGTGCCGTTGTGACTGAGCATACAAAAGAAAAATTCTCTGATCCAAAAACACGTGCCGAAACATTAGAAATGATTCCAGCTAGAGAAATCGGTGATGCAAAAGATGTAGCAAACGGTGCATTGTTTTTAGCTTCTAATTTAGCTAGCTATGTTCATGGAACAACATTATATGTTGATGGTGGTATGATGAACTATCCTGCATTTATGGGTGGAAAAGGGTAATCATACTATAAAGTAAAAGAGCAAGCGATGATTAAAAATCGCTTGCTTTTTTCATGTGTATATGTAGTTTTTATACAAAGATAGCTTGATAAATATATATAATAATAATACTTATCACAATAGAAATATTAGTAACCATTCCCACTAACGGTAATGTTTTATATTTAAATTGAATTGAATATGGAATAATTGCCACACCCACAGGAAGTAACCATGTAATTAATAACGTTGTTTTAATCATATCATCTGATGTTGGTAAGAAAAAGTGGACTAATAAACCAGCAATACATCCAAGTCCGTAATGGACAATTAAATATTTCACTGCAATTGGTAAAAATTGTTTTTCAATTCTGAAGCTCAACATAATTCCAAGTAAAATCATTGATAATGGCATGTTCGCTTTAGAAATTATTGTAAAAAAGTCAATTGAAGCTTTTGGTAAATGAATATTAGCCATATTAAGTATAAACATTACAATATAAGTAACGAGTGGTATTGAAGAAATTAACTTTTTCCCTAAAAATTTGAAATTAAATTGATCGCTTCCTTCACTGTAATAACTACCTACAAAGTAAGTGACTCCAAACATAATAATTGCCCCACCGATATCAGCCATACCAAAATAAATCATACCATTTTTAGGCCAAATTGTTTCTACAAGTGGATAAGCAAATAAACCAATGTTTAATGACGCTGCCATCATACCTACTGAACCCTTGACATGATTATCATATTTTCTAAATAATGCAACCATAATTACTTTGGCTAATATGCCATAGATGAGCATCATAATTGGTAAAATAGAAAATGATAAATCAAGATTCGCACTATTTAAATTGACAATAACTAAAGAAGGTAATGTGACATTCAATACAAGCGTAGACAATACTTGACTATCTGCAGATTTAATAAAGTTAATACGTTTAAGTAAGTAACCTAATGCAATTAACAAAATAATGATTATAAATTGCTCAGTCACAATTCATCCCTTCTTCCCTAATATTCCATTACAACTAATTACTCTAACACAATTAACAGTATTTTTAGAAGTTACTTGTTTCATGCTATAATCATTACTAATCATATTAATAAATAAGGAGTTCGACTAGACATGGAATTAGAATCACAATTAGCTGAGCTTAAATACGATTATATTCGTTTACAAAATGATTTAGAGAAAAAAGAATCACTAAATCAACAGATTGATCCTTTAGTAAAACAATTAGAAGAAATTGAAAAAGAAATTTCAGACATACGTTCAAAATTACGTCAGAAATAATTTTTCAATATATCTAGGCATTAAAGTTCATGAATGCTATGATATTAGTCGTAATAGAAAGGATGTCATCAAGTGAAAATATACTTAATTTTATTACCCATACTGTATCTTATTGTAAGTTATATCAGTATTTTTAAAATGAAATCAATGTTCGTACATATTTTACGTATTATTATGGGAATATTATTATTATTTGTAGTAGCTATCACTACGATCCAATTTCCTAGTGAAAATTGGTGGGTATTTGTTGTATTGCTTCTTCTTGTAGGAAATGTAGAAGTTACAGCTTTTAAAGCACTTAAAAACGATCATAAAGGTGTTTCGATTTTAAATATTATATCTATCATTATTTTTGTAATATATATTATTTTAACTTTTACTATGTATTAATAAAAAAGCAATTGAACGTATGTGCATACGTCTCAATTGCTTTTTTTGACTTATCCTAAATTTATCTTTATTTACGTGTAAGTTTGTTTTTTAAAGTAAAGAGTATTTCATAGATAACAGGCACTACGATTAAGGTTAGTAGTGTTGATGATACTAATCCACCTATGACTGTAGCAGCCATTCCTTTAGAAATTAGAATTGAACTATTTTGCCCAAATAACAATGGTAATAATGCACCGATTGTTGCAACTGCAGTCATCAAAATAGGTCTAATTCGAGTTCCACCCGCTTCAATTAAAGCTTCTTTCATTAACATACCTTGATGTTCATTTGAAATCACTCTATCAATTAATACAATTGCATTTGTAACAACAATACCAATTAACATCAACATACCAATTAAACTTGGTACTGAAATGGTTTCTCTGGTAATCAATAATGCAAATACTATACCAATAGCTGTAAATGGTAATGAGAATAGAATTGTAAATGGTGCTAAACCACCTTTGAATGTGATAACCAACACAAGATACACAATAACAATAGCAATAAGCATTGCAAAAGCGAGTTGGCTCATTGCTGTATTAATATCATCTGTTGCACCGCCAACATTAAACTTAACGTTATTAGGTTTATCAATTGTATTGATTTCACGCATCACTTTACTAGAGGTTCCACCAACATCAGAAGCGGTAATCTTACCTGAAACTGTTGTAGCATAATCGCCATCTTTTTGAACAAGTTTACTTGGTGTTGTTGTTTTGTTTAGACGTGCGATATCTTTTAATTTAACAGTTTCTCCACTTGGTGCATGTAAGTCAATGTTTTCTAGTTTATTTTGAGACCAATTTGTTTGTTTATTCTGTTTTACTTTTACATCTATATTATTACCATTTTCTTTAACAGTTGTAATTGTTTTTTCTGGTAAGTTCTCATTTAAATTCAATGCTAATTGTGCAGCTGAAATACCTTTATCTGTTGCTTTATTTTGATCTACTTTGATTTCATATTGATCATAGGTCTGTGATAAATCTGAATTGACATCTGCTACACCTTTAATGGATTTCATTTTATTTTCAACTTTAGTTACTGTACTTCTAATTGCATCAGTAGAAGGTCCTTTAACAGTTACGTCCACTGAATTGTTTCCAGCTCCTGTACCTAAGTCTTGATTTTTCCATTCACCTGGGTCTTTCATTTTAGAAAGATGTGTAACCACTTTATCTGGTTCTTCCTCAAAGTGAGGTGTATTCGAATCATATTCCACCATAATAGCCATGCTATTCGTGCTTCCTGTTGGATCTGCTGGAGAAGGTCCACCTACAGAAAATTGAACTGTTTTAACTTTATCTTTACTTTGAAGATATTTTTGAGCTTTTTCAGCATGTTTAAGTACTGCTTTTTCAGTTTCTCCTGGTTTAGGTGTATAAGTTAACGCTAAGAACTTATCTTCTCCAGTAGAAATATAACTTGTTCCTAACTTAGTTGCACCAATTCCTATACTCGCAATTAATATAACAATACTAATAATAAGAACAAGCCATTTATGATTAAGTGACCAACCCAGTACTCGTTTATATTCCTTACTAATTCTCCCTAATTTATTTTCTTCATTAACATTGCCATTTATTTTTATTCCATTTTTAAAGAACGTTGAGGCAAGAGCTGGTACAACAGTAATAGAAACAAGAAGCGAAGCCAGTAAACTAAATGTGATAGCTAACGCAAATGGTCGAAACATTTCACCTACTGAGCCTGAAACAAAAGCTAGCGGTAAGAAAACTATAATTGTAACAATCGTAGAAGATAAAATAGGTTTAAATACCTCTCTCGTTGCACTAATAACTAAATTGTTCCCTTTTAATTGTTCACCTGGATCTGATAATCGGCGATAGATATTTTCTACTACAACAATAGAATCATCTATGACCCGACCAATCGCAATAGTCAATGCACCTAAAGTTAAAATATTAAGTGATACATTACTTAATTTCAGTGCAATAAGTGCAATCAAAATAGATAACGGAATTGAAACGATAGATATCGCTGTTGTTTTAATATTTCTTAAGAATAATAAAATAACAATAATTGCGACGATGGTACCTAAGGCCGCTTTTTCAATCATAGTATATAATGAATCTTCAATTGGTTTAGCTGTGTCCATTGTTTTTGTGGCTTTGATATCACTGTTATTCTTAACAAACTCGTCTATTTTCTTTTGCGTTGCTCTAGCCACTTGAACTGTATTTGCATCTTGTGCTTTCATTACTTGTACGTTAACTGCATCTTTACCATTTGTTTTTGAAATAGAATCTCGTTCATCGCCCACAGTGATTTTAGCTAAATCTTTAAGTGGCACGCTTGGCATTTGACCATTTGTTTCTTTTAAAGAGCTATTCGCTCGCGATTGACTTGAACTAGATGATTGACTGTCCTCTTGGCCAGTACTGCTAATACTATTATCGTTAGAATCGCTTGATTGTCCTTGACCTGCTATAGAAAGAGGGATCTTTAAATCTTTTAATGCACTGACTGATTTAAATTGACCATCCACAACGAGAGATTTTTCATTATTTCCAAATTGAAATAAACCGAGTGGTGTTTCTCTAGTCGCTGTCTTAATGTAATTTTCAACATCATCCGCAGATAACCCTACTTTATCTAATTCTTTTTGTTTAAATTTCAAAGTAACTTGACGTGTAGTTTGTCCATTCAGTTGTGCACTTTGAACACCGTCAACAGTTTGAAGTTTAGGTATTAATTGTTCATTAATTTCCTTTGTAGTAGTTCTTAAGTCATTACTTTCATTTGTAAATGAGTAAGCTACGATAGGAAAGGCGTCGATGGAATTACGTATTAATTCTGGTTCACTTACTCCATCCTTAAAATCGATTTTATCTATTTCTTTTTTCAGTACTTCTTCAGCTTTATCCATGTCAGTTCCGTTGTTATATTCAACTTTCACAATTGAAGCATTAGATATCGATTGTGTTTCTACACTTTTTACATAAGCGAGTGATCTGACTTGTTTATCAATTTTCGAGCTAATTTCACCTTGTGTCGTTTGAGGTGTAGCTCCTGACATCGTCGTTTGGACAGAAATAATTGGATTTTCAACATCAGGTAATAATTCTAATTTAAGTTTAGCACTTGAATATATGCCACCTATAATGACTAAAAGAACCATTAAAAAAATAGCAAACTTATTACCTAATGAAAATTGAAGCATCTTTTTAATCATTTTGTTACTTCTCCTATAATAAGTGATTAATATTGGTAAAAAAATCTGAACGTTTCTTCATAGAATCGTTCAGATTAAATACTGTATCTACAATACTGTAAATTAATTATTTACGTTTTAATTTGCGAGAGAGTTTAATTTTGGCTTTTGTAAGTCTTGGTTTAACTTGTTCGATTAATTGATATAACGGTTGATTTAAGACATAATCAAACTCACCAATTTTTTCACTTAAATAAGTGCCCCATACACGTTTAAAAGCCCATAATCCATAGTGTTCAGAATCTTTTGATGGATTATTATCTGTGCCACCAAAGTCATACGTTGTTGCACCATGGTCTCTTGCGTATTTCATCATTTCATATTGCATATGATGGTTCGGTAAGAAATCACGATAATCATTTGAAGAAGCTCCATATAAGTAATATGATTTTTTACCTGCAAACATAAGTAATGCGCCTGATAAATATACGCCTTCTGGATGTTCTTGATTTAATCTTTCTAAATCTTCTTTTAATTCAGTTGTCTTAGAAATCTTATTTTTTATATCATTTAATTTGTTAGCTGTCTTTTTGTCATTTGGACGTGCTTCTGACTTCGCTTCTAATTTAGCTTTTTCTGCTTCTTGAGCTTCTAAATCTTTATTCGTTTCATCAAGCACTTGTTGTGGCTCTAATTTCACTAAGAATAATTCTGCATCTCCATCTTCATGTAATGAGTCATAAATATTCTCAAAATAGCTAATATCACGTGTTAAGAAACCATCACGTTCACCCGTAATTTGCATTAACTTCGCAAATGTTTTAAGTCCTTCACGATTTGAGTGTTCAACTTTAGTACCTCGTTTAAGCGCTAATCTAACTTTAGAACGATTACGACGTTCAAAGTTTTGAATAATTTCATCATCGGTTTTATCAATAGGTGTAATCATTGTCATACGAGGTTGAATATAGTCTTTTGATAATCCTTCTTTAAACCCTTTATGTTTAAATCCAAGCATTCTTAAATTTTTAAGTGCTTCTGTGCCATGTTCTACTTCAACATCTGGATCAATCTTAATCGCGTACGCTTTTTCTTCTTTAGCAATTTTTTTTGTTTCATTTAAAAGTGCTCTCAGTACGTCTCTATCATTATAATCGGCTACGAATCCACGTGATACGTAGCATAATGTAAATGGTAACTTCGGTATCTTTTTAAATAATAACTGTCCTACACCTTTAATTTCACCATTTTCACCTACTGCCACACGTTTTGAATACCATCCAGTTAAGCGCTTTGTCTCTGCCCACTTTGTCAGTTGCAATAAATCACCATTCGGATGAGTTTTTACAAATTCGTCATGTTCCTGATTTGTGATATTCATCTTTTCCATGCTATATAAAACTCCTTTATCTTTGCATTACTTATCATTATACATTGTAGATTTGAGAGTGTCGACAAACTCATAATAGAAGTTGTATTTTCTTCAAAAAGCTATTCTTTTTGTTATACTTAATGAATGAAAAACACTACTATTTTTTATTAAAGAGGTTTTTAAAATTGAGAAATATTATTTTACTTATATTTATTGTATGTAATGCTATTGCAATAATTTATACAATGGCTCATCCATTAACTATAAATTTTTTTAGTCTGAGAGTGATGTTTGTCGCTTTATCACTTGTACTTACCATTTTATTTATACTATTAAAAACAAATCGTTTTTCTTTAATACTAAGCTTAATTTCTTTAGTACTAGTTTTTATTCATATTGCTTTTATTGCACATAGTACTTATACCTATCTATTTAATTAGTTCCTTCATTAGGTTCGAAACGATATTTGGCTCCTTTAATAATGATTGAATAAGGAGTCATAGTCTCATTATCTTTAAAAACAATGGTATTGTATCCAGATTGAGCCGCATCTTGAATCCGATAAACAATAGTATCCCCCTCTAATTTTAAATCAGTGTAGTTCTCATTTTCTTCTATAATATCCATATTAAACCAGCTTTGCCACTTAGTTAAGGTTTTAGAGCGTTTAGAACTATCTATAATAATTTTATCAATTTTAAATTGTTTCTGAAAAAATGAATCCAAATTTTGCATATGATCGACTTTATTTTTATTCCACTCAATAAAAAAAGGAGGCCTTACCATATAGTCGGGATCAGCGATGTAGAGTAACTTCCATCTTATCTTTTCACCCTTTTTATTTTCTCTGTCCATATTTATAGGACCAATCGTATCAATATGACGTTCGTTTAAAGATTGTTTTACTCTCTCTATATCTTCCGTTCTAAATGCCATTGTTTTAAATCCTTGCTTAAAATTATCTTGAACAATTTTCGTTGCAAAAGCGACTCTACCCTTTTCAGTTTTAGCTTCTTTCTTTAACTTTTCGACATTTTCAACATCTAAAAGTTCGATGTAATTTCCATTTATATAAGTTAAACGATTGAAAGTGCCATATTGATGATGCTTGCCTCCAGAATGAATTTTTAATAACTCACCTGGATATTTAAATCCTTTTAATTGATCGACGTAATGAATCATATGATCAAATTTCAATTTCATGTATCAATATCCCCTTTACTAATTTAAACTTAATTGTATTTTAACAAATTTCACTATACTTTACTCTATAACTTATATTTAGTGTTGAAAAACGAATGAAATCAGCGTATAATAATTTTCGGTATTAATTAGTTAGCCTTGCTAACTATTTTCGAGGGAGACAATTTAAAATGCTCACAAATGAATTTTTTAATAGTTTTATTGGTATTTATCGTCCTTATATTAAACGTACTCAACCTATATTAGATCAATTTGGTCTACATACAGGTCAGTGGTTAGTGCTTAAAGATATTGCTACATATGATCAAACGACTTTAGTTCAAATATCTAAACGTCGTTTTATTGAAAAACCGACTGCGCGTAAAATTATTAAAGTCCTATTTGAAAAAGATTTACTTTTGGTTACTCAAGGTACTGACAAACGTGAAAAGCTATTAAGTTTATCTGAAAAAGGACAGCAATTATTTGAGGACATGAATGCTTGTATTACACCTATTCAAGAAGATTTAATCCATCAATCTAATATATCTAATGATGACTTGGATCACGTCATAGCAATCATGAAAAAATTACATACCACATTATCGAAGGGGGATACTCATGAATCAGACTAGTACTATTAAACAACCTATTTTTACTAGAAGTTTTACAATCAATTTTATCATTAACTTCTTTGTTTATTTATGTATGTACTTATTATTAGTTATCATCGCTGATTATTCTAAAACATCCTATCATGTGTCAGACAGTATATCTGGACTTGTTGTAGGACTATTTATTATTGGATCATTAATAGGACGTTTTGGAACAGGAAAGTATGTCAATCGTTTTGGTCCTAAAAAAATTTTAATTGTTGGTTTAATTTTTCTAATCATTACTCAGTTACTTTATTTTATCTCTGGGTCGATAACCATCTTGATGTTTGTACGACTCCTAAATGGAATTGCTACAGCTATCGCAACGACTGCTACAGGTACAATTGCTGCACATGTTACCCCTGTAGAACGTAAAAGTGAGGGTATTAGCTTATTTTCACTGAGCCTTGTTCTTGGATCAGCTATTGGGCCTTTCTTTGGAATTTTATTATTGAAATCATTCTCAATTAATTTACTATTTCTTATCTGTCTCATACTAGGAATCGCAAGTTTAATTGTTTCACTCTTTATTAAAATTGATTTTAATCCTACTAAAAATGCAGTTGATAGAAAAGTAGCTCAAGCTTCTGGTTTCAATATTCATAATTTTATTGCTAAAGAAGCTGTACCAGTAGCAATTGTTATGATGATCATTGGGTTAAATTATGCGTCAATCCTAACATTCTTAAAACCTTTTGCTGAGCAACGTCATTTGTTAGAAGCATCTAGTTATTTCTTTATTTTCTATGCGGTCGCTTCATTAATCACTCGACCTATTGCTGGTAGAATGATTGATGCAAAAAATGAAAACGTTGTGGTTTATCCAGCTTTTCTTGCCTTAATTATCACATTTGTTTTATTAGTATTTAGCTATAATGGTTGGGTATTATTACTTGCTGGCGTGTTCTTAGGTATTGGTTATGGAAACCTCTCTTCTTCAATGCAAGCCATTGCAATTAAAGTCTCCCCTTCAAGTAAATATGGAATTGCAACTTCAACTTACTTTATAGGATTAGATATTGGTATTGGCTTTGGTCCATCGTTGCTTGGATTATTTACAGATTCAATCACGTATACTCAAGTTTATCTCATTATGGCTATTGTAGCTGCTTTATGTACAGTACTTTATTTAATTGTTCATGGTAGAAAAGTACATGGTAATACGTATTAATCTTTCATTTAATATATAAAAAGGAGCACCCCTATTATTCGTTATAGAATATGAGAGGTGCTCTTTTTATTTAATTAATTTGCAATACTAATAGCTTCAATTTCATTTTTCATTTTATCTAATACTTTTTGTTGAGACGCATTAAAGAAATAAAATACTTGTCGTTCATCTGTTTCAGAACGTAATTTAGAAATTAATTCTTTCTTGTAAATTTTGCGAATGATTACGTCAATTTTACTTGTATCCCATAACATTTCAAAATGTAATGTATCGCGTAACTCTTTTCCGCTAATTTTTTTACCTTCATACACTTTAAATAAAACGACAAATTCCTCAATAGAAATTTTATACGTCATTTTTAACCAATGTTTTAGTTGACTGAGTTCTTTTTCCGCTTCAATAAAGCGATTCACTTTATTATTCATAGTACATGCCTCCAAAGTTGATTCTAAGTTGTATAAATACATAATATAATAAAATTGCTTAATTTAATTATATAACATATGTACAATTTAATCTATTACAAATATTAATTTATATCTGTTTAGTGATTAATATAAATTACTTTGAAATTATTAAAATTAATTAAAGCTACTATCAAATTAAAATACAGAAGTAAGTAATATCACATATGATTATCACTTACTTCTGTATAGATTAACCACCAATATAATTCATATTAATTTTCTTTCGTTGTCGATTTTTTACTGTTTGTTCTGTACGTTCATCTGAATAACGATCATCACGTGCTTGCCATAATGAAATGAACGTGTCTTTTAATTTTTGATGTGTAGCACCACTACGCAATAATGATTTAATATCAAAACCATCAATCACACTAAATAAACATCCATAAAATTTTCCATCAGATGATAGTCTTGCTCTTGTACAAGTAGAACAAAATGAAGCTGAAACACTGGTGATTAGACCAAACTGTGCACCATTATCTTTATGTCTATAATATGTGGCAACTTCACCAAAGTATCTAGGTGGAAGTGGTTCTATATCAAACTCTTCTTCAATAGTAGATAGCATTTCTTCTTTCGTAACAACTTTATTAAAATCCCAACTATTATCATTACCTACATCCATAAATTCAATGAATCTTATTTGAATGTGTTTATCTTTAAAATATTCGATCATAGGTAGGATTTGATCATCATTAATTCCTTTTTGTATAACTACATTTACTTTTACATGAAATCCAATAGAGACCGCATAATCAATTTGTTGCAAGATGGTAGAAGCTTTAATGTTACGGTTATTGATTGCTTGAAATACCTCATCATCAATTGCATCTAAACTTACATTAATTCTACGTAATCCTTCATCATACAACTTTTGACCATGTTTTTTTAAAAGTAAACCATTAGTAGTCATACCAATATCTTCAATACCCTCAATACGATTGAGTTTTTCAATTAATTTATATAAATCACGTCGTAACAAGGGTTCTCCACCAGTGATTCTTAATTTTTTCACGCCTAATTCAGCATAAACTTTGGCAATTGTTGTAATTTCATCAAATGTCAGTAATTCCTCTTTAGGCAAAAAAACAAAATCATCACCAAATATTTCTTTTGGCATACAATAATCACATCTGAAATTACAACGATCTGTTACAGAAATTCGTAGATCTCTTATAGGACGTCCTAATTTGTCTTTAATTTGGATCGTCATTAACGCGTCCCCCTTTAATCATTAATCTGATGAAGTAAAGTATTCAAATCATCTTGATAATTAATATTTTTAGACCAATTTTTTAAAGGCTGAACCTCTTTAGTATCTAGAAAACATGTTATCACATTTTTATATACATGCCGTAAACTATAATCATTAGAATTCAGTGCTTTTTCAATATTCGAAATGACTCCTCGACTATAAAACGCAATGGTCGGTATAGGTTTATCATTGTCTGAATAAGCTATAATATCTGCTTGATGTTCCATACGCTGTGAAATTGTAAATTGATATAGTTGACTTATTGCTTCTTTAGTAATCATAGGAGTATCTACAGAAACCACAAAAAATAATTCTTCATTATTATAATGTTTCATAACTGTGTAGATTCCTGATAACGGGCCTTTATCTGCATGTGTTTCTTCATCTATCATAATCTGTTTATACTCAAATTCATTTTTAAGTTGTTTGTTTGTACTGATAATAATATCGTCAAATAAATTCGTTTCTGTTAATGTATTAATAATTCGTTTATAGAACATTTCACCGTGAATACAAGCAAATGCTTTGGGACTACCAAAACGTTTAGAGTGTCCCCCAGCTAGAATAATTGCTTTCATATTTAACCACCACTAACTGGAGGTATTAACGCAACAATATCATCTTGCTTTACAATATCATTAAGTTGAACAAATTCTTCATTCACAGCTACTTGAAATTTTTTATCACGAATGGATGAGTGACGTTCAAATAATAATTCTTTAAATGTTTCTACTGTAATATCTTCTATTAAATCAATGTCCTCTGAATTCATTTCTAATATTTCTTTTATTTCTGCAAAATATAATACTCTCATTTAAGCCCCTCCTTTAGTTGCTTGACTGTGGTCTCCTCTTTGATGTCCTTGCCATTCTGCACCGTCTTCCCAAATTTCTTTTTTCCAAATCGGCACAATTTCTTTAATTCTTTCAATCGCATATTCATTTGCACGATAGGCATCTTTACGATGTGGCGAAGAGACAGCAATCAATACTGCAATATCGGAAATGTGTAGAGGACCAATACGATGTACAATCGTTGTTATCGTTCCTGGCCAACGCTGTGTAATTTCTTCTCCAATTTGTTCTAGTTTTTTTTGAGCCATTGGAACATAAGCTTCATACTCAAGATATTCTGTTTTCACCCCTTTAGTCCATTCGCGAACATGACCTGTAAAGACAACAACAGCTCCTTGATGTTCATTTAAAGTAAATGTTCTATATTGTTCGGGCTCAATTGGATTCGTCACGATTTCAAATTGTTTCATTTTTTATTCATCCTTTTGTTTCATCCATTTTAGTAACCATTGCTCATAGTTGTTTAAAGCATTCTCATTATTATAATTATAAAAATATTGAACATGTGTAAGAAGTCTCAGTTTTTCTAATTCTTCTTGGGTCTGATATACCACTATTTTGTCATAATTCTCATGTTTAAACCCTTCAACTAAAATAACGTCATAACGAATAGTTACACTTTCTTTTATCAGCTCTTCAAGCGACGGCTGATTTCTACGTGTTACCGTTTGTTGATAAGCAGATCCTTGAACAATACTCTGATCTGCACCAGCTTCAAAATGTTTCATATGATCCACATTAGAAGATTGAAGCGTAATATCATCTTTATCATGTCCATGATGTTTAATCGTTACAATATGATAGCCTTGAGATTTTAAAAATGTAATAGATTGTTGTAACAACGTTGTTTTACCCGAATCTTTAAAACCAACTATTTGTAAAATCATAATGATAGTTCCTCTTCGAAAACATTCGATTCAGTTAAAATAACATCTACAGTATGTCCGGCTTTAAATCCCCTTGTCCCCCCTGGCAACATAATCATTGCATTACTATGTGCTATTGCTACTACAGCACCCGATTTATTAAATCCGGATGGAACCACAGTCGCACAATTATGAGTAAAAGATGCAGTTGCTCGAATAAATCTTGTAAATGGATTGGCTTTCGCAAAATCTTCCATTAATGTTGCTTTCACAACTTGAGGGTAAACTGCTTTGGCTTGCATCATATGTTGCACTGCTGGTTTAACAAATAATTCAAAACCAGTAAAACAAGCCGATGGGTTCCCTGATAAACCAAATAAATACTTATTATTTGCAACTGCCACAGTTGTCACACTTCCAGGACGCATCGCAATTTTATTAAATAACACTTCTGCTTGAATTGCTTTGTATATCTTTGGTAAAAAGTCATAATCCCCTACCGAAACACCTCCAGTAGTAATGACAATATCATGATCTTTCATTGCTTTAGTGATGACTTGAATACTACTTTCTAAGTCATCTTGTTGTATACTATAAGGCTCTATCGTTAATCCCATTTTATCAGCTAATGCTTGTATCATCGGACCATTAGAATTTCTAATTTTTCCTGGTTGTAATTCTTCGTCTACATTCAATAATTCGCTTCCAGTAGCAATGACTGCAATACTTGGTTTTAAAAACACAGGCACTTCTGTATAACCATAGGTCGCTAGTACTGCAATAGCTCCAGGATTAATGACTTGTCCTTTTTTTAAAACAATATCTCCTGTTTTCGTTTCTTCTCCTTTTAGCGACACATTTTCATTCTCTTCAAAAGGTTTTCTAATAGTAAATGTATCTCCGTTTTCCACAGTTTGTTCAAACATCACTACTGCATCTGCGCCCTCAGGAATTTGAGCGCCTGTCATAATACGAACTGCTTCATTTTCTCCGACTGTTTTATGAGATACTGTGCCTGCACCAATATGATCTATCACTTTAAATGTTTTACGATTTTTTGAAAAGGCACCAGCCGAATCTTCACTTCTTATAGCAAAACCATCATACGGCGATTTATTGAAACGTGGTATATCATAAGTTGCTACAATGTCTTCAGCTAAGACATATCCTAAACTGTCCTCTAATGATATATTACTTTGTGGAGTATATATATCTTGTTTTACAATACGTTCAATTGCTTCTTTAATAGGTATTGGTTTTCTTTTTTCAACTACCATTTTATCAACTCCAATTACACGATAAATTCATGCTATACTATTTTATAAACTCAGTAAAATAATGATGTACTTATTAAAAATAAATGATTATAACTTTATTTATATGTTATGATTTTTAGATATTTCTATAGGAGGCTATTTATGTCAAATTTCACACATATCAATCATCAAGGTAATGCAAAAATGGTTGATGTTTCGAATAAAAGTATTACAAAACGTATTGCTAAAGCGCATTCAAGCATCACAGTGAATGAAGCGATTTACCATCAAATTATTGACAATACAAATAAAAAAGGTAATGTACTTAATACTGCTCAAATTGCAGGTATAATGGCTGCTAAAAATACTTCGACTATTATTCCGATGTGTCATCCATTGCCCTTAACTGGAATAGATATTGAATTCTCTTGGAATCAAGCGAACACACAACGCCACTATCAATTAAGCATTACTGCTACGGTTTCTACTACAGGTAAGACTGGTGTTGAAATGGAAGCTTTAACAGCTGCTTCAGTTACAGCTCTCACAGTATACGATATGACAAAAGCAGCTGATAAAGGAATGATCATTGGTGACACATACCTTGAATCAAAATCTGGAGGTAAATCTGGAGATTATCACCGGCAATTAGATTAATCTATATGATTGTCTTCTATTATGATAGTCATAAGCAGCATTTTCAATTAGGGAAACCTATGATTTACAATGCTTTTTATGACTATTTTATTTATTGAGTTCATAAACCATATGATTTAATTCCGGAATAATGAGTTTAGTCATTGCTAACTTTACTGCCCCAGTTGATCCCGGCAACGTAAAGATTAATTTACTCATAACAGTTCCCGCTAATGCTCTTGAGAGAAGCGCTTTTGTTCCTACATCTTCCGTATAACTTAAATATCTAAAAAGTTCGCCGAATCCTTCAATTTCTTTATCTAAAAGTGGTTTTACAGCTTCTATAGTCACATCACGTTGTGCTATACCAGTACCTCCAGTCGTTATAATGACATCAATATCTGATGCTAACCATTCATCAATTTGAGATTGGATGTCTTCCTTGTCATCTTTAATGATATTATAGTGTTCTTCTGTCACTTCTATATTCAGTTCTTTCAAACACTTTTGAACTAATTGACCCCCTTTATCTGTTTCTTTATTTCGTGTATCAGAAATTGTTAACACTGCACATTGAATTGTTTTTTTAACTTCTTTATTTTCATGCTCATGCATCATCATTCTCTCCTTATCCAAATAGTTGATTGATTAACTGTATTGCTTCAGATTTCTTAGTTGTACCATGAATCAACATTCGCCCACCTTCAAAATATACAATTCTATGTTTTTTAAATTCAAATACTAACATATATTGGTTTTCATGATAACGAATATCAAGTGCTATAAGAAAATCAACTAATACTTTTTTTGTAATGTCTTTATTTTCATATTGAACTGTATCTCTACCACACAAAGTTGCATATGAAGTCGAATGAGTATATAAATACGGAAAGCTAGCATTTTTGCCACAAGTTGGGCAATCATCACGACGCATTTTACTATAACCAAAAGAAAAATGTGTATTCTCCCAAATATCTCCATATGTCAGCTTCGTGGGAATCTGTTTACCAATCAATATCTTTAAAGCATCCCGTAATTGAAAACTTGTGGTCATCGTTACGGCTGGCTGAATCACACCGGCTGTATCACATGTCAGATTTATCACTGGTAACTGAGGCATTAAACAATTAAAGCAAGGTGTTTGACCTGGAATAAATGCAGTTTCTACATAGGTACTTTGAACTACTCCACCATAAATCCAAGGAATGCGATATCTGTAGGAAAAATCATTGATTAATTGTCTTGTTTCAAAATTATCCGTTGCATCAATAATCAAATCTACACTCGTTGCATATTGCTCTAAAAATTGGGCATCTACATGTTCAATATAAATATTCACTTTTATATCAGAGCGAATATGTTTTAAGTGATCTTGTGCAGCAACCACTTTTGGCAACATACGATCTGCATCACTTTCTGTAAACAATGTCTGTCTTTGTAAATTACTATATTCAATATAGTCTCTATCCACAATAGTCAACTCTCGAATACCAGCACGAACAAGTCCTTCAGCTACATGGGTACCCAAAGCGCCCATTCCAACAATCAATACATGTTTCTGATTAATGGTTTGTTGTCCATGTTCTCCAATATCTTTAAATAAAATTTGTCTTGAATAACGTTCTTGAGTCATTATTTGAAACCTCTCTCAACATTCTCTCTTCTTTTTATTATAACGAAATAGGAGTAGGACAGAAATCTAAAACATTCTAGACTTCGATATCCTACTCCTGTTTATTTAATTTGAATCATTTCATCTGCTAATACTTCTGCTTCATAATTAGAATGCGTTACAAAAATAATAGGTATACACCATTCCTCATGAATTTGCTTAACTAGATGGATGCCTTCATCTCTAGAAATATCATCTAAACTTGAAAAAGGTTCATCAAGTAAAATTAAATTGGGTTTCGTGCTTAAAGTTCGAGCGAGTGCTACACGTTGAGCTTCCCCACCAGACAGTGTCGGCGGAAATTGATTCATTAAATGGCTAATATTTAAACGTTGAATAAGCTCATCAATATGTTTAGACTGTTTAGTCATAAATGTAATATTCTGGAGAACCGTCATGTTAGGAAAAAGTTGATAATCTTGAAATAAATAGCCAATTTGGCGTTGTTGAATCTTTACATTAATATGGTTTTCAGTATCTACTAATAACTGATTATTAACATTAATATAAGCCTCATCTGGTTGTCTTAATCCCGCAATAATATTTAATATTGTCGTTTTTCCAATGCCGGAGGGACCTTGTATTGCATATATTTTAGCTTTTGTATCTTCAATGTTAATATGAATCAATGTTTGTTTTAACTGATGTTGTAATTTAACTTGTAACATCTAGTCTACCTCCTGAGCTTTATCACGATTCGCAAAATTCAACATACTAATGACTGTAATAGAAAAAGCAACGAGTACAAGTACCCATAACCATGCCTGATTTTCTTTTCCTTGCTCTACTAAAAAATAGATTTCAAGTGGCAGGGTATTGGTTGTATTTGGAATATATCCTGCAACCATCAATGTTGCACCAAATTCTCCAATAGCTCTCGCAAAACTCATCATAATACCCGCAATAATTGAACGTTTAGATAATGGTAGAATTAAACGATAGAAGATTTTACGTTCACTTGCTCCCATTGTTCGTGCAGTATTTAACATTTTAGGGTTAATACTTCGAAATCCTTGAATAGTATGTTGGTACATCAGTGGAAAACTAACAATGACAGATGCAATTACTGCACCTGTCATTGTAAATACTACGGGTAAATGAAGTATATTTTGAAAGAATTGTCCCACAAATGTTCTAGGTGAAAAAACAATAATAAGTATAAACCCTAGTACTGTTGGTGGTAAAACAATAGGTAATAATATTAAGCTTTCAAGAAATTGAGTTGCATGCCCCTTTCTTTTATATAACGTTCTACAAATAAAAATTCCTAATATAGAGACAATTATCGTACTGATAAATCCTACTTTAATAGAAATCCATAGAGGTGTTAAATCAGGCATATGTCATCCCCCTATACTTTAAAGTGATATTCTTTTAAAATATTTTTCGCTTTTTTAGATTTTAAAAATTCCATCCATTCTTTAGCAAATTTATTATCTGATGTTGCTCCCGCTTCATAAGTGATAGGTTTTTTCAAATCCGCTTTTTTAATCTCATTTACTTTATCTGTTCTTTCATTATTCGTATATAAATCGGTCTCATATACAAATCCCATTTGAGCATTACCTTTTTCAACGTAATTTAATACTTGTTTAACGTCTTTGGCATATACAATTTTATCTTTTACATCACTATATAAATGTTGATCATCTAAATATTGTTTCGCATATTTACCTGCTGGTACAGTTTTCACTTCACCAATAGCTAATTTTTCGTTGTCTTTTAAATCTTTTACTGAAGCTTGATCACTGTTTTTATCACCAATCAATACCAACTGATTATGTGCGTATTTATATGTATTATGAGCTTGATTATGTTTTTTCAACATATCTACATCTTTCGTATTTGCAGACATAAAGACATCAGTTGGTGCACCTTTTTCAATTTGTTGTCTTAAGGCTCCTGATCCACCATAATTAAATGTTACATTTACATTTTTATGTGTTTTTTCAAACTCTTTCTTTAATGCTTTACTTACATCACTTAAACTTGCTGCTGCTGAAACTTTCAATTCAGTTTTAGGATTATTACTATTATTTGACTTTGAAGAGTGCTTGCTATTCTCATTATCTTTTGAATTTGAACAACCTGCCATAATGATAATAAAAGTCCCTAACACCGCTAATAATCGTTTTACAGTCATTTATTTTTATGCCCCCTATTCAATCAAATATTATACGCTTTTTATATCTTTTGAAAAGTTTTACCATGTTTTATATAATCATTCAATATTGAAATACTTTTTGTGAATATAATGATACAGTATAAAGTAGTTATAACCAAAGGGGAGACATTCATGGATAAAGATGCCGTTCAAAATCAACCAATTATTAGGTATGAAGATGAGCAACTCATCGAAACTGAAGACAGCTATGTAACCGAATTTCCATTAACGATTATGGTGAATGGAAAAGAATTTGCTACAGTAATCTGCAGTCCGACACATTTAGAAGAGTTAGTCATAGGATTTTTAGCATCTGAAGGAGCCATTTATAAAAAAGGAGAAATTAAATATTTACAAATTGATAATAGTAAAGGGTTTGCTCATGTAGAATTAACTAAGTCATTAAGTGATCGTTTTGAGTATTCTACAAAGCGCATGGTTGCTTCATGTTGTGGAAAAAGTCGAGAATTTTATTTTCAAAATGATGCGGCAATTGCTAAAACATCGATGTCTAATATCGTTCTCACTCCAAGACAAATTTTAAATATGATGACAGGTTTACAAAGTGCAAGTACTTTATTTAAACAAACAGGTGGCTTGCATAATGCAGCGATTAGTGATGGTGAGGCATTTTTTGAACATCGTCAAGATATAGGTAGACATAATGCCTTAGATAAACTTTACGGTTTTTGTCTTACTCATCAAATTCCTGTTAGAAATAAAGTGCTTATTTTTAGTGGACGTATATCATCTGAAATTTTACTAAAAGCAGCTAAAATCGGTGTTGGTGTTATATTATCAAAATCTGCACCTACCACATTAGCAGTAACACTGGCACATGACTTAAATATTACTGCTATTGGTTTTATTAGAGGTAATTCTTTTAATATTTATAGTCATCCAGAACGTGTAAAAGGAGTGAAATAGAATTTATTATAAATTCATTTTTCACTCCCTACTTTTATTTATATTGCATCTTCTTTGACTATCTGATATTGAAAGCTTTGAAAAATATAGCCTTGTTTTATATACATGTCTTTTGCTGTATCATCACCATCTGCCACTAATATGACGGGTCGAGAACCAGCTAAATGACCTACATAGGACTGCATCGTAGTACCTATTCCCTTATGACGATAGTCTTCTAAAACGCCGAACCCATCAATTTCAACGGTTTCATCTGTAACTATAACATCCAAAATCCCCACAGGTTTATGAAGATAATATGCAACTATACGAGTGACATCATCTATTTGATTTAATATTGCCTCTCTCGTTCGTTCTTCACTTTCTTTAACAAACGCTTCGCCATACGGTTTTGAAAATTCATTGTAAACACTTAAATAATCTTCCATGTTAAATGAAGTTACAGGTTCAATATCTACCTGAATATTGCTCTCAAATTGTTTTAATGTAACACTATCTATCGCGTACAATTCAAGTAGTCCTAATTGAAATCCTTCATTGCGTATCGCTTCTAACCATGTAGAATGCAGTAATTGGTTTTCTGGAAATGTAAAAGATAAATGAGAAGAATGTTGTTTTTTATGCAAAATTCGTTGTTTCTCCATATCTGAATACCACTGATTAATTGAAGGTAACGTTTTGTACTGCCACTTATTCATGTGATATGTCATTGGATCAGAAGGTGTTAAATATATAATATTCAACTCATCTTCTAAGTATATTTTTCCATTTTCTTTAATCTGCTTCATTGTTATGTATGTCATAGTAACCATCACCCAACTATGTATATTTTGTACTATTATATCAAATTCTTAAAACGTGAATGGTTAAGTAATGTTGTACCGATTAAACTCGCAATAATCGCTTTAATAATATCTCCTGGAATAAATGTAAATGATAATAAAAATGCTTTACTTATAGGCATATGTATAATGAATCCCATAATGATTGTTCCTACAATATCTAATAATAAAACACCAAATACAAGTATACCAATAAATAATGTCAAGAAATTAATATGATTTTTAAAACGATCTCTTACTAAACCTATAAGATACGCCACTACTGGATATAAGAATAAAAATCCTGCTGAAGGACCTGCAAACACACCTATTCCACCGCGTCCACCTGATAATAATGGCAAACCTGTGGCTGCTAATAATAAGAAGATAATAACACTGAGTGCGCCGTATTTACGTCCTAATATAACTCCTGCTAAAAAGATACCTATATTTTGTAATACAATTGGTACAGGCATAAATGGTAACGGTATTCCGGGTACTAGGCCTAAAATACAAATAACCGCTGTCATTAACGCTGTATATACTAAATTTTTTGTACTCATTTGATTTCCTCCTTTTATGAAGAAAATTATACCACTTATGTAAACTATTTTATATAAAAAGTTTACATTTAAAGTTAATGAGATACTTTTTTAGCTAAAGACGTAATATAGTTGAAGAATTCATCATGATTGACATGATTAACGACACGCACCATACGTCCATCATCGCTCTCATATGTGCGTCCTTGGCTTGGTCCTTTTGTACATACATCTACTTTAAGTTCTATAGAATCTGTTAAGTTTTCTTTACCAATTTGAGCAGTCGTCAATACATCCCATAAAAAGTAAGTAGAGTTGGTGACAAAATGAGTAAGAGGAGGTACAGCTGCATAACTGATGCCTAAAAAATCAACTCCTATAAACTGACGTTGATTTGCCCACATTTGACGAATAGCTGGTGTCAATGGTACTTGATTAGTGCTTTCTAACGCTACCATTTCTATCTTGATAGACGTATCAAATATTGTTTTAACAGCTTCAGGATCCCAAAAAGCATTCCATTCAGCTGTGCCATCATGTTCGGGTTCTTCTACATTTCCCTTTTCTAAAAATGTTCCTCCCATCCAAACTAACTTTTCAATATTGTTTACTATTGCTTTATCATATTTGATTGCTTTGGCTAAATCAGTTAACGGACCAGTAAACAATAAAGTCACCTTTTCTTTACTATTATTTAATACATTAATCATATCCTCATAAGCTTCAAATGTACTCGTTATAGAACGTTTATCAATCCATTCCTCATTTAAAATAGGCAGCGCATCCATAAAAAAGGCATGCATTCTCCAGTCTTTCGGAAAAGGGTTAACTCCTCTTTCATATGAAGGAGCTACATCAATAGATAAATTTGAAAAACGATTTATAATTTTACATGAAGCACTTAGAGAAGGTTCTAAATAACAATCTGCACCGATTGTACTTACACCTACTAATTCAATATTATCCATTTGTAGTAATAAGAATAGCGATATTAAATCATCAACGCCGCCATCATGATTAAAATATATTTTAGTCATTAAATCCCTCCAAAAAATATGTAAAAAAAGCTATGACTACATTATACGTAATCATAGCTTTCTTTAAACATATTATAAATAAAAAATTCATTCTACATTAAATCAAGTATAGATTTTGCAATATTCGTATATGCTGCATCTTCCATAGGAGGATTATGTAGGCCAGCACGCATATTACGATAATAGCGTTGTAATGGACGATCCATTTCTAAACTTTTTGCCCCTACTATTCGCATAGCAAGATCCACTACTTCTAATCCTTGATTCATGACTAAAATTTTACTTGCAGATGTTTCATTCCAAATATTAAGTGTTTCATTATATTGATTGTAACCTCTAGCTGTACTCCATAAAAAATGACGTGCAGATAATAAGAGTGATTCCATTTTCCCAATATTTTGTTGTACAGTAGGTAGCGTAGCAATTGTTCCCTCAATACTATTAGGAGAATGTATTTTGGCAAACTCAATAGCATAATCTCTCGCTGCTTGGGCAATACCTAAATATACACTTGGTATATGTAAAATCCATCCATTGGGTTGCGGTTTATGTTTTGTTTCTACAAAGTTTTCAAACGGAACTATAACATCATTTAATACTAAATCATGACTTTCCGTTGCACGCATCCCTAACATATTCCAATTATCTGCAATTTCTAAACCTTTAGTCTCTCTAGGAATTAAAAAGAAGCCTACTTCTTGAATATCTTCTGCAAATGCAGCAACAATGTAATGTGTCAATGCTTTACTCATAGAAGTAAACGTTTTTACACCATTTAATTTATATCCGTCTTTAGTTTTTATTGCATGCGTAGCAGGTCTCCCACCACGAGTAGGACTACCAGTATCCGCTTCACTTACTGCTCTATTTACAAGCGCACCATTTTTTACTTCTATTGCAAATTGATCAAGCATAGTTTGACTCCACATATGTTGTTGATATAATTGTCCTACAACGCTTAGATGCCAGCCTATAGACAGTGCTGTAGCACCATCTATAGCTCCAAGATACGATTGTAAAACGACCATATCTTCTATTGTTGCACCTTCTCCACCATATGATTTAGGTAAAGTTAACACACTATAACCTTCCTCTACAAGCCATTTTATATTGTCAAATGGGAATTTAGAGTCAATATCTTCTTCTGCTGCTCTTTGTTTAAATGTATCTTCAATTGTTTTAAATTTTTTAATCCATTTTCTTTGAATATCACTACTTATTAAAAATGAATCTAACATGACTATCACCTATTCGATATTTGATATATTTAATCATAGTTTAACACTCGGTTTTAATAATATAAAGTATCTCATTAACATAGTATATTAGAATTAAAAAAGAGTGGACAGAAATTCTGTCTCACTCATTTACCCCATCATCATTCTATTGTATATATTTCTCTAATTCAGCAATTAAAGCATTAATTCTCTCGCGTTGCTCTTTTGTTACATAAACAATAACTGTTCTTTCATCTTGTATACTACGTTTTTTTGATAATAATTGTAAATCTTTTAATTTTTGTAATGCTTTAGTTAAGTAATAAGGTTTGAATTCTGAATACGTTGCAATTTCTTTTGAAGTAATTTCATCTTTTTTACTTTTAACAATATAATTTAAAATATAAATTTCTTCATAATTCAGATTATATTTTTTCTTAGTGTCTTTAAAAAACTTTTTCACTTGAAATGTTGCGTTAACTAAATCATTGATGTCTTTAATTTGTCCCATATTCTAAACCACTCCTCTGATGTACATCTAGTTGCTACAAGGTTCATGTATACTAACTACTACAACACTAAACATTTCTTATGCTATAAAAATTATTTTATAACATTTAAGTATAATATTTCAATATTTTTATGAAATTAAAATGATATTATATATTAAAATCTCATTTGCCAAATTAAATTATACATAATTATTTCATGTGTTATACACCTAAAATAACTAGTAATGTAAGAGACAAGACTTTCTTACATCACTAGTTATTTTTAGAACAAATTATAATATTAATTCCTTTTTTATCATTTTACTACAATGTCTCAAGATATAATGAATCTCTTCCTTTTTTGACATATTTAACTTTATACACACTCTACGTTCATCTATAACATCTCTTTCTTTCAAAATATAACCACTTTGTTGTAATCGTTTAATTACTAAATTTATATTTATAGACTGACAACGCGAAAAATAGTTTATCGATTTCAACGAGATGTCATTTTGATTCGACCAAATAATGCCTAAAACAAGCAAATCATTTAAACTTAACTGATAGTGCTTAATACTTTTTTCAATCTTATTTAAAACTTTATAAATAGTAATTAAATATGTTAACTTACAATAATTCATATTCTTGATTGATGTTTTAAGATAGTTATTTTCAAGTAATTCTCCAATTTCTAATAATAAATGATTCATTTTTCTTTCATACACTTCTACAGGTAAGATTCTTAATCTTCGTTGATCATTTGCATCATAAGATTTAAAAATCCAATTTTCGTGGTATAAATGACTAACAAGATGGAATAAAGTTCGTTTAGATAAATACGTTTTTTTCATTAATGTTTCAATATCCATACCTTGATGGTTCGTTTTATGATAATCAATAATAGCATATAGTACATTTAGGTGTTCAATATTTAGGTTTTTAGAATATTTTAAAAGTTCATCGACTGCTTTGTAAAATAAAAGATAAAATAATAGTACATCCATATCATTTTTCGTCATGATAGTTGCCACCTCGCAATTTATACAACAATTCTAGAAGACAGACTTTAGTATTGCGATACAATTTTAAAGTGTTACCAGTTTATCTTTATATCATACATATACTTACTTCATATTAAGTATGAGTAAAGGTCTAAATACTTTATCTTTTTACTTATTAATGGACTTAATCCTATTTTAGGTATGATAGTTACTTTTGGCCTCAGCTATAAGTAACTGTGCTTCATAATCTAAAGATATTTCAACCGTTTCGGTAGCCTTATATATTGGAGCAAATTGTTTTTTTCGTGCTTGACCTGGAGTCATCCCATATTTCTTACTAAATAATGCAATAAATCTCGGAAAATGATTAAATCCATGTTTATAAGCAATATCTTGAATAAATTCACTACTATCTAAAATATCAAGTAAACATAATTTCAAACGAATATCATTAATATATTGAGCAATATTATGATAAGGTGTATGAAATTTAATCACTTGACTTAACTCTTTGTTAGACATATCAAGTGAATTCGCTAATGCTTGTTTA
Source organism: Staphylococcus hominis subsp. hominis (assembly GCF_002901845.1). GTDB lineage: Bacteria > Bacillota > Bacilli > Staphylococcales > Staphylococcaceae > Staphylococcus > Staphylococcus hominis. The sequence continues at coordinate 82,255 of NZ_PPQE01000030.1, forward strand.
TTAATCTTTTCATGATGATGTTCGATAATATATTCATGAACTTCATCTACAAGTGGATTGTTTAGTTTATAGTTTTGACGATGTTTTCTTTGAATATAACCTAATTCTACACATAAATGTTTAACTAATTTATCCCTTATGTGTGGAAGTCGAGGTTTTCGACTTTCAAATTCAAGAAGATTAATAATAAATGATTCTAATTGTTTTCGTTCAATAGAAGAAAATTTATATCCTTTTTGTCTGATATAATCGTCTGCAAATCTTAAATAATCTGTGAATGAAATTTCAATTATTGCAATAACAGAGTTCGTTTCGCCTTCTATCGAATATAAATCATTTAACATAATAAATACGAGATCTCTTTTTTTCATATTATATGTATCTAAGTCTAAATTTATTTTTCCAGAACCCTTTAACCAATATATAAGTTTGATATTGGATTCTTTTTGTTTTAATATTCTCGTATTTTTTAAAAGCTTTACCGAAAAATTATCTATCATACGTCTTTCCTCTCGTTTGTAATATAAAGACTAGATATAAGCGATGACATTTCTCCCCTTTATTCACCACTTAATTCTATTGAATTATCGCCTCGATACTTATGTATGCGTATCGGAGATCTATCTTCATATACAATTTTATGTTTTATTTCGGTATTAGCAGTAGCAATATTTTGACTTATTTTATCACTTTATTATCTTATAGTATGATTTTATTGTTTTTCAATATAAACTTACTTTATTTATATATAAGGATGACATATAAAATAATTTTTTAGTATTTATTTAATCAAGTAATAATTCAATAGGCTAAATTATTTTGTTATAAATTATTTTTCTATTATTTTACAAAAAGATTACAAGAAAATGAATGTCTTTTTCATATTCTTCTATAAACACTGTCATAATAGCGTTTTTTATATTAAACAATATTACTAAGAATTAAATTTACAAGCTTTTATATTATCGAAAAATTACAAATCGTTAACATTCCCCACAAATTGTAATTTTTTTGATAAAGTATTTCTTGTCGTTAAGTAAAATGATTTAAAGACTAAGTTAACAAATGACTATTAAATATAAAATAATATTAATTTAATTCTCAGGAGGAAATTTATAATGAAAAAAATCGCTACAGCTACAATCGCTACTGCAGGAGTTGCCGCAATTGCTATCGCCGGACAAGGACATGAAGCTCATGCAGCTGAACAAGGATATAATCCAAATGATCCTACTTCATATAGCTACTCTTACACTATCGATCAACAAGGTAACTACCATTACACTTGGAAAGGTAACTGGAGCCCAGATCGTTTAAATCATTCTAACTATAATTACAATTATAACTACAATACATATAATAATTATTCTAATACAAATTCAACTTATAGTTATAACAACTATAATACTAATAACTCAAATCAAGTTGCTAGTAATCCAACACAATCTTACACAACAAGTAATCAACAAACTGGTGGTTTAGGTGCTGCTTCTACTTCTAATAATAATGTAAAAGTAACTACTGTAACTGCACCTTCATCAACAGGTGTTTCAATTTCTAACTCTGTTAGCTCAGGTAGAAACTACTACACTTCTGGCCAATGTACATATTATGTATATGACCGTGTAGGTGGTAAAATCGGTTCGACTTGGGGTAACGCAAATAACTGGGCAAATGCTGCAGCATCTGCTGGTTACACAGTAAATAACCGTCCATCTGCAGGCGCAATTATGCAATCTACTGCTGGTGCTTACGGTCACGTAGCATATGTTGAAAATGTAAATAGTAATGGTTCAATCACAGTGTCTGAAATGAATTATGGTCATGGTGTAGGTGTAGTAACATCTCGTACACTTTCTTCAAGTGAAGCTGCTTCATATAATTTCATTCATTAATTAAATTGATAAAGAAAAAAGATTTAGAATTCAATATGAATTCTAAATCTTTTTTTTATGCATAATACAAAAAGCGTTCGAAACTTTACTTTAATTTAGTGTTTCGAACGCTTTAAGTTATCATATTAATCAATTCATTATTATGGATTGAATTCTCGCCACAAAAATTAAATCCTCTTTTAATTCATTTTTTAGGATATCTAAAATTAATGTATTTTTTAAATAACATCGCTACTATGTTTCTCATCAATACTTTAATCCTAATTTGTTATTTCCATATTATAGGGGAATTAAACATCAAATTAATCATTTAATTTATTTTTTTACGTATTCCAATGCCAGTAAATCCATAAATAATTGCTAATATAGCACATAAATAACATGGTACTGCCCAAATAAAGAATTGATCAACTGAAACTCCTAATTGTTGCGCATAGTAAATACCTGATGTTCCCCAAGGAATTAATGGTAGGACCATAGTACTGGAATCTTCTAATGTACGAGATAAATTACTTCTATCTAAATTCATATCTTCAAACATGTCTTTCATAAGTACCCCAACCATAATAATAACAATTGACGCCACACCAGCAGCAAATACCAACATTAGAGACGATAGAACAGTAATAAGGACGAGGGTACCAACAGATTTAACACCTTTTGCAACAGTTTGTAACATTACATCTAAACAACCAGATTTCTCTACAATACCTGCAAATGCATAACCACAAAAAATGGTCACAATGATTTGTGTCATACTCATCATTCCACCTTGTTCAATCAATGTTTTTGCATTTTCGGTGACATGAGAATGACCAGTCATAGATGATGTAAAGCCATCAAACGTTGCTTTAAAACCATCTACAAATTTAAATCCATTATTAAACTTACCTATCAAAATAGCACTCAACGCTGAAACAAGCATAGATGGAACAGTTGAAATTTTTAGTATTAAACAAATGATAATCACAATTAAGGGAATCCATACGAAAAAATTAATATTATAAATACTAGCTAGTTCATTTAAAAGTTCTTTTATTTGCTTTGTATTTACATTACCTTGGGAGTTTAATCCAGCAAAAAACCATACGATAAGTCCAATGATTGATGCTGGAATGGTTGTCCACATCATTGCTCTAATATGAGAAAAAATGTTTACTTTTGTTACGAGTGCAGCAAGATTGGTTGTATCTGATAAAGGTGACATTTTATCTCCAAATACTGCACCTGCAATAATTGCACCTGCTGCCATTCCTTGATTTATACCAAGTTGACTTCCAATAGATATTAAGGCAATCCCAGCTGTAGATGCAGATCCCCAAGCTGTCCCGGTTGCTAAACTACATATAGCCGAAATGATAAATGCCGAAATTAGAAAATAACTAGGATTCAAAAACTTAAGTCCATAGTAGATTAATGCAGGTACAGTGCCTGCGTACATCCAGCTACCTACAATGATACCTACAGCCAAAATAATGAAAATAGCAGGCATAGCTGTTGTCAATCGATGTGTAATTCCTTCTTCCAAGTCTTTCCATTTTAAACCGACACGCATAGCAATAAAAGCAGCGTAGGTTGAAGCGATAAGTAACAATACTTGAATAGGGATATTGAATTTAACAAATCCAATTGTAACAACTATTACCATGACAATAATTGTAGATATTGCTTCTAGAAATGTGGGTTTTCTTTTCATATATCTGCTCCTTTTTCTTTTTTCTTAAGACCTCTTTTCTATACCAAACATTATACTTATTTTAATCCTAATTTATCTAAACCAAGTTCTTCTACTGTTAGTCCTTCATTAAAGAAATCACGTTCGAGAATAGTAGAGGCAATGGTAATTATCGCATCAATATTCGGTGTATCTACACCAATTTCACGTCCTAAACTTGACCATAATACAAGTCCATATGCGATATCTTCAGTAAGATAACGATTTTCTACAGAGTTCGGTCCTGGAATTTGTGAAAATACAGGACTTGTATTAAATAAACGATTTAGCGGTTCATCCTCGTCTTTACGTTCTAAATAACCTCGTTGAATACGCGCTTCTTTAGCAGTTAATAATTCAAATCCTAATTTACGCCCTAAAGTTAGACGTTCTAATTCTACAGCATGTAAAAGTCGCACTGTATGTTTTGTGATACCTTCTTTATATAATGCAAATGTATCTGCATAATCTATACGGCCTACATTTAATAGTGTAGGAGCTGGATGAACTTCAGGATTTCCATTTTCTAGATTCGTTTTCCACAAACTTTCTTCTTTTACTAATTGTGGATACAATTGGCTCACTTTATCAAAACATTCATTTAACTCTCTCTTATTGTATGTTGAGAAAAAGACTTTTCTTACATTAAGAGATAAATCCACTCGAGCCTCTTCAAAATCTACACGTGTCCCGTAAGTAAGGGTATTAGCTTCTGCATATTTAGGTTGAATATTAATATGACGTTCTTCTAATACATTCATAAATCGAATTGATCCCATAGCTGCTGCGATATTAAAGAAAATAATTTGTTCCGCCGTTATATAATGGGACATCACTTTCGCATAATATTCAATGTAAGATGAAGGAATCACTACTTGTATCACTTCTGCATCTTTTAATACATATTCAATATCATCACTAATATTTGTAAAAGGTACAAACGTTTCATGACCTTCATTATTAAAATCAAATCCACCTTTTTCTAACGCTCTATCAAATTTGTGAATTGATGAATTTCGACAATATAATTTGACTTCATGTCCTTGATTGACCATATCTACTGCAGCTGTAACCGCACCATTTCCTGATCCTACTATTGCAATTTTCATAGTTATCATTCCTCATTTCTCTATTTAGAATTTTTAATAGTCATCTAAAAAATTATTATCAATAAATAAAGATGCAGATATAAATACTGCATCTTCAAAATAGTATTATTTTATTCTATAGCCTAATTTAAATTTTTACAAACACTATTAGTAGTATGATATCAAATAAATCTCCATAAATGTAACCGCTTATCCTTTATGTATATATCTTTATATAAAATAAGTTTATTACAAGGTGCTGTAATATAAATTCTATTAATATTTTCAAAAAATTAGAAAATGTATAGCAAACATGCAGTTTGCAAGAAATATTTCATTAAGAAATATTAAACAGATTTTTATTACATCGTTGTACAAGAATTTTGAATTTCATTTACGGTAAAGTAACAATGCCCTACTACATGTTTTTATCTGATAAAGTATGACTTATCGTTAACAGCGACAAGTTAATGTTAAAACATATTCAACATATCGCTAAAATTATCCTATTGTTGAATAGTATTTGGGAGGACTTTATTTATGAAAAAATTAATTACATTATCAACACTGACAGCAGGAATTGGAGTCTCTGCTTTTGGATTAAATATACATCATGCAGATGCAGCAGAATTAACTCAAAATCAAGCTACTCAACAAGTGAATCAACAAAAACAACATAATAATAGTGAACAACAACAAAATTTAAATCACCAACAAAATCAGAATCAACTTCAAAAGCAAGGCTATAATCATCAACAGACAAGTCAATCTAATATAGCACATCAAGCACGTCAAATTAATCATTCAAATCTAAATAATCAAAGATATCATTTTGGTCAATCAAACTACAACGCACAAAATCAACCTACTCAACATTTGAATCAACAAAAGCAAAATCAAAATGTAATTCACTATAATGAAGCAAAATCTAAAAAAATCGTCACTAACAAGCAAGCACCTTCTCATTTCACTAATACTATTTACTCAAACAATCATACAAATCCTAATCTACATTTAGCCAGTCATACTACAGAAGATGTAGCTAGCGCCACATCTACAATGAATAAATTAAATAGTGTATCTCATACTACGTCATCTAGTAGTTCATCTACTTCAAATTCCTCAAGTGTAACGAGTACATCAACTAAGACAACATCTTCAACTAAGAACAACTTGTACACCGCTGGTCAATGTACATGGTATGTATATGACAAAGTGAATGGTGCTATTGGTTCAACATGGGGTAATGCAAATAACTGGGCAAATGCTGCAAAAGCAGCTGGATACACAGTTAATCATCATGCCAAAGCTGGTTCAATTTTACAAACCACAGCAGGAAGTTTAGGACATGTGGCTTATGTAGAAAGTGTAAATAGTGATGGATCAATTACAATTTCAGAAATGAATTATACAGGTGGCGCCTACGTGACGGATACACGTACAATTTCAGTAAGCGAAGTAAGTTCTTATAATTATATTCATTTATCATAAATATCTAAGATTGATATAACTTGAATATAAATATATTACCGTTTAATATCACCTTTAAGATTATATTTTCATTAATTTAAAAGTGAGAAAATGAATTCACAATGAATTCTTTCTCACTTTTCTATTTTCTAAAATTGCATAACTCATAATTGTCTGAGAAAATGTTTTTACTTATCAAAAATACTACAAGGAGTAATGGATGTAATGCAATGGTTAAAGGTCATTTTATCTGGATTGATAGAAGTTGTTTGGGTTACGTGTTTAAATTACGCTCATAATACGTTTACTTGGCTTATCACTTTATTATTTATTGCTTTAAGTTTTTATTTAATGCTTTCTGCTACAAAACAACTTCCAGTAGGTACTGTTTATGCTGTTTTTGTTGGTATAGGCGCTGCAGGAACAGTCATTGTTGATATGTTATTTATTAATCACGTTATTTCACCTATGAAATTATTATTTATTATTTTATTAATTATAGGTATTATCGGATTAAAGATTTCTACTGATGACCAATCTGAAGGAGGTCTATAAAATGGCGTGGTTATACCTTTTAGTTGCAGGATGCTTTGAGATTTTAGGTGTTGTTTTCTTAAATGAACTGAATCGTACACATAAAAAAATATATATTCTACTAGGTGCGCTTACATTTATATTTAGCTTTAGTACTTTAAAACTATCTATGCAGACGATTTCGATGGGAACTGCCTATGCAATATGGACAGGGATTGGGACTGCTGGAGGTACCATTGTAGGTATGATTTTCTATAATGAATCAAAAAAATTTATTCGTATATTTTGTATTGCTTTAATCTTAATATCCGTAATTGCTTTAAAAATAATACAATAACTTTATTCATATAAATTCTTTGTGTCCCTATCTTTCTTCCATTATACTTAATTTGAAAGATTACAAAGGAGTGAGATGGATGGAAAAAGTATATATAGCTGGTAAAATTCCAGAAGCTGGTTTAAATCTACTTAAAGAACATTTTGAAGTAGACATATATGAAGGTGAAGATATCATCGATAAAGAAACATTAAAAAAAGGTGTCAAAGATGCTTCTGCTTTGATTAGTATTTTATCTACTAATGTAGATAAAGAAGTGATTGACAGCGGTGAAAATCTTAAAATTATTGCCAATTATGGCGCTGGGTTTAATAATGTAGATGTAGATTATGCACGTGAAAAAAATATTGATGTTACAAATACACCAAAAGCATCTACAGCTGCAACTGCTGAATTAACATTCGGTTTAGTATTAGCAATTGCTCGTCGTATCGTTGAAGGTGACAAACTTTCTCGTACAAAAGGATTTGATGGTTGGGCGCCATTATTCTTTAGAGGCCGTGAAGTCTCAGGCAAAACACTTGGTATTATCGGATTTGGAGAAATTGGTAGTGCAGTAGCTAAACGTGCAAAAGGATTTGATATGGATATCCTTTATACAGGTCCTCACCAAAAAAAGGAAAAAGAACGTGAAATTGGTGCTAAATACGTTGATTTAGATACATTATTAGAACACTCTGATTTTATTACAATCAACGCTGCTTACAATCCAGATATACACCATATGATTGATTCAGAACAATTTAAAAAAATGAAATCGACTGCTTATTTAGTCAATGCAGGACGTGGACCAATCGTTAATGAACAAGCACTTGTTGATGCATTGAAACATAAAGATATTGAAGGTGCAGCTCTCGATGTGTATGAATTCGAGCCAGATATTACTGAAGGCTTGAAATCTTTAGATAACGTAGTCATTACGCCACACATCGGTAATGCTACGTTTGAAGCTCGTGAAATGATGTCTAAAATTGTAGCTAATGATACAATTAAAAAATTGAATGGTGAAGAACCGCAATTTGTTGTTAATAAAAAATAATATTAAATAAAATAATAAGGAGTGATCATAGAATCCATAGTGAATTCTATGATCACTCCTTATTTATCTTTTGTTTTATATAAAAATTTAGTTTGACCACTAAAAAATCGTTTTGGCATATGTTTCATGATAGAATTGCGCAATGCAACAACTAGTTTATTATCTTTTTGAGCAATATGTCCGATTTTTCGAGAGCGTTTTATTACTTTTTTAGTATGTTTTACACGTAATTTATTATATCGCTGTAATGCTTTTTTTAAGTCATAAGAAGCAATACAATTAGCTAAAACGATAGCATCTTCCATTGCTTGTCCTGCGCCCTGACCCATGTTTGGCGTCATTGCATGGGCAGCATCTCCTAGTAAGACTGTACGATGATGTACAAATGAAGTTAAAGGTTTTAAATCATATAAATCGTTTTTAATAATACCTGTTTCACTTTGTTTATCTAACAATGCTCTCACTTGATTAGGATAATGATTAAAATAAGCCTGCAAATGTGGTTTTTCAAATGATACATATTTAGGATCTTTTTCATTTGCATTAATTGTAATAAACCAATAGGCTTGATTATTGATTAGAGGCACAATACCCACGCGTCCACGTCTTCCCCAATATTCATCTGCTGTATATTGATTCATTATGTCCACTTCATCTATCATTCCTCTAAAGCACGTATAACCTTGATAAATCACTTTAGAGTCTGGGAATAATGCTTTTCTAACAGCTGAATGAATACCATCCGCGCCAATACATAAATCAAACGTCTGACTTGCATGTTTTGAGAAATGAAGCATTGGCAGTTCAGATTGAACATCCACTTTAGTCACTTCATAATCTGTAAATACAGTATTAGGTTTTATATATGAATATATTAACTCTATTAATGACTGACGAGATAACGTCACATTTAATGTTCCCTCTTTCAATTTAGCTGATGTAAGCAAGTCGCCTTTATCGCTATAGATATTTAATGATTTTAAATTTTGTCCGGCATTTTTGATACCTTTAGCTAAATCATGATTACCGAGTTTTTTTAAAACGTTATCACCGATGCCAATACCAGCACCTACTTCTTTAATATCAGTCTTTCTCTCAAAGACTTTGACATCATGCCCTTGTTCTTGTAAAAGGGCTGCAACCGTTAAACCTCCGATACCAGCACCTATCACTGCAACTTTCATTCTATTACACCTCAATATCTCTATTTATTAGATATATAGTAATTCCTACGTATCTTATCTTTTTTTATACCCAAACGTTCATAATCTTTTTTCATATTATCTGCAATTTTATCTGCCCACTCAATATCGCTCGCATATTGATGAGACCCTGGATTTTTAGGATTCCATCTCATTTGATAAAGCGTAATTTGTTCGTTTTCAAAATATTGATGACGAATAAAAGCTGCACCGCCCATAATTGCTTTACTTGGTGTTGTCCAATCATGCTCTTTAGCATAACTATGACCAGTAGCAATGGCATCTTGATCAAATGCACCAATTCCAAAAAAATTATAGTATTTATGATTATTCTCTTTAATACCATTAGCCAGTTCGGATTGACCATTTGCTGTTTCTATTATTGCATGATTCATTAAATATATAATATTAACTTGGTACTTATCTTGGGCCTTTAAAAATGTTTGGGCCTGATCTGTTAAAATACCTTTATTTTTAAGTATATGTTTTACCTCATCTTCATTCATTGGAACCGTTTTAGATAAATCCATATATTTTAAATCATTATCTTTTTTAGAAATACTCATTGCTCTTTTCACTTCATTATTATTCGCTAGAACAAACTGATTATTTTTATCAATGGTATTTAATTGGTTTGATTGGGTTTGCTTTTGAAAGGCCTCTTGAAAACTGTATCTTCGATCATTACGTAGTATATCCTTATGATTGATACAAAGTAATACAATCAATATGATGAGAACAAACATAAAAAGTATAATAGATAAACGTAAATGATTACTATTTCTATATTTCATAAATTGAAATTCCTCTAATTGTCTTATTTAGATAACATACTGTATGCAACTATAATAGCAATAACGACGATGGCAAACGAAATATTAATAATAATTTTCATGCCCGTACGATCTCGAAATAATACATTAAAAATAACAAGACTAATTGCCAATGAAACGGCAAACATTGCTATCGCTAACATTAATTTCATCATAATTAAAAATATAATTCCTAATATAACAAAAATATTAGAAATAATAGTCATTATTTTAATAATATTTGGATGAATAAGTCCTCTCTCCTTACACTTTAATTTATACACTCTACTTTATCATAATAGATGTATACTATATTTTACAAATTCATTTCTAAAAAAACTCCTTAACATAAGTCATCTCATTCTTATATTAAGGAGTCGTATCTATTCAATTTATTTTCTAGACATGCCTTTAAGTAAATTTAGCATGTACGTTAAGCTACGATTCATATCATCATCTTTTAATACACTCATTAAGCTTCGTATCGTCATTTTGGCATTTGGACTTGCTTGATTAGCTACGTGTAAGCCACTATTAAGTTTATTTAAAAATTGACTTAGTTCTTTAACTTCTAGATTTCCAAGCATAAATACCATTGGAGCTAAATTTGTAATCAGTCCAGTATACATATCTTTATTTAATTCCGTAGCGAATTTATTTATAATAACTTGACGACCTTTAATACCACCGTTAATAGCATCTAAGAGTTTTGCATCATCTAAATTTTTAATAATACGAATAGCTTTTAAAATACTATCCTTATTTTCAACAATTGCATCTGTAACTTCATTCAAACTTTCCAATTTAAGTTGTTCCTTTGATTTTTCAAGACGATTAATTTTAGTTATTCTTTCAGCCATATTAATCCACCACATTTCCCGGGAAAATATAATCCTTACGCTTCCATTTTTTCTGAACTTGGACACTATATTGTGGATGACGATGTTTATCTACACGGAAATTCGTTGGATTTAAAGGAGATTTACCTTTTCTAGTTATAACCTCTAAACGACAATGTGTACGTTTATAAGATGGTGTGTGTGTAGCATAATCCGCGTCACTATTAGTTAATTTATTTATAGCACCTATATCACCATTACTCATAGCATCATTATTTAAAGGAATATATATCTCTTTTCCTTTAACTCTATCAGTAATTGTAGCAACTAAAGTAGCTTCTCCTGTATCAGAAATAAGTTTTACTTCTGCACCCTCATGGATATCGCGATCTTTTGCTAATTCAGGTGAAATTTCTACAAATGCATGAGGCATTTTATATTTAATCATTTCTGTTTGATATGTCATATTTCCTTCATGGAAATGTTCTAGTACGCGACCATTATTCACATGTAAATCATATACTTCATCTTCTTTAAAGAAATTATCAAATGTTAATTTAAATAATTTTGCACGTTTATTATCGAAATTAAAGCCATCAAGATATAATGTAGGTTGATCTATACCATCTGGTGCTACAGGCCATTGTAAACTGTTAAAACCTTCTAATCTTTCATAGCTGACACCTGAATAAGAAGGTGTTAAGCGTGCAATTTCGTCCATAATTTCTGAAGGATGACTATAATTCCAATCAAAGCCCATTCTTTTAGCAATCAATTGGAAAATTACCCAGTCAGGTTTTGAGTCACCTAAAGGTGATAATGCTTGATTAATACGTTGAATTCTACGCTCTGTATTTGTATATGTGCCATCTTTTTCTAACGAAGGACTAGCTGGTAACACAACATCCGCATACGTTGCTGTAAATGTTAAAAATTCATCTTGAACTACCAAAAATTCAACTTTTTCTAATGCAGATTGTACATAGTTAATATTTGAATCTACAATTCCTGTATCTTCACCATACAAATATAGTGAATGAATTTGTCCTTCATGAATACCATCCATCATTTGATGATTATCACGACCAGGCGTTGGATTCAATGTGACACCATACTCTTTCTCAAATTTCGCTCTAATTTCATCATTGTGTATCATTTGATAACCTGGAAATTGATCTGGCATACTTCCCATATCACTTGCACCTTGAACATTATTGTGGCCGCGTAATGGATAAGCCCCTGTGCCAGGTCTTCTATAGTTACCTGTTACAAGAAGAAGATTTGAAATTGCTGTACTTGTATCACTACCAATATCTTGTTGTGTGACACCCATTGCCCAACAAATAGCTACAGATTCTGCTTTTGCGCATTCTTCCGCGAAACTAATTAACCGCGCTTTTGAAATTCCTGTAACCTCTTCAGTAAATTCTAATGAAAATGGAGTTAACGACTCATAGTATTCATCAAAATTGTCAACCCACTTTTTAATAAATTCGATATCATGTAAATGATGATCGATAATATATTTTGTCACAGCACTCAACCATACTAAGTCTGTACCAGGTTTAGGTTGATAAAATTCATCTGCACGTTCAGCCATTTCATGTTTACGAATATCAAAGACATGCATTCTTTGTCCAAACAATTTCTGTGCACGTTTAATTCTTGAAGCAATAACTGGATGTGCTTCTGCTGTATTTGTACCAATAAGTACCGTCATAGCTGCTTTTTCCAAGTCATCAATAGAACCTGAGTCCCCGCCATGTCCTACCGTTCTAAATAATCCTTTTGTAGCAGGTGCTTGACAATACCTCGAACAATTATCAATATTATTTGAACCAAATACTTGGCGAGAAAGTTTCTGCATTAAATATGACTCTTCGTTTGTACCTTTTGAAGAGGCGATAAATGCTAGATGATCGCCACCATATTTATTTTTAATGCGCTTAAAGTTCTCTTCTATAACATCAAGGGCTTCTTCCCATTCAACCTCATGAAATTCACCATTTTTACGTACTAAAGGTTTAGTTAAACGTTGATCCGAATTAATGTGTCCCCATGAGAATTTACCTTTTACACAAGTAGAGATTTTATTTGCTGGAGAGTCGTGTGATGGTTGAACTTTTAAGATTTCTCTATCTTTTGTCCATACATCAAATGAACATCCTACACCACAATATGTACATACTGTTTTAGTTTTTTTAATTCTTTCTTTGCGCATCTCTGCTTCAGAATCCGACACAGCAAATAACAATCCATCTCCTGGTTCAGCTTTTTTAGTTAAATCAATCATAGCTGCTAATGAACCCGGTTCTGTATCAGTTAAATATCCTGCATTACCCTCCATATTGACTTCCATCATTGCATTACATGGACATACTGTCGCACATTGACCACATGATACACAAGACGATTCATTTATTGGAACATCATTATCCCAAATCACACGTGGGTGCTCACGATCCCAGTCTATAGAAAGTGTTTCGTTAACTTCCACATCTTGACATGCTTCTACACATCTGCCACATAGGATACATTGGTCTGGGTCATAACGATAGAAAGGACCATAATCTTTTTCATAAGGTTTTGTTTTATATTCATATGATTGTTCTTGTAATCCCCATGCATCCATGGCATTGTGAATCTCACAATCACCGTTATTATAATCACATACCGTACAATACAGCATATGCTTTTCTAAAATTCTATCTAATGCTTCTTTTTGGCTAGCTTTCACTCGTTTATTTTGAGTATTGACTGACATCGGACGGTCAACTACTGTACTACACGCTCGTTCAACTTTACCGTCAATTTCAACCATGCAAGTATCACAGGTTTGAATTGGACCCATGGATTCGTTATAGCAAATTGAAGGCACGAAAGTATCACGAGATTTAATAAATTCGAGTAAATTTGTTCCAGGTTCTACAAGATAATCCACATCATCTAGGGTTAAAACTAAATGTTCTTGCATTGCTTTCCCCACCTTATAATTATATTCCGTAAACAACCAATTTCATTAAGATTCTGTATTGTTTCCCCATATTCAATACAGAATTAATATTATTGTATAACTAAAATCATATAATGTTAAGGCTTTCAATACTATCTATTGACCTTTCTTTATTCTTTTAAATAAAGCATATACTCTTAAATTTTTATATCTTTAAATAAAAAATCCGAGACATATAAATGAGTCTCAGATTTTTTAAATTCTATATCAATCTTTTATTTTTTCAAATTATTATTTAATACCTCTGTCATTTGCCCTTTTGAACTTTCATTAGGAATAAAATACCATAATCCGTCATTTTGAATACTACCTGTACCTTCTAGCTGATGACGATTCACTGTATCATTAGCCTCTTTATAATGACTTCTAATTTCATTTAAGTCTCCTAATGTTAAATCGGTTGTGACGTTCTTTTGAATTTGAGTAATTAATGATGGCAAATGTGTAATCGCTGAAGAACTCACCATTTTATTTGCCATAGCTTGTAAAACTAGTTGTTGACGTTCTTGACGTCCAAAATCGCCACCTGCACCTGTTTCTTTACGACTTCTAATAAATGCCATAGCTGTATCTCCATCAACATGAGTGGATTGCCCTTTAGTAAATGTTGTACCTTGAACTGTAAATGTATCATTACTCGTTATGTTAACACCGCCGACCGAATCAATCATGTCGTGTAATCCATCCATATCAATAGTAGCATAGTGATCTATTGGCACATTCATTAGTTTTTCTAATGATTTAACAGCCATGGTAGGGCCCCCATAAGCATAAGCATGATTAATTTTTTCAGTTGTACCTCTTCCTACGATTTCTGCTTGAGTATCACGTGGAATACTTACAAGCTCAGTCGTTTTTTTCTTTGGATTCACTGATAAAATCATTATTGTATCACTACGTTCACCATCATTTGTACTTTTACGTTGTGCATTAGAGTCAACACCAAATAAGACAATTGTAAATGGATCTCCATTTCTTAAATTAACATTATGAGAACGCAATTCAGATTGTTGACGATGAAGCGGGTTATGAATTTTATTACCTGTGATCAATATCGTTGCTGCGATAACGGCTACAGCAACGATAGCTAACACAACAAGTATACTAATAACCCATTTCATTATTTTACTAGAGGAATGTTTTTTCTTATCAGGACGTTGCATCTTCCTCCTCCTATTCTATTTATATTAAAATATATCTCCATTATTATATATTAAATGATTTAATTTACTATACAACTTTAGTAGGAAATATATCAAATAACTAAGAATAGAAGTATTAGTGTTCATCATTAATAATAGCTAATATCTCCTCGTAGCACCCTTTATTACTAATAATAAAGGGACCACCTTTAGCGAAATCAAGATGTTGCCCATCCATTTGCGTCATCACTAATCCTAATTCTTTAGCGAATAAAAACTGTGCTGCGATATCCCAAGGTTTAGGATTGGTATTAAAATGTGCTCCAAATTGTCCTTTAATTACTCGCACTGAATCTAATCCGCAAGCTCCTATATATCTCACACTAAAAGACGATTGATACAAAGCTTTACTTAAATTTTCACTCACGTATTCTGAACCAAATGAAACAATAGTATCTTTAAGCGATAATACTTCTGGAGACTCAAGTTTGACATTATTCATGAAAGCTCCCTTACCTTCAATTGCTTTATATATTATTTTATGAGCGTAGTCATAAATATAAGATAATTTAGGTTGTCCATTTTCAAAGTAAGCTAAAATAATACAATAATCTTCTTGTTGTTTCACTAAATTGGCTGTTCCATCAATAGGGTCCATAATCCAAAGGTGTCCCTGATAGGGTTCAATACCATCATTATTTTTTTCTTCAGCTAATAACTGATGTGTAGGAAAATACTTTTCAAGATAGGCTTCGAAATCATTTTGGATTTGTTTATCTACATTTGTAACTAAATCGAATCGATTTTCTTTTGTTTCTGTAACCATATTTTTAATTAAATTAGGAATAATATCATCTAAATGTTGGAACCAATTCGTAATATGCTTATCTATAAATTGAAGTTGTTGATTTTGCATGATGTCACCTCAACGTTTTTATTCATCTTATCATATAACATATTATTTTTTTAAAATAAAAAATCGGCTAGTCATTTGCTAGCCGACAAAATAGAAAGGAAAGTAAGTAATAAATATTGAAGATGTTTCGATGTAACCCGAACGACTCACCTTGAGCTATCTGTTATATAGCCCCTACCCCTTTGTTTGAAATCGTTCTACCCTGTTACAAATATTATATTAGCATAATCACCTAATAATTGTAAGCGTTTTCTAAATAAAAATAGTTTATTTTTACACTTATAATCAACTTATTACTATAAATGTCTTGAATCCCGGTCTTATGTTATAATTAATGTAATATGTAATGTTCATAGGTGGTGAGTATATTGAATAAAATGGAAAGACAAAATCAAATGATGTCATTAATTCAACAAGGACATAAAATCAATGCTTCTGATTTAGCAAAACAATTTAATGTTTCTACCCGTACAATTACTAGAGATATTAATGACTTAGAATCTAAAGGCGTTCATATATACGCTCATAAAGGAAGACATGGTGGATATGAAATTCAAAATACTGATCATTATTTTCAACTTAAATTAAATGAATCTGAACTTATTGCACTATTTTTAACTTTGCAAGAAAGTCAATCTCACTCTACATTACCTTACACTCAAGACATTCGTTCAATTATGAATAAATGTTTAAAAACACCTAATACACAAATGCTAAAAATACTGAAACATATCTCCAATAATATTAAATTAGAAGATACACGTTCTCTAACATTACCACATCTATTTTCAGAAATTTTAATTTATAGTAACGAAAGACATGTTATGCTTGTTGACTTTTCAGAAAATAATGAAATTACTGCAGAAAATGTGATATTCATCGGTTTACTATGCCGTAACGGTCAATGGTTTGCTATTGTTTATGAAATTGGATTCGGTAGAACTCGTGAATTATCAATATTAAATATTGTTGATATTTCTTATTCATTTGAAAAAAAGATTCAAACATACGATATTACTATTCATAACTATAAGGAATTTCTACAGACTAAAAACAATGAATAATGAATATAGTGAGTATTGAAGAAATTTCGATGTATTCTCACTTTCATTCTTAAATACTAAATGCTTACACACCATATATCCTTAACATTCTCTTTTAAAGGATGAGTGTACCATGCATTATAAAACCTTAATATACGATCAACACATTTTAATTCAATTATTAATTTTACTAGAAAAAGCTAAATATTATTATTTTATGGACATAGCACATTTATCTTTGGGAATTAAAGATTACAATAATTTTATTACTCATTGCCGTGCTCATTTTAAACATAATCAAATAAATAGTATTTCATCTCATTGTTCTGATTCACAAATGTATTGTTTCGAGCAATACAATAAATTGGTGACTCACTTAAAACAGATCCCTCTTCAAAATTTTAAAAATGGAAATTTAATCGTTGATTTGCAAGAACGTCAAAATCATATTTATAAAGTTTATAATCAGATTAATAATTATCAATAACCTTATTTTTTTGATAAGTTTAGTAGGTGAATTGTCATTGTAATTGATAGTATGTATAATAATGCTTGATTAATATTAAGTAAAAACTGCATACTATTTTTTTAATCTTCGAAATAATGTCATATTGATGGGAGAATATCACATTATTTCGGTAATCCTATTACGTAAACCTTTACTTAACTTAATCACTTTACAGTTATTTATCGATATTTGTGGGAATTTAGATGTAATATATGATGTATTCACATGCCTAGATAGAGATGTTTTCATTTTCATCTATCTATTTATGATGAAAGAAAAACTTTTAATAAATTAGGTGATTGGATGACAAATATTTTAAGTAGGATAGATGAAGTCTACGCTTCGTCTTCTAAAAGTGAACAGAAACTTTCACGTTTCATATTAAATTCTCCACATAAATTAGTTTCAATGTCTAATGAAGCGATTGCAGATGAGCTTAATATTAGTGTATCTACTATGAATCGTTATAGTCAAAAATTAATTAATCAAAATTTTAAAGCTATACGCGATGAAATTAAGCAATGGTTTCCTAAACAAGTCACACCATATAATATCAAGTTAGTAGAAAATGAATCAGTAGAAAGTTTAAAACAAAAATTATATTTTCAAACTAAAGCGTCGTTAAAACAAAGTAATCATTTTATAGATCACCAAACTATTGACGCTATTTGTGAAACATTTAAACAGGCACATACCATTTTTCTATATGGTTATGGGAGTTCATATGTGTGTGCCCTTGAATTTTATCAGAAATTATCCCGTATTGGTCTCAATATTCAATTAGTTCAAGATACACATTTACTTACTACAATGTTGTCTACACATAATAAAAATGACTGTGTCGTTTTTATTACAAATAGTGGTGAACAGAGCGAACTACAAGCAATGGTAAAAGTCGTTAAAGATTTTAATCTTTCAATGATTACTATTACAAGTTCTAACAATAATTCAATTGCAAAAGATTCTGATTTAGTTTTAACGTATAATGAAGATTATAAAAACGAACTGTGTATGAGTGCGACGACTGCATTATTTGCACAATTATATACGATTGATATTATCTTTTACCGCTTTATAGCACGTAATTATCACGATTCTTTAGACTATATAACACAGTCAAAGATTTCATTAGATAATTATCACAAATATTTATCAAAAATTGAATTTAAACATTAGTAAAAAAGGAGTGGGATAGAACTCATTGTTCCACTTCATTCCTAACTTACGTTGGTCGTCGACTTTCTTTTTGAATGGCTTTATGTTAGGGTCTCGGTCTACAATTGAAAAACTTGATATTAGTCTATGTTTAACTTAGGGATTTACTATCCAAACGTTAAAAAATCTGAGACGTTTATGCACGTCTCAGATTTTTTAATATATATATTTATCGTTATTTTACTCTTTTTATAGCATCATTTTTGTGGTGACCGCGAATAAAGTAATAAACTGTAACCCCTGCTAAGACAATAATACCTATAACCACTGAAATAACTGTGTCTTTATTAAATAACATACCAATTAAAACAATGAGTAAAAAGATAATGGTAATAACACTAGAAATTGGGCCTCCTGGCATCTTAAATGGATGATTTTCAACCTGTTCTGGATGTAATTTTCTGAAACGAATATGACTAATTAAAATCATAAACCATGGAATCATACCTGGTAAAATAGATGCACTATAAACATACACGAAAATACTATCAGCACCTTTAATAAATACAGGTAAAATAACATTTAATAATGCTCCGATTAAAATACCAATTGCAATAGTTAATACTGGATAAAACGGCACACCATTTTTCATTACACGTGTAAAGATTTTAGGCATTTGCCCTTTTTGAGCAAGTGTATATATCATACGACTTGCACTAAAAATACCAGAGTTACATCCTGATAATGCAGCAGTTAATACAACAAAGTTGATTAAACCTGCAGCAAATGTAATACCAATTTTAGAGAATGTAGCTACAAAAGGACTACCAATACTTTCTAATTGATTCCAAGGGTATATTGAAACGATAACAAAAATAGCACCTATGTAAAAAATTAATATACGCCATATAACGCCATTTACAGCACTTTTAATATTCTCTTTAGGATTCTTTGTTTCACCTGCAGTAATACCAATGAGCTCAACCCCTTGATAAGAACCAATAACGATTGAAAGTGCAAAGAAGAAACCAACTAATCCATTTGGCATAAATCCACCGTGTTTCCATAAGTTAGAAATACCGATAGGATGTCCTCCATTACCAATTCCAAAGAAAATCAATCCTAACCCAGCAATAATCATTAATAAGATTGTTACCACCTTTATCATTGCAAACCAAAACTCAAATTCTCCAAACGCTTTAACTGAAGCTAAGTTTGCTACTAATAATAATACTATTGCAATCACACCTGGTATCCATTGTGGTAAATGAGGGAACCAATAATTCATATACTCACCTACGGCAATGACTTCACTCATCCCAACGACAATCCATTGGAATATATTACTCCACGCTGTCATATAGCCAGCAGCTGGATGTATGTATTCACTAGCAAATGTTGCAAATGAACCTGTTGTTGGATTTAAATAAATCAATTCTCCCATTGCTCTCATTATTAAAAATAAGAATATTCCTGCGATTAAATACGCAAAAATAACTGACGGTCCAGTCCATTTAATTGTACTTGTTGCCCCCATAAATAAACCTACACCAATTGTCCCGCCAAGCGCAATCATTCTAATTTGACGTGCACTTAGTCCCCTGTGTAATTCATTATTATCCATAAAAATACCCCATCTCTATTTGGACTAAGGTGCGATACTTTTAAACTATAGAAAATATTTATTACGTTTTCTTAGTCGACATATCCTTTACCTTATTGAAGTTATTATACTATAATTTTCAGAAAATAAAATATATTTTTTAAATTACATTGAAAGCGTTTCCATTTATTTAATTAAAATATTTTTACTTTTTTACAAAAATGAATAATTTAATATTTGTATTATTGAGTTATTTTTAGTTGAGAATCATATTACTAAATTAATATATTTAATTGATACTTTAGCAGTATGCTATACTGCTTATATAGACTTAAAGGAGTTTAACCTTATGCAGCATTTATTAAAAAAGGATATAAAAATATCTATTATTTTTGCTATTGTGTTCTTTTTACTGAACTTTTTTAGTGAACAACAGCACATGGTAAGTTCGCTTATACTACGAACGTTTTTAGCAACTTTAGCATTTTTCTTACTATACTTAATTGTATTTTCAATCTTTAATTCTGATCAACGTAAAATAAAATTTAGTATTACTTTATCTATCGCTGTTATAATCTTTTTAATTATAGGAATAGTATTATCTTCTCCAAAGTTCGGTGTTTTAATAGGAATCTGTGTAGGTATTATTGCAGGATTTATATGGGAATGGATTGAAAAAAGAAAAGGAGAATAAATATATATGTCAGTCACTATCGGTATAATATTAATTATTGTTTTATTATTTTTAAGTCTCATACCAAATTATAATGCAATGAAACAAGCTAAATCTCAAGGATCTAAAAGCACTAGATTTACCGTAATGGTAGGTATTGATGCGATTTTAATTGTTTTATTAGTCTTTACAATTATTCTAAAAATAATTATTTAATAAAAAAGGAACCTTAGAAAAAGGTTCCTTTTTACTGTTATATTGGTCGATCACTTTATAATTTGCCTTGTAACAAAAAGAAATACGCTATAAAAGCAAGTATAAGATATATCATTGATCCTAACATGAATGAACGTATACGAACTCTAAAAGGAATACGTTTATTAAATATTGGACCTAAAACAAGATTTCCTATTCCAATAATAATGGGTCCAGCTAAAAAGAAGATAATTAATTGCCACGACATTTCATTCACACATGACCCTTTTCAAAAAAACGATTTATAATTTCTTCGTTATTTAAATCTTTACCAATATATGGAATAGTTGAGAAATCTTGTGTTTGAGTCATATAATTTGTATTTACTATAACATCTAATCCAGCGCGAAAAGCAGCTGTAGCACCATTTACAGAGTCTTCAATAGCTAAACAATGCGTTGGAGAATAATTAAGCTGCTGAACCGCAGTCAAATAAAGTTCTGGCTCTGGTTTTACATATTCTACACTTTCTCTCCCAACAATAATATTTATATATTCATCTAAACCTAAACTCTTAAATACTGGAAAAATATCCTTTTTATAACTACTTGTCGCAATTGCCATAGGAATATGACGTTGCTTTAAGTATTTCATCAATTGTTTAATCGTAGGATTAATTTCTAATTGATTGCTTGTTTGATGATGTTCTTTATAAATAGTTTCTTTATTATCATTTCCAATCGTCTGTTCCAAATATTCGTGTAAATCCTTTGCTTCTCCACCAATATTTTCACGGTAAAAATCGAGTGTAATTGGTGTTGCATTATGACTAATTAGATGCTTATTAATAATATTAAACAAGTGTTGTTCAGTATCGACAATTGTACCATCAAAATCGAATACTATTGCTTTATACATGATATTTCTCCTTTAAACTTAATATTATAGGTAAGTTTAACATATTACATTAACGTTTAGACCAATATTTGGCAAGAATAGGTCCAGAAATATTATGAACAAAACTGAATACGGCTCCTGGCACTGCTGCTAGTGGATTAAAATGTACAGTTGCCAAAGACACAGCTAAACCTGAATTTTGCATTCCAACTTCAATAGAAACCGCCTTTTTGTCTCTTCTATCAAGTTTGAATACATGTGCTAAAACATAACCTAATAAATAGCCCACTGCATTATGTAAAATGACTACAATAAAAATAAGTAATCCAGTTTTAAGAATTTGTGATTTACTCCCTCCAACAACAGCCGCTAAAATCAATGAAATCGCTACTACAGAAATAATTGGTAAAATTTTAGTAGCCTCTCGAGTTACTTTTTTGGAAGCAAGTTGTAGAATGAATCCTATGATTATTGGTAATAAAACAACTTGAATGACCGACCATAGCATACTTAAAAATGATACATGTAACCACTCATGAGCAAATAAATAAATTAAAGCAGGTGTTACAAATGGTGCTAATAAAGTAGATACACTTGTAATCGCTACAGATAACGCAACATTAGCATTAGCTAGATAACTCATGACATTACTTGATGTTCCGCCAGGACAACATCCAACTAAAATCACTCCAATTGCTAACTCAGCTGGTAAATGAAATATTTTCGCAATAGTATAGGCCAAGATAGGCATAATAGTGAATTGTAAGATCACTCCGATAATAACAGACCTCGGCTCTTTAAAAACCAATTTAAAATCACTAGGTTTAATTGTCATTCCCATGCCTAACATCACAATTCCTAATAGCCATGGGACGAATTGACCAATCGTCGCTAGTTGAGTTGGAAATATAAAACCTATAATAGCAGCAATAAACATCCACAATAAAAATGTCTTAGTTGCAAATTCACTTACTTTACTTAACATGACGTCACCCTCTTATTTTAAATAATGAAATAAGAGTATCACAGGAGAAAAAGTAAAACAATAAATTTTCAGAATATTTAAAAATATGTATATTTTTATTTTTTCTTTTTTAAATAGAGTTACGAATGTATTACAAAAATATTAAATTAAAATTCATTCAAAAGTCGTAGTGATAATCATAATAAAGAGTGATACAATCAGACTGTATATGGGAACGACGTGTTTTATTTTAAGAATGATAATGACATGAAGACTACATATTATTAAGAATTGGGAGGTTCTTGCATGTGGATAGATAAATTTGAAACTTACATTCTAAATATTGTAGGTTTGCAATCAAGATCGACTAAAAGACAATTAATGAAAATTTGCAGAAATGTTCAATTTTGCGAATCATTTCAATACAACATTATTAAATATAACAATACTCCAGCCCTTGAAATTAGCTTACCTAAACAACAATTACCCTATTTCATTAGTTTTTTAAGTTTTTACCAAATTTCTATTTACCAAATTCTCTCTTCTAGAAATACACACATCTTATTAGATTCTGGACAACATTATTCTTCTTCTAAACGCTTTAATTTATGTATAGATGGATTACAAGATGCTTTTATTAAAGATAAAGTTATTGATATAATGACATATTTCTCTAATCAATATGATTTAACTTATACATTAAACAATAATTATGCTAGCGTATGTTGTAAACCAGAAATATTCTCGAAACTCATTCAGTTTATTGCTTGTCGAAATATTGATATTTTATCAGCCACATATAAAACTCGCGCATTACATAATGCACGTATTTCTTAGAGTAGTTAAAGGGTCGAAACAAAATGTTTCGACCCTTTTGGTATCTTATTTTTTATCATTTTCATCAAACACTAAGTGTTCGAATGCTTCTCGTACTTGTGGTACGGTCATTCCTACAACTACTTGTACATTCTTACCACTTTTTACAAGTCCATGTGCCATTTGTTGATGTGTAAAATATGCAGTATCTTCTACTTTTGATTCGTCATTAACAGTTAAGCGTAAACGTGTTGTACAATTTGTCACATCTTTAATATTTTCTTTTCCACCTAAACCTTCTAAATAATAATATGCTTTTTCTTCATATTCATTACTAGGCTTAAAACCTGAAGTGTCTGTACTATCTTCTCCTTTTTTCTCTTTATAATCTTTTTTAGAAAATAGTTTCACTTCTTCTTCAGCACGACGTCCTGGTAATGGAATATCAAATTTTAAAATAAGATATCTAAATACAAAGAAGTAAATTGCTGAAAAAATTAAACCAATAATAACTTGAGCTACATAAGTCATCCAGTGATTTTGTCCAAGTGGAATCCAGTTTGTTGCAATAAAGTCAAGCAGTCCTCCACCCATATTACCAACTACCCCAAAACCATACATGATTGTATCCATTGTTGCAGCTAATAATGCATGAATAACAAATAAGAATGGTGCAATAAATAAAAATGTAAATTCTAATGGTTCTGTAATACCAACTACAACAGCAGTTAATGTAGCAGGTATCAATAATGCAGCTACTTTTTTACGATTTTCTTTAGGTGTTGTAGAATACATTGCTAAAGCAATACCAATTGCGCCAAATACTTTACCATTACCTTGAAGCATGAAACCATAATGGAATTGATCTTTTAATGGTTTGCTACTTTCGGCAAATTGATTTAAATGTCTAAACCATTCTGCTTTTAAACCATCTTTTGCTACAACTGGACCTACTTCAATTGGTGCATAAACAAAATGGTGAAGTCCAGTAGGTATTAATACACGTTCTAAGAAATGGTATAACCATACGCCTATATAACCAGAAGCAATAATGAAGTGTTGTAATGATTCAATTCCGCTTTGAATCGTTGGCCACACTACACATGTAATGGCTGCTACTAGTAACATAACAAAGAATGAAATAGTGACTACAAATGTTAAACCTTGGAAAACACCAAGCATTTCAGGTAATTTCTTACTGTAATATCTATTATGTATCCAAGTTACAATAGCTGAAATAATGATACCACCTAAAATATTAGTATCTAATGTTGGAATACCTGCAATTGCTTTTAAACCTGTAACATTTTCAACACCCTTTTGTAAGTTTGCACCAAACGTATGTGGCCATTGCGTTAAAATGGCATTGATAAATGTATTAAACATTAAGTAACCCATTAAAGCTGCTAATGCTGCGTGACCTGGTGCTTTTTTAGCAAGTGAAATGGGTAACCCTACTACAAATACAATTTCCATGTGATTAAAGATAACCCAACCACCAGATTCAATGACTGACCAAAATTTAAACCAAAATGTGTGACTATCTGCCAAACCACCCATTATCGTTGGGTTTTTAAATAGTGTTGCAAACCCCAATATAATCCCGAAGAATGCAAACATTAATACTGGAACTATCATTGCGCTCCCAAAACGTTTTATTGCGTTCATATGCTGCCCCCCAAATCTAAATATCATCATTAATCATATGATATTGCACTTTTTTAAGCGCTTTCTTAATATCTTAATTCTATTATAGTAAACGCTTTCATATATACAATAGCATTGACTCATTTTGAAATATTTTTGTATAATCAGTTTATATTTTCTATAGATGAAAAAATTTTCAATATTATAACTTGAGGTGTTTATATGTTATTAGATGAGAGAGTTAATGCTAACTTTGATAAATTAAATGACAATGACCTTCATATAGCTCATTTTGTTAATACACATATAGAACAATGTAAAACTTTAAAAATACAAGAACTATCACAATATACACATGCATCAAACGCAACGATTCATCGTTTCACCCGTAAATTAGGCTTTGATGGCTATAGTGATTTTAAATCTTATTTAAAATTTGAAAGTCAATCTTTACATGAAGTTCCTACCGATTCAATCAAACAATTTAAACAAGAAATTGAAACAACATTTACTTACCTAGAAAGGGTAAATTTTAACCTTATTACTGAAAAAATTGATAAAGCTACCAATGTATACTTATATGGTACTGGACGAGCTCAGAAAAATGTAGCTGAAGAGGCACAACGTATCTTATTAACTATGCATAAAAATGTAATTGTATTGCATGATGAACATGAGATTAAAATGGTACTTAACTACTCTAATGAAGATGACTTATTTTTTGTGATTTCTTTATCTGGAGAAACTCACCAATTAACTGAGATTACTAATTTACTTCAATTGCGCCAACGTTATTTTATTTCTGTTACAACCATGAAAGACAATACATTAGCACAAAAGGCAAATTATAATGTTTACGTTTCTAGTCATACATTTTATTTATACAATGATATAGATTATTCTAGCTTTATTAATTATCATATCTTCTTTGAAACGTTACTAAGAAAATATAATGAGCGAAAAGAAAACGGTGAATTATAATAAATAAAAAGACCTATTAAGTAATAACTTACTCTTACTCAATAGGTCTTTTCATTTTAATTAAAGTAACATATCATTGTCCTCTACATATTGATCTAAAACTTCATTCATTCGATCAAACATTAATTCTAAACCATGTGCAGTAGAATCATGATATTCTTTCTTTTTATGTTTATATTCTAAAGCCGTTAAACGACGTTCTTTTTCTACTATAGATTGATAGTAAAAGAACATTTGCGTACCGCCTGATTCACGCTCTTCAAATTCTACTTCAATAACATCTTGACTATCGCTTAATTCTGGCATTCCAATAGTCATTTTGATATATTCATCGGATACTAATTCTTCATATTTACCTTGAATTACATTTTGTTTACCATTACGAGCATCTACTATACGATATTGTCCACCTTCATGAATATCTGCATCAAATAACTTATTTGTTCGTTGGGAGGTCATAAACCATTGCTTTAATAAGTTTATATCTGTCCAAGCACTATAAACAAATTCTGGAGAATATTTAAATAAACGCTCAATATGAATCTCAACTTGTTCATTTTCTACATTATATTTTGCCACTCATCTCACCTACTTTCACTCTTAGTTATATTTTAACGCATTTATAAATACTACCAAAATTTCAACTATCAGAAATTAAAAAAATATAAATTTAGATGATTTTAACTTGTTATATATCATTTATTTCGTCTTAAGACGTGGAAATCTAAATACAATTGCTAGAATTCCACAAATGCCTAATAAAATTGAATAAATACAATATGGCATCATACTAAAAGGAGATATTCCAGCGACACCCGCTGCTGCAATAAGTTGAGGGCTATAGGGTAACAGACCTTGAAAACATCCAGCAAAAATATCAAGAAGACTTGCTGATTTACGAGGATCTACTTCATACTCGTCGGCAATATTTTTAGCCAATGGTCCTGACATAATAATTGAAATTGTGTTATTTGCTGTAGCGATATCCGCTACACTCACAAGACTAGCGATACCAAATTCAGCACCACGTTTCGATTTCACTTTCGATTTCACAAAATTAAGCAACCATTCTACACCGCCATTATGTTGAATAAGACCAACAAGCCCACCAATAAGTAAAGCTATAATTGCAATATCTTCCATTCCAATAATTCCTTTTGATATAGCAGTTAATAAACCTTTCCAATTGAAAGAACCATCAATAAGACCAATGATTCCAGAAAGTATAGTACCACTAATTAAAACTACGATAACATTCACACCAATGACGGCTAAAACAAGCACTAAAATATAAGGAATGACTTTCACTAAGTTATAATCATATTGCTTAGAATGATCAACATGTACACCATTTGTTAAGAAAAATAAAATGATAATTGTTAGAATTGCACCTGGTAAAACAATCCAAAAATTAACTTTAAACTTATCGCTCATTTTTGTTTTTTGAGTACGTACTGCTGCTATTGTGGTATCTGATATCATTGATAAATTATCACCAAACATCGCACCGCCTACTACTGTTCCCATCGCTAACATAGCTGAAATATCAGTTGCCTGAGAAAATCCAAATCCTACAGGTGCAAGTGCTGCGATCGTTCCAACTGAGGTTCCCATAGAGATAGAGACAAACATACAAATTATAAACAATCCTACAATAATAAAATTTTGTGGTATGAGTGATAGTCCTAAATTAACTGTAGACGTAACACCACCCATTTTTTCAGCAGTAGTTGAAAATGCACCTGCTAAGATAAAGATGAAAACCATTAGGACAATATTTGAATGCCCTGCTCCTTGGGTAAATATTTCAATCTTTTTTGAAAATTTTTCTTTTCTATTCATCATTAATGCTACAATCACAGTAATCGTTATCGCAACATTTAAAGGCATATTACTAAAATCTCCAGTAGCGATTCCTATTCCTAAAAATAATGCAATAAATAGCACAAGAGGTAGTAGTGCCCATGCATGCCCTTTATTACCTTCTCCCATATTTAACCTACTTTCATTAATACTAATTGAATTTATATTTAAAGGTACAAGATTCATGTATCATCGTCAATACAATTACATGTAAAATTCATATTATTATGATTCTGGACGTTCAATTGTAAATGTGTCTCCGAGTTTAGAATAATTATTTCCCGCTAAACGTGCTACCGGTTTAAGCTGATTAGAATCAATTTTACTATCCTCAAAATAGACATCTTCACTTATATGATACATAACAACGTCTCCTATAATTAAATCAGCACCATCATTTTTAGTACCTAATTGAATCATTTGATCTAATTTACATTCAAAACGAATATTAGATTCTTTCACAGCAGGCGTCTTTATCATAGATGAACTGATAAGAGTCAATGATGTACGTTCTAATTCATTGTCTTCGTATTTTAAAGGTGCAGCCGTCTCATTGATATCTTCAATATTGAATTCATCTGTAATGTGCACAACAAATTCTTTTGTTTTTTCAATATTTATAGCTGTATCTTTACGCTTACCATTACTTCTTTGTGCTGCAATTGCTATCATAGGTGGTTTATTATTCACTACATTGAAAAAGCTAAATGGCGCACCGTTTAAATTACCTTTTTCATCTTCCGATGTTACAAACGCAATAGGTCTAGGGATAACTGAACCACTTAATAATTTATAATTTTGAATGTCTGATAATTGATTTGGATTAATCTCTTTCATTTTTAATTCTCCTTTATAAAATAAAAAGCGAGAGATTTCTAAAAATCTCTCGCCAGTATACTTAACATTTTACTAAATTAGTCGATTTGAATACCACCAGTAACGCTATGAACTTGACCAGTTAAATAACTACCATCTTCTGAAGCAAATAATACATATGGTCCCACACATTCAACAGGTTGACCTGCACGACCTAGTGGAGTAGCTTGGCCAAATTCTGGTATTGCTGATTGAGGTTGTCCACCACTGATTTGTAAAGGTGACCAAAATGGTCCTGGCGCTACACTATTCACTCTAATACCTTTATCTCCAAATTCTTCAGAAAGACTTTTTGTTAATGAAATAATTGCTGCTTTAGAAGCGGCATAATCATGTAAAATTGCAGCAGGTTTATACCCTTGCACTGAAGATGTCGTTGTAATTGAAGCACCTGGTTTTAAATATTTAGTTGCTGCTTGAGCAGTCCAAAAAATTGGATAGACATTTGTTTCAAATGTTTCAGCAAATTGTTCAGTTGTAAATCCATGAATATCATCATGATACTGTTGATGACCTGCAACAAGAGTAATGTTGTCTAAGCCACCTAATTCATTATAAGCTTGTTTTACTAAATCATAGTTAAACTGCTCATTTCTCACATCTCCAGGGATAAGCACTGCTTTTCTTCCAGCTTTTTCGATGACTTTTTTAACTTCTTGTGCATCTTGTTCTTCACTTGGTAAGTAGTTAAGAACTACATCAGCACCTTCTTTAGCATAAGCAATTGCTGCTGCACGTCCAATACCTGAATCGCCACCAGTTACAAGCATTTTATAATCTTGTAAACGACCATGACCTTCATATGATTCTTCACCACAATCTGGTTTAGGTGACATTTTATATTGATAACCTGGTGTTTCTTGTTCTTGTTTTTTATAATCAGAATCTTTAAATTTAGTTCTTGGATCTTGTGCACCCATTAAAATCATCTCCTATTTAATCACTCAATACTGGTTTACCACATTAAATAGTAATTAAATCATAATTCCAAAAATTTTCTAATAAATATTATGCTAATAATTGATAAATCAGTTCTATAAAATAATCAGGTATTTTTTCTAAAATACGTTCATCTGGATTGTATTTTGGATGATGTAAATCATATTCGCTATTCGATCCAATAAATGCAAATACCCCTGGATGATGCTCTAATAAACCAGAAAAATCTTCTCCAATTGTATACGGATGTTCTAAATCAATTACTGTGTATCCTACTTTTTTTGCCGCTTCTTTAGCATGTTTGGTAAGCTCTACGTCATTAATAACTGCGCCTGGTAAACGTGTATAAATTAATTCAATCTCTATATTAAATAATTGTTCTAATCCTTTAGCAATGTCATGCATACGTTGTTCAATATAATCTTGTACGTCAGGTTTGAATGAACGTACCGTACCTTGAACATAAGCATTATCTGCTATAACATTCCAAGTATTACCTGAAGACACTTCTCCTATTGTAATGACAGCACTATCAAAGGCAGATAAATTACGACTAATAATTGTTTGCAAACTTGTAATTAATTGCCCTAACGCCATTACAGGGTCATTGCCTTGCTCTGGCTTGGCAGCATGAGCTCCTTTGCCATGAATTTTAAATTCAAAACGATCTACAGCAGAAGTAATAGGACCTGATTTAATGGCAAATTCTCCAATATCTAATGTTGGATAATTGTGAAATCCAATAATCGCTTGTACATCATCTAGTGCATTGGTTTTAGCCATGACTTTAGCTCCATATCCAAGTTCTTCGGCTGGTTGAAATAAAAACCTTACTCTTCCATTTAATTGTTCTTCTTCTTCTTTTAACTTGGTAGCAATAGCTAAGATACTAGCCATGTGAATATCATGTCCACAAGCATGCATCACTCCATCATTAGTAGAAGTAAAATCTTGACTAACTTGCTCCTGAATAGGTAACGCATCAATATCAGTACGAACCGCGATACACTTTTCTCCTTGTCCTATTTCTGCTACTAGACCCGTTTCCATTGGAATGTCAATCATTTTAATATTGTATGAAGTTAATATATCTTTTATACGTTGCGTCGTTTTATATTCGTATTTTGATAACTCAGGATATTGATGAAACATACGTCTCCATTTTACAACATCGTTAAAACTTGTCATCAATGTCACTTCCCTTCCTCTAAGTCCAATAAAATGTTGTATAGTCTATAGTATCATAATTATCAAACTTTTCTTATAACTAAATAAGAGTAGATACCCATTACTTAGAATGTGGACTACTCTTATTTAAAAGTTCATTTCAATTTTTAAAATAACTACTCAATAAAATGGTGAATAAAATTCGCTGCAAGTTGAGCAGTACGATGATCAATATCATAATTTGGATTGACTTCGGCAATACTAATAGAAGACGTCTTTCCACTTAATATGACGCGTTTACCTATATCAAATACAGAATGAGGATTCAATCCGAGTACAGTAGGTTCACTTACTCCAGGCGCAAATGCACTATCGATGGCGTCCATACTAATTGTAAACATAATCGTTTCATGCTGATGAATAAATCGTTCAATTTTATCTTTAATGGTTGGAGACAAATCATTTAAAATTTCATCTGCATATACATAGATAATTCCTTTTTCTTCAGCATATTCATATAGAGAACGTGTATTTCTACCTTGAGACAAGCCTAAAACTAAGTAATCAACATTATCATCTTTTTCTAAAATTTGTCTGAACATTGTACCAGAATTAGATTGTACATCAGCACGCGTCTCGAAATGTGAATCGATATTAATAATGCCAATAGAAGCATCAGGATAAGTGTGTCTCGTTGCTAGATATTGTGCATATGCGATATCATGTCCTCCACCAACAAAAAAAGATTGGTGATGCTGTTGAATAACTCGAGCAGCCAAATGTCCCATTTCTTCTTGAACTTCACTTAGAGAACCTTTTGTATATTCTACATTTCCATAATCAACAAGAGATTCACATTCACTTAAATCCGGTAATTGGGCAAAAGCTTTTTTTATTTCATCTGGTCCTTTTTTAGCACCCATTCTTCCTTCATTCAGTTCAATCCCTTTATCAACGGCATAGCCTAACAAACCTACACCAACTTTATCAAAACGATTGTCTATATTTTCTAAATTAGCAAATGTGACGGTCTGAAAATGCTTAAACTGCTTAGGATCATTTTGACTATCTACTCTTCCTTTCCATAGTTTTGGATTGCTTTTACTGTACATAATAATAGATGCCTCCTAATTATTTAAGGTTACCTTAATCATATAACATATTTTATACAATCAATACCCATTTTTATTAAATTATTCACCCTTTAATTTATGATTCAGACATTAAATATTAGTTTCAAAAATTTAAAAATAATTCAATACTATTACATTTTAATGATATTTAAAATGGACAATTTATTTATCCCCTTGTAATATGTATAATATTAAGGAAAGAATATATATATGGTTACCCTAATGGAGGTTACATACATGAAGACGAAACGTATTTCAGGATTTCAATGGGCTTTAACAATTTTTGTATTTTTCGTTGTTACAATGGCATTGTCTTTAATCCTGCGAGACTTTCAAGCATCTATTGGTATTAAACGTTTTGTGTTTAGTATTAATAATTTAGCGCCATTTATTGCTGCAATAATTTGTATTATTGCATTTAAAAATAAGCGTACTCAACTAGCTGGTTTGAATTTCTCTATTGATATTAGAGTTATTGAACGTATAATACTTGCGTTAATTTTACCGCTCATTATTTTTATTATTGGAATGATGAGTTTCAATAGATTTGCTGATAGTTTTATTTTATTACAAGCCAATGATTTATCAGTATCTGTATTTACAATTATTATTGGTCATATTTTCATGGCTTTCTTTGCTGAATTTGGATTCCGTTCATATTTACAAAATATTGTTGAAAGTAAAGTCAATACATTTTTTGCTTCAATCATTGTAGGTTTAATGTATTCTATTTGGACTATTAACACGACATATGGAATGCAATATGCAGGTTATCACTTCTTATATACATTTATGTTTTCAATGATTGTGGGTGAATTAATCAGAGCAACTAAAGGTCGTACGATTTATATTGCAATGCTATTCCATGCTGCAATGACATTTGCTCAAGTATTCTTATTTAGCGAAGAAACTGGTGACTTATTCTCTATGAAAGTCATTGCTTTAAGTACTACAATTGTTGGTATTATTTTCATTCTTTTAAGTTTAGTCATTCGCTTTATCTTATATAAAACAACAAACCAATCATTAGATGAAGTAGAACCTAATAATTATTTAGACCATGTAAATGATGACACAGATGATTCAAATAAGACATCTAATAGTGAATTGGACAAAAAAGAAACGTTACATCAATCGTTACAAGAAAATAATGTGACTCATACACAGACTAATGAATCTGAAGTCCAAGACGGTGATCATCATTTAAAATCATCTTCTAAATATGCAGAAGATAGACGCTCATCTGTAGTGGATGATGTAAAAGAAGAAATCAATAATATCAATAAATCTAATAAATAAAAAGAGAGGAACTTAAAAATGTTCCTCTCTTTTTTACTTTTTATTAATTACTTTAATTCCTTCTTGAGTGCCAATAATCGCTTGTGTTGTTATATCTAAAAAATAACCTGTTTCTAGCACACCTGTGAGATGAATTAAAAATTCATGTAATTGATAAGGATCTATCTTACTTTTTAATTCACAGTCTAAAATATAATTTCCATTATCTGTAATAAATGGTATATCCTCATTCATTCTTCGTTCGACTGAGATATCATGATATGCTTCAATTTTTTTAGATACAAGTAACCAGTTAAATTTATCAACTTCAATAGGTAATTTGAAGGTTTCACCTAAGTAATT
This sequence comes from Staphylococcus hominis subsp. hominis, assembly GCF_002901845.1. Classification (GTDB taxonomy): domain Bacteria; phylum Bacillota; class Bacilli; order Staphylococcales; family Staphylococcaceae; genus Staphylococcus; species Staphylococcus hominis. Next base: position 116,357 of record NZ_PPQE01000030.1, read on the forward strand.
TACCATTTTACTTTCGTCTGCTAAAACGATAAATTTTCTTGCCATTTCATCAATGACTTTCTCTCTGAATAAGGCACCTCCGCCTCCTTTAATAAGGTTTAAATCTGAATCAATTTCATCTGCACCATCAATAGCTAAATTTATATAAGTAATATCATTAATATCAACCACATTAATATTATATTGTTTAGCAAGAAATTCACTTTTATTAGATGTACATACACCTGTAACATTTAAATTATCTTGTTGAATACGCTCTGCAATCTTAGGGATCAATAGTTCAATTGTACTTCCTGTTCCAATTCCAAGAATCATATTATCTTGAATTTGAGCCACTGCATCATCTGTCGTCATTAATTTGAGTTCTTTCGCATCCTTCATCGGTACTATAACTCCTTTTCATATACTCATTTATTATTTTACACTAGCCTTTTTAAAATACCTAGGTCTATTTTACATTCATTTAATTTATCAAAAAAATTTTTATACTTTTTAAAAATATAGTAAAATAACAGATATTATAAAAAAGGAGAGCATAACATGATTCCGGTATATGCTATTTCAACTGGTAAAATTGAAACTTTAAACTATGATCAAAAACGTCCAATGCATTCTGCTTTAAATAAAACAATGTTTTCTGGAAAAATGTGGTTATCTTATACAGGGTTCAGTGAGGATGAACAAGCTTATAAAGACCATGGTGGTCCACACAAAGCTGTTTGTTGTTTTAGTAAGGAAAATTATGCAATGTATAAAAATGATATTAATATACTACCTGATTATGCAATGTTTGGTGAAAATTTAACTCTCGTTGACCTTGATGAAAATGATGTGTATTTTGGAAATCAATATCAATTAGGAGAGGCAATTGTAGAAGTTTCTGAAATACGAGAACCTTGCTGGAAGATTCAAAGAAAGTATGGTATTAAACATTTAGTTAAGCGGATGTCATCCTCCGGTAAAACAGGATTTTATATGCGTGTTTTAAAAGAAGGTTATGTGCAGCAACAAGATCATTTATTACTCCTTAAAACTGCCGAATCTCCTACACGCTTATCTGTTCAAAATTTGAATGATATTTATTATAATGACCGCGAAAATATAGACCGTTTAAATCAAGCTATTAATAATCCTTACTTATCTCCTAAACGTATTGAAAAATTGAAATTATTAAAAGAAAAAGCAATGAATAAATAAAAACATACCTCTATCACTTAATGTCATAGTGGTATGTTTCTGAATAAAAATAAAGTTATTTTTCTGAAATATGATATATTGTCTTCGCATAAAATGGAACATTAGCTTTTAGAATTGATTTAGCTTTATTACCCTCATTATTAATATCATTAGGTAAGTATTGTGTTTCTAGCGCTACACCTGAATGAGGTTTATAAATATTAAACTCACTCTTCCATTCTGATGTATCGTTAAAAGTAAAAATCACTATATTAGTCATTGTTGTTTCTACATCTAACGCAAACTCGTTATTTTCAACGATAAGACGATGATGACCAATATCAAATGGATGATCGAGTCCTTTATTAAAATGTATTTGTTCTTTAATTTGTTTATCTTCAGAATTAAAAATATCTTGAAATTGAATAGGACGATGATTAAATCGTTCTAATAAATCAATAGGTTGTTGACTGGAAATAAGATGATTCTGATCAATAGGATACATTTTTAATTGTTCACTTATTATAGAGTGATTATCAATGACATTATTATCTCTATTTAGATTAAAGTACACATGATTTGTAGGATTGAATAATGTATCTTCATTTGATGTTGCTTTATATTCAATCGTCCAGCGATGTTCAACATCATATGTATGTATAACCTTAATCATCATATCTCCAGGATAACCATCCTCTTTTGATTGTATCTGAAGTTTAAATATAACTTTAATATTTGTTATATTATTTTGTATTTCATAATCAAACAATCGTCTGTCTAAACCATTACTACCACCGTGAAGTTGATTAGTCATTTCATTTGCTTCCAATTGATAATATTTGTTGTTTAAATTAAAAGAAGCATTTTCAATACGTCCTGCATATCGACCAATAGTAGCTCCAAATTTATATGGATTTTCGGGGTAAAATTCATCCGCTTCTACCTTATTACCTAACACAATATTATTATCATGATATTTCCAACAAACAATTCTTGCTCCATAGTTTGTAAATACAATATACGTATCGTCATTATCTATTTTAATTAAATCTATACCATGATTTTGATTCTCTACTTCAACTATCATTACTTACGTCTCCCTCTCAACACGCTTGATCAGGCTCTATTTGGTAAAATCATTATTAATACGCCAATAATGCATACAACAGCACCTAAGACATCATACTTATCTGGAATTTGTTTATCAAATACAAATGACCATATGATACTCATTATAATAAACACTCCACCATATGCTGCATAGACACGTCCAAAGGTTGGAAACACTTGAAATGTAGCAATCACACCATATAAGACAAGTACTAGTCCACCAATACATCCTAACCAACTTGATTGCCCTTCCCTTAACCACAACCAAATTAGATAGCCTCCACCAATTTCACAGAGACCTGATAATACAAAAATAAAAATTGAATATATCATTTGTTTATTCACCAACTTTTGAAAAGTTAGTTTCATTGTAGCAAACTGCTTTAAATTTCATCTATTACTTTTAAACTTTGACTTTATCATCAATACTTATTGTTACACTTTTTTAATTAATATTCCATAGGTTTTATATAAATTTAAAAATGTAAACGTTATCTATTAGATGTTTTTTGATTCTCTATCAATGCATTTAATATTTTCTAACTCTATCATTTTCCACTATAATAAAATTATTAAAAAGTTTAAACAAGCATCCAAATGATTCATTTAAAGAAAGAGGTATTTATATTGGACTTTGTAAATAAACCAACAATTGAAACGGCTAAATCTTTATTAGGCGTTAAAATTAGTTATCAAGATCATACACAAACTTATAGTGGCTATATCGTCGAAACAGAAGCTTATTTAGGTTTTAAAGATAAAGCAGCACATGGATTTGGTGGGAAACAAACGCCTAAAGTCACTTCTTTATATGAACGTGGCGGAACCATATATGGCCATGTTATGCATACGCATTTACTTATTAATTTAGTAACACGTGAAGAAGGTATTCCAGAAGGTGTCTTAATACGTGCAGTTGAACCTGATGATGGTATCGAAGGTATGAAAATCAACCGAAATAAATCTGGTTTCGAACTTACAAATGGTCCGGGAAAGTGGACTAAAGCATTTAATATTCCTAGAGCAATAGATGGTTCAACAATTAATCAATGTCGTTTATCTATTGATGTAAAGAATAGAAAATTTCCTAGAGAGATTGAAGAAAGTGCACGTATAGGTATCCCAAATAAAGGTGAATGGACAGAAAAACACTTAAGATATACTGTTAAAGGAAATCCATATGTCTCTAGAATGAGAAAATCCGATTGTCTATTACCAGAAGAAACATGGAAGTAACACCTCATTCAATAAAAAATCGCTTTTGAAAAGGTCGTCCTTCTTCAAAAGCGATTAATATTATCCACGTTCAACTTTTAAATGTCTTTGCTCTATCCAAGACATTAACTTACTATCAAAAACAATTTTACTTTGTTTTAAATCATTAATATCTTTAGCATCTAGCATTGTCATAATAGATTTCATATGGTCTATAAATGATTCTACATATTCAATGGTACTAGTAATACCAGCATGTTCAACTTGATTTAAAAATGGACGTGACATGCCAACAGCTTTTGCACCTAAAGCTAAACTTTTAATTGCATCTAAAGGTGTTCGTAATCCACCACTTGCAAATACATTTAGTTTATTTTGATAACTTATACTTTCAAGTAATGATTCTACAGTCGATTGGCCCCAATTTGAAAGGTAATCCATGTCTTTATTTGAACGACGCTCATTTTCTATTGTGACAAAATTAGTGCCACCCTTTCCACTCACATCTACATACGTTACGCCTATATTTACTAAAGATTGTAGTAATTCTTTACTCATGCCAAATCCTACTTCTTTAATGATAACAGGTACACTTACGCGTTGAACAATTGCCTCCACATTTTCTAACCATGTCGAGAATTCTCTATTCCCTTCTGGCATCACTAATTCTTGTGGTGCATTCACATGTACTTGTAAAGCTTGTGCGTCTAATAATTTAACTGCTTTAACAGCTTTATCTACTGGTACATCTGCCCCTACATTACTAAATATAATGCCCCCAGGGTTTGTTTTACGTACAATGCTGAATGATTCAGCCATCTTAGGATTTCTTAAAGCTGCATGCGTAGATCCTACAGCCATAGCTAAGCCTGTTTCTCTAGCAACGACTGCTAACTTTTCATTAATTGTCTTAGTCCAATCACTTCCACCTGTCATTGCATTAATGTACAAGGGAAATGTCATATCAAAATTTGAAGTATGACTCGTTAAATCCACTTGATTCACATTGATATTTGGAATTGAATGATGTACAAACCTCATACGGTCAAAATCTGATTGAGGGACATCTTGTTGTGCCATTGCAATTTCTACATGTTCATTTTTTCTTTGCTCTCTTTGGATATCTCTCATGTAACAACCTACTTTCCTTAAACTATGTTCTATATTAAAACCACTTTTTCTTTTTAAAAAAGAGAATTAATGCAATTGAAATGAGTAACATTATAGTTAAACAAATAAAATAACCATAGTGCCATTTTAACTCTGGCATATATTCAAAGTTCATTCCATATACGCCTACTATAAATGTTAAAGGAGAAAATATAACTGACACGAGTGTCAATACTTGCATAATACTATTCATTCTAAAAGAAGAATAAGATTCAAAATTTTCTCGAATTTCATTTGTCATTTCTTGAGAGGTTCTAATAATATTATTTTGTTTAATAATATGATCATCAATATGTTGAATATACATTGAATGTTTATAATCTACAATTAAGTTACCTTCAGTCTTAATTGTATTCACAAGTTCTTGCATTGGGAATAATACACGTTTTATTTTTATAAGATTAGAACGTAATTGAAAGACATTATCCATTACTTTTTTACTATGTGTATCATCTACATGCGCATCTTCAAAGCTGTATACCTCATCTTCAATGGCATAAACAAAATCAAAATATTTATCTACCATCATATCAAGGATATGTATAACGATATCAGCACAATCTAAATCTGGATCATGTTTACGAGCATTCATCTTGACAACTTCCATTAACGATTCAAAATGATGTTGATGATAAGTAATTAATGTTTTTCCGTCTAGAAATACGTTCAATGCTATAGGAGTAAAATTATCTTTATGCATACTATGAAATACCATGTATTGGTAATCATCATAAGATTTATATTTAACTCGTGGTACCCCTTTAATAGCATCTTCTAATTCTAAATAGTTAAAATTATAGTTTTCAATCAAAAAATCATTTTCTTCGGATGTTGCCTCTTCAAAATCCAACCACACAATAGTAGCATCATTAGGCACATCACTGATCTGTTCAACTTGAGTTAGTGGTTCGTTCTTAGTTTGATATCGAATTGTCATGGTCATCTTTCTGTTTCCTCCTATTTAACCATACGGTTATCATTCTACCATGAATTAAATATTGTGTATGTGTTATTTTGTGTTAGTAAAGTATTTTTATAAAATTTCAAAGAAAGGATAAAATATTATGAACTATCCATTTATTATTCATAAAAGCGTAGTATCTTCTCAAGTTGATTTTAACCAACATATGCACGATGCAGAATATAATTCAATTTTCAGTGAAGTTATTAGTGAATTTAATCATTATAATGGTTTATCATTAAAAGAAAGAGAAGCGCTTAATTATACAACGTTTACAGTCGAAGAACATACAACCTATTTAAAGGAATTACACTTCGAAGAATCGTTTTCAGTTCGTGTTCGTATTTATGATTATGATGAAAAACGTGTTCACTTCTTTTTAGAATTATTTAAAAATGATGAAACTTTAGCTGCAACAAGCGAAATAATGATGATGGGTATTAATCGTTTAACACGCCGACCTGCTTCTTTCCCCACACACTATAAATCTAATATCCAAATATACTATGATTCTCAATATGATCAGCGCTGGCCTAAATCATTAGGACATCAAATCGGCATTCCAAAAAAAGGAGAGGCATAATGACAGAGACTATTTCTGAAATCTTAGAAAACACATTATTTGATCTTAGTGATACACTTAAACTACATTTAATTGAATTAAATGAAAATCGTTCATTATTTATGAATGGACCAAGTCAAGAGCTCATTCAACGAACATTTAATATCAGTTTTTACCAAGGACAAAAACAAGCGATAGAAACATTAGATAGAGAAATTAAAACGACTACGGATGAAAATGATTTAATAGCTAATCTAAAAAGATATTCTCAAGACATTGAACAACAACTTTTAAATGTAATAGAATTACATACTACAACTTATGAACCCGAAGAAAACTTAAGGTTGGCACAATCTCTCGATACTTATTATCATTGTAAAGGTCAGCATGATATTATTAGTGAATTATTATTGCAAATCAATAAATATTCAATATAAAAAATATAGGACTAAAGTAAAATCTAACTCAATTCTACTTTAGTCCTTATCATTATTCATGAATTGCCTTATTAATTTGTTTAATCACCTTATGAGATTCATGAATTGGGAATAACGCAAAGTCATGAAACATTTTTGGATACTCAAAAAATTGTATAGATTGATTATAAGTTTCCAATTCATATGCCAAACGTTGCATATCTGGATAATAAATTTCCTTACCACCACCAAACATTATAATTGGTGGCAATCCTTGTTTTATTCCATATATCGGAGAAATTAAAGGATTTGATAATGGTTCTTTATCGCTCCACACATTCATTATATTTTGAAGTCCTTGAATATTAACAAAACGATCTTTTTCAACCAAATTTTCAGTAATTTGAGGATTTGTCATTGTTGCATCAAGCATCGGAGAAATTAAACATATTTTATATGGTAACGTTTTGCCATTTTCTACTAATTGTTGTACATAACTCAGTGCAAGTGCTCCACCAGTTCCATCACCCATAATAACAATGTTTTCATTATTAACTTCACTTAATAACGATTCATATACATTATTAATTGCTTTAAATGTATCTTTAAGATGAAACTCTGGTGCTTTAGGATATATCGGTAAAACGACCTCATATAAAGTGTTAAGTGCAAGTTTGTCCATTAATCTCCAATGGAATGGAGAAGGTTGTAATGTGTTGTATCCACCATGAATATACAAAATTTTCTTTTTAGTTTCGTGACGAAAATTAAATCTAAACACTTGCATATCTCCTAAAGATAATTTATCAAGATTTGCTTTCACATTTAAAGTGGGAGGTTGCTTATGTTTCGCTCTATTAATATCCTTTCTACGCTCCATAAACGATTCGAACTCGTCTTTACTCTTAAACTGAATTGAGCGATTATGTAGTAAATATTTATTAACAATTCTATTTACCATACGTGTTTTCATAACATTTTACCTACCTTATAAATTTGTAAAATTAATCAAACTTTATTACAGACAGCTAAAAAAACGATATAATACTATTTATATGATTAAAAATGAGCAATCTAGTTCATATAATTGCCTATTACACATTAAATTCAGTATAAATGAGTCAACTATAGAAAACAAATGAATGACGGCAAAGGAGTAATAATAATGCAAAACCCTAATAGATATCAAACAAACCGCCCCCCATATGCTCGTGTTAACCAACAAGCTTATTATGGTAAAAAGAAAAATTCGTGGATAAGTTTAATTATACATATCATCATTCTTATACTTGTAGGGATTACTTGTTATAGCATGTATAAACAACCTATTCTAAATTTTGTTCTTGCAAATCAAGCGATTGATTTCTCTGAGATTAAAAATTTTCAAAATACAACTACTCAGATTGGACCACTCAATATTAATATTAGTGAAGTCGCTAACTTACAAGGTGTAATCGATAAATTTATTCTAGCCTTTAATATATTTTTCGTTTTATGTATTGGCAGCATGATTATTTCAATTTTAACCATTGTATTTAATAGAACGATTTTAAAAGTGATTAATTTCATCATTATCGCTGTTGCGTTAATGATTGCTTTTTCCTTTAGTTATACAATTCAAATGTTAGGAAAGCAAATCTCTCAGAACTTGCATCACTTTTTCTTAGATTTACCACCAAATCAAATTATTACTGAAGCAGATGCTATTCACAATGCACTGATTTTACTTTCAAGTAGTTTAGCGTTATTATTTATAAGCTTTTTCTTTAGAAATCGTCATCCTAGAATCAAATAGAAATGTAATCTCATTTTATATTTAATAAAATAAAAAAAGGTATTGAACGTTTTATATGTCCAATACCTTTTTTATTTATTAAAATTTATTACTTTCTTTACTCATCAATCTCTCATGTTCAGCTTCAGCACCTTTTTTACCTTTTAAGAATAAACTTAAAATGAATGCTAAGACACTTAATGCTGTAGCAATCCAAAACGCATCATTGATACCTTCAATTGAGGCTAATTTATTTACATAAGTCAAGATAACTTGTACTGCGCCTTGTTGACCTCCATATTGCGCTGCCATTTCACGTACATGATCTTGAATGACTGGATTAGTTTTATCTAATTCAGTTGCAAATGCATTAAGATGATTTGTAGATTGAGTTGTCATTACAGTAACAAGAATTGCAGTACCAATTGAACCAGCTAATTGTCTCATCGTATTTAAGAACGCATTACCATGAGAAATTAAGCGAGGTGGTAAAGCATTGATAGCTGCAGTCATTAACGGCATCATAACAAATGCCATACCTAGCGAACGTATTACATAAATACTCATAATATGAAGATAAGAAGTATCCATATTCAGTTTTGTTAATTCATATGTTCCGTAAGTCATCACTGCAATACCGAATAAAGCAAGTGGTTTAAGACCAATAGTATCAAGTAATTTACCAGCAACAGGTCCTAATACACCCATTAATAATGAACCTGGTAATAATAGTAAACCAGAATCTAATGCTGAGAAACCACGTAAATTTTGAAGATATAATGGTAATAAAATCATACCTCCAAATAAACTCATCATTACTACCATATTTATAATAGTAGTAAGCGTGTATGTTGGTGATTTTAGCACTTCTAAATTAAGCATTGGTGCTTTCATTGTTAATTCACGAATAGCAAATAAGATGATGAACACAACACCAATTATAAACATTATAATGATTTCAGTTGAACCCCATCCTTTATTACCAGCTTCACTAAAGCCATATAATAAAGCACCAAATCCAATTGTACTATATACGATACCACGATAATCTGCTTTGGGATTGATTGTTTTTTGATAAATTTTGAACCATGCTAATCCAAATAAGAAAGCAAGTAATCCTAAGATAAACATCATATAGAACATAACATTCCAATGATAATTTTGGACGATGTAACCAGATAATGTTGGTCCAATCGCTGGAGCAAGAATCATTGCAATACCCATTGTTCCCATTGCCACACCACGTTTTTCAGGTGGGAAAATAGTAACAATTACATTAGATCCTAATGGCATTAATATACCTGCACCAATTGCTTGTAAAACACGTCCTCCCATCATAATTGGGAAGTTAGTTGAAATACCACAAACTAATGAGCCGATTGTAAATAATAAAAGCGCTATTAAAAATAGCTTACGATATGAATACTTATTAAATAAAAACGCACTTATTGGTATTAAAATACCATTTACTAACATGAATCCTGTCATCAACCATTGCCCAGTTGAAGCAGAAATATTGAACTCTGTATTAATTCTAGGTAAAGCTACATTAAGTAATGTTTGGTTTAAAATTGCGATAAACATACCAAACAACATAGCAGCTAAAATTTTACCTCTTGTAATCCCTGCACCGAAGACAAAATCTTGTGTTTGGTCTTTTATACGTTCGTTCACACGTCCTTCTTGGGAATCAGGATTAATAGGTTCATAAATAGGATCTTTGGAAAGATGTTGATTATTAACATCTCTATCATTATGGTTTACTGTATCTTCAGCATGAGCATTGTGTTGTTCATCGTCTGAGTAGTGTAAGGAATATGAAGTTTGCTTTTGCTCAGGATGAATTTGTTCTGAAGATGAATCTTGTTGCTCTTGTTCTTCTTCAAAATGATTTTTTCTTTTATCATTATTGATATCGTTATCTTCCTTATAATGAGATTGATCATTATTAAAGTAACGTTTTTTCTCTTCACTGATCTGAGAAGATGATGCATTCTTTGCATCGTTATTTTGTTCTAAGTCACTCATTTTAAATTTAGATGGATTATTTTGACTCTTAGATTCTTCATTTACTTGTTGTCCCTTTGATTGATTTAACTTAGATTTATTACGTGATTTCAACACGAATAAATTAATTAAACCAACTAAAATGACCGCTGCAACGATATATCCAATAATGAAGGTCACTGTCATTTTATGACCTCCTTAGTCTTTATGGATTTTAACTTCAGCGTTCATTCCAGGAACAACATTTTTAGATGGTTGTGAATCTAAAGAAATTTTCACAGGAATCACTTGTGAAACTTTAGTATAGTTACCGTCACTGTTTGATGATGGCATTAATGAGAAACTATTTGCAGTTGCTTTTCCGATTTCTTTAATTTTACCATCGATTTTAGAATCTTGACCGTCGATTGTTACATCAACTTTATCGCCTTTTTCAATGCTGCTTAAATCATTTTCATCGATATTAGCTGTAATGTATAAATCATCTAAATTATATGCATAAGCAATTGGTGAACCTGCTTGAGCGATAGAGCCTTCCATTCCATCAGTTTTAGCAATTGTACCATCTTGTGGCATTTTAATTTTTTGATCTTGAGTTTGACCATCTTGACCTTGAGCAGTTACTTCTGCCACTGTGTCACCTTTTTTCAATTTATCGCCTTGTTTTGCGTCAAAAGATTTAATTTGTCCAGATGCTGGACTCGCAATTTTAATTTGATTACCGTCAACTTTAGCATTATCAGTTGTTACATAGCTAGTTGCATTATGATAGAAATAAAATCCAACTACTCCGATAATAACTAAAGCAACGATAGTAATGATATTGATTAACACCATTTTCTTCATTGAACTTTCCTCCTATTTGCTTTTAAAAATCACTTTATATATTATAAAGACATATCAATAAAAAAAACACCAACAAAACTTAAAAAATTGTCGGTTATTCTTTTTAATTTAGGTGACATACATGAAATTAAAAGCGAAATATAAAATTATAATAAGTATGATCGATTTGCTAGAAGATTATCCTTTCGAACAAATTTCAATTAAAATGATATGTGCAAAATGTAAAATTAATCGTTCAACCTTTTATGATAATTTTCAGGATAAATACGACTTATTGTCTACAATCCAAAGTTACCATTTAAATAAGTATGAAAAATTATTAAAAGCACTTTCTAATAATTTTCACAATATAAAAAAAGAGCCTGAAAAAGTATTTAAGTTCTTCCATATTATTCTCAAATATATATATAGAAAGAAATCTTTTTTTCACGCTATTTTTATCTCAAATCCAAATAGAAGTTTAGTTATGGACTACTTAGATATTACCAAGAAATATTACGATAAGATTTTAACTGAAAATGAAACTTTAATTCAAAATAGAGAGCTTTTTATTTCTTATACAATTAGCGGTCAAATTGGAGTAATTCTTTACTGGCTAAGAAGCGGTTGCCAAGAAAGTCCTAAAGAAGTAGCAAATTCTTTATTATCCAATACAATTAAGTTACAAAGATAATAAAGAAGAGAGCAAGACAGAATCAAATTAAATTTTGTTTTGCTCCCTATTTATTTATCTTTTTGTTTTAAACACTTTAAAATTAATAAGGTGTAAAATAATAAGGATCACAATTGCACTAATAATGATTGTTAGATAAGGTGTACTGTTATATTCCCCTTTTACATTTACCAAAGGTGTAACAATACCTCCAAATAAAAATTGCACAAGCCCTAATAAACTCGAAGCACTACCATTACCAGTGGTACTTTCCTCCATCGCAATAGAAAACCCTAAAGTAGCTACACCTGTAACTGGAGCTACTAATGTTATAAAACCAATCACTAAAAAAATGAATGGTCCATGTTGGATGAGCGTTAACGAAACAATACATACACCAATAATTTGGATACATGTCAATAACCTTAAAAGTGTTTGCGTATGAATATAATCTACTAGTTTTCCTGTTAATTGACTAGAGATGATTAATGTTATTCCTATTCCAGCAAACATCCAACTAAAATGCAGTGGGGATACACCATAAATTTTTTGAACTAAAAACGGTGAAGCAGAAATATAACTAAACAATAAAATAAATGAAACACCTTGTATTAGCATGGGTAGTACAAATCGTGGTGTACCTAATAAGCTTTTAAAATTCTGAAATATCACTTTGATACCACTGCTATCTCTATACTCTAAACTTAAAGATTCTGGTATTTTTGTTAGGCTTCCCATTATCATTAATATACCGAAGATAGTTAATATAACAAATACGACTCTCCAAACTGCTACACTTAAAATGATACCTCCAAGCGCAGGCGCAATAACCGGTGCAACACCATTAACTAACATTAATAAAGATAGAAATTTAGTTAATTCATTACCTTTATATAAATCACTTGCAATGGCTCTTGAAATAACTGCCGCGCCTCCCCCGGTAATACCTTGTAAAAGTCTTAAGATAATCATAAGCCATATGTTATGAACAAATATGATTCCGAGACTTGCAAGAGTAAAAATGGTCATAACGATAATTAAAGGTTTCTTACGCCCCACACTATCGGAAATCGGTCCTACAAATAAATTACCAATTCCAAGACCAATCATAAAAAACGATAGTGTCAATTGAGCATTAGCTGTCGTAGTGTTAAAATCATTTTTCAATTCAGGTAAACCAGGTAAGAACATATCAATCGCTAACGGTCCTATAGCAGTCAACATACCTAGAATAATAATAAATAACAAGGAATGCTTATCTTGGTTATGTCTTTGTTCCATTTAAATATTCTCCTTAGAATCTATTTAATGTTTATGATTTGTAATATTCCATTATCTTTATCTTCTTCTATTTCATAAGTGACATATTCTATTTCTCCGCGTTGATTAATTTGTTGTACTTTAGCTTTAATAATATCTCCACTTTGAGTTGCACTTAACAACTGTGAGAATTCAAAATGCTTTGAATCACTTAAATGATTTTTTATATCTATATATGCATCAGACTTATTTTTTAGAAATGGACTTATTATCTCAAAATTTTGTTGATTAATAGCATAATTTAGCGCATAGGTATATTGATTAAAAAATGGTTCTAACGTAACTCTAAGTATGTTTTCTTCTTCAGTTTTCTTTGAAACATAATCAGAAATTTTATCTTCATCAAAATCTAGTATTGCACTATTAATGTTTCCTAAATCTTTTGCTTTTATTGTTTTACTTGTAGACGTAAATGTTTTGTCTTTAACCATACCTGTAGCTGAAACACTAATGTCTTTATTTTGAGGATATGGACCATATATTTTTGATGCATCATATTTCATTTCTTTATCATTAATAGTTACTTTCAATGTATTTTTATCTAAGTCACTTTTACCCTTTAATTTAACTTTAAGTGAAGCTTCGTTAAAGTTCTCATTAACCTCCACAGTATTTCCTTTAGCATATCTAAAATCAAATTTCATTTGACCTGTAAAATGACCATATTCTGTGTCTTTTTCAGCATCGATAGCATAAACACCTGGAATGTATTTACCAATAGAAGTTGCTTGATTCGCCTTTGCATGAATGACTCTACGTTTTCCACCAGCTTTAAATTCATATTTTGTATCTATTTTCGGCTTAACAATAACAGTTTTTGTAGGTGGTCTATAACTCATATTATTAAAGATTAAAAAACGCGTTCCATTTTTACTAATTTTTAATACATTTTTATCTGTTTTTGTTTGTATATAGGCAGAATCATGATTACTTTTATTTAATTTATCTGTTGTGTGTTTGACATCATGAATAAATTTCATCATTCCAACTTCATCTTTAATATATTGAATATAAACACTTGCTTCTTCATCATCTACAGGAACATCTTTAGTACTAATTAACGTAGCTACTTTTTGAGCATCGTTGTTATCAATTGCGTTTACAAGAATTTTGGTTTGAGCTTCGGGAGAATTGAAATTTTTTAATAGTATGAAAACAATACCAATTAAAATAATAATGAAAGTTATAATGACCCAAGGAATAAACTTTTTAAATTTTAAATTAGATTGTTCTGATTGAGAGGACGATGTTGCTTTATTTTTTTCTTTAGGTATCATATTTCCGCAATTAGAACATTGCCTATCACTTTTATTTAATTCTTGTCCACAATAAGGACATTGTTTCATTTTGTCATCAACTTCCTCTCATAAGATGCAATGTCATTTATATTTTTCACACAAATATTATAACTCTTTTTTCTTGTGGAGATAATTTCCGATTAACGTTTATTTTACCTTAGCATTAAAATGCTTCACACGTTCATCTATAATATAAAGCACACTCAGAGCTTTTTCTATATCCTTACTAGATAAGTCTTTAACCATATCATTCACAATTTGACTTATAATTTCGTTATTTTCTTCCGTATATTGGCGCCCTTTCTCTGTTAAAACAATATACTTTAAGCGTTGATCTATTTTATTGTTAGGCTTCTGTAATGCAACAAAGTCACTTTCTATTAATTTTTTTATACGACGACTTACTGCCGCTTTATTAACCCCTTGTTTTTCAGTAATTTCCGTTATAGATAAAGCTTGATGATGACTGAGTAATCGTAGTACATTCGATTGTTCAGTAGAAACACCATATTTTACTTGTTGATCTTTTAAAAGTTTAGACGTTAATGTATTTGTCTCATCTATGAAATGTTTCATAAATTCAATATGATTTTTTGAGATTCTACTCATTACAAATCTCCTTACTTAAATAATTTCATATATTGTGCAGTTAATTTTTATACTCTGTTAAATAATATCAATAATTTTCCACGTTGAAAACAAATAGAAAAATATAATAGTTGCTAAATTGTGACCCTTTCATTACATTTAAATATATAAATAGATATGAGGTTATCAAATATGCTAGCAATCATTTTATTATTTATTGTTTTAATTATTATCCTAAGTGTTTTGTTTAATATAAGACACTTTATCTCTCTTTCTTTTTTTATTACAAGCGTGATATTATGTTTCACCATTAGTCTCATTAATATCATGACCATGACCCTACCAACTGGATTGTTTATATTAATTATCATTTCTACCATCGGTTTGCTTGTCAAACATTCTCATCTATTCAAAATTAAAAAAGGAACCTGTTTCTTAAATAAAATGTTTCGTAGATTAATAAATGGTGTCTTATTTATTGGTATATTTATATATCTTAGTACAATACCATTACCTATTTTAAATGGCATGTTTTTATGGATTGCTTTAATTTTATTTAGTGCTTGTTACGCTTTCATTATATATTTAATTTTTTCTTCTGCATTTGAACGTGCTAAAACCCATAAACAATATGATATGATTCTTATACTTGGCGCAGGTATATTCAATGAAACAGTCACTCCTATGCTAGCCTCTAGACTGGATAGAGCTTTAGAAATCTATAAAGTACAGTCGCATAATTGCAATATATTGGTAAGTGGTGGTCAAGGTCCTGACGAACCAATTTCAGAGGCCTTAGCAATGAAGAATTATCTCATTAAATGTGGTGTATCATCTTCTTCAATATTGATGGAATCACAATCAAGCAGTACATATGAGAACTTTTTATATTCTAAATCTTTCATTAATACATCGTTTGAAAATGTCCCTAGTATTTTATGCGTGACGAGTCAATTTCATATTTTAAGAGCCTTACGTTTTGCACAAAAGTTAAATATAAAAATAATAGGATTAGGAAGTTCAACGCCTTATCATTTTCTAGATAAAGCGCTCTTACGAGATTTTCTTGCACTTATATATCAATATAAATTACTTTTGACTTTGTATTTAGTCGGAGTATTTATAGCGTCAATTTGGATATTACTTTAATATACAAAAAGTCTGGATCATTTTCTTATATGATCCAGACTTTTCCATAGTATGAATACTATTCACTTTTAATTAAGTATTTTGCCGTCTTCTAATTTTACAACGCGATCAGCATAGTCAAATAATCGCTCGTCATGTGTAATCATAATACCTACCATCTGTTCAGATTTTATACGTTCCTTAATCATCTCTACTACTTTCGTAGCACGACTTGCATCTAAACTTGCTGTTGGTTCATCTGCAAGAATGATTTTAGGATTATTTGTAAAGGCACGCATAATTGCTACACGTTGCTTTTCTCCTCCTGATAACATATGTGGAAATGCATTCAAACGATCTTTGAGACCAATTTCTGTTAATAAATATTTAGCATTTGAAACGGCTTCTTTTTTATTTACTCCCGCTTCCTTAGCAATAACAGTGAGTTGTTCTTCAACCGTTAGATAAGGCACAAGATGTGACGCTTGAAAAATAAAACCAATATCATTAAGTCTTAATTCTGTACTATTTTTATAATTTGAATATAAGTCATGACCTTCATATAATATCTTACCATCAGTAGGTGTTAACAACCCACCTAATATATTTAATAATGTCGATTTACCTGAACCTGATGCACCATTTAAAATAATAAACTCTCCTGGTTGAACTTCTAAATTAATATCTTTTAATACTTTTGTCTTCGCTGAACCTTCTCCAAATGTTTTACTAATATGTTCGAGTTTTAATGTCATTATTCCATACCTCCAATAGCATCAATTGGATCCACTTTTACTACTTTGATAAATGATAGTAAGGCACCGATAAATCCTACAATAAGAAAAATAACAATCATTAATAAAATTGTACCGTAACCTAAATAAAATGGCATCGTAACTGGCATAATTAAACTTAATATTAAAATAAGTACTGTGGCTAAAATAACACCAACCATGGTAGTTAAAATAATCTCTATAATTAATGAGCTTAATAAATGTCTCGTTTTAATACCTACTGCTTTTAATATACCTATTTGTGAGATTTTTTGAATGGTCATAACATAAAAAAATGCACTTAATACAATTGCTGTAATCACGAACAAACTAATGATCATTAAATTCAATGGCATTTGTTCTGCTTGGTAACTTGCAATGTTATCAGTCAATGTTTTTTCACTAACAGTTGTTACATTAGAAATATCATTAATTCTATTTTTATCTTTTTTACTTAATTCTTTAACTGGGTAGAATGTAGAATAATTTTTATTAAGTGCTTTAAAATCTGAATGATTCATCATAACCATTGAGCTATGAGAATACATTGTATCTTCAATAATACCACTTACTTTATAAGCTTCTTTATGACCTTTAAACTTAATCATATCTCCTTTTTTTACATCTTGTCCCGTTAATTTATCATTTATTGCAACTTCATATGAATGATTAGGATAGCGACCTTCTTTTAAAGAGGGACGATCTTCTTTAGAAGTAGAGAACGTAAGAATATCTTGATCTTGTTGTTTTAATTTTAATGTTTGTGGTCCAAGATGTGTTGCTTGTTGATTTATAATATCTTCTATCTTATTTTGTTGATTTGAATCAAGTTGTGATTTTTCAATTTTAGGTTCTTTCATTTTTTCAATAATATATGTTTGTGCATTTTGATTATTTAAAAATGACACATTTTCTCTCGCTAAACCTTGAGCTAAACCATTAATAAATAATACCATACTCCCTAGTAAGAAGATGATTAGCATAATTAATATATATCGAAACTTATAAAATTTTATTTCTTTCCAAGCTAAATTCATTTCTTTTTCCTCCCTATTTATCTTTATTAAACAGTATAGAGAGTAAATATGAACTGAATATGAACAACAAAGAAAATTGTCTTAGATTTTAAAGATTCGTATAATAATTAGAAAAGGAGCGAAAAGTAAATGATAAAATGTTTAATTGTAGATGATGATCCAAAACTCTTGCATTACGTTTCTAAACATTTAGAAGCGGATCATATAAAAACCGTGACACATTCGAGTGGAGAACAAGCATTAAAATATCTTAATCATCATCGCGTGGATATCGCAGTTGTAGATATTATGATGACAGGTATGGATGGATTTGAATTATGTCAATTATTAAAAGATCGCTATCAATTACCAGTTATTATGCTAACAGCACGAGATGCATTAAGTGATAAAGAACGTGCATTTGTCAGTGGCACAGATGACTATGTAACTAAACCTTTTGAAATTAAGGAATTATTATTTAGAATTCGTGCCGTTTTGCGTCGTTATCAAATTAATACGCAAAATAAGATTGAAATAGGAAATGTCATTTTAAATGATGAATTTATGGAGGTGAGTGTAGCATCTAAAAAAATGAATCTTCCTACTAAAGAATTCCAACTCCTATTTTTATTATGCACTCATCCAAGACAAATTTACACAAGAGAGTCTATTATTGAAAAAATTTGGGGTTTCGATTATACAGGCGATGAAAGAACAGTAGACGTTCATATTAAGCGTTTAAGAACACGGTTAAAAAAATTAGAGGCAACTATTGAAATTCAAACAGTAAGAGGCCAGGGATACAAGGTGAATAAAGATGTTTAAAACACTATATAGTCGCATTGCAATTTATACTATTACTGTGATTATTTTTAGTGCATTAGTTAGTTTTTTCATTGCAAATATACATTATCATTTCAATCTCAAAGAAAATAATGACACTAAAATTATGCGTACGTTAAAAGAAGCTCGTACTTATGAACATCAACTTCCTTCAAAATACGTAAAATCTTATTTTCAACATTTAGGACAAATGAATTATCAAATCGTTACCGTCGATAAACAAGGACAAAAAACATTTTATGGTGAACCTTTTAGAAAAGATACACTGTCCTCATCATCTATTAACCAAGTTATGCGTGGTCATGATTATCACGGTATAAAAAACAAACCTTTTGAATTATTCGTGACAGGTTTCTTTGATAATGAAACTGATAACACTGTGGGCATAAGATTTTATGAAGACCATGAACCTATAGCAGTATTTATGCGACCAGATATAGGTAAAACATTCGGCGAGTTTAGAATATTTTTATTGGTATTACTTATTTTCTTATTGCTGATATCTATTTCACTTGTTATTGCTTCAACATACTCAATCATTAAACCTATTAAAAAGTTAAAAATGGCGACCGAACAATTAATGAATGGGAATTTTGAAACACCCATTTCTCATACCCGTCATGATGAAATTGGAACTTTACAGTTTCGTTTTGATACCATGCGTCAGTCATTAAAACAATTAGATGACATGCGTCAACATTTTGTTCAAAATGTTTCACATGAAATTAAAACACCTCTTACACATATTGAAAGACTATTAACTGAATTACAATTTGCGCATTCAGAAGATGAACGTCATAGCTTAATCAATGATATTCATTTAGAAATTACACGTCTTAGTAACTTAATAAAAGAACTACTATTACTATCTGAATTAGATAATGCGAATCACTTATCTGTTGACGATAATTTAGAATTATCTTCACTCATTACTGATATCATTCGACATGAACAATACACGATTGATGATAAATCATTGATGTTATTATCTGATATGCATAAAATATATTTTCAGGGAAATCGTCGCCTTTTACATCAAGCATTTTCGAATCTAATTCAAAATGCTATTAAATATTCAGATATAAATGGCATTATCGATATTACTTTGAATCAAGAAAATAATCATATTATTTTTGCGGTCACAAATGAAGGACAAACTATTTCTAAACAAGCGATACCACATCTATTTGATCGTTTTTATAAACTCAATGCTAGTGATAATAGTAATGGTTTAGGACTAGCAATTACTAAGTCCATCATTGATTTACATCACGGTAAAATATGTGTATCTAGTGATTCTAAAAATGGCACGACATTTAAAATTCTATTTCCGCATATCCTATTTTAACTTAATCGAAAAAACAGGCAGTGTTAAAAATGACACTACCTGTTTTTTCGATTATTTCACATTTAAATATTTTCTTACTTCTTTATTTACTGCGTTATAAACTTCTTCGTGCTCATTAAGTTTAAGTCCGTATGATGGAATCATCTCTTTAATTTTTGGAATCCAAGCATCAAATTCATTTTTGTAACAGCGTTTTAATACATCTAGCATGATATCGACAGCTGTTGAAGCTCCTGGAGAAGCACCTAATAATGCTGCAAGTGATCCATCATTAGAAGTAATGACCTCTGTACCAAATTGTAAATTTCCTTTACTATCTTCTGTATCTTTAATCACTTGAACACGTTGTCCAGCAATAACAACTTCCCAATCTTCGTCTCTAGCATTCGGTAAAAAGATTCTTAAATCATTCATTCGATCTTTATGACTAAGCATTAATTGAGAAACTAAGTATTTAGTTAAATTAAACTCTTTAACTCCTGCTGTTAACATCGTCACAATATTATTCGGTTTAACAGAACGAATTAAATCTAAATTGGATCCTGTTTTCAAAAATTTAGGTGAGAAGCCTGCAAACGGTCCAAATAATAGAGATCGTTCTCCATTTACAAATCGTGTATCTAAATGTGGTACAGACATCGGCGGTGCTCCAACATCTGCTTTACCATATACTTTTGCATAATGACGTTCAATAACGTCTTTGTTTTTACAACGTAAGAAAAGACCACTTACTGGGAAACCACCTACATGTTTAGACTGCTTAATTCCAGTTTTTTGTAGAAGTGGAAGACTTGCTCCTCCAGCACCAATGAACACAAACTCAGATTCAAACGTGTGAATTGTATTAGACTTCAAATCTTTGACAGTCACTTTCCAATAACCATTATTTAATCTTTCAATATTTTGAACTTCTTGATGATACGTAACATCTACTTTATGTTCTTTTAAATTAGAAATTAATTTTTTAGTGAGTGCTCCAAAGTTTACATCTGTACCAGTTTCATCCCGAGATAATGCAATAGGAACGGGTGATGTTCTACCTTCTACCATTAACGGCACCCATTCAACAATTTTATCTCGATCTTCTGTGATTTCCATTTTTTGAAATAAAATATTTTCTTTTAAAGCTTTTACACGTTTTTTCAAAAAGTCTATGTTTAAAATACCTTTAACAAAGCTCATATGTGGCACAGATTGAATAAAATTACCTGGATGTTCTAGTTGACCCGTTCTAACTAGATAAGCCCAAAATTGTTTAGATACTTGGAACTGTTCATTAATTTTAATTGCTTTTGTTACATCAATACTGCCATCTTTATTTTCTTTTGTATAATTCAATTCACATAGAGCTGAATGTCCTGTTCCAGCATTATTCCATACATTAGAACTCTCCTCACCTGATTGTTCCAATTTTTCGAAAATTTTAATTTCCTTTTCTGGAGATAAGTCTTTTAGTAATGTTCCTAATGTTGCGCTCATTATTCCGCCACCGATTAAGATGACATCTGTTTTGCTATGTTCTATACTCATAACAACCCAGTCCCCCTTTTATAATCACATCTTCAGTCGAAATAAACACGACCATTTTTAATTTAAAACGCTTTCTTTTATCGATAAAAAAATAAATATTAATTTGACGTTAAAAGCATAAATAAAATTATAATTACTATAGTAATTATATACATAATTTCTCTTTGAAAAAAGTATTTACACGAATTATCACATTATTTTATCTCTATTTTCAAAAATATTTTAATTTTATTATAAAGCTTACAATATTTATACAGTTGGTTTATTACATGCTATAATTTTTATAATATTATTAATAACGAGGTACAATCATGAAATCATTTACTTTTTTAATGCATAATATATACGCCTTAGGTGGCACAGTTAAAGCAATGACTGAACTAGCAAATACCTTAGCGGACAAAGGTCATAACGTTGAAATTATCTCTATTTTTAGAGCTAAAGATATGCCTTACTTCAAACTTAATTCTTCTATTAAAATAAAGTCCTTAGTTGATTATAGATTAAAACCACAAAATGTGATTTCTATCTTTATGAATCGATTGAATAAATACACTCCTTTATTAAAGCCTATCTACCTTTCAAAACATGAGCCTGGTTTAAATCAATTCTCCAAGTATATTGAACATAAACTGATACGTGCAATTAATGATATAGATACCGATGTACTCATAGGTACAAGAGCAAGTTTTAATATATTTATTTCTAAATATTATCATGGACATGCAATGACAATAGGTATGGAACATATGAATTTAAATGCCTATCCCAAAGCGTATCGACAAGAAATATTAGATGCTTATCAACATCTAGACGCGCTAACCACTTTAACTCATACTGATAAAAACCATTATGAATCATTCATTGAAACACCTGTATATGTCGTTCCTAATATTATTCGAACTAAAAAATTAAATCTACCTAAAAAAAATATTATTTTAAGTGCCGGACGTCTAGAATATGAAAAAGGTTATGATATTTTAATCGAAAGTGTCCAACTCATTAAAGATACGCTTAGACAGAAAAACTATAAAATCGAGATTTATGGTGAAGGTCAAGAACATCAAAATTTACAAGAAACTATTAATCATTACCAGCTTAATGACTTAATAACCATACATCCAGCCACTCAACACCTTAATGAAAAATTGGCACAAAGCCGAATGACTGTCGTTCCTTCACGAAATGAAGGGTTTGGAATGGTCATATTAGAAGCAATGGCTCAAGACAATATTGTTATTAGTTTTAAAGATACACTTGGACCTTCACAACTGATTCAACATAATAAAAATGGTTATTTAGCAGACTATGCGAATGCACAATCATTAGCAAAATATATTAATCTTGCTATTCAAAAGAGAACGCATTCAGAAAATATGATTAAATCGAGTCATCAAACTCTTGAACATTATTCTCCAGATAAAATTTACGATTATTTTTATTCTATTTTCAAATAAAAAAGGATTGCAATCGGAATTCTCCGAGTTGCAATCCTTTTAATGATATCTACATAAATATAGATAAGATAAATGTCCAAATACAGATAAAGATAAGTAGTCCAATACTATATTTCAGAGTCATTTTAAGTAATTCTGATTCTTTACCCACTTGTTTTACAGCTGCTGTTGCAATTGCAATAGATTGTGGTGAAATCAATTTAGCTGCAACCCCACCAACAGTATTAGCTGCAACAAGTAATGGTGCACTTGTACCAATTTGTTGTGCTACAGAAGCTTGGATTGGTGCAAATAATGAGTTGTTGTTTACTACTGAACCTGTCATAAACACACCGATCCATCCTAAGATTGGAGATAAGATTGGGAACACGCCGCCTGCTTTTGCGATACCTTGACCCATTGCAGCACTTAAACCACCATATGTAGTGATTTTAGAAATTGCTAAGATGAAGCAAATTGTTAAAATTGGTAACCATAGTTCTTTGAATGCTTCAACAAATAAACGTCCTGCATCACCAAAGCTAACTTTTTTAGACATTAAAACTGTAATAATAATTGTTAGTAAAATGGCAGTACCAGTTTGACCAATAAAGTTAAAAGTTAACATAATTGGTTTGTGTGTAACATCACTGTATGTGCCTGGTAAATTGAAATTAAATACTAATGCTGATAAAGGACCATTTGGTGCAAATAAGTTTTTGAAGAATGTTGCACTCCAAATCATTACAATTACAGTTAAGATAATGAATGGGCTCCATGCATATAAAATTTCTTTACCACTATGTGGAGTAACTGCTTCTGGTTTAACATCTTTTTGTATTCTAAAAATATTTTTAGGTTGGAATTTTTTAGAGAATACTGCTAACACACCCATAGTCACTAATGGTGGAATGATGTCAGCTAATTCTGGACCAACAAATACTGTAATTAAGCCTTGTAATACTGTATAAGTAATTGAAGCTACTAAAATTTGTGGTAATGTTTCCTTAATACCTTTAAAACCATCAATAATAAAGATTAATAAGAATGGAATAATAAAGTTAATAATTGCTAAAGTAAGTGTAGACACTTGAGACACGCTCATTGCTTCAACATGTCCTGGTAAATGAAGTGTATTCACAATACCAACTGGAATACCAATTGCACCGAATGCACCTGAAGCAGCGTTGGCAATTAAACATAACATTGCTGCTTGTAAAGGTTTAAAACCTAGTTGTGCAAGTAATAATGCACAAATTGCAATTGGCACACCGAAACCTGCAGCACCTTCTAAGAAGCCATTAAAAGCAAAACCAATTAATAATAATTGAATACGTTGGTCTTGTGAAATGCTCATAATGCTATCTTGAATTGTACTAAATTGACCAGATTCTTGAGTCGTTTTATATAATAAAACGGCCATAATAACGATATAACCAATTGGGATAATACCTTGATAGAATCCTTCTATTACACCACCTGTAGCAATACCACCAGGTAATTTAAAGAATGGCAATGCAATAAGTAAAGTAACTACTAAAGTAGTGATTGCTGCATAAATCCCTTTCATTTTAAACACAGTTAAACATAACAAGAATAAAATGATTGGAATTGCTGCAATTAAACTAGATAACGCTAAGTTACCAAAAGGGTTAAAAGAATGTACTAACATAGTTTAAACGCTTCTTTCCTTAATATTTTATTATATTGATGAATTATCTAGCTAAACAACTAAAAATTCACTTTTCTAATTTTAACAGGTATTCACAAAAATTAACATATTGTAATCAAGTTAAAATTAGTATATTACACTTTTTATTTTTGTGAATATTTTCACAAAAATAATATAACATTTCTTATCACAATTGACAATACTGTAAAAATAATTTATGTCAACAATAGTAGTAAGATCTATTTGAATTTTCATAAACATATGATTTTATATTATCATTCATGTAAATATGAATTTTTTAAAAGTGCATGGTAAAATAAAAATATGAAATTTAGGAGTTAAAGGATAATGCATAATGATTAAACAAATAAATATATCTAATATGTCACATCTAGATATACAACTTAATAAAGCTAAATCTGCAGGGTATTCACATTTTATCCCCTATTCTAACGAAATAAAAATTAATCAAGACATGCTTAATGCTGTCTCATTAGGTGAACATTCTATTGCGGTTGATTACACAATCCATGGTGTTTATCTTAATGATTGTCGTTATTTTGGGAATGATAAATTAAGTTTTCTCGCTTGGATGAATAATATTAATCATTATCCAAATATCATTTATAATATTGATACTGCGCTGATTTACCTCTCAAAATATCAAATTCAATCTATTATGGACCTAGCAGTCATCACTATTTTAAAAAATGAGGTTGATATAGATGGACATGTTGTTTTTGATTTTATTGAGGAATTACAGACATCTAGTTCATTTTGGAATTCGTTAGATACAAGAGAAATTAAAATTGCCAATCACTTTGATTTAAATAAACTAGCTTATATCCACGGCCATTCGATTCCATTTCCTAAATATAAGCATCCATTAGCTGACGAAACTCTTCGTTTTGCTGATAGCTGGCTTGTAACAACAAAATTTAAATTGCCTAAATGGATGTACAATAAAATTCATCAACGTGCGATTCAAAATCATAAAAAACTAAGTTATATCTATACTAAAGATACATCCAAATTGAAAAATCATGTCGTATTTTTAGGATTCGATTATGGCTATAGAGGTAACTCTAAATACCTTTTTAATTACTTTGTAAAACGAAATCCAACAACAGAAGCTTATTACATTACAGACGATAGACATGGACCATATTTCCTTCCCATTGATGCAGAACATAATAAAGAACTTATTGAAACTGCAAAAATTGTAGTCATTGAAAGTTATATGCCTGAAGCGTATCAACCTAATGGTACAGTCATTCAATTATGGCATGGTACGCCTATTAAAGAATTATTTTTAGATAGTAAAGAACCCTATCAAAATCAAAATATTTATAATTACAGAGCAAGAAAATATAATAAATGGAAACACCAATCATATGTCTTATTAGATTCAAAAGCTTCAGAAGGTTTATTTGAGACTGCTTTTCCTAATGAAACGGTTCAATTTCTTCCTTTTGGTTATCCAAGAGTAAGTTATTTACTAAACTATAAAGATAATCAAAATCAGCAAAGAAAAATACGTGAAAAATTAAAACTTAATCATACAAAACCTGTTTTATTATATGCGCCAACATGGCATAAAAATACAGAATCATTTACACCTTTAACGATGACACCAGAGTTACTAGAAAAATACTATGTGATATATAAGGGGCATATTGAAGGTGATGATGCTATTCCAGAAGGTGTCATTGAGGCTCCTATAGATATCGAAACACAAGACTTAATCTTAATATCAGACATTGTACTTACTGATTATTCTTCTATCATTTTTGATGCCTTAACTATTGATAAAAAAGTTTGTTTATATACTCCTAATCACAAAGAATATAAAGAAGAACGTGGCGTCTATATTGATGTGCTGAACAGTCTAGCAAAAGTTTGGTACACAGACGAAGAAGTGTTACTAAATCATTTAATACATGATACGATTCCTACCATTCACCGACATGCACTTATAAATCGTAATAATCAATCTCTAAAAAAACTAACTCAACTTATGAGAGATATTTTAGATAAATAATAAAGCACTAAGAGGACAGAACTTTTCTGTCCTCTTAGTGCTTTATTGTGTTATTTTAAATTTCTTTTTCCATAATTAAATCCATGTCTATTACATTACCATTAATAAAGTCATGGTGTCCTGTAATTTCAAATCCTTGCTTTTTATAAAAGTCAATGGCAGAAGGATTATTTTCCCAAACACCTAACCATATTTTTGATTTATTATACTCCCTTGCTTTATCAATAGCTAATTGAATAAATTGACTTCCTCTTCCTCCACCTTGGTAATCCTTATCAAAATAAATGCGTTGAATTTCTAAATATTGATCACCTTTTGGTTCAGTTTGTGTTTCATTAATATTTAATTTTAAATAACCAGCAATCTCATCATCTACCTTATAGAAATAGTGAAATGATTGGTGATGTTCGATTTCTGATAATAACTTCGTTTCATTATAGTTTTCTTTAAAAAATTTTTTAAAGTTTTCATCAGTATAACTACCTTTAAAAGTATCATAAAACGTTTTTTCTGCAATTTTTCTTAACTCACTTACATTATCTTTTTTAATTTCTTCAATTTCTCCTTTCATATTTCCCCTCTTTTTATTGTACTTATTTTTCTCAAAACCAGATAATATCTTATTCCTTATCAAACACATTTCAAACACTATATTAAATTATTTTTTTATAAATTAAAATATGTATTGATAATAATTATCAATAAGTATAAAGTAAAGATAGACTATATTAAAGTGAGGTGTTTAAGATGTTTCATGAGTTATTTATATTAGGCATGGCTGGACCTACCAGTTTAGTCATTATTAGTATTGTTGCATTAATTATTTTTGGTCCTAAAAAATTACCACAATTTGGTAAAGCGATTGGCAGTACTTTAAGAGAATTTAAGTCTGCAGCTGAACACATTGATTCAGATGAGGTGGAGGAAACACCCAGTAAACATTCTAAACAACAGCGAGACAAATCAAACTAGTTCGACCTTACTCGAACACTTTGAAGAATTAAGGCGACGTTTAATTAATATACTTATTTCATTTTTAATTACTTTGCCGTTAGTATACATATCATCTAAATGGTGGATCACAACTTTTGTTTACCATATTAAACGCACTCAAGTTGTTTTACATACTTTTTCATTCACTGAAATGATTCAAATCTATATACTAATCATTAGTTTTGTAACTTTGTGCTTAGTTCTTCCTATTATTTTCTATCAATTATGGGCATTTATATCACCAGGGCTTCATCAACGTGAACGTTTTTTTATTTATAAATATAGTTTATTATGTACTGCGTTATTTATCATTGGTGTCGGTTTCGCCTATACTATCGGATTTCCATTAATTATAAAATTTTCATTAACATTATCGAAAACAATGTATATTCAACCAGTGATTGGTTTTAATGCTTATTTACATGAATTAATAAGGTGGTTATTTATATTTGGTGTCGTCTTTCAATTACCTATGTTTTGTATGGGACTAGTTAAAATGGATGTAATAGATATTAAACAATTACACCAATATCGCAAATATATTTATTTTACTTGTTTCATTATTGCTAGTATTCTTGCACCACCAGATATCACTTTGAATCTATTTTTGACTTTACCACTCATTATTTTATTTGAAATAAGCATTCTTTTAACTAAAATAACTACTCGACATTAATGAATTCGAATCAAATGCAAAAGTCTCAAACGAGTAAATTAATCTACTCGTTTGAGACTTTATTTTCAATTTAGATATGATGCTTTGTTTTAGTATGTTTTAAAGTGAAATAAGCAATTAATAGTATATAAATTAATTGTGCACTCATCGTTTCAATACTTGGATAAAAACCAATGATATTAAGTGTTGGAATATGCTCAATACTATGTTGTGTTATCATTCCAAGTAATTGTAATTTTTGAATACTAATTCCTAACATTTTAAATGCCATAATAAATATTAAAATAGAAAGTACTCTAAAAATAAAATATATAGGTATCAATCGTATAACTGTTTTGAATAACAATGTAAATATGATTAATATAACAATGGCTAGTATAATTCCTATAACAAAATCTAAAGTTTTTATACTTCCCATCATTCCCATATAAAAGATAATGACTTCAACGCCTTCTCTCAAAACGGATATTAATCCAATTGTACCTAATAATGCTAAGTTTCGATTACTTATTGCATGGTGATACATTTGTTGAATCATATCATTCCATCGCTTAGCACTTGAACGTCTATGCATCCATATACCCACAATATACATTAAAACAACTGCTATTATTCCTAGCGCTGCTTCCATACCTTCACGTAATAATCCATTATTTCCTAGTACTTGAATAAAGATAAATGCTAATGCGAGACTTAAAATCAAACCTAATATAGCGCCACCAATGACACTTGTTGTCCCTTTAGTGTCTCTAACCTTTCTGGTCATAGTTGTTAATGTCAATATGATTAATAATACTTCTAATCCTTCACGTAAAAATATAATCATTACATCTATGGATGAATATGCGTCTTCACTTACAGTATCTTTAATTTCAGAATTTATTTTTATTAAACTTTCTTTAATACGATCTTTATTACTACTATCTAAAATACTTTGATAATATGGAATTTTATCTTCAATTTTTGTATATAAACTACTGTTTTTAGTTTGAATTTTGCCTTCAACATAAGGCCATATTTGTATAAATTTAGTCAGTGCCTCATCTGATTGTTTTAACTGATGACTCTCGATACCTTTGATTGCTTTCTCTAATTCAATATTAAGTTGGGTAACTTTATATTGATTTTTTTCAGTATTGGATTGCTTTTTATCAACAGTATCAATACTTGTTTTAAATGTCTTCCAAGCATTATCTACTTTTTTTATGTCTAATGGTTCTTTTTGAATAGCTACACGTAACTGCATCAAGTACACTTCTATTTGTCCATATTTATTTTCATCATAATTTCTGATGGTCGTTTCATGTTTTTTCCAAATTTGATTTAACATATTATTAATAGACTGTAATTTTGATCTATCTTTATTTTTTACAGCTTCTTGCATGATATTATCTTTTGCGTTAATTTGTTTTTTTAAATTTCTAATATCTTTATCAATATCATCAGTCGATACAGAACTTTCGTAAACGATGAGAGATTTTGTTAACTCCGATAACGAGTCGATTTGTTTATTTGTAGTCGTTGCTTGATCAATCATATGAAGTTTCGATTTAACATCTTTTCCTTTTTTATTTCCTTTAATATTTAACGACATTATTTTATGTTTTACTTCATTCAACACGTTTTGTTTTTCGTTATAATTTAATTGTTTGTGCTCTAATGTCGATTTCGCATCAGAGATAGCTACATATGCATCATTTAATTGACTATCATTTGCAACACTAACTGAAGTCAATGAAAACAAACGTGTAATAATGATTAAGAGAGTAACTATCGATATCTTAACTAAATAGTGTTTCACCGATATAGCCTCCCTTTTGTATCCCTGGTAATACAAGAAATGATGCAGAACCTCGATGTGTGATATATTCGTTTAATTTATCATTGTGTCCTAAATTATTTTGAATATCGATAAACTGTTGAATAGATTTTTGGAAACAAATAAACATGAGTCCAGTATCTAAGTCACCTGTTTTAGCATTTGTACCATCATTATAATTATATGCTCTACGTTTAATAGAAGTTTTTACTTCACGAGCTAAACGCGTATGCGCATTCTCATCGATAACATACTTACCCTTATTATTTTTTGCCTTTAAATCAATATTATCGAATTCTTTCTTACCTGTTAGAGGGGCACCTGTAGAACGTTTACGACCAAATGTTGCTTCTTGCTCTTCTAATGCAGTACGATCCCATGTCTCAATATGAATTTGGATTCGTCTTATAACGCAATACGTCCCATTTTCTGCCCATCCATTATCAATGAATACATATTTTTTCAAGTCGTTATTGTTTCGTGGATTAACTGTACCATCTTTAAATGCCATCAAATTTCTCGGTGTTTCATTTTTTTTAGTAGAAATAAAACCATGTTGTGACCAGCGAATTTTAATGATGTCTCTAAAAGGTCGTATTAAGTTATGTATGGCATGAAAAGTAACTTGAGGATCATTTGAACAAGCTTGAATCATAATATCTCCATCACTATACTCTTCATCTAATTGATCATTAGGAAAATGAGGTATATCTCTAAAATCAAATGGAATTTTAGATGATAATCCTATTTTTTTCAAAAAAGACTTACTCACGCCATATGTTAAAGTGAGTTTGCTAGCATCTAATCCTATTGATTCACCAGTATCTACAGGTGGTAATAGTGTATTGTTACTATTTTCCCCAATAATAGCACCGTCAGTCATACTAACAGACATTTGAGTCCATTTTTTAAACATATCTTTAATTAATGTTTGATCTTTGGACTTTAAATCTAATGCAATGAAATTACAATTTTTTTGAGTTGGTGTAGTAATACCAGCTTGAATATGTCCATAAAATTCATATGAATCGTTTTCTTCACTTTCAGGAGTATCAAACATAGATTTAAACGAAAAGATACTGCCTACACTACTTGCTCCAATAACAGCACCAGCACTTCCTATACCTAGTAACTTTAAAAATGAACGTCTAGTCATTTGAGGGTGATTTTTATGATTTATATTACTCATTCTGTAACCACAGCCATTTTACTTAATGGTTCTCCTAGTGAGTTAACTGCATCTGATAACGCTTTTCTATCTTCTTTAGTTACTGCACTATAATCTTTATAACCATCATTATTTTTATATTTATCAAGTAATTGATTCACTTTATTAAAATTATCCATAATTGTAGAACTCAATTTTTTGTCTTTCTTTTCTAATTCAGATTTAAATAATTCATAAATTTTTTGAGCACCTTCGATATTTGCTTTAAAATCATATAAATCGGTGTGAGAGTATATCTCTTCTTCTCCAGTAATTTTTGATGTAGATACTTCATTTAATAAATCCACTGATCCTTGTAGCATTAACTTAGGTGTAATATCTAATGTATCTACTTTAGCATCTAATTCTTTAGCATCTTTTAGTAATTGATCAGCATCCTTCTTAGTCATTTCATCTATTTTATTTTCTTGATAAAGAGATTTTTCAATTTTATGATACCCTGTCCACTTATCTTCTTTTTTCTCTTCTTTCATATCAGCTAGGCGGGCATCGATTTTAGGATCTAAATCGCCAAATGCTTCAGCTACGGGTTCAGAACGTTCATAATACATGCGTACTTTAGGATACAAAGATTTTGCTTTTTCAATATCATCTGCTTTTATTGCAGATACAAATTCTTCAGTTCCTTTTAAAAACTGATCTAACTGTTCATTTGTATATTTTCTATATTCTTTAGCTGCTTTCTGTAATGCTACTTTATTCTCATTTGTAGATTTTTTTGAAGTTTTCTCATTAGCATTATCGTGATTATTATGACCACAAGCTGTTAATAGTAGTGATGATGTTAGTAAAATAGTTGGTAATTTCTTCATAATAAATTCACCTCATTAAAATTTAGTGATTATCTTTTGATGTTAAATATTTTAAAATGTATATTCTCTACATCTAAATTTTAAAATTACAGTTTTGTATCTCTATCAACATGATTATTATCAAGTGATAATCATTATCAGTAAAATTATATATTTATGCTGTTTTACTGTCAATATAATTATTTTTTTATCAAAATATAGACTATTTTATATTTAATTTATATAAACTTTTTAACTTAATGACTCGTTTAAAATGTGGTATGGTTATTTAGGATATGCAATTAACATCTAATTTTTTATTTTTAAGGAGTACGATTTTATGAGTGTAAATTTCAAAGCGTTTATGGTTGAAAAAGATAATGATGGCACTGTCACAAGTGATTTCAAAGATTTATCAATCAATGATTTACCTGAAGGTGAAGTTTTAATAAAAGTTCAATATTCTGGTATTAATTATAAAGATGCCTTAGCCACTGTTAAAGATAGCGGTGTACTTAAATCATATCCAATGGTTCCTGGAATTGATTTAGCAGGTACAGTTGTAGAATCTGATGATCCTACAATCGAAAAAGGTGAAGAAGTTATTATTACTGGCTATGATTTAGGTGTCAATCATTACGGGGGATTTAGTGAGTATGCCCGTGTTAAATCAGATTGGATTGTTAAATGTCCTGAAAATCTAACACTTGAAGAAGCGATGATTTATGGGACTGCTGGTTACACAGCTGGTTTAGCAATAGAAAAATTAGAAAAAGCTAACTTTATGACACTTGAAGGCGATAAAGTACTTGTACGTGGCGCTTCTGGTGGTGTTGGGTCTTTAGCTGTAATGATGTTAAATGAACTTGGTTATAAAGTTGTAGCAAGTACTGGAAATAAAAAAGCTACGAATAAATTAAAAGAATTAGGAGCAAGAGAAGTTATCGATCGTATTTCTGAAGATAGTAATGAAATATTAGGAAAAAGAACTTGGCAAGCTGCTATTGATCCTTGCGGTGGTCCTGGAACACCTTATATAGCAAAGCATCTAACAAATGGTGGTGGTGTTGCATTAATTGGTATGACTGGAGGTAACCACTTTGAAACTTCAGTATTTCCATTTATTCTTCGTGGTGTAAGCGTCGTTGGACTTGATTCAGTTATGACACCAATGAAATTACGTCAACGTGTATGGAGAAGATTAGCAACTGATTTAAAATCTAATAAATTACATGAAATTAAAAATACAATTGCTTTTAAAGATTTAAAACATTCTATTGAGACAGTACTTAATCATGAGAACGCTGGAAGAATTATTATAGATTTTGAAGCATAGTTCATATTTATTTAATAAAAAAGAGCAAGAAACCCAGTTTATAGTGGTTTCCTGCTCTTTATTTTTAAAGATACTAAGTTATATCTTTTTTATCTTTTATTCTTGTTATTTTTTTGTTTTTTTCTACGATTTTTTAATACTAATCCTAGACCAACTAATAGTGTCATTAATTCAATCTCTAATTGAATAGATGTACTTTCTGAACCAGTATCAGGTAATCTATGTGATTTAGATAAATGACTGTTATTAGATTGAATACCGTCAATATTTGATTGATTTTGATTATTGTCTTTATTGTTATGACTTAAGATGTTTTCAATTTTATCAATATCAAGCATATTCAATTTGTCCATTAATTGTTGGATAATTGAACCGATATCATCAATATGTGATTTATCAATTTCTTTTAACGTATCACGTCTAAGTTTTTCAAGATAATCAATTAATTTAGCTTTTTGTTCATCTGTTAAATCTTTGCGTGCTTTAATTTCTTTAATTTTATTATCTATTAACGCATTAGTAATTTCTTTTGCAACAATTTTCGCTATATTATCTTTGCCCTCTTTAAGTTTACGGTTAATTTCATTGATGTCATTGGCGTTATCAATGTTTTCAAGCACTTTTTGTAAAGTTTTATCTATTTCAGCTACCACTTTTTGTTTCTGAGCATCAGTTAAGTTAGAATTATTTAGAATTTCTTGATGTTTTTTATTAGCAAAATCAATAATTTCTTGTTTAGCCAAAGTTTTAGCATCAATTAATGCTTTTAATTTATCGATTTCTTTTTGAGTATTATCTTTAATCTTATTAAGGTCTGTTAATGTAGTTGCATTATTAATCTGACCTTTTGCATTTTCAAGAAGACGCTCTAATTTAGATTTAAGTTTTTCTTTATCTTCTTTAGAAAGGTTAGGATTGTTGTCAATTTCATCTTTCAATCGGTTAACTTCATTTTCTAACTCTTCTAAAGCTTTTTGTTTAGCTAATTCAACTTGATGTTTTCCATCTAAATCATATTTTGCTTTTTTAATATCTTGAATTAATTTATTAATTTTTTCAAGTGATGCATTTGTGCCAATACCTTTATTTATTAAGTCTTCAGCTTTTTTAATAAGTTCATCATAAGCGGATTTTTTATCTGGTGAAGCTTCTGAATAATTAACAGAATGCTTGATATCTAAATTATCAGCCATTTCATCAATTAAATGTTTCATAGCTTTATCCACTTCTTTAGCTTTATTAATAATTATATCTAAATTATCACGTGAATTTTCATTATCTATCTTATTGTTAAACGCATCTTTTTGCGCATTGTTCAAATGTTTTAAGCTTTCCAATATGTGTTTAACATTATTTCTAGCATTTTGTAATTTTTCTACACCATTTAAATTATTTTTAGCATCAATTATCTTATCTTTAAGTTGATTTATCACGCTAGGATCAATAATAGGATTTTTTGCATCATTAATTAGTTTTTCAGCTTCTTTTAGAGCATCATCATAGGTATCTTTTTTATCTTTATCTCCATCAGTATAATTAATACTTGCTTTGACTTTATCTTTTTCAGCGATGTTTTCTTTTAATTGTTTCATCGCATCATTTAATAAATCAGTATTATGTTTAATATTTTCTAATTCATCAGAAGTTGTAGAAGCTTTTGTCTTTTCTATTAATTTATCCTTTTGAGCATCTGTTAAATCAGTTTGTTGTTTAATTTTTTTAATAATAGCATCATAATCTAATATTAAGTCATGTTTAGCTTGTTCAAGTTCATCTTTAGCACGTTTCACATTTTCGATAGTTTTATTAATTTCATCAACTGTTGAAGTTGGGTTATCAATAACTTTTTGTGCATTAGCTAATGTATCTTTTGCTTGGCTTAATTTATTTCTATAATTTTCAACAGAATCACTAGTCATATTTTTAGTTTCAGGCACCTGATTAATGCTTGTTTCTAAATTGTTTTTAGCATTATTCAATAAAGTTTTGTCTGGAACTAAATCATGTTTAGCTTGTTTTAATGCAACTGTAGCTTCATTTACTTTAGCTATTGCTTGCGCAATTTCCCCAGATGTTGCATCGTCATTTTCAATCACTTTTTGTGCATCTCTGCTTACTTGTTCTGCCTCTACTTTCTTAGCTTTATAATTATTCGCAGTTACTTCTGTCATTCCTGGTGTTGGATCTTGTTCTGCCGTTGCTTCATCAAGTTGACGTTTTGCTTCAATTAATTCACTATTATTTTCTTTGTCGTGAAGTAAACTAATAGCATTGTCTAACTTAGGTTGTACTGCATCTATTTTTGCGAT
Source organism: Staphylococcus hominis subsp. hominis (assembly GCF_002901845.1). Lineage (GTDB taxonomy): Bacteria > Bacillota > Bacilli > Staphylococcales > Staphylococcaceae > Staphylococcus > Staphylococcus hominis. The sequence continues at coordinate 152,391 of NZ_PPQE01000030.1, forward strand.
AGCCGCTGTTACTTGTGCTGGTGTCGCATTGTCATCATGAATCACTCTATCTGCTTCTGTTTTTGCTGCTTCCAGTTCATCATGAATTTTAGTCATTTCATTATTGTATGCAGTCACGCTCGCTGGTTTCTTACCTTCGAAAACACCATAATAAATCATTATATTTCTAACTCATTCAAAATACTATTAAATCAACTATTATAGATTTATTAGGTTAATTTTTATATTCATATACTTGCCCTTTATTTCAAGGACATGCCCTTTTTATGCCCCTGATTTTTTATAATATAAGAGTATTAAAAAAACTTTCCTAGGGACATAATATGTCCTTTCTATTTGATAATGTATATTGTGTACTACTTACATAAAAGGTAGTTATTAATTACGAACAGGGAGGAAATATTAATGAAAAAATCTAGAGTATTAGCTACAACTGCATTAGCAGGAACATTATTATTTACAGGAGTTGGGGCAAGTCATCAAGCACATGCAGCTACAATTTCACCAGACCAAGCTAGAGAAATGGCGAAAAATTACATTACTGGTGGTTCTTTATTCGTTCCTGAAGACAATACTGATTACAAAGTGTCAGATAATTTGAATGATGATTATTTAGACAATCATTATAGAATTGACTTTAAAGAAAAGATATATGGAAATAACACAATCTATATTGATAAAGATAATGGAGACATCTATGATCAAGCAAAGTTTTTTATGGATAATGGTGATGTTTCTAATTTACCCAAAAATACACAACCTAAAGATAATTCAAATGTACCTGTAGATGATAAAACAGGCGAAGTTCAAAAACCATCAAATAATAACGAAAATAATGTATCAGTAGATAGTAAACCTGATGAAGTTCAAAAATCTGACCTTAATGAAACAAACGAACCTGTGAGCAGCACACCTGATGAAGTTAATGCAACAGATAATAACACTAATTTACCAGTAGATAGTAAGGCCGATGAAGTTCAAAAATCTGAAGTTGATAATACTAATAATAATGAAAATTTAAAAATGGAGAATAAAAATACTAATAATGCTCCAAATAAGACATTAGAAAATGACTCAGTTAAATCTTCATTAACAAATAATAATGTAACTCCAAATGATACATCAGCAACTACTAAAGTTTTACCAGAAACAGGTGAGCAATCTAGTTCTGGTTTAATTACAGTTATTGCATCTGTATTATTAGCTGCTGGTTCATTATTAGCATTTAGACGTGTTTCTAAATCTAAATAATTAGTAACATAATTTTTTTCTTAGAGGATATGTATTATCCTCTAAGTTTTTACATAATTTATAAATATAATTATTTGAGGAGTTCTTAATATGAAACGTAAATTATTTTATTTTATCTCTATTATTGGTTTAGTTTTACTACTTGCAGCATGTGGGAACAATGGTTTAAAAGAAGGAACATATAAATTTGCACAGAGTAGTGGTATCGATTATTTGAATGTTGACATGGTTATGGAAGTTCCAAAAGATAATGCTGATAAAGTTAAATTAAAATATGAAGGTGAAACAATAAATGGTACTGTAAAAGATGGAAAAATGATATTTTTTGATGGTGATGATAAGGAAAGTTTACATTATAAAGTTGAAGAAAATGGTGAAACTATTAAATTAGATGGCGGAGAAGGTCACAATGCAATTTTCAGAAAACAATAACTAAATACAAAACACATCTCAAAAATAAATTGAGGTGTGTTTTTATATATTTTCTGATTGCCAATTGTATTCATTTATTTTTCTCACTGCAATATAATACTTCTCTCATCATTTGAGTTATAATACCTAGTACTAATTTTGTATAAAAAATAAACGCTAACCTTATAAAGATTGGCGTTTTTAAATATTTCATATATTATTTGAGTGTTACTATAATATATTGTAATTAAACTAACTTAATATTATTTTTCAATTTTTAGTGTTTTGCGTTATTTCTGAAATTTGTTTTTCAATATCAATATTTAATCCTATATCTTCTTTCACTTTTTTAACATTTATTGTATTCAATTTCTTATCAAGTTTTTTAAATTCTCTATTAATTTTTTTAGTAAATTTCTTTCTGTCCTCATTTTTTAAAAATATCATAATACTGAATAATAATGGGAAAATATGTTTATGTGCGTATTTTCTAGTTTCTCTTTGATTATATCTTAATTTCGTATTATGATTTTTCTTTTCTTTATAATTAACTAATGCTTTACCATAATTCATAAAATAATCATCAATTTTAAAAGAGTGTGTTGTGCAGATAAAACGGTCATTATGAGCACATATATTCCTAAATAAACTTATAACACCTAAACAACGATACATATTATATATATCTACTTCATCATTATTATGCACAATACCCAATTTATCCATTGATAAAAATGCTACATCATCTGTTAGAATTATGAATAGATGACTTATATTTCCCATTGTTAATATATTTGTCAATATCCACATTGGTACATAACCATGCTTATTTTTATAAGATTTAATTGATTCCTTTTTATCTTTTTGATCAGTTATAGCATTTGTAACTACATCACAATAATCTTTATACATTGCTTTTCTATCTATTTTTCTATACTCAGATTGGTGAATATCTTGAGAACGTACAGGTATACCATTTTTCTTACTAGCCTTGGTAAAGCTTTGAAATAATTTTTTATTAGTTTCTTGAACAAAATACGTCAAGTTAGTATTGTAATATTTTTCTTTAGTATATTCAAATTCCTTATGTAAGTCATTATTAGAAAAATTTTCATAGAAAGACTGCACTATAGCATGCTTAATATTTTCTTCTATAGCAAGTAAATATTTTAAAAATATACTTCTCATTGCATCATCAAAGTTCATAATAGCTAATAACTCGCTAGGCTTAGTTCCATTAAGATAAATATCTTCTCTATTATTTAAATTTTCCGTTTTTCCCATTTCAATTTTATCAAGAAACAAGTGTTTATAACCATTTATCAAATTATAATAATTATTTTGTTCAATAATAGCTCTTTCTTTTGTAGCATGTGCTTTTATATCCATGTTACGCTGTTTTAGAACTTCAATTCGCTCTTCTAGTGATTTATATACCTTTTCGCTCATAACAAAACTCCACCATCCACTAAAAACCTTAAAAAAAAGGGGCCCTGTGAGTTAAATAAATTAACTCATTAGCCCAAAAGATCATTCTTTATATATAATACCATATATATATATATATAATATTTCCATTACAAAACACTATATATTGTGTTTTAAAACAATTTTATAGCGTTTTAAGCCCTAAAAAACACAAAAAACACTACATATTGTGTCAAGGTTTTTTTGTGTTTTTTTTAACATTATTTTAAAAAGTAGTATATCAATTTAGTTTTTTATTATATAACAACTATTACATATCTCTATTTCCATATCTGTCATTAGATCAATTAGCGTCATGTTTCTCCACTAACTAAATGAATTTTTCATGCAGTTCCTCTCACGAAAGGTTACATAAAGTATATGTCTATTAAATAAAGTAGAGGTATGTTAAAATAATTCGTAGTTAACATTACTTTCATTGAAACTTAGTCTTACTAGTCGTGTACTAGTGAGGCTTTTTCGCATACAAAAAGGGGCTTTACGCCCCTAAGAGTTATGCTATTTATGAAAGCTTTTAAAGTGTCGAGATTGCCTAAACATACAGTATTTTCGATGGAGAAGAAATACTTAATGGAAAGGAAAAGTCGCCAGTTAGACAATCTCAATTGTTATTATTACACACTAATTTTTATTTAGCCACACTATTATAATAAAAATTATTAATTTGTATGCAATAAAGTAATAAAAACGTTTCACTCCTTACTTTTCATCTACACTCTCACTTAGTCCGTCATGAGCTAAGTTGAGAGTGCTTTTTTACGCAAAAAAAGAACCTAACCAATTAAGGTTAACCCCATTGTAGTTGAGATAGAGTAAAAACTCTATATGTACGTAAAGAAGTTAGA
>NZ_PPQE01000030.1:156420-357220 GCF_002901845.1 Staphylococcus hominis subsp. hominis
TATTATACGCATTAAATTTATTCATTGTCTACAATTTTTACAGTATCTATAAATTGTTTACATTCTCACTCCCCACATTTGGGGATAATAAAACTAATACTAGATCATTATGTATGCTGCGTTGCCATTTTGACTACGCAGAGAAGCCACAAACTTCTTTTCTGAATTAGATAACCGACATTTCGGTTTTCTAATGCACTAACTTAGTGCGTCAGCTATTAAATTGATTAATAAGTCTATATTTAAATTTCTGATACGCTAACTTGACGTATCAGCTTTTAGAAGCGAAATACAACTTTCAATATATTCCCTTAATCCAAATTGGTTTTAGTAAATGCATTTATAATAACAAACTCACATTTGAGCTCATTACATATAATTAAAAGGTACCCCTAATTTGAGGTACGCTTTTTGTTTTATCAAACCACTTCCCTATTTTAAGGTACTGGTTACAAGTAGACTTTTAAGTTCGTTTGCTATTGTATGAAATGTAAAGTTTTGACAAGTTATAAATAAAAAGACTGCACCCAAAGGATACAGTCATTTTAAAGGATACTCGATTTTGAGTAGTAAATTTTAGTAGCTACGGTTATTATCTTATAAAAGACTCTAAATGTAAATAGAAAACGCTTACTTTTTATAACTTAAAATTAATACTACTCAAATATGTATATCTCTCTTACTTCTTTTTCTTAAGAGATTTAAAGACTAGAGCTAAAATTAAGAATATTAAAGCAACAGTGAGAACTGACCCCATTTATATTCCCTCCTAGATATCTTTAAATTTGATACTAACAAACTAATTCCTTAATTAAAACTAAATATACAAAATAAAGGGTACTGCAAAATACCAATACCTTAATTATTTATTAATAAAAATATGCTTATATTCTTTTTGAGCAATAGTTTTGGTTAATCAAAAACTTAATAAAAAGCACCTACTCAAAATTGAGTAAGTACTATTTTCATAATCATTTTTTAATCTTCTTCATGCACATCATCAATGAATATCGATGTAGTAATTTCTACCTCATGCTTATCAGTCCTCATCTGGAATATCATTAATAATCATTGTTCTATTAGGGTGTTGTTCGTGTATTTCATCTAGTGCTTTACGTTTTTCTTCTTCCTCATCTTCTGGCCACTCACCTATATTAATAAAAATTGGTGTGTCCGTAGATAACTCTTTCTTATCAGTAAATAACTTATGATACTTACCTAACATATCTCTAGCACGTAAACGGTCACTAGGCTTAATAGGTACTTCTACCATTTCTACATGCTCATTGTACACTAAGTTCATTTTTTCGGTGTCTGGGTTGCGTTGAAATTCACCACGTTTAACTACAACTTCTCTTACTTCACTTTCATCACCTACTGCTGCATTACTTAGGATATGAAGTAGTTCGTTAGCTGATAGCACGCCCTCATCAATCACTTTCTTTCGTTGCTCATCAATGTACTTAGCCACTTTTTCATTCTTTAGCAATCTACTACCTTGTACACTTGCAGTATGAGGACTATAACCAGCCTTAATTGCACTTTGTGTTACATTTAGCGTCTTTAGGTATTCAGATATAAACTTTTCTTGTCTAGGGTTTAAATCACTCATGTTATCCCTCCTCTAATTTGTCTAATAAACCATTCAATAATTGACGTATTCTTTCTCTACTTAACTCAAATATTTTTGCAATTTCATTCATAGATTTCCCTTCACATAGTAAGAAAAATATGTAGTATTCCCTTCTAGTCCCTACTGCATAAATAAGCTGATCTAGTTCATTAAAGAACACTTGATTACTAGTATTCTCACTTAGTTCAAAGGGTTCGACTTCATCACTCAGTGAAAAGAAATCATCTATATCAGTATCATCATAGCTTACAACATTTGACGCTTTCTCTTTGTGATAGTCCATTATAAACTGTTTAATCACTTGTTTATCCAACATCATGTAGCAACACTTACTTTACGATTATAAGCGTATAAATCACGTTGTAGGCGTTCTATAAGGTCATAATCTATTACTGAACCGTTAGATTGCATATAATACATGATTTCCTTTTGTTCACTAGGTGTATATCGCTTAATAACCTGTTTTAATTGCTGCATGTTTCTATTCGATTTAGCTTTGAAACGATGTAACTTTTCTTTTTCATCAATTATATTAATCACTAGCTTTTCTAGTGGATAAGATATTGATACAACGCCATACACATCATTTATAGTCATATGTGAGATATTTAAGTGATACATCATCTCTATTTGTGTAGTAATAGCTTTAATCTTGGTATTAATAAATTTAGGGTTATATTCTGTTAGCAAAGTATATTCAGATATTTTAGTTTCATAATATGATAGTGAGTAGTTTACTCTTTTAAGGTTCATGTATGCACCTCACAGATAAAATAAGCCTATCGCTAAGGATAGGCGTGTATGATATTAATCTTTGATAATTCGATTTTCTCTAGCCATTTGTATAAGTGATTTTGAACTTTTAGATTGTTGTTTCGCTTCTTTTCTACGTTGCTCATCATTATTTTGATTAATTTGTGCCTCAACAACATCTAATAATTTATCACGATCTTTCTCTGATAAATTTGTTTCTAACATAATATGATTTGATACCTTATCTAAATTGTGTTTTCTAGTCATTATTTATCACCTCTAAATTTAAGTCTATCATTGAATTGATCTATTATTGGTAAGTCCATTCCTGAAATAAATGGACTGTATAAAATATCTCTAAAGTGATTTCGCAATTCTCTTTTTACTTCATTATCTTTATTAAAGTTTTCTTTATAATATGGAGCAGCATAACGTAAATACTCATTTTCATACTTAACGTTTAATTCATCAATTTCTTTTAAAACTTTGTTATATTCTTCCATGATTGGATAGAATTTAGCTAATAATTTTTCTTTATCTTTTTTATATAATTGTGGTACTTCTTTTTGGTGCTTAATTAGTTCAATCGCCTTTTTACGTCTAGCCTCATCAAATACTTCTTTTTTAGTCGATAAGCGTTTCTCTAAGGCTTTCAGTTTCTTCTCATTGCTATCAAATGTAGTATAGAGTTCATCAGCCTCATCATCTTGTGAGTTAGCAATTAGTTCTTTATATTTAGCTTTATCTTCTTTAATTTGTTGTGTGAGTTCCTGACGTTCTTTTTCAAGTTTATTGATACCCTCTCTTTGTCCTATTACATATTCGTTGTATTCATCAAAATATTTTGCAGTTTTCAATTAAATTCCTCGTTTCAATTAGTTTTTAAGCCTATTTCTCTTATGTAGTTATATGGCTTTTTAATCTCTTTTTGTGGTAATCGTTTCGGTATAGCTTGTAGCAATATCAAGACTTTCTCAAAGTCGATATTATTTTCATTTCTGTTATAAATAAATTCTTTAAATGATTTCTTATCTAGATCATTCAACTTTGCTACAAACTCATCATTATTCATATTCTTTTCAGTAGCACCATCTTCTTTTTCCCTGAGTGCTTTCTCTTGGTTAAGCGTCAACTTATGAGGATAAGTCTTTACTTTTTGACGCTTGTCATTTATATATGAATAATTGTTTTCTATACCTTTATTACGCTCATTTCTATTTATATGAATATATTTGTATAGTTCAATCTTAAAACGCTCTACCACGTTCATATGAGCCTCTGAGCGTGTATTAATGTAATCTTTAATATACTTTTGTTCTTTAGTAGAGAAACGCCCTAGAACAGTATAAAAGGCGTTTAAATCTCTTTGACTTCTACTCTTATACCGTTCCAATTTCTGACGTTCTTCTAATATAGCGATTACTAAATTTTCAACGGAATAACTCTCATAGTAAATGCTTTCTGATACCGTATCACTACATAAACTAGGTGTAGTTCGGTCATACATATCTTCTATATCACTTTCTATGAGTGCTATTCTTGATTGAATGTAGTAAGTATTAAATCTAGTGAACAATTCGTAATCGCTAACTTTCTCTTGAATAATTTCAATTGCTGCACTCACTACATCACCTTAAATCTCAGTTTTCTTTAATGCCTCATATCGTTTCATACTGCCCTCAATATGACGCTTAATACTTAGTAAGGCTAATTCTTTTTGTTCTTTCGACTTTATCCAGAAATAGCCTCTAGTATCTTTCTTATAGCTATATCCAATTGGATAGCCATAATCTACAACTAAACTATTAATAGTATGTTGTAACCATCTTTCATTGTTTTTAGTAAACTCCATATTCAATTGATTGAATATATTTTGTTTAGTAATAATATTGTGCTTAGTGTTGCGTAATACATTTAATACTTTAATATGATCTTGAGTTAATTCTTTTTCAATTGTTATTGTCATTATTTAATACCTCATTTTTTAGTTATTTTGAGCAGACCTAATTAAATGAAGAGGTAATAAATGAAAATCTAGTGAATTTGCATTTTTCAACTATTGTACTCGTGATTTCAGAGAACAAGAAAACTAATCAAATTATATAAAAGTATAATTACTTCTATAACACTATTATACTAAATTTACACCAAAATTACAAACAAACGTTCTGTTTTTGTAGAATTTAAATAACTATTTAACATTACATTTAATGCTATTAAATCAATGTTTATAAATACTTTCACACTAATTCATAGACTTTCTATATAAGAACTAATGTTCGTTTTTTACCTAAGCTCAATCCAAAATCATTAACAAATCTTAACAATTACGATTTACATATAAAAAAGCCATGCACCTGTTAAAATGCATGACCTATAAATCTATATATTAAATTGTTTGTTCAATATCTATATTCCCAACAATCTGATCTAATGCCCACTCTAATATTCCAATGATATGGCCTTTTCTATCAGTAGTATAATAATGTTCACCATTCTCATCAGTCACACTATAATGATATATACTTTCTGTTTCTTTCATTACACTATCTAATGTTTCGTTCACTTCATTCAATAAGATAAATTCATTAGTATCAAATTCCAACATTTCAACAATTTCCCACGTTTTACGCTCAAAGAATTTGAGTGCGAACTCTAAAAATGTTGTCTTATTTACTTGTTGCTGCGTAAGTATATTAAAATCTCTTACGCTATTATCTGTTTCATTAATTACACTTTCCATAAAATGAGCAATCTTAGTTAATTCTTTTAATTGTTTATTATTCATACTATACACGTTCCTTTCTTCTAATCATTAGATTTTCGTTATCTTTTCCAACTTTACCGATACTTTCAAATTTATATCTTTCAAAATATTTTGTATTTTTATCGCTCTCAGTCCATAGGCAAGACTCAAGATTGAGCTTTGTAGAAATTGCTAGTATATCTTTTAGTAGCATTTTGCCATGTCCTTTTTTAAGTGAATTTAAGTTATCTATTTCAATGATCCAATCACTATTAAAATATTGACTAAGTAACGGATTAGGCTTTCTAATATTAAATTTTATGAGTGCTTTGAAATCTTTAGTTATCAATGATATATCCCTACCAAAACAAAAGAGATAATATTTTTTACTTAATAAAATAACTTCTTGAATAAAGATTTTATGAGTTTTAGTAGAATTAGTTAAAAGACTTATAATCAAACCTTTAGCCATGTTTTCTTGTTCTTTCTTCACATGCTGCTGAAATTTATTATTATTTATAAACATCTTAAATTGTTGGTGTCCTATTTCTGTAATTGTTGGCATACTTAACCTCCATGTTAATTAAATGTGGTACTAGTACCCAATGCGTACCCGTCATTAATTATTGAGTGGGTACTCTTGAAACCATTGATAGACAAGGATTTAAGGTTATTAGTACCCGTTGTACCCGTTAAAATACTTTTAGTATGTGCATTTAAATAGTGAGTATTAATTAGTTATAAAATCTAAATTTCTTAAAATTATATACACTATTATTAATTAGTGGGTACTTCGGGTACTATCTTTTTCAAACCTTGATATTACAATATTTATCGAGTACCCGTTTTTTATTTCTAAGTGGGTACTCAACGGGTACATGTGGTACTTTTAAAATTCTGAATGTGGATTGTGAGAATTTGAGAAATCAAATCCCATTTCTTTTATAACTTCATCTTTAATAGCAAAGCCTCTATGTTTTTTAGTCTCATGTCTAACCTGTATTTGTAAACGGTCTTTTTCTTTCTTAACTAAATAACCTTTTTTATCCCATTGTTTTGTTGTGGTGTACATTTCATGACTTAATATATCTTTTACTGTATCGCCTAAAATACATAGGTAACCACGTTTATATACTGCTTTAATCTCCCCATTTTTTACGTAACTATATCCATCGCCAGTTATATTATTTCGGTGAGCATCTAAATATTGCAGCATATCCTCAAGCATTTGTTTAGGTTTATCTATCGTTTTATTATTCTTCAACATATTTTCATATGCTTGGTTAATAATCTTATAGTAGTCATGTTCAAAGCCATCTATATCATTAAGAATTTCACCAGTAAGCTGTAATAAGGCGAAACACTTTCCAATACGTTGCATTACTTCATTGATACCTTTTTCATTAAAGTATCTTAAGTAGCTTTCAAAACTTTCTTTATACTTATCCTTTTTTGATTGATATTGTTTAAAAAATTCAATTCCTAGCGTTCCGTAATTCTCTCTAAATTCATGATCTAATGAGATGAAATCATAATTATCTGGGTAAGGTTGTTCTTCTAAAGTAACGACACGAGCCGATACCCCTGCTTTATCTTCTGCCATATTCGTAATTGAGGCCTCACCAGTAGAAAGCATGATGTTTTTCCATTCTTTCTTTTCATCAATAGTTAAATTCTTATTACTTCGGCTTTTACTTTCACCACTTGAATAGTTGTAGACAGCATTAGCTATAAAATTTGGTGATATATTTCGTGTATCATCTTTAAACATTGGAAAAGAGTTCAAAAATGCAGCCATAGCCTCAATGCTGTTTCTAGTAGAACTCCATGTAGTTGTGAGGTCAGTAGTACCCCACACACTAGCTACTAGATTTAAAGTGAATGTTTTACCTGTTGAAGTACTGCCAGCAAGTTCAACAATAAATGGCATAATATCAAATTCATAAAGTAATACCGAACCTAGTGAGGCATATAACATCACCATAACCATAGGTAAATCTTTAATTTTTATAAATACTTTTTTTGAATAATCTTCGATTGTTCCTTTAGATTTAAATGAATTTACTAGTTTTTGAAAGCCTTTATCGTTATTAAAAAACTTGATATTTTTATGTTCCATTTCATCTTTGTAAGGATAAATGAAGTAATCTTTTACATGTCCTAATCGAGTTGCTACCTTTATATTGATAGGTGGATTATATCTCTTAGATTGATTAATATAATCAACTAATTTTGATGAAGTATTTGAAGTTACATCTAGTTTCCTATTTGCTAGTTTGAGGAGTTGTCTATTATCTGTGATTTCTTCTGCAGTAACATTTAAATTTACTGGTGTTCTATTATCAAAAAAGTGCATGTTATAACTCACTTCACCATTTTCAATATTTTCATATCTAGTATTGATTTCTGGAATAGTAGTAGTGATAAATCTTTCTTTATCTGGTTCACCATCTTTTCTACTTGGAATAACTTGATAAAGTGCTGCACCATAACTATTAGGTTTCACTTTGTAACCATCTGGAATAATATTGGGAGTATATGTCTTTTTATTCATATTCTCTTTAATTTCGTTCATAATTTCATCATTAGTAAAGTTCATAGAAAACTCCTCTCTAATTGTTGTAATGTTTTTTCATAATTGAATAAAAAGTAGCGTTTATCTCACGATCATTCATTGGTGGTGTGCATGATTGCCCCCACATCTGAGCAAAGGCATAAATAATATGTTCATTTACTCTACGATTAAATAAGTGACCTAAAATACTTGCTAGTGATGAATTACGCCCACCTTCACTAACGCCAAATGCTTTTTCTTCCCAATAACTTGCGTCACGTCTTTTAAAGACTGGAGTAGATTTTGATTGAGTAGAAATATCAAATAATTTAGCCCACTCTTTAAGTGTCGATTTATCTATAATTGCAGCGTCGTTAAATTGAACTTCAAACGGGCTTTCATTACTTTTTCTAACTGGTAACGCCATAGCCCTAGATGGTTGATAACTACCCTCATCAATTTTGCGTGCAATTTTTTGTGCTAATGTTCTTACATATATACGGTATTCATTTGCACTTATACGCTTACTCAGTGGCACGTACAAACGTATTCTAGGGCTTTCATTTGTGTGATTAAATGTTGTGTGCCAAAACCATGCAAAGCCCTCTAATTCGCTTTTAATTGACTTGTGTAGCATGTTTAAATCATCTTCATCATCATAATCAAGTACAAGTACATCTCTATAAAGTACATTGTCATCATTTCTGTATTTTCGATATTCGTTGCCTTTATCATCTACGCCATCAGCAAGATCACCATATACTGCTGTCCCTCTAGCATATTTATTTATATTATTTTGTGGAATGGATAAACGATTGATTAATTCACTCCAATTAGGTTGAGAGAAGTTCTTAAATGATGTAGCTTTTTCATTTCCATACCAAACCACACTCACTTGAGTATCATTTTCTAATTGAATTTTGCTCAATTTTATACCTCCATGTATTAAAACAAGAGCAAAGATGTTATAATACAAATGGAGTATTTTCTTATTGCTCTTGTATTTAATAAAATTTATATATTATGCGTTACTTTCGCTTTGGTCGGTTGGAAGTGACGCATTTTTTAATTCATCTATTGCATTGTTATAATGATGTTCCACTTGTTCAATCATTGAATTAACATCAGTAAAGATTGAGTTGATTACTGCTAGATAAATAAAATGATTTTGAATATTTTCATTTGCAGTATATGCTGCTACTTGATCGTTAGACGCAACTAGCATTTTTTTATATTCCTCAGCACGTTCCATTTCATCTGCTACTAAGTTTCTAAGTGCGTTGAGTTTAGAAGTTAAATTTGCACTTACTACTTCATCTTTGATTTCGTGAATTTGATATTTTAAATTTTTCAACGACTACTCCTCCAAACTTTCAACAAAAATTGTCATTTCTTCAATAGCTATTTTTAATTCTTCAATATCGTCTTTAGTTAAGAATTTACTAATATTAGAATCTTCATAAATGATAGGGAAATCTGTAAAAGTTTCAGTAGCTTGAACAAGATTTTTATATTCTTGATAATCATTAGTAATTTCTAAAATTTCATTATCATTTAAATAAGGATACATTTTTTTAATAATTGAAATATCTTTACTACGACGTTTTTGTAATAGTTTCATCATTTTTTTAACATGTTTTTTATCTTTAAAAATTAAATCGCCACTTACTTTACTTTCAATATTTTTGTAATCATTTTTAGTTAAATTTTTCATTTTTTCATTTTCCTCTCTGAAATTATTTGTTGTTTTTAATTTTTGATTAATGTTCATTTACTACTCCTCCATTAAAAATATTCTTTAAGTGCCTTTAAAAAATAAGAATTTTGTTTATCTCTTATATCAAACTTGATAATTGCTACCATGCTTGAGAATAAGAAAAAAGCTAAAGCATAATGTAATTGACTATGCATATTTAAAAACACAGTAATGATACATATATAAATAAGTTCATTTATAAATCTAAGCACTTTTATGCCTCCTTTTTATTAAAGCCAACCTTTATGACGTTTACTAAGATACTCTTTAAAGCCATCAATAGAGATAACTGTCATTGTAGATGACAAGCTGTAATATAGATCTTCTACACCTTTGTTATCTTTATCATATTCTTTGAGAATTCTATTAACCGATGAATAAGAAATCCCAAATAGTTTAGCAATGGCATTAGGCTTTGCCATGATTGGCTTTACTATCACTTGTTTAGGTTCAGTCACTACATTTTCTTTAGTTGGTAAATCTTGCAACTTTACATGTGGCATAGTTTAGGCCTCCTCTTTTTCTAATGTGTCTAGTAACTTTTCTTTATTGATAAGAATTTTGCCGCCAATTTTAGTGTGTGGTATTACATTTTTTTGAATAAGTTTATATGTGTGCCTTTCACTCATTCTTATCAATTCAGCTGTTTCCTTAACAGTAAGATACATATAATCACCTCGCTTATAGTCCATTTACAATACTTAAATTGTATATTTGTATTATATGCAGTACTATGAAAATTGTCAACATGTTTGTCTTATTTTTATTTTTCGTACTATATTTAATACATTTTTTATTTAGAGTACTTCTTATATGTCTTTTTTAGTTCTCATAGACTTATAAAGATGGTATATTTATTTTGGTGATTATTATGATAAAATTTAACTTAAAAAAATTATTAGATGAAAAAGATTACTCTATTACTAAGTTACATTCCGAAACTGGAATTTCTAGAAATTCATTAACCTTATTAGCAAATGGAAAAAGTCAAGGCGTTCAATTTGAAACTCTAGAAAAGATAGCTATTGCTTTAAATGTAGAAATTAGTGATTTATTCATAAGATCGTTTGACGTTCTTCAATTCCAAATAATTACTAAAGAAATTAAAGATGTAAACGAAATACCTCAATATGAAAGTGAACTAGGAAAAGGCATTAGAGATATAAATAGAAATCGTTTTAAAGAAAATGAATTAAATACTTTAAAATGTCGTTTAGTTATTGATGATAAGGAAAGAATATTCTATTTTCCTTATCGCTTAATAGTTAAGTTTAATCCTGTCCCTAGCTTTGATATTGAAATAGATATAAAAAGATACGATATAGAAAAAAACTTCCAATTTTTATATAACGAATTTTTTTATTTAGACTATTTAATAAATTACTACTTTACTAATTCCATAATGAAATTTGAGGAAAATTTTATAAAAAAGATGGTTGAAGAATATAATTTAAACGCTTATATATTAAAATTTCGTGAAGATTTAAAGAAAGAGAGAGATTATCAAGTTATTAGTTTAACTAAAAAATTAAGAACGAATAAAAAGAGTTTAAATGATTTTATTGATAAATTTAACAGAAATTATTCTTATAAAGTTACTATTGATGATGGTATAATTTTAAATTCTAAATAAAATAGAATTGGAGGCTCACTCACATGTGGCATGAGAAATTTACTAATAAACATGGTGAAACTAAATATCGCTATTATGAGAAGTATAAAGATCCACTCACAAACAAATGGCGACGTGTTAGCGTGGTGCTTAATAAGAATGGAAAGCAATCACAGAAAGAGGCTCAGAAACGCTTAAATGAGCGTATAGAAGAAAAACTAAATAATAAGACACCTACTACATTAAAGTCGCTAACTTTCCATGCTGCATGTGATGAGTGGTTTGAAAACTATAAATTAGTATCTGGAGCTAAACAATCAACTATAAGAGCAAAAACTTACAGACTTGCTCACATCAAAGAGCGAATAAATGAGGATATTCTTGTCGATAAAATGAATGCTCAAGTTATTCAAGATTACATAAATACATCAATGAAAGAAAATAATATTAAACACATTACAATTAAAGTCAATGTGAGCCTTATAAAGAGTGTATTGAAGTTTGCTCAGAAAAAGTACAATATCTCAGATATATCATATATAGATAATGTGTCATTACCTAAGAAAGCAGTAACTAGAGAAGAAATCAAAGCAAAACGTGAGAATTATCTAGAAATGAATGAAGTACATAAACTCATTGATGAACTTAACCATAAGGCAAGCACTAGTAATAAAGGCTATATTAAACGCTCATATATGATGACTGCATACATCACTGAGTTTCAAGTATTGAACGGTTTAAGAATTGGTGAGTTGTTAGCACTCCAACCTGAAAACATTGATTTTAAGAATAAAAAGATTGAGATTGATGGCACAATAGCATGGATAACTAAAGATGGTGTACGTGGCTTTAAAGATACAACTAAGACTGAGGCCTCTTATCGCACTATATCTATTACCACTAGAAGTTGTGAGATATTGCGTAAGGTAATGTTGGAAAATAAGAAATCGGCTAAGTGGGATAGTAATTTTAAAGAGAGAAATTTTATTTTTACAAATAGTAAAGGTAGTCCTATGCCCTTATCGTCTATTAATGCTAACATTAAGAACGCTGCAAAGAATGTAGGTATTGAAAAAGATATTTCAACTCACACTATGCGTCACAGTCACATATCCTTATTATCACAATTAGGAGTGTCACTGCGTGCAATAATGGATCGTGTAGGCCATAAAGATTATAAAACAACTTTACAGATATATAGTCATGTTACTGAACAAATGGATAAAGATATGATGAGTAAGTTGGAAAAAGTTGGAAAATAATTGTTGACTTACTATTGTAGTCGATGTTAATATTTGTTTATAAACAAGTCAACTAATCCATGACAGTAGACACCCCACCATAAGGGGCTGGGCGAAATCATGGTTTTTTTTATGCATAAAAAAGGAGAACGTAGATGAAAAAAGTTGCTATATTAGTAGATGGTGGATATTACAGAAAAAGAAGTAAAACAGTATTTGGTAAAAAAACTGCCAAAGAAAGAGCTGATGAACTATATAGATACTGTAATAGACACTTAAAAGAAACTCACTTTAAAGAAGAAATACATAATGAGCTTTATAGAATATTTTATTATGATTGCCCTCCTATTGACAAACAAGTATTTCATCCCCTTACTCGTAAAACCATTGATTTCACTAAAAGTGAAACAAAACAATGGACTAATGACTTCTTCAAGGAAATCTCAAAAAAAAGAAAAGTAGCACTAAGATTGGGAGAGTTAAATGAATCAACAGTACATTATAACTTGAAACACCATACCACTAAACAACTACTTAATGGTAGCAAAGATCTTAATAATCTTGAAACAAACGATTTTGCTTTATCACTAGTTCAAAAAGGCGTAGATATGAAAATCGGATTAGATATTGCATCCATTTCCTATAAACATCAAGTAGATAAAATCATATTAATTGCTGGAGATAGTGATTTTGTGCCTGCTGCAAAATTAGCAAGGACTGAAGGTATTGACTTTGTTCTTGATTCACTTGGAGCAGATATAAGAGACAGTCTTTCATTACATATTGATGGACGTCGCACTTGTGACGAGGCATATAGAAAGAAAAAATAAGGCCGATATCTCGGCTTTTTTTTATGCTTAAAATCAAGTTTTTTCACATTATGCCCTTATTCTGCCCTTTTTTATGTATAAATAAATCAAAAATAACCTAAAAGCACTGATATATCAACACTTTATAAAAATTATGTTGTTTAACCTTCGGTAACACCTACATGATTTAATCCTGGACGTTTTTGTTCTAGCACTGACTTATCTGCTTTTAATGCATTTTTCGCTTCAGTTAATTGAGTTAATGCTTCTTCTACTTTTGCTTTCTCATCACTGATTTCTTCAGCTGTCGCATCTCCGTTGTTAATCACACCTTGAGCTTCTGAACTAATTCGCTCTGCTTCTGCTTTCTTCGCTCTATAATTATCTGATGTTACTTGTGTCATTCCTGACGTTGGATCTTGTTCTGCTGTTGCTACATCAAGTTGACGTTTTGCTTCAACTAAAGCACTATTATCTGCTTTATTTTGTAGTAATGAAATTGCATGTTGAATTTTCAATGAGACATCATTAATATTATTTGTCACATTTACAACATCCGTATTTGTTGCTCTATCATTTGATAACACTTCATTAGCTTTTCTTCGAACTGCTTCAATTTCATCATGCAAATGCTGCATTTCATTATTATATGCAGTCACACTTAATGGTGTTTTACCATTAGTGTCTCCTTGTGCGTTAAGTTTAGGTAAAGCATTTCTAATACTCGATTTATCTGCATGGGTTCTAATTGGTACATTTACAATCTCTATACTTCCATCTCTATAAGTAATACGTGTTGGTACTGCTTGCGTTGTATCACTCTGTAAATTTGTAGGTAAACTTACTCCTTCGTTTACATTAGCATGATCTTTATTATCTACACTAATTGCATTATTAAGTTCCTCATTACTAACTCTTTCGCCAGGTTCTTTGACTATCTCATGAATTACAACATCATGATGATCAGGTCCCACAACTCCAACAGTATTATGGCTAAAATTATCATCATTTCCAGCAATAGATTCTGTATTAATCAGTACATGTGGTTTTAAAGAATTAGCTTTAAATGTCACTTTACCTGTTCTAGAATCAAGTGTTACATAATCTAGCTGATTATTCATCGACCATTGATTTTGATTATTTTTAGTTACAATTAATTCTCTAGATTGTTCTGTACTATTACCCATTTTTTCGACATAGCTAATTTTAACTTTATCTGTAGGATTTTTTGTTGTTGATGCATTAGCATTATTTGGAATAACTTCGAACTCCCCATTTTGTTTAAATGCAAATGTTGTGTTAGATGGTGTTGCTGGCTTAACTTTGTAAGTCGCACTTATAGCAGCCTCACTTGTCAATTCTCCATTCCCTGTCGTTGATTCAGTGTTAATCAATGTATCATTTGGGACTGACATTTTGTCATAAATAATTTCACTACCATCTGGAGAAACTGATAAACCAGGTGTATTTATAGAATCACTCGCTTTTGTCCATTTGCCTGTGTTATTTTTGACAAATGTGCCAATAACTTGATTTCCTTTTTTAACAGTAATTCTATCTGGATTTACAATTATATTTTCAACATTAACTCCTAAATTTTTACCTACCCCTGGTGAAATGACTACATCGCCAACATCATTTTGTGTAACAGTTGCTGGATTTGGAGCTGCATTAGTCACTTTAAATATTGCTGTATCAGAAGTAAAGAAGACATGGTTTTGGTTATCTAATACTTCAAATCTCGCTTCTTTTTTGAAGGCTTGAGTTGGATGTACTAAATTTGACCATTGTTCGTTATGAGAAGCTGTTGTATTTTGATTCCAAACAAAATGGAAACCATCTGTAGGTAAACCATTCGCATTTTCTAATGCTACATAATTATTAATATTTCCATTTCCATCAAAACTTGTTCCTACAATCGTACTATACTCTGATTTTTTAAATTTATATTTATATTCATATACTTTTACTGGGACATTATATACGTGATTAATACCGTTATACCTTACTTCAGCAGTTAAGCTTTGAACGCCAGCAATATTATTATTTGGAGCATTATTATTTTTCCAAGTCACTGTAGCCCCATTCATATAATTATTTTCAAATGTCACATAATTTGCTGCGTCATCGCCATAAGTTAACGCGTGACCGACCACATCACGTTGTGGTGCTTTAGCAGTGGCTGGTGCATAAATGGTTACTGGAATAGAAACTGTTCTCGTTTCTCCATTACTCAATGTGACAATGGCGCGTTTAGTTGTAGTACCAATTGTGTTTTTCCATTGATTAGCATTCTGTTCCCATTCTACTCGTATGATATCTGAATTAGAGTTAATGTAAGTTCTAGGATTATTTAAATCAATGTTGTCCCCTTTAACAAATTTTAATCCGCCGTCTACCGCTTCAAGCTGTTTTGTTACAGGCGAAGATGTACTTAAATCTGATTCTATTGATTCTGAACGTGTTGAATTCACAACAGAACCACTATTATTTTGTTCAGTAATGGTTAAATGATCAACCGTGATAATTGATTTAGCTTTAATATTACCAAGTGGTAATACTCCTGGAATTGTAATAGATACTGAACCATCACGATTTCTAGTCATAGTTGTATTACTAATTTCTCTACCATCTTCAGTATATAGTTTAACATGTGCATTATTTGGAACATTATTTACTTTAATAGATTGTCCAGATAAATCAGCTTTATATTTTGTACTTATAGTGTCGATTGAAGGCGTAGTTGGTTTCACTTTAAACAATACATTAACTGGGTCTACTTGACCGTTAGGATATATCACGTTAATTGTTTCTGTAAAAATACCTGGACTATTTGATAAAGGTTGTCCAGAACCAGGTGCCCAATCGAAGTTCGTACCCGATGGTAAATAATTTGCAATACCTTCTACAAACGATCCTACATTAGATGACAAACCTTCATTTGAAGATAAGAAATTACCATTTATTGTTGTTTGATATACTCTTTTTGGTTTCGCTTTAACTACTCTATAGTGTGCTTCTTTTTCAATGGGTGTTGTTTCACCATCAAATAAGATGTTTGCTCTTAAAATTTGTGGGACACCTACTGTTGTAGAGTTAATATCTGGTCCATTACCAATCCAAGTCACAGTAGCATCTGTCAAAGGGTGATCATTGTTTATAACGAAGAAGTCATTATTATTTGTTCCTTTACCACTTGGGAATGGCTGACCTTGTACTGTAAATAATTCTATTTCTCTGATATTAGGAATGACATGTTTTACTGGTACAGTAATGGATGTTCTTGAATTATCTGCATAAGTGATAGTCACTTCAACATTTGCATTATTACCTGAACGATGAACATTACTAATTTCCCTACTTCTTATTTCATTACTGCCATCTGTAACGTAATTTCTATTGGTAATTGATTTTGAAATATCTAAACTGTTAAAAATAGCTTGTCTATCTGTCTCAGATAAACTTGCATTGTTACTAATATTTGCTATACGTATTGGATGTGACTCATCAGCAGTTGTCATGACACTATATTTATCTTTTAATGGTTTGATTAATACATTAAATACAGCCGTTGTTTCGTTATCACTACCATCTGTTACTTTAACTTTCACTTGTTTAGACATTGGGGTAGATACATTAGGGGCAACACCACTTAATATTGAATGGTTTAATACATTCATAGGTATTTGACTGTCATTAGGTACAGTAACATTTTTAATACCAAAGTTATCAGTTAATGTAAGTGTATTTCTGAAAGTTTCTCCTGAAAATACAACATGATCATTATAATTATCTAATACAATATTTGGCGTTACTTTATCAGTTGGTACAAATACGATATTAATCACATTGTCTGTTGATGACATTGATTGTCCAAGACGTTCAATATAGCTTTTTGCACCATAAGGCGTTAAATACAATTGTTGTTTATCTACCGCACCCATAATTCCATTACCCGTACCATTTTGTTTAAGTACTTTATCTAAATGGAAACCAGCAGCACCATTCATGGCTGGAATATCACCACTCATCACTGTCGAATTGCTGCTTGTATGTCTATAGTCACTGCGTGCAATGACAGAGTTGCTATATCCAGTATTGCTGTCAACGATGTCTAATACTTGAATAGGTTGACCATCATATGTAAATGGATGTTCTCCATCCGAATATATACTATTCCCTTTAGAATATCCTACAGGTTTAAATCCACGAGCTGAGCCTGATTCTGCTAATATTTTCTCTTGACCTTCTATATGGTTTCTCAACCCTGCATGTTTAGGCGTTGCTCTTAAAAGTGATAATACGTCATTACCTGTTATTCTTCTTCCAGTCGTTGCATCATATCGATAAATTATTGTTTTACCATCTGGAGACCACTCAAATCCACCATCTGTGCCTCTTCCATTAAGTTTTTGACTTGTCCAAGTCACAGTATAATCATTACGTAAATTTATCCATTTTAAGAAATCCATATGATCAAATGTTGAAATGAATTGTTTTGTTAATTCACCTTTAGTAATCGTTACTCTTACACGACTTGGATGATTACTTAAAGGTTCATCGTTTTCAATTCTGATATCACTATCATTTAAATTTAATTGCGGATTAGCATCTTTAAAGGCATTTCTAACTTGTGTAATTTCATCATTACTTAAATTTTTAGTTGTTGAACGATAAACACGTTGATTTTCTGCTAATGTATTGACATCAACTACGTTAACTTTAATTGTCAAACGTTCTGAACTATGGTTGTAAGCATTTAATGCATCTACGTTATAAGTATAAATACCAGCATTTAGACGACTTATTGCTTGAGGTGATGGTATTGAACTACCATTAATAGTTGTAAACGCATTATTAGGAATATCTTGTCCATTACTTAATGAGAAATATTTTCTTAAATCAGGTCCAATTGTATACTCTTGACCTTTAGCAATTGTGATAAATGCTTCTTTTGTATTTGAACTACCTGGTTCAGTATATATTGATTTACGTTGAGGTCTATATGTAATCACTTGAGCCGGATCAATTATACGAGTCGAACCATCTTTAAAAGTCAAGACTACTCTACCATCATTATCAACCATGTACGGATTAAATGTACTTAAAAATGATGTCAAACTACTATTTTTAGCTTTAAGCGAGTTAATGATATCATTTCTTTCACTTTGCGAAATACTATTAGGATTAACCACTGTTTTCAATTCTTGCTGACTAAACAACTGAACTGGTTTATCATCAGATAACTTTCCAATATGAAGATGATATGGGCTTACATTGGTAGTATTGCCTGCTCTATCATGAGCAACGGGTTGAACAAGTATGTCACTATTCCACGTTACATCATTCGAAATTGTTCCTGTAATCACTAAAGTACCTGCGTCTCCAGAAGCATCTCTATTGAATACCGCTTGTAAACCACTATTTCCAGTGATAGATGCATCTTCCACACCTGAGCCATATGCATTATCAGAAACAGGAATTGAAATATTAACGTTATCTCCACGATAGTATTTATCTTGAAGACCTCTTACGTTGCTAAATGTTGGCGGTGTAGTATCTAGTCCTACATTAATCGAATTACTAAAGTTGGATTGCACTGGATCTTCATAGTATGTAATTGCTCTAATAACCCCATTATTAGGTAAAGGATTAGTATAATCACTTTCTTCAAATGTCACCGTGCCATCTAAGTTTGCCATCTTTTCCGCGAGTACAGTATAGCCTAAAGGTGATGTGCCAGGACCTGCACCATCTGTACCACCTGAAACTAAACGTACTTTTGCTCTCTCATCCTGTGGTACATGTGTTACCGTAATAGTTGGTTTCTTACCTCCTTTTTGTCCTAATTGCGCCGCAAGTGTTGAAATAACTGGTGGATTTGGTTTAGCAATGACTTCAAATATTTTAGTTTCGTTACCGATTCTCGCTGTCATCACATGTCGTCCTGGTGGCAATTGACCAACTAATACTTTATTTTTCTCAAGTTCTGTATTGGGTCTATCTACTGCATCTTCAATTCGTAGAGAGGGTGGATATCCAGAGATTTCCCATACATTTGCAGACTCGTTACTTTTAAATTGAATTCGAATATTTTGATGATAATCCTTACTATTACCATTAGTCACTGTATTAAGCATTTGACCTTCTTGTTGTAAAAAGACCGCATGATGTGCAGCTTGTGATTCAGGTGAATTTTCTTTATTATCGGTTGCATTATCTGAATAGAATCCAATGGATTGTTCTAACTTTGGTTTGACGAATAAATTTACTTTTTTGATTGTTTCACCATTATGATATGCATCACTTACATTAAACCCAACAAAAATTTCAATTGGTCTTCCCGTTCTCGCAGCCTCTTTTAATTTTTCTTCAGAAAACATTTCATGAATTTCATAAGAGTTAAGCGGATTTACACCAAAATTACCTCTATAACGATCAGTAGGTACTCTAGGAAATAAACCCATTACATGATCACTAGGGTTACTTAGATAACTTGCAACATCTTCAGCATATTCGTGTGTAGCGAAATCGCTATCTAAGTAATGTTTTTTCATTATTCTACGCTCTGGCACATCATAAGCCGATTCAACATGGTCAATATGCAGTACGCGATCAATAACATCTACAATTTTAGTTTTACGATCATTATACTGTTCTAGTGGCTCTAAATATAATTGGTTATAGTTGTTGATTTCATTAAATTCAATCCCTCTACCACCTGCTGCATAATATAATCTATCTTGTGAGCTACCAGACGTTTTAAATTGAATAGTATAACTATCTGTTCCTCTAGCTTGAAATGCATAGATATGATCAATACCTTGATTATGATCTACTTGCGCAGTTAAATAACGATAAATATCGTCTCCAGCTACTTTAATTTTATTTGGAACACCTTCTCTTTCAAAGAATGTAAGTGGTTGATTTTCATTACCACGTGCAAAATCCCCTAAATTATAAATATGATTAACTGAATCGTTATAGAACTCACTTCTATTCAAAGGATTACCTTGTCTGAAATTATATGCACTTGATGTAATACCACCAGCAGAATCCCACATTCTTGATAATGATTGGTCTCTACCATCTCCAGCACCAGATGATGCTGTTTCTCGGCCATTGACATCTGTAACTGTAAAACGAACTGGTCCTGTCGGCGTTTGACCTTTTGGTAAACCAAACCAAAATACCATGCCATTACGTTTAATATGATACTTATTAAAATTAATCGTCCATAAATATCCATCATTTTGTCTAATTGATGAAATTTCTGCAATACCTCTAACACTAGATGGACTCATATTTCGATAATGTGAGCGTGTAGTGTAATATGGTGCACTTTTATTTGTCGCATGTAAAAACGTTCCTGACCAATAACCGGAACCATCATTTTCATTTTCTACATACCATTCTTTTTTAGCATTATTATACAAATCTGAATTCTTTTTTACTTTTGAGCCAGGTTTTGGTCTAGAGTTATGAACTACTGGTGGTGTATAAGTGTTAGCAGTATTGCTAGGGGGTCTCGTTCCACCTTGTCCACGTACAGGGCGTCTACTTGATCTTACAGCACGTGCTTCTCTATTTGCTCTTGTACTAATAGTTCTTACTTGTCGTTGTGGCAGTGATTCAATTAATGCATTAGCTTGCTCTAGTTCCTTATATAATTCATTAATTAATGTTTGATTTGAATTGTTATTTTCACTAAAGAAATGATTAACTTTATTGAACGTCGATTTAATTTGAGCAACTTTTTTATTATCAGATTGTTCTCTATCAATTTTTTGATATTCAGCGTAAGAACGGTCATAAGCTGCTTGAAGTTTATCACCATCAATTGTTGTTGAAGTTGAAGATACTAGAGTATCATCTGATGCTTCTCTATCTTCGTAACGAGTACGATTACGGTTGTCATGATTATGTCCTTCATTCACCTCGGTTACATTTATATCATCTAATTTATTTAGTTGAGATTTAGCTTCATTGTTTTCTTTTAAATCTGTTGTTGTATGAGATGTATCTTTGTTTTCGTTTTGAGATGAAAATGATGTTAAATCATTTGTTAATGTATCAGTAGTCTGAACTTTATTTAAAGTTTCATTGTTTCCTTTTTGACTCTCAGATACAGGTGAAGCTTTAGGTTCTGTGTTAGATTGAACTTGCTTGTTACTTGTCTCATTTGAAGTTTGTTCTTGGTCTCTAGCTTTTGCTTGAATCACTTGTCCATCTTTTTGTAGTTGTTCACTGGCGTGTGCTTGAGGTGAACCTAAGAAAATTAATGTCGCAATAACAGTTGAAAAAGCACCGACTGTATATTTGCGGATACTAAACTTCTGTAATTTTTCTCGATAATTCACAGTGATTATTCACTCCTATTCTTGATGTTTATTCTTAGCTGTATAGGTGTAAATGATGAAACATTTTTATTTAAAAACTATATTATAACTCAATGTTTCACAATCATTTACTATATTGTACTGAACAATAGGTGTATTTGTTCATTTATATATTATCATCATTCATTTTATATGTGTATATTATTTTATGAATATTTTATTAAATAATATATTTAACTTATATACTAGATGCACTTCAAATAATTGTTTCAGAATTTATTTAGCTTATTAAAAATTAAAAATTCACTTATATTTTTTAATCTAGAAGCCATCACCTAAAGATTTTTATTTAGAATATCTACGTAAAGCGTAATCTAGACATAAAATAACAAACTTAAAAGAAATTTAATTTAATCTCATCTCTTTTCTTTAATATTTTTTAAACATTCCACCAGATTTTGGTTCGGTAGATTGAAATCCAAACTTCTTATATAATTGATCAGCTGGATAATCTGCAATCAGACTGACATATGTCCCTTTTTCTGCATGATTTTCAATAAATGACATCACTTGTTTTAAGATTTCTTTCCCAAAACCTTGTCCTTGATAATATGGATGGACAGCAATATCTATAATCTGAAATGCAGTTCCTCCATCTCCAATCACTCTACCCATCCCAATCAATGTTGATTCTTCATAAATAGTAATATTAAAGCATGCATGGGGTAATCCTTTTTTGCTGCTCTTTCTGATTTAGGACTCATACCTGCTTTTGCTCTTAATTCACAATAATCTTTAACATTTGGTGGATGATTTGAATAATGAATCATTAAAACGTCCTCCTCTTTTAGTCTCTTTATTCTTAATTATAAAAAAAGACACAATAGGTTTGAATCTATTGTGTCTCAAATTATTATTTTAATCTCTCGGTTCTTTTAAAATGGCTTGTCTTAGTAAAAAGAAAAGTAATAATAAGCCAGCAAGCATTCCTGTATGACCGATACCTGCAAATCCAGCAAATGCTTCTGGTGAAAAACTTTTTCCAGTGACTTGGTAAGTGCCTTTTGTTAGCATCATTCCTACAGTAATAATGACACCAACATTGTATACAATGAAGAACCAATTAAATAAATAAAAACTACTTAACTTAAATACTTTTTCAAGCGGAAGTAAAAGTAAAAACATAAACATACCTAATATTAATGTATGTGTGTGAACAAGCGCTAGTTGCGTATCGCCCGTAAAATCATGTGCTTTCGTTAACTCTCTGTAGTAAAATCCACTTACAAGTCCAATAATCATATAGACTAAAAAAGCGTATAATAATCTGCGCATAAAAAATCCTCCCTTACTTCAATTATTATAATCGATTATCTTCGTCTTTAAAGTGACAAAATTTTGTAATCAAATCATGTTATGAAAAATGACCTCTAGCAAGCACTAGAAGTCACTTTATTATATATCTTATTTATTTCTTGCATGTTTAAATAATGCAACTAAAGATAAAATAATGGCAACAAGTGAAATAATCCACAATGCGATAGAACCACCTGAAGATGATTGACTTCTTTCATCTTTTTTAGCGTTGTCTTCTTTAACAGTTACAGCATTTGCATTTTTTTCCACTTCCAATGTTGGAGCAGGATGTTCACTATTCGCTTTACCCGTCCATTTTACCTTATCTTTATTATCGTATGTCTGCACAGCTTTAAATGAATATGTGCCTTCTTCTTTAGGACTTTCTACAAGAAGTGGGAATTCGATAAATTCATTAGGACCAATGCCTTTATCTTTCGCTTTCCAGGTGATTTTTGTGATATTACCTTTTTTGTCTTTATCTAAACTATATTTATACCCTTCTACGGGTTGAATATTTGACACTTGTACTTCTTTTGGAATATCTAATTCGACTTTTTCAGTATGATCTTTTTGTTCAACAGGTACTCGAACATCCACTTTTTCATAAGATCCAGGTTCAACTGCTTTTGGATTTATCGTTACATGTGCATCAGCATATTTAAATAAACCTAGTGAAAAGAAGAACACTAAACCTGAAGCAAATAATTTTTTAAACATATTTTACAATCTCCTTTTATGGAATATTAATTTGACTCATAATAACACCAACAAGTATTAAAATAATACCAATAGAAACTTCTACGATTAAAGAGACTTTATTAATTCTATAACGTTTGTTTAAGGCGCGCGTTGTTTGCATAAAGCCTAAAGCCATCATCATTAATGTTCCTACGATTTTAATTATTAATAATATTGTCCACGTTTGCATATTAGACCATATTGATAAAATTTTAGTTTCATCAATCGACATTAATATACCAGTAATAATGATAACTGCAACAGCAGCTCCATTCACTTTAAATAAGATTTCTCGCAATAAATCAACTGCATCTCGTTTTTTAGTAAATACTGAAGAAAACAAATAAATTAATGCGCCTAGCCATAAACTGATACCAGCTAAGTGTAATGTTCTAAGTATAATTGACCAAACAGGTGCACTTTGAGACCAAGCATGTCCTGACATACTTAAAGCTAAAATCATAATTATCGAAATAGCCCAATACCATGTTCGTTCCATATTTCTTAATACAAATAATCCACTTAAAATAATTAAAGCAACAGCGCTCAGTATATATGGGAATTGAATTAAGACACTTGGATTAAATGTTAAAACTGAATCCAAAATATCAGATGATAGAGTCATCAGATAAAGTACAAGTGACATAATATATGCCATCATCATGATCAATGATACAGCGACATGTCTAGGGAAAATATCAAATGTTGATAAATTATTTCTACGTGCAATACCGTTTAACCAATATAAACCAACTAAAATAATTGTTGCGCCTTCAGCGATATATCTAAACACACCAAACCAAAATGCAGGCGTTTCATATGCAACAGGAGTAGTATCTACACCATTGGCTGTTTTTTTACCAACTGAAAATTCAAATTGATCACTAATTTCATGACCATCAGCAGATACAGTATGCCATTTAATTTGTTGTGTACCTTCTTTTAATTGATTGCCTGAGAAAGATAAAGTATCTGAATGTCCTATTGTACTCGGTTTAACATCAGCAACTTTCTTTCCTTTATCATTATATATCGTTATCCCTGAATATTCGGCATTTACTGGCTCATTAAATGTTAATTCGATTGTATCTGGTTGTTTTGATACGATACCGTTTTGTGCTGGGGTTGTTTTTTCTAAAGTAGCGTGCGCAGAAGCTATTTTTGTCATACTCGGCACGAATAAAAATAGGAACATCATCAATAACGCTATAGCTACTTTAGAACTTCGCTTTAAAATGACCATTGACGTCCTCCTATAAAAAATACTCATTTAACAATAATAAAGTAATATAACTTATTTAACAATAATTATTATCATATGTCATCGTTTATATAAATTTAAAGCGAGCTAAATAAGAGATCTCCTCCCTTATAGCTCGCTTTAATATCAAATTATTTTATTCTTCTACTAACACTTGAGTGTCCACAGTTAACTTGTGTTTTAAACATATACAATAAACATTGCTAACAGTGAACAAAGTGTTTCAGCGATTAATAATGACCATACAACCCCTGTTAAACCAAACAACGCATTTAATATAAATAGTACTAGGATAATGTTTCGTTTCATATGCTAACACACTAACTCAATATGAATAATTATATTCCATTTGTGCCTATATCATTTAGTTAGATATCTAAATAATATAATACACCTTTTTTCAAATAATCAACTGCGTTTTACTCATTGCATTTTTTGAAAAATGTTTATTAAAAATAGCTGCGCCGTAATATTCATGATCATTAATCCCTTTTTTAATATCTGATTCTTTATCTACTTTAATCCATTTAACACTATCAGAATCACTATCTATCAATTTATCTTCAATTGTTTTACTAATATTTACTTTATTACCTTGGATATCTAAACCTTTGTCATTATTTACCACTGCTATCGGTATTTGTTTTGGGTTGAATGCAAGATAAAATGCTAAAGAGAATATCACTAATAATAAAATATCTGCAATTGGTGCTAACCATAGTAATTTACTTTTAAAAAATATTCATTTTTACTTACCTCCCTATATTTATTGAACAATGTGTTGAATATTTAATGCGTTGTAAATTATAATGAGGTTATCACTTCAATACAATAATCAATAATGATCATATCGTTAATTAATGAACATTATGCCTAATATTGTTAATTAATTATAAAGGATTGATGCAGAATGAAAGAAGATCGGAGAGTTCGTAAGACGAGGTCAGCAATTAAGTCTTCATTTATCGAATTATTAAATGAAAAGGAATTAGAAAAAATTACAATTCAAGATATTGCAGATCGTGCAGATATTAATAGAGGTACCTTTTATTTACATTATGAAGATAAATATTTATTATTATCAGATATGGAAGATGAATTTATTTCTCAAATGACATTCTTAAATCATCTTCATAATATTATGGGAAAAGATCCAGAAGATACTGCTAAAAATTTTATTAATATTATTTTAAAAAATATGCTTCAACATATTTCAGATAATATTACTTTTTATCAAACGATCTTACAATTAAATAGGAAGTCAAAACTTGAAGAAAAAATTTATTCCTTAATCGGGGAAAATATGCAAAAATATATTAGTACAAATCATGAGATTGAAGGTATACCAGAAAAATATTTTCATAGTTATGTTGCTGGTGCAACAATATCTACTGTTAAATTTTGGGTGAATGATCCACAACGTCTTTCAGTTGAAGATTTAACCAATCATATTTTTAAAATTATTTATCATGGACCTTTAAGAATAATGGTTCAGCATCAATATAAAACTTTAAATATTGACACAGCGAAATAAAGACTAAGAAAGGAACTATCAATTATGTTGACTGCATATAAACACTCAACTACTAACGAAATAGTTGAAACAAATATAAACCAATCTGCATCATGGATAAATGTTGTCGAACCTGATAGAGAAGAAATTGAGCATTTAATTGAGCAGTACAATCTGCCAGAAGATTTTATTCGTGACCCTCTTGATGCAGATGAAAGTGCACGTATTGAATATGACGAAGATACTGGCTATTCTCTTATTATTGTCGACTTGCCTATTGTAAGTTCTACGAATCGTCATGTTCTCTCATTTGTTACCATTCCTCTAGGTATTGTGATTGGAAATGGTGTGATTTTTACAATTTGTGATGCTGAAAATGAATTTCTTGAAAATTATTCAAGACAAGATAACGTAAATTTAAAATTTCATAGTCGCTTTGCTTTAGATATTTTACTTACGATTTCAAATCACTATAACAGAAACTTGCGTCTTTTAAATAAATCAAGAATCCGTATTGAAAGAGATTTGAAAAATAGTATTACGAATAAACAACTTTATCGTTTAATGGAAGTAGAAAAAAGTTTGGTTTACTTTTTAGCAGCTTTAAAAGGGAATGATACGATTATTAAAAAATTATTCCGTTTACCTGCAATTAAACGTTTTGAAGAAGATGAGGATTTATTAGAAGACTTAGTCATTGAAAATAACCAAGCGATTGAAACAACTGAATTATACACAGGTATTTTAGAAAGTATCACGTCATCGTATTCTTCATTACTTTCAAATGAAATGAACAATATTATGAAGACATTAACGCTTTTTACGGTATTACTAACACTACCTACACTTGTCTTTAGTTTCTTTGGTATGAACGTTCCATTACCTATTGATGATAAGAGTTACGTTTCGTGGCTGGTTATTGTAGGAATCTCTTTGATATTAGTCACTATTGTAAGTATTTTCTTATGGCGTAAGCAAAAACTTTAATAAAAAAGTAACCCTTGCAATATATCGCAAGAGTTACTTTTTTATTCTGCTGCAGCTTTGTAAGCTTTTCTTCGTGATAAAACTAAAGTGACAATCACGGCAATTATAAACGCAATAAACATACCTATTAATTCCTACTTACTAATACATCAAAAATCCTGGGACAATTCATTATCCCAGGATTTTTTTAATACTAATTCTGACATTCTTAACTTTGAATATAATTCGTGATGTTTAATTAAGTAAAAGTATATTTAGATGTTATGATGTAAAACTGTTACACATTAAATAGAAATTTTTGGGGAGTTATAATGATTCTAAATATAATAGTTAGCTACTGTTAATACCTTTTTATATTTGTATGCATCTTCTATTCTAAGTTGCTTATTCTAAGGAGTAATGTTCTTTTTTTCTATTTAAATCACCGTAATCGTTAGTTTCATTAAACTATTGTATATCTGTCGCTAATGCTCTAAGATGTTATTTCTTGATATACATTTTAAAAGTGATTTTAAATATATGGGGCTTACATCAAATATATAAGTAAATTCATTCTTGATGCTACATATTCAAATGATGTTGTATCGTGATGTATGTACAGAATTAGTCATTGTTAATTTCAAGTGAATCGTTATTTGATAGCTTATATCTCTTCACTCAAAATCTATATTTATTATGCATTTAAATTCGTTTCATTAACCTACTAAAAATTTCCAATAGTCTCATGCGACATTCTAAAAAAAATAATAATATTGTGCATCTATAAAATTGTTAACGTTTTCATTTGAAAATAAACGAAATTTTTTTATTTTTAACTATTAATATCTCTTTCATTTTCATATATAATAACTTTTATTATTCAAACAGACCTAAATCCCCGCACATAAATACTATACAAGATGAGGAGACTTATTTATGAGCAGTACTCTTTTTTTACATGAAAATATTACTTCTATGCCTAGGAGAAACATCAATCATGTTCTTATATTATTTTCTTTAACTAATGAATTAGAAATGACAATCAATGGAAAATATCATCAATTATCAAATCATATTGCAATCATTAATCAAGGTGATTTATATCAAATTAATAAAGGAAGAAATCTGATTGAGCTCAAAATACCAATGGCTTACTTTTATCTTGAAGACGCTACTTTTTTTAATTGCCACTTTGATGCACATCTCTTGCAATCAAGTCATTTTATCAAATCAATTATTTTAAATAATATCGAACATATGTACAACACGTCTCATCACGATGACAAAGTCATTCCAAAAATTATACGAACATTTTATAAAGAAGCAGTTATTAGACATCCTCATATATATATTCCAAAGATTCCTGTTGAACAACATATCTTAGCTAATCTGCTTACATTCATTCATGATCACATTACTTCCAATATTTCTCTACAAGATATTGCAGCACATGCACTTATTTCTGAGTCATATTGTTCAAATTTATTTGTACGTATATTGAATATTAATTTTAAAGATTATTATACAAGTTTGAAAATCAATCATGCTATTAGGTTACTCATTTGTACGAATGACTCTATTACAAGTATTTCTGAACAATCTGGTTTTAGTAGTCATACCAATTTTACTAATCAATTTAAAAATTATCTTAATTTAAGTCCAAAACGATTTCGTTCTCAACTGAATCATTCTGATCCTATATCTGCGATACGATTGAAGAGTGACATTGAACCTAAGCATTTTGAATTAATCTCTCAATTTGAAACAACTGAACACTTATCTACTGAAACGACTATCATTGATCTTGAGCAATTAGAAGCCCTTCAACATACTCGATCTTCAAAGGCATTTATTCATTTTAAAAATATTAATGAATTATTCCAGTTTGTTTTTAATGATTATTATGTTATCGATTTATCTTATTTACCTAAACCAGCCATTTTGATTAATGATATGAGTGATATGAATCAACATTCAATTAACGGAACCTTACTCAATCGCTGCTTCGAAAAATTATTTGAAAAAAATATCAGTTTAGCCGTCGTTATCAAAAATAAATCTGAGTTCACTACTTTTTACGATTTAATTATGACGTTTTTAGAAAATAATCAAGATTATAAATGGAATAAAAAAAGTGTACGATTTATGCTAGTATTTGATACCAAGTCAATGACTATTCAAGATATTCATCTATCATATTTAAAACTTAGAAACAAAAATCGTTCGATTAAATATGGTGTTTTAGTGGAAGGATTATTACATCAGTATGAAAAGTTACAAGAGGTCTATGATACAATGAAGCGTCTTAATTTTGATTACTATTTTGTTGACATTGAAAATATTGATACGAAAAATATATTAATTGAATACCAACGCGGATTTACTCATGCAAATACTCACTTCGAAAACTACATTCATTTTATAAAGAATTCTAATATACCTTCGACTCAATTTGTCTATAGTAGCTTATCATTACGTTGCTTTAAGTATACAAATGACGGTAAACATCCACTTCAATTAGCAGATTTAGTTTGTCATTTAACGGCACTATTAAAATATGGAGGCGGTATTTGCTATCACCTTTTTGAAGATGATCCGATGTTTATTGCATTATTTAATCGACATGGGAGTTTACTCCCAATTATGCATCTGTATCAATTTATTGCAGCATTTATCGATGTGCCAATCCATATTTCAAATAATTATTTAATGAGTCAAAAAGATGGAAATTACCATTTTATCTTATTTAATAAAATTAATGATCGCTACTTGTCTGACAGTAAACAACATTATCAAATACTAAATAAATTAAATGAAAACAGCTTAATTATCGCAAATACATTAAATAAAGAACATGGGACGATTCATCAATTAATGTCTCAAGATAATTTACCTGTATACATCGAAAAAAGTATTATTCGTCAATTAGATAGATGCAATCAACCTAAAACAGAACTATTTATACAAGAAGAAACCAACCATCCATTTAATATGACATTGCATCATGATGAAGTGAAATATATTTATATCAAATCTGTTTAAATTTAATTTTAAGGGATATTAATAAAATAAGGAGATGATTAGTTTGGACAAACAAAAAGTGACTCAAGCGATTGAGAAAGTTTTAAATACTTCTAAAATTGGCGTATTATCAACTGCATATAATAATAAACCGAATAGCAGATATATGGTGTTCTATAACGATGGTCTTAATTTATATACAAAAACAAGCAATAAAAGTTCTAAAGTAAAAGAAATTCAAAGTAATCCAGAAGCATATATTTTACTAGGATATAATGAAACAACAAATAATAGTTTTGTTGAAATAGAAGCAAGTATTGACATTGTAGAAGATCAGAAAGTCATTGATTGGTTGTGGGAAACACAAGATAAAACATTCTTCGATTCCAAAGAGGATCCTAATTTATGTGTGTTAAAAATAAATCCAAAAACGATTACTTTAATGAATGATGATGATATTGATACACCAATCACAATTGATCTTTAATTTTATTTTTAATAAGAGTAGATAGAATGTATCATGAATTCTATCTACTCTTATTTGCTTATTTATAATGATTCATTTATATTAGTTGAAGTACAATTGAATTTTTGTGAAACTTTTATTGTAATTTAATTCTATTTTTTGTACAAATAAATTAATATATTTAAGGAGAGTCTTAATGAAGAACAAAAAAGGTTTAGGGTTAGGAATTGCTTTAATTGCAATTATGTTAATTGTTAGCATTATTTTAGCCATTGTCATGCTAAATGGTCACCAAAAAGAATCATACTATGGCTATATGAAAGATAGTCACACTATTGATAAAATGGTAAATGAACAAACTGAAAAAGTAGAGAAAAATGTTAAATTACCATCTAACACTAATGTAAAAGTGAAAAAAGGCGATTTTGTCTTTTTAGTAAAAGAAAAAGGTTCTGATTCATTTTCTAGAGTATCAAAAGTAAATCATGATGATGTGCCACATGGTCTCATGATGAAAATTCATGAAATGCATGATATGAAAGGCATGTAGTTTTTGATATATTAGAAAGTGTAAAGAGCGAGATAACATTCATTTGAAATCAGTTATCTCGCTTTTTTGTTTGAATAAAAAAGCATCGCTTATCCAAGCGACGCTAAAAATGTCAGATGTCCTTTTTTAAATTGATTCTAGATATTTCTTACCTTTTTCTTTATCATAGACATGTTCCCATTTAGAGATAACTACTGTAGATAATGCATTACCAATAACGTTCACACATGTACGAACCATGTCTAACAAACGATCTACACCGATAATTAACGCAAGACCTTGAGCTGGTAAGCCCATTGCCCCCAATGTTGTTAATAACACTACGATAGATACTCCTGGCACACCTGCCATACCTTTAGATGCAACCATTAATGTCACCATTAAAATGATTTGTTCAGATAATGATAAGTGAATACCATACATTTGAGCAACAAATAAAGCAGCGATAGATTGATAAAGGGCTGATCCGTCTAAATTAAACGAATATCCAATTGGTATAACAAAAGAAGTCACTTCTTTTGGAGAACCAAATTTCTCCATTTTACTCATCATTACTGGTAATACTGCTTCAGAACTTGAAGTAGAGAAAGCAAGCAATAATTCATCTTTAAGTATTTTAATGATTGAGAAAATACTAATTCCACAAATCCTTGCTACAATACCCAAAACAACAATAATGAAGAAAATCATCGCAAATACAACTACTAAAACAAGTTTAGCTAATGGAATTAAAGCTGAAGCACCGAATGTCATAACAGTTGTACAAATAAATGCAAATACACCAATTGGTGCTAATTTTAAGATTTTATTAATCATCCAAAATACGGCTTCTAATGTACCGTTTAAGAAACCTTTAACTGGTTCAGCCTTTTCTCCAATTGCAGCTAATCCCAAACCAAAGAATACTGCGAAGAAAATAATTGGCAATAACTCACCCTTAGTTAAAGCTTCAAAAATATTAGTTGGTATAATATTTACGATTGTATCAATAAAGTGGTTACCGTATGTAGATTGTTCTGCGGCAGACGCAGTTGATTGATATTTAGTAATATCGCCTTTAGGTAACTTATCAGGATCTAATCCAATTCCTGGTTTAAAAATATTACCAATAATTAAACCTAAACCGATGGCGATGGTTGTAATAATTTCGAAATAAAGAATTGATTTCCATCCATAGCTTCCTATTTTTTTCGAATCCCCTAAATTCGAAATAGATAAAGCAAGTGAACAGAATACAATTGGGATGATGATCATTTTGATTAAATTTAAGAAAACGTCACCGAAAGGTTTAATATAATTTGCAACACCTGTTTGTCCAAATAATAATAAACCAATTACTACACCTAGCACTAATGCAATTAATACTTGCATAGGTAGGCTAACTTTTCTCTTGAACAGAGTCACGTTGAAACCCCCTTCTTCTGACATCGCTTAATTATATCAAATTATTCAAAATTCGGATATAACAAATTAAAAACTATTAAATAATATACATATTTAATTTGGAAAAAATAATTAATTAAAAACAGAAAAATGAGAATATTTTTTAGAATATAGATGTTGGAATTCAATCACTATCTTTAACCTTCTCAATGTAAGAGCGGTTGATAAATGAATGACATTACTCTAAAACCTTTTTTAACTAACTCGTTTACCTTTACCATTTAACAAAAATTTCATTAAAAAAAACAATATCTATTTTTCCATAGACATTGTTTTTTTGAGTAGTAATCACCATTAATATCTCTAGTTCTACATATTAATTATATATCATGGCTTATAATTTTGGTTGAAATAGTTATGTTTTGCACTTTTAATGCTTTTCTTGGTTTCCGTATCAAAGCCTTCAACTAAAATACCTTTACGTGTACCAATTGGCTGAATGATATATGTTAAATTAGGCTCGTCTTTAAACACCACTTGTTTATAATAAACGCCTCTTTTAGCGCTATATAATGTTTTTTCTGATTTAATTTTATCTTTCAAATGTTTTTGTTCTATATAATTGTCTACAAGTTGCACATTTTTATGCCCTTGATACGCTTTCGTTCCAAAGAAGAACGCAATAGCTAATACAAGAGAAATAGCTAATATAATAATAATTCTAATAATCTTTTGCTTCTTACTCATCAGAGCACTCCTTCATTCTCTTACTCAATAAAATAGCTTCTTTTATCATTTAAATAATTATGAATGAAATAGTAACTTTTTTAAAGTGATACCTCTTTTTTGTAACAAAATATACTAATAATTTAATTTAGAATTTGAAATAAATCAACATTCTAAATTTATATGTAGACTTAGTTAAATTTATTTTTAAATTTATTAAAAAACTTATATAATACTCTGACAATAGTCTTGACATTAGCTATTGTTCATACTATCTTTAAATAAGTTGAGGGGGGAAAAATATGTATGTAAAGGACAGTTATTTAAGTAAACAATTATGTTTTTTACTTTATGTTACTTCAAAAGAGGTAATTAAAAAATATACTCACTATCTAAAAGAGTATGATTTAACATACACAAGTTTTATGGTTCTTATGGCTATTGAAAACGACGAAAAAATAAACATTAAGTCCCTTGGTCAACGTGTCTTCTTAGATTCTGGAACTTTAACGCCTCTCTTAAAAAAATTAGAGAAAAAAGGTTACGTACAACGCATGCGAGAAAAAGAAGATGAACGTAATTTACAAATTTCATTAACTCAAAATGGTAGAGACATTAAACCAGTATTAGAGCAAATTTCTAATCAAGTGTTTAATGATTTTGATATTTCTGACGATGAAGCGGATGGCCTTGCTAGTAGCTTAAGACATATTATTTCAGAGAACTTCGGCTCTAATGCTGAATAGTTAATACACATGACAAAAGCTAAGTAATTATTGTTCCTTCTTTCTTTTATTTTCTAACTAATACATAATATCGACGTCTTTTGTCATGTTTCTTTATTCCACATCTTTCACTTTTTAATTCTTCAAACTTTCAAATTGCTTTTACTTTACGTGTAGTATCTCTATTTATATAATGATATTGTAAAATTTCAATATATTTTATGACATATTACTCTGAAAAGGAGATTTCATATATGAATAATAGAGAATTTTTTGATCAAGCTATTTTTAAAAATAATCCAAGAGATGTATTTCGTGATCTAGGTGAACAAGTATTTAACCAATTTTCAACTAAAAGCTTCCCAACAAATGTTTACAGTCAAAAAAATCAATATGTTCTAGAAGCCGAATTACCTGGCGTAAAGAAACAAGACATTCATCTTAAATATGAACATGCTACTTTAACGATTAAAGTCATTAAACAAGTATCTGAGCAAACAGGTAGTGTTCAATTAAGTGAACGCTCAAGCGGAGAATTGGTAAGACGCTTTGAATTCGAAGATATTAATAAAAATCAAATCAAAGCAAGTTATGAAGATGGTGTTTTAGTGGTGATTTTACCTAAGAATGTCACTGAAGAAGACGAAGGTACTACAATTACAGTAGAATAAATAAAAGAAGTTGAGATATAACTTTCAGAAAAATAGCCAGTAAATGAGTGATTAGACATTCATTTACTGGCTTATTTATAATTCTTCGTATTATTGCCTTACTCTCTTAGAGGGTAGTTTCAGCTTGTGCTATTATTTCAACCTCTCATCAAAGTACGTTGTATTCATCTTTCATTTTACATTAGATTATTGAAAAAATAGGTGCTTAGCATAAGCTAATAAACAAACGTAGTGCTAGTGCACTACGTTGTATATTTATTTTGCGTATTCTTTTTTGTAAAGATGACCCATTGTAATAAAAGCAAGTATTCCAAATACAGCTAGTAAAATAAATGCTAAATGACTTGAACCTGTCAATGAAGTAACATACGTGATAACAAGTGGTGGGAAGAAACCACCTAACCCTCCCATCATAGAAACAATTCCGTTTGCAGTACCAGATTCTTTAGCAAAATAAGATGGCACAAGTTTAAAGATGAGTCCATTTCCTAATCCAGCACAAATACTAATTGTTAAACAACCTATAGTAAATAAGGCAATATGACTTGAAATACCTAAAATAACTGCACCGATAATCATCACAACAAAATCTATCATCAAGACTTTAACCGCGTTGAATTTATCTCCTAAAATCCCACCCACAGGTCTTAAGAATGTTGCTAATGCGATAAATACTCCTGATCGAATACCTGCATCTACTTTATCTATTCCGAAATTATTAACTAAATAGTTAGGTAAGAATAAACCAAATGCTACAAAAGCACCAAATGTAATAAAGTACCATAAACTCAAATAATATAGTTTGTAGTTTGAAGATAAATCTTTAACTTGAGCGCCTAAAGGCACTTTAACTTTAGGTTCTTTAGCATCTCCAAGGAAAAACATTAATATTGCAAAAATAGCGATAATAATAAGATAACTTCTTACTGTTGTTTGCCATCCTACAATACCCGCAATAGGAGGTGCTAAGAATGATGAAATTGCTGTACCAATGTTCCCCATTCCATAAATACCATTTGCTAATCCTACTTTGTCTTTTGAGAAATATTTAGGAACTGAAGTGACACCTACAGAGAAGATGGCTCCTCCTACTCCTAAAAAAAATCCA
The DNA here is from genome assembly GCF_002901845.1 of Staphylococcus hominis subsp. hominis. Taxonomy (GTDB): domain Bacteria; phylum Bacillota; class Bacilli; order Staphylococcales; family Staphylococcaceae; genus Staphylococcus; species Staphylococcus hominis. The sequence goes on from NZ_PPQE01000030.1 coordinate 192,351, forward strand.
GACGCCATTAACATACCAGGCGATTGGGCTTGTCCTAAGAAGAAAATAGGAAATAATAATATAATAAAACTACAAAAGAATACCCATTTAGCGCCAATAATATTTGTTAAATAACCAAATGGCACACGAAGAATCGATCCTAGGATAACTGGTATCGCTAAAATAATTGATAACTGTCCTGGATTAATTTTAATATCTTGTGAAATGTATGGCATCAATGGAGAAATAATGCTCCAAGCCATGAATCCAACTACAAGACTTAAAGTTTGTAACGTAAGTTGAAAACCACCTTTAGTTTTATTCATTTTTTCACCTTCATCAATTTTCTATTATCTCTAATTAAATCACATATCAATATAGTTAATTTGTGTGATTAATTATTGATTACATTTAAATTTTAATCACTTTGTGAAAATATGAACATAAGGAGTTTCCCTTATACTCTCTAATAATCCCCCTATATTTAAATAATGAGACAAAGAAAAACCAACACATGAATATCATGTGCTGGTGAAATATAATATGAGTGTCATTATTTAAGTCTTTCAATATATTTAAAAATCTAAAAGTTTTTTCTTAAGCGCATATTCTACAAGCTCTGGTTTAGATTTTAAATTTAATTTAGTCATAATATGCGTTTTATGTGCCTCAACTGTTTTAACGGATACAAACAATTTTTCAGCAATTTCTTTATTTCCATATCCCTTTGCAATTAATGGTAATATTTCTAATTCTCTTTTAGAAAGTATTTTGAAAGGGTCATTAGTTGCTTTTTCATCTTGATTAGAAACATTTACAAATTCATTTACTAATGATGTCGTTAGTTTCATATCAATGTACGTTTCACCTTTATACACTGTTCGTACTGCTAAAATGAGTTGTTCATCTGGTGAATTTTTTAAAATATATCCTTTAGCACCATTTCTTAAAACATGAAACAAATATTCTTCATCATCATACATTGTCAAAATTAATATTTTTGTTTCAGGAAAACTTTCAGAAATTTTGCTAGTAGCAATTAAGCCAGACTCACCAGGTGGCATACTTAAATCCATAATTAATACATCCGGCTTGTATTCCATCACTTTCTGATACGCTTCTACTCCATCAGCTGCCGTAGCTACAACTTCCATATCTTCTTGAAAGTTTAATATCATAGAAAAACCTGTTCTTACTACTGCATGATCATCTGCAATTACTATTTTCAATTATAAGTCAGTCCCTTTACGCTCTCTAGAGTGGCACTTCTAAAGTGATAATAGTTCCTTTTCCTAAATGTGTTTCTACATTTACTTTTCCGTTTACAAGCTCTGCTCTTTCATTCATACCATACAACCCTAGTCCTGTACCTTGTGGTTGAGAATTCGGATCAAAACCTTGTCCATGATCAATCACTTCAGCCATTAATAAACGTCCAACCTCCTGAACAAAGACATCTACCGAACTTACGCCTGCGTATTTTAATGCATTAAATACCGCTTCCTGTACCACACGGTAAACCACCGTTTCTACTTCACTATCATATCTTTTATCTTTAATGTTAGACTGATATACAATTTGCATACCATAATTATTTTCAAATTGTTTAAAATATGATTTAAAAGCCGCTTCCAAGCCTAAATCATCTAGAGATGAGGGTCTTAATTCAACTGATAGATGTCTGATATCATCAATCAATTTAGACATTAATCCCTCAATACGTTGTGATTGTTGGACAAGTTCTGAGGATTCTTTTTGATATTTCAGTAATCTGAGTTCAACATCAATATTTAGCATTTCTTGTACAACACTATCGTGTAATTCTCTAGAAATACGTTTTCTTTCATTTTCTTGCGCGGAAATTGTTTTTCTCATCATCTGACGTTGATACATTTTTTCTTGTCTTTCAATTTGCGGCGAAATATCTTGAAGTGTAAATGCATATATCTCATTATCTTCATCAATCGCTTGATAAGAAGCTGTAAATGGTCGAACTTTATGATCTACTGTTTTCATAAACACTTGAAAATTGATATCGTTCGGTTTAGATGTGTCTAAATAACAATTTTTGCAACTTTGAAGTTCAAATTCATTTGAATACCCTTCACAACGGTCACAAATTGCATTTGTCATCGCACTATAATTATTATCTTTAGAAATAATTTCTTCAGCGGCATCATTCATTGCAATGATTTTTCCTTCTTTGTTTACAAAAACAATTTTTTCATTTGTAGTTTCATAATATTTTTTTAGTAAGTCTTCCATTTTCAGATTATACAACTCTAACACATATATCACCTAGATTTCTTCATTAAATTCCCACAAACGGCCTTTAATATTTAATTGACTAATCACTTTAGGCAATGTTTTACTACCTCTTTGTCCTAATAATAACACGCCTGCAACATGCTGTTCATGCCATAATGGTATAGCGACGAGCGCGTTTAAATTCTCACTCATCAAAATGGGATACTTAATTTTTTCTTCTGGCGTTATTGTTTTGGAAACATTTTCTATAACCATTCGCTTTCCTGTTTTCATAACTGTCCCAGCTAAGCCTCTGCCTTTTCTCAAAACAATCAATTTATAACGATTGTTTAGATTACCTGAAACATATTGCCATTTTATAGGTCCAGAAGGTTCGTGGTTTTCATATAGTGCAACACCAGCAAAATCACAGTTTTCTTTTTTTCTAAGTGTGTCAAGCTCTTGCTGAAAATGTACCGGTTCAAACAAAGGTTCCGGAATCATATATCGTACTCCTTTTATATTTAATGTGCACGAGGTGCTTTATGTTTTCTATATACAATATAACGTCTATTTGTATATGCTAATGGAATACTCCATACATGTACAAGACGTGTAAATGGCCAACAAGCTAATATTGTAAATCCTAATAAGATATGAATTTTAAATGATAATGGAACGCCTGTCATTAGTGCTGCATTAGGTGAAAATGTAAATAAGTGTCTAAACCATATAGAAATCGTTTGACGGTAATCAAAGTCAGTTATCATTGCATTAGTAACTAATGTTGAGAAACATCCCATAAATATAATTAATATTAATAAGAAATTTACGAAAATATCAGACGCTGAACTTAACTTTCTCACATTACTAATAGTTAAACGTCTGGCTGTTAAAAGTAACATTCCAATTAGAGTCATTATACCAAAAATACTACCGATATAAACAGCTCCAAAGTGATATGTACTTTCGCTTATACCAAGCCCATCTATCCATTCTGCTGGAATAGCTAATCCCACCACATGGCCAAAAAATACTGGAATAATTCCTAAGTGAAATAACAGACTGCCCCATTTAAGTTGTTTCTTTTCTAAAAACTCACTCGATTTTGCAGTCCATGAAAACTGATCATATTTATATCGGGCAATATGACCGACGATAAAAATTGCCACACATAAATATGGGTAAATAATCCAAAGAAATTGATTAAGCATGATGTGTCACCTCTTTTGGAATGTCTAAACAAGCTTTTAATGTTTCTCGTAATGCACGAATCACATAAGCGTAAGGATTATTCTCCTTAGCTAATTGATTTGCCATTTCATATGTACCATCTTCAATAATCATAATCACTAACTCAATATTGCCTTCTGCACGAGGATCATTATGCCAACTTGCTACGTGTAAAAACTGCAACATCAATGGTAGATAATCAGATAATTCATTATCTACCATTTTTAATCCAAACATTTCATAAAGTACTTTAAGTTTTGCGAGCATTTGACCTCTTTCTTTTTGAGTATCAAATTTATTGTAAGTCATATAAAGTGGTGATGTTTTATTGAAATCAAATGTCTCCGTATAAATTGCTTTAATTTCAGATAAAGTAAATTGATACATAATTTCACGATATTTCATTAAATCTGCATATCCTGGATGTGAAGGATGAATCGTTTCTTCAAATGTATTAGGATGAAAGGTTAATTTTTCTGGAAAATTAAGTTGTTGTGCAAGATATCCAAAACTTTCTTGATAGTATTTAAATTGCGTTAGATTAATCACGGAAAATACCTCCATAGAAATTCTCATTATAAATTTCTTGACTAGATTTTCCTGACGTTGAACCTACTGGAACACCACAACCTTCACAATTGTCTCCGAAATATTCACCGCCATATCCTTGACTACCTTGAGCATGATACGTATCTAAATAGGTTTCTTTATGTGAAGATGGTACAACAAATCGGTCTTCATATTTAGCTAAACCTAATAGACGATACATTTCTTTTGTTTGAATTTCTGATAAACCTAAACGTTCTAATCTAGAAGTATCAAATGGTTTGTTTGTGACTTGAGCACGCATATAACTTCTCATCATTGCCATTTTTTGTAACGCTTCTTTCACTGGCTCTACTTTACCTGCTGTAAATAAGTTTGCTAAATATTCAATAGGTAAACGCATTTCTTCGATGGCCGGGAAAATCATATCAGGATTTTGACCTGAATTTTTACCTTCAAAATAACTCATAATTGGACTTAAAGGCGGGCAGTACCATACCATTGGCATTGTTCTAAATTCAGGATGTAATGGAAATGCCAATTTATATTCAATTGCTAATTTATAAACAGGTGAATTTTGAGCAGCTTGGATCCATTCATAACTGATACCATCTTTTTCTGCTTGTTCAATCACTTCTTCATCAAATGGATTTAAGAAGATATCAAGTTGTTTTTCATATAAGTCTTGTTCATTTTCAGCTGAAGCCGCTTCATGTACACGATCAGCGTCATATAGTAAAACGCCTAAATATCTCATTCTTCCTGTACACGTTTCTGAACATACAGTTGGCATTCCTGCTTCAATTCTTGGGAAGCAGAATGTACATTTTTCAGCTTTATTTGTTTTCCAGTTGAAATATACTTTTTTGTAAGGACAACCTGTCATACAGTAGCGCCACCCACGACATGCATCCTGATCGACTAAAACAATACCATCTTCATCTCTTTTATACATAGCCCCTGAAGGACATGAAGCAACACAACTAGGATTTAAGCAATGCTCGCATAGACGAGGTAAATACATCATAAATGTTTCATCAAATTGGAATTTGATGTCTTCTTCAATTCTTTGAATATTTGGATCTTCTGGTCCTGTTACATGTCCACCAGCTAAATCATCTTCCCAGTTTGGTCCCCATTCAAGATTTAGTCTATCTCCTGAAATCAATGAGTGTGCTTTTGCAACTGGTGAATGTTTACCTTCTTTAGCTGTTGTTAAATGTTCATAATTATAAGTCCATGGTTCATAATAATCTTTGATTAACGGCATATCTGGATTATAGAAGATTTTACCTAAGGCAATTTTAGACCACTTACTACCTGATTTAAGCTCAAGTTTACCTTTTTTATTTAATACCCAACCACCTTTATAGTGCTCTTGATCTTCCCAACGTTTTGGATAACCTACACCTGGTTTGGTTTCTACATTATTAAACCACATGTATTCTGCACCCGGTCTATTTGTCCAAGTATTTTTACATGTCACACTACATGTATGACACCCAATACATTTATCTAAATTCAATACCATTGCAACTTGCGCTTTAATCTTCAAGCCAATTTACCTCCTTCATTTTTCTAACTGCGACGTACACATCACGTTGGTTTCCAATTGGTCCATAGTAATTGAAGTGATAACTAATTTGTGCATATCCTCCAACTAATTGCGTAGGTTTTAGGTGAATTCTTGTAGGTGCATTATGTGATCCCCCACGAGTATCAGTAATCTCAGAACCTGGTGTTTCAATGTGCTTATCTTGAGCGTGATACATAAACATTGTGCCTTTAGGCATGCGGTGTGACGTTACCGCTCTTGCAGTCACAACACCATTTCTGTTATAAACTTCAAGCCAATCATTATCATTAATACCATGTTGCTCAGCATCTTCATTAGATAGCCAAACAACTGGACCTCCTCTGAATAAAGTCAACATACGTTCATTATCTTGATATGTTGAATGAATATTCCATTTTCCATGAGGTGTTAAATAACGTAGAACAAGTGCATCTTGTCCACCTTTTACCTTTTTATCTCTTGCGCCAAATACCATTGGTGGAAGTGTTGGTTTATATACTGGTAAACTTTCACCAAATTGCTGGAATACTTCGTGATCGATATAGTAACTTTGTCTTCCTGTTAGCGTTCTAAAAGGTACAAGTCTCTCAATATTTGTTGTAAATGGAGAATAACGACGATTATTTTTATTAGAACCTGGGAATACTGCTGTTGGGATAACTTCTCTTGGTTGAGCTGTAATATTTAAGAATGAAATTTTTTCAGATGCACGTTTTTTTGAAATATCCTTCAATTCCATTCCAGTTTGATTTTCTAAATCTTCATATGATTTTTGAGATAATTTACCATTCGTTGCCGAAGAGATATTTAAAATTGCATCAGCTACTTTACGTGCAGTATCAATACGTGGTCTATCATTTCTAACAGAATGTTCATCGTCATCATTCCATGTACCAATCATGCTTTTTAGTTCTTCGTATTCTTCTTTAACACTAAAACTTACGCCATGTGCCCCTACTTTACCTTTCTCAAGTAAAGGTCCTAATGTAACGTATTTATCATAAATTTTAGTATAGTCACGTTCTACAATAGAGAAGTTAGGCATAGTTTTACCTGGCATGCCTTCTACTTCACCTTTAGACCAATCTTTAACAATACCGTATTCAGAACCTAATTCTTGTTTAGAATCATGAGCAAGTGGTGTAGTTACCACATCTTTAAATGTGCCTGGTAAATAATCTTTAGCCATTTCTGAAATTGCTTTACTCAATGTTTTGTAAATGTCCCAGTCAGAACGTGATTCCCATAATGGATCAATTGCTGGATTAAATGGATGAATAAATGGATGCATATCGGTTGAAGATAAGTCATGTTTTTCATACCAAGTTGCTGCTGGCAACACAATATCAGAATACAAAGGCGTTGCAGTCATTCTAAAATCTAATGATACAAGTAAATCTAATTTGCCTACTGTATCTTCTCTCCATTTAATTTCCTCTGGTTTATCATTTTCATTTGGTTCAGCCATTAATCCTGAACGTGTACCAAGTAAATGTTTCATAAAGTACTCTTGACCTTTAGCTGAACTTGAAATTAAGTTAGATCTCCAAACAAATAATGTTTTAGGATGATTTTTTCTTAAGTCTGGGTCTTCAATAGCAAATTCTGTTTCTTTATTTTTCACTGATTCAATCGCACGTTTTAAAATAGCTTCATTTGAATCATCGCCCGCATCTCTTGCTTCTTCACCAAATAACAAACTGTTTTTATTAAATTGTGGATATGAAGGCAACCAACCTAAACGTGCTGCTGTCACATTATAATCTGCTGGATGCTGATGTTTAATGTTGTTAGCAAGTGGTGATTTCAATTTATCTACATTAGATTCTTCATATTTCCATTGATCAGTTGCAAAATAGAACCAACTTGTACCATTTTGTAAACGCGGTGGACCTTGCCAATCTTTAGCGAAAGCTACAGTATTCCATCCTTCGATTGGACGACATTTTTCTTGCCCAACATAGTGAGCCCAACCTCCACCATTAACACCTTGGCATCCACATAAGAGAACTAAATTCAATACAGCACGGTAAATGGTGTCAGAATTGAACCAGTGGTTAATCCCCGCACCCATAATAATCATCGAACGTCCTTTAGTATCAATAGCATTTTGTGCAAATTCTCTTGCGACTTGTGTCACTAATTCTTGTTTAATACCTGTAACGTTTTCTTGCCATGCAGGTGTATATTTAGATTCACTAGCTTCATAAGATTTAGCTTCTAACTCATGACCAAATCGTTTAATACCATATTGACTAGCCATTAAATCATATACTGTAGCAATACGTACTTCTTTACCATCTGCCAATTTAACTTTTTTAGTTGGAATAGGTCGTTCGAAAATACCGTCTCCTTGACTATCAAAGTAAGGGAATTGAATGGTTTGTAACTCATAATCTTCTTCTGCAACAGATAAAGCTGGATCAATTTTATTTCCATCTTCTGTTTCAAGTTTTAAATTCCATTGTTTGCCTTCTTCCCAACGTTGACCCATTGTACCGTTTGGAACGACAAGTCGATGGCTAATTGCATCGTGAATCACTGGTTTCCACTCACCATTTTCACTTTTTATGCCTAAATCGCTTGCACGTAAAAATCGTCCTGCCTTATAACCATTTTCATCTTCATCCAACATCAATACAAATGGCATATCTGTATATTGCTTGGCATAATTAACAAACATATCACTTGGTTCATCTTCATAAAATTCTTGTAAGATGACATGCGTCATAGCTTGAGCAACTGCGGCATCTGTTCCTGGATGAGGTGCTAACCAATTATCAGCAAATTTAACATTTTCTGCATAATCTGGTGCTACAGACACCACTTTTGCACCTTTATAACGTACTTCAGTCATAAAATGGGCATCAGGCGTACGAGTAAGTGGAACGTTAGATCCCCACATAATGATATAAGAGGCATTGTACCAATCACTTGATTCAGGTACATCAGTTTGTTCACCCCAAATTTGAGGAGATGCAGGTGGTAAATCAGCATACCAATCATAAAAACTTAACATTTCTCCGCCTAATAAATTAATAAAACGCGCACCAGATGCATAACTAATCATCGACATTGCTGGAATAGGTGTAAAACCAGCGATTCTATCCGGACCATCTTTTTTAATGGTATAAAGAATTTGTGCTGCGATAATATCTGTTACATCTTTCCAACTTGCACGTACATGTCCACCTTTACCACGTGCTTCCTTATATAATTTAGCTTTCTTTTCATCTTCGACGATAGATGCCCATGCAGCGATACGATTTCCATTATTGTCTTCAAGTGCTTCTGTCCATAGATCTAATAGTTTACCTCTAATGTAAGGATATTTCACACGAAGTGGGCTGTATTCATACCATGAAAATGACGCACCACGTGGACATCCACGAGGTTCAAATTCAGGCATATCTGGACCGCAACTTGGATAGTCAATTTGTTGATTTTCCCACGTAATCACACCATTTTTAACGAAAACTTTCCACGAACACGATCCTGTACAGTTTACGCCATGTGTGGTTCTTACTACTTTATCGTGACTCCATCTTTCACGATACATTTTTTCCCATTCTCTACTTTTACTTTCTAAGACTGACCAATTTCCATTAAACGTTTCAGTTGGTTTGAAAAAGTTTAATCCGAATTTTCCCATTTATATAAATCCTCCTACCTGCAAAGGTCATACGTTACTTATGTTCAATGTTATTTAAAGAAATTTCATTTAAATTGTACATTTTTTCACATGGTTTTTATATTAGGGAATTACCTATTTCATATAAAAGAATCCCTAAAAAAAGTGAGATAACACACGTTTTAAATATCGTGTTATCTCACTTATGACATTCGAAGCGTAAAGAACTATACTTCAATATATTTAATATTTTGGTGCTGCGTTATAATCGATTCATATAAATACTTTTGAGAAGAATGATATGTTTCATCATATTGAATTAAGCATTTTAAATACTGTTGAGATAAGTCTTCTGCTTTGGAAAGTGCTAATTCTTTATTCCCTTTAATAACGTACAATGTTTCATCTATTGTTTGTTTTGAGTGTATAATCTTTTCGTCATCCATATAGTTAATGATATGGCCTAATATACAAATTCCTGGATCATGTTTAATATTAAGCTTAGATAATTGATATTCAATAGTGCTTAGTTTACCAACTACTATTGTTTCGTTATAACACGTAGCATTAAAAATGATAGCAATATCATAATCTTCTTTAGTATATCTTCTAATTTGACTAATAATATAATTTAATCGTTTAATTCCCATATAAATTGCCAAAGTCCCACCATTAGCTAAATTACGTATATCCATGTCTTGATCAATATCATCTTTAAAATGACCTGTAGAAAATGTAACACTTGGTGCTACTGAACGCATCGTTAAACCTAAGTCTAATGAAGCTACCGCTGCACTCGCAGAAGTTACCCCAGGTACAATATCGTAGGCAATCTGATGTTCTTTTAAAATGTCTATTTCTTCAGTTACTCGTCCAAATACTGCTGGGTCTCCACCTTTTAAACGTACAACAACTTTATACTTTTTCGCTGCTGCTACTATTTTTAAATTAATATCTTCTTGTTGAATATGTTTAGTATAAGGTTTTTTTCCAACATCTATGATTTCAGTAGTTGGCTTTGTATATTGTAATATCAATGGATTGACAAGACGATCATATAAAATAACATCTGCTTGACGAATTAATCGTTCTGCTTGTTTAGTTAGCAAATTAGGATTGCCAGGGCCAGCCCCAATTAAATATACTTTTCCAAATCCACTATTAGTGACTAGAGACATATAAATACGTCTCCATCTTGAATTTCAACTTGATATGTTTCAACACAACCTGTATCAGGTTCTTGCACTTTACCCGTATTCAAATCAATTTTTTGATCGTGGAGTGGACAATAAACGTATTCTCCACTTACAGTACCTTCAGATAGCGGTCCTTCTTTATGTGGACACACATTATTAATAGCATGCACTTGTCCATTTTCTGTTAAAAATATACCGATTTGTTTATCTTTAACAATAACCTTTTTACCAATTAATGGTGTTAATTCATCCATAGTTGTTACTTTAACTTTTTCCATTACACTCATCCTCACACTTTCTCGACATCAAATATTTTTTGTGCTTCTTTATTTTCAACAATAGCTTCCCAAGGTTCTTCTTCAAGTGCTTGTTTTGCATCCATAATTCTATCAAAAAGTTCTTTTTGACGTTGTTCATCTAAAAGCACTTCTTTAACATGATCAAATCCTAGTCGTTTAAGCCATGGTGCTGTTCGTTCAGCATATATTCCAGTCTCTCTGTAATATTGCATAAGCGCACCGCACAGTTGTACCACTTGATCTTCAGTTTCAACAGTAGTGAGTAATTGACCTACAGTGACCTCTGTGCCACCGTTACCACCAATATAAATTTGATAGCCATTTTCTACTGAAATGACACCAAAGTCTTTAACACCTGATTCTACACAGCTTCTTGGACAACCAGAGACACCCATTTTAAATTTATGAGGTGTGTCGATATATTCAAATGTTTTTTCTAATCGAATACCTAAACGTGTCGTATATTGTGTACCAAATCGACAGAATTCCTTACCAACACAACTTTTCACAGAACGCGTTTTCTTACCATATGCAGAGGCAGAACGCATACCTAAATCTTTCCAAACCTTTGGTAACTCATCTTTTTTAAGACCATATAATCCTACACGCTGAGACCCTGTTACTTTAACAAGAGGCACGTTATATTTTTTCGCTACTTCACCTAAACGAATTAATTGGTCAGCATCTGTGACACCACCACGCATTTGTGGAATCACTGAGAAAGTACCATCATTTTGAATATTTGCATGATAACGTTCGTTCGCAAATCTTGATGCTTTTTCATCTTGGTGTTCATGAGGATATACCATATTTAGATAATAGTTGATAGCTGGGCGACATTTTGGACAACCATTCTTATCTTTAAAATCAAGTACGTGACGAACTTCTTTTGACGTTTTTAAACCTTTAGCTCTAATTTGGGTAACAATTTCATCACGTGTCAAATCAGTACATGCACAAATACCTGTTGGTTTAGCAGCTACAAATTCATCACCTAATGTACATTTTAGTATTTCTCCAATTTGTCCTTTACATTTACCACAAGAATTTCCTGCTTTGGTTGTTTTTGTAACCTCATCTACAGTAGTCAACCCTTTTGTTGTAATTGCGTTGACAATCGTACCTTTATCTACACCATTACAACCACAAATTGTTTCATCATCAGGCATATCTGCTATTGAAATTCCACTTTCTTCTCCGCCTTTATGAAGAAGTGACACTAGTGTATAGTCCTCTAATGATTCATGTTTTTTCATCATATTATAAAATCTTGAACCATCATCTGTATCACCATATAAAACGGCACCTACCACTCGACCCTCACTTAGATAGACTTTTTTGTAAATATTATCTACACTGTTAAAGATTTCGATGCCATGTACAGTGTCATCTTCAACGATTTGTCCTGCACTATATAAATCACAGCCTGATACTTTTAAAGACGTAAATGTCGTAGATCCTTTATATCCTTCAGTCTCTTTACCTGTTAAATAATCAGCAAGCACTTTACCTTGTTCATAAAGAGGTGCAACTAAACCATATACTTTATCATTGTGTTCCGCGCATTCACCCACAGCATAGATATGTTCATCAGATGTTTGTAAGTAATCATTAACGACGATACCTCGATTCACTTCTAATCCCGCTTCACGAGCTACTTCGGTAAATGGACGTATACCAACAGCCATAACGACTAAATCTGTTTCTATTACTCTACCATCAGCTAGCTTAATAGCTTCTACATCATCTGTTCCTATAATTTCTTTAGAATTTGCTTGTAGTTCGATATGCATACCTTGACGCTCTAAATCAGCTTTTAACATATCTCCAGCTTTACGGTCTAATTGCATTTCCATCAGCCATTCTGCTAAGTGAAGAACTGTTACATCCATACCTTGATCCATTAATCCTCTTGCACATTCTAATCCAAGAAGACCTCCACCAATAACAATGGCACGTCGTTTTGTTTTAGCAATTTCAATCATACGCTCAGTATCTTCAATTGTGCGCCAACCGATGACACTTGGTAATTCTGATCCAGGTATAGGTAAAACAAATGCCTTTGAACCAGTCGCAAAGATACAGATATCATAAGCTACAGTGATACCTTTAGATGTAGTGACAGTTTTGGATTGTCTATCTACTTTTTCAACTGGATCATCTACAATTAGTTCAATATGATGTTCTTTATACCAGTCATAAGTGTTCATAATCGTTTCTTCGACTGTCATTTTCTTTTGTAAAATGTTGGATAACATGATTCGATTATAATTAGGATAAGGTTCTTTACCAATAATTGTAATGTCAAATTGAGAATCTGAACGTTTTAAAATTTCTTCAATTGTTCTTAAACCAGCCATACCATTACCAATCATTACGAGTTTTTGTTTAGCCATATCAATACCCCTTTTATTACATTTAATTATTATTAACTTCAAATATTTTTGAACTCACTATTCTTTACAAGGCTATTTTATACCATATTCTTTTAAAATTGTGATTATTTTCACATTTAAATGTAAAATCGGGGATTTCCCTAATAAAAAACACCTTCCATTACATAAGTGAGAATTTAGCACTCATATAATGAAAGATGTATGTAGTTACTATACTGTTAATTCTTTTAATCGCTCTCGAATAATCGATTTTAAAATAGGGTCGAAATTAATAGACGGAGTCATGTGCAATTCATTAGCAATATCCATCTCTGATATAAGACCTTTTACTTTATTAACTAAACGTCCATCATATAAAAACATTGGGACCACAATAAGATGACGATATTGTCTTGAAAGTTGATTTAAATCATTTTTAAACGTAATATCTCCATATAACGTACGGCAATATATCGGTTTATCTTGCTTTAACTTAGTACTAAATTCTTTTAGTTCATCATGTGCTTTAGTATAAGAAAAGCTACCATGTGCAATCAATACAACTGCCACATCTGACTCTTCTTTTATATCCACATCATTAATACGTTGTTCTACTAAATCTACCATATATGGATGCGTACCAAGAGGTGCACTAATTTCATAGGTTATATTTGGATGTGCTTGTTTAATGTTTCTTAACATCTCTGGAATGTCTACAATATAATGCATAGCTGAAAATATAAGTAAAGGTACAACTTTAAATTGCGTTTCTCCTTTTTCTATTAAATTAATAATCGTATTTTCAACACTTTTTTCTTCACTTTCAATAAAAGCAAGCTCATAAGCGTAAGTTTCATCTTGTAATAAACTATCTATAAATTCACCGAGTGCTTTATTTTGATCTCCTTTTCTCATGCCATGAGCTACTAGAATATTCGCAACCAAATGGTTTCCCCCTTATTATTTTAATGTTGATTAAAATAATAAGATTTTCTGAATATTAAGTCAATATGTTGGGGATTAAAAGAGCGGAAATGTCTCTCGATATTTCCGCTCTTTGATCGTCTTACTATGCTTTTATACTGTCTCTTTTTCCGTTTAAATAGGCATAAACAAGCCCTACAAAAATACCTCCACCAATATAGTTACCTACAAAAGCAAATACGATATTTTTTAGCACATCTATCCATGATAATGCATCACTATTATAAAAAATCATTCCTGCATATAATCCAGCATTAAATACAACGTGTTCATATCCCATAAATACAAATACTATAACACCAACAGCAATGAAAAATGCGCGAGCTAAACCTTCTTTAAAAAGCATTGAAACATAAATACCAATATTAATAAAGAAGTTACAGAATATCCCTTTGATAAGAATATTTAACCAAGTTGATTCTACCGTTTTTAAATGTACTGTTTTACTTAGACTTGCAACCATTTCAGGTGTCATCACATGTGTACCCTTCATTAATAAGAATAAAATAAATCCACCTATCATATTTCCAATGAAACAAAATAAGAATATGTATAACACTTTTTTAACTGTAATAACTTTGTAGTACCATCCGATAGTTAAATACATAAAATTACTAGTCAGTAATTCTGAATTAGTTAGAACAATGAGAACTAAAGCTAAACTAAATGAAATCGCTCCTAATAAATTAACAAGGCCATCATTTGTTCCTGCAAACTGTGTTTTGATTGCTAACATAAATACTGTAACAATAGCTAATAAAAATCCTGACATCATTGACTTTAGTAAATATCGTCCAGGTGTTTGAGTTGCCATAACTTCTTTCATTTGTACCTGTCTTACAGCCGCTTTAATAAGATCTTTTGTAGTATATGTATCTTCAATTGTTGTATGGTTACTTGTCATATTCCCTCTCCTTAATTCATTTATAATTTTATATTATATATAGTGAAGTGCATTTTGAATAGAGGAGATTAAAAAAGAGCAATATATGGAGGTTTATTTTCCATATCTTGCTCTTGTCATGATATTAATGTGCTTTTTTTAATTTTGAAAAATAACGTAATCCTGAAGCAAAAATACCATAGCCTAATGCCGTTCTTAAAATATATTTTATGACGCCATTATTTAAACACTTTGAATTAATTAATAATGTTGGAATTAAAGTACTAATTGAAAATAATCCCAGCACTTTTAAATATCTTTCTTTCATACTATATCATCCTCTTTTCAACATTATTATAACTTAAAAGTTCAATTTAAATTTGACATCCTCGTGACGATTTATTCATTAAGTAAGGCTTCTAGTTGATCTAATGTTGAATTCATACCTGCTTCTATTCCCATATCTACCGCTTGTTGAGCTGCTTCTTTAGTTGGAAACATTGACGTAGATGTAACAGTAGTCATTTGTTTATTATCTGAATTAAAATTGATTGAAATATGCATACCAGGTAAACGCGTATCTTTTTCTCCCTCAGGTGTAGCAAAGTAATCAAAGTATTCAAGATACTTCGGACGATCCACTTTTCGATATTCAGTTAATGTATAGCTTGTCTGTTCTGAGGTTTCTATAGCAAAGAAGGATTCCCCGCCTTCTTCAGTATTAAAACGATATACTTTTGTCTTAGCGCCTTGAGGATGAAACCATCGCTCAAATAACGATGGATTTGTATAGGCATCAAATACATCATTGATAGGAGCTTTAAATGTTCTTTTAAAAATAATTTTATTTTCTTTTACTTCAATTGACATCGTTATCTCTCCTGATTTTTAAAATGATAATTCCTATAGTTTAGCAACTATTATATTTTAAGACAATAAAAAAACAGGCAAAGTTAGAACCTTGCCTGTTTTTTAACTTTATTATTCTTCAATAGGAAATTCTAAATCGAATTCCACATTTAATATTTTACCTAATAAAAAACCGCCAGTTTCTAATGGTTGGTTAAATGTAACACCATATTTTTCACGATCAAGTTCACCAGTAATAACTAAACCTGCTGTATTCTTATTATTAAGTGGGTTTAAGCTAATACCTTTATAATCTAAATCAAATGTTTCTTTTTGTGTTTGATCTTTAATTGTTACATTACCAGTAACTGAATGATCATCAACACTAATAATTTCAAATTTAATTTCAGGATATTGTTCAACGTTTAAGAAATCTTCACTTTTAAGATGATTATCACGATCTTCTACTTTAGTATCAATAGAATTAGCTTGAACAGTAAAAGTTCCTTTTAAAGAACTTAAATCATGAAAGTCACCTGTAATATCTGCATCAAAATCGTTAAAACGTCCTTTTACATTACTAATTACAAGGTGTTGTATTGAGAAATTCACACCTGAATGAACTGGATCTAAATTAAAGTTAGCCATTTATTTTCCCTCCAATAGTGAAATGATAAAATAATATTATTCAATTTATTTATCTTTTACTTTGATATAATTATTATACTTAGTATATTAAATAAATCTAACAAAAATTACAAACTAAGCGACTTAATTAAAATATATTAATTGTGCTGATTTTGTTTCTTTTATTTGTATTCCCTTTTTTTATAAAAATAATGATTTTGAATGTAAAATTTTTAAATATGTCTTAAACGATATAAAAACATAATTAAAAGACCTAATTTAATATTTAAACAACATTAAGTTAGATCTTTTGTATTATGCTATAAATATTTTTTCCATTCTTTGATTTTATAAGGATCTTTTACTTTTTTACCATTGATAAAAACTGTTGGAACGGATTGAATATGATTTTCTTTTGTTAACTTTTTCTGTTTTTCTGCTTCCTTCCAAGCATCGCTGTTTTTAGTTTTATACTCTTTTTTAATGCGATCTTTTTGTTTTTGAGAAATATCTAATTGATCAATTTCTTTGTCAAGTAATGTTTCAGTAATCCAATGTTTTTTTTCATCTTGTTGATGAGCATATATATTTTTTTGGAATGTAAGATATTCTTTGGGTGCAATAGCTTGAATAGCATTCCCTGCTCTAGAGCCCATTAATGAATCTTTTCCAAGAAAACTTGCATTAATAAATTGATATTCCACTTTATTTGTATCAATATAATCTTTTTTTATGATAGGCATGACGTTATCTTCAATTTTTTTGCAATAAGGACATTTATAGTCTCCATATTCTACAATTAAAATTTTCCCATTTCTCGTATGAGCTGGGGTTGTTTCTTTTTTCTTTTGAGAGCAAGCGACAACGATAATGATTAAACATATGATCGCAGCTCCAATAAAAATCAATTTTTTCATATATACTCCTTAAGATTGTTTCAGTTAATTAAGATTTTCTTCCTTATAATCCGAATCATGTGTACTAATATATTGTTTCGTATCAAAGTGCTCTAAGTAGGTTGCCTTCTTATCTTTAAATTGATATGTATAATAATGCATTTCATCGTTGTTGCTTAATGGTCTATATGCTAATACAACATACTTACCTTTTTCATACACATATATATTAGCGTCTTTTTTATCAAAGTGTTTTACTACATCGCCTTGTTCATTCTTAGCAAGTCGTTCTTGTTTTTTATCTTGTAGTTTTACAGCTTTATCTATTTTATTAGCATATTCATCATTACCGCAACCCGCTAGCAATATGACACATACACTTAATGATACAATCAATCTTTTCAAATATCTTCACTCCTACTTTTTCTAATCTAACCTAATATAACTCTTACTATTATACTATGCATATACTGATTATCATACCGTGGTTTTGCAATATAAACTAGACTATTAAAAAATAATATATTTTAAGTTTTATAGTTATATATTTAAAAAAATAATTATTATTTTATACTAAAGTATGAGCAAATTAATTTACTAAATGTGTGTAATAATAGAACTAATTTGATAAAATAGTTTAGAATTCTTAAAAACACAGAGGAGTAGATAATCATGAAATTCGTAAGTTTAACACCTGAAGAATTTGAAAAATTCACATCCGAACATTTTTCTCACTATACACAATCTCGAATACACTTTGATAATAGAAATGAGATGAAACATGATGTACATGTTGTAGGTGTTAAAGATGATAGTGGAGATGTCATTGCAGCAACATTAATGACTGAAGCACGCGCATTGAAATTTTATAAATATTTTTACACACATCGTGGTCCAGTAATGGATTATAGCAATATCAAACTGGTTCACTTCTTTTTCAAATCACTAACAGAATATTTAAAAAAACAAAATTGTCTATTTGTTTTAGTAGATCCATATATTTTAGAAAACCTACGTAATGCAGATGGAGAAATTTTAAAAAGCTACGATAATCGTGCAGTGATTAAAACGCTTGAAGACTTAGGATATAAACATCAAGGTTGGTCTGTAGGTTATAGTACAATGAGTCAAATTCGTTGGTTGTCTGTACTTGATCTTAAAGATAAAACTGAAGACCAATTATTAAAAGAAATGGACTATCAAACACGTCGTAATATTAAAAAGACGTATGAAATGGGCGTAAAAGTTAAAACATTACCTATGGAAGACACACATACTTTCTTCGAACTGTTCCAAATGGCTGAAGAAAAACATGGCTTTAAATTTAGAGATGAGCCTTATTTCTATGAAATGCAAAAAACATATAAAGATCATGCCATGCTAAAGTTAGCTTATATCGATTTAAAAGATTATTTGTCTACTCTACAACATAAACATGAGGATTTAACAAAACAACTTACTGAAATTGAAGAAGCTTTAAAAGAAAGCCCTAACTCTAAAAAGAACAAAAATAAACGTAATCAACTTCAACAACAATTTGATAGCAATGAACGTAAAATAAACCAAACAAAAGATAAAATTGCAGCAGAAGGTGAAGTATTAAATCTAGCAGCTGCATTATATATCTACAATGAACATGAAGTATATTATTTATCTAGTGGTTCTAACCCAAAATATAATGAATATATGGGAGCCTATCGTTTACAGTGGGAAATGATTAAATTTGCTAAAGAGCATAACATTGACCGTTACAACTTCTATGGTATTACTGGAGACTTTAGTGAAAATGCTGAAGATTATGGTGTCCAACAGTTCAAAAAAGGCTTTAATGCTGGTGTTTATGAATATATTGGTGACTTCATTAAACCAATTAAACCTGTTCTTTATCATACTCAACAATGGATCAAAAACAGAAGATAATCATTGCATTATAAGTATACTTTAAGGTAGGCATATAACTATGAAATACAGTATGTTTTCTATAGGAGATACATTCATTAGTAAACATTACAAAATAACTGAGAAAGAAATATTAGAGTTTGCTCATCAATTTGACCCTCAATATATGCATCTAGATAAGAAAAAAGCAGGTCAAGGAATGTATAAAGGGATTATAGCATCAGGTATGCATACCCTTTCTCTTTCCTTTAAACTTTGGATTGAAGAAAACAAATATGAAGAAGACATTATAGCAGGGACTCATTTAAATAATGTAACCTTTATTAAACCTGTCTATCCAAATGACAACTTATATGTAAAAGTTAAAGTTTTAGATAAAAAATTGAAAAAACAATTTGGTAGTTTAACCGTTGAAATTATGACATTTAATCAATATGAGAATAAAGTACTTCAATTTGAGCTTACTGTTTTACTATCAGTTTAAAATATAAATATTTCTAAAATCTATTTATCTGAAGAAAGAAAGCATTATTCAATAAAAAGAATCGTCGTTCAAGATGAAATATCTCAAACGACGATTCTTTTTTAATTTTCATTAATCACATTTAAAAAACGTTTTAATTCATCAGTTTTAGGGTGATCAAATAATTCTTCAGGAGAACCTTCTTCACCAATTTCACCGTCATGAATAAATACAACTTTATTAGATACTTCTTTTGCAAAACGCATTGCATGAGTAACTATCACCATCGTCATGCCTTCATTTGCTAATTCTTTAATAACTTTCAACACATCATTTACAAGTTCAGGGTCAAGTGCAGATGTAGGTTCATCAAATAACATCACTTTAGGATTCATCGCTAAAGCTCTCGCAATCGCCACACGTTGTTGTTGACCACCAGAGAGTGCATGAGGACGTTGATCTTTAACATGTGTCAAACCTACTTTTTCAAGTAAGTCTAATGCTCTATTTTTAGCTTCTGATTTACTCATTTTCTTTACAGTTACTAAACCTTCCATCACATTTTCTAAAGCCGTTTTATGTGGAAAAAGATTATAACTTTGGAATACCATCCCTGATTGTTTACGTACTTCAATTTGAGATTTCTTATCTTTAGCAGTATACGTTTTATCATTCACAGTAACGTTGCCTTCAGTTGGAATCTCTAACGCATTAATCATACGCAATAATGTAGTCTTACCCGAACCGGAACGACCAATTAATGTGACAACTTCACCTTTCTTTACATTCAAATCAATACCTTTAATTACTTCTTTATCATTAAAAGATTTATGAATATTGGATAACTCAATCATGCCTTATACCCTCTTTCAATATATGATTCATAGAAGCCTTGGATGACTGAAATAATAAAACAAACAACCCAATACATCACGGCTACGAGAATATAAATTGTAAAGTACTCGTATGTTGTAGAAGCAACTTCTTGCGCTTTACGGAACATTTCAGCTACTAAGATAAATCCTAGTAATGATGTGTCTTTAATTAATCCTAAGAATGTGTTACCTAAAGCTGGAACTGAAACACGAATCGCTTGAGGTAAAATAATACGTTGAATCGTTTGACGATAATTCATTCCAATAGAGTATGCCGCTTCTGTCTGGCCTTTTGGAATAGAAATAATACCACCACGGATAATTTCAGATGCATATGCACCCACATTTAAAGACAATCCAATAATCGCTGAAACAACAGAAGACAATGTCCATTGTTCGTCTGCATTTCCAGTAATTAGACGTCCAAGTTCTGGAATACCATAAAAGATAATAAAGAGTTGTACAATCATTGGTGTCCCACGAATAATAGATACATATACACGTGCAATTCCTCTTAATACTTTACTAGACGAAATACGCATTAACGCCGTAAACAAAGCGATAATCAAACCTAAAATAAATGTCACAATTGTAATTGGAATAGAGTATTTTACTAAACCTTCCAACATGGGTCCAAATGCTTGAGTTGCTGCATCTAATGCGTGTTGTTGTTGACTATTTAGGCTCAGAAACATTTTCACCGAACCATTTCTCACCAATTTTTGCTAGTTCACCGTTCTCTTTAAGTTTTTTCAGACCATCGTTGAAATCAGAAACAACTTTATCATCGACACTTTTAGAGAATGCAAATGCTGATTTATTTTGTTCTGCATCACCTTTGATTGCTTTAATTTTAGCATTAGGTTTTTGTTTTTTATAATCTAAATAAGATAAGCTATCATTAAAAGTACCATCCACACGTTTAGATAATAATAAATCGATAGACTGGTTGAAACCATCTACTTTAGTGATGTTAGCACCTTTATCTTTAGCAAGTTTTCCGTAGTTAGAAGTAAATGTTTGCGCTAATTTTTTACCTTTCACATCATCAAATGATTTAATATTCTTCTCATCATCACGAACAACTAAGACACCACTTGAATAAGTGTAAGGGTTAGAGAATTTATATTTTTCTTTTCTTTCTTTATTGATACCCACTTGGTTTGCAATGACATCAAAACGTTTTGCATCTAAACCAGCAAACATTGAATCCCAAGATGTTTCATTAAATTTAAGTTTATATCCTTCTTCTTTCGCAACAGCTTTAATTACATCAATATCATAACCAGTTAACTGATCTTTTTTGTTGTGGAAAGTAAACGGTGCATAAGTCCCTTCAGTTCCTACACGTAATGTTTTTTTATCACTATTACTGCTACTTGATTTTGAATCACTATTTTTGTCAGATGAACCACTATTACCACATGCGGCTAATACAAAAATAAGTGTCAAAGCTACAAATAAAAGTCTTTTCATTAATAACTCCTCCATATTCCTATTAAATTAGTCAGAATAAATTAATTCTAATCTCATCACTATGAATAGTCAATAACTATTTAAACTATTAAATAAAATAGAATGTTTAGATATGAGGTTAATGCCTTTCTTCATTTAAATTCTTTTTTCGTTTAAGTAAAAAAGTTAATAATAAACTAACGACTGTGATAATGACTGCAAATAAAAAGCCAGAATGATAACCATGTATCATTGCGTCTGTTTGAATGTGTTTCATCATCTCTGTTTTAGCCATTCCTTGATAATCACTGAGTGTCGGTTTAAAATGCTGACTTGCTACACTTAAAATTGTTACTAAACCAGCTGTACCAATAGAACCCGCTACTTGTTGAATTGTATTTGTCATTGAAGATCCATGGGCATTTAATTCTGGAGTGAGTTGGTTCATTGTATGCGTCATTACAGGCATTAACCCTAAAGCAATACCAATCATACGAATCGCATAAATAGTTGCTAAAACAATTGTTGACGTATGCTCATCCATTACTACAAAGTAGGACGTCGTAATCGTTACAATAAGCATACCTATCATTGAAAGTACTCGTGCTCCAAACGTTTCGTATAAACGCCCAGATATGATAGACATGATTGCCATTACAATTGCTCCGGGTAACAATATCAAACCAGAATCAACAGGCGTACGTTGCAACACATTTTGTACAAACATAGGTAATACCGTTTCAGATCCAATCATCGAAATCATCGTTACAGCCATAATAGCAATACCTACTGTGAATTGATTATTTTTAAATACTTTAAAACTTAATAGAGGGGTTTCAAGTCGTTCTTGTCTCCAAATAAATAAAACTACAAAAATAATGCCTAAAATAATAGTGCTCAGAACGACTGGGTCATTCCAACCTTTCTGAGAAATAGAACTTACCCCGTATAACATACCACCAAATCCGATAATAGATAAAATAATGGAGAGCATATCAATGGGTGCTTTTACTTTTACTCCAACGTTTTTAATAAAAATTAAAGCAAGTATAAAGGTCACTGCTGAAATTGGCGCTACAACATAAAACAATGCTCTCCAATTAATGTATTCAACCAAATATCCAGATAATGTAGGTCCAATCGCTGGTGCTAAACCAATCACTAATCCAAACATCCCCATATATTTTCCACGTTCGTGCGGTTCAAATATATCTAATATAGTCGTCATCATTAGTGGCATCATAATACCAGAACCTAATGCTTGGATAATTCTTGCAATTAATAAAGTAATGAAATTAGGGCTAAATCCTCCTAGTAAAGTGCCTAGAAAGAATATAATAATTCCAGTTAAGAAGACCTGTCTTGTTGTATAACGTTGAATAATAAATGCAGATAATGGAATAACTACTCCATTTGTTAGTAAGAAGGCTGTTGTGAGCCATTGTACTTGAGAATATTCAATATGAAAATCTTTCATTATTCTCGGTAATGCTGTGGTCAACAAGGTTTCATTTAATAAACCAAAAAAACCACCTAATAGCATAGTGAAAATCATAATTAACTTTTTACTATGCGACATGGTATCATCTCCTTATTTTTATTTTTAAATCGTAATAATTACTATTTACATAAGCCATCTTTTCCTTTATTCTTTATAAAAAGGAGGAATATTTATGAAACCAGATTTACAAACTGCACGTCGCAACTTAAAAAGTTCTAATATTAAAACACGTAAACGTGCATTAAAGATGATTAAGCAATATCGACGTTAGTTAAAACCGTTTAACTATTTTTATAAGCAATCTTACTCCACTACATTAATAAAAGACTAAAGCACTTCTTTAATGCTTTAGCCTTTTATTCTATCTACTATATTACAATAAATAAAAATTCTTGCTCACACTTTTATAAATAATAATGATTAGTTACTTTTAAATCGTCATCTAATTCATAAATTAACGGTGCGCCTGTTTTAATTTCATAGCCTATAATGTCTTCATCTGATACGTCTTCTAAATATTTAATTAATGCTCGAATAGAGTTACCATGTGCTGCTACAAGTACAGTATCCCCATCTAATAAATGTTGTGAAATATGATCAGTCCAAATTGGAATGACACGCTCTAATGTTGTTTTTAAACTTTCAGAGTAAGGCATCATACGATGATCTAAATGACGATAACGACGATCATTTAAATAAGATTGACGTTGTTCTTCAGTTTGTGCTGGTGGTAATACATCATAAGAACGTCTCCATTGATGAACTTGTTCTTCACCAAATTCCTTACGGGCATCATCTTTATTTAATCCTTGTAATTTTCCATAGTGTCGTTCGTTCAGGCGCCAACTTTTATGAACAGGAATCCATTCTTGATCAGATTCAGCTAATAAATATTGAGTTGTTTCTAATGCTCTTGTTAATAAAGAAGTATAGGCAACATCAATTTCAATTTTGTTTTCTTTTAATTTTTTACCTGAAGTGATGGCTTCATTTCTCCCTTGTTCTGACAGTTGAACATCTTCCCAACCGGTAAATAAATTTTTCGCATTCCATTCACTTTGTCCATGTCGACATAAAATTAATTTTGGCATAATATAACACTCCTTAGATTAATAGAAAGTTAATGAGTATAACGATTGAATTATAAATACTTTCCTCATTATTTAATTTAATATCTATTTATCTTTACATCATTATTATAGAACGATTTCACTTTTTTTCATAATAGGACTACTTCTAATTTAATTCGGAATATATGATAAACGGTTGAGATATTTGTTACTTCGTGTTCATATTTGATAATTAATCTTGATATGACAGTAACCTATGTCATTAAATGAACTGTTATAGTGAACTTACCGTAGTCAACATCTAGATTTATTGGGATGCAATGTTTTAATTCGAACATTAATATCCAAATCACAAAGGAGTTTTTTATCATGAAAAAATCAATTTTTGCATTAATGACAATGCTCTCATTAGGTGCCGCTGGATTAGAAAGTGGCCAGGCACACGCAGAAGAGGTATCAACATCCCCTTCTCAACAACATCAATACCAATATCATCAAAGTCATACATCTAATTTAAATATATCAAGTTCAAACACGACCACTTCTAGTACTTCAAGTCGTACACAATCAGTATATCAACGTTTCTTAGCTGCTGGAGGCACAGAAGAAATGTGGGAGAAAATTGTACTTCCTGAATCCGGCGGTAACCCTAATGCATCAAATGGTCAATACCATGGATTAGGCCAAACTAACCAATCATGGGGGTATGGATCAGTGGAAACCCAAACGAAAGGCATGATTCAATATGCAAAAGAACGTTATGGATCAATTGGAGCAGCGATACGTTTTAGAGAATCAAATGGTTGGTGGTAAATTGAATCAAAAAAGAGCAGGAGTATACTCCCGCTCTTTTTTATTTCTCATTTAATGTATTTGGTTCTGGATGAACATATACAGACGATATACCATTATTTTCTAAATGTGTTTCTACTCTATCGCAAATATCATGCGCTTCTTGTAATGATAAATTTGCATCAACTACAATCGTTACATCTAAAAAAATGCTACTGCCGTGATAACGTCCTTTTACATTCTTTACTTCTCTTACATCTGTAACTTCTTGAACAAGATTTCGATATTCTTCTAAATCTTGTTCTTTAAATCCATCACTCAATGTAAAAATTGAATCTTTAAATATTCCAAACCCAGTATAAATAATTAAACACCCTAATACAGTGGCAAGTATTACATCAATGATAGGTAGACCAAATTGTGTAAATAATAATCCAATAGCAGTACCAATACTGACTAAACCGTCAGATAAATTATCTTTTGAGGCCGAGTCTAATGAGCTACTTTTAGTTTGTTTTGCAAGCCTATGATTAATAGCATAAACACCAATCATAATGACACCACTCATCATACTAATAATAATCGTAATAAAATTTGGAATATGTTGTTCATTTGTCAAAATTCGAGGTGCATTTTCAATCACTACTTGTATACCTACAAACATAATAATAAATGATACGAGAAGCGTTGAAATATTTTCAGATTTCAAATGACCATAAGGGTGATTTTTATCAGCTGGCTTAATTGAAATCTTTAATCCCACAATAACAGCGATAGAGACAACAATATCAGTCATGTTGTTCAATGCATCTGCTCTTACAGCTGCTGAATCGTACACATACCCAGTAATATATTTTGCAACAGATAAAACGATATAAACAACTAAACTTAAATAAGCGCCTCTTTGCGCCAATTTAAGATTTTCGCTTTGGGTCATATCTAGTTAACCACCTTAAACACTTAGTATTAATAGTATGTACTATCGAAATTTGAATTACAATATTTTTTTATTTCTATTATTTTTATAAAAATAAACTAATTAATTTTTTAGCCAAGCCTAATTTACTATTTATAAAAAAAGAGCTAGAAATACATATTTCTAGCTCTTTCTTAAATTTTAGTCTTTTAAAATCCATTTAGATAATATAAAAGTAATTGGAATTGTAACGATAAGTCCTACAAAGGGTGCAATTTCAGAAGGGAAATGAAACCATCTTACAAATATATATAAAAACAAAGATTGCATTCCCATATTTACTACTTGTGTTAATGGAAAACTTAAAAATTTCTTAAGGGTTGGTTTAACTCTATAAACGAAATAACAATTTAAATAATAAGAAATAATAAAACTTACTATAAATCCAATAATATGACTCACCATATAGTGAACGTGTAATAATTTTAATAAAATGAGATACACTAAATAATAATCAAGTGTATTAATCCCACCCACGATGACGAATTTGATTATTTCATAGTGCGTTTGTTTTAACTTCATAGTTAATCTCCTCTGTCTTCTATTACATTAATATCAAACGGCAGTATTTTAAGTTGTTTATTATTTGAAATTTGATAGTACTCTTTGAAATTTTCCTTTGCGGTTTCTTCAGTTGGAGTCATTTCATAGAAATATGTCTCAAATGGCAAATGTTTTACAATAATTTCATTTCTATGTTGTTGAATTTGAGTTTGAATATTATTTAATCTAGCTTCATATTTAAAATGCACAATCGTAAAAATAGCAATAAATACGAATAATAAACATCCTACACAAATTTTTAAAATATTATCATAGCTTTGTTTTAAAGTATGTAATTCAGTAACTAAAGTAATCAATATCACACACCACATTATATAGACAATAAAGAACTGTTGAGACGTTACCTCTGAAATGAAAAAGATAGGTATCGCACTTAAAATAATGGAAATAAAAGCAGCGATTAAAATGATACGATAGTAGCTATCTGTAACTATAATAAAACTAGCCATACTTATACTGACGAAAAAGCTAAAGCATAGTAAGAAATTAATTAGACCATAACTTGTAATCAACGTTGTTTGATTAAAATTAAAGGGTTCAAAAATAAATATCTTGTATATAGGCAATGCAAGTATGCCAATCATTAATAGAATTTGTCTAATTTTAGAAAACGTTTGAAAGCGAGTATTTTTTATAAGTAACCCAATTATAACAATCGCAATCATAGACACTATGACAATATGATTAAAAAACATATAATGTGGAAGGTCATTTAATATTGTAACTCTTAATTTATGAACATAACCTAAGCCATCAATGTGTGCTCTCATTGCTTGAATGTCACTCAGATAATTAATGTACGTCTGGTTAATCAACATTATTAATGTACCACATAATGATAATAGAAACCCTATTAATAAATTAAAATTAATTTTACGTTTTAACATAAAATAAGCCATTAATGTCGTGAATAAAGCTAAATTAACAAAAAAGGTTAATGATTCAGCAAATAATTGCCCACTGAAACAACTTATCCAAAACAAAATGATATTGTACATTTTTAGTTCATCTTTTGTAAATAAAATTTTACTTATAAAACAAAAATGATAGAGAACACATATCATTCCAAAAGCATAACTAAAAAAATAACCAAAGCTTCCATAACTCTCTGAAAAAACTGAATTAGGTATAATAAGTAATAAAATAGTTGCAAGCATGAGATGACGAATTGAAAATGTTTGGCGTATCAATTTGAGTATTAATAAAATAATACTTACTGATATTATTGAATACATAATCATACGTAATATTACCGAACGTACTGCTACAAGCTCAATTAAATTACTAATATAACGTCCATTCAAATTATCAAAATGTTGGTAAAAGGCACTTATGCCTTGAGGACTTCCAAAAAACCAATCGATTCCATGTAAAGGAATGATTAAACCTAAGTAACCGTAAAATAATAATAACCCTATGACCCAGATGTAAAATTCGTGTTGTTTAAAGTTAGACATTTACACTACTCCTCCACTACAATAATGTTAAATTATAGTGTTTAATCGATTCTATTTAATTAAATACCATTATATACTTTTTTTATATTTTAAACATTAAATCATTTTAATTTAGATTTTTATTTATAATTTTAATCGGAAGTGATCTCGTTGAACATAAAAAAAATTGTTATTGCGCCAGATTCATTTAAAGAGAGTATGACTGCTAAACAAGCTGGATTAGCTATAGAACGGGGTTTTAAAAATATATTCGGTGATTCGCTTAAAACAGAGGTTATCCCTATGGCAGATGGTGGCGAAGGTACAACCGAGGCTTTAATAGAAGCATTAGATGCGTCAATTCATAGCATTAAAGTACATGATCCACTATTTAGAGAAGTGACTGCATCTTATGCTCGTTCTAGAGATAATCGTGTAGCTATTATTGAAATGGCAGCAGCTTCAGGATTAGATTTAATTCGTACAGATGAACGTAATCCTTTAATTACTACAACATTTGGTGTTGGCGAATTAATTAAAGACGCTCTAAACCATCATGTGACTAAAATTATATTAGGCATAGGAGGAAGTGCAACAAATGATGGTGGTAGTGGTATGCTGACCGCTCTTGGCGTAAAGTTTCTAAACTCTGATAATGAAGAAATTGAACTTGGTGGTGGTGCTCTTGCTCATTTGACCCATATAGATGCGTCAAATTTAGATTATAGATTAAACGACGTTACCTTTGAAGTGGCATGTGATGTTACAAATCCTTTATTAGGCCCTAATGGTGCCACATATATTTATGGACCACAAAAAGGAGCAACTGAAAAGATGATACCAAAGTTGGATTCCGCACTCGCAAATTATCATGATATGATAGAGAAAGCATATCATATCAGTGTTAAAGATATACCCGGTGCTGGAGCTGCCGGTGGATTAGGCGCCGGTATTCTCACTTTCTTCAATGCGTCATTATCTAATGGCATCGATATTGTCTTAAAAGAAACGCAGTTTCTTGAAAGAATTAAAGATGCCGATTTAGTTATTACAGGAGAAGGAAAAATAGATGTACAAACAATTTATGGTAAAACACCTATTGGAGTGGCAAAAGCATCCAAACAATTCGACTTACCTGTGATTGCGATATGCGGTAGTTTGGGAAAAAATTATCAAGCCGTATATCAACATGGAATTGATAGTGTGTTTAGCATTATAGAAATGCCCTCAGAACTACCCTATTTATTAGCACATGGAGAACGATTCTTAACACAAACTGTTGAAAATATTGCTCGATTAATTAAGTTAAATAATTAAAAAGAGGTGAAATCTATGAAACGTACTGAAAAATACAAAGATTCATATCAATACGATGATCAATATCAACAACGTAATCAAAAAAGTCGGGAGTATCAACAACGTCAACAAGGACGTCAAAGTGAAGAAAATTACAGAAGAAATGAACCTCGTCAAGAGTATCATCATCAAAATCAGGGCGATTATGATGAAAAGGGTAATCGTTACTATAACGATCGTGACTTTAGACGTGAACAATTACTGGAAGAAGAGAATGAAAAAAATAAAAAATCAAAACGTTGGTTAATCGCTATTATTGCAATTCTTCTTTTAATTATTGGCATTTTTGCGACTAAATCTTATATTGATCATAAAAATGAATCGGACAATAAACAACATACTTATAATGCAACAAATGATGTATCTAAAAATTATCAACAAGAAGTTCAAAATCAAAGCGATAATATCAAGAAACAAGTTGAAGATGCAAAAAATGATATTAAAGATAAAATAGACACTGAATCACGTCTTAGACAAATTCAATCTCAAATTGATAAATTAAAAAATAATGAGATTACTAAAGAAGACTCTAAATTAACTCAATTTTATCAAGACCAAGTTAATAAATTAAAAGAAGCAAATAATGCACAACAAAACAACGCAAATGAAAACAAAGTGAATGCGCTATTAGATGATGTCAATAATAAAGTAGATGATATCAAGAAAAAACTAAACAGTATTCTTGGTAATAATAATTAATATTCTTATGTATTGTGATAAATTTCAGCTCTAAAAAAATTGATTAAATCAATCTTTTTAGAGCTTTTTATATTTGAAATTACATATTTTCTCAAAAACCTATATAATGTACATTGCAAATCTTTTCAAGGAGTACAATTATGCATAACTCAACACATACTAAATTGCCGATGCTATTACTTATCGTTCTAGGAACAATGACAGCATTTGGTCCAATGATTATAGATATGTATTTACCTGCTTTACCAGCAATTCAGCAACAATTTAATACATCAACGTCAAGCATACAACTTACCCTATCCTTTGCAATGATTGGTCTAGCGCTTGGACAGTTTGTATTCGGACCTTTATCAGATGTATTGGGTCGAAAAAGAATTGCACTAATAATTCTTAGTGTATTCGTTTTAGCTTCATGTAGTGCGATATTTATTACAACATTTCCAATATTTTTATTGATACGTTTGGTACAAGGATTAACTGCCGGAGGTATTATTGTTATCGCTAAAGCTTTCGCAGGAGATTATTACCAAGGAAATACTCTAGCTAAATTTCTTGCTTCTCTTATGGTTGTAAATGGTATAGTGACTATTTTAATGCCGTTACTTGGAGGTTTATCGCTTTCTCTTGGCTCATGGAGAATTATCTTTGTTATTTTAACAGCTATTAGTATGATTATGTTAGGTGGCGTTACTTTCAATATGCCGACCACACATCACTTTGAGCACGTTACTTCCAATTTTAAACATATATTTTCTGACTTTGGACGTTTACTTAAACGACCAAAATTTATTATTCCAATGTTTTTGCAAGGATTAACTTATGTTATGTTATTTAGTTTTTCATCTGCTTCTCCGTTTATCACTCAGAAAATATACCATATGACACCTCAACAATTTAGTGTAATGATTGCAATCAATGGCATTGGTTTAATTGTTGTGAGTCAAATCGTTGCTTTGCTTGTTGAACGTATACATCGCTTTAAAATCTTAATTTATTTGACTTTCATTCAACTTATTGGTGTACTTCTCATTGTATTTACTTTGATATTACAAGGTCCATTGTGGCTTTTATTAGTCGCTTTCTTTTTAAATGTTTGTCCTGTCACTTCAATCGGCCCCTTAGGATTTTCAATGGCTATGGAAGAACGTACTGGTGGAAGTGGAAATGCTTCTAGTTTACTAGGTTTGTTTCAATTTATCCTTGGTGGTTTAGTGTCTCCTTTAGTTGGTCTTAAAGGACAATACAATGTAATGCCTTATATCACAGTAATTGTTATCACAGCAATTCTCATAGTTTTACTTCAATTTTTATATTTTAAAAAATATCAACGTATCTAATGTATTCTTATATTAATAAACGTAATCTAGCCTCCATTTTTAATATAATCATCGACTGCCAATATGTTAAGACAATTGTTGATATGCTCCCTTCAAAGTAGATATTAAAACTTTGAAGGGCGTTTTTTATGTCTAGTAAATATAAAATGAAAGCCAATATATTACGATACGTTTTCCAAAAATATGAAAAAGGGATTTCTTTTCAATATATAATCGAATTATTACAGTTAGATATTAATACGCTTTGACCACAAACTAAAAATGAATATATACTTAAAACGATATCCATATTTTAGTAATAATATTTCTTAGTAAATAATATTCAAACAAAGAATTCAAATGATTATACGCTACTCTAATCAAGGTATATAATAAATTTACTTTAAAACAATGTTTTACTGACATAAAGGAGAACGTTAATGAATAAAAAATTATTATCTGTTACGCCTAAAAGTCAACTTTTTCCAATCCCTATGATTATGGGTTGTGAAGGCGTTTCTGCAGCTATGTTATTACAATATAATCATCATAATATTAAAGCTACTGATATTATGAAACATTGGCCCACTCATCCAAATAATCCCTATAAAGGCTATGTTGGTCATCATTTACTTGTTAAGTTTGGTCATCACCAAACGATTTTCCCTTCTGCTTATGTTCCATATTTACAAACTTTTGATTCACGTATCGTAGATGGCACTGGTACGAATTTAGAGGAACTAGAAACTGTGATTGATCAAGGACAACCGGTTCTTATGTATCATACAAGTTTAGGTCAAAAACCTTCACGTAAAACGTTTAAATTTGATAACCATACGCGTCAGCTTGTGTCTAACATTCACGTTACATTACTTATTGGATATGACGACACACATTACTATTATATTGATCCTTTATGGAGTCACTTTTTAAGAAAAGTAATTGTGCCTGCATTAGTACCTAATCGCTTCCAGATTATAAAAATTAAAAAAGAATTCATGGAGCGTAGCTTTAACGCCCCTGGTAAAAAATGTATCTATGTAAAACCATAAATTAAAAGAGCAAGAAGCGACTTCCTTCTAAACGTCGTTTCTTGCTCTTTTTTTATTCTATTACAAAGTCCATTAATGCATGATTCATTTCTGAATATATATCTGCTGTTCGCCATTCTCTTTTATAACCTAAACAAGGACATAAAAAGGTTATATTATTTTCAACTAAAGATTTACGAAAATGAACATGTCCCATAATACTGTATTTAATCGGAAACTGCTGATATAATTGATCGAAATCTGATGTACCTATAAATGCATTGAAAAAATCAAAAATACGATGAGGGGTAGGTACTACAAATTTAGAATGTGTTACAATATGTGTCATTAAAATAATTTGTTTATCTTGAAGTTGCTCCAATGCTTGTTTAACATGCTTAGCCGCCTTTTTGGATAAAATCGTATCATCTTCATCCCAATCGATTTTCACTTTATCTTGCCAAGTGGCCCCATAATATTTCCCTTTTTTTAATCGAGTTTCTTCAAACTTTTTATCAGCGTAACTGTAATCATACCAAGCAGTATGGCCTACAATAGCCCAATTATCATTAATTACATATGGATGATCCAACAAACACTCTGGCTTTGTTCTATAAAAATCATAAATATCTTGAGATGTCGTTTCATCCTCTACTTTCCAATAATCATGATTTCCTGGAACAAATAGTACGGGAATATGTAAAGCAGTTTTTAAATCTTTAATAAATTGATAGCTATCTCTAAAATAGTTCGAAATATCTCCTGCAATTAATAGTAAGTCAACCTCTCTATGTTGTACTACTTTAATCAATGTTTCTAGATATACATTTGATTTTAATTTAGGATGTCTATCTATATGTAGATCAGAAATCGCTCCGATTCTCATTCCTCTACTCCTCTAATACATTTTTAAATTTTATCTATTATGCCATAGATTATTATAAATATAAATTATTCTGTTTTTCATAGTTGTATACACATATTTGTTTTTTTGAAAATTAAGAGTATAATAAAATTAACTTTTAACAAAGTTACATATTTAACAAAATTTAAAAAAGTTACATATTTAACAAAATTTAAAAAAGGTAAACTTTTAAAAATCTGAATATTCTAATTAATTACAAATTGATCTTTACTCTTTTCTACTTTGTTAAAAAAGTTTTCAAAATTCGAAGAAAGCGCTTACTCGATTATTATATTGCTTTCTTAGGGGGAAGTCTATGGCAAGACAGTTAGAAAGAGAATTAAGTAATAGACACATTCAATTAATTGCAATTGGTGGCGCTATTGGCACAGGATTATTTTTAGGTTCTGGACAAACGATTTCGTTAACAGGACCATCACTACTCATCACCTATCTAATTATTGGTATCGTGTTATTTGCTTTTATGAGAGCACTTGGAGAATTGTTACTTAGTAATACACGTTTCAATTCATTTGTAGACATTGCCAACGAATATTTAGGGCCGTTCGGTGGTTTTGTCATTGGTTGGACATATTGGTTATCTTGGATTGTTTCAAGTATGTCTGATTTAACAGCAATGGGACAATATTTTAGTTTTTGGTTTCCAAACGTTCCTCACTGGCTAACTGTATTATTTATCGTACTCTTACTTATTTCATTCAATATGCTTGGTGCAAAATTATTTGGAGAGTTAGAATTTTGGTTCTCTATTATAAAAATTATTACTATTATTGCTATGATTATCGTTGGCTTAGTTATGATTTTCTTTTCATTTAAAACATCGTATGGTCATGCGTCTTTTAGTAATCTTGTAAATCATGGCGGTATTTTTCCAAATGGACCAGCTGGATTTTTAATGTCATTCCAAATTGCTGTCTACTCATTTATTGGTATTGAACTAATAGGTGTTACAGCCGGAGAAACTAAAGATCCTCGCACAGTTATTCCAAAAGCAATTAATAATGTACCTGTTAGAATTTTATTATTCTATGTGGGAGGCTTACTTGTGATCATGTCAGTGATTCCTTGGAATAAGATCAACCCTGATGCAAGTCCATTTGTGATGTTATTTAGTATGATTGGCTTACCTTTTGCAGCAGGACTTGTTAACTTTGTCGTATTAACAGCAGCCGCTTCTGCAACGAATAGTGGTATTTATTCTAATAGTCGTATTTTATTTGGTTTATCTAAACAAGGATTAGGACCTAAAATGTTAAGTAAGACAAATCATCATAGTGTGCCTTACTTATCAATGCTGGTATCTTCTGGAACATTACTTTTAGCTGCATTATTAAACTTTATCTTCCCAGATGCAATTCAATTATTTATTTATGTCACTACACTCTCAACTGTATTATTTATAGTCGTTTGGGCAATGATCATTATTTCTTACATTATATATGTACGGAAAAATCCTGAAGAACATAAACATAATAAATTTAAACTTCTAGGCGGTAAAGCAATGGCTTATGTTATTCTTGCATTTTTCTTATTTGTATTTGTATTATTATTCTTTAGTGCTGATACGAGAGTAGCCATATGTATTTCACCAATTTGGTTTATATTCTTATTCTTGTTCTATAAAAAGTATAAAAAAAATGCTGAATATTTAGCTGAAAAAACACGTCAGCAACCTCGAGAATCAATCAATCATTAGATATTTTATTTAAGCGGAACTGAATTCAGTTCCGCTTTTCTATGTCTTAATAATGAAATATACTAAAATATCTCATTATCTTTTTAATCATGATAAAATATTAATTATTTAAAAAAAGGAGTCACAATACATATGGAATTGTTAGAAGCTTTTTTATTATTTATACTTGCTGTTATCATTAGTTCTATTATTTATCATCGCTTCCCCAACATTCCAACAGCTTTCATTCAAATTGCCTTAGGTGTCGCTTTATTCATCTTACCCATTCCACTACATTTTAAATTTGAACCAGAAGTCTTTATGATGGCTGTCATTGCCCCACTCTTATTTGTGGAAGGGACACATGTTTCTCGAGAAAAACTTCTAGAATATCGAAAACCTGTCGTTCTTATGGCCATGGGATTAGTATTTACAACTGTGATTGGAGTCGGCTTTTTCATCCATTGGATTTGGCCTAATTTACCGATGCCAGCTGCTTTTGCTATTGCAGGTATTTTATGTCCGACAGATGCAGTTGCTGTATCAGCCATTACTAAAGGTAAAGTATTACCCAAAGGGTCTATGGCAATTTTAGAAGGAGAGTCTCTATTAAATGATGCTGCAGGTATTATTTCTTTTAAAATTGCAGTCACTGCTCTGGTGACAGGTAGTTTTTCAGCTATAAATGCAATTGGTCAGTTTCTACTCTCAACATTTCTTGGTATTTTAGTAGGCGCAATAATTGGCGCTTTAGTCGTCAGTTTACGTGTTTACCTCACTTCTAATAAAGGTTTAAAAGATAGTAATACATTGACTTTCATCCAATTACTTACTCCTTTTGTCATTTATTTTATTGCTGAAGAAGTTCATGCTTCTGGGATTATTGCAGTTGTGGTAGCTGGGTTGATTCATGGTTTAGAACGAGATCGTCTCATTCGCGCCCAAACTGAATTACAAATGAACTACAATCAAATTTGGAATACATTAAGTTATGCATTAAATGGCTTTGTCTTCGTCGTTTTAGGATATATTGTGCCAGAAGTTATTTTAGAAATTGTACGTAATGAACCACAAAATTTAGTTTTTCTAATTGTGGTAGCATTCCTTATAGCATTTGCCATCTATATCTTTAGATTTATTTGGGTCTATGTTTTGTTCAAAGATTTTTACTATCCGAAAAATGTTGAAGCATATCTCGATGACGAAGAAGAAACACAACCACCAAAACGGAGTCGTTATGCATTTATTATGACTTTGTGTGGCATTCATGGAACGATTTCATTGTCAATGGCATTAACATTACCATTCATTATTAACGGCAATCAGAACTTTGATCATAGAAACGATTTACTATTTATTGCTTCAATGATGGTACTCATCAGTTTAATTTTTGCACAAATGATTCTTCCGTTCATTACGCCATCCAAACAACAATCACACTTCAAAGGTATGAGTTATCAATCCGCTAAAATTTTCATGATTCAACATGTTATTCACACATTAAAAGAAAAAGCAGCTACGCACAAAGATATCGATTATCGACCTATTCTGAATCAATATTTTAATGAATTATCATTTTTAATCGACATGGAAAGCGATGATAAAAATACGAAAGAATTACATCGATTAAGAGACATTGCAGAAGAAGTTGAAACTGAGACGCTTCAACAGTTAATTAAACAGGAGCGTATTACTAAAAAAGATTTAAGTGATTATCGTAAAGTAATGGAATTTACACAATCATTTAGAGAAATGTCTTTTATTGAGAAATTAAATCGTTTTAGTAAGTTAATCATACTTAGATTTAAAGCGCGAAAAGATTCACATCATAGTGTGAATCAATCCTCATTTGAACAACAGCGCTATACTGACAGAAAAGAATTAAGAAATAACTTTAAAAAAGTACAACACATTATACGTATTGTTAACCGTCAGGTGACTTTGAGACTTCAAGAAGAACAAAATAGCACAAATGTCCTCGAAGTCAGTTTAATTATCAACCAATATTACGCACTATCACGTACGTTAAGACAACATCATAATCGAAAACATCAACGTGAAGAAAATAAATTTATGCATGAATTAAACACTCAACAACAATATGATGCTAAATTAGATGCATTGTATACTCAGCGTCAAATTTTAGACGAATTGATTTCTAAAAATAAAGTTACCAATGAAATTGCCACGCAATTACGTGAAAATATTAACTATAATGAAATTGTACTTGCCAATGAATTAAATCATTAATATATAGAAAGAACTCAAGAGACCTGTATCTCTCGAGTTCTTTTTATTTTCTTCTACTTTTGTAATTTATAAGGAACCGTCGCTAAAATAACATTTTTTTGATAGAATAAATGCATTTTTAATCGCAAACTCGTTTGATTGTGTAAAAAGTTATGCCATGGTTTTTTAGGAATAAATTCAGTGACAACCACTGTGATGACATAGTTTTGAGCATTCGCTTTTTTATTAATTTTATCGATAAATCGAGAAATCGGACGAATGACACTGCGATATTCTGAGTGTAACGTCACTAGTCTAATATCTGGATATTGTTTGTTCCATTTTTCAATAAATAAATTATCAGTTTGGTCTCCGAAAGATACATGTACAGCAATCACATCATCTGCAATCATATGTGCATAATAAATAGATTTATTTAATGCTGTAGTGATCGTATTAACGGGTACAATCGCTAGATTTTTATCAACTACTGGCATATCTTGAACAATTTTAGTTGTGCTAAGTTGCTCAGCAATATCCTTGTAGTGTCTATTAATACGCGTAAATATATATACAACAATCGGTAAAAAGATTAAGATTGGCCATACTTGGCTAAATTTCGTAATTAAGAAAATCATAAATACGATAAAAGTAATAGTCCCCCCTATAGCATTTGCAATAAGTTTAGTAGACCATCCTTTTTCACGACCACGAACCCATTTTAAAACCATTCCATATTGAGCTAGTGTAAATGGAATAAACACACCTACTGCATATAAAGGAATAAGATTTTCAGTTTTACCGTGGAAAAAAATAATAAGCAACATTGCACAAATGCCTAATGTAATAATTGAATTTGAATAACCTAAACGGTCTCCTCTTACGTTAAACATACGGGGCATATATTTATCTTTTGACATACTTGCAGCTAACATTGGAAAAGCTGTGAATCCAGTATTAGCAGCAAGGACAAGAATCATAACAGTCGTTACTTGTACAAAATAATATCCTACATTATGCCCTAAAATATTCATTGTAAGTTGAGATAATACAGTTGTTTCAGTCTGTGGCATAATACCATACCAATATGCTAATCCCACAATACCTACAAGTAAGAAAGCTAATATCATTCCCATAGTAATTAACGTTTTAACTGCATTTTTAGAACCAGGATCTTTAAAGTTTGTTACTGCATTCGAAATGGCTTCTACACCTGTTAGAGATGATGCACCTGAAGAAAATGCTTTAAGTAATAAAAATAATGTGACACCTGGCACTGCGGTTCCTACTGTCGCATGCATATGAGGTTCAGTTTGTCCTGTTGCCACTTTCCATGTTCCAATAACAATCATGACTATTAATCCAAGTATAAATAAATAAACTGGATAAGAGAGCACAGTTGCTGACTCTGTTAAACCACGTAAATTCATTATTAGAATAAATAGTACTAATAAACATGCAATGAATACTTTATGGTGATATAATCCTGGAAACGCTGCGACAAAAGCATCCGCACCTGATGAAATACTTACTGCGACGGTTAAAATATAGTCTACTAATAAAGAGCCACCTGCAAGCAATCCCCATTTTTCTCCTAAATTTGTTTTAGAAACCATATACGCTCCTCCGCCTTTAGGATAAGCATATATAATTTGACGATATGATAGAATCAATGCCGCAAGTAGCACTAAAACAGCGGCCGCAATGGGCAATGTATACCAAGATGCAATAGCTCCAACCACAGATAAAGTAATTAAAATCTGTTCTGGACCATATGCTACTGAAGATAATGCGTCAGAAGATAAAATTGCTAAAGCCTTAAAGTTACTTATTTTTTCATTTTTTAAGTCTCTATTTTTTTTGGGCTTACCAATAATAAGTCTTTTAAATTGAGTGAACATAATCCATCCTTACCTCTTTTTATATTCATTTTTAATGGATAAAATATACTCCCATTTAGTGAAAAAGTATACATTTTCACGGAAATAATATAGTATAAATTACATTTTAAGTAACTTTTTACAATTATATTTTTGAAATATTTTCTTTTTACCAGTTTTAAAGAGGTGTCAACAGTATTTAATATTTGTATAGAGCCGTTTAAGTTTAAACTTGCTATACTATTTTTAGAGGTTTAATTTTAAGAAGTATTAAGTAAGGAAGTAAGGGAAAATGAGAAAAAAATTGATCATGATTGGGATGATTTTATTAGTAGGAATCATTATTCTTTCCATAGCTATTAAATTAAAATCTAGTTATTCAATGTTTAGTCCATCGTCACAAAGTTATATCGATAACATGATTGTTAATAAAATGAAAGACGATCATATTCCAGGAATGTCCGTTCTTATTGTAAAAAATAATAAGACGATTCTTAATAAAGGCTATGGTTTTTCAAATATTAAAAAGAAATCCAAAGTCACACCAAATACGCGTTTTGAAATTGCTTCAAATACCAAAGCATTTACTGGTTATGCAATGATGCAACTTGTTGAGGCACATAAAATCAATCTCAATGATAAAGTCAGTCAGTATAT
This sequence comes from Staphylococcus hominis subsp. hominis, assembly GCF_002901845.1. Lineage (GTDB taxonomy): Bacteria > Bacillota > Bacilli > Staphylococcales > Staphylococcaceae > Staphylococcus > Staphylococcus hominis. Next base: position 232,471 of record NZ_PPQE01000030.1, read on the forward strand.
TCCAGATTTCTATATGAAATATAATCATAAAAAAGTAGATATCACAGTAGATCAATTGATTGCTCAAACAAGTGGTATTTCAGGAGACATCACAAATGATGACAACATCACAAAAGACACAAACAGTCTAGAAGGCCTTGTTCATAGTATCAAAGGACGTAACTTAGATGCTAAACCAGGCAAGCAATTTGAGTATTCCAACATGAATTATGATATTTTAGGTTTGATTGTTCAAAAGGCTTCTCATCAATCATATGCGAATTATTTAAGCACACATCTTTTCACTCCATTACATATGACGCAATCAACAGTAAAAGAAAGTAATATGAAAAAGAACAATGACGCTCAAGGGTATGTAATAAAAAAAGGAAAAGCTTATGCTGATAGTCCTGAATTTAATTTAGGAGATAATCCAGCTGCTTATATGATGACTAACACGAAAGATTTAGCCTCTTGGTTGAAGTTTCAACTTAATCCGCCAAAAAAAGTAGCATCATTAGTTCAACTAACGCATCAGCCTAAAGTTAAAGCAATAGATAATTCTCAAGACGTTCACTATGCAGCAGGTTGGTTTATTGATGATAATCATTCAGAAACAATTGTATATCATCCTGGTACACTTGAAAACTATTCTTCATATATTATTTTAAATCCCAAAAAAGACTATGGCATTGTAGTTCTTGCTAATAGCTATTCAAAAAATGTAGCCGAACTTGCACAGCATCTCAATACACAAATGAGTAATGGTCAACATATTAAAACGTTACAATATCTTATTAATCAGTGGAATATCGTATTTATCATCATCACTATTATTTTACTGATAGCTGTAGCAAGTGTTTTTCTAATAATCTATCGCTTAATTTTTAAATTTAAGTCTATTTATTTTAAAACGATGTCTGGTGGATTACTCATCAAAATAAGTATGATGATGTTAACTTTCACACTTATTTTAGCGATACTTCACTTACTTCCAATACTCTTATTATCAAATTCTGATTGGCGTTTTATGATGTCATGGTTACCATTACAAGCAAAAATAACATTATTTAGCTTCGTCTTATTACTGACAAGTCTATGGAGTTATTTTATCCTAAAAATGATCACGCTATCTAAACGATCAATATAGGCTGTTCAAACATGTATGTCTTCTTTTCTTCATTATTATGTTAAGCTTATATCACTAAGACTAAGATTATTAAAGACCAGTGTATAGGAGTTTAAATATGAAAAAGAAATGGTTCTTATTACCGATGTCCTTAATAATGCTTGCAGGTTGTGACTATTCTCATAAAGAAGCACAACACGGCCTGTTTTATACTGTATTTGTAAAACCGATGGATGATTTACTCCATGTCTTAGGACATGCATTCAACGAAAACTATGGTTTAGCTATTATCGTCATTGTATTTATATTGCGTTTAATACTGATGCCACTCATGTGTATTCAAGTAAAAAATATTCATGTTATTCGTGGCAAAACAGAGGTCGTAAAACCAGAAATTAATAAAATCCAAGAAAAAATTAAAGAAGCTCAATCGCCTGAAGAACGACGTGCAGCAAATAAATTATTAATGAAAAAATATAATGAGTATGGAATCAATCCTTTTAAAAATTTAATTGGCACATTTCCAATTTTAATTCAAATTCCAATTCTTCTCGGATTATATACGTCAATTAAATATCCAACAAGTGGTGGTATTACTCAGCATCCTCATTTTTTATGGTTTAATTTAATGCATACTGATATCATCATGACCATCATTGCAGCTGTGATGTATTTTATACAACCTCTTGTCAACTCAATCCATTATCCTAAAAATGAACGTCGATCTTATTATGTCATGATGGTCTTATCCCCTTTATTTATTACTTATGCATCATTACATTCAGCATCAGCGTTAAGTTTATATTGGGCTATAAGTGCAACGTTTTTAATTATTCAAATGCATTTTGCTCATAGTCATTATGCGAAAGTCGGTAAAATTGAGGGAGAAAAATTAAGACAACGCATAGAAATAAAGCGTCAAACTACTTCAGAAACATCCTCAGACACTTCTAACCATTGATAAGATTAATTATATAAAAAGGAAGAGCGAGACTCTCACGCTCTTCCTTTTTTATTTATCGATGACTATTTCGTATTAAATCAATCGTATTCATCCAAACAATATGACCTAATAATTCTGAAATGCGTTCTTCTTTAGGTAAATCTTTAACTTGTGGTGTTAGATTTAATTTAGGTAGTATATATTCATGAAAAGCAATATGAATCAAAATACCGAAGAATGTGCCTCTTAATGTCGTCACTTTTGGACACTTTTCAGCAAGTAATCCATATACGATAGCATTTGCAATTGAAAAGCCATAATGAATGCCCATGACAGTTATAGGTATATCGTTCTCGTTATAACGGTACGTAGCATGTTTAACATTGTCAGGTAAATTCAATTTATGCAGTAATGTCATTGGTGGTGGTTCTTCTTCACGTTGTGGTGTTCTAGGAGGGATGAGTGCTTCCCATCCCATTTTAACTGCACCGCTTAATAATCCGCCAATAACGCCCGTCATGATAACTCTTTTCGTTGATTGTTTCATTAATTTCACAACTCCTTATCTCACTATATATTATATTTACCCTTAATGATTACAAATTAAAAAGTGAGTTAATCACTTTTAACTCACTTTTGCACTCTATTTACTTAGCTTGACGTTGCTCTTCTTTGGCATGTACCATGTTCGCTACAAATTGATTAATTGGCGCATCGATATGATGTTCTGAACCTAAGCGAGCCACTGCTCCGTTAATGTAATCAATTTCAGTAAGTCGATTATTATTAATCAAATCTTGATACATTGATGGGAAATGTGGACCTACTTTATCATTTAAATCGATAAGATAGTGATAGACTTCATCTGCATTTAAATGTACATCATCAACAGTAGCAACTTCTACTATCTCTTTAGTAATGTCATATACAAGTTTTCTTGCGTATTCACTTTCATTTAATGTTGATAAACGACATTCTAAAATGGTACATAGCGCATTTGCTGTACCATTTACACAAATCTTCTTCCAAATAGATTGTTGCAAGTCTTCACTTTTATGTGGATTAAGTTTTGCTTGTTCTAATAGATTATATATCACTTCAACATTATTCTGTCCCTCTGGCACAAGAGAACCTATCTCTACTGGACCACTACCCATTAAATGAGTATGTCCAGGTGATTCTAATCCGGCCGTCCATGTAGTTACACCACGAACAATACGTGATTTATCTACATAATTTACAATACGGTCTTCATGTTTTAAACCATTCATTGTACACACCATAATTGTTGTATCATGAATATGTGGCTGGATATGTGTTAACATGCTTTCAAGTTGCATAGCTTTTGTAAATAAAAATACAATATCAAATTGAAGATCACTTGGTATTTCTGTATCTTGATACATAGGGATGTTTAAATGATAGTCTTCTCCATTTATATCAATATGTAAACCTTCATGTTTTACAGCTGTTGCTTGTGGCTCCCAACCATCAATGAGTGTAACATCATTACCTTGGCGATATAACATTGCACCGAAACCACTTCCCAACGCTCCTGAACCAGCAATTGCTATTTTCATAACATTCGACTCCTTCTTTTAATATTATTTTTAAAATACTACTTTAATAAAGTATCGTCAATAATATAAACAAAATATTCTGAATAATTCGATAAAATTAGAACTATTTTTATTTTTCAATAATTGACGTAGAAGTCATTATCACTCTGTATAAGGACTCATTATTATGTTTACATTTATTCTTTTATCAATAAAAAAATCTGAGGCACTCTAGCGCACCTCAGATTTAAATAGTATGAATATCCAGTTTTAATTAAGCACGTTTAGTTTTACTTGGAATTAAGAAGAAAATGACAAAGAAAGCAGTTAAAACGATGATGGCATTAAAGAGTACGCCCGCCAAACCACCAAGTTCTAAATTCATTTTCGCTGCACAAACACCATAAATCGTACTTGATAAAGCTACACCAAATGCATTTCCTAATGATGAAGCCATTTTATACAATCCAGAGGCAACCCCCACTTTATCATCTGGCGCTTGATCAACTGCTGTATCTGTAGATGGTGTTGCATACATACCGAGCCCAATACCAAATAGTAGGTAACCAATAATACTTGAAATAATATAAAACAAATTAGGTAAGAAGGTTAGTGATAAAAGTAGTAACCCTAAAAATGTAAATCCACTACCTATGAGCAATGGCTTTTTAGCACCTAATTTTTGTAATAGTTTTTCACCTACACGAATCATTACAAGAACTGCTACTAAATAAGTGATAGAGATTAATCCTGCTTGTAATGAAGTGAAACCTAAATGACTTTGGTAGTATGTATTTACTACGATGAGCGTACCACCTGCTACTCCATTTAACATGAAGTTTGAAAGTGTAGCACCACTATATCCTTTATTCTTAAATAAACTAAAATCAACAAGTGGGTTCTCAGTTTTAAATTCACGAAGGACAAAGAATATACCAGCAATTAAAAATATTCCAAATAATGATAGAATGACAGGTGATAATAATCCACGATCAGATGCTTGTGTTACCATCACATTGACACTTAATAATGTAATAACTAATAAAATCAAACCTATAACATCAAATTTTGAACCGTTATTGTTTGTATCAGTATCTGGTTCATTTTTTGTTTCTGGCGTGTGTTTAATTAAGAAAAATGAAAGTATCGACAAAGCAATAGAAATAATAAAAATCCATTGCCATCCTATTGTTGAAGCGATCAATCCACCGAACAATGAACATATTCCACTTCCGCCCCATGAACCAATAGACCAAAAACTTAATGCACGTTGTCTTTCTTTTCCTATGTAATATTCATTAATTATCGCAAGAGTTGATGGCATAATGAATGCACCTGATAAACCTTGCAAAGCACGTCCAATCAGTAATAACCATGGAACTGGTGTAATAATCAATAATAATGAACCAATGATATTTAAGCCTAGTCCCAAATAAGTCATTTTGACGCGACCAAATTTATCAGCAACATCTCCAGCACCTACAATAAACAAACCAGAAAATAAGGCAGATAAGCTCACTGCAATATTAATGGTACCCAAATCAGTATTAAATGATGATTGTAGTGTTGGCACAATATTAAGTAATGATTGCGCAAACAGCCAAAATGTTAATACACTAATAATAATTCCAACGAGTAACCGATTATCTCCCTTAAATTCTTTTGAAGACTCCATTATAAAAAAATTCCTCCTACTTTGCCCAAAAACTATATAATTTTAAACTACATTAAAATTTTATCATAGCTTATTATAAATGGGATATAAAAATCTTTTTTTCTTTTTAAATATTGTTTTCCAAAATAAATTATCATTTAATATAAATTAAGTGCTAAGTATTTATAAGTAAACATTTTAAACTATCAACTTTAAATTTTCCATACTATAATAAAAAGTGTAGTAAAACTTTTGAATTTTATTAATATACTTAATAGGTGCAAAAATGTTTAATTTATTTATTTTATTACTTGAACGTGTGGGCTTAATTATTATTATTGCTTACATTTTAATGAATATTAATCACTTCAAGACGATTATGAGTGCACGTGAAAAATTACGTGCTCAAATAGAACTCACCATTTTATTTTCATTATTCGCAATTATTTCTAACTTTACTGGGATTGAAATTGAGCATGGCAAAATTATTTCTAGTAATATTTACTATCATCTAAATAACGAAACGTCACTTGCGAATACACGAGTATTAACGATTGGAATGTCTGGTTTAATTGGTGGTCCTTTTGTGGCGATTATCGTTGGTATTATTTCGGGCTTATCACGAATCATCATTGGTGGAGCAAATGCTTATACTTACCTATTTTCATCAGTCATCATTGCATTAATTTCTGGATTTTATGGATATCGCACCATGAGACATAATCGCTATCCAACTGTTTTAATAGGTGCAATAATTGGATTAATAAACGAAAGTATTCAGATGGCTTGTATTTTAGTTTTTGCTGATGATGTTTCTAATGCTTGGTCATTGGTAAAATTTATTGCTTTACCGATGATATTAATTAATAGTATTGGAACTGCGTTATTTTTATCTATTATTCTGTCTACTTTAAAACAAGAAGAACAAACACGTGCAATTCAAACTCATGACGTCCTTGAATTAGCAAACAAAACACTACCTTATTTTCGTTCAGGATTAAATGAAAAATCTGCTCGTCCTGTAGCTGAAATTATACTGAGGCTAATGAAAGTATCTGCTGTGGCAATTACTAATAAAACCGATATTTTAACACACGTAGGTGCGGGTAGCGATCATCATGTCGCTAAAAAAGAAATCATTACTAATTTATCTAAAGAAGTCATACGCACAGGCCAATTAAAAGAAGCCAATTCCAAAGAGGACATTGGATGTAATAATCCGAATTGTCCACTTCGAGAAGCTATCGTTGTGCCCTTAATGACGGATGGAAACGTCGCAGGTACTTTAAAATTTTATTTTACAGACTATAATCATATTACAACATCAACTAAACAACTTGCTCGAGGTTTAGCAGATATTTTTTCAAGTCAATTAGAATTGGGACTTGCCGAAACGCAAAGTAAATTGTTACGAGATGCTGAAATTAAGTCTCTACAAGCTCAAGTTAATCCACACTTTTTCTTTAATGCGATTAATACCATTTCAGCACTCGTACGTATTGACAGTGAAAAAGCACGCAAGTTACTTTTGCAATTGAGCCAATTTTTCAGATCAAACTTACAAGGTGCGCGTAATAGTACGATTACTTTAGAAAAAGAATTACAACAAGTCAAAGCATATTTATCATTAGAACAAGCACGTTTTCCAGATCGATTTACAATTAAATATCATATTGATGATGCCTATAAACAAGTGTTAATTCCACCATTTATCATTCAAATTTTGGTGGAAAATGCAATTAAACACGCATTCAAACATCGACGAAAAGATAACATTGTTTGTGTAGACGTTCAATACAAAAAAGCCTCATTAAAAATATCAGTTAGTGATAATGGACATGGTATAGCGCCTGAAAAATTACCCTCACTTGGACAAATCAGTGTGGCTTCAGACACTGGAACTGGCAGTGCATTAGAAAACTTAAATCGCCGCCTCACTGGTTTATATGGTTCTAGTGCAACGTTACACTTTGATACATCTAATCATGGAACAACAGTATCCTGTATGATTCCATACCATTTAATAAAGGAGGAACGTTAAATGAGGACACTTATTGTTGACGATGAGCCATTAGCACGTAATGAATTACATTACTTATTAAATGAAATATCTAGTTTCGAAATCATCGATGAAGCTGAAAATATTGAAGAAACTTTAGAAAAACTACTCTGTCATACCTATGATTTAGTATTTTTAGATATTAATTTAACGGATGAGAATGGGATTGAGTTAGCTCATAAAATTCGAAAAATGAAACACCCCCCTTATATCATTTTTGCTACGGCACATGATACGTTTGCAGTAAAGGCATTTGAATTAGATGCAGTGGATTATATTTTAAAACCTTTTGAATTAGAACGGATTGAACAAGCAGTTCAAAAAGTAAAACGATTATTAAACGCTAAACGTCAGATTCAAACATTTTCTGATCCTATTCACTCTCCACAATCACAAACGAGTACTTCTTCTTATAATAATCAAAGTGTACTTCCTATCGAAGTGGATGAACGTATTTATGTCATTAATTTAGACGATATTGTTGCGATTTCTGTGAACAACGGAATTTCTACTATTACGACTTTAAAAAAAACATATGAAACGACAGAACCACTCAATTATTATGAGAAGAAATTACCTAAGCAATTGTTTATAAAAATTCATAGAGCTACGATTATTAATAAGCAGTATATCGAAAGTGTCGAACACTGGTTTAATTATACGTATCAAGTGACAATGACAACGAATGTCAAATTTCAAGTTAGTCGTTCATTTATGAAATCATTCAAACAAGAAATTGGTCTTGTTTAATATCTATTCTAAGTTAGCTTTTAACCTAACGCTTCATATGATCAAGTGTTAGATTAAAAGCTTTTTTAATGACCTCATAGCTTATTTGTTGTTCTATAAACACTTTCTGATTTTCAACTGGGAAATACTGCAACTCACCTATTAATTTTCGTAACTCACTTCTAAATCCAACTCAAGAAAGCGTTTTCATTTTATACTACCATCAAGAGAAAAGAAAAAGAGGGAGAGTATCAATATGGCGAAAAACAATTCAACTACCGCTAATACTCAGGGAGATAAGAAAGCAGGTAAAACTTACAATTTCTTTATCCAAGTATTAACTATTGTTGCTGTATTATTTGTTTCAAAAATTATTGAATCATTTATTCCGTTTCCAATGCCTGCATCGGTAATCGGACTCGTATTATTATTTATTTTATTAAGTGCAGGAGTCGTAAAATTACGTCAAGTAGAGGGTGTGGGGACCGCTCTAACAAATAATATCGGCTTCTTATTCGTACCAGCCGGTGTATCAGTTATTAATTCGTTACCACTTTTAAGTCAACATCCAATTTTAATTATTCTATTAATTATTATTTCAACATTATTATTATTAGTCAGTGTGGGCTATGTATCACAATTATTTGTAACAAAAACATTATTCCCTACTGAAGAACAAAATGAAAAAACACAACTTAAGGAGGAAAACTAATGGTTGATCACTTAGGTATTACAACACCTTATTTTGGTATTTTAGTCTCATTAATTCCATATATTATTGCACAATATTTCTATAAAAAAACAAATGGCTTTTTCCTACTGGCACCTTTATTTGTAGCGATGGTGGCAGGAATTGTCTTTTTAAAAGTAACAGGTATTAGTTATGATAACTATAAAATTGGTGGAGATATTATCAACTTCTTCTTAGAAGCTGCAACAATTAGTTTCGCGATTCCACTTTATAAAAAACGTCAAGTACTTAGAAAGTATTGGTTACAAATTTTTGGTGGTATTGCTGTTGGTACACTAGTAGCTTTAATCTTAATCTATTTAGTTGCAACATTATTCCACTTAGGTGATCAAATTAGTGCGTCTATGTTACCTCAAGCTGCAACAACTGCGATTGCCCTACCAGTATCTGACGGTATCGGTGGTGTAAAAGAATTAACATCATTAGCAGTTATCCTTAACGCTGTCGTTATTTCAGCATTAGGTGGAAAAATTGTAAAAATGTTTAAAATTTCAAATCCAATTGCACGTGGTTTAGCTCTTGGTACAAGTGGACACACACTTGGTGTTGCCGCTGCTAAAGAACTAGGAGAAACAGAAGAATCAATGGGAAGTATTGCAGTAGTAATTGTAGGTGTGATTATTGTTGTAATCGTACCACCACTTGCTTCACTATTATTCTAATAAAAAAAGCGTTGCTGACGAACTAAGTAACAACTTAGTCATCGTCTAAGCAACGCTTTTAATTTATCTTAAACTTTGTACTTGTTTACTAGAACGATGTGTGGGATCTAATTTTTTCTCTAATAAACGTAGACCAATATCAATTAAAATCGCAATTAATGCAATTGGAATCGCACCTGCAAGAATAAAGACTGTACCATCAGTAGAATTGGTTCCACGAATAATAATGTCTCCTAACGTCGGTGCACCAATAAATGAACCAATAGCAACAATTCCTATTGCTACAACAAGTGCAATACGAATACCACCGATGATCACAGATAACGATAGTGGAAGCTCAATCATACGCATAACTTGGTTATTAGTCATTCCCATACCTTTACCTGCGTCTTTAATATTGTAGTCAACCTCTGTCATACCTGTGTAGGTGTTTTTAATAATCGGTAGCAAGGAGTATAAAAATACTGCAAATACAACCGTTGATGGACCGAGCCCTAACGCCAACATCAGTATAGCAAGCATTGCAATGGCTGGCACGGTTTGAATAATATTAGCAATAGTAATCACTGGCCATGCTATTTTTGAATAACGTGCAATTAAAATACCAATTGGAATGCCAATAATACATGCAAACAATACTCCATATATAGACATTAATAAATGTTTAAAAAAGAGTTCCATCAGATAGCCAAAATTCAAAGTGTAATATTCATAAAGCGAACTTAATACATTCCCTTTCACTGTTATTGACCACCTTTCTTATCTTCAAAATAGTTATGTTTTTTAATAAATTCTTCTGCAATGACGGCTGGTTCTTTTCCTTTTCCATCTGCTTCATAATTCAGTTTTTGCATTTCTTTTGTACTTATTGTATTTTCTAATTTTGTTAAAGCTTTATCAATCTCTGGATGGTCTTTAATTAACTTTTCTGTGGCTAACGGACTGCCATCATATGGAGGGAAAAAGTTACGGTCATCTTTTAAAATTTTCAAATTATATGCCGCAATACGTCCGTCTGTGGAGTAACCAACGGCAATATCTAATTTTTTGTTTTTAAGGGCATCATACACTAAACCAATTTGCATTGGACGTGCACTTTTGAACTTAAAGCCATACTCTTTTTGGAAAGCTGGGTATCCATCTCCGGCACGATTCATCCATTGAGTATCCATACCCAAGCGTAACTGATCTTTATATTTTTCTAAGTCTGATACTTTTTCTAAGTGATATTTATCAGCAGTTTCTTTTGTTACCATAAACGCATACGTGTTTTCAAAGCCAAGTGAATGATAATATTTTTGATTATATTTCTTTTTAAATAATCGCTGTGACTCATCCATAGCTTTATTCGCATCTCTAGTTGGGGGTGCATCAAGTACACTGGTTAACTCTGTTCCTGTAAAACGCACCGCTGACATATTAGCATCTCCACGCATAAGTGCATTATGTTGAACAATACTTGAACCTAAATTTCCAATAATGATTGGTTTGATATCTCCATTTGTATAATGTTCAATCATTAATTTCTCAATATTTGCTACTATTTTGGTTTCACTACTTTCAGTCGCTGTAATTTTCACACTGTCTTTCGAATTACTGTCACCTAAACCGGGTAAGCCGCATCCAGATAATACTACGAGAGACAATGCAAGAACGATAAATATACATTTAATATTTTTCATAGTTGTTCATTCCTCCCTTTTAAACTATCTAGATACTTTAAGGCCTTTAGGTACAGCCCATTTTTCGACTAAAGATAATAAGAAATCCACAATTAGTGCTAAACAAGTCACTAAAATTGTAGCACTAATAATCATTGGTGGTTCATAGAGTGTTAAACCATTAAATACTAAATCACCTAACCCCCCTGCACCAATATAACTCGCAAGTGTAGCCCAGCTAATGACATACACACTTGCAAGACGTATACCACTGATAATCAATGGTAAGGCAAGTGGTAATTCCACGTCTTTCATTAATTGAAGTTTTGTCATCCCCATACTTGTTCCTGCTTCAATAATGTTCTTATCAATATTTTGAACGCCTAATACTGTATTATTTAAGATAGGTAATAATACATAGATAAATAAAGCTACAATTGCTGGTGTCTTACCTACACCAAAAATTGGAATCATAAGCGCTAAAATGGCAAGTGTTGGTACCGTTTGAAGTACACCTGCAATAGTCAATACAACATTCGCCGTACGTTTTGTTTTTGATAATAAAATACCAAGTGGTACAGCTACGACAATAGCAATAAGTAACGAAATAATAGAAATATAGAAATGTTCTATCGTTTTCGATACGAGTTCTTCTCCGTATTGTGCAAAAAAGTCTCTCATTAACGATCCACTCCCGTATCATCCGTATGATGGGTATGTTCTCTATCTGTTCCGTTCATAATATCTTCATGATAACGTTGTGTACCTTGCGATGTTAAACGTTGTTGCGTTTCATTTTGACGTTCATTCTCTCGCTCAACTTCATTTGAATAGGTTTTAGAAGAGTGACTCGTTTCATTCTCTTCACCCCAAATGGAGTCATACACAATATCTACTAAGTTTGCTCGTGTAATCAGTCCAATTAATGTATGATGATCATCTACTACAGGCACATTACGTACATTACGCTTTAAAATAGTTCGTACTGAATCTTGTAGTTTTGAATCGATATGTACTTTATAAACATCACGCTGCATCGTATCAATTAATTCTTTACCTTGACGTAATCCTTGATTTATATCTTCAATATCTAAAAAACCTAAAAGACGATGTTTATTATTCACTACAAAAATAGTGTCTATACGATGGTTTCTCATAATATTGACTGCATCATTAAGAGAATCGTCAGCTTGAATCGTAATGGGTTTGATCATTGCATCTTCAACCGTTCTCATGTTTGGTCGATCTTGAATCAGTCTATTTTGTCCAATAAATTCTCTAACAAAATCATTTGCTGGATATCTTAAAACATTGTCCGGTGTATCATATTGAACGATCTGGCCTTTCGACATAATACAAATTTTGTCTGCTAGCTTAATCGCTTCATCCATATCATGAGTTACAAAAATAAACGTTTTTCCTAACTTTTTTTGTAAATCTTTAACTAAATCTTGTAACGTATCTCTAGTTATAGGATCTAATGCACCGAACGGTTCGTCCATCAAAATAATGTCTTGTTCTGCTGCAAGCGCTCTAACTACACCAATACGTTGTTGTTGTCCACCCGACAGTTCAGACGGATAACGATCTAAATAATCCTCAGGTAAATCGACTAATTTAATCAACTCTTTTGCTTTAGCATCTTTCTTTTCTTTAGACCATTTTAAAAGTTTTGGAACGAGCACAATATTTTCTCTGATAGTCATATGTGGCATTAATCCAATTTGTTGAATCACGTATCCAATACTACGACGTAATTCTACTGGATTCATGCTACGTACATCTTTACCATTCATTTCAATTGAACCCTCTGTAGGTTCAATCATGCGATTAATCATTCTTAATGCTGTTGTTTTACCACTACCACTTGTTCCAATAAATGCAACAAATTCTCCAGCTTCAATATTTAAAGAAATATTATCGACTGCTTTCTTATTTCCAGAATAAATTTTAGTAAGGTTCTTTATACTAAGCGTCATAGGATGTCCCCTTCTATCGTATTAATGATGGAAAATTTTAAATACAAAAAAGCCAAAGTATTCTATTTTTGATTGTCTCAATCAAGAACCATATGGCCATTGCGTAATAAAGTTTTAAAAAATTGAATTTTAATAGAAATCGTTAAAATTCCACCACCTATACTTATATACCCTTTATAATTTTTTGAAACATTATTTATACGTAATAATTAATTTTTTTACCTAATTATTTTTTTAAGTTTTTAATTTTAATATTCCTTATATACAACTATTCATTGTAGACAGTACATTCTAACCTTTTTATATTGCCTACAATTAAAATTCGCAAAATTGTCAAATTATTCTAAAGTGTGTAACAATTCGTTTATATATATTTGAATTTCTGAGTTACTCGTATTAATCTATAATTGTAAAGTGTTTTTATTATGAAAGGGATGTTATATATCATGAAAGCAGCAGTATGGTATGGTCAAAAAGATGTTCGCGTTGAAGATCGTGAACCAAAAGAATTAAAAGATAACGAGGTAAAAGTTAAAGTATCTTGGGCTGGTATTTGTGGTACTGACTTACACGAATATTTAGAAGGTCCAGTATTTATTTCAACTGACAAACCTGATCCATTCTTAGGTCAAAAAGCACCTGTAACTTTAGGACATGAATTCTCAGGTATCGTTGAAGAAGTGGGGAAAGACGTTACAAAATATAAAAAAGGCGACCGTGTCGTTGTAAACCCAACTGTTTCTGCACGTGAAAAAGAAGAAAATTTAGATTTATATGATGGGTATACATTCATCGGATTGGGTTCAGATGGTGGTTTCGCTGAATTTACTAATGCACCTGAAGACAATGTGTATCACTTACCTGAAAATGTGTCTGCTCAAGAAGGTGCATTAGTTGAACCAACAGCAGTAGCAGTGCAAGCTGTTAAAGAAGGTAACTTATTATTTGGTGATACAGTGGCTATCTTTGGTGCAGGTCCAATTGGTTTATTAACAGTCGTTGCAGCTAAAGCAGCTGGTGCTAGTAAAATCTTTGTATTTGATTTATCAGAAGAACGTTTAGCTAAAGCTAAAGAGGTGGGCGCAACTCACGTTGTAAACTCTGGTCATACTGATCCACTAGAATTCGTAAACGAACACACTGAAAACGGTGTAGATGTAACATTTGAAGTAGCTGGTGTTGGCGTAACATTAGCACAATCAGTAAAAGTAACACGCCCAAGAGGTAGTGTTGTCATTGTTTCAATCTTTGCACACGAAGTTAACTTTGATCCAATGTTATTGACAAACTCTGGTGTTAAATTAACGTCTACTATTGCTTATACACCAACAACATTCCAACAAACAATTGATTTAATCGCAAATGGTAGCTTAGATGTTAAGAGCGTTGTAACAGATAAAATTGAATTAGCTGACATCGTTGAATCAGGATTCAATCAATTAGTTAATGATAAATCACAAGCTAAAATCCTAGTTAAATTAAATGGTGACCAAAAATATTAATTAAATGTTTTAACCCTGTAAAGAAGTTTTCTTTACAGGGTTTTTTGTATTATTTCAAATCATACGATTCTATGCCTATCATCTCTATTTTTATTTATCATTTATTCTCTTTCTACATCGGTTTCACTACATACTTTTTCATAACATTATCATCATTATATTATAGAAAAAATTTAATAAACTCCTTTTAATAATATTTTGAAATCTATTAAATATTTAGTTTGACTAATTAAATGATAAGCGTATAATTATATCGTGTTTTTTTATAAAAAATAAAATAAATTAAAAGGAGTATTTATGGGAAAGAATAAAAGCGATAATAAAATTAGCCTAACGCAGCTTGTGTTACTCGGTTTAGGTTCGTTAATTGGTTCTGGTTGGCTCTTTGGAGCATGGGAAGCATCTTCAGTAGCTGGACCAGCAGCCATTATCTCATGGGTCATAGGCTTCATAGTTATTGGAACGATTTCTTATAACTATATTGAAATAGGAACAATGTTTCCACAATCCGGTGGAATGAGTAACTATGCTCAATATACACATGGGTCATTACTTGGCTTCATTGCTGCATGGGCAAATTGGGTATCACTCGTAACGATTATTCCAATTGAAGCAGTATCTGCAGTCCAATATATAAGCTCTTGGCCTTGGGACTGGGCTAAGCCAACTCAGGCATTGATGCATAATGGTTCTGTAAGTACAATTGGTTTATTTGTTGTTTACATTATCATCATTGTCTTTTCATTATTAAATTATTGGTCTGTAAAATTATTAACATCATTTACAAGTTTAATTTCTGTATTTAAATTAGGTGTGCCACTCCTAACAATTATTATGTTAACAATCTCAGGGTTTGATGCAGGAAACTATGGTCATTCCTTGAATACATTTATGCCATATGGTAGTGCACCTATCTTTGCAGCAACAACAACATCAGGTATTATCTTCTCATTTAATGCATTCCAAACGATCATTAATATGGGCTCAGAAATTAAAAATCCTGAGAAAAACATTGCACGTGGTATCGGCATTTCACTAACATTAAGTGCAATTTTATATATTATCTTACAAAGTACATTTATCACTTCAATGCCACAATCAATGATTCATTCACATGGTTGGCACGGTATTAACTTTAATTCACCATTTGCAGACATGGCAATTTTATTAAGTATTAATTGGTTAGCCATTTTACTTTATATTGAAGCCGTAGTATCTCCATTTGGTACTGGTGTATCATTTGTAGCCATTACTGGTCGCGTATTAAGCGCTATGGAAAAAAATGGTCATATTCCTAAATTCTTAGGAAAAATTAATTCAAAATATAATATTCCACGTGTTGCGATTGCATTTAATGCTGTCATGAGTATTATCATGGTAACGTTATTCCGCGATTGGGGGGTACTTGCAGCTGTTATTTCAACTGCAACATTAGTAGCCTATCTTACAGGTCCTACTACCGTTATTGCGTTACGTAAAATGGGACCTAAATTGCATCGTCCCTTCCGTGGTAAATTATTAAAAATCATGGCACCTTTATCATTCGTATTAGCATCACTGGCCATTTATTGGGCAATGTGGCCTACTACAGCAGAAGTTATTTTAATTATTATTTTAGGTTTACCAATTTACTTCTTCTATGAATATAAAATGAATTGGAAAAATACTAAAAAGCAAATTGGCGGTAGCTTATGGATTATTGTCTATCTTATTTTATTAGCTGCTATGTCATTTATAGGTAGTAAAGAATTTAAAGGTATGAACTGGATTCACTACCCATATGACTTTATTGCTATTATTGTGTTGTCCCTCATTTTTTATAAAATTGGTTCTTCAAGTCACTTCAATAGTATTTACTTCAAACGTGCTAAGAAAATCAATAAAAAAATGAAAGATGGCTCACCAGAAGAAGCTGAAGCAGCTGCTAAAGGTAACGAATAATCATTCAAACGTCTGAAACAAGTTAGAGAATAGTCTCATCTTGCTTCAGACGTTTTTTTTAATGTTATATTAGATATAAGATAAGTATGGAGATGATACTGTTGACTTTAATTAAAACACATGGCGGAGATATTAAAGGCTATACTAAAGGGAAAATTAATTACTTTCTCGGGATTCCTTATGCTAATCAACCCATCAATGAACATCGATTTAAACACTCGAAATGCTTAAAAACTTGGGAAAAGACCATTGAAGCAACATCATTTAAATCTATACCACCACAACCACATAACAAACTCGAAACCTTCTTCTCATCACATGCTCAATTATTTAATCAAAGTGAAGACTGTTTATATTTAAATATTTGGTGTCAAAATAATCAATATAAAAATAAGCCTGTCATTATCTATTTTTATGGTGGTGGCTTTGTGAACGGACATGGTTCTCAGGAACTTTATACACCAGAACATATAGTTGCACAACATGATGTCATTGTCATTACGTTTAATTATCGTTTAGGTGCTTTAGGGTTTTTAGACTGGTCTTACTTCAATAGCGATTATAATAAAAACAATGGTTTGTCTGATCAAATTAATGCACTCAAATGGGTACATACGTTTATTAACTATTTCGGTGGAGATTCAAACAATATAACATTAATGGGACAGTCTGCTGGCAGTATGAGTATTATGGCATTAATGCAACGACCAGAATTAGATAAATACTATCATCAAGTGATGTTATTAAGTGGAACGCTACGTCTTGATTCTCATTTATTAGGACAAAAGAAAGCAGCCCATTTTGCCTATCTGAAAGATGCTTATTTTCCTAAAAAAAGAATGACTCACTTAACAACTTTAGATATATTATCATTAATGGCTTATGATGAAGCATCACGCGGAAAATCAAAAGGTCTTGAATTGATTTATGCACCTATTCAAGAGTCAAACATGTCTCGTCCTCTTTCTCAATTTACTAAACCGGTTGTTATAGGTACTACGAAAGAAGAAGGCAATATCTATATTCGTAATGAATCTAGAAAACTATCATCTGAGCGCTTTGTGGAAGTCATGAAATTAAATGATATACACCTTCACATTTCCCAAGCTCAAACTGGTAAAGACCAAGCCCGTATGGTGACAACTCATTATTTCGAAACACCTGCAATTTCATTTTTAAATCAACTTGACAACAATCCCCATTGTTGGAAATTACGTTTTGATTGGTGCCTTTCTAATGCATCACCGTTTCAATCTGCTTATCATATTTTAGATTTAGTGTTTTGGTTTGGAAAATTAGAGATTTTAAAAGCGCATGGTGTGAACTCATTAGAACATGAACGTCATCTCAGTAAACACATGATAGATGATTTAATCTATTTTGCGACATACCACACTATGCCGTGGCCATCTTATTCTCCTCAAACACCTTATTGTTATATATATAAATAAAAAGAAGCGGAACAATGAATTCAAAATGAATTCTGTTCCACTTCCTCCTTAATTTCTCATATAAGACATATTTTTTAAACTTAAGACAATAATAAGACCCATAGCTCCAACCATCGCGCTCACAATCGTGACTGCTTGAACAGAGATATTTGAAACAACGAGTCCTCCAATAATGCCTCCAAATCCTATTCCCGCATTCAGACTCGACATATTCCAACTCATCACTTGACTCGTATCACCTTCAACATGTTCAATCATACCACTTTGAATTGCTGGATTGGTACTCCACTGTACAATATTCCATATAAACAATCCAATTAATAATAGGGTAACAGTATGCAAAATAAGATTCATTATCAACATCATAACTATAAAAATAGAAAAGGCAATGATTAGCCAACGTTTACTGCTAAGTTTATCTGCTAATATGCCACCTAACGACGTACCAATCACCCCTGCAATCCCATTCACTAATAACGCCAATGATACAAATCCCATTTGATGACCATGATTCAAAATAAGAGGATTAATATATACAAATGTCACAGAATTTGCTACTAAAATTAAAAAAGTAATCGTTAAATATTTGACTACCTCCGCTGGTCTTAAAATTTTAGATGTATTTAGCTGTTTATTTGAAGTTGAACCCCATTGACGTTGAACTTGATTTAATTCTGATGTTGATGGTAAATACACCATCATCAGTACACCGGCTATCACACTCACAATAATAATAAATAAGAACGTAAATCTCCAACCTATTGCATCCCCAATCATCGTACCGATTGGGACGCCAAATACGTTAGCCCCACTAAATCCAGTATAAACGACACCAATCATTTTCCCTCTATTTTTAGGTATCGTTAACATCGCTGTTAAAGCTAAGACTTTAACAATAATGAGTGACGCTGCTGCTGAAGATAAGATACGTCCAATCACTAAAATAGTAAAGTTAGGCGCCATCGCAATCATGGCATTTCCGATAATAAATGCAACGAGTGTCCATAATAAGACCGGTCGTACTGCAAAGCGATTCGTAAGCTTAACAAGTATGGGTCCACAAATAGCGAAGGTTAATGCATATAAAGTCACAAGCTGACCAATAATCGCTTCAGAGACACCGAGATCTCCACTCATTAAATTCATAATTCCTGCAACCATCATCTCAACCATACCGACGATAAACACACTAATAATGAAGGTTGCCACTCGCATGACAGACATGCATAGAACTCCTTTCTTTCTATATTTTGGTATAAAAAAACAGTTACGCAATGGTAACCTTTATCATTCGTAACTGTTTCATTATATAATAATTTCTTAAACTTTTGTGCGAAAAAATATGTCGCTGAGATTTAATTATTGTCTTTTATATTCGTTGTACGTGCTACAAGTTGATGACGTGCATTAAAGAATTGACCATAACTTAAATACGTTGCAATCAATGCAGACATAATCGTTGCAGTAGTATGAATAAATACAACAAGTAATTGGAATTTGATGGCTTGTAATGGTGCCATACCTCCAATAATTAATCCTGTCATCATACCCGGAATAGACACTAACCCATATGTTTTTACAGAATCGATTGTTGGAACAATCGCCAAACGAATACTTTCACGAATCGCCCCTTTAGATGCAAGCTTTGGCGTTGCTGCTAATGTTAACTTAGATTCAATATCATCTATATCTCGAACGAACGCACGATCTAAATTTTGATATGCCAAATTAATGGCAATTAAACCATTATTTGCAAGCATACCACCGATAGGAATGACATCATTTGCTTTAAAATCGATGGCACCAGCAAGCACTGTACATGCTAATGGAATTGCTGTTGATATAAATATAGAAACAAAAGAAATCCAAAACACATGATGCATAACAGGCGATGCACGATGAATTGTATTCCAAGAAGCGTTAATAATAATGACTAATACTGCAATCAATAATATCCATACTTGATCAATTTTAAAAATATATTCTAATATCAATCCTAAAATTAATAATTGAACCACCGCTCTAATCGAAGCGACGACTAAATCTTTGATAATATGTAAGCCTTCTTTATATGAAATAATAATAGGAATTAATAATAATAATGCTGTTAAACAAAGCGCTGTATTACTCATTATGACTTAACACCTCCTCATTTGTAATCTGACCATCTTTAATAGTAATTCTTCTTTGGAAGTTTCTCATACTTTGATCATTACTATGCGTAATCCATAATATAGCGACGCCTTCATCTGCTAATTTAAAGATAATATCTTCAATTTTTTCTTTATTTTGCGTATCAAGTGCACTCGTTGATTCATCTAGAAGTAATATTTCTGGTTGATACATTAACTGGCGTGCAATAGCAATACGTTGACGTTCTCCACCAGACATATGTTCTACTTTTGAATCTAGACTATAGTTTGACAAGCCGACTTTATTAAGTAAATCATTCGCTTTATCTTCATCAAATTGATCATGATGCGTTAATGCTGGGAAAGCCATATTATCTTCTACTGTCGTTCCAAATAATTCACTTTGTTGCATCATGTAACTAATTTTAGAACGTAATTCTTCAGGACTGTACTCATCATATGGTTTTCCTTTAAATAATAATTCTCCTTCAGTCGGACTAATTAAATTGTTAAGTTGCTTTAAGAATGTACTTTTTCCGCTTCCAGAAGGACCAACCACTGCAACGGTTTCACCTTGATCTAATTTAAAATTAATATTATTGAGTATCGTTCGTTGATCGGCTTTGTAGGTCAGATGTTTTACTTCTAATAACACAAGCACTTCCTCCTTATCTTTACTCTTTAATGGGATGACATATTCTTTTTTATCATAACAAAAAAAGAGGCAAAGTAATGAAATTCAATGTTACTATTTTTTGAATTTCAATGACTCTACCTCTTACCCTTAACCCCAAATGATACTCATCATAATCGCTATAAAAGAAACAAAGTTATTTATCATATGAAGGGTAATTGTCATCGCTAAATTTCGACCACTTAAGTGATATGCCACAACAAATCCTGTAGCCATAATTATATAAGGACCAACTTCAAATGGTGATGATGCACTTGTCATATGTAATCCTGCAAATCCGAGCACTGACACGACATACATCACACCATACGTTAATTTTTTACCTAATTCATGAATTAACAAATGTCTAAATAATAATTCTTCTACAACAGGTGTAATAATCACAATATCTAAAAATAAAACAGGCCAAAGCCAATTGATTTCAAACATTTTAATAATCATTTTGTTATTTTCTGTATCATCAAACTGATATTGTTTCGGTAAAAATTCTACTAAATAACCATATACACCTTGTAATACATAAAGGGCCACCATCACAATAATAATGAGTGGAATATGTTTTTTTAAAGCTTTGAAACGTGAGATGGCAATAGGAATAATGGTTTTGCGATGCATTAAATAAAAGACTAATAATACAAGACATTGACCAATTAACGTAAAGACTTGTGCATAACCTAAATAATATTTTGTAAACTTACTTTCCGATATATGACCACCTGTGATGCCTGAAATCATTGCCATCACAATAAATGTAAGAATCAATGGAAAAACAATATTCATGACTAAGTATGTAGGTATTAGCCAAAAATCACGTTTAACAATACGTTTTGAATCAAATTCATTTCTTATCGGTCGTTGTTCTGAGGTTTGGTAGTATGTATCATTATATTCCGAAGTCATATAACTCTCCTATTCTTTCTATTTAAACAAGCTTATCAATCATTGTAATAATAAATATGATGAATTGTACAGTACTATGATAAAGATAGGAGGCTACTAAATTTTTCCCACTTTTCATATATACCATCACTGCACCTATTGAAATAATCATGTAAGGGATGGCTTCCAATATTGAAATTAAATCATATACTTGGACAATAGTTTCTATTAACACACTAACAATCATCATTACTAAAAGATTAAATGTTTTACCTAATTCATGAATCAATAGATGACGAAATAGTAACTCATCAATTAAGGGGCGTAATAATACCACTGAAATAAAAGTGAATATCAGCGCACTTGGATGAATAAACAATCCTTCTAAACGACGTTGTGCTTGTGTGTCTACGTAACCAAAAGGATGCGGTAATATGTGTGCCAATGCATTAAAACCATAATATAACATCACACTAACCATTACGATGATGATGATAAATTTCAAATAATGATGAATCGCAATACGATATTGTCGTCGTACAACACTCGCAATATAAAATTTGTGTAATGTAAAAAATAATCCTAACACAATAAATTGGGCAATCACAAAACTTAAACTTAGCATCACATTATATAAATAAGATGGCGGTGGTTGTTGGGTAACCATAGCCGTCACACCTAATACGCCAAAAACAATAATAATAGGCGTTAAAATTTGGAAAAAGATAAATAAAGGAATGAGTAGAAAATCCTTTTTTATTATTTTAGGACTACTCCATCGATTTTTTGATACCACTTGTGTGATCACATCTTTTTCTTTTTTCATATATCACCTCAACTATCTACGCATATAGTACTTTATCATTTAAACACATTATTGTCATAAGAGATTCTAACTTTTCCCTTATTTGATATTCAAAGATAAATATTAAATCTATTTATTTATCTTTGTAAATAAAATTTTTTGATGTAAGATTTACAGTATAAAGAGAATTGAGGGGGGATGGGCATGACAACTTTACTTACTGTCATGCAATTTATAGTTAATATTCTTATTATTATGGTGTTACTTTCTATATTAATGGTTGGATTATTTCTTTTATTCAAAGATAAAAGACAAGAACAACATAGTGTGTTACGTAATTTTCCTGTATTAGGCAGAGTACGTTACTTTTCAGAGAAAATAGGACCAGAATTACGTCAATATTTATTTGCAAATGATACCGAAGGAAAACCATTTTCAAGAAATCAATATACTGATATCGTTTTAGCAGGTAAATATCATTCAAGAATGACTAGTTTTGGTACAGAAAAAAACTATGAAGAAGGCTTTTATATTCGAAACGCTATGTTTCCATTACAAAAGTCAGAACTTCAAATTGATAACCATTCAATGATTTCAACATTTATTTATTCAATCGATAATGAACGATTGTTTAAGCGTGAAGAACATCGTGAGAACAAACACATCGATCCTTATTATTTATCAGATGATCATGCAGTTATTATAGGCGAAGAATTAGCACATCCCTTTAAAGTTAAACGTTTAGTAGGCCAATCTGGTATGAGTTATGGCTCATTAGGTGGTCGCGCGATCACTGCATTATCTCAAGGACTTGCACGTGCTGGCACATGGATGAATACAGGAGAAGGTGGATTATCTGAATATCATCTTAAAGGTGGCTGCGATATTATTTATCAAATTGGACCAGGTTTATTCGGCGTGAGAGATAAAGACGGTGGTTTTAGTGAAGAAGCTTTCTTAAATGTGGCAAACTATAAAGAAGTTAAAGCATTTGAAATTAAGCTTGCACAAGGTGCTAAGACACGTGGTGGTCATATGGAGGGCAATAAAGTGACAGAAGAAATTGCTAAAATTCGTCATATTGAACCCTATCAGACCGTCAACTCGCCTAACCGTTTCGATTTCATTAATAATCCGAAAGAATTATTAGAATTTGTAGCTAAGTTGCAAAAACTCGGTCAGAAACCTGTGGGCTTTAAAATTGTTGTAAGCAGAGTTGATGAAGTTGAGGCCCTTGTTCAAGAAATGATTAACCTAGATATTTATCCAAACTTTATTACTGTTGATGGTGGTGAAGGTGGAACTGGCGCAACATTCCAAGAATTACAAGATGGTGTAGGTCTCCCACTTTTTACTGCCCTTCCAATCGTTACTGGTGTTTTAGAACGTTATGATGCACGCAAATATGTGAAGATATTCGCATCTGGAAAACTTATTACACCTGATAAAGTAGCCATTGCACTTGGACTTGGTGCTGATTTATGTAATATTGCAAGAGGTATGATGATTAGCATTGGTTGCATTATGAGTCAACAATGTCATTTAAATACTTGCCCCGTTGGTGTCGCAACAACTGATCCTAAAAAAGAAAAAGCTTTAATTGTTGAAGAAAAGCAATATCGTGTCACAAACTATGTGACGAGTTTACATGAAGGATTATTTAATGTTGCGGCTGCAGTAGGTGTTAAAAGCCCAAACGAAATTACAGAAGATCATATTGTGATTAAAAGAAAAAATGGACATATTGAAGATATCGCAAGTTATAAATTAAAACTTATTCAATAGTCAACAAAAAAGTGAGACAATCCATCTAAGCCAATGGTTGTCTCACTTTTATATTATTCTTCATTCATATTGCTTTTTTTCTGGAATCCAATTTTTTTAAGTTCTTTGACCGTACCGTCCATTGTTACTTTTTTATAGTTTTTAGAATAATGCGCTAATGCAAAGTAACGACTAACGTCTTTTAAGTTTGCTTTGTTATAATCAATATCTATATTTTCAACTATTTTTTGATGCTTACTACTTAGCGTATATGTTACACCCTTTTTTCCTTTTAATGGACGATAATCTTTAAAAGATGTTTTACCTTCTTGTTTAGACATTCCGAGGTCCTCATATTTTAACGTACTGACAGTTGATTGTTTAATCACTTTATTATTTTTATAAGTTAATGTTGTAAGAACATGCTTACCATCAATATCACCTTCGTATGTTTTTGAACGTGATTGAGTACAAGCTCCTAATATACTCACACTTAACACTAACAACGCAAATAATGTTAAGACTTTTTTCATCATACTCATCTACTTCCCCATATTTAATTTTACACAAATTATATCACTTACTAACTATGAATAGGATACATTTAATTTACATAGATATGATAAACTATTTTTCATAAAATTCATTTTATCCATGCTACAATACACTTAACAACATTTTAGGAGGACTCATTGTATGAAAGAATCTATCGAATTACTAAAAACATTAACAGATGTTAATGGTATCGCTGGTTATGAATACCAAGTTAAAGAAAAAATGCGAGACTATTTAACACCGATTAGTGATGAGATTATCGAAGATGGTTTGGGTGGTATCTTTGGTAAAAAGGAAAGTAAAACGGGATCTAAATCATTAATGTTAGCTGGTCATTTAGATGAAATTGGATTCATCGTCACTAAAATTGACAATAATGGGTTTATTAAATTCCAACCTATTGGCGGTTGGTGGAGCCAAGTGATGTTATCTCAAAAAGTAACCATCACTACTGACGATGGTAAAGAAATACGAGGTATTATTGGTTCTAAACCTCCACATGTACTCGAACCAGACGCACGCAAAAAGTCTATCGATATCAAAGACATGTTTATTGATATTGGTGTTAGAAGTAAAGCAGATGCTGAACAATACGGTATTGAAATTGGAAATATGATTACACCTTATAGTGAGTTTGAACAACTTGCAAATGGTAAATATTTAACTGCCAAAGCATTTGATAATCGATACGGTTGTGCACTGGCTATTGACGTACTTAACAATCTTAAAGATGAATCAATTGGTATTAATTTATATGCAGGTGGCACTGTACAAGAAGAAGTTGGTTTACGTGGCGCTAAAGTCGCAGCAAATAAAATTAACCCCGATTTAGCTATCGCAGTCGACGTTGCTGTCGCATACGATACACCTGGAATGGCACAATATGGTAGTGATACAGCCATTGGTGACGGTCCAGTAATTATTTTAATGGATGCTTCAAATGTGGCACATCAAGGCTTACGTCAACATATTAAAGAAGTGGCAAAAAAACATTATATTACTGTTCAATGGGATACAACACCACGCGGTGGTACAGATGCTGGTAGTATCCATGTTGCTAACGATGGTATTCCAACAATTGCCATTGGTGTAGCATTACGCTATATGCACTCAAATGTATCTGTTCTCCATACGGATGATTATGAAAATTCAGTACGATTAATCACTGAAATTGTACGTTCTTTAAATGACCAAACGTACAATCAAATCAAATGGTAATTTGAATATTGAAATATTACATCTACTTATGTTAATATCACATTAACGAGTATTAACGTCATAACGATACGAACCCCTAGTCTATTGCCCTAGACTAGGGGTTCTTTGTGTATTGGATTATCTGCCGTCTTTTTTATTCTTATATTGTTCAAACCAATAATCAAACAATATATTGAGCCACCTATTTAATATAGGTGCGATAACGAGTACAAATATTAACGTCATAACTTCACCCCCTTTAAACGTACGACCGTCTAAAGGAAAGACGACAACAACATTATAACATTTTTATAAAATATGATAATTTATCTAAATACATAAAAAGCGAGAGACAGCCTCATACTGACGCCATCTCCCACATTTAAACACTAATATATCTATTATGATTTATTCTACAGAATGTTTCCATTTATCTTCACTTAACATTTCACCAGGCCAAGTGTATGCCATCACACCACCATCAATACGAATCGTTTCACCTGTAATAAATGAACTATCATCTGATGCTAGGAAAGCAACCAATTTACCTACTTCTTCAGGTTGTCCTAAACGACCAAGTGGAGTGACCCATTTCTGATTATCGCGGAATGTTTTACCCGCTTCATCTTCAGATGTACCAGCTAAATGATCTACAAGTGGTGTTTCAATGGTACCTGGTGCAATCGCGTTCGCACGAATATTTTCACGTCCATATTCAATCGCAATCGATTTAGTGAAATTAATGACGCCACCTTTAGCGGCATTATAACCAGAACGATACAAGTCTGCTGCTTGTCCTGAGAATGAAGCTGTATTAATGATTGAACCACCATTATTCAACATTAATGGTAATAAGAATTTCGTTACTAAGAACGTCCCTCTCATATCAACAGACATAATTTTATCAAATACTTCAACTGGATATTCATGAATACGTCCTGCCCCATTATCTACACCTGCATTGTTGAAGATAATGTCAATGTGACCATAGTCTTGTTTAACTTTCTCAGCAAAATCTTTCACTTGTTGATCTTGAGAGATATCAACTTTATAAGCTGTCGCTTTACCGCCTTCTTGATTAATGTCATCTACAGTTTTTTCTAATTCATCTGAAATATCAAGTGCTAAGACATGTGCCCCTTCTTTAGCTAACACTTTTGCTGATGCTTGTCCAATACCTGTACTTGCACCTGTGATGACTGCAATTTTATCTTCTAAACGTTTCATCTTGTCACACTCCTAGTGAACTTGTTTTCTAATACAACCTTATTGTTCCACTAAACAGTTTAGATTAAACGTTATACTAAAAATGAAATCGTTTTACAATTGAATTCTTTTTTATATTCAAAGAAATGCAAATAGGATTCGTATCTTTTTCTATTTATAAAATTCATGTAAAATAAAACTATAATAGGAAGTATTGAAAGACTTAGGAGGCCATGATGGAAGAACGTATAGGATTAATAGATATTGGCTCAAATACGATTAGATTAGTTATCTTTAGATTTAGCAAAGATGCAGGATTAAATGAATTGCTCAACATTAAAACGCCTGCTCGCTTGAGTCAATACTTGACAAAAGAAAATAAAATGAGCCAAGAAGGCATTAACGTACTCATTGAAGCATTACGCAGTTTTAAATCTGTATCTGAAAAATTTAAAGTAAAAGCATTACATCCTATCGCAACAGCAGCGATTCGTCAATCTGAGAATAAGGATGACATTGTTAAAAGAGTGAAAGATGAACTTGATATTGAAATCTCAATTATTCCTGAAAAAGAAGAAGCATATTATGGTTACTATGCTATTACTCATACCACTGAAATTGAAAATGGCGTATCTGTAGACATCGGTGGCGGTTCAACGGAAGTTACTTTATTTAAGGATAAAGAACTATTTGAATCACATAGTTTTCCTTTCGGGGTAGTCACGTTAAAACATAAATTCTTTGATGGCAAAGACCACAATGATAAAGGTGCGATCAAAGATATGGAGAAATTTTTATCTCAACAATTTAGTACATTGGATTGGCTTAAAGATCAAGAGATTGCCTTAGTCGGCGTTGGTGGTTCTGCACGTAACGTAGCACGTATTCATCAATCTGAACACGCTTATCCTATAAGTGGCGTACACAATTATACAATGTCAGATAAAGATATTGATGAAGTGTACAACATGATACGTAAAAGTTCACGTGATGAGTTAAATAACCTAGATGGATTAAGTCGCGATCGTGCAGATATTATTCTTCCAGCAGTATCAGTATTTAAGACACTTTATAAAAAAATAGATGCGAAGCAATTCACATTTTCAAGAAATGGCTTACGTGAAGGCTATATTATTAAACAAATCCGCTCACGCTATCCAGATGTATTTGACAAACATAATGTGCGTAAAGAAGCGATTTATTTCTTAGCACATGACTATCATATCGAAGAACATAGCTCACAAGGTCGTTTAAAATTAGCACAATCTTTATTAAAACAATTAATGGATTTAGGTGATTTAAAGATTAATGACACAGAGCAACGTCTATTTGAAGAAGCAACCTATATTTATTATTTAGGTAGATTTATTGATTCAGATTCAAGTTCTCCACATACGTATTATATTATCGCGAACTCAATGATTAATGGGTATACACATAAAGATCGCGTTAAACTCGCCCTTTTAGCAAGTTTTAAAAATAAATCTTTACTTAAGTTCTATTGTAAAGAAACAGATTGGTTTAGTAATAAGGAAATTGAAACCATTCAAGCATTAGGTGGCATTATTAAATTTGTGAATGCTTTAAATATTTCACAAACTAGCTTTGTTCAAGACGTGACTTTAAAAGAAACGAAAAAAAGCAATGACGATTATGAACTGACCGTACATTATACTGAAGGCGAACCGATTGCTGAGAAATATCAAGCATTAAGACAGAAAAAGCATATTGAAAAGATTCTTAAAGGATCAGTATCCATTGTCTTTACAAAATCTTAAAATTTGTATGCTATATTATAGGTAGATAGTTCTGTCATAGACTATATAGTTTTACAAATAGAAAGATTGATAATCGAAGAAATGACGAGGTGTATTTTGAATATGCAAACTCAATTGGGAGACTATGATATTAGCTTGCCGAAATACTATAATAATCGCGAACTTAGTTGGTTAGATTTCAACTATCGTGTATTACAAGAAGCTTATGATAACAACAATCCACTATTAGAAAAATTAAATTTCGTATCTATCTTTAGTTCGAACTTAGATGAATTCTTTATGGTGCGTGTGGCTGGTTTAAAAGACCAAGTAAAAATGGGATTCGATAAACCTGAAAACAAAACACAAATGACACCACAAGAACAAGTAGATGCTATTCAAGAAAAAGCTAAAAAATATGTCAATATGCAATATGAACGCTATAACGAACTTATCGAAGAATTACGCAATTATGACATTGTGATGTGTAAACCAGAAAACTTATCTGACTCTATTTTAAGTAAGTTAGAAAGGGATTTTAAACTCACGATTTTACCAACGTTAACACCACTTGGTATAGATGCATACCACCCTTTCCCAAAACTAAATAATAAAAGTCTAAATATCTTCGTAGATATCGATACAGATGATGCCATTAACTCAGCTATTGTTCAAATTCCATCTCTTATCCCTAGATTCTTAACTTATAATGAAGGCTCAAAACAATATGTAGTCATGGTAGAAGATGTCATTACACACTTCATCAATCACTTATTTACAGGCTATGAAGTATTAAATACCTTTACATTTAGAATTACTAGAAATGCTGATTTAACGATTCATGAAGATGGCGCTGAAGACTTACTTATCGAAATCGAACGTTTCTTAAAAGAACGTAAAAGTGGTTCTGCTGTACGCTTAGAAGTCGACAATCGTACCGCTTCTATCGAAGATTTAGGTTGGCTAACAGAAACGTTAGAAGTAGATGAACAAGACGTTTACTTACTTAACGGACCTTTAGACTTAACATTTATCTTTGGCTTAGTTGATCATCTATCCCATAAATTAAAATATTTAACATATGATAAATATACACCACAAATTCCACGTTCATTAGGTAACAATAATGTGTATGATCTTGCATTAAAACGTGATGTCTTTTTCCATCACCCATACGAATCATTTGAGCCTATCGTCGACTTTATTCGTGAAGCGGCTGAAGACCCTAACACGATTGCGATTAAACAAACGCTTTATCGTGTGAGTAAAGACTCACCCATTATTAAAAGCTTAAAAGAAGCGGCTGAAAATGGTAAACAAGTAACTGTACTTGTAGAATTAAAAGCGCGTTTCGACGAAGAAAATAACGTTCATTGGGCACGTATGTTAGAAGATGCAGGTTGTCATGTTATTTATGGTATGACTCATTTAAAAACGCATAGTAAAATTGCTCTAGTCGTTAAACGCATCGGTGGCAAATTAACTTCATTTGTACACTTAGGTACAGGTAACTATAACGATAAAACTGCAAAACTATACACAGATATGGGTGTGATTACGACAGATACATTAATTGCTGAAGATGCCATTAATTTCTTTAACTATTTAAGTGGTTACTCAGTTAAACCTGAATATAATAAATTAATTGTCGCACCATTTGATATTCGTGACGTCTTTATTGATCGTATTGATAAAGAAATTGCAAGTCATCGTCAACATGGTAACGGTAAAATTATGATGAAAATGAATTCCTTAACTGATAAGGCCATCATTGAAAAATTATTTGAAGCATCTCAAGCGGGTGTTACCATTCAACTTATTATTCGTGGTATCTGTTGCCTAAAACCAGGCATTCCAGGTGTCAGCGAAAATATTGAAGTTGTAAGTATTGTAGGTCGTCTATTAGAACACTCTCGTATTTATTACTTCTACAATAATGGTGACGAACGTATTTATTTATCATCTGCAGACGTCATGACACGTAACATGATTAAACGTGTTGAAATCTTATTCCCTGTAGAAGATAAAGAAATCGGTAAACGTCTTGTAGACTTTATGAATTTACAATTATCTGATAATCAAAAAGGACGTTATCAAGATCAGTATGGTGAGTATCATTACGTTCAAAATGATTTATCTCCATTAAATTCACAAGCTTACTTGATGAAAGAAGCAGTTAAGTATGGTAAAAAGCTAAAAAAGGAGGCAACCCAGCCTTCAGGAATGCCCGTCGTTTCTAAAAGAAGAGCTAGCTGGGTCAATCGTCTTCGAAACACATTAAAAAAATAATGTGACTATAAAATAGCCAAGTCGTGTCATTCATCAGCACGACTTGGCTTTTTAATTTATTTCTCAGGATGGTCATACCAGTGTTTTAAGAATGTATATAACACATCACTATAAGTTTGAAGTTCTTGTGCTTCTATCTTTTCATCTACACTATGAGCTTCTTCTAAACTACCTGGACCATATAAAATGGTTGGAATATCAAAATGAGCAGTCCAACCTCCATCTGTCACTGTGGTACTCATACCATGTTTCATTTCACTGTGATGAACGTGATAATGTGCATCTTGTAATTGTTTAAAGCCTGGATGTTCTAATGGAATCGTAAAACTTGGGAAAATTTCTCCTTTATCTTCTATCATTGATTCACCGCCCCATTCGAACTGTAACGGGTTCTCTCTCAACCAAATGTCTGCATCTGCAACACGATTTAAATACGCTTCTATCTCTTTTGTAACGTCTTCATAACTTTCATTCGGTAAATAATGAACCGTAATCCATAAACGACATTCATCAGCAATAAAAGCAGGATGGCGTCCCCCTTCAATCACTGCTGGATTAATCGTATTCGCACCTGGTGGCATACCAGGACTATGTTTCATCACTGCCCAGTGTTGTTCGAGTTCATTCAGTGCTTGAATGATTTTGGTCATTTTTTCAATTGCACTCGCACCAAATAAACCTCCACCTGCATGAATCGTTTGACTACGTGCGCCATCATGAATGGTATTCTTACTTTTAACCGTAATCCATCCTGTAATGACTCCGCCTTGTCCAAGTGCCATATTTTCACTTGTATCTAATACTAATGCCAAATCTGCGTGAGGACCGATTTCACATGCGCGTTTCGTCCCCGCTTCACCCACTTCTTCTCCTACTACAGATTGCACGACAATATCTCCTTTAGGTCGTCGTCCTTCTTGATGTAACTTTTCAAGCACATAAAACAGCGAGGCCATACCGCCTTTCATATCACTCACACCACGACCATATAGCCATCCCTCTTTTTCAGTCAGTTGAAACGGTGGATATTGCCAATTAGAATCATCGTCCACATTCGCCACATCTACATGACCATTGAGAATTAATTTAGGTGCATCCTCATCTTCCCCTTTTAATGTTGCGACGATAACACTATCATTTTCATATAAATGTTCACGTTGAATATCAAAATTTAGTGTTTTTAATAAGTGTTCAATGTCATCTTGTAAAGGATCCGTATTACGTCCAGGAGGACTCTCTGTATTATATTTAACTAATACATCTAACAATTCAAATAAACGTTGTTCCATCACTTTATCACCCTTTTAAGTTATATGATCTTTCAATATAAGTGTAACATTTCAACACTAATATTGAAGGGTAAAAAAGAAGCATTCCCTACCTTAGGCAAGAAACGCTCTTATTCTAATTAGGTTTAAACTGGACGAACGATGACTTCATTAACGTTTACATGTGCAGGTTGCGTCACTGCATAGATCACCGCATCAGCTATATTCTCAGGATCTAATTTCTTTCTATCACCAAAATCAGATCCTTCTGTCATAGGTGTATCTACCATTCCTGGTAAAATACTGGTTGATTTAATACCCGTTCGCGCAAGCTCTTTTTCTAAAGCTTCTACAATACGTAATACAGCAGATTTCGTTGCACTGTATAATGCACTCGTCTTATTAACTTCAAAGCCTGAAATCGATGCCATATTGACAATATGACCACTAGATTGTTCTTCAAAATGAGGAAGTACAGCATTCAGACCATATAACAATCCTTTAATATTCGTATCAATCATTTTATCCCAATCGTCTACTTTGTAATCTGTGATTTTAGAAGATAAGTTAATGCCTGCACAATTAACAAAGATATCAACTTTCCCAAATTTAGCAATCGCATTTTCTACAAGAGCATCCACATCATCACAATACATCACATTGGTTGGCGTAATAAGGTAGTCTCCTTCATTCAAATGTTCTGCAACACGTTGTAACTTCTCATCACTACGACCAGCTAGCACAACTTTAGCACCTTCTTCAGCAAGTCGTTTGGCTGTTGATTCACCAATGCCACTACTTGCACCTGTAATCATCGCAACTTTATTTGTTAATTTAGCCATATTCATCATCCTTTATTGTTGTTTATTCATTCCATTTCCATAATTCTTTATACATAAACGTCATTATCAATTTAAAGTCTCAATTATAGATTGTAATTTAAACTTAAACGTAATAAAGTGAAGATATATATGACTATAAATAAAGGGGAATAGATATGTCTGTGATTGCGAAAGATTTTAGTCCATTAGTTCAAGCATTACGTCAAAAAGTAGGTCGCACAAGTTTTTCATTTCGTTTCGAAGATTTATTTACTAAAGAAGAATGGTTACACATGAGTGTCAAAGAACGTACACGCCAAGAAAGAGAATTTATTGCACGAATGGATCACATTCCAAATATTCGAATGCCTTTTTCTAGTGAAGATGGCTATAAGTTCAAATTGTATAATCAAGAGTACCAATATAATGAAGTAAAGAACAATTTTAAATCTTTATCATAAAAATAAACCCGCATCAAGGGAAGTGAGATGCGGGTTTCAACACATTATCTAAAAATGATTGGGGGTATATTTAGGATATGCCCTCGACTGCTCACCAACGAGGGCATGATAGGATACTTTCTTGAATGTTATAGGAGGTCATTCAATTTTGTATTTTAATTTGTAACTAGTGTTTTACGTTCGAGACCATAGAAATATAAACGTTCTGCGTCTAAATAAGACATTGAATCAATTGTCATATATCCATCTTTTATATCACTAATTAATCCTTGGTTTACGCCTGTTTTTAAATAAATATCGTAGCTGCCTTCTTCAGAAAAGATAACGCCTTCTATTACTTTTCTCATTAGTATCACTCCAATTACTTATTCCTTACAATTCTTATCATACACGCTTTTTTATATTTTAAAAGGGGTATGTGATAGTTTTCACAAATAGTTCAATAATTTGAAAATTTGTTTGTTCATTTTTTCACATGTAAGTTGAATTTAAATACTAAGTATGTTAGGGAATTAAAAAAATTTCGATACCTTCATATTCCTTTTTAATTAATTAAAAAAGAAGCATAAAATCATTAAATCTTATGCTTCTTTTCTAAAAAATATTTAGTGATAAAATGCGTTTAAATATATATTCACCCAATTTATTTAATTTAATTAAAACTAACAATAAATCGCTATTTAATTTACTAAATATCTATAAATATCATCTCTAATTGGAGTTTTCATTATAAAATTCATGGTCACAATCTTATCTTCCGTGACATTAGTTGTCTCATTTGCGCTACCTTTCACATACTCAGCTTCTCCTAAATAATAATGCTGCGAGCCTTCAGAATCATTTTTCTTAACAAAAATATATATTGTCTTTTCGTCCTCTTTATGATTAATAATTTGCTTTATTTCTTTATTCTTTAATGATACATTTTTTCTTGAAAACCAAGCAAACTCTTCTTGATTTAAGAAATGATCTTCATATTTTATACTATCATCTATATCTTCTGACTTATGATAAGTAATAAATAATGGTATGTGTTCATCCAAAATTCTATAGCCATATATATTATTTGCCATATTTTTCTCATGATTTCTCCAATTTACTAATTTAAGAAAATCTAAGCGTGTATATTGATTATATAAGATTAAATCATTTCCAGAATCTTGAATTTTTTTATTATAATATTTTGCTATGGCTAGAATATCCAAAACAAATGCTTGATAATCTTCATCTTTAAGATACTTAGAAAAAGTTTTACTTAGTCTTTTTGTCTTAATATCTATAATTGGACTACCATATCTTTCATTTTCATTTTTTCCAAAATAGTTTAAAGATAGAATATTTAAAGAAGTTTCCAAGTCATCTTTAGGTATTGATGCATAATTATTTTCACTTATTATACTTTCTAAAATTTTATAATCAGCTTGTTTTAATCCGGGTAGTAATTCTTTTGATAAAAAAGTTAGATTTTTAACAGCATCTTTATTAAAATCTTTTTCAATATAATTATATTTTTTCAGAAATAAATAATAATTGTTAAACTTAGAGATAATCACTTTGGGATCAATAGAATTTTGAGTAATGAAATCCATAAGCATAGGTGTTCTACCTATTCTTTCTTTTACACTTTCAAATGCTTCTTTTATTATTTTAGTACTATTTAAATTAGCATGATCAATTGATTTAAAAATTTTCTTTTTAGCTATTTCCTCAAAGTTAATAGTTGACACACCACTTAATTTATTAGGTTCAGTCAGAAATTTTCGATAGTCGTCTTTGTTATGAGATTGATTATCTGATAAAGCAATAGGAATTAAATAATTATTTTCATAATTTCCAATAAAGTCGATAATCGTTACAAACTCTTTTTCTGAACTTTTTCTTAAGCCCCTTCCAAGTTGTTGAGTAAATATAATGCTAGATTGAGTACTTCTTAGCATTACTATTTGATTAACTTCTGGAATGTCTATTCCTTCATTAAATAAATTAACAGTGACAATATAATTGATTTTTCCATTAACCAATTCATTTATTACTTTTGTTCTCTTATTCTGAGTATCTGAGCCTATTAAAGCTTTACTCGGAATATTATTAAGCGATAATTTTTCAGCTATTTCAGTCGCTTCTTCTTTTCGACTTACAAAAATAAGTCCTTTTAACTGACTACCTGAGTATCCATAATAATTTGTTTTTTCAATAATATGTTTTATTCTTTCCTCTGAAGTTAAATCTTTTAATTCAGTATAATCATCACTTGTTACACCATTATGAATGTAATCAGTTACTCCAAAATAATGAAAAGGACATAAAATATCGCTCTCTAAAGCTTTAGGTAGCCTAATTTCATAAGCAATGTTATTATCAAATAACTCAAAAATATTTCCTTCATCGGTTCTTTCAGGTGTAGCAGTCATTCCAAGCATAAAATTAGGTTGGAAATAATTCATTATAATCTGATAGGTCGATGCATCTGTTCTATGAGCTTCATCAAAAACAATATAATCAAATTCTTTTTTATCAAAAACTTCATAATTATTATTGTTAGACAATGTTTGAATTGTTGCAAAAAGATATTTTGCTTCGATATCTTTATGTTTACCAGTATAAAAGCCAAAATCCGTTTCTTGATTAAAAGGAAGAACTTTTTTAAATTCTTTCATTGCCTTTTTCAAAATACCTTCATTATGAACAATAAATAAAAATTTTTGAGGATTATAGTTTCTAACATCTAAGGCACATAAAATCGTTTTACCTGTTCCAGTTGCAGAAATTACTAATCCTTTATTCTCTCCAGAATTTCTAAGATTTTTTAAAGACATTAATGCTTCTTCTTGCATAATGTTAGGTTGGATTTCATTAGATTTTTTAAATCGGTTAACCAAACGATTTTGTTCTCTATTTATTTTTAAAAAATCTTTATATAATTTAGACTCAAATATTTCTTCGTAATCATTAATCCATTGAGAATTTAGACTTATACTATTTTCCCAAAGCACTTCAAATTGATTTTTTAAATTATAAATTAACTCTCCGTTTTTATGAGTAGATAATAAAATATTATGTTCATAATTTATTTTCATAGCAGTCGATGTTAAATTGGAACTTCCTATAATCATTGAAGAATAATCTTTATGATCAAATATGTATCCTTTAGCGTGAAAGCCTTCTACATCAGTTAATCGAACTTCTATATTTTCTAGTTTTAATAATTCTCTATACATTTTGGGTGTATTAAAACCTAAATAATTAGAAGTGATTAACTTACCTTTAATCCCTTTATGATTTAAATCATTGAATATAGTTTTTAAACTTGCTAAACCACTTTCTGTTATAAATGCTACAGATATAAAAAAAGAATAACATTTTTCTAATTCATTAATAATAGAAGTAAGCACGTTTTGATTATTATTGTTTACAAGTAACTTAGGAGTTAAATTACTTTCATTTGTCAGATTTTTATCAATAAATCCTTTTTTTAAGGATTGTTTTAGATTTAATATTAGTTTGTCTTCCATTAATTTTTACCTTTAACAATTATTTCTACAGTTGGAATATCAGCAGGCGCCCAATCCAATTCAGTAAGTTCATCGGGTTCTAACCATTTTATTTCTTTATGTTCTGTTAAAGTTGGCATTTCATTATTTAATGTACATTTATAAGTTGTAAGGTTAACGATCCCAAAATCGTATTCATATTCAGCTGCTATTATTTTACTTTCTACAGTTAAATCGCATTTCATTTCTTCATTTATTTCTCTAATTAAAGCTTCTTCTTCTGTTTCTCCCTTTTCTATTTTTCCACCTGGAAATTCCCATTTTAGAGGTAAACTCATATTTTCATTACGTTGTGCACATAGGATTTTATTTTCCGAATAAATAACTGCACCAACAACGTTAATATTTTTTTTCATAAATAACACCTCTGTTTTAGTTTATTTATTATAATTTTATCAAACTTCGCTTTTTCATCAATAACATACTAGGATTGAATTTCTTTAAAAATAAAACATCACTTATCCAAGAAAATTTTAATTCTCCCGAAAAGTGATACTATTAGTCAAAATATTGCTATTGCAACATCTATGATATTCAAATTTTATATTATATAATAAAAATGTCTTAGGAGAAGTCCTAAGACGCTGAGGAAAAGATTCTCAGAAAAAATTTCTGAGATGTTGAGGATTTATGGTTAGAGAAGTGTTTGTCGACAATTTATCTCTTCTCTAATCCAGGGCACGCCTTAGCGGAAAATAGGGTGTGTCCTGTTTTTAGGTTTAGTTTTGATGAGATTGAAGTGTCTAAGAAGATTGAAGAATCACCACTTGTTCTTCAATGTCTTAGGCACTTTAATTATTATAATCCTAAATGTTTAATAAATGTGACGAGTTCATCTTTCATTCTAGGATCTTTTAACGCATATTCTATTGTCGTTTTAACGAATCCTAATTTTTCTCCAACATCATAACGATTACCATCAAAGTCATATGCATACACTGGAACATCACTATTCATACGTTCAATCGCGTCGGTTAATTGAATCTCATTACCGGCGCCTTCTTTTTGTGTTTTTAAATAATCGAAAATTTCTGGCGTTAAAATGTAACGTCCCATAATCGCTAAATTAGAAGGTGCTGTACCTTGTTCAGGCTTTTCAACAAATTGTTTCACCTCATAGCGGCGACCTTGTTTCTCTAATGGATCAATAATGCCATAACGGTGAGTCACATGTTCAGGCACTTCTTGCACCCCAATAACAGAATGTCCTGTTTCTTCATATACATTCATTAATTGTTTAATCGCTGGCTCTTCAGATTCCACGATATCATCACCTAATAATACTGCAAACGGTTCGTTACCAATGAATTGACGCGCAGTATAAATGGCATGTCCTAATCCTTTTTGTTCTTTTTGGCGTACATAGAAGATATTCGCTAAATCTGTAGAATAATGTACTTTTTCTAATAAGTCTGTTTTACCTTTTTCTTCAAGGACCATTTCTAATTCTTTTTGATTATCGAAGTGATCTTCAATCGCACGTTTATGTTTACCCGTCACAATAATAATATCTTCAATGCCCGCACGTGCCGCTTCTTCAACAATATATTGAATCGTTGGCTTATCTAAAATAGGAAGCATTTCCTTAGGCATGGCTTTTGTCGCTGGTAAAAAACGTGTCCCTAAACCAGCCGCAGGTATGATGGCTTTCTTTATCTGTTTCAAACTCGAATATCTCCTTTGCGCATTCTGTCTTTTATATTATAAGTAAGTTTATCATTCTTTTATTGTCATTCATAGCGATTGACTGTATTCTTCCATGCTATAAAAAAATAAGAAGTAAGATTGAAATTCATTGATTTCTCTCTCACTTCTTTTATAAGTTATACAAACAAACTAATGAATAAGATGAAGATGATGCCCGATACTGAAATGATGGTTTCAAGTAATGACCAAGTTAAGAAGGTTTCTTTAACGGTCAATCCGAAATATTCTTTAAACATCCAGAACCCAGCATCGTTAACGTGTGATAAGATCACGCTCCCTGCACCAATGGCAAGTACGACAAGTGCCACATTTACATCTGAATGTTGTAATAATGGTAAGACGATACCTGTTGTTGAAATCGCTGCGACTGTTGCTGAGCCTAGTGCAATACGTAATACTGCAGCGACAATCCATGCTAGTAAGATAGGTGACAGGGTTGAACCTTCGAATAACTTAGCAATTGTATCCCCTACACCGCCATCAATGAGGACTTGTTTAAATGTACCGCCGCCACCAATAATTAAAATCATCATACCGATTGGGTAAATAGCATTCGTTACAGATTTCATAATGTCATCCATTTTTCTTCCTCTATGTAAGCCCATTGTAAAGATAGCAAAGATGACTGAAATTAACATCGCTGTACCTGCTGTACCGATAAAGTAAATGATTTGTTCAAACAGATTTTCAGCATTTTCATGTCCAGTCACTAATTGAACAACCGTTGATAATAACATTAAAATAACAGGTAATACAGCAGTGAGGATACTTAAACCAAAACTTGGCATTTCAGATTCTTTAAATTCTTTTTGTGAACCAAGTGCTGAAATATCCCCTTCACGTGTATAAGCAGATGGGATAAGTTTTTGTGCAACTATATTAAAAATCGGACCTGCAATGAGCGTCACTGGAATAGCAATAATAATCCCATATAGTAACACATGTCCAATATTCGCTTTTAATTCTTTTGCTATGACCACAGGACCAGGATGTGGTGGTAAGAAACCATGTGTCACAGATAATGCTGTTACCATAGGTAATCCTAATTTCAGTGGTGACACTTTCGCACGTTTAGCAATGGTAAAAACAAGTGGAATGAGTAATACGAGTCCTACTTCAAAGAATAATGCAATACCAACGATGAAAGCTGCAATCAGCATCGCCCATTGAACGTGTTTTTGTCCAAATTTATCAATCAGTGTATCCGCAATACGGTTGGCGCCTCCACCATCTGCAAGTAATTTGCCAAGTATTGCTCCTAATCCAAAGATGAGTGCAATATGACCTAGGGTGCCGCCCATACCTGCCTCTATCGTTTCCATTACTTTATTTAAAGGCATACCTAATAAGATGGCCGTGACAATCGATGTAATAATTAATGAAATAAATGTATTTAGTTTTAAGAAAATAATCAGTGTCAGTAGTAATACGATTCCAATGACAACACTTGCTAGTGTCCATATTGTTCCCATTTGTCTTCTCCCCTTTGATGTATAATTGATTTAAATATGTGGATTAATTAATATGTTTACGTTGAAAATCTGCAATTTCGTCATAGCGATCTTCAAGTGTACGGCTTAAGTTTATGAATATCGTTACAAGTTGTTGATATATATTTACTGTATCTTGGTTAGGTTGATGTGCATGAGTCGTACCAACCATATTTTCGATCATCGAATAATCTTCAATGTCTCCCAATGCTTTTAAACCAAGGACACACGCACCTAGACAAGAACTTTCATAACTTTCTGGTACGATGACATCAGTATCAAAAATATCTGCCATCATTTGACGCCATACTTCACTTTTCGCAAAGCCACCTGTTGCTTTAATCGTATTAGGTGTTTCATTCATTACTTCAACAAGTGCTAAATAGACGGTATAAAGGTTGTACAACACCCCTTCAAGTGCAGCGCGTATCATGTGCTCTTTTTGATGTGACAATGTTAAGCCAAAGAATGAACCCCGTGCATTCGCATTCCATAAGGGTGCACGCTCTCCCGCAAGATACGGATGGAAAATTAAGCCATCTGCCCCTGGCTTAACACGACTCGCTATTTTAGTAAGTACATCGTAAGGATCCACTCCCAGGCGTTTTGCTGTTTCAACTTCACTGGCGAGTAATTCATCTCGTAACCATCGAAGAATGACACCCCCATTGTTGACCGGTCCACCAATCACATAATGCTCTTCATCTAAGACATAACAGAAAATGCGGCCTTTATAATCTGTACGAGGTTTATCAATGACTGTACGAATCGCACCTGATGTCCCAATTGTGACTGCAACTTCACCTTTTTTATAACTATTAACGCCTAAATTTGATAACACCCCATCACTTGCACCAACCACAACCGGTGTATTTTCATCGATACCCATCAATGTGGCATAACGTTTTTTCATCCCTTTTAAAATGTGTGTCGTCGGTACAAGTTGAGGCAATTGAGAGGCTGAAATACCGAGTAATTCAAGTGCTTCTTGATCCCAGTCTAACTGTTGTAAGTTAAACAAGCCTGTCGCTGAAGCCATAGAGTGATCCATCACGTATTCTCCATAAAGTTGATAGAAAATATACGTTTTAATATCCGCAAACATTGCAGTATTTTGATAAATATCTGGTTGCTCATGTTTCATCCAAAAGATTTTAGAGAGTGGTGACATAGGATGAATGGGTGTACCTGTGCGTTTATAAATGTCATGTCCCCCATATTGTTCATTTATCAAGTCAGCATATTGATTCGCACGGTTATCCGCCCAAATTATACTTTCAGTTAAGCGCTCGTGTTGACTATCTAGTGCAATTAAGCTATGCATTTGCGCACTAAAAGAAATGAGTTTAATATCTTCTTTGCGCACCCCAGATTCGCGAACCACATGTTTGACTGTCATTAATACGGCATCGAATAATTCGTCAGGATTTTCTTCTGAAACATCAACGTTTGGTGTATGTAAAGGATAGCCAATATGATGTTTTGTAATAAATTGACCATGTTCATCATAAAGTACTGACTTCGTACTTGTTGTTCCAATATCTACTCCAATCATGTATTTCATATGTATTCCTTCTTCCTTCTATTTATTGTAACCAAAAGCTTTCAATATCTTTACCTACATCATCAAAGTTTAAATGAAACGCTTCTCTTAACGTATCAGTATCATAACGTTCTATCGCTTCTATAAATACCGAATGATTACGGTGTATTCTGTCAAAATCTTCTTTATTTGTTCTCATTCGCTCTCTCATTGAACATAATACAAGTACTTCTACAATGGGTTTCAAATGGTTCCAAAATGTTTGAAGATAATGATGTCGAGAGGCGTGAATCAATGCTTCATGCAATTGAAGATCGTGTTGCGTAAATGATTCAGCATCTTCAAATTGAATAGCGACTTTCATCATTTCTAAATGTTTTTTCATTTCTTTAATCACTTTTTTTCTATCAATATGCTTTAATTTTGAAAATGCAAAGGATTCAAGCATTAATCGTAAATCATATAATTCTTTCTTTTCTTGTTCACCAAATTCAAGAACCCTTGCACCCATGCGCTCGAGGTGAATGAGTTGATTCGTTTGCAGTAATTTAAATGCATCTCTAACCGGAGAGCGACTGACATCGAATTGTTTAGCCACTTGATTTTCAGTTAGTAAAGTATCGGGTTCAAGTGTACTATTAACAATCTGAAACCTAAGTTCCGCAGCGATACTTTCCCCTGTAGTCATTCTGTTTTTCCATTGTTTCGGATAATGTTGTTCCATCTTTTCACCTCAATACGTTAACTTGTATACAAGTATAGTAATACACTCACTCTATTTTTGCAAGCGCTTACTTTTTGTAATTTAAAACACCTAGCTCATTATAAGCCAGGTGTTTATTACGATTCGTTTTGATATACTTCGATACAATAATGTGTTTGATGGCAGTTGGGACATGTTAATTGTCTTGTTTTAGGTGTATGTTTCGCTTTCACGAAGGCACCTAATGTAGGTTTAAATGTATGCTGGCAATTCGGACATAGATATAACACTTTTTTTAAATATATTGCTGTCAGCGCAATGGCATATGTGATTAAGATGGGAAATATAACGATCAACGGCTTAGTTGAACGTCCTAATAGACTTAATAGTAAACCACTATAGTGTATGATCCCTAAGATTCCAGCACTTATCCAAATCTTTTTTCTAAAGTATGTTATTTTATATTCTTGTTTCATAGCGTCATCTATGTCAGTAAGATGGTTAATAGACGCACTTGATTGCTCAGAAATGTATGTGTCGACTTTTTCAATTTGATTTAATGTATGACTGTACACCTCTACTTTTGAGTGTAATGCATCTTTTCTCAATGAAAGTAGTGTCTTAAGTGTGTTCATATTTGTATCTTCATCAAGTAATGTCTTTATTTCATCTAACGTACATCCTAATTGTTTTAATACTAAAATCAGTTCAAGCTGCTTTACATGTTCGTCAGTATAATATCTGCGATTAGAGTCAGTTTGTCGATGAGCTATAAGTAATCCTCTTCGATCGTAATATTGTAGTGTTCGAATCGTGACTTTACTCTGTTTTGCCAATTCTCCAATCGTATAGTGTGACATATCATTCACCTCCTACTGTTAACATAGCTAATGACGCTACGTCATAAGCAAGTATGATTTTAACATTTGCTTATGCAGTCTGCCGGTCGTCTTATTCTTCTTGAATCCACTGTTTAATGTGGTCAATAATACCTATGGTTCCATTAGGCAAATTATCCAAGACAGCAGGAAAGTCGATATGTCCGATACCAGAATATATAACTTCATTTACTTCACCGCCATATTTTTTATACATTTTCATTGTTTCTTGTGAATCAGTGTAAGGAATGATTTCGTCATCTTCTCCTGAAATAAATAAAAGTTTAGGAAATTGCTCTATTTCCTCTATATCTGGAAGGTAATCTGCGTTTGTAGAATAAATGATATCTGTAATAATCGTTTTAATGGGTGCAATATATGAAAATAAGTTACGAATACTATTATTTTTGTTATGAAAAGATTTTTTCAAAATATACTGCGGTAAATTTTTAAAGGCAATCATCTCATCTTTAAAATGATCTCTTTTACTATTTGAAGTAAATAAGCGTGACAACATACTTTGATTTGGTGTAATACGTGCAGCGCTATTTAAATAAACCAGATGTGAAATAGGTAACGTATTAAATTTTAATAAACGTGTGCCTATCATTCCTCCCATAGAATAACCTATGATCACTAAGTTTTTAATACCGTATGTTTCGATAACTTGTGAAAGTACATCATTGATACGCTCAGAATAATCATCTAATGTATGTTGTTCTCTTACAATGTTAGAGCTTCTGCCTCTACTTGGACAGTTAACAAAAATAAGGTTGTTCTCTCTAAAATAAGGCTCAAACAACAACATAATG
The DNA here is from genome assembly GCF_002901845.1 of Staphylococcus hominis subsp. hominis. Taxonomy (GTDB): domain Bacteria; phylum Bacillota; class Bacilli; order Staphylococcales; family Staphylococcaceae; genus Staphylococcus; species Staphylococcus hominis. The sequence goes on from NZ_PPQE01000030.1 coordinate 276,982, forward strand.
CGATATGTCATCATTGCTCCATGTATAAATACGATGGTTTTATCTGCATCCATATTTCCGGCAAATGCGACTTCAATGTGTTCACCCTTAAATTGTTTTAGTTCATATCGTTGTGACTTAAAATTCTGTTTAATCATTTTAAAACTCCAAAAAATATATATTACTATTAATTTATTTTATCATAAAAATATATCATTTTATTTTATATAAAAAAGCGAAACAATAGCTATACATTTCTATCGTTTCGCTATATGACTAAATTATTTATCTTTATCTTGAATCTCTGAGTGAATGGTTTGCATTTTTGCTTCGACATCTGAGATTTCTACTGCACATTCTTTAAGTTTGTCTTTATAGTCCTCTGTATTGGTATTATTTTTATAACGAATTTTATGCTCTAAACTTGCCCACATATCCATACCAATAGTTCGAATTTGAATTTCTACTGGTGTAACCTCTACTCTATCAGCTAGAAAGACTGGAATCGACACGACTATATGAAGACTGCGATAACCATTTTCTTTTGGGTGTTGTATATAATCTTTACGCTTAAGTAATTTAACGTCCTCTTGTTTTAATAATAATTTCTCAATCACATAAATATCTTCAAGATAATTACAGACCACACGAATACCAGCGATATCTAAAATATTGGTTTTCGCTGTTTCCGCATCTATAGTTAAACCTTTACGTTGCAATTTTTTAACTAAACTCGTCATTTCTTTGACGCGACGTTCCATATGATGAATTGGATTATGTTTGTAAATATGATTAAAATTGTCATCTAAAATATCTAACTTCGTACTAATCTCTTTTAATGCAGAAGAATATAAATGATCGAGCTCTACGAAACCCACTAGCTTATCGAAGGCTTCATCTCCATTCTTAAACTTATCAATATTTTCTTTGAATTCACTGCGTAGCTCTTCAATGTACAATGATGGTTTTCTCTCTACGTACATATTTGTTGCCTCCTTTAATCATCACTGTATATTATATCTAACTCTTAAGTGAACTAAAAATGATAACCTAGACTTGACGCTACTCATTTAGTCTGAGTCATTTAGTCATAAAAAAAGCCGAATAGCAAGTTTCATTGCTACTCGGACTCTATTACATTATTCATCTTTTTGATGTTCAATCACTTGTGTACCACGATTATCAGCAATTTCTTTGGCACGTTGTTTTGCTTCTTTTTTAGTACTAAACGTATCAGACGCTTGTTTTGCATCTTCTGTTTTAACTTTCCATTCATGATCCTCATAATATACATGAACATCTTCATCATTCAGTTCAGGTCGTGCTGATGGATCTTTTTGATGTTGAGTAATATGTTTATGTTTTAATTCTTCTAATTCTTCTTTACTGGCATCTTTGTACCATTCTTCTGCTTGTTTTGTTGCAATAGGAATAGCGTCTCCCTCTTTGTAGCCATCTTTTAACATCGCATTTGCAATATCAATTGCTTTTTTACGCTCTAATTCATCTAAATGTTTCCAAGTTTGTGGATAATCATTCATTGTCCAAGGCATGATGTCACGCTCCTCTATAGTGTTTAGTAAGCTTTACCACCATACGCTATAATGAAACGTCATACATTGATATTAAGCGTCCACCGTTTTCTGATGATTTGTATGATCAACGTCTTTACGTGTTGCTACACAATTATCTTGTAACTTCATTAAGGCAGATTTTAAATAATTATACTGTGGTAAATCCGTCAATTCTTTTTCATTAAGACTACCGCGTAATTCAAAATGTTTTGCTACATTTTCAAATGTGACAAGATATTCTCCCATTTGTTTTTCTGAAATGCGTTGACGTTGTTTGTCTTGCATTGCACGCATTAACATAAAGCTAATTTCTTCTAAGGCAAAAATACTTGGATAATAATAACGAATGGCCTCTTTACTTGAGAATAATTCACCATTGGCTGAATTGTACACTTGTGTCATATTATTCATTTTTACAGATAATGATAAACTTTCTGTTCTATCACGTGCTGTATCTTGGTATTTATTTTCTGAAAATAAATATTGGAAAATAACCGCTTCTTTACGTACCACTTCTGCAATCACAGTAGGTAACATGGTTGAAGCATTTTTTCGATTAATGATTAAAACACCAATGACCGCAATCACAATCCCGATCAATACGTCAACAATTCGTGTATACGCAATATCAATGGATAAATTACCAGAGGCTAAACCATTTAACAGGATGACTTGTGTTGTAATAAAAATAACTGCAAAAGCATAATTTGCTGCGACAAATCCTTCTGTCATCATAGCAGACAGCCCCATTAAAATGACTGCGACAATTAAATGAGGTTGGAAAAAGAGTATGGCTGATAGAAGTAAAGTCCCTACAATTGTTCCAAGACCACGTGCTAATGAACGGTCTAACATACGAATTGTCGTTAATCCTAATAATACTGTATGGGCGGATAATGGAATCCAATATGAACGTTGGATATTGAAAAATAACGATACAAAAATAGCTGCGCCCATAATAACAGCATACGTTAATGCATTGCGGAAAATAATGGAATCGAGTGTTAAGTTTTGAACGATACGTTTACTATATAATGGCTTACGAATACTCGCTTCAGATTCTATTTGTTCCGGTTGTAATTGTGCAATTTCGTCTATTTTAAGTATGTGTTGCATCAAACTTTCAAATGGTTCATCCACATCGACTTTTTTCGTCCATTTTTCTCGTTTTGAAGATAATTTATAGGCATTTCTTGTAATCATATCCATCATCTCAATCAGTTCTTGAGGGATGGGACGAATATTTTTTTCATTTAGTTCAAGTAACTCGGCATAAATTCCTTGGGCTGATGTATGAAGAAGCAATAACTTTTCAAAGCGAGAACTTAACTTTTCACTCATCGCAGTAGTCGATGTAATCAATAGTTTCTCTGAATTTTTAAATTTCGTTACTGTGTCTTGTGAAATATCATTAAATTTTTCAGCATCATTAAAGTGATGCATTAAATTATTAATCGTCTGAAAGTCAGAGGTAATCGCTCGATCTTCAGCTTTTTGTTTTTGGAATACAATAGTTAAAATGACGACTAATGTCGCTAACATTCCTCCAATAAAAATCGCTAAGCCACGAATCGGTGCTTGTTCTGGAGCGTCAGGTAAGTTACTGGATAAGCAAAATGTAACTAAAAAGAATGTGGATGAAGGACCCGCAATTTTTAACACATTAAATACATAGAATGGAATGACAGTAACGATCAATAATAATACGCCGTACAGAACTGGCTGATTGACAGTTAATGTTCCAAGCATCATACAAATGGTAAAGGATAACGTACAAATAATGACTGTTCTTAACATTGATTGTGCTGAACCTTTAAATACATAAGTATGTGCCAAAGTTCCGGTTGCTACGAGTAGACCAAAACTAAAATGTCCTAGTAAATACCCTATCAATGTTGGGATAATCATTAATAATCCTTGGCGTATACCTTTCCATAGATTAATTTTAGGCTTATCAAACCTTATTAATGAAGCAATCACATGTCCCACTACTATCTTTCCTTTCATTTTTCATACCATCTTATTTCATACCATCTTATCATAACATGATAAACGCCTTGCCCAAGTACAAATATCACTTAGACAAGGCATGTTTAGTTATTATTTTGTTTCTGCTACATCAATGACAGGTTCTTCAGCGACATATTTTCCTATATTTTCACTAAATGCTTTGAAATGATCTGAATGGTTATGTGCTTGAACCGCTTCTTGGTCTTTATAATTTTCAACAACAACGAATGTGTTATGTTCTGCTACATCTTCATAATGAGCATAAAATGTATTACCCGGTTCTTGACGTGAACTTTGAACTAATTTGTTCATTAAATCTAAATAGTCATTACGCACATCTTCTTTAATTTTAAGCTTCGCATTAATAATAATCATATAATCACCTTCCAAATATAATTATAACGTTTTACCCGGATATTATAAAAAGAAAACAGTAGTAAGAAGAGAGGTAACATTGATTTTCAATTCAGTCATCGACAGTCAATATATTAAAAATGCCTGAGACAACTGATGATGTCCCAGGCTTTCACTTTTGTGGATAATGTATAAATCTTATTTAATATGTCTACTTTCATCTTTAATTAATGGTTTGTCTGGTGTAACGAAGAACCATAATACAGCTGCAATCACCGCTGGAATAATTAATAATTGGAATGTCATTGTCCAGCCAAGTGATGATACTAATGCACCTGCTAAAAATGGACTGATTAACGCACCAATATTTCCCCATAAATTCATCCAACCCGATACTGTACCAGCAAAGTTACGTCCAATGTCATTTGCTGCTGCCCAACTCATTCCCATTGAAATACCCATACCACCTAAGCCAAGTGATAACCAAAAGATGGTCACATATAAGTTTTGTGTATGAACTGCAAAGAAGATGGAGATAGCAAATACGATAAAGCCAACAATTGCAATTAACCCTCTCGCTACAAAACGACTTTGACCGCTATGCAAAATTTTATCTGAAATCGCACCCGCAGATAAAATTAAAATAAACATAATAAACCATGGTAAAGCACTAATTGTCATATCTTTAAATTGTACATGATATTGCTCAGTTAAATAAGTAGGTAACCAAATTAAGAATAGAGCAATAACAAATTGAACTACGAAATATTGCCCTGCAATGGCATAGAAACTCATGCGTTTAAAAAATTGATTCCAAGGTGCTACGGATTTAGTTGTTTCTACTAAATCACGATGTTGCATGATATACTGTTTTTCTGCATCATTGACCATGCGATGTTGCTCAGGTAAATCTTTTGCAATAATTGCCCAAAGTGCTGCAATCACAATACCAACTGCCCCAAAAATGTAGAATACGGCTTGCCAGTTAAATGCATTAACAATTGCGATAGTAATTACTGGTGCTAATACTGGACCGAAATATGATCCTGCTAACAACGCACTCGATGCTCTCCCTTTTTCATCTTTAGCAAACCAAGTTGAATTGAATACTGCATTAGATGGATACATTGGCGCTTCTCCGATACCAAATAAGAAACGTACTAAATATAATAAACCATGATGTTTAATCATTCCCGTTAAAATTGTAAATGCACTCCACCATAATAATGCGATTGAAATCATCTTACGTGGACCAAACTTCTCTGCTAACATACCTGAAGGCACTTGCATCAATGCATAACCTAGTGAGAAGAATGAAGCTAATAAACCAAATTGTTGCTTTGTCATGTGAAGATCTTCCATCATTTGAGGTGCAATAAATGAGATATTAGATCTATCCATATATGCAATGACCCCAATAATAAAGAATGCGATAGCGAAATACCAACGAACATTACTTTTCTTTTGTCTTTGTACCATAATTTTTTCCTGCTTCCCTTTAAAGTTGTGTTGATTCTACTTACACGTTGATAATGAAAACTCCCAATCATGTTGTTCCCTTTTTTAACCGCCTTTCAAGCCCCATATCATAAGCTTTTTGCTATATTTTTTATAATATTAACAGGTTTTGCAAGCGTTTACAATTACTTTTTGAATATTTTTTATTTTATTTATACATAGCTATGTAAAATGTGTTTTACTGATTAAAAAGTATATTGCTACAAATCTAATTTGTTTTTGTATTTGAACTCTATTAAAAAAGGTTGTAGAATAAAATTGAAGCAAAAACGCTGATGTTTATTTTAAACACAACTGAATAAACAATCCACTGGAAGTGCCTTTGTTTAAGGCTGAGAGTAAAGAACGAACTTTATAATTCCTGGAACCTGATCCAGTTTGTACTGGCGTAGGAAAGTGGCGACTAGGATATCGTAAAGTTAAACAAAACGCTATTTCCCTACTGCAGGGAAATAGCGTTTTTTTGTTTAATAAGGAGTGATGTTCATTTTTATAGCGATAACGAAATATAAAGATTTAACCAATGATGATGTACAACATTTTCTTGATATCTCGGATGGAATAGATGGTTTATTGTTTCGTACTCCCATGTCATCAAGTGATTTGTCTTCATTTTTAACATCACTTATAGAAAAAGGATTCCCTAAATCAAAAATCATTATTCATAGTGATGTACATTTACTTGAACAACTTCACCTCTCTCATATTCATTTTCGAGAAATGGATGAAGATGCATTTAGCTATAAATCAACGCATCCAGAGATTGAAGTGAGTATGTCTACACATTCAATTGAATCTGTTAAAGCAGCTTATGAACACGATCTTGATTATGTCTTTTTTGGTCACATTTTTAAGACACCTTCAAAACCTAATCAATTGCCTCGATCAAAAGCAGAGATTCAGCGTGTGTTAGAGATTCCTATTCCCATTTATGCCATTGGAGGTATCACTGAAAAAACGATTCTTCAATTACCTCATGGTTTTAAAGGAATTTGTGCGATTTCTTTTTTTATGAACGCATCTTTACAACAAATTGAACTATTGCGAAAGGAGTGGTTGAAAGATGCATGATGTTTTAATCATAGGTTCGGGCGTGATTGGCATGTCTATTGCACGCCAATTAAGTCAATCTCACCTTGACATTGCACTTATCGATCGTGACGTACCAGGTAAACACGCATCATATAAAGCAGGTGGAATGTTAGGTGCTCAAAATGAATTTACTGAAGATACTGATTTATTTAGACTTGCTCTTGAATCACGAAGTCTCTTTCCACAATTATGTCAAGATTTAGAAGCTGAGACAGGTATTGATATTCAGTTTCAAAATTCAGGCTTAATTAAAGTGGCTAATCGTCCTGAAGATGTTGAAAGTTTAGAAAAACAGTATCAATTTTTAAGTGGTTTAGATTCTAGTGTCATTGTTCTTTCAGATGAGGAACTGACTCATTTAACGAATGGCACAGTAACATCAAGTGAAATGGCTATTTACATTCCACAAGATGGACAGATTAATGCCAATCACTACACTAAAGCTTTATTTACATCTTTAAAGCAACGTCAAATTAAGCGATATGTCAATACAGAGGTACAATCTGTTCAGCGCCAAAATGGGTACTACGATGTTGAAACGTCACAAGGCACATTACAAGCTAAGAAAGTCATTGTGGCAGCAGGCGCATGGACATCTAAATTATTAACTCAATACTCACTACCTAGAGATGTAGTCGGTGTAAAAGGTGAAGTCTTACTGATTGAAAATGACCACTTGGATTTAAAAGAAACCGTATTTATGACCAATGGCTGTTATATCGTGCCAAAATATCCAAATCGTTTCTTAATTGGTGCCACAAGCGAGTTTGATAATTATTCAGTTGGTAATACAGACGATGGCATCTCTTGGTTACACCACTTTGCAAATGAACGTGTACCAGAACTCGCACACGGCAAAGTCATTAAACAGTGGTCTGGTGTCCGTCCATATACTGAAGGAGAAATACCAATAATGGACCGTATTGATGAAGATTTATATGTGATTTCTGGTCATTATCGTAATGGTATTTTACTTTCACCTATTATTGGTCGTGATATTGCCAATTGGATACTCACCGGTGTTAAGCCACATCGATATGAATCATTTAGTGCTTCAAGGAGGTTAAATCATGAAGTGTATCATTAATGGGGACACATTCAATTTTGATTCAGAACAATCTATTACTTCTGTACTTGAATCTCTTGAATTAGACCCTAAACGTGTCATTGTCGAACATAATAAAACTTTAATTAAACAAGAAGACTACGATCAACATACAGTACGTGAAGATGATCAATTAGAATTATTAGAATTTGTTGGAGGCGGATAAAATGTTTAAAATTGGACCATTAGAAATTAAATCTCGTTTATTATTAGGTACAGGAAAATTTGAAGATGAAGCGACGCAAACAAAAGCGATTGAAGCAGCAGAAGCGAATGTGCTGACTTTTGCCGTAAGACGTATGAATTTATATGATAAAAACTTGCCTAATCCATTAGCAAATATTAATCTTAAAGACTTTATTACTTTTCCAAATACAGCTGGCGCCAAAACGGCTGAAGAAGCGATTCGTATCGCTGAAATTGCAAAACATGCTGGAGTATGTGACATGATTAAAGTCGAAGTGATTGGTGATGATGAAACATTGCTCCCTGATCCATTTGAAACATATGAAGCATGTAAAGTGTTATTAGAAAAAGGTTATATCGTATGTCCTTACATTTCTAATGATGTCGTATTAGCGAAACGTTTAGAAGAATTAGGTGTTCATGCTGTCATGCCACTTGCTTCTCCAATTGGTACTGGACGTGGTATTAATAACCAACTTAATTTAAGTTACATTATTAAACATTCAAATGTTCCCGTTATTGTCGATGCTGGTATTGGTTCACCAAAAGATGCGTGTCATGCGATGGAATTAGGCGCTGATGCTATTCTTTTAAACACTGCAGTTTCAGGCGCAAAAGACCCTGTTAAAATGGCTGAAGCAATGAAATTGGGTATTCATGCAGGCCGTCTCTCATATGAAGCAGGACGTATTCCAGTAAAATATACAGCCCAAGCGTCAAGCCCTACTGAAGGTTTAGGATTCTTATAATGCAACGCTATAACCGTCAAATGCGTTATCATGCATTTGGAGAGGATGGCCAAATTGCCCTCTCCAATGCAACCATTTTAATACTTGGTGCAGGCGCGTTAGGAAGTCACGTTGCAGAGCTTTTAGCACGTATGGGTGCGCATCATTTAGCCATTGTCGATATGGATATCGTTGAATTATCTAATTTACATCGCCAAGCACTCTATACTGAAGATGATGCTCACAATATGGTCCCTAAAGTTCACGCAGTTAAACAAAAGATTGAACACATTAATTCAAATGTAAACATTCAAACTTATTACCAAGAAATTGACTCTAGAACTATTGAGGACATTTTAAAAGCCGTCAATCCTGATATTGTCATTGATGGTATGGATCATTTCAAAATTCGTTATCTTATTAACGAAGCCTGTCAAAAACACCATATTCCGTGGGTGTATGGTGCTGCTGTAGGCAGTAAAGGTACCGTTTACGGCATTGATTTCAAAGGACCTTGTTTGAAATGTTTATTAAAACAAATTCCAACCAGTGCAGAGAGTTGTGCTATTAATGGCGTATTACCGCCTGTGATTACACAGGTAGCAAGCTATGAGGTCACAGAAGCGATTCGTTATTTATCTGGTCATGGATTTTCTCATAAGTTAATTACTCTTGATGCATTTCATATTGATTATAAAGCATTGAATATCGATATTTTAAAAGATGATGAATGTGACGTATGTGGTAAAGGTCATTACGAATTATTAGAAACGAAACAACAACAGAATATTGAAAGCTTATGCGGAAAAACCTACCTATTTAGATATCAACCTACTGCTTTTGACTATGCTGAACATTTCCCAGGTGATATTGTGAAGTCAACCTCATTTGCAAAGCTAATTAAAGATGGCAATTATGAAATTACCTTATTCAAAGATGGTAGAATGAATGTCTATGGCGTTGAAGATGATAATGAAGCAGAACAATTGTATCATCAATATTTAAAATCCTTAAAATGAGCTGTACAATCCTTATTATGTTATCACAAGCAATTCATAGTAAATTCCTATATAATGAATTTACTATGAATTTTTTATTCGAGTAATGTTTAATAACGGAGGATTTTTAACTTTATAATGGAACAAATTATTACAAATTTTATAGGTCAATGGGGTTATGCAGCCATTTTCATTCTTATTTTATTAGAAAATGTCTTACCTGTTGTGCCTTCTGAAATTATATTAACATTTGCAGGTTTAATGTCAGTTAAATCAGGTCTTTCAATTTTAGTCTTATTTATTATTTCAACAATTGCTTCATTTATCGGTTTACTTATTTTGTATTATTTATGTCGTTTAATTAAAGAGGAAAGTATTTATCGATTTGTTGATAAGTATGGTAAATGGTTCAAACTTAAAGGAAATGATGTGAAACGTGCGAACGACTGGTTTAAACGTTATGGCGCGTGGGCAGTTCTATTATGTCGTTTCATTCCTGTTTTACGTGTATTAATCACTATTCCAGCAGGTATCAATAAAATGAATGTTGCAACATTTACGATGTTATCTTTATTAGGCACAACAATTTGGAACTTTGCCTTAATTTTACTTGGTCGTCTTCTTAGTGATAGTTTCGATGTATTAATGTCTGGTATTCATACATATTCTTATTTTATGTATGTAATTCTTATCATTATTATTCTTTATGTACTCTATCGTCTATTCTTCAAAAAAAATAACGCTAAATAAATACATTAATTTTACTTTCAAATTAAATTTACAACAATTTAAGCATCACTGTTGAAAAAGTGATGCTTTTTAACGATAATTTATGTAAGCGGTTTTATTACTCTGCTTATTATCTAATAAATTTCCTATACAGGAGTGAAATCAAATGTCTCAATCTACGGAAAGTGAATTAAAGAAAAAGTATTTGGATTTACTATCTCAGCAATTTGATAGTCCTGAAAAACTTGCAACAGAAATTATTAATCTAGAATCCGTTTTAGAATTACCAAAAGGTACTGAACACTTCGTCAGCGATCTTCATGGTGAATATAAATCGTTCCAACACGTATTAAGAAATGGCTCTGGTAATGTCCGTGCTAAAATTAACGATATCTTTTCAGGTAACATCTCTCAAAAAGAAATAGATGATTTAGCTGCGCTAGTGTATTACCCAGAAGAAAAGTTAAAGCTCATTAAGAATGACTTTAATTCAAAACGTGAATTAAATGAATGGTATATCTTAACAATCGAACGCTTGATTGATTTAATCACGTATTGTTCTTCAAAATATACGCGTTCAAAACTACGTAAAGCCTTACCTTCAGAGTATACATATATTATTGAAGAGTTGCTTTATAAAAATAATGAATTTAACAATAAAAAATCGTATTATGAAACACTCTTAAATCAAGTTATCGAGCTTGAGCAATCAGATGATTTAATCATTGGATTATCTTATACTATCCAACGCCTTGTCGTGGATCATCTTCATGTTGTGGGTGATATCTACGATCGTGGTCCAGAACCTGACAAAATTATGGATACATTAATTGACTACCATTCTGTTGATATTCAATGGGGTAATCATGATGTACTTTGGATTGGCGCTTATGCAGGTTCTAAAGTGTGTTTAGCCAATTTACTACGTATATGTGCCCGCTACGATAACTTAGATATTATTGAAGATGCATATGGTATTAATTTAAGACCACTCCTCACTTTAGCTGAAAAACATTACGATGGCGATAACCCAGCGTTCAAACCGAAAAAACGTCCGGATAAAAAAGTGGGCTTATCTAAACACGAAGAAGCACAAATTACTAAGATTCACCAAGCCATTGCAATGATTCAATTTAAGCTTGAAATGCCAATTATTAAACGTCGCCCAAGTTTTGAAATGGATGACCGTTTAGTTTTAGAAAAAATAAATTATGATACAAACGAAATTACAATTTATGGTAAAACGTATCCTTTAAAAGATACTTGCTTTAGTACGGTGGACCCTAAAGATCCTGCAAAATTATTACCAGAAGAAGAAGATGTTGTTAATAAATTATTACTGTCTTTCCAACAATCTGAAAAATTAAAACGTCATATGGCCTTTCTAATGCAAAAAGGTAAATTATATCTCCCTTATAATGGAAATCTTCTTATTCATGGTTGCATTCCTGTAAATGATAATGGCGAAATGGAATCTTTTGAAATTGAAGGGGTAAAACATAAAGGCCGTGATTTATTAGATGTCTTTGAACGTCACGTGCGCTTAGCGTTTAGCGACAAAGAGAAAACAGATGATTTATCTACGGATCTTGTATGGTATTTATGGACAGGAAAATACAGTTCTTTATTTGGTAAACGTGCTATGACTACATTTGAGCGCTACTTCATTGAAGATAAAGCGTCTCATAAAGAACCGAAAAACCCTTATTATTACTTACGTGAAGATGTTGATATGATTCGCAAAATGCTAAAAGATTTCGGACTTAATCCTGATGAAGGTCGTATTATCAATGGACATACACCAGTAAAAGAAATCGATGGCGAGGATCCTATTAAAGCTAATGGGAAGATGTTAGTCATTGATGGTGGATTCTCAAAAGCTTATCAATCTACGACAGGTATCGCAGGTTACACGTTACTTTACAATTCATTTGGTATGCAACTTGTAGCACACCAATTCTTTGATTCTAAAGAGAATGTCTTATCTGATGGTGCTGATGAACTATCAGTACGACGTGTCGTTGATGAAGAATTACAACGTAAAAAGATTAGAGATACGAATGTCGGTAAAGACATTATGGAACAAATTCGCATGTTAAAATTATTAATGCACGACAGATATTTAAAATAAACCTATAATAATGCCCAGCAACAGTTCAAATGAACTGTTGCTGGGCACTTTTATTATTTATATACGTTTCTTAAAATACCATAAGTTCCATTGTCGTACTCATCCATTGATTTTGTACTCCTATGGAATGTCGCTTCTTTATCGTCATTAATGTGATAAATAATCATATCTTTATCTGTAATATCATGATATGAAGAGGCTGGAACTTCGACAATATTTTGATTCGTAATCACATTGTCAAACCATCTTGGACTATGCTTTTCATCGAATAAAATATGATTACGAAGTGGTCCATTTAAATTATTACGTGCTTGATCATCTGTAAAGGATACTGGCATCATATTTACATTATTTAATCCAAATTCTGGAACTAACTCATTAAATGCAAGACTATTAAAAATAAATGATTTGGTCATTAATAAGCATTTGTTATAGCGAATTAAGTCTGCATACATACGATCACTACTTGATAATAAATTTCCTTTAAAAATTTCAAAGCCGAGTTCTTCAGCTTTATCAGAAGTGTTACTAAACAAGTTAAACACCATCACTGGAATACCATGCGATTGTAACTGTCTACCTAAGTGATAAGAGAATTCGCTCTCACCTACTAAAATGACACCTGGAGGTTCAGTACTTGCTAAACCAAGCATTTTACTTATTGGTGTAAAGCTAAAACCATATATGACTACGGTAATAAATACTAAACCAAATGTTACCGGTGTAATATAAGATGCCATTTTCATATTATCATTTAAAAATAATCCACCGAAAAATTGTGCTACAGTTAATACAACAATCCCTCTTGGTGCCATCATGGCTACAAGCGCACGCTCTTTTTTAGTGATTTCAGTACCAATGGTAGATAATAAAACAGCAATGGGACGTACTAACACAATCATAACAAGTGAGAAAATCACAAGCTTCCATGATAATACATTCATCAATACAGAGGGTGTTAATGATGATGTTATTAAAATAAACACCGTTGAAACTAGAATGGAAGACATATTTTCAATAAAATGATCTGACTCTTTATAAATTAAATCATGTCGTTTATAACGTGCCATCATTAATCCAAAAATGGTTACTGCCAGTAAACCAGATTCATCGAGAATTTGGTCACAGATGCTAAACACGAGCAATATAAACACCAACTGAATGGAAGGCATTAAATTTTGTGGTATGACATCGCGTTGGATGAGCCAATTGAAGAAGAATGAAGCACCAAAGCCAATTAATGCTACAATCAACATTTTAAAAATAAATATAAGGAGTAATTGGAAACCAAAACCTTGTCCAACGATTTGATACACATAAAATGCAGCTAATGCTAGTATTGGACCAAGTGGATCAAGTATAATACTTTCCCAACGTAAGACAGTATCTACACTGTTTCTAACTTTGGCTTGTTTTAACAGTGGCTGAATCACCGTTGGTCCAGTAATAAGAAGTAATCCACCCATAACAATAGCGATAGAAATAGGAAAACCTAAAATTTTATGTAAGGCAATAGCTCCAAGAACCCATGCAATTGTGGCGCCTATCGTAATAATACGTATAACCGCCTTAGAAATGCCTTTTAATTCTCTAAAATCTAGATTACTACTTCCTTCAAATAATATGATTGCTACCGCAAGAGATACAATTGGACTAAATATCTCTGAACCTAGTGTTTGCTCAGGATTTGCTAGTCCTAATATAGGTCCCACTAATAAACCAACAATCGACATGACTACAATTGAAGGCCATTTAATTCGATTTGCTAACCATTGACTGAAGATACCTAATGCAAGAAATAACACAATAACTAGCATTACAGGTAAATCAAATAACATATCTACACCTTCCTTATTTAAATTGAATATATTGCAATATCCTATCAAACTTTACTGAATAATGTATAGTATATTAATTACATTTTTTAAACAACATTTATATAAGAACTATAAACTATTATATACCCCATATAACTTAAAATTTATACAAATTCTTTCTAATGTATTTTTGAGAAATACAATGTTCATTACAAGTAAACTTTAATATTTATTTTTAACAAAATGTCCTTTAAAATAGATTAATATATTCTCATGTGTTTGATTTAGAAAGGATTTTTAAAAATGAAAGTTTTAAAAGAGTCGATGATCGTAGCATTTGCCTTTGTAGGTGTTGTCGTTGGTGCTGGTTTTGCTACAGGTCAAGAAATATTCCAATTTTTCACAAGTAACGGTCAATTCAGTGTATTAGGGATTATTATTACAGGATTAATCATCACACTAGGCGGTATGTTCGTCTTAAATACTGGTTACAATATAAAATCACATAATCATTCAGAATCCATTCATTACTATTTGCACCCTATGATTGCTCGATTATTTGATATTATCCTAACATTATTTTTGTTTTCACTCGCTATTATTATGAGCGCGGGCGGGGCATCTACAATTCAAGAAAGTTTTCATTTACCTTATTGGCTTAGTTCACTTATTCTCGTCGGTCTGATTTTGGTTACATTATTTTTAAAATTTGATCGTTTAATTGCAGTACTCGGTATCGTTACACCTTTCTTAGTTATCGTCGTCACAATTATTGCGATATATTATCTTGCAACTGGCCATCTTGACTTTGAAAGTGCAAATCAATATGCACAGCATAAATCATCTATTTCACTTGGATGGTGGTTTGATGGCATCAATTATGCCAGTTTACAAATTGCTGCTGCCTTCAGTTTTCTAAGTGTAATGGGGGGACGTTTACATGACCAACGTGCTTCTATTTGGGGCGGATTAATCGGTGGCGTCATTATTACATTTTTACTTTTAATGATTAATTTAGGCTTAATGACAAAATTTAATGATATTAAATCCGTAGCGCTTCCAACCTTATTATTGGCACGACATATCTCACCTATTTTGGGAACTATCATGTCTATTATTATGATTCTAGTTATCTATAATACTATTGTAGGCTTAATGTACGCATTCGCCTCTCGTTTCACAACACCGTTTTCAAAACAATATTTTGTACTTATTATCGTCATGACAAGCGTGACGTTCATTTGTACATTTATCGGCTTTATTTCACTCATTGGCAAAGTATTTCCAATTATGGGGTTATTTGGCTTTATTCTACTCATTCCTATTTTATATAAAGGGGTTAGACATTTTAAATATTCAAAAAAAGAAGGTTCAAAGGGAGAACATTAATCTCCTTTTGAATCTTCTTTTTTTATAGATTAAATTTAATACTTTACGGGAATAATAGGTATGGAGGTGTCGTTAATGACGAATCAACTATTTATTAATAATGAATTTGTAGAAAGTAAGTCAAACGAAACAATGGACGTGATTAATCCTGCTACGGGAGAAACAATCGATACGATTACATTCGCTACTGAAGAAGAGGTAAACGACGCAATTGAAAAATCTAAACACGCTCAACTTGAATGGGAAAAAGTACCAGCTCCTACACGTGCTGAGCATGTAAAATTATTAATTCCTTTACTTGAACAACATAAAGATGACATTGCTCATTTATACGTTAAAGAACAAGGTAAAACAATAGTACAAGCTAAAGGTGAAATTGATAAATCAATAGAATTTATTGATTATATGGCAAGTTTAAGTATGAGTAACAAAGGTGAAGTATTACAAAATAGTATAGTAAACGAAACCATTCAACTGACAAAAAAACCTATCGGTGTGACGGCTGGTATTGTGCCTTGGAATGCTCCAATTTTAGTGCTTATGCGTAAAGTGATTCCAGCTATTGTAACGGGTTGTTCTGTCGTTATCAAACCAAGTGAAGAAACAACATTATTAACATTAAAAATTGCTGAACTTTTCCGTGATTCAACTATTCCAGCTGGTCTTATTCAAATCGTTCCAGGTACTGGTGAAACAGTTGGAACACAATTGGCAACTCATAAAGATATTCAGCTTGTTTCATTAACGGGTAGTATGGGCGCAGGTAAAGCTGTATTTAAAAATGCGGCTGACAGCATTAAAAAACTTAACTTAGAACTAGGTGGAAATGCTCCTGTTCTTGTCACACAACACGCTGACTTAGATAAAGCTGTTGATTATATTGTTACTGCACGTATTAATAACGCTGGCCAAGTATGTACATGTCCAGAACGTATCTTTGTTCATGAAGATGTACATGATGACTTTATTAATAAAGTGAAAGATAAAATGGATGCGCTTCAAGTTGGAGATCCATACGATGAAAACACTGACTATGGTGCAATCATTAATCAAAAACAATTAGATAGTATTGATGATAAAGTTCAAGAAGCAGTAAAACATGGCGCAGATTTAGTATTAGGTGGCTATAAATTAGATCGTAAAGGATTCTTCTACGCTCCTACAATTTTAGATCATGTAAAAACGACTGATAGTGCTTTTAAAGAAGAAATTTTCGGTCCTGTTCTTGCTATAACTACGTATACAAACTTTGATGACGTTATTGATATGGCAAATGATACGAATGCAGGTCTATCATCTTATATTTTCTCTGAAAACTTAAAAGAAATTATGACAGCTACTGAACGTTTAAAATTTGGAGAAGTGTATGCGAACTGTGAGGCAGAAGAAGCAGTCAATGGTTATCACGCAGGTTGGAGAGAATCTGGCCTTGGTGGTGCAGACGGTATTCATGGTTTTGAAGAATATTACAATACAACTGTAAGTTATATTAGATGGTAAATTAAAAATAAAAAAAGAGAGCAAGAAAGAATGTAACGCCATTCTTTCTTGCTCTCCTTTTTATTTGTTTAATGCTTTATCGAGGGCTTGAATATTTTTTTTCATAATGGATTGAAAAGTGAGTGTTTGATCTTCTGATTGAGATTGAGACAATACTGCTAAATTATTAAAATTTACAGGTTGAGTTTGGGTCTCTTTACGAATCACATCGGTTATTTTTGAAGAAATATTTTGTTCATATAAAATATACGGTTCATGTGTGTCTTTTATTTGATTAATGAGCGCTAAGATGTCTTTTTGACTTGGCTCTTTATTATTCATACCGCTAATCCCTTCTTGTTCGAAATGGTAACGACGCGCTAAATATCCTAATGAATCATGAGAAATAATTACTTTATCTCGTTTAGGACGCCTCGTTATGTTAGATAATGTATGGTCAATTTGTTTTAAATCTTCAACTAATTGTTTATAGTTATGCTCATAATATCTACGATGCACAGGATCTTTATGAACTAAATCATCTTTAATTTTCTTTGCGAATTGTTGGTCTAGTATTGGATCAAGCCAAACATGAGGATCATATGATGTTGCTTCATGATGATGTCCATGTTCATCGTGATCATCATCTTCATTCACAAGGATTTGTTTATTTAAACTATTTGCAACCGCTAATTTCATATCATTATTATTCATTGATTTTGTAATTTTAGCTGCTACTGGATCAAGATGATCACTTGAATAAACAAATAAATCACTTTTTGCAATATTAATCATATCGCGTTGACTAGGTTCATATGTATGCATATCAGCACCCGGTGGATAAATCGTATCTACATCCACATATTTACCACCAATTTGTTTTGTAAAGCTTTCAAACGCAAAAACCGTGGTATAAATTTTTAATTTATTCTCAGTTGTTACTTTTTTCTGTTTGTGAGTGATATCGCGGTTTGTACTACAAGCAGATAATATGAGACACAAACACATTAAACCGATAATTGCGATCATCTTCTTCACACAAAACCCTCCAAAACGTAATAATTTCGTTCTCAACTATATCTGTTCTTTTATAAAAAAGCAATAACTTTGTATTTAAATTTTTTATAATTTTTATATTCTAAATTTTATTTATGTAATGTTTTAATTTAGTGGAAATGTGATAAATAATACTAAGACATTATATAAGGAGTGAAGTAATATGGCTGAAGAAATTAAACAAGGTAACAATAAATTTTATGTAGGTGAAGACGAAAATAATCCTAAAGCAGAAATCACTTACAAACAAGTAGATAACAATGAAATTGAAATCGATCACACTGGTGTATCTGATGAATTAGGTGGTCAAGGTTTAGGAACTAAATTAGTTGATGCAGTTGTAGAACATGCTCGTCAAATTAATTTAAAAATTATCGCTTCTTGTCCATTTGCAAAAGATGTATTAGAAAAAAATGATAGTTACCAAGATGTTTATTTAGGATAAGAGTAAAATAAAATCCTCTAGAGAATCATTCTCTAGAGGATTTTTTTAATCAAGTGATTTATCTTGTTTCCTATTAATCATTCTAGTATATTTAATATACTTAGTATAAAAAAGAGAGGCAATGATACATGACTGCATTTCATTCAAAAGAAGCAATGCAAGTGACGAACGTCACTTTAAATGTTAAAGATTTAAACAAAATGAATCACTTTTATTCTGAAGTACTCGGCTTTTCTATTAAAAAGAAAACTGACACACAAACCATTTTTAATGTTGGAGAACATGGTCACACGTTAACGCTTCATCTTTTAAATCATGGACGTCATCCTGAATTTAGAGAAGCTGGCCTTTTTCATATCGCTTATTTATTACCTTCACGACAAGACTTAGCTAACTTCCTATATCATATGAGTCGTTTAAATCAGCCTGTTGGTGGCGGTGACCATTTAGTAAGTGAAGCGCTATATTTCAATGATCCAGAAGGTAATGGTATTGAAGTCTATCAAGATCGCCCTTCTAGTGGTTGGGAATGGGAGAATGGCTTTATTAAAATGGATACCCTTGAAGTTGATGCACAAGATTTAATTTCACATCGTACTGAAAAGGGTTGGCAAGGTTTTCCATCAGATGGAAAACTAGGACATCTCCATTTAAAAACACATAATTTGATGGAGGCTCGTCAATTCTATATTGATCAACTTGGTTTTGAACATATTTCAAACCTCCCTCAAAGTTTATTTATTTCTGCACAACACTATCATCATCACATTGCTGTGAATACATGGCAATCTAATCAAGTGAATCCAGACAATAAGAACACTTATGGATTAACACATATTGATATCTATCAACCTCACGCTAAAGAAACGAATTTAACATCACCTGAAGGGTTTAGTGTGACTGTTCATGGAGATGTAAGTGTAGTTCCTGATTAAAAAAAAGGTTGGATGACAATCATCCAATCTTTTTTTAATCTACAATATCTCGATATTTTCTTACAGTATCAAAGTCACTATCTTTTGCTTTTTCATAACCTTGATGACCATAAATATCACTAATAACATGTTTACCTTTTTTTGTATGACTGATATCAATAAATGCTTTACTAATTTTCTTTTTCCATTTGCTACTCATGTCATTACGTACTGAAATGGTATCATTCGGAATTTTCTTTGTGCGATAAATCACTTTAGTTTCTTGATAAATATTGGGATACTCTTTTTTTAAATCTGCCCGAGCATCTTGATATGTAGCAACAGCTTCTACATCATGATTTAATAATGCAATTAACCCCTGATCATGACCTTTCACTTGTTGAATTTGAATATCAGACTTTTTTATTCCTTTTTCCATTAACGATGCTAAAGGATAAATATATCCTGACGTTGATTCCACATCTTGTAACGCTACCCTCTTATCTTTCAAATCTTTTAAATGATTAATATTACTATCTTTACGAACCACAATTTGAGATCGATAGTAATCTACAAGGTGATGTGTTTGATTTCCTTTATTATCTACTAAGTAACCTTTTGACTTTAACAATACATCTGCTGCATGAGCATCATGAGCTAATGTGTAAGAAACAGGAGAAATAAATGCAATATCGATTTTTTTCGATTTCAACCCTTCTATCATTGTATTATAATTTGTTGCTATATGTACTTTTACAGGAACTTCCAGCTCATCAGATAATAATTGTTGCAAAGGTTTTACTTTAGCATTAAGGATTTGAGCATTTTGAGATGGAACAAACTCAACAGTTAATGATTTAGGTGTATAGGCTTCTTTAGGATACTTTACATTATCAATGTTTGAACAACCGCTTACTATAATTGTAATAACTAAATAAATAACTAAAAATTTTAAACGTTTCATCATTTTCTCTTTTCAAAATATATAATGTATTTAAATTTCATCAAACTTAAAATATAAAGACGTATTTATATTATATTAACCATCAATTTTTAAATTGAAAATACAATTTATATTAAATTTTGATTTCAGTTCGAAGATCTTACTATTTAGATTTTCATCAAAACGTCTGCATATACGTTAAATTGGGATTACCGAGAGACTTATACAACTTCAAAATGAAATCTGTCATACTTTTCTAATTTTTAATCATACTTCATAAAAAAATGCCGACAAAGTATATACCTTTGTCGACATTTTAAAACATGTATTAAACTATTTAATCATATTTTAATTAGTATAAGCCTTTTGTTTCATTACTTGTATCAATAAAGATGTTTTTAACTTGTTGATAGTTTTTAATTGCATCTTTATAAACTTCACGGCCGATACCAGATTTTTTATAACCACCAAATGGTGCACCAGCTGGGATTTGATTATACGTATTAACCCAAATACGTCCAGTACGAATTGCTTTTGCAACATTTAATGCACGAAGTAAGTTTGTAGTGAAGACACCACCAGCTAAACCATATTCTGAATCATTAGCAATGTTAATTGCTTCTTCTTCATCTTCGAATTTTTCAACAACAATAACAGGTCCAAAAATCTCTTCTTGAGCTAATTTATGACTATTATCTGAAAGTTCAATGATTGTTGGTTCGAAGAAGTAGCCTTTATCTAAACCATTATCAGTAATACGATGTCCACCCGTTAAAATATTTGCTTTGTCATCTTCTTCTGCTAATTTAATATAACTTTCAATTTTTTCAATTTGTTCTGGGCCAGTTTGTGCACCCATTTTTGTATCTTCAGCGAATGGGTCACCCACTTTAATATTTTCGAACGCTTCTTTTAATTTTGGTAATAATTTATCATATAAAGATGATTGTACTAATAAACGTGAACCGGCACTACATACTTCACCTTGGTTGAATAGAATACCTAATTGAACGCCTTCAATGACTTGATCTAAATTTGCATCATCAAAGATAATATTAGCACTTTTACCGCCAAGTTCTAACGTAGTTGGCACAATACGTTCAGCGCCTGCTTTAGCAACACCATAACCTACACTTGTTGAACCAGTGAATGATAATTTATTTACACCTTCATGTTTGAAAATCGCATCACCTGATTCTGAACCTTTACCAGTAATGACGTTGACTACACCTTTAGGTAACACATCTTGAAGAATTTTAGCTAATTCAATTAAGCTTAATGGTGTAGAAGAAGAAGGTTGAATTACCACTGTATTACCCGCTGCTAATGCTGGACCTAATTTCCAAGATGCAAGTAAGATTGGGAAGTTCCATGCTACTACTGCACCTACTACTCCCACAGGTTCATTTACAACTAAACTCATCGTGTTATGATCTATTTGGTTAACCGAACCTTCATCAGTCGTTAATACTCCTGCAAAATATTTAAATTGTTCAGCTACTTGAGGAACATCAATTGTTGATGTTTCACGGTAAGGTTTACCATTTTGAAGTGATTCAACTGTTGCTAAATGTTCCTTATTTTCTTCAATACGACGACTAATTTCTAATAAATAATCTGCACGTTCTGCTTTAGAAATTTTACTCCAACTATCAAATGCCTCATGTGCTGATTGCACTGCTTTATCAACATCTTTTTCATTTGCTTTAGCAACTTTGGCTAACTCTTCACCATTTGCTGGGTTACTTACCGTAAGTGTTTCTCCACTTTCACTTGGTTGGAATTCACCATTTATAAATAAATCATATTGTTCATCTAAAAAATCTCTAACATTTACTTTTGCCATCCGTTTTCATCCCTCTTTCTTTGTTTATAAATCATAACGTAACTCTATATAAAGTAATGTTAAATTTACTTCATTCATTGATACGTTTTGTATACTTATTATTTACCCTTTTTTTACAAAACTATGCTTAATTTATCCATTTAATTACATCTTCTTGTGGTTGACGTGTTTTAGGTTTTGTAGGATTCTCTTTTCTATAACCAAAAGCTACCATAACTGAAGGTGCAAACTGATTACTATCAATGATCCCTTCATGTTCTAATAACTCAGTTACGCCATCTAAATCGAAACCTTCCATTGGACAGGAATCAATATTCATTAATGCAGCTGCTGTCATCATATTACCTAATGCAATGTAGGTTTGTTTAGACGCCCAATCCAAAATGGTTCTAGCATTATCATTAATATGGAAACGTGTTTGGAATCCCTGTACTTTATCTTCAAACATTGGAATGGTGCTCTCTTCATACTGCTTAATCCCTCTAATAAATGACTGTACATAATCAGACGTCGGTGTTACATTCTTACGGGCTAAAATTAGTACAAAATGACTGGCAGAATTAAGTTGCTTTTGTGCACCAGAACTATAAGGTATTAATTTCTCACGTAGCGTTTCGTTTTGAATCACAAGAAATCTCCAAGGCTCAAGACCTAACGAACTAGGAGATAATCGTCCTGCTTCAAGAATGGTATTGAATTCAGAATCACTTATCTTTTTTGTTGTATCGAATTCCTTAGTAGCAAATCTAAATTTAAACGCATCTATAATGGTATTTTGAATCTGATTGATAGTCATCCACTCCTCTATTTAAAAACTTACTCAAATTATAAAATACAAATTATTTTAGCCAAAATAATTAGCTCAAAAGGATTCACCTATTCCCAAGTTGTAATATTTCATTTTAAATGATATTTTATGTATATAATTTCATATTATACAAAATAAAAGTCCCTTTTTAATTGATTTGTGAACTAATTCACAATATAATAGGGTTGTAAGTTGTGTTAGAGATAACATTCAATGATGTTGTACCCAATCTCTTACTTCAACTTTAGTCTTACGTATTTATTAAATTTTAACTTATTTATACAAAATGAAATGGGGTTATTTTAATGACAAAAATTATGTTTTTCGGAACTCGTGATTACGAAAAAAAAGACGCTTTAAATTGGGGTAAAGAACACAATGTAGAAGTTGTTACTTCTGAAGATATTTTAAGCGAAGACACAGTAGATCAATTAGAAGGTTTCGATGGCGTAACTACAATGCAATTCGGTAAATTAGCAGATTCTGTTTATCCTAAACTTGAAAAATACGGTATTAAACAAATCGCTCAACGTACTGCTGGTTTTGATATGTATGATTTAGATCTTGCAAAAAAACACAATATTGTAATTTCTAACGTACCAAGTTATTCACCTGAAACAATTGCTGAATACTCAGTATCAATCGCTTTACAATTAGTACGTAAATTCCCTGCAATTGAAAAACGCGTTCAAGAACATAATTTCAAATGGGCTGCACCTATCATGTCTACACCTGTTAAAAACATGACTGTTGCAATTATCGGTACAGGCCGTATTGGTGCTGCAACTGGTAAAATTTATGCTGGTTTTGGTGCAAAAGTAGTAGGCTATGATGCATATCCAAACAACTCATTAGATTTCTTAGAATATAAAGATTCAGTTGAAGAAGCAATTGCCGATGCTGATATCATTTCTTTACATGTACCTGCTAACAAAGAAAGCTTCCACTTATTCGATGCTGACATGTTTAGCAAAGTGAAAAAAGGCGCTGTATTAGTCAACGCTGCTCGTGGTGCTGTTATTGATACACCAGCTTTAATTGATGCTGTAAATGATGGTACTTTATATGGTGCTGCCATTGACACATATGAAAATGAAGCTGATTACTTCACATATGACTGGACAGGTAAAGAAATTGAAGATAAAACTTTACTTGAATTAATTGAAAATGAAAACATCTTAGTGACACCTCATATTGCTTTCTTCTCAGATGAAGCAGTTAGAAACTTAGTTGAAGGTGGATTAAATGCTGCATTATCTGTCATTAACACAGGTAAATGTGACACTCAATTAAACTAAGATTTGATATATAAAAATGCCTGGGACAACTTATGATGTCCCAGGCATTTTTATGTGTTGGCAGTCGACCACTGAGTGAGTCGACGAATTATTCTGTCTCACTTTTTAATACTTTTTCTTCTATCATTTGAAGTACCCCTTGTTCATCGTTACTTGGCGCTACAAATTTTGCGATATCAAATAATGATTGATCATGGCTATTTGCCATAACATAACTATGCTCTGCAAATTCTAGCATATCTTTATCATTGTTAGCATCACCGAATGCCATTAATTCTGATGGTGACATGTCCCATTTTTTTAACAAACGTTTTAACGCTTGGCCTTTTGTCATATTAGGCATAATAATATCGATACTATCATGGCCACTTGAAACCAGTTTAATTTCTTCTTTAAACTTTGTTTCTAAATCTGTGTCCAAATTGGGATGTGTCTCACGATTAATATTTAATGCAATCTTCACATATTCATCATTAGGTAAAGGTTGAAATGTATCTATTTCTTCTAATTGACGATAATAAAAATGAGCATCCTTTTTAAAGGCTTCTGACGTATCTTTTAAAATATATGCACTTTTAAGTCCACATACAATGAATTCGTAGATGTGTTGATCAAGATGAATATAATTCACTACTTTGTCATATATAGTTTGATCAAAACTACAGTAATTATACAATTGATTGCCATGATAAATCACTGCACCATTCTCAGAAATGAAATACATGTCTCGCTCTCCAAAAATAGACTTTAACTTTGCATATTGATTACCACTGGCTGCAATAAATTCAATATGGTTTCGTTTTAATTCTTGATAAATTGTCTCAAATCGCACTTTGTCATATTCTTTATTTGTATCTAAAAATGTCCCATCCATATCTACTGCAATGGCTCTAATCATGAGTGGTTTCCCCCTTACAATACTTTTCATCGTCCATTATATCCACCTTATGATTGGGATTGAAGTCAGTACTTGAAGAGTGAAACTATATTCACATTTAGAAATTACATACAAAGAATAAAATTTTATGCATAAAAACCGCTCATCAATGAGAAGATGAACGGTCAACTAAAGTATTTATTTAATTTGTTTAGCTACGAAAATTTTTCTTTTTTCCCAAACGCCTGTTTGTTGATTATAATTATCACACGTGATTAATGTCAGTTGATTGGTTTCCCCTTCATGTTCATCTAATACTTGAACATCTTCAGGGTTTACATCTCGGATGCTTGTCATTTTATATTCTCGTGTTTCATCTCCAACTTTAAAATAAACTTTGCTGCCTTTTTTTGCTGCTTTTAAATTTGTAAATTGGTAATGTGGACGATCAGTAAACGTATGTCCTGCAATAGAAATATTTTGATCATCAAGTGATTCATCACCTTCTGCAAAACTTACACCTCTATTAAGTTGTTCAAGTGTCGCAGGACCTGGGTAAACAGGTTCTTTGATTTCCGCATCGGGTACACTGATATACCCTGCCATTTTCGATTTATCTTTTGGAATCGTAGGTCTTTCTTTTGATGTATTGCTTTTATCATTTTTATCGTATTGTTCTACTTTATCGTTATTATCTTTTTGATGTAAGTAATTATCAATATATGGTTTCGCAAATAAATATACTGCTACTAATATCAAAATCACGCCAATCATGGTCATGAGTCGATTTGTCCAATTCTTCACTAAGTAGTACTCCTTTAATTTTAAAATTCTTAATTCATAGTATACCATTTATTTTTCTAAATAAAATGTTAGATTATATGATATATATTTGATTTAATTTCATGCAAGTGCTTAAATTAATAATAAATACTATAAGTAGGTGCTTATCATAATTAGAGAAGCAGAACGTAAAGATTTACCTGATATATTAAATATTTATAATGATGCTATATTGAATACAACGGCTGTATATACTTATCATCCACAAAGTCTTAATGAACGAGAAGTATGGTTCGAAACAAAAGTGCTTGCAAACGAACCTATATTTGTATTTGAAATAGATCATAAAGTAGCTGGGTTTGCCACGTATGGTCAATTTAGACATTGGCCAGCCTATTTATATTCTATTGAGCATTCTATATATGTAAATAAAGACTATCGTAGAAGAGGCGTGGCATCACATTTACTCGAACATTTAATTGATGATGCTAAACACCGCCAGTATCGTACTATAGTTGCAGGTATAGATACATTAAATGAAGCAAGTATTAAACTTCATGAAACATTCAATTTTAAACATGCTGGTACGATTGAAAACGTAGGCTATAAATTTGAACGTTGGCTTGATTTAGCTTTCTATCAATACGATTTAAAAGCGGATACATAATTCATAAAAAAATCGAGACCCTGTTATTCAAATAACTGTCTCGACTTTTTTGTTTATTTTTCATCTCTAAGTTTATCTATTTTGTTATGTTTTCTATTTTCAAGCATAAAACACACATAGTAAAAAAGAAATACAAACATTATACTCATAGACATTGATTGAAGTAAAAGATGCTCCCAAGTTCCTTCGATCGTCCATACACGTGTTAACGTTGTATTAATGATGAAGGTTAAAAATAAAATATATAATCTAAGCATATCATCATCCCCTTTTAAGTTATTCTATATTTAAAAGTGAAATATTGCAATTATTTTTTTGAAATTTTCTGATAATTCAAGGCATAAAAAACCATTCTTGAATATGCTATCATTCAAGAATGGTTTAGGATTTTAAATATTATGAAAAACTATTGACTGGATCTTCTGCATTACCAAAGATTTTTTGTTTAATGGCTTCTCCTGTTGGTGTACCTGCTAAACCACCTAGTCCAGTTTCTCTAAGTTGTGCTGGTAAGTTTCGCCCTACTTTGTCCATCGCTTCGATGACTTCATCGACTGGAATTCTACTTTTCACACCAGCTAATGCTAAGTCTGCTGAAATCAATGCATTTCCTGAACCAATGGCATTACGCATGACGCATGGAATTTCAACAAGTCCAGCCACTGGGTCACACACAAGGCCTAATAAGTTACTAATAGCTAATGCCATCGCATGACCCGAAGCTTCTGGTTCACCACCAAAGACCGATACTGCAGCTGCTGCTGCCATAGCTGAAGCTGAACCTACTTCTGCTTGACAACCTCCCGTTGCTCCAGCAACACTCGCATTATTTGCAACTACACGTCCAAATAATGATGCAACAAATAGGAAATCAACCATTTGATCTTCTGTTAAACCATGTGTTTTTTCTAATTTAAATAATACGCCCGGAATCGTACCGGAGGACCCAGCTGTCGGTGTCGCGCAAATAATACCCATTGCCGCATTCACTTCATTTGTTGCTACAGCGCCTTTGACTGCTTCCATCATTTCATGGCCTGATAAAGCATGATGATTTTCGTTGTAATCACGGATTTTAGCTGCATCATGTCCCGTATAACCTGTGACACTTTCTACCCCATCTCCTGTGGTCCCTTTAACTACAGCATCACGCATGACTTGTAAATTTTCTTTCATTAAATCTCTAACTTCATCACGTGATTGACCTGATAATTCCATTTCTTCTTGAATCATAATATCCGCGAATGACATATTGTTTTCAACAGCATAATCTATAGTTTCTCTAATTGAATCGAACATTTTTAATCCTCCTTTATTTTATATAGGATATGTTTAAGTGATTATATTTTTCTTTAATTTGATTTAATGTTGATTCTTTGATTGCTTTTGTTAACGGTAAAACAACTAAACTATTATCATCATCTGTATCAACCAATTCTTCATCTATACTTACGCCAAGTTCGTTTACATCATTTAAGAAATGATTCACTTCCGACTTATTTTTAGATCCATCCATGACTAAAATAGGTAAGCCATGATTAAAGTTAACATCTATACCTTCAACACTAATTCTTCTCAATTTAATGGTACCGCCACCTATAGAATTACCAATTACTTCAATATGACGTCCATTCGCTTCAGCAATTAAATAAGCACAGTTTGGATGTTCTCCAATACTTTCTCCATCTTCTTCAATAATATCAACATGAATACCTAAATCGTTAGCAATAGTTAATGAATCTTTAATTCGACTATCGAACGTACTATAACCCATTGCACCACCTACAATTGCTAAATCTGTACCATGCCCTTGGTGTGTTTTTGCGAATGATTCATAATAATGAATTGCTAATGTTTCTGGTTTAATGCCTCCTAGTACATTAAAAGTAGCATTCCCTATTTTTACTGCTCCAGCTGTATGAGAACTTGAAGGTCCCATCATGACTGGCCCAATAATATCAAACGCACTTTGATAGTCATAACTTTTTTTAGTAGCCATTCTTAAACACTCTCCTTAGGTTGTTTTTGTTTAGATGGTAATTTAATAGATAAATCCATAAGATTGAATTTTTTAATCAATGTACTGATAACGAACGCCAAAATGATACTTGAAATTGCTACAGCAATGATTGTAATTACTGCTTTCATTGGTGTATTAAAGCCAAACAATACAATTGCACCAGCAATTGGTGTAGCCATACCTTTTACATTTATTACTAGTCCACTAAATGTTACAATACATGCATTTACTACACCAATCAAGGCATTTGTTCCATATAATTGTAATGGATATTTAGCAATTAAATCAATTTGAGTGAGCGGTTCAACAAAAACTGCAAATGCTTTAGATGGACCACCAATGTTTAATCTACTAAACATCACGTAGTTAACAAATGAAGCGCCTGTACAAGTTAATGCACCGATTGCCATTGGTACACCTGTTAAACCTAATAAGCTTGTCAGTACCATTGAACTTAATGGTGTCATACCTGTAACTGGAATTACTAATCCAAGTATCACTGCTAAAGCGTATGGATTACTATCTCCTACAGCAGTAATTGCGCCACCAATTTGTTGCAATACAGCCATTACGCCTGGGCTAATTACCGTTGCTAAGCCAAATGCAACAGCTGGAGCAATTAAAATAACTGTAATTAAGTCTAACCCTTCTGGTACTTTCTTCTCAATAAATTTAATACCAAATGAAATAACATACGCTGCAATAAATGCTGGTAGTAATTTAAAATCATGTAATACTAAACCAACGATAACTGCAAATACTGGGGAAATACCTAAATTAACACATGTCAAAATCCCTACTGCAACGCCAGCTAAACTTCCTGCTAAATCTCCAATCACTTGGAAGAAGTGAATATGGAAAACGCCACCTATCGCATAACTTAAGAATGCTTGTGGTAAGAAAGTCGCACAGGCTGCTCCCGACAGTGCTTGTAATCCTTGTTTCCCATATGGTGCAAAGTTTAAGAAAAGTGTCATTACAATTAATACTAATACAAGAGTCCCAACGCCTAAAATAATATTCATTTCCCAATAACCTCTTTCTCTCTAATTTCCTAGCCAATGTCATAGTACACCTGGCAGAAAACGTTTTCAATACCTAATATAGTAAATCCAAAATTTATTTGTGAAATAATTCACATTTTAAGTATTTTAACGAATTTAATTTTCTTGTAAAAAAATTAGACGCAAAATATTAATTTTATTCATAAAAAAACAGTAGAAATGAGAAATATACTCACTTCTACTGAAAAAGATGTTTATAAATACACTCAGTTATAATTCATCTTTTAGTAATATGAATGTTCACCACTTGATTGAATTTTATCAATTATTTATTGTTTTCTTACTCACTCTATTTCTTAACGGGGTGGATCTCTTATACACACAAACATACTTAACTATATCGTTTTACTATTCTAAAACGTTAGAATAAGTTGTTATATTTTGCGTATCGATGAGTGTATACATGATATAAAATAAATCATGAAAATGATTGAAAAAAAGTTGAAAGGATAGAAATGGCATTTCTAAACATGCATACTTATTGTAAATTGTACGAATGTATACATAATATTCTAGTAATAATCGTTTAAATAATAAATTTAGGAAAAGATTCATAGAGGGTTTTAAATCATTGGAATTTAAATAAAGCGTCTCAATCATATTTACGTGTGATAGTTGATCAATGAAATGGGTATCGTTCATAACTATCACTCCTTTCCATACTTAACAGATAGTGTTATTTGGAATGAGGAATTTATATATATTATTTAATATCTACATTAGATTTTTGTCAATAAATTTTTTATAAAATATAATATATTAATTATAACAAAGCATATTAATGGGAATTTACTATTAAAAAAGTAGAGACACAAAAACAATGTCTGTCCCTACTTTGTCATCTGATTCTTCGAGTTTCTTTCTAAATAATCATGTGCGAAACGCTTTAAGTCTTTAATAACGCTTCTGTAAGTTGATGTGTATGTTGATAGATTTGTTTATAAATATTGTAATAAGATTCATATTGTTGATGTCGTTGCAAATTAGGTTCATATATATGTTCAACGTCTATAAATTGTGCTACACAGTCATCAAAAGAATCAAACCATTGTAACCCATACGCTGCAATCATTGCTGCCCCCATACTTGGTCCTTCTTCATGCTTCAATTTACGTATAGATGCATTAAAAATATCAGCTTGCATTTGGAGCCAAAATTCACTTTTTGCGCCTCCACCAATTGAAGTAATATGTGTAATTTCTTTTCCCGCTTCTCGCATCAATTGAATTGAATCATATAAAGAAAAGGTAATACCCTCTAATACCGCTCGTGCAAAGTCTGATTTAGAATGGTTACCGCTAATGCCAATGAAACTCCCTCGAATAAATGCATCACCATGGGGTGTACGCTCACCAGCTAGGTAAGGCGCAAATAATAAACGATTTGCACCTATTGACGAGGTGCTCGCTTGTTTCACAATTTCATCAAACGTATCGTTATCAAAAAATGCTCTCTTTAACCAATTAAGACTATATCCTGCAGCCAACGTTACTCCCATTGCATAATATGTATTTGGAACACTATGATCAAAAAAATGTATATTATTTTTATAGTGCGTTTGATTACTTTTTTCTACGTTTACGATTACACCAGAAGTACCAATACTACATAATGTATCATTATCATTGATTATACCTGCACCAATAGCACCACAGGCATTGTCTCCACCCCCAGCAAATACTTTTACTGGAGATGTAAAACCAAGTTCACTCGCTAAGGGGTCTTGAATCATTCCAACTTCGTCTGTGGATTTCACAAGTGATGGATAAACATCCCCTATATCAAATGTATCTCCAACTTCTTTTGACCAATCATGCGTTTCTGGACTAAGAAGGAGCGTACTTGCAGCGTCAGAATATTCCATATGAATCTTACCCGTTAAACAATAACGTACATAATCTTTAGGAAGAACGAACACATCTACTTTCTTCCATAGTTCAGGCTCATGTGTACTTACCCACATCATCTTAGGAAGTGTAAAACCCTCAAGAATCGGATTTCCATTTAATCGCTCTCCATAAACCGATCGAATTTGCTTACATTGTTCTGAATTACGTGTATCATTCCAAAGGATAGCATGTCGTACAGGGTGACCTTCTTTATCTAAGGCTACTAGTCCATGCATTTGACCTGAGAATGAGATGCCCTTCACTTTATACGATTTCATTTCATCAGAATGATTTAACCGATATATGCCTGTTTTAACTGCATTAAACCATTCCTCTGGATCTTGTTCGCTATATCCAGGTTGGGATTGTATTAAATTTAAAGGTACACTTGTTGAAGTGATTACATGGCCTGTTTGATTTACCGCAATAATTTTAACTGCGCTAGTTCCAAGATCAATACCTAATACTGCTTCTTTCATACGTCTCACCCTTTATATCACTATTCATATAATTATATTAATGACAATTTATTATTTTTATATTTTCTATTGTAAATAAATTAAATTTAGCTATCTATGTATTTATGATAGCGTTTTAAATAATTATTTCAATACTTATTTTGAGTAAATAAAAAAAGGACAAAAACCGATTGATTTTTGTCCTTTTTTATTATCTGTTTCCTACATCTTGTCCAACTTCCACTGTTCTATCTTTTTTGTTATAAACAGCACCTTGAACACTACCAAAGTTAGGATCGTTACGTTTTTCTTCTACACCGAAACCTAGACTTTTGAAAATATTGACATCATTATCATCCATAGCATTTTCATAGAAGATTGTTCCACCATCATTATAAAAACGTGGCTTATTAATAGATTCTTGCAACGTACCATTTCCTCTTAAATAATCTACAATGACTTCATTAAGAATCGTTGGAATTTTATTTCCTCCTGGCGAACCAATACCCATATAGAAGTCAGGTCCAACAATAATAGTAGGCGACGTATAAGAACGTGGTGCTTTATGTTTCTCACCATAGTTTGGACTGTTTGGATCTGTTGAAAAGTTTGTTAGTGAGTTGTTCATGTAAAAACCTTCTTTAACATATTTACCTGTTCCAAAGAAGCTTGATAATGTATTTGTAGTACTTGCTAACTTACCGTTCTTATCAATCACTACAAAGTGCGTTGTACTTGTGTTATCAATACGTTGTGTATTGAAGTCACTACCTTGTTCGTCAAAATTGATACCGTTAATCTTATCTAATAAATAATCTTGAGACAAGTAGGTATTGCTACTAGATTCTTTGCCATTAACAATATCTCTATTTCGATACATAATATCACGAGATTTGACAATCCCTGTAATATAATCTGTACGATCATTTGCAGAATTTACGCTTTCATCAATCTTCAAACCTTGTTCCATTAAGATCCCACCTAATGGGTTAGATGCAGCATAAACAGTATTGTTTAAATATTTTGTACTAATAGGTTTCTTTTCTTCTGTTTTTACTTGTTTAAAATCCTCTTCAGTGAGTTGATTTTTTAATTGTTTAGATACACTTTTTCCAATATGATTATAAAAATAATCCGGCCCTTTATCTCGAATTTTCTTTAAAGTATTTGCTAAAGCAGGTTGTTTTACAATTGCACCTTCACGAACTGTACGCTTGCCTTTAAAGAAGGGAGAGTTTCGATCAATGTCAGAACCAAATAATTTCAAACTACGTTCTAACTCTGAATCTACTTCAAAGCCATCTTCAGCTAATGGAATGACATAGTTTAAGATTTTTTTCTCATCCATTTTACCTTCTTTTTCATGCATATCATGTAAACCGCGTACAAAACCAGGTGTCCCTATTTTATCTCCTTTTTTGTAATTAAATGAAGATGTTGTTTTATATTCATACATGCGAGGTTCTTCACCATTTTTACCATCGTAGGTAAGTGTAGCGCCGCCACCACCTAATCCAGATGAATGAGGTTCTGTTACTGCAAGCGCGTATGCGACACCTTCCGCTGCGTCAACTGCATTACCACCATCTTCAATAATTCTATTACCTACACGTGTTGCGATAGCATTGTTTGAAGCGACACCATACGTTTTTTGCTCATCAGAGGTTGCTGATTTACGGTTAGCAATCTTGTTTTCATATAGATCATCTTTATCAGGTTTATCTTCTTTATTAAAAAAATAAAATGTAAATGAGATTAAAATTGTAATCACTAAAATGACTGATAGTGTCACTTTATTATAGATATTCATACTACTTGGCCCCTTTAGATAAATATTGCTCCGTGGCTTTATTTAATTCATTTTTTTCGTAATTATCGAGACCTTCATTTGCTCTAGCAAATGTAACCATTAATAAAATAGCAATAATAATGAGTGTTGTAACAATAGGTAACCAATTTTGTTTAATATTCAAAAGAATACCCCCCATTCTTTTCTTTCAGATGAATTGTTTTATCTTTAATATTATTGTAATAACGTTGTGACTCCATACTATTCATATGATCTTTTGTTAATTTTCCATCTGCAGAGCGAACAGGTGTAATTTGAAATTGATGATGCTGACCATCCCAATCATGTTGAACAACTATACTTTTTTGATTTTTTGATAGAAAATCAGCAGAGGTTAAATTTCCTAAACTATAAAAAATACTAGCATGTTTATATTTCTCAATACTTTGTATAACTGTATTATGGCCAATGATTACATCTGCACCTGCATCAACTAATGCATGAGCATAAGCTTTTTGGCGATCTGTTACATTACGTTCGTTAGGAATCCCCCAATCTACGTTCACAACTACAAGATCATTGTTTTCCTTTAAGTTTTTAATTAATGGTACAAAAATTTTGGGATCTAAGCTAATAGATGTCGTATTTTTTAAAGGATCTTCATAATACGATTCAATATCTGTGAACGAAACATTAGCGACTTTTTTATTTTTAACTTTTTGTTGTACTGTTTTACTATTAATTGGATTCGAACCATTTCCAGTTAAAAAATTATAATCTGTTTGTGCTTCAACTTTTTTGGATAAATCTTGCGCTTGTACATTATCTATAGTGCTATTAATTAAATTGATACTTTTAATATTTTGTTTTTTTAAAAACATAATGTTTTCTATGTTTTTGTTTAAATTTTCTTTAGGATTTTTAGAAAATTGGTTCACATATAAAGAAGCTGTGGAAAAATCACTTTGTTGTAATGGCTGTCTTAAACTTTTAAAAACATCATTTAAATTGACCTTTCTGATGTCATTATTCAAAGTGATATTTCCTAAATATGTATTTCTAATACTATTACCTGAATGTGGCATCGTCTCTACAGGTTCAACTTTAACAGCTCGAATAGCAAAAATTAGAAGTACTACTGTGATAACTAAGACAATAAACGTATACAAAAAGTTTCTTCGTTTATGTCGTTTTGATTGCTTAAGTAACCATTCGCTCGCTGATAATCGTTTTGTCTTTTTCATTATTATGCGCTCCTCGATCGCGATTAATTAATAAAGCTATATAAGAACAAGATGACATAAGTCATACATGTTAATAACATTGTTGTAGCTAATGTAATTACAACACCTTGTTTTTGAATGGTATTGGCAATAATACCAGGAATAACAACTCCGATACCTGAAACCTCTACAACTTCAAATGGAGTAAGTGGATAAATTAAATCAAAAATAAATTTTAGAACCATACCAGTTAAAATCATCGCTGCAAATTTACGTCTACCATAAAGAATGACCCATCTACTAATACCAAACGTAACAATAAAATAAGTGAGACAACTAATGACCAACACAGATAGTAACATAATGGGTTGATCAAAAATAAGGGCTAAATAACCAGGTACAACAAGACCTGCGGGATTAATCCCAAATTTTTCTGCAAAAATTAAACTTAATACAATACCAACAAATAGGGAAAAGTATAACTCCGAACCTATCATTTTATTCTATCCCTTCTATAAATTCTGCTATTTTTCCACCTGGACCATGAATATTTCCCACACAAAATATGAGTGCCTGATGTGATTCACTAAGAATCGCTTTTTCTATATCTGAAAAGTCATGATTTTCAAGATTTATGTATGTCTTTTCAGGTAGCCGTTGCATTACATCTGTAACCATTTGCGTGCTTTTTCCTGTGCAAATTAAGGTATCGAATTCGACGTCCTCAATAAAATTTTCAACGAACTGTCGCGTTCGATCTACCCTGTCAGAACGACAGTTCAGAATCACTACTTTTTTTGTATAAGGATAATCGTATGATTCCACTTTATTTAATATCGCTTTCGTAGACTGAGGCTCATTAGCAGCAAACGCATTAACAAATACATTTTTTGTGTTATTTGCATTAAAATATTTAATTTCAACCGCTCCAGGATCGGGAGGCGCATTTAACATTCCGCGCAGCGCAACGTCTTTTTCAACTCCTACAGCTTGAGCTACACCTAAAGCGATGGCTACATTATCAGGAAATACTAAATAATTAAATTTCCTTAAGTATGATTCAGGTATATCATTTTTATCTACAACAATAAGTTCAGTTTTACGTTTTTTAGCTTCTTTAGCAAAAAAGTCTGTAAACTCATCCTTCATGACTACTAATTTTCCATTTCGGGGAATCGTTGCAGTAAATGCTTGAGCAATATCTTGAAGTGTCGGCCCTAATACGTCCATATGGTCTTCCATAACATTGACAATGACACCAATATTCGCTTTTACTAAATCTTCTTGAAAGACAATTTGATAATCTGGATTAACTGCCATACATTCATTAACAAGCGCATTGCCTTTTTGCTTAACTACTTTTTGCACAATGTCTCTTTGTTCTCCTATGTTGGCGCCTTGCGGTTTTCTAAGGACAGGATATTCTTTCTCTGTAAACCAATACAACATTCTGGCATCAGTGCCTGTTGTTTTACCAATGACATGATATTGATCTTCTCGCAAAATACTATAAATCATTCTTGTAATAGTTGATTTACCACGAATACCATTAATATTTATTCGTAGAGGAATCTTATTTAAACGGTGTGTATGGCGCTTTTTCTCTCTAATTCCTAGAAATAATATCAAAGCGATACAAATGATAATGAGAATCAAACTGAAGTCCCTCTCTTTAAACATATTTTTTCTTTCATTTAATATTATCTTAATGAATGCGTTAAACACTTTAATAAGGGTATGCTATCATCTTAATATTTAGTCAGTTTTAAAAATGTAAATATTAAGTTAAGGATAGTATAAAATTATAAAAAAATTAAAAGAATATAAATATTTTCTCAGACAAATTATTGATTATTCCAAATTAATATCGACAAATTTAATTGCCTTACATTTATTAATAGTAAATTGATAAATATTTACTTCTTATTTACATTTACTTAAAACTCTCATGTTAGTTTATAAGTAAACATTGCTATGACTCTAGGAGGACATAAATGGATAAATCTATGGCTAAACCTGTTAAAATTGCAGTTGGCATTTATCTTGCTTTAGTTTTACTGGCTTGTTCTAGTTATCTCATCTTTATTTTGATTGGCAGTCTACAAGGAAATGACATGAGTCATTCTGTCCTAGATACTGACCCTCGTTATATCAACAATCGTTCTCAATCTTCTAACGAGACAATCAACAAAAATGAATCACCACATTCGACTTCAAACTTTACTGAAATTAAAAAAGAAGATGCTCTACCTTCACATAAAAATACTATTAATCCTCAATATAAAGAAACAGATACTAACTCTAGAGAATAATACAAGTTAGTATCTGTTTTTATATTTATATAAAAATTGTAATATCGTTTATAGAGGTACATCATATGGACACTACTCATAAACGAACAAGAGAAATACTGTTTACTATGATAGGTGCCATAGTTATTATGGGACTAAGTGGTACAGTATCTGATTTACTATTCAATCAACGTCATATACATGCGGATGGGTATGTTACTTACTGCTAGACTATTAATAAGTAACATGCTGTTATTGAATTTTGATAAAATTTCTCAACCTAAACATTCGATTTTCATTGTATTTCAAATGCTTAGAATGATACTCATTTTACTCATTATTTTATTATTACCTTTTAAAAAATAGCCTAGCCAGATGTGATATCATAGATGTTTCATTCTTTATTTGAGTGCTTTTAAAAATAACACTAACGTTCAAACTAGTATTTAATCTTTTCCCATTATATTTTTCAGTTGTATAAAGAACTTTTGACGTTCTGGTAATGGGAAAATAGGATAAATATGGAATAAGTTATACCCTGGTGTAAAATCATGTTCAATCCCTTTATCATTTAACATTTTAGAGAGTTTTAATGCATCTGGATATAGCGTTTCTTTTGTTCCTATAAAAATAGATATACGACCAAGACCTTCTAAATCTCCGTTAATTGGCGATATTTTATAGTCTTCTATTGGCGTATCACCAGACCATAATTGAATGAAATATTTACTTCCTTCAATTCCTAACATAGGATCTATTTTTTCATATTTTTTAGCTTCGGGATTGCTAAATGTTGCATCAAGAACTGGAGACAGCATCACAATATGTCCTGGTTGTGGTAATGGTGTTTCTTTTTTAAGATATTGTGCGAATGATAAAGCGATTTGACCGCCTGCTGAATCTCCCATTATCGTCATATGTTGCGGATTTTCAACTTCTAATATTTCTTTTTGATAAATATTTTTTAGTAATTCAAATGTTGTTCGATAGTCTCTATGAGGTACTTTAGGATAGACAGGCATAATCACTCGTGCATCCAATTCTCCTGCAAGTTGATCAATAAAATCAAAATGATTATCTAATGGATCTTGGAACCAAGCACCCCCATGAATGTAAAGCACAACATCTTGATGAGGCTCTCTTTTATCATTAACAATATATGTGACAGAACCATTAATACTTCTAGTATGCGCACGATGTTTAAACTCATAATCTGTCCCATCATATTTACCAGCTGTTAAAGGTTTGACCTCCTCTAATGCTTTTTTAGCATCATTCACATTTTCAAATGTTTTTTTCATTCCAGACATACGAATATATTTTTCAGTAATAAAGCTTTGATAACTGCGTTTTTCTTTTACTTTAATGTAAGCTAAAGTTCCAAGAATTGCAGATGTCGCTACGGTTAACAATCGTTTTTTCATTTTTTAACCTCCTATACTCTATATTATTATATACCTCAGAGTCATTATATTTTAGTAAATCGCTTATTCAACTTTTAAAAATTTAAAAAAATAGTGATAAGTGCTATTCTAAATATAATTATCAGAATTTTTATTTTATTTTAGAAAGTAGGTTATGATGAATGAAAAGAAATAAAATTGTGCTTATTGGTAGTGGATTCGTAGGTTCTGCCTTTGCACATGCAGTTGTAGATAAAGGACTAGTCGATGAGCTAGCTATTATTGATATTGATGAAGATAAAGCAAAAGCAGATGTATGGGATTTAAACCATGCTACACCTTTTGGAGATAAGTTTGTAGATGTACATCTTGGTTCGTATAGTGATTGTAGTGATGCTGATATCGTCGTCATTTGTGCAAGTGCAAAATTAGATAAAGGCGACACACGTTTAAAATTATTAGAAGATAATGTAAATATCTTTGTGCCTATGATTCAAAAAGTCATTGCTCATGGTTTCGATGGTTATTTTGTACTTCCATCTAATCTAGTCGATATTATGAGTTATGTCATAAAACGTGTGTCTCAATTTCCTAAGAATAAAATTATTGGATCAGGCACTTCATTAGATACAGCCCGCTTCGAATTTTTCTTAAGTCGCACGTTTGATGTGGCACCACAAAATGTCTATGCGCCTGTTATTGGCGAACATGGTGATTCTCAAGTAGCTGTTTGGTCTCATGCTCAAATTGCCGGCGAACCTGTTCTTGATTTATTGAATAAAGGAGTAGACCAAACCGCGTTCAAACAATCTATCGCTTCTCAAACTACTCAAGTGGGATATGATATTTACGTTCGAAAAGGTACTACAAACTTCGGCATATCATTAAGTTTAGTACGTATTGTAGAAGCTATTTTATTTAATAAAAATGTGATTATGAATGTGTCAAGTTATCTTGAAGGTGAATATGGATTAAATGACCTTTATATTGGAACGCCAACAGTGATTAACGGTAATGGTGCTGATCGTGTCATTGAACTGAAATTAGAAGAAGATGAACTTACTCGTTTCAAACAATCAAGTCATATTATTTTAGAGCATCAACAACGTGCTGATGCTATCATTGAATCAATCTTAAATAAATAGTAAAAAAAGCCTAAACACAACAATTCATTTATCGTGTTTAGGCTTTCTTAACTTAATTTAAACTCTCATGCATTAAACTTAACTGGTGCTCAAAATCTTGCATATCGATAAAACGCGCTTGTCGATGCATTTCTTTTCCGTCCAAAAATATTAAATCCACTGGAACAGTAAATATAGATAGTTCTCCCGCAATAGCTTCTACATTAGATTGATTGATAACAGCAAAATGTACTTTAGAATAATCATTGACGATATCTTCAATTTGTGGCAATACCGCATGACATACTGAACAATGATTCCGCATAACATGAATCACTACTAATCGATGCGTTTGAATAAATTGATGAAATTGTTCTATACTTTCAATACTTTTAGTCATATTTTCACCTACTTATTTAATTTAACGGTCTAGTTCTCTTATACATATTTATTTTACGATGTTACACTTATTTTTTCATCTAAATCCTCTTGTTAAATACGTTTAACAAGAGTTCAATGATTTTCTCTTCAAAATAGAATACATCTTATTAAATTAATGTTATAATGTTTGTGAAATAATTCACAATTTATATTGGAGGAATCAACATGAAAGCTTACATCTATGAAAAACCTGGCGTAGCTAAGCTCGTCGATAAAGAAAAACCAGTTGTTACGGAAAGTACTGACGCTATTATTAGAATGGTCAAAACAACAATTTGTGGTACTGATTTACATATTATTAAAGGGGACACACCTGAAGTTCCTCAATATACCACATTAGGTCACGAAGGTATTGGTATTGTTGAATCTGTTGGTTCTAATGTCAATAACTTCAAAGTCGGCGATAAAGTCATTGTGTCTTGTATCTCATCTTGTGGCAAATGTTATTACTGTAAAAAAGGTATCTATGCTCATTGTGAAAATGGCGGTGGATGGATATTAGGACATCTTGTTGATGGT
This sequence comes from Staphylococcus hominis subsp. hominis, assembly GCF_002901845.1. Lineage (GTDB taxonomy): Bacteria > Bacillota > Bacilli > Staphylococcales > Staphylococcaceae > Staphylococcus > Staphylococcus hominis. The sequence goes on from NZ_PPQE01000030.1 coordinate 317,929, forward strand.
ACGCAAGCAGAATATGTGAAAGTACCTTTTGCAGATAATTCTTTATATCATGCTCCTACTTCTTTATCTGATGAAGCACTCGTGATGCTTTCAGATATTTTACCGACTGGTTATGAAATTGGCGTATTAAAAGGAAAAGTAAAACCTGGAAGCACTGTTGCTATTGTAGGTGCTGGACCAGTTGGATTAGCTTCTTTATTAACTGCTCAATTCTACTCACCTTCAAAAATAATTATGATTGATTTAGACGATCATCGTTTAGCTACAGCCAAAAAATTTGGCGCGACTCATACAATTAATTCTAGTCATGTGAATGAAGCAATTCAACAAATCAAAGATATCAATCATCGTGGCGTCGATGTTGCTATTGAAGCAGTTGGTATTCCAGCAACATTTGATTTATGTCAAAAGTTGATTGGCGTCGATGGAACAATTGCTAATGTTGGTGTTCACGGCTTACCCGTTCAATTTGATATCGAAAAATTATGGATTAAAAATATCAACATTACAACGGGTTTAGTTTCTGCTAATACCACTGAAGAATTGTTGGAAGCTCTCAAATCTAAAATCATTCAACCAGAACAACTCGTGACACATTATAGTAAATTAAGTGACATTGAAAATGCTTATGACTTATTTAGAAATGCTACAGATCATAAAGCTATCAAATTATTAATTGAGAATGATATAACTGAATAATGTTGTATATTAAATAAAAAGTAAGGGGGACAGAATTCTTTCTGAATTCGTCGCTCCGCCATGGCAAAGAGGATTAGAATTGAAAAACTTGAGACCACACCTTTTCAATTCAGTCATCGACTGTCAACACATTAAAAACGCCTGAGACACATATGATGTCCCAGGCTTGTTTTATTACTTAATTGTCATAATGCGTTTACCAGCATCTACTGAATCAACATCATCGAATGTTAATGTTTTATCACCTTGATTTGTAATAATCACTGGTGTAACGACACTTGGCGCATGTTCTTTTAAGTATGCTAAATTAATTTTCATTAATGGTTGACCTTGTGTGACAGGTTCATTGACATCGACTAAACTTTCGAAGCCTTCACCATTCAATTTCACTGTATCGATACCAATATGAATTAATACTTCAATTCCTGTATCAGATTCTAAACCGATGGCATGTTTCGTTGGGAAAATCGTTTTAACTGTACCATCAAATGGTGCTACAATTTCGCCTTTTTCAGGAACAAATCCAATACCGTCACCCATCATTTTTTCTGAGAATACTTTATCTGGCACTTCAGATAATGGAATTATATGACCTGTACCTGGTGCATAGATATCCGTTTCTTTTACCTCTTCCAACTGTACTGGCTCATCTGATGTATCTTCAGTCACAGTGGTTTCACTAGGTTTTGTGATATCTCCATTCATAATGCGTGCCATATCATGTTTAATTTGATCTGATTTAGGACCAAAAATCGCTTGCATATTATTTCCTACTTCAAGCACCCCTGAAGCACCAAGGGCTTTTAGTCCTTCAACGTCTACTTTAGATTTATCATTGACTTCAACACGTAAACGCGTAATACAAGCATCTAAATGCTTGATATTTTCTTTACCGCCCATTGCATCTAACACATCAAAAGGTAATTTACTTGCAGATGTATTAGCTACAGAGGCTTGTTTATCTTCACGACCTGGCGTTTTAAAGTTGAATTTAACAATTAAGAATCTAAATACAACATAATAAATAACAGCGTAAACTAATCCTACTGGAATCACTAACCACCATGGTGTTTTATTTGGAAGAATACCTAATAAAACAAAATCTATGAATCCTCCAGAGAATGTATATCCTAGATGTAAATGTAGTAGATAAAGTGTTAAAAATGATAATCCATCAAGTACTGCATGAATAAAGAATAATAATGGTGCTACGAATAAGAATGAAAATTCTAACGGTTCAGTAATACCAGTTAAGAATGATGTTAAAGCTGCTGATAACATCAAACCTCCAACTACCTTTTTATTCTCAGGTTTAGCTGTTTGATAAATTGCTAATGCTGCTGCTGGTAATCCAAACATCATAACAGGAAATTCACCTTGCATGAATTTACCTGAAGTTAAATGAACACCTTCACGTATTTGCTCAATAAAAATACGTTGATCTCCTCGAATAATTTCTCCAGCTGCATTTTTCCAAGAACCAAATTCAAACCAGAATGGCGCATGGAAAATATGATGTAAACCAAATGGAATAAGTAATCGTTTAATAAATCCAAATAAGAATACTGCCAATCCAGTATTAGAATCTAACAAACCTGTACTAAATGCATTTAATCCATTTTGAATGAATGGCCAAATCCAAGCCATTGGGAAAGCTAAAATAAACGATGTCGTTGCCATCATAATCGGCACAAAACGTTTACCCGCAAAGAACCCTAAATACGATGGTAAGGAAATATTATAAAACTTGTTATAACACCAAGCTGCTAGAGCTCCTATAATAATCCCACCAAACACTCCAGTTTGAAGTGTAGGTATGCCTAAAACATTTGCGAATCCTTTAGATGGATCTTCCAATTGTGCTGGTGTAACATTTAAGAATGCTCCCATGGTTTTATTTATAATAATAAATCCAACAAAAGCTGCAATGGCTGCTACACCATCTCCACCTGCTAGTCCTATTGCTACACCGAGTGCAAAAATGATAGGTAAGTTATCAAAAATAATACCACCAGCACCTGTCATCATATTAGCAATATTTTGAATTACTCCATTTTTAATAAATGGAAGATATTGCTGTAATGCTTCACCTTGAAAAGCTGTTCCAATTGCTAGTAATAATCCAGCTGCAGGCAAGATTGCCACAGGTAACATCAATGCTTTACCAATACGTTGCAATTGTCCAAATAGCTTTTTAAACATTTTGATTCAATCCTTTCAATATATCTTTTTTACGCATTAAAAAAGCATGACCAAATAAGCCCATTATTTATGACAAAAATAATGATAGCTTATCTGCTCATGCCTAATCGAATAGTAACACGCAGTTCTTTTTTAACAATTTAATTATACCTATAATATAAAGCGTTTTCAATATCTTTTTTTACTAATATTTTACATTTTTTATAATTTAAATATTCATAAAAAAACACTGACAAAAGCATTACTTTCGTCAGTGTGTCGAATCTATGTCTTATAAGAAACGTTTAGCAGCTACAGAGATTGGTGGTACTTTATCAAAGTCAAATTCTTTATCTTCTGTGATAGATCTGTAAGCCCATTTACCATAACCATATGCTTCTTCGTTAACGATTTGACCTGGTAATGGCGCAGCATTTGGATCAACATGTACATCAACAACAGTTGGTACATTTTCATTTAATGCTGCTTCAACAATTTCATCAATACGGTTAGGGTCTTTTAATACATAACCTTTACCACCAGCAGCTTCAGCGAATTTAGCATGATCCATATCAGAGAAGTCAATAGCATATTCTAATTCACCAGCAGCTTGTTGTTCATATTTGATGAATGATAATTGTTTGTTATTTAATACGAAGACTGTCATTGGTAAATCGTATTGAACAGCAGTTGCGAAGTCTTGCATTACCATTTGGAATGCACCGTCACCAGTAATTGCAATTGCTTGACGACCTGGGTAAGCAATATTAGAAGCAAGGGCACCTGGAAGACCGCAACCCATTGTACCTAACCATGCTGAGATAATAAATTTATTATTAACATTTAAGTCTAAGTAACGTGTACCCCAAACAGTTGAAGTACCAACATCGATTGAGTATACAGCGTCATCTTTACTGTAATCATTGATAGCTTTCATTAAACGTTCTGGACGAATTGGAGCACTTGTATTATTCATGTCTTTTTCCATCCATTTATCCCATACAGCTTTACGTTTTAACGTTTTGTCTAAGAATGAACGATGAGGTACTGGTTTGATTGCTTCAGTTAATTGATGGAATGCTAATTTAACGTCACCAACAATACCAACATTAATATCGAAACGTTCACCAATTACGTTTGGATTTGTGTCGATTTGAATCGCTTTAATATTTTTCTTAGGTAAGTAATTTGCATAAGGGAAGTTAGTACCAGCCATGATTAATAAATCAGCATCTTGAATAGTTTGATAAGACGTTTTTGTACCAATTTTACCTAAGTTACCCACACTGTATGGATGTGAATCAGGTAAAACAGTTTTAGCTGGTAATGTATGAATTACAGGGATTTTAGCTGCTTCAATGAAGTCTTGTAATTCAGTTGAAGCATTTTTTGCACCTACCCCAACAAGCATAACTGGTTTTTTACTTTTGTTAATTAATTTAGCAGCTTTTTTAATACTACGATAAGATGGTGTTGGTAACACTGGTCTAGACGTATCTACTGGACGATTTGTAGTGTCTTTAATTTTTTGAGTTAATAGATCATTTGGACAAATAATAACGGCTACACCATTTTTTTCATATGCAGTACGAATCGCTTCATTTGTAATTTCAAATAAGTCATCACCTTTTTGAACTTGGTGATGGAATACTGCTACGTCGTCAACCATTTTAGAAATGTTAGTTTCTTGGAAGAATTTTGTACCTAATAATGTACTATTCGTTTGACCTGTAATAATAAGTTGAGGTACACGGTCCATTTTAGCGTCATACATACCATTTAATAAGTGAACAATCCCAGGTCCACCAATACTTAAAGCTACACCGATTTTACCTGTTAACTTTGTATATGCTGCAGCTGATAAGCTTGCAACTTCTTCATGACGTACATGATAAAATTTGAAAGTATCTCTAACTGTTCTTAAATTATCTACTACTGCATCAACTGAGTCACCTGGAATACCCCATAAGTGATCAATATCCCAAGCTTGTAATGCTTTAACTAATGCTTCATTTGCTTTAATCTTCGCCATTTGATTAAATAGCCCCTTTCCTAAATATACATTTTATTTCTGTATTCCCTTTAGTAAAACAACTTAATCATAATTGGAATAAGAATTGAACTAATAACTGCTGTTAAAATCATTCCAATTGAGCTAAATGCGCCAGATTCGATGTCGTGTTCTAACGCTTTTGCAGTTCCAAAAGCATGTGATGCATTTCCGTATGTTAAACCTCTCGCGATTGATGTTTTAAATTGACCAACCTTAAGTAGCATTGAACCCATCATACTACCTATCAATCCAGTAGTAATGATAAACAGTACTGTAATCGTATCTGTACCTCCAAGTTCTTGAGAAACTTCAATTCCTACAGCAGCTGTGATTGATCTAGGTAGTATAGTTACGATTGTTTCTTCTGAGTAACCTAATAACTTTAACGAACTAAACACTAACACAAAATTCAATATCACGCCAGCCATGACGCTTGAAAAAATGACCCCAATATTTTCTACAATCTTATCTTTATTTTTATAAAGTGGGTAAGCAAGACATACAACAGTGGCATTTAATAGATGGTTAATCCATTGACCGCCAATCATGTAATCGTGATAGTTTTGACGTGTTAAAAGTAAAACAATAATTATTCCAAGTGAACCGATTAATGCTGGATTCAATAATGGGTTATTATATTTACGTTGTAATATTTGAGCAAGTTTATACATTACAACAGTTAATAATATCATTAAAACGCCTTTTAATATATCCATTTTTAATGATTTCCTTTCTTAGTATGAGGTTTTTTCTTAGACATTGTTTCAGCAATAAATCCAGAAACAAGTGCCACACAGCTTGTACCAATAATAATCAAGAGGAAGAAAATAATATAACTTGTAGTGATATTAGAAACAATATCCATAATTCCTACAACTGAAGGAATAAAGAAGAAGACCATTGTAGTTAATAAGAAGTCGGCTCCTTTAGAAACCCATTCAACACGAATAATTTTAAAATGTAATAAAATATAAAATAATATCATACCGATAATACTTCCTGCTAATGGTATATGTAGCCATTTTTGTAGCAGTGAACCTATAATACTAATCGCTACCACCAATACGATTTGAAGAATAATCTCTATAATATTTAATGCTTTTTTCAAAACGACTGACCTCCATAAATTTGTCGAATTTGTTACAGCGATTTTTTAGTCTATATTCAAAATTGTAATCTATATTGATAGATTATAAAAATATTGATTTTATATATAACTTATAGTTATTTTCTATGGAACCGTTTTAAAAGTAAAAAAATAGTGAGAGAACCTACGTTAAGGTTTTTCACTATTTGTAAAAATGAATCGTTTACTTGTTTTCCAATCTCTCAGTCATAAATTTTATCCATTTAGAAGTTGCATAACTTAAAAGTTTATCTTTTTTCCAAATTGCTCCAAGTTCCCAGCTCATACCTGAGTCTTCAATTTTTATACTTTTAATCTCATCTTTTAACATCTTGGCAATATGTTCTGGTAAAATACTAACGCCTAATCGTGCTATTACTAAATATTCGATGAAATTCCATTGTGATACATTGGACACTGTATTTGGGATAAAACCAGCATTTTTTGCAGCAGCTATAATTTTATCATTAAGATAAAAGTCCTCATTGAATAATATAAAATCTTCATTTTTCAAATCAGCCATAGTCACAGATGAACGCTTAGCTAACTGATGTTCTTCACTCACTATAAGTCTTAAATCTTCACTATATAAAGACACATAATCAAATATGTTCTCATCTATAGGAATGGTCGTAATGCCAATGTCTATTTGATCGTTAATCAAACGATTTTCAATCGATTTACCCCCACTTTCATTAAGACTATAGGTAACGTTTGGATATAATTTATGAAACTCCGCCAAAATATTAATAAACTGTTGCATATCCATCACTGCTGACATCCCAATATTAATATGACCTGTTTCTAAACCAAGCAAGCCATTAATTTCATTTGGAATATTATCATATAATGCTAAAATTTCTTCACATTTTTTATAAAACACTTTTCCTGCATCTGTAAGAACTAAATAACGTTTTTGTCGATCGAATAAAGGCATGTCTAATTCTTTTTCAATATCTTTTATTGCTTTACTTATAGTTGGTTGAGCAATATATAAAGATTTAGAAGCATTTGTCATACCACCTTGATTCACAACTTCCATAAAATATTTCATATGCTTGATATCCAATTGCTCACCTTCTTAAAAAATTCTTTTTTTTATTATACATTATTTTTGTAAAAAAAATGTAAATTCATTCAATTTGAATTCATTCGAGAACTGACTCAAATATGTATACTTTATGGAAAAATAATATTTATAAATAAATTATTTTTCATATAAACAAAACTATATTTTCAAATTACAAAAAATGTTATAATCAAAATCGGCTCAAGTGAATATGAGGTGATGAATTGAGCTTTTACGAATTTATGCAAAATTTTATAGGCGATGACACACCATTAGGTGAATTGGTAAATTGGATTAATCAAGATAACACTTTTCCTAAAGACGTGAAGAGCCAAAACGAAATATTGCTATATTTTCGAACAAATCCGTGTCTTGAAAACATACCGGTGACTAGTGTTAAAAGAGCATTAGCTGTTTTTAACCAATTCACAGATGTATGATTTCAACAAAATGTAGTTATACATTACATGGAAGTATCATCTCACCAAGGCGCCCTCGTGGCGTCTTTTTTTATGCAAAGATTTAGTTACGATGTATTACATATATTTCAGAAGTATTACAGTTATTTGTATAATTCATTTCTTATATTGTATTACAACTTTTTAAATAATAATATTATTTTAGACTTTAAATTATTTAATTTTTGAGGAGAACTTAATGAAAATTAAAACATTCATTTTACGTTTAATATTAGCTACGGCAATTATTTTTACTGGAACTTATACATATCAAAATGTTGAACATACACATACTTCTGAAGCAGCTGGTTATAACTATTATAATAAATATCAATGTACTTGGTGGGCATATCAACGCCGTGTTCAATTAGGTAAACCTGTTTCAAATCAATGGGGCAATGCCAAAAACTGGTACTATAGAGCTCAACGTGCTGGTTATAGAACAGGACATAAGCCTAAACGCTATGCTATTATGCAATCAACTGCAGGATATTACGGTCATGTTGCCATCGTTGAACGTGTTTACAGTAATGGAAAAATTCTTGTTTCAGAATATAATTATAACCGTCCGCTAGCATACAGTACGCGATATATTAGTGCATCTGCTGCGCGTAATTACAATTACATTTATTAATTGACACAACATAATAAGCCATGAGAATTTAGTGATGGAATCTCTTCCATTTCTAAATTCTCATGGCTTATTTTTAAGATTGGCGTATTGATTTTAAAATGCGTTCAGCCGCTTCGGTATTTGCTTTAGGTTCTTGTTTAAGTTGCTCAGCAACTTTTGAAATTTCTTCACCTTTAGCGCCTACAACAATCGCTAATGATTTATATTGCAAACTCATATGTCCTTTTTGAATACCTTCTGAAACAAGGGCTCTACAAGCTGAAAAGTTCTGTGCTAAACCTACTGCAGCCACTACATGTCCTAATTCTCTAGCAGACTCAACGTTGAGTAAGTCTAAAGAAGCTTTCGCGACTGGTAATACTTTCGTTCCTCCGCCAACAATGGCTAAAGTCATCGGTACTTCAATTGTGCCCACAAGACGTCCACGGGTTTCATCATATTTCCACGTGGCAATGCCTCTATACTGACCATCACGTGCTGCATAAGCATGCGCACTTGCTTCAGCACCTCGTGTATCGTTACCTGTAGCTAGAACAACGGCATGAATTCCATTCATGACTCCTTTGTTATGTGTTGCTGCCCGATGAATATCGACTTGTGCAAGCACTGACGCACGCTCCATTCTCTTAGCTACTTCTTCACCAGAATAATCGCCGCGATTTAAATCATTGATATCAATCTCACCTTCTACCCTTACAACAGAAGACGTTGCATGATTAGATAAGATACTCATTAATATCTCTTGATCTATTAATTCATTTTTTAGATAGGCTGTCACTGCTTCTAAAATGGTATTAAGCATATTTGCGCCCATCGCATCTTTAGTATCAACAAATACTTTAAGAGATAATAACTGTTCATTAGGAAACGCATCTATGTCAATACCACGATAGCCACCTCCACGATGGATGATAGAAGGATAGGCTTCATCTGCAATACGTTTAATTTGGCTTTCTCGCTTTTGAATGCGATGTGTTAAGTCTTCTGTATCTTTAACATCATCAAATACGATTTGGCCGATCATCAATCGTTCACTTTTTATCGTTTTAAATCCTCCAGTTTGGTTAACAAGTTTCGCTCCATAACTCGCAGCAGCAACAACTGACGGCTCTTCAACCATCATAGGTACCACATATTCTTTCTCATCTACGATAATTTTAGGTAATAATCCAACTGGTAACGTACCCTGGCCAATGACATTTTCGATGAGACTGTTTGCCACTTCCTCATCAATAACTGGATTGCTTAATAATGTTTGATAATTCGTTTTATCTAACCATCCGTAGTCTACTAATTGTTTTAATTTATCTTCTCTTGATAAATGACGAAAGTTTTTATCTAAACTTTTCATATTAATGTACTCCCTTTTCAATCATTAAAGCAATGCCTAGTCCTCCACCAATGCAAGCTGTTGCGATACCTGTATGTTGATGTTCTTGTTCTAAAGCATTCACAAGTGTTGTAACGAGACGTGCACCACTTGCACCAATAGGATGTCCTAATGCAATGGCACCACCATAAATATTTAAAATGCTATCAGGAATTTTTAAATGATCCTTAACAGGTATACTTTGAGCTGCAAATGCTTCAGTCATTTCTATAATATCAATATCATTAATGTGTTGATGTGTTTTTTCTAATAATTTTTTTACTGCATAAAAAGGTGCATAACCCATGTATTGTGGATCGCAACCTACTTCAGCGTAATCTCCTACTATGCCAAGAATTTCAAATCCATGTTCTTTTGCAAATGTTGCTTCCATTAAAATAAGGGCAGATGATCCATCATTAATACTCGAAGCATTACCACCAGTGACTGTTCCATTCTCTTTAAATATTGTTTTCAAAGTAGATAATTTTTCAACACTACTATTTGATCTTATACCTTCATCAGAAGTCATCTCATTACCTTCAGCGTCTGTCATTTTTATAATTTCGTTATCAAATTTACCTTCTTCAACGGCTTTTGCAGCTTTAGCATGAGAATGGTTAGCAAACTCGTCTTGCATTTCACGTGTTACATGATATTTTTCAGCTATATTTTCTGCTGTGACACCCATCGGAACATAATGGAAAGCATCCGTTAATCCATCATGCATAAAACTTTCTACAGGGTCTTCTCCGTCTTTTAAAATAAGTTTAGGTGCATTAGTCATACTTTCAACACCACCAACAGCAACGACTTTAGCTTCTCCTAATTGAATAAGTTGCTTCCCTAAAATAATTGCTTTAAGTCCTGAACCACATACTTCATTAATCGTCATCGCTGGAGTTGTATCAGGAATACCTGATTTAATAGCAATTTGTCGTGCAGAGTTTTGTCCTATACCACTTTGTAAGACATTTCCGAAAATAACTTGTTCAATAAGAGATGGATCGATATCAATTGATTCAATAGCTCCTTTTAAAGCTGTTGTACCTAGTTCAACAGCTGAATAATTTCTCAATTTCCCTTTATATTTGCCAATTGGCGTTCTTTTAGCACTTACAATAGCGATTTGTTTCATTCTTTATCTCCTTGCCTGTAATATAGATATAATTGTATTTTAGTAATTTATTTTGGTAAAATACAGAGTATTGTATTGTTAAAATTAGACTATTCGAAAGGATGACATGCCTGTGAATATAGGTATCGATAAAATCAATTTTTATGTCCCTAAATACTATGTAGACATGGCGAAGCTTGCAGAGGCTCGTCAAGTTGATCCAAACAAATTTTTAATTGGGATTGGACAAACACAAATGGCAGTAAGTCCAGTATCTCAAGATATCGTATCAATGGGAGCCAATGCTGCTAAAGATATTATAACAGAAGATGATAAAAAACATATTGGAATGGTTATCGTTGCTACTGAATCTGCTATCGACAACGCTAAAGCCGCAGCAGTTCAAATTCACCATTTATTAAATATCCAACCTTTTGCACGTTGTTTTGAAATGAAAGAAGCTTGCTATGCAGCTACACCTGCAATTCAACTTGCTAAAGATTATCTTGCAAACCGTCCTAACGAAAAAGTATTGGTCATTGCAAGTGATACAGCACGTTATGGTATCGAGTCAGGCGGTGAACCTACACAAGGTGCTGGTGCAGTGGCAATGTTAATTTCACATCAGCCTCGCATTTTACAATTAAACAATGATGCTGTTGCTTATACAGCAGATGTGTATGATTTCTGGAGACCGACTGGTTATAAATATCCACTTGTTGCAGGTGCATTATCAAAAGATGCATATATTGAATCATTCCAAGAAAGTTGGAAAGAGTATGCACGTCGTGAAGATAAATCATTATCCGATTTTGAATCATTATGTTTCCATGTGCCTTTTACTAAAATGGGCAAAAAAGCATTAGATTCTATCATTAATGATACTGATGAAACGACTCAATCTCGATTAACGTCTGGTTATGAAGATGCTGTATACTATAATCGTTATGTAGGTAATATATATACTGGATCACTTTATTTAAGTTTAATTTCATTACTTGAAAACAGAACTTTAACTCCTGGTCAAACAATTGGATTATTTAGTTATGGTTCTGGGTCAGTGGGAGAATTCTTTAGCGCCACAGTAGTGGAAGGTTTTGAACAACACTTAGATAAAAAAGCACATCAAGCTTTATTAAATGAGCGTCAAGAAGTATCTGTAAAAGAATACGAATCGTTCTTCAGACGTTTTGATGATTTATCTTTTAATCATGAGATTGAAAACGTAGAAAACGATAAAAATATCTTTTATTTAGAAAACATTGAAGATGATATTAGATATTATCATTCTCCTGAATAATGTATGTCAATCCGATATTAAAAAAGGTGGGACGATGTACTCAAAATGAATTCGTCATCCCATCTCCCCAAAACATTATAAACGCCTAAGACAACTCATTATGTCTTAGGCGCCTTTTATTTATGGTTTAGTTGTGTATAATGGTCGATATAATTGACTCATATTCACATTTTCAATTTCTAACAATTTAATTTTATTATCAATTGTTCCACCATATCCTGTTAAACTACCATCTTTTCCTACAACGCGATGACAAGGAATGATGATAGAAATTGGATTTTTTCCTACAGCTCCACCTACAGCTTGTGCAGACATTTTTGGTTTGTTTAATACTTGACCAATATGTTTTGCAATGGTTCCGTAAGTAGTAAGCTCTCCATATGGGATCGTATTAAGATAAGCCCATACTTCTTGTTGAAAAGATGTACCATGAGGTTGTAAAGGAAAATCAATCTCTGGATTATTTCCTAAGAAATAGTCATCAAGCCATCGCTTTACTTTTTTTAAAATATATAGTTCATGATTTGTAGGAAAACGTAAATGCGTGTATTGATATAAATATTCTAATTGCGTCACTACTTCTCCGTCTGTAACGATTTCTAAATTACCTACTGGAGAGTGATAAAGCATTGAATAGAACATAATAGCTTCCTCCTTACTCTATTGTATTGTAATAAAAAATAAGAAGCGAGACTGAATTCATTTGAATTCCTCTTCTCGCTTCCATTAATCAATTCTGACACATTGATTTATAACTGTTTAATACTAAGTTTATTTTAAGAATACAATCGTTCTTAATTGAAGTTATATAATTCATAGCCTTTATCTTTAGCATATTCTAATGCTAAAATTTCTAATATATTGATAAATGCTGGCTCATCTTTAACATTTACATATTGGAATTTTAATCCATAATCTTCAGCAGTGATTGATTTAATATCGTCTTCGTTCAAGCCTTTTTGTTGAGCTAAGCCTTTTTTAAATTTTGTTGTGCCTACACCAGATTTTAAGTTATATTGTCCCATTTTGTTAAATAAGTCTTTCGTAATAGGTTGATAACCTGTTGAATATCCTCCAGTTTGACCTACAAATATTGGTGTTTTTTTATCAAAAATAACATATACACCAAATTTATCTTGAACTTTTTCACGATCTGGTTTACTAAATGATAAAGCATTATTTTTGTCATACTTAAATAATTTTTTAAGTTGTTTTTTATTATCTTCTTTAATTTGATTTAATCTTTTACTACCTTTCATATTTTACCATCCTCCAGTATAGAGTATTTTTATATTTTATAGAATTATCATTGAATCATTCTATAAAGAATACTATTTTTCTATAATTTTTTAATTTTTATTTATAATTCTAATTAATTTCTTTAAAATTTGTATACCCTATTCATCCTAGTTAAAACTTTTCTATATTATAAATTATTTAACGCTAAACATAAAAAATCATTTTTTTTATTAAATTGTAATTTATTAGTTATTCTCTATTTATTTATAGATATTTCTATTCTATAATCATATATTATGTATCTCTATATAAATATTTTATAGTTTACATGTTAGGGGAGAAAGACATGAATGATAAAGATTTAAGAGTGATAAAGACTAAGAAAGCGTTAACGAGTAGTTTATATGCTTTACTAGAAATAGAACCCTTCTCTTCTATTACAGTTCATAAAATTTGTGAAAATGCTGGTATTCATCGTACTACATTTTATAAACACTTTTATGATAAATATGAACTACTCGTCTATTTACTTGAAGTCATTGGGAAAAATTACTTTGCAATTGATATTAAGGAACGTATTAATCGTCCGTTTCAAGTTTTGTCTAATTCATTAAATCGTGAAACATTGTCTAGAATCGAACACATGCAAGAAGAGGATAATGAATACAACAAAGTTAGAAATCAGTTTCTTATAGATATTATCAAAAATGATGTTTATGAAAATATGGATCGGATAGCACTTGAAGAAACCATTCCTAAAAGCTTAGTTTTCTATGTTTTTGGTTCAATTATAGGTGGTTTTTTAGAGTGGCAAAAAAATGAGGAGACAACACTTACGCCTAAAGAAATGGATGACGTTTTTCATAAATTAGTTAATATTAAAACGATTAATTACTGATCAAACCATCGTTATATCGTTTTAATAAATAACCCCCGTCTTAATTCGACGGGGGTTATTTATTATTAATTATTGTTTTTTATATGATTTAATTTTAATTCATTTAACTCGCTAGATGCATTAATATCACAATTACAATCTGTATCGCAACTACCACATTTTCCTTGAGTAGAGCGATTAAAGAATTTATATAATGTATACGCAGCGTAACCAAAAATAGCAACAAAAATGATTACGTTTATTAATAAAGTCATTGTCATCATCCTTATATAAGTAATTTTGTTATTTGATAAAATGCAAATGTTAATATATACGCTGTAAAAATTGGATAAATTAATGCTGTAAGTGTCCATTTCCATGATGTTGTTTCTTTACGAATTGTTGCAACAGTTGAAATACATGGCACATATAATAATATAAAAATCATAAAGGCATATGCAGATAACGGTGTGAACTGTTGTTGAATGACATTGACTAAACCACCTTCACTAGAAGAATACAAGATAGCCATAGAACTTACAATGACTTCTTTAGCTAAGAATCCTGGAATTAACGTAGCGCCTGCTTGCCAACTACCAAATCCTAATGGAGCAATGAGATGTCCAAAGAATTCTCCAATACTGTGCATGAAGCTTTCATCAATCTGTACATTCACTCCATGAGGACCGATGTAACTCAATGCCCAAATGACTACAGAACCACCAAAAATAAATGTTCCTGCTTTTTTTACAAATCCTTTTGCTTTTTCCCAAGTACTTCTCCATAACTTTTTAATTGATGGAACTCTATATGTAGGTAGTTCCACAATAAATACGGAATTCTCACTTTTAAGAATAAACTTGTTAAGTAATGTACTTACAATTAATGCCACTACAATTCCTAATACATATAAACTTAGGACTACAAGAGATTGATACTTTTCAAAAAATACTCCTACAAAAATAGCATATACTGGCAATCGCGCCGAACATGACATGAAAGGTGCAATTAAAATAGTAATTAGTCTTTCTTTTTCATTTTCAATACTCCGTGTTGCCATAATACTGGGTACATTACAACCAAATCCAATAATCATGGGAATAAATGATTTTCCACTTAATCCTATTGATTCCATTGTTCTATCCATTAAAACTGCAATTCGTGCCATATATCCTGAATCTTCTAAAAGTGAAATAAAGAAGAATAATACAATAATTTGTGGCACAAATACTAAGACTGAACCTACTCCAGCTACAATACCATCTGTAATCAAATTTTGTAGAAATGGCGCAACATGTATATAATGCATGCCTGCCTTTAACCAGTCTGTGAGTGGTCCGCTAAAGAAAGCATCTAGCTGATCTGATAATGGTGTTCCTATCCAAGTAAATGTCGTTTGAAAAATCAGCCACATAATGACTAGAAATATTGGAATACCTAAGTATCTATTCATTATTATTTTATCGAGTTTTTCAGTTAAAAATTGCTGTTCTTCATTCGGATATTCAACGACGCCATCTAATAGACGATCAATGTATTGATTTCGAATGATTTCAATATGTTGTCGTATTGATACATCTAAGTGTTGACTTAACTTCTCTTTAATAGGTTCAATTTGTTCGGAAATGACTGAAGGTAGTTCTCGCTCGATTTCCGGATTGTCTAATAAATACTGAATTGCTATAAAGCGTAAACGTTTTGAAGGATATTCTGTATGTGCTTGAATGATAGAAGTCATTTGCTTAATCGCATCTTCAGTTTCTTTACCATAACTGATTTTGAAGTTACGTCTTTCTTTTGGATTTAAAAAAGACAATTCATTTAGCAATTCCTCCGTACCTTTTCCTTTACGAGCAACAATGGGAAATACAGGTACTTTCAGTTTTCTCATTAGACCTTCGTATTTAATTTTAATACCTCTTTGCGTTGCCACATCTACCATATTTAATCCAATGATAATAGGTTCATTTAATTCCATTAATTGTATTGTAAGTTGAAGGTTTCTCTTTAATTGACTGGCATCAATAATGTTAATCATACCTGTAAATGTATTTGTCATCAGATAGTCTGTGACAACTGTTTCATCTTTAGAAATAGGTGATAAATCATAAATACCCGGTAAATCGATTAAATTGCCAATATCTTTCTTTAATTGTCCAACTTTCTTTTCAACTGTAACGCCACTCCAGTTTCCAATGTATTCATACGAACCGGTTAGTGCATTAAACAATGATGTCTTTCCTACATTTGGATTACCTAATATACAGAAGCTTTCGTGCATAGGCTTACTCCTCTAACATAATTAAACGTGCATCACGTTGACGAATGCTTACACATTGGCCATTAATTTCAACAACACTTGGTCCATTTAACAAGCACTTTTGTTTAATACTGATTTTACTACCTACATTTAAGCCAAAGGCACCTAAACGATATAGCATATTTTTATTTTGAATATCAATTTGTTTAACTACATACTTTTTATCTTTTGATGCAGTGCTTACATTTATCATTCCACTCACACTTTCTATTTGTAATTAATAATCATTCTCAACACTTAAATGATAACCTTTTTCACTTACTTTTACAATTATTTATTTATTCATTTTTCATAAATTTTAGATATGACTCATACATTGTTTAGCGTATTTATTTTTTTGAGACTATAAAAAAAGCTATGGAAAATCGAACGAATTCGACTTTCCACAGCACCTACCACTTCGTTATGTTAGAACATCTCTGATACGACTTTTTGTTCTAAAAAGTTTAATAAATAGTCAGGACTGCCTGTTTTAGCGTCTGTACCTGACATTTTGAAACCACCAAATGGGTGGTAACCTACAACAGCTGCAGTACATCCACGATTTAGATATAAGTTACCTACATCAAATTCATTTACAGCTTGAATCCAATGTTCACGATTGTTTGTGATGACCGCGCCTGTTAAGCCATAATCTGTATCATTTGCAATATCAATGGCTTCATTAAAGTTATCGAATTTGGTGAAGCCAACTACAGGGCCAAAGATTTCTTCTTGCATCACTTGATCAGAAGATGTTAATCCTGAAATGATTGTTGGATGGATAAAGTAACCTGTTGAATCATCCGCTTCTCCACCAATTTCAATTTTTCCTTCTTTACTACCAATTTCAATATATTTTTTAATTTTATCGAATTGTTTTTTATTAATAACAGGTCCCATAAATGTATTATCAACAGTATTACCTACTGTTAAATCTTTTGTTAACTCAATTGCCTTTTCTAAGACTTCATCATAAACAGCGCTATGCACAATGGCACGTGAACATGCTGAACACTTTTGACCGGAGAATCCAAACGCTGACGTTACAATAGAGTGTGCAGCTAAGTCTGTATCTACACCTTCATCTACTACAATTGCATCTTTACCACCCATTTCAGCAATCACACGTTTTAAGAAAGTTTGACCTTCTTGTACAACTGCACTACGCTCGTAAATGCGTGTTCCTGTTGCACGAGACCCCGTGAATGTCACAAAATGTGTATGCACAGAATCAACTAAGTAATCACCAATGTCTTTAGGATCACCAGGCACAAAGTTTACCACACCTTTAGGTAAGCCTGCTTCTTCTAAAATTTCAATCAGTTTATATGCAGTAAGCACTGTGTCTTCAGCAGGTTTCAATAACACCGTATTACCTGCAACCACTGGTGCTAATGTTGTACCCGCCATAATTGCAAATGGGAAGTTCCAAGGTGGAATGGTTACACCTGTACCAATCGGTTTATAGAAATATTGATTGTGTTCACCTTCACGATCTAAGACCGGTTTACCATCTGCAAGTTCCATCATTGAACGAGCATAATATTCTATAAAATCAATACCTTCAGCCGCATCTCCAACTGCTTCATCCCAAGGTTTACCCGCCTCATATACCATGACTGCTGAAATTTCTTCTTTACGACGACGAATGATTGCTGCGACACGAAGCATTAATTCAGCACGATCTTTGTGTGACCATTTACGCCATGCGTCATAAGCCTTGTTTGAAGATTCAAATGCGTTATCTACATCGTCTTTTGTCGCTTTTGACACTTTAGCTACTAATTCAGATGTATTCGCTGGATTAATTGAATCGAATGTATCATCCTTAATGATATGTTCACCATCAATGACAATAGGAAGCGTTTGGCCTAAGCTATGTTTTACTTTTTCTAACGTTTTTTGAAATCTTTCAACATTTTCTTGTACAGAAAAATCAATACCAGGTTCATTTTTGAAAGGTACTACCATACTTCATTACCCCCTATATGTTTTTAAATATTTAAATTCATTCTCTAACCCTTTGTTTCTTAATCATGATATTTTCTATCATTAACTTCATTTTACTATGCTTACCCCTTTATTTGCAACCGCTTACAAAATTGTTTGTTTAAACTTTTCTTCAAATACCAATATAGCCCTATCAATACATTTTTTATATAAATAATTTATAATTTAAATAAAATAAAGTATAATAATCACAACATAATTAACCGACATCTAGAAAAGGAAGTATTTATATGAAAGTACTTATCACTGGGGGAGCAGGTTTTATTGGCTCCCATGTAGCAGAATATTTTATGAAACATGACACAGAAGTACATATTATTGACAACTTAAGTTCCGGCTTTTTAAAGAATATACCTTTTGTGAACAATGAACATATTTATATCAAAGACATCACCGATTTTGAATTTGTAACACAGTTAATACAAAAAGAACAATTTGATTTTGTCATTCATTTAGCTGCTATGGTAAGTGTAGTAGAAACTATTGAAAAACCAGAATTATCCAATCGTATTAATATAGATGCTACTGTCAATATATTAGAAGCAATTCGAATATATAATCCAAATATTAAAAAAGTCATATTTGCTTCTTCTGCAGCTATTTACGGTCATCTACCCGATTTACCTAAATCTGTAGAACAATCGAAACCATTTCCATTATCTCCATATGCTATTCAAAAGTATGCCGGAGAACAATATACTAAGATTTATAATCATTTATATCAAATTCCTTGTACTTGTTTAAGATTCTTTAATATTTACGGTCCTAGACAAAATCCAACATCTGATTATTCAGGAGTCATTTCTATTATGAATACTAAGTTTTTAAATCATTCAACCTTTACATTTTATGGAGATGGTGAACAAACACGTGATTTTGTTTATATCGATGATTTAATCAATGCTCTATCAATTGTTCTTAATACTACTCTAACGGATGGTTTTATCTATAATGTAGGCACAGGAATACAAACAAATTTGAAAGCTGTTTTTCAATCGTTCGAACATGGCTTTGATTATCATATACCTTATCAATTTGAAGCTCCACGTCTTGGAGATATTAAACATTCTTGTGCTGACATTACCCCGCTCAAAGCATTAGGTTACAATCCTAAATATAGTATTGAAGAAGGTATTACAGCTTATTTGACTTATAATAAACATAACAACATCACTATTTAATAGAAAAACGGTTAGCTTTTATTAATATGCTAACCGTTTTTTACTATTTGAGTAGTTTATAAAACTCTTTAAGTGCTAATTGATTATATTCTTGTGCGTTAAATACTTCATATTGAGATGGTCGTTTTTGAATACACTGTTCTAATGCGACTGTGATATCATCAATATCATGACTCACAAGAGTACCATATTTACCATTACCGAGTACATAGCGGTTTGCTATAATATCTGACGCGATAATATGAACCTTTAAAGTTAATGCTTCAAGTAATACCATTGATTGTCCTTCATAATGAGACGTTAAGCAGAAGACGTCTGCTTGTTTCATGATATAGTATGGATTCTTCCTTTGGCCTAATAAAAAGACATGTTTTTCTAATTTCAACCTTTTTATTTGTTGTTCTAATTGAACACGGATAGGGCCTTCCCCCATAATATATAACTTTGTATGCGGATGACTGACATGTACTTTACTAAATGCATCAATAAGTAAGTCAAAACCTTTTTCAGGTGATAATCGTCCTGCAGTTACAATTTTGAAATCGTCTTCCTTAAACGGTACTGAACTTATATCCCTATTATTGATGCGTACGAGTACGGATTGGTGTTGTTTTTCAAATTTTTCAGAGTCATCTAATTTTAGTTGATTGATTTTATTCAAATTAATCGTATTTCTGGAAGTAACAAATTTCTTATTCAATGATTTATCATTGATCTTCTGTTTATTTTGATCTTTAGAAGCATCGGATACACATACTAATTGATCAAATTGACTATACAGCGAGAGTACACCTTTTAAATTTTGATAATGTATTTTAACACCGTTAACTTTTCTTTCCATATCTGCTTTAATATCACTATGTAAATAAATCAATTTACGTTTTACTTTTGTTGCTAAAATTAAATTAGCCCAAAACATAGAATACCCACTAAAATCAATCGCATAGTCGAATTGGCTATGACCAAATACTTTTCGCATTTCTCTTTCGTATACTTTCTTCGGATATATCAAATGTTCTAACGTACTTTTTAATCCTCTCTGTCTTACGAAATCGATACTATACATTTCTTTCAATGATGCTGCTAATGGAGGTACTCTCAAAATAATTCTAACGTTCTTATTAATACGATTTAAGTTATTTAAAACTTCAAGATTTTTACTTTTATTAGTAAACAATGTAATGTCGTATTTTTCATAATCGACATTTTCTAATAAATTAATGATAGACGTTGTAATACCATTATTTTTCATACCACCAGGATAAATTAACACTCTTTTCTTAGCACAGATCTTACGTTTAGGACGCTTACGTTTACCCTCAAACAGTATGTTAATAAGTGTTTCAGTAACAGTTCCATCATCTAGATAGGTATATTGACGTTTAAAATATTGATATTTTTTCTTTACTGAATCATCATCATATACTTTTTGCTTGATCGCTGTAATCACATCTTCAATATGATGAACGACAGGACCAGGTAGGTCACGATTAGCAATATACATACCTCGTGATGATTGATATTCATCCAAATCTGGAGTATAGAAGACAATCGGTTTATTGGTTACTAAATAGTCAAAGAAGATACTTGAATAATCTGTAATCATTAAATCGACGATCGCTAATATTTCATTGGTATCAAAATAATCAGGAATTAAATAAGGTTTTAAACGTTTTATTTTAAGCGCGTCTTTATATAAATAAGGATGGACTTTGACTAACACTTGATAATCTAGATGATGTTTAAGTTTTTCAACTTCTTCAACGATATGATTTAAACTTGCCTCTGGTGCATTGACATCCTCGCCTCTCCAAGTTGGACAATACAATAAAATACTTTGTTCTTTACTAATATGAAGATAATGATTCAACTCGCTAATCATGTCTTTTCGATTTGAATTTAAAGTTAAATCGATTCTAGGATATCCAATTTCCAAAAATTCTCCACCATAAATATTTTCAAGTCTAAAGGCTCGTTTAAAAATCGTCGTCGTATGGTGATTAGGACTAATTAAGTAATCGCTGCTTAAAAAGTTTTTAATAATATTTTGAGAACCATAAAGACTATTTTCAATGTCTAATCCCATATATTTTAAAGGTGTCCCATGCCATGTATTGATATACATTTGTTTTGGCTTTTTAATGAAATAGGATGGAAAAGTAGAATTATTAATTAAATACTTACTCTCCGTTAATGCTTTCAAATATTCTCTTGATTCTTTAATAACAAACTCTACATTTTTATAGTACTTAAATCTTGCTTTATAAAATAGCAATGTTTCGTGATGATCTACTACCCATATGTGTTTATATTTACGGTAACGAGGTTGTTGAATTAAACTTTTAAATATTGCATATGGACTATCTGTGATACTTTTTCCATCTCTCACTTGATATAGTATCTGATATTCCTTAACGTTATTTTTTTTATAATATTTAGCGTAAGTCATTACTTTACTTGTATAAGCAGATTTATTTTTTCTTTGTATTGGCTTAAATAAAAAATTCAATTTACGTCTTAATTGATTTGTAAGACATGTCTTAAGTGTCATATTCATTATCCTTTCTAAGTTGCTTTTATTTCTCTTAAGTTGTTTCATTAAAATGAATTGAATTATTTCAATGATGCACATATAGTAATACACACATTCAGCACTCTACAATTATATCATTTAATTATATTATATAATAAATATTTAATTTCAATACAAATTGTTATTTTACATAAAAATCAACCTTTAAGCATACGTGTTACTGCTTAAAGGTTGGTTACTATATTATTCAAAGTGATTAGGTATATTTATCGTTTCATTTTGATCAATCGTTCTTATCACTTTTGCTGGCACTCCAGCAGCTAAACTATTCGGTGGAATATCGTTTGTTACAACACTACCTGCTGCAATAACTGAGCCATCACCAATTGAAACACCTGGTGTCACTGTCACACTCGCACCAAACCAAATATTACTTCCTATATGAATAGGTTTTGCCAATTCCCATCCTTTATTACGATCTTGATAATTGAGTGGATGATGTGCTGTATATAGTCCACATGATGGTCCTATAAAGACGTTATCGCCGATCGTAATGCCACCACCATCCATCAAATAACTATTGCTATTGATAAACACGTTTTCTCCAACTTTTATATTCCAACCATAATCTGTGTCAAATGGACTGCTGATTGAAAGTTGTTTCGCTTCATAGCCAAGTAATTCTTTTAAAATCGCTTGGCGTTTTTCTATATCACTAGGTCGTGTATGATTATATTCAAAGCATAAGTCTTTAGCACTTTGTCTGTCCATTCTTAATTCCTTATCAAAGTTTGCATCGTACCATTCGTGTGCTAACATTTTTTCTTTTTCAGTCATTGTCTTTTCCTCTTTTCTTTCTATAAATATAAAAAGTATTCTCCCTACGCTATACGTAGACAGAATACTTTATTATCTTCATAAGTACTACATACTAAGACGTAATATAATCGCCACCATTAACATGGATAATTTGACCTGTAATATAAGAACTATCTGCATAACTTGCTAAGAATACATAAGCTGGCGCAAGTTCAGCAGGTTGACCACGTCGACCCATTGGTGTATCTCCACCTTGATTTTCTACCTTATCTTCATCAAATGTTGATGGAATTAATGGAGTATAAATTGGACCTGGCGCTACACCATTAACACGAATTCCTTTTTCCATCAACGAAGTTGCAATAGAACGTGTGAACGACACAATAGCACCTTTAGTTGCTGAGTAATCAATAAGGTGACCAGAACCACGATAAGCCGTTACACTTGTTGTATTAACAATTGCATCACCTTTACTTAAATGAGGTACTGCAGCTTGTGTTAAGAAGAACATACCAAAAATATTTGTTTTAAATGTTTCATTGAAATGTTCTGGTTTAATATCTAAAAAGTCTTCATTAGGAAATTGCACGCCACCATTATTTACTAATATATTAAGACCGCCAAAATCGTTAACAACAGTTTCAACAAGTTTTTTTGATTGATCAGCATCTTTTAAATCATGAGAATATGCTTTTGCTTTAACGCCGATTTCTTTTAAACGATTGATGGTATCTTCAGCATCTTCATGTTCATTATAATAACCAATAGCGACATCAGCGCCTTCTTTGGCGTATAAAATAGCTACTGAACGACCAATACCGGAGTCACCACCAGTGATTAATGCGACTTTTCCTTTTAGTTTACCGCCTGCCTTGTATTCTTCCATTTCAGCAATAGGTCTAGGATTCATATCTTTTTCAGAACCTGGTTGTTTTTCTTGTGTATAACCTTTAATTTTTTTATGAAAATTTAATAAGTCCATACCTCTTCACTCCTTCTTTATTTACTTAACCGTTCCCATTTCTTTAATTTTTAAAACAAAATGATTATGCTTACTACTTTTGAATGATACAAAGTCCGTACTAGAGATGCATGAAATTTTAACATAGAGTCTTTATAATATAATTAATCTAAAAAGCGTCTCATATAGAGATAAAGATAAAAAGGAGTGTTACAACATGAAAGGCATTCTAAAGGGTATCATTACCATTCTCATCATTTTAGGGATTGTAAAAACAGTTCAAGATCATGATTTAATGAATGAAGCCAACCAATACTATAATGAAGCTAAAAGTGGTGAACTTGTACGATCTATCACTCATCCTAACTTCAATAATTTTAAAGATTTAGATTTAAGCCATTTTAAACCCTCTGATTTCTTTTAATATGAATAGCTATTATGAATAAGAGAACAATATACTCATTTTATTTAGAGTAACATTGTTCTTTTTTTATTAAGCAAGATCATTGACTAATATACCCTAAGGGGGTATATTGAAGGTGGTAGGAGGTCGAACATATGACTCAAAATCATCAAATCACCTTGAATATCATTGGTATGACATGTGCCGCTTGTTCTAATCGTATTGAAAAACGATTGAATAAAATAGATGGCGTTCATGCTCAAGTGAATCTAGCAACTGAAAAAGCAACCATTGATTATCCTAACGATCAATATGAAGTAAGCGATTTTATTAAAACGATTCAAAAATTAGGATATGACGTTGAAACAGATAAAAGTGAACTAGACGTTATAGGTATGACGTGTGCTGCTTGTTCTAATCGTATTGAAAAAGTATTAAATAAAACAACAGGCGTTAAGCAAGCAACAGTCAATCTAACCACAGAACAAGCAACAATCGATTATTATCCAGGTCAAACTGATGTTGATACGCTCATTGGACGAATACAACATCTCGGCTATGATGCTAAACCTAAACAATCAAAAAAAGAACAAGCTTCTCGTAAAGTTCAAGAATTAAAAAGAAAACGTAATAAACTCATTATTTCAGCAATATTAGCTTTTCCATTACTTTTAACTATGCTTGTTCATTTATTTAATGTACCGTTACCTGAAATATTTATGAATCCTTGGTTTCAATTTATCTTAGCCACTCCCATTCAATTTATTATAGGATGGCAATTTTATGTTGGCGCATACAAGAATTTACGTAATGGTGGTGCCAATATGGATGTTCTTGTAGCACTTGGTACGAGTGCAGCTTATTTCTATAGTATTTATGAAATGAGTAAATGGTTATTAGACTCAAACGCACAGCCCCACCTTTATTTTGAAACCAGTGCTGTTTTAATCACTTTAATTTTATTTGGCAAGTATTTAGAAGCACGTGCAAAATCACAAACAACACATGCTTTAAATCAATTATTAAATTTACAAGCCAAAGAAGCACGTCTCATTAAAGATGATGGAACAGAAACAATGGTTCCGCTTCAAAATGTTCAAGTTGGAGACACCTTACTTGTTAAACCAGGAGAAAAAATTCCAGTAGATGCAAAAGTCATTAAAGGGACAACAACCGTAGATGAATCCATGCTAACTGGAGAATCCATGCCTATAGATAAAACAGTTGATAATGAAGTGATTGGTGCAACACTAAATAAAAATGGTGTCATTACCGTTCAAGCAACAAAAGTAGGTCAAGATACCGCTTTATCTAATATTATTAAAGTAGTTGAAGAAGCCCAAAGTTCAAAGGCACCTATTCAACGTTTAGCAGATATGATTTCTGGCTATTTCGTACCTATTGTTATTGGTATTGCCGTACTCGTCTTTATCATATGGATTATTTTCGTTCATCCTGGTCAATTTGAAGATGCACTCGTTGCCATGATCTCTGTATTAGTGATTGCTTGTCCATGCGCATTAGGACTTGCAACGCCAACTTCTATTATGGTTGGTACAGGACGTGCAGCAGAAGAAGGTATCTTGTTTAAAGGTGGCGAATATGTAGAACGTACTCATCAAATTGATACAGTGGTATTTGATAAAACGGGTACGTTGACACATGGTACACCAGAAGTGACTTACTTTAAAGGTGATGATACTTTATTACGATATGTAGCTTCTGCTGAAAATAATTCTGAACATCCTTTAGCAACCGCGATTGTTAAGTACGCTAAAACAAAACAGCTTACTTTAACAAATATAGAGCACTATGAAACATTACCAGGTCATGGTATTAAAGCTATAATCAATAATAAGACATTATTCATAGGCAACCGGTCATTAATGTCAAATCATCATATTGATACAACATCTTTATTAGATGAAATCACCCAAATTGAACAAAAAGGACAAACCGTCATGTTGATTGCATATGATCAGATATTACGTGGTTATATTGCTGTAGCAGACACTGTTAAATCTGAAGCCAAAGTTGCGGTTCAAGAACTAAAAGACATGAATTTACGTACGGTAATGATTACAGGTGATAACCACTCTACAGCTCAAGCTATCGCAAATGAAGTTGGTATTGATCATGTGATCGCCAATGTTCTTCCGGAAGATAAAGCTAAACATGTTGCTCATTTTCAAGATAAAGGTGAGAACGTTGCGATGGTTGGCGATGGTATTAATGATGCACCTGCTTTAGTTCAAGCAGATATTGGTATTGCCATGGGAACAGGTACTGAAGTTGCAATTGAAGCGGCTGATATTACTATCTTAGGTGGAGACATTGCTTTAGTTCCTAAAGCGATTCACGCAAGTCATAAAACCATTCGAAATATCAAACAGAATCTTTTTTGGGCGTTCGGTTATAATGCTGCTGGTATTCCTATTGCTGCAATGGGCTTACTCGCTCCATGGATTGCTGGTGCAGCGATGGCATTAAGTTCTGTAAGCGTTGTAACTAATGCATTACGTCTAAAACGAATGAAATTATAAATGAATTTTAAGCTTTATACTTTCATAAAAATTTAAAAAGCGTAAAATATGGGTATAGTCATTATGAAATACTCGGAGGTGACAATCAATGATTAATAAAGTCATTAAAGTAGATGGTATGAGTTGTGACCATTGTAAAAATACAATCGAATCAGCATTAGCTAAAATTAATGGTGTAAGAACTGCTGAAGTAGACCTTGATAAAAACGAAGTTCGTGTAGATTATAATGATGAACTCGTTTCAACGAAAGATTTACATGATACTATTGAAGATCAAGGCTATGATGTTAAAGAATAATAAAAAAGTTGGAGGTAACGCTCCAACTTTTTTTATTTTAATTTACTCTTAGTTTAGTCGTACCACTAGTTAAAACATCCATAGTTGCATCAAGTGCACCTACTATGAGATTTTTGACGGCCGCTTCTGTATAGAAAGCAATATGTGGTGTTAAAATAATATCTTCTCTTTTGATAAGTTGCTTTAACAATACATCATCTATCTCTTTTCCACGATAATCACCTGGGAATAACCCTCTTTCATATTCATATGTATCTAATGCAGCCCCTTTAATTCGACCACTATCTATAACAGAAAGTAAAGCTTGTGTATCTACAATTGATCCCCTTGCCGCATTCACAAATACGGCACCTTTTTTAAAGTTTGAAAAAACAACATTATTAAACAAATGATGATTATATTTCGTAGCTGGAATATGCACGGTAACAATATCAGCTTCTTTAATTGCTGCTTCTAATGTATCTTTATAATCAACGAATTTTGCTAAAGCGGTATTTGGAAATGGATCATAAGCAACAACCTTGCTGTTATAACCTTTTCCAAAAATTTCTGCCACAATCGAACCGATGCGTCCAGTACCAATTACTGCCACAGTTAAATCTCGGATAGATTGTGATAATATAGAAGGTTCCCAACGAAAATCATAATTGCGCACTTTATGTTGAATACGTTTTTGATACCTTACAATATTGATAGCTTGTGTAACAGCAAATTCAGCAATTGAACTTGGAGAATACGAGGGTACATTTGAGATAATGATGTCGTATTTAGTAGCTAAATCTAAGTCATACGTGTCAAATCCTGCACTACGTTGTGCAATTTGCTTAATTCCATATTGTTTCAATTTCGCAAAAACCTCTTCTGAAATTGGATGTTGTTGAGATAACGATAGACCATCAAATCCTTTTACAGTATCAACTGTTGTCTCTGTTAACATTTCTTTGGTTAAATCAACATCAACATTGTTTTGTTTCGCCCACTCGTTAATATATGGTATATCTTCATCTCTTACACTCATAATTTTAATTTTGGTCATATATTGATCATCTTCCTTCATAATTTTTTAACTATGCTTTGCTTTATACATATCAGCTAGGTCCATTAATCTACTAGCTGCTTCTTCTAACCATTTATCGTCTAATGCAAGTGAGATACGCACGTAATGTTTTCCATTTTCACCAAATGGTATACCTGGAGCAACTAAAATAGATTTCTCTTTTAATAAATATTGTTCAAAGGTTTCACTATCATAATCTGGAGGTGTACGTAACCATGAATAGATACCGCCTTTAGAATGCACAAATGGTAGATGGGCTTCACTTAATTTTGCTTCAAACTTATCTCGACGCCGTTTAAATGTTTCATTCTGTTCTTCTAAAAATTCATCATAATGATTAAGTGCATACGTCGCTGCATCTTGTAACGCACCAAACATTCCAGCATTTGTATGCGTTTGATATTTCTTTAATGCTTGAATCATGTCTTTATTTCCTACTGCAAACCCTACTCTGAAACCTGACATATTATATCCTTTTGAAAGTGAGAAAATTTCAATGGCGACATCTTTACCGTGTTCTGAAGCAAGTATGCTTGGATTTTTAGCATCAAAGCCAAAAGCACTATAAGCAAAGTCGTGCACGATTTTTGTCTTTGTACCTTTGAATCGTTCAATTGCTTCATCAAATACTTCTTTTGTAGCCGTTGATCCTGTTGGATTATTGGGATACGTTAAATAAACAAGCGTTGTGTTGTCTAGTACTCTCTTATCTACATTATCCCAATTTGGCAAATAATCTGGAGGATCTAAATTTAATGGAACAGGATTGGCATCTGCAAGCATCACTCCTGCTAAATAATCTGTATATCCAGGATCTGGAAGTAGCACATTTTCTCCAGGATTAACAACACATGTAGGTAACGCTACTAATCCATTTTTTGTACCATATAAAATACATACTTCATCTTCCTTATCTAATGTCACATTGTACTGACGTTGGTAAAAATTAACAATGGCCTCTTTAAATGATTCTTTACCATGAAAGGCACCATATTTTTGATTTTCAGGAATGCGAATCGCTTCAGAAAAATGCTCAATAATACCTTCTGGTGTTTCACCATCGGGAATGCCTACTGCCATATTAATAAGTGGTAAAGGGCCATGTTCTACTCTACGGCCCATCGTTTTTCCAAAATAGCTATCAGGAATGGCTGCTAATCTTTTTGAAATAACCATGTTATTCCTCCTTAAATAAAAAACTATATACCACTTTTGTGTGGCATATAGCTTCATAAGATATATGTCACTTATCTTTGAGGTTATTTATTATCCTCTTGGAATTAGCACAGTACTTTATATTTATGAAGCCTGTTGCTGAAGTTTCATTGGGCCAAATCCCTTCACTTCTCTCGATAAGTTCTTACGTATTAAGTCTTATTTTAACATTACACTGATAATTGTCAATTTTCAGATTTATTTATTCTATTTCATATTTTTTATATCTTCTAACATAGCCTCTGCTGTTATTTTAGCACTTGTTAATACAATGGGTACGCCTGCGCCTGGATGTGTACTTGCGCCTGCAAAATATAAATCTTTATAATCACGGGACACGTTAGGCGGACGGTAATAATTGCTTTGTGCTAAAGTAGGCATTAATCCAAAGGCTGTACCGAATTTAGCATTATAATGTGTTTCAAAATCTAAGGGTGTAAAAATAGTTTCGGATACGATATCGTTACGTAATCCTTTAAGTGATTCAATTGTTTCTGTTTTTTTGTAAATTTCATTTTTAACCTGTTCAATTATGGCTGGATTGTTCCAGTCGATTTGACCTGTTTTAAGCTCAGGTACTGGCATTAAAATGTACATACTTGTTTTTCCTTCAGGAGCCAATTCCTCATCTTCAACGGAGGGGAAATAAAGATATATAGAAGGGTCTTTCGGCAATCTTCCTTCAAAGATATCGTCAATATTCCCTCTAAAATCTTCAGCAAAAATCACATTATGCAAATGAACTTTATCTTTCAAATCTCTGTTTATTCCTGCATAAATTAAAAATGCAGAACATGAATAATCCATTTTATCTATCTTAGCAGGTGTATATTTTTTAAGTGGAGAATGACTTGGCATAAGATGTTGCGCTGCATATGGGAAGTCTGCCGTACATAATACTTTATCAAAACGACGAATATCTCCGTTCACTCTTAAACCATCCGCACGTTTAAATTTAGGGTCTATAATAATTTCTTGAACGTCTGAATTTAATTCAATACTGACTCCTAAATCTTGTGTAAGACGATGAAGACCTTTAGCAAAGCTATACATACCACCTTTGATATAATATACGCCATGCATCATTTCTATCATTGGGATAATTGAATAAATTGAAGGACCTTGCTTTGGATCGATCCCTATATATAGTGTTTGAAAAGCAAGTAATTTACGAATCTTTTCATTTTTAACATAGCTATCAATAAGATGATTTGCTTTACCAAGTGTTCTTAATTTCATGCCTCTATATAAAGCAATCGGATTATAAAATTCACTTGGTTTGCGGAAAGTGCGCTCTAAGAAATACTTACGTGCAATGTCATAACGTTTATAGACATCTGTTAAAAATGACATAAATCCATGTGTAGAACCTGGTTCAATCGCTTCTAAAGTCTGACTTAATTGAGGTAAATCTGTAGAGACACTTACTTTATCTTTATCTGAAAAATAGATATCAAAAATATGTGACAATTGGTGCATATCAATATAATTTTCAAAGTGTTTGCCGCACTCCTCAAATATAGCTTTATATACATCAGGTACCATAACAATAGTTGGACCTAAGTCAAAAGTAAAACCATCTTTTTTAAGTTGGTTCATTCTTCCTCCAACTTTTCCATTCTTCTCAAATATTGTCACATGATGTCCTTGTGAAGCTAATCGTGCTGCTGACGCCAATCCAGTGATTCCTGCGCCTATAACGGCAATATCCATAAACTTCCCACCTATTCTTTTACTTTATATTCTTTCTTTAATTCACGATAAATATGATTCTTTTTCCATTTGGAAACGTAAACACGCTGACTAAATGTGTAATTCGCTTTCCTTGTCTCATCAAGAATGCTTTTATATACGCGAGCTGCTAATTCTATAATAAAACGTGCTTCTTTGTCATACACATCTAGATGATTAAGTACCGCTTCATAGTCATTCTCTGCAATCGTTGCATAATATTCCCACAATTTTTTATATCTTTCAGAAGGGCCACTATTCATTTCATCATCCATTGATACGCCACATTGTTCTAATCGTTCGATACTTAAATAAACACGTCCGTTGTGATAATCTTCACCTACATCTCGAAGTATATTTGTTAGTTGTAAAGCTTCCCCTAGTTGTTTTCCATTTTCATATGTTTCTTTTGTAGGCGAAGTAGATAATACAGGTATAAGTAATACACCAACTGTTCCAGCGACGCCGTAACAATACTCCATTAAGGCATCATCAGTATCAAACATTGTAAAGTATTGATCGTTCATAACAGTATCTATTAATTCATATAATGCATCGTAATTCATTGGAAATGTTTGAGCTGTATCTGCAAAAGCAGTCATAATATGTTGATCACTTTCAAACGATTTTTGAATATCTGATTGACGCTCGATACGTTTTACGTCCTGTTTAATTTTATATAAATAATCGACATCTTGGTGAATATCAATACTATCGTCAATAATCCGACACACGGAATAAATCGCCCAAATAGCTCGTCGTTGTCGCTCTGGTAATAAATCAAATGCAAATGAAAAACTTTTAGAATAATCTTTCATTATTTTATGACAGTACTGATAACTTTCTTCTACAAAACTCATGAAGCGTCCCCCTGTTATACTTTACATGTTTACTTAATTTTAAAAGTACGCCCTTTCCATCTTACGTTTTTAGTAAAATGTGTCTGGCAATATGAATTTATAAATACAAATACAAACACTATAAATAATAATGGATTCATGATTAAAAATAATATTGAAAAATTCCCTACACGCTTATGTAGTCTTATAAATTGAATAAGATATAAAACATAAGACAATCCTGCCCATTTTTTTGTTACGGTTTTCGTAACAAAACTGAGCAACAATAAGATGTGACTAAATGTTATGCCCATCATCCATGTCATAATCATAAACATAATCGTACCCTCAGTTCCAGAAGCACCAGTCGCAAAATGTTTTGTCCAACCTTGTATCAAAGATTTAGGTCCTTCTTCATACATTCTAAATCCTACAAACCCTTTACCTTCATAACAGGATACAGGTAGATTATATTTCGAGAAAGCTTGAGCAAGAGCAAATCCTTCAATAATATGACATTCAGCATTTTTATGACCTTGGGTTAAAACGTAATCCTCTTTCTTCATTACTGTAACTGGACCAAATGCTAATGTTTGCTTATGATGAGATAAACTTGAAAATTGATTCATTCCAACAACTGTCATCAAATTAAATAAAGCTGAAAACTGTTCATATGCTTTTTTGACGAGATGATAGGGTTGAATACTTAATAGTCCACGATATGATTGGTTTTCATAAGCTTGTAATATAGATTCTAAAGCATGTGAATCTAATAGCTGTACATCAGCATCTATAAAGATAAAAATATCTGACGTTGCATACTGAACACCTTGATAACAAGCAAACGATTTACCATACCATCGTGCATCGTCACCTTCTACGACATCTATTACTTTAGCACCGTAAGATAATGCTACTACTCTAGTATTATCTTTAGATCCATCATTCATCA
Source organism: Staphylococcus hominis subsp. hominis (assembly GCF_002901845.1). Taxonomy (GTDB): domain Bacteria; phylum Bacillota; class Bacilli; order Staphylococcales; family Staphylococcaceae; genus Staphylococcus; species Staphylococcus hominis. The sequence continues at coordinate 350,895 of NZ_PPQE01000030.1, forward strand.
CAATAATTTCTGGAGAGATAGACTGTTGATTTAAGCTCGTCAATAAGCGTGGTAATCGAACTTCTTCATCTCTAGCCGGAATAATAATACTGATAGATGGATAATTTTTCTTAGTTGTTTTTTTATTATATTGAAGTAGTCGTTGACGATTATACATAAAGTATCCGCTCGCTATTGAAGCACCGAGTAATGGGTATAATAGTTTAGCTAATCGTTTCATCATTGAGTGTCTCCTTAAGGCTGATATTTTAATAATTTCGCCTCTTCTATGGCATTAATTTTATCTGCTACTTGTTGTCCACTCAGTGTTACCATTGGCATACCTCCACCTGGGTTGACAGAACCGCCAACAAAGAATAAATTATCAAAATATTGACTTTGTTTAGGAAATTTAAAACCTTTGTTTTTCTTTTTATCTGCCACTACTCCATAAATGGCACCTCTATTCGATGCGTAATTGCTCTCAATATCATGAGGTGTCCATACATCTTCATAAATAATATGTTCTCTTAAATTGGTTAAACCCATGTTTTCTAGTTTATCTAAAACTCTTTCTCGAAATTCATCATATTGTTCTTTAGTAAACGGTTGATCTTGGATATACGGAATATGCGGTAATACTTTTAAATTTTCATATCCCTTAGGAGCTTGTGCTTCGTCCGTTTTATTACTATTAACGAGATAAATGGTAGGGTCTTGTGGTAACACCTTCTCATGAAAAACTTCATAATAATTTTGTTTAGAATCATTTGAAAATAAGAAGTTGTGGTGAGCCAATTGAGGATAAGATGTATTAACACCTAAATGCATCACATAACCAGAACTGGCGGGTTCAAATATTTTTTCTAAATTTTCCAACTTTTTATCAGAAAAATGAAGTAGATCTCGATACGTTGGTATGACTTCTCTATTAGAGACAATGTAATCAGCATGAATGTGCTGACCATTATCAAGTCTTACCCCTATGACTTGATTGAAATAGGTATCAATGCTTGTTACGTCAATACCTTTATGAATCTGAACCCCTACCTCTTCAGCAAGTCGTTCTAAAGCATTGGCTAAATGATGAATACCACCTTTGACATACCATAATCCTTGTTCATACTGCATATGTACTAACATAGTTAATACAGCAGGTGCATCATATGAAGACGATCCAACATATTTGATAAAATATCCTAACATATCTTGAAGTTCAGGTTTGTTTATATATCGATTAATCGCTTGTTGCATTGTTGAAAAATAATCTACACCTTTTAAAGATTTAAAAGGACCCTGATATTTAAGAATGTCCGTTACCGTATCTAAACCTAAAGCGAAGTATCCATCTTCAGTAAATCGATGTATTTTTTCTGCATAATTTAGAAAATTAGATAATTGCTGAATATCATAGTCTGTTAAATGGCTATTCTTATTTTCCGTCTGTTCTAAATCTTCATATAAGTCAATCACTTTACCATTTGTAAAAAAACTACGCCATTGAAGTGGTAAGCGTTCAATTGTCACATAATCTGCCATTTCTTTATTACTATGGTAAAATAAATTTTCAAAAATATAAGGCATAGTTAGGATAGAAGGGCCTAAATCGAAACCAAATCCTTCGGTTTCTAATCGATTCACTTTACCACCTATATGTGTATTTTTTTCAAATAAATCTACGTGATAACCACTTTGCGCTAAACGTATAGCAGCTGATATACCTCCTAATCCACCGCCAATAACGACAATTGTTTTATTCGCCATCATCCATACCTCTCTTGTACTTTAATTGGTAATATCTCTCTAATCTTGGTCGATTATAACGTTGTGTCAATATAATCGGTACATTTGCTAATAAAGCATATAGTATATTTATTGTTTTAATACATTTAGGTGCTTTTACAAAGACAATAACTGGCAGTATAGAAAGCCAATGTACTAATTCAGCTCGTCTCATTTCGATAATCATTTTATAAACACTTTCTTGAGTTAGTGGTTTCAAAACATGCTTATTATAAACATTTTTATTTAGGGATTCTCCTTCTGGAATATACCCTTTCCATCTATTAATAAGAAAAAGACGATTCCATAACTGCCCACCTTGTTCAAAAGGAAATGTTTTAAACCAATGATGATATGTATCAAAAAAAGAACTAGGCACTTTTGTAAATAAGTGAGATAGCGACATTTGAGTAACCGACCAATATACACTATGATATACACCTAACGTTATTAATTTTTTAATTTCCATATCGCATCACCCTCTTTCAATATAGTTATGTTCATTATAATTAAAACTGTTCACCATTAAAAGAAAGTCGTTTTATATGTATTCATCAAGAAAATAAGCTTATATTATTTAAAAAAGATAAAAAAAAGAGAACGACAATGTCGTTCTCTTACTTGATAACTCGATGTCCTATCCAGTTATCGATTTAAATCTTACCACCAACCGTGGCCTTGACGGAAAGCAATTGCTGCATCCCATGAGCCGTAACGTGATTTAGCATAGTTAACCATACCTTGAGTTTGTGTAGCTACTGAACCAGTACCCCAAGCTTCTTTAGTTTGACCTAAACCTCTGTAACCAATTGGGTTAACAGCATTTGGATTACCACCAGATTCCGGCATTACGATAGCATTCCAAGCAGCTTCAGTACCACCGTTAGCTAAGAATTGGGCTTTAACTGATCCACCAGTTGAAGCAGTTGAGTATGAAGTAGTTTTTGGTGCTGAGTATGAAGTCGTACGAGCACTGTAGTTACTGTAGCTAGACGTTCTTTGTACTGGAGCTGAAACAGCTTTTACATTTGAAGTGCTAGCTTGATTATTTGAACTTACTGATTGAGTTGAAGCTTGATTATAAGAATCAGTGTAGTCAGTAGTTGATTGAGCTGTATCAGCACCACCAGTGTAAGTGTAGTTCCAAGACCAAGTGTTACCATTTGAAGTGAAAGTATATTTGAAACCATCTTGTACGAATGAAATGTTGTATGCACCAGCTTGTACTGGGTGAGCATTTAATTCAGATGGGTTATTTTGAGCTAAATCAGCTAAATGTGAATAGTTAGTTGTTTGTTCAGATGCATGTGCACTGTGATCGTTTGTTAAAGCATATCCTGTTAAACCTAAAGTTACTGCTAATGACGAAGCGATTACTGTCTTTTTCATAATAAATAATTCCTCCAAAATTGAAATATATATTTTCGTTATGTTTCATTCTTTATTTAAGATTAATTTCTGTTTTGATTTGTTGTTTAACTTTTGACAATAGCTACTATAACACAAAATTTGTAGAATAGTATTACGCTTATTTTACAAAAAATTACAATTAACCCATCATTTTGTAATATTGAAATATATTAAATACTTCCTGTAATATATAAAATCTATCAATATGGAGTTTATTTTTATTATAAATTAACGTTTTACAATACTTTCTTACAAAATTCACAATACTTTAACGTCATTAGTCATATTACAAATTAATATTTTGTTACATTACTGTAATATTTTTAAAATGTAATTGGCTATTTAAATTCTTTACTTTTGATAAAAAACAAGAGCTTGCACGTATTAAGTTTCCTTATTTATTTTTAATAATCTTTTACTCCCCAAAGTACCTTTTCACAATTACGAATAATATATTTTAGTATCTCAATACGAGAGGTTTTTTTATGATCAGCAGGGACAACAAGCCATGGTGCATAGGATGTATTTGTTTTCTCAACCATATCGTGACTTGATTCCACGTATAAATCCCATTTTTCTCTATTTCGCCAGTCTTCATCTGTAATTTTCCATTGTTTATTAACATTTTCTTGACGATCTTTAAAACGTTTTAATTGTTCTTCTTTATCTAATGTAAGGAAGAATTTTAAAATAATTGCTCCTTCATCTGTCCACATTTTCTCAAATGCGTTTATTTCATCATATGCACGTTGCCATTCATCGATAGTAGCAAAACCTTCGACACGCTCTACCAATACACGACCATACCAACTTCTATCGAATAATTCGATGTGCCCTGTTCTTGGCATTTCCTTCGCAAATCGCCATAAATAATGATGTTTTAATTCAACATCTGTAGGGGCACTAATTCCATTCACCCGATAACCCGTTGGATCTAATTTTTCTCTAATTCGTTTAATATTTCCACCTTTACCAGCTGCATCCATACCTTCAAATACTAAAATAAGTGGAATCTTTCTATCATATAAAGCGAATTGAATTTCTCTCATACGATTTTGTAATTCCTCGATGAGCTGTTTATATTCATCTTTTTTTACTTTATCCACCTTTCTATCAAAAAGGTGTGTTTTAAAATTAGAATGAAATTTACCGTCTCGCTGTTCTTCTTTTTGCTCATGCTTCTCAATCGCTGTTTCAAGACGTTTGATAATATGTTCATACATTGTTTCGATTGCTTTTTCTCTTTCGGTATAATCAATGATTTCCCATGCTTTATCATTTTTTATAAATTGACGCATATCTTTAAGGTAAATATCTGTTGGAAGTACATTACTATATTCTTGAACTTTCCAACGCGTCAATGGGTTATCTTTGGTTTGTTGAATATGTTCTTGACGCTTTTCTTCATTAATTTCTATGAAAAACTTAATGATTTCATAGTGATCTCGTTTAAGCATATTTTCAAAAGAAGAAATTTGTTGTTTGAGTACATCATAGTTTTTATATTTGTCGTGTTTAATTTTATTTTCTCTATAATCTAGATAATGAGAATACCAGCTTCTAAAATAAATATTTATATCACCTTTTTTAGGTAAGGTATTCCAATATTTTTGTAAAAATTGATATCTTAAATCATCCTGTTTAGGTGACTGTGTCGCAATAAATTGTGTATACTTCGCATCTAAATTTAATAATAACTCATTAGATAAGCGCGTCTTCCCAGATGCAGGTACACCTTCAAATAATATCATCACTGGAATGCCTAGTTCATGTGTACGTCGTGTTAATTCTGCTGTTTTTAATGCTAAAGCTTCAATTTTTTTCGCCATTAACCCTTCATCCTTTTAATCTTTTTTCTATTTTATTGTAACATTATTGACGTTTATCATTTAAATTTAAAAATGCCTGAGACAATTCATCATGTCCCAGGCTTAATACGTTTATCCCATAAATTTGTAAATATCATTTGTAAATAATTTTAAGACTCTGCGTAAAATAACATCTAGTATAAATGCTGTTACTAAAGGTACAACAAAAAAACCAATAATAATTAGGATGATACTCATAACGGCTGAATCGACATGTAAAAATTTAAATGCACTAATCGGCCCAATCATGCCAATAAATCCAAATCCTGCAGATTCTTTTGTTCCAGCAATACCGATAAGACTACCCACTACACCAGAAATCGCTGCGGTAATCAAAATAGGTAACATAATAATTGGATATTTCACCATATTTGGCATCATCATTTTCACGCCACCAAAGAAAATAGAAATTGGTACTGCGACACGATTTACTTGACTTGTGCCAATAAGTAAAACAGCTTCAGTAGCTGAAATACCAATTGAAGCTGAACCTGCTGCTAAACCTGTAATACCAATGGCAATAGCGATAGCTACTGTTGATAATGGAGAAATAATAATAAAACTAAATACCATTGATATTAACATACACATCAATACAGGTTGTAATTCAGTGAAACTATTAATCATATTACCAATCGCAATATTTATAGTATGTACATATGGTAGGATGAGCACACCAATAGTAGCTGAGAGACCTCCAACAATTGTTGGATAAACAATCAATGCCATACTTCCTACACGTTTTTCAATAAGTAGAATAAATAAAACTGCAATTGCTGCAGTAATCATCGTATTGATGAGGTCACCAATACCTGCAATAATCCAAGCCCCATTCTTAAATTGAGCAGCGCCACTTCCTACATAAGCTGCACTTGATACGACTGCAATCGCAAGAGGAGTCATATTAAATTTAATTGCAATTAACGCACCTACTAATGCTGGTACAGTAAATTGTAATGCTTGAACAACATGTAGTAATGTTGCAAAAATAGGATGGTGATGCATAAGTGCTTTAAAGATTTCACCTAAAATGGCATTCGGTACTAAACCTACCACAATCCCAATAGCCACTCCGGAAAGTACTCTAAAAATAAAATCTCCAACGCTTATTTTTCTAAGTTCTGTTGTCATTCTTATACCTCCTATAATATTTTGTTGTTGTATTAAGTAATGATAAAAAATACTATAACACATTTTCTAAATTTTCAGAATATTTATTTTATCATTTTCTTAAATTTTTCTGGTTTTATGGATATTTTAAGAATTTTGACCAACAATATATATGTA
>NZ_PPQE01000030.1:357230-372133 GCF_002901845.1 Staphylococcus hominis subsp. hominis
AAAAAGAAAAAACGAGTTTCTTCTATTATAATAGCTTAAAATAAAAAGAGTAATCATACTCTTTGACAACCTTCTTTGTTCGTTTAATAATTTAAAGTAATCACATTTTAAAATGAAAGGGGTGTCTTTGTGCCAAGCAATAAAGTTGATCCAAGAGTCATACGTACAAAACAATTACTCGTAGAAGCATTTCTAAATGTGTCACAAGAAAAAGAAATGACCCAAATTACAGTAAAAAATATTACTGACCGTGCTACTGTTAATCGGGCTACATTTTATGCACACTTTAATGATAAATATGAAATATTAGATTATTCATTATCAATGACTATTCTTAAAGATATTAAAGAAGCGTTGTCTATTTCAAAAACGCTCAATGGTCAGATTATCTCTAAATTATTTGTCTCGATAGCATATTATTTGGAAAATGTACAAAATGCTTGCAAGCTCAATCGTGAGACATTTTGTAACCATGCTCATAAATGCATTAACAACGAGTTGGAAGCTATTTTTACCCTTATGTTACAACATAAATATCCCGAACACGATTCTAGTATTATTGAAAATAGCGCAAGTTTTTTAGCCGCTGGTTTATGCGGGTTGGCAAGACATTGGTTAGATACAAGCGAACTAAGTGCTGAGCAATTTATTGATCAAAACTTACCGTTTTTACTTCACCATATTACAAATCTATAATTCTATAAACAACACTTACAGTCTTAATGATTGTAAGTGTTATTTTATAGAAAAGCATGCGACTTGCATAAAATGATGATTTACGTTATATTATAAACAACACTTGTTGTTTAGATGATAAGTGTTGCTTAGATAAAATTTAGTTAGGAGGGGTGATATGTCCAAGATAGAAAATCATGAGGGTTTTAAACGTACCTTTAAAAATCATAAATTAACATTAGGTCTATCCCTACCATTTGATAGTAAAAATAAAGAGCATATTGATTTTAATGAACAAGTGAAGTTTGCACAACAAGCTGAACGATTAGGATTTACAAGTTTATTCGTGAGAGATAATCCACTTTATAGTCCTCATTTAGGACCCGTAACTGAAAATTACGACCCATTTGTTTTCCTAACGTATTTAAGTGCGTTTACCTCAAAAATTGCACTTGGGACCAGCAGTATTGTGGCAACACTACGTCATCCTATCCATTTAGCTAAATCAGCAGCCTCGCTTGATCTTATTTCCAATCAACGTTTATTACTCGGTATGGCTACCGGTGATCGCGCTTTTGAATTCCCTGCATTTAAAGTAGATGAAAGTGCATTAACAGAACGTTATCAAACAACCGTTCAATCATTAAGAGCGCTTTGGCAATCACATTCACCCCAAATTTCAAATTCGATTTTTGAATTATATGAAGATTCTGGGTTACAAGTATTGCCTAAACATCGTACGATTCCGATGTTTGGTACAGGCTACTCAAGACAGTCCATCTCCTGGTTACAACAGCATATGGATGGTTGGCTATTTTACGCCCAACCTTTTCAAGATCAAAAGAAATTAGTTGAAGCTTGGCACAGTGGGACTGACCGATTCAAACCGTTTATGAATATCCTAATGATTGATTTATCCCAAAATCCAAACGAAACCGTTAAACCAATCAAAGGTGGTTTCCGTACTGGACGTAAAAATTTACTACAAATATTAAAAGCTTATGAATCCATTAATACAAATCATATTATCTTAAGATTTACAAATAATGATCGTGATATCGAAGCACTTATAGAAGAAGTTGGAACATATATTACACCCCATTTTCCAGCTCATACCAATTAGGAGGAAGAAATAATGAGAGAATTATTAGAAAGAATTAATCAATTAGCAAATAAAGAAAAAGTTGAAAGTTTGAGCGTTGAAGAAAAACAAGAACAACATCAATTAAGACAAGAATATTTGGGAATGATTAGAGGCCAAGTCCTTCATACGTTCTCAACTATGAAAGTTGTCGATCCACTTGGTCAAGACGTGACACCTGATAAAGTGTATGCCTTAAGAGAAGAATACGGCAACATTCAAGAAAACTAAAATTTTATTATCAAGACTTAGACTGCCTTCAAAGTTCTGACTTTGAGGGCAGATTTTTTATGTCCATATTTTGAGTAAAGTTCTTAATTGAAACACAGTTCATTTTGTTGAAACCCTTTCCTAGGGAAACTATAAAGTAGTTCTTTGATTTTAATAATTAAAACTACTTAATGAAGTGATTGCTCACTTATGTTCGTTTATGCGACTGATTCTATATGCCACTCAACAAATATATTTCATAGTCTATCGTAGAATAGTTCAAGCCACAAATGTTTATTTATAAGATATATTCAGGTATAGAATCAAACATCATAACTTATCACGATAATAATTATGATATTATATAAAATAAATATATAATAATATATAAAACAACTAAGAAGGTGCATCTATGAATAAAGTATCAAGTAAACACCATTGGGAAAATGTATGGAAGTTTTCTAACAACAAAGAATCATATAATTTCCCACCATCAAGAATTGAAAGAGCAAAAGATAAATTAAAAATATTTATTTATAATGAATATTATTTTAGTCCATGCGATAAAGTATTAGAAGCTGGATGCAGGGATAGGGCCATCCTATTCAAACTTATTAAGAAATATAAAATTGAAGGACATGGTATTGATATTTCTGAAAATGCAAAAAGTATTGCAACTGAGTATATGATTAAAACTGGAATCAAATTTAAGTATGTTATTGGAGATGTTCAAAATTTACCTTACCCTCAAAATACATTTGATACAGTTATTCCATTAGGTGTTATAGAACATTTTCTAAACCCTGATAAAGTCATGAATGAAATGTATAGAGTATTGAAAACTAATGGACACCTTATATTAATGACACCAAATAAATATTCGTTTGGTATTTTAGATAAGAAAATAAAAATTTTATTAAAAGTTTGGAAATTTGGTTATCAAACGGAATATAGCGTAAATGATTTAGAAAAGATAGCTAATAAATATGGTTTTAAAGTAGTCTCACGAAATACTGAACTACGAAAGACTTTTAAGAACGACTCAATCAGTTTTAAACTGATTTCATCAATTGATCAAATATTAAATGTTTTTAATAAAAATTTTGGATTCTACAGTTATATCTACCTCATAAAGGAGGTAGATATAAATGATTATAAATCATATCAAACTTCAATTTAATGAGACAGTTACAAAATATGATTCTGTTTTAATTGTTTTAACCTATCAAGGACATCTTGTTTTTGTTAAAAATAAAAAAAGAGCATGGGAATTAACAGGAGGTAAGGTAAACCATAATGAAACGATGAATGAGACAGCTATCAGAGAGGCTTATGAAGAGTCTGGCGCTGTCATCAATGAAAGTGATATAAACTATTTAGGTTACTATATACTACCAAATGGCCATACCACTACAATTACAAAAGCTGAAGTAAGCTATTTTAAAGATATACCGAAATATTCAGAAACTACTGAAAGAATACTTACGAAAGAACCATTAGACAAAAATTTATTATCATTTCAAGATGGGTTATATGAAGAAATTTTTAAATATTTAGGGGCATACCATGAATAAAGTTAAAAAAGGGTATTTATTTAGTATTATTTCCGTAGCAATCATGTCTTTAACTCCAATATTAAACAAACTTTCACTCACTGATTTATCACCTACTCAAGCAAGTTTTTTAATGCTTTGTTTTCAACTTTAATATTATTAATAACTGTATTACTCGATAAAAGTAAAATAAAAATCTATCATAACAAATTTATATGGCTCTTAGGTATTACTAATACAATAGGTATTTTACTCCAATATGTAAGTTTAAGTTTGTTAGATCCAGTTAGTGTTGGATTATTAGGAAGATTTTATATTATATTTGCGTTGTTTCTTTCAGTGCTCTTTCTAAATGAAACGTTGTGCAAAAACGATACCCTTCCTATAATTTTTGCTGTTATAGGTTCATTCTTGATTACTCATTTTTCAGGTGATTTTAACAGTATATTAGGTGTGATTGCCACCCTATCTTATACATTCTTTTTTGCGCTAACGAATATGTTAGCTAAAAAGACCGTCAAAGACATTGATTCTAAAACCATCTTACTATACAATCAGGCGACTTCTACTTTGTTGCTAGGTATCATATTAATTGTGACTAATCATTTACATACCATACATATAAGCATAGGCTTGTTCTCTATTTTACTTTCTGCTTTGTGTAGTGGCGTAATAGGACTTTTATTATTTTATGAAGGTTTGAAATACATTTCGTTTCGTGAAGCGAATATTATAAGAACCCTCAATCCTATATTTGTGTTTATATTTTCTTTCCCGTTTTTCCCTTTACCATTAACGCCTAAATTCATAACCGGCGCGATTTTAATCATTATTTCTATCATTTATATGAATCTATATAAAGATAAAAAAACGTCTTCATGATAACTTTTTCATTAAAAATGCGCCCCACCATTAGATCTCATTCTAACTTTGGGGCGTATATTGATTGGCGTATTTTATAAAATTAATTGAACTAACAAACTAAGAAATTATATTTATGTCCATCTGGATCAGCAAATGTTGCACCATAATATCCTTGAAAAATCTTAGGTTCATCAATCACCTTACCACCTAATGCTTCCACTTTATGCATTAATTCATCCACTTCATTATTAGTTTTAACACTAATGATATGATGACTTCATTAAAGACGAAATAAAAAACTTCAGATTAAGAAGACTTAACCCGAAGTTTTCTATTAGGCTAATATTTGATCCATTGAGCGATTCACACTACTTGCATACATACCACCAAATTTAACTAAATGCACCATGAATAAATATAATCTATAGAACTCTAAACGTTTTTCTGCTCCTTTTCCTAAAGGATAATGTTTTTCATATTCATTATAAAATTCTTGTGTAAATCCACCGAAGACAGTAGTGATACCTAGGTCAAATTCTCTATCTCCATATAACGGTGCTGGATCAAATAAAGCAGGACGTCCATCTTTTAAAAACATATAATTACCGCCCCATAAATCACCGTGTAAAAGAGACGGTTTACTGTTATGATTTTCTAATTCATGAATCATAACAGAACGTACTTGTTCGTATACTTTATTATCTTCTTCGTTCCATAAATTTTTACGTAATAGTTCATCTCTTAAATGGTCCATACGACGTTCTACGAAAATTTCACTCCAAGACTCTGACCATGTATTATCAAATGAGACATCAGCACCTTCATAGGGTAACTCGAATCCAAACTTACCTTCTGACTGTTGATGACTATGCATTTTGGCTACAAGTTGTCCTAATTCTTTTTGACTTCCTTTACTGCCCTCTTCTAAATAACTGAGTAATAGATACGCATCGCCATTAATTTCGCCATTTTCAATCACTCTTGGTGCTGTAATATCTGCTTTTTCAAATGCTTCTAATCCAGCCATTTCGGCAGCGTAGAAAGAGGATTTACGATTTCTTTGAACTAATAAAAAATATATATCATCGTTTGTTGTAATTTTAAATGCTTCATTTACATCTCCACCGCTTACTGGTGAAATATCTTGAATACCTTCTAAAGGTAATTGATTTTTCCATTCTGATTTCATTAATTATCCTCCTTAGTCCAATTCTTTATCTACTATTCTATTACCTAAATGGATGTGCTTTAACCTTTGTCATTCCAAAATGATATAAAGTTAGGCAATTTTTCAAACACTTTCAAATTAGACTATTCATTTTTAAGCGAACGTGCTAGTCTATTAAAGGAATGTTTTTTCAATGATATTAAATGAGGATCGTAAGCCTCAAATACAATGAAATGGAGCATTATTATGTACAAATTAATTAAACCTCTTTTATTCAAAATCGAACCTGAAAAGGCACATGGATTGACAGTAGATGCCTTAAAATTCACTCAGAAAAATGCTTTTTTACTACCTTTTGTAAATAAATTATTTACATATGAACACCCCTCTCTTTCACAAAACATTAAAGGGATAACATTTAAAAATCCAGTTGGTTTAGCTGCTGGTTTTGATAAATCATGTGAAGTGCCTAAAGCACTTGAAAATGCTGGTTTCGGTGCTCTTGAACTTGGTGGCATTACACCTAAACCACAAGATGGCAATCCTAAACCGCGTATGTATCGCTTACTTGAAGATGATGCCTTAATCAATCGTATGGGCTTTAATAATATAGGTATGAATAAAGCTTTATGGAATTTAAGACGTCATGCTTACGCGATTCCTGTAGGTTTAAATGTGGGCGTTAATAAAACGACACCTTACGAAGAACGTTATCAAGATTATATTAAAGTCATCGATGCATTTAAAGCAGATGTATCATTTTTCACTGTGAATATTAGCTCACCTAATACTGAAAATTTACAAAGTTTCCATGATAAAGATGAATTTTCAATGTTATGTCATGCTTTAACAGATTATAAAGCACAACACGAAGTGAATGTCCCAATCTTTTTAAAGCTAACTTCAGATTTAGAACTTGAAGGTTTTAAAACTATTTTACCTCAAATTACAGAAACCTTTGATGGTATGATTTTAGCCAATACCACACGTCAACGTGGTGGATTATCTTCTCCAAATAAAGTAGAAGACGGAGGTTTAAGTGGTCGACCTTTATTTAAACGTAATTTAGAACTTGTAAAATGGGCTTATCAACAAACGAATGGCGAATTTTTAATCATTGGTACAGGTGGTATTTTTAGTGCACAAGATACTATTCAAATGATGCGAAATGGTGCGTCACTTGTACAAATCTACTCATCCCTCGTGATAGAAGGCCCTGGTTTAACTAAAAAAATTAATCGAGATATTGCTAAATATTTAAAAGCAAATCATTATAGTAATATCAGTGAGATTATTGGACTAGATGCTAGACGTTAAAACATTTCACTAAACGATATGTAGTGCGCTATACTAATATTACTCGTAGCACGTACTATTGGAGGGTATGTTGATGACTATAGAAAATAAACAAACAGAGTCACAAACTAAAGATAAGCATAACATTGAAGACACCAAATCTTCTCAAGAATACGATAATAGTATCGGTTACAATGGTGAAAAGAAAACAGCTTTGGATCTTGAAATTGAACGTGAACTATTAGAAATGATGGAAAATAAAGATCCTGAACCTGAAAAAGAGAAGAAAGGTATAAAAATTGCTGGACTACTATCTGCCCTTGTTATTGCTATTTTAGCTATTGTGCGTTTTATCCATCGTATGTTATAAATAAAAGCGAAGGAGTAAGAAAGAATGTTTAACTCATTCTCTCTTACTCCTTTTTAAAATTGTTCTAAAAATGTTTTAGCTTCTCGATTAATTTTTTTAAAATCAATACCTTGCTCCATTGCTGCAAATACACATCCGCAATAACATTGTCTAAATATATTATAATCATTACACATTTCTATAGATCGTTCATAACCTTTATTTTTCTTAAAATCACTAGGTAAATAATATGTATTGTATAATCGTTGAACTTCCATGCCGAGTTCGTTAATTAATTGAGCATTCTTTTTAGGAGATAATGTTAATGCACTACCGAAATAATCATATCCATACTTCACTGCTGCTTCTGCGACAAGCTCTAAACGCATCTCAAAACACGCTGTACAACGTTTTCCACCTTCAGGTTCATCAGTAAGACCACGCGATTTCGCCATCTTCATAAATTCATATGGCTGATAATCAGCTTCAATATATTTTACCGAATGTCCAGTCTTCTCATTAAAATCTTTTACAAATTGTGCTTGGACTTTGGCACGTCTTAAGTATTCATTTTTAGGATGAATATTAGGATTAGCGAAATAAATAGCAATATCTGCATACTGAGATAGATATTCTAATGTATATGTGCTACAAGGTGCACAACAGCTATGTAATAAAATTTTAGGGCGAACGCCTTCACGCTCCCATTGACTAATCAGTTTTTTCAATACCCTATCATAATTGATTTTTTGATTTTTCATCTTCTTAATCATAGGTTCAGCATTTAACATTTCTCAATTCTCCTTATAAAATTATTATATATTATTGTTAGTTTGGGACTTATACAATAAGGATATATCAGCTACTATCGATTCACTATATCTTGAACTTTTTTAGTAGCATATTCTTCTATTTCTTTGAAAATTTTTATTGTTATCTGTATTTTTTATATTATTTCTTAAAGATGGTGATTGCTTAAATTCATTAATGACACACGTACCATATTGAGTACATACATTTTGAACTGGAACGAATTTACTTCCACAATGCTTACAATAAGTCACTAAAACGACTTCCAAATAATCTACGTAGTACTCCAAAATCATCGAATTGACTAATTAACAGAATTTGAAGTAGAGTGATTTATACTTTTGTTTACATGACTATCCAAGTTTAATGATTCTGATGTTGCTGTTGTAGATAGTGTAATTTGATCTAATTTTGTCCCACATTCTCCACAAAATAAATCTCCTTGTTGATATAACTGACCACAATTTGGACATTGCATCCTATATACCTCCATAAACATAAAATTCGAAATTATTATACCATTAAATTGAATTGCTTAAAATATTATTTTATAAAAATAAAAAAAGTTCGAATCTTAAAAGATTCGAACTCTAATGATAATATATTATTCAGCTTCTCTGATTTCTGCATCGATATCTGCATAATCAATTTCAGTATTAGTGAACGTTTTATTATCGATTGGGAAGTGTTGTTCAAATGTTTCAAAGTTTTGAATTTCAACTTTTACATCATCTACTTCAAAATCTAAAATGTGTCCACCGAAATTACGATCATCGTTGGCGAAATGAATATGGAAACCACCAGAACCAATGCCATGGAATAATTCAGGTGTAAAGAAGCCAATCACTGTACCGTTAACATCTTCCTGAGTTTCTTCAGGTTGTCTACGTGCTGAATCAATTAATCTTGTATATGGTGGTTCTTGTTTTGGCATCATACGAACATGCATTTTTTTAAATTTACCAGTGATTTTTACTGCTGAGAATAAATTATCACTTAACATATGTTCTTTTACTTCATTTAACACTGTTTCAGAATCTTTATTAGAAGTTTCATAAGATTCATCTGCTTCAAATTTAGTAATTGTTGCAAAAGGTGTTAATTCATCACCTTTAAGTTTAACGAATTCTTTTTTTTCATTTGCATGGTACGCTTCTCCATTAATGAAGATAACTTCACCGTCTGAACCTGTAAGTGTTGCTAGTCCTGAATCACCATGTTTTAATAATTCATCGATTGTGGCAGTTCCTTCTAATAAACCTGCCATCAATGTACCTAATGTACCATGTTGATATAATACATGACCCATATTAATATTCACTCCTATTTTTAGAAAATTAATTTAAAGAATCTGGTAACATATTTGTTGATAATTTAATATTATCTTTATAATTTACTGGAATATCAATTAAAACAGGTCCTTCTGTTTCGTAACCTTCTTTAATTGCAGCTTCAAGTTCTTCTGGGCTTGTTACTCGGATACCTTTCGCACCAAATGACTCTGCATATTTAACATAATCTACTGGACCAAATGCTACGCCAGCTGCACGTTTATATTTCATTTCTTCTTGGAATTCAACCATGTTATATTTACCATCATTCCAAATTAATTGAATGATATTTAATTTTTTACGTACAGCAGTTTCTAAATCTTGACCTGAGAATAAGAAACCACCATCACCAGCAACTGACACAACTTGTGTGTTTGGACGTACTAATGCAGCTGCTATAGCCCATGGTAACGCAACACCTAAAGTTTGCATACCGTTACTGAATAATAAGTGTCTTGGATTGTAACTTCTAAATTTACGAGCCATCCAAATATAATGACTACCTACGTCTACTGTAACAGTTGTATCATCAGTTAACGTTTTTTGCATTGTATTAATAATTTCTACTGGATGTAAAATACCATCTTCATGTTCATATTTAATACCAGTAGCTTCGATAATATTTGCTCTTAATTCTTCTAAGTCATCTAAATGTTTTTGATCAATAATTGGTTCAGATACTTTTTCTGACATCATTTGAATTGTACCTGCAATATTACCTACTATTTCTTTTTTAGGACGTAAGTAATTTGTAATTTCAGCATGCACTTCGTCAATTGAGATAATTTCAGTATCTAATTCTTTATTCCAGTTACTTGCTTCGTATTCAATTGGATCATAACCGATTGCAACTACTAAGTCAGCTTTTCTTAGTAATTCGTCACCCACTTGGTTACGGAATAAACCAACACGACCAAAGAAATGGTCTTCTAATTCACGACTAATTACACCAGCACCTTGGAAAGTTTCTACAACAGGTAAGCTTGTTTTTTCAACAAATTTACGAATTGCTTCTGTTTCTTTTTCACTAGAACTTCTCATACCTGCAAGTAATACAGGGAATTTAGCATCCTTAATCGCTTGAAGTACTTCATTCACTTCTTCATCTGCTGGTACCCCTAAATGAGGTTTTTCTGGTAAGTCGATTGCTTTATTTTGCACTTGAGATGAAATAACGTCTTGTGGAATACTAATGAAACTTGCACCATTTTTACCAGAAGTTGCAGTGCGGATTGCATTTGTCATAACTTCAGATAATGATTCAGGATCTTGAACCTCTGCACTATATTTAGTTGATGATTTTAGTAACGCAGCGTTATCTATAGCTTGGTGAGTAAGACGTAATAAATCATTTCGTTTAACTTGACCACCGATTGCTAATACAGGGTCACCTTCTGAAGTAGCTGTTAATAATCCAGTTGTTAAGTTACTTACCCCTGGACCACTTGTTACTAATGCAACACCAGGTTTACCTGTTAAACGTCCAATGCCTTGTGCCATCATTGCAGCATTTTGTTCATGACGTGTAACGATAAGTTCTGGACCATCATCTTCTAATGCATTGAATAAATAGTCGATTTTTGCACCTGGAATACCAAATACATAATCCACATTATTATTTTTTAAAGTATCAATGACCATATCTGCGGCAGAATAGTTTTCTTTAGCCATTTTATATTCATATCCTTTCAAGTTTACATTTGTAATTTAAAGTTTTTATTTCAAAATTACTTTTCTATTTTTTTATACCCAATTAAAAAGAAGCCACACACATGTCTATTTTTTTAGGGAAAAAGAGGGAAAGACTTAGTCACATGTTAATTGCGGCTTCTTTATATTTAAATAACTTCAATTTTTAAAGTTGAAGTGTAATCTCAGTTAATTAGACATATTCAAATATGAGATGGGAGTTTTCTATTATATATGTCATGTTTAAGGGAATGATAGTAAGACATACTTATTAGAACATTTGAATACGTTGTAACTTTATTACGTTTCTTATTATAGTACGCATCGAAACATTAATAAAATACATATTTTCGATAGTAACCATTCCATATTGGAATAGGTCAATATACTTTAACCATTGTAAAATGACACAATTAAAAAGGTCTAATGACTTGACTTGTCTTCTATAATTATAGTGCCAATATTGATATAATTACTACTTTTTATATTTTTAGAGTAAATATACTCTTTTTTGTTGTTTTTATTTTAGATTTATCTGATATAATCAAATCTATCATTTAAATTTTCTAGTTATGTATTCTTGTTTAATCAAAAGTAAGAAAACTTGAAATTTTCAGAAATTTTAGACAAAATACCGTTCTTTTATGCTATGATAATAAATGTTATATAGCTAACAAGCTAATTAATTAAATTTTAAACTTATTAGTGGAGGTTCATAATTATGGCCAGTTTTTTCAAAAATTTTACTAGAAAAGAAGATCCCACTATCTATCAAAGTAAAGATGGACATTTAAAACGTACTTTACGTGTTAAAGATTTTCTTGCATTAGGTGTAGGTACTATTGTATCAACATCCATTTTCACTTTACCTGGTGTAGTAGCAGCAGAGCATGCTGGTCCAGCCGTAGCTTTATCTTTCTTATTAGCTGCAATTGTTGCTGGTTTAGTTGCATTTTCATATGCCGAAATGGCTGCAGCCATGCCTTTTGCTGGTTCTGCATATTCTTGGATTAACGTTTTATTTGGTGAATTCTTTGGATGGGTAGCTGGTTGGGCATTACTTGCCGAATACTTTATTGCCGTTGCCTTTGTAGCTTCTGGTTTTTCAGCCAATTTAAGAGGACTTGTGTCTCCTTTAGGTATTGCGTTACCTAAGTCTTTATCTAACCCTTTTGGTACAAATGGAGGAATTATAGACTTAGTTGCAGCAATTGTTATTATTTTAACTGCATTATTATTATCTCGTGGTATGAGTGAAGCTGCTCGTATCGAAAATATTCTTGTTATTTTAAAAGTTCTAGCGATTGTTTTATTCGTTATTGTTGGATTAACAGCAATTCAAGCAAGTAATTATGTTCCATTTATTCCTGAGCATAAAGTCACTGCAACTGGTGATTTTGGTGGATGGCAAGGTATTTATGCAGGTGTATCAATGATTTTCTTGGCATACATAGGATTTGATTCAATTGCTGCCAACTCAGCTGAAGCTATTAATCCGCAAAAAACGATGCCACGTGGTATTTTAGGATCATTAATCATTGCGATTGTTTTATTCGTAGCTGTAGCTTTAGTATTAGTTGGTATGTTCCATTATTCAAAATATGCTGGGAATGCTGAACCTGTAGGTTGGGCACTTCGTCAAAGTGGACATGGTGTAGTAGCAGCAGTAGTTCAAGCTATTTCAGTCATCGGTATGTTTACAGCATTAATCGGTATGATGTTAGCTGGTTCACGTTTACTTTATTCATTTGGTCGTGACGGATTATTACCTTCTTGGTTAGCCAAATTAAATGATAAACATTTACCTAATAGAGCGCTTGTTATTCTCACTGTTATCGGTGTTTTAATTGGTTCAATGTTCCCATTTGCTTTCTTAGCTCAATTAATTTCAGCAGGTACATTAATCGCATTTATGTTTGTATCTATTGCAATGTATAGTTTAAGAAAACGTGAAGGCAAAGATTTACCAATTCCAGCATTTAAAGTACCGTTCTTCCCTGTATTACCTGTCATTACCTTTTTATTAGTCTTGCTTGTATTCTGGGGATTAAGTTTTGAAGCTAAACTTTATACATTAATCTGGTTCTTAGTTGGTATTGTTATTTATGTACTCTATGGTATTAAACATTCTAAAAAGAATGATGAAGATGATTATGTCGTACCAAAAGATTAAGATAATGAACTAACTTATATTTCTCATCTCCCCTTAAGAAACATTCAATTGTTTTTTAAGGGGAGTATACTGAAAAAGAGCAAGAAAAGACATTCACTTAACGTCTTTTCTTGCTCTTTTAATATATTTTACCAACCTTGTCCTTCTATACTATATTCATTTAAATCGCCATCTTGTAGTGCTTGAAGCGCTTCTTCAATAACATCTAACGCTTTATCTAACTGTTCATAAGTAATCACGAGTGGCGGTTGAAAACGTAAGACGTTCCCAGCAACTGCAATAATCACTACACCATGTTCAAAACAGTAATTACAAATTTTCAATGCTTCTTCAGCAGCTCTTTCTTTTGACTGTTTGTCTTTAACAATATCAATTCCAATAGATAACCCAATACCGCGCACATCTCCTACGTAATCGTATTGATTTACCCATTGATTCATACGTTGACGCACATAGTTTCCTTTTTCAGAACTAGCTGTTAGTAAGTCGTCGTTTTCTATCATTTCAATCGTAGCAAGAGCCGCTTCACAACTTACTGGATTTGCCCCTGTCGTAAATAGATGTGCTGGTGCTTCAAGACTTTCAATAATTTCTTTTCGACCCACAATCGCTGACATTGGCAATCCACCTGCTAATGATTTACCAAATGTAATGAGATCTGGTGTAAAGTTAAAGTGGTCCACAGAGCTCCAAGAACCTGTACGACCTAATCCTTGTTGGATATCATCAACAGCAATTAAAATACCGTATTCTCGACATAACGCTTCAAGTGCTTCAAAATAGCCTTCTACTGGTTCTAATAGTCCACCATCTCCTTGAATCGTTTCTAACACAATACAAGCTACTTCCTCAGCTGGAACATATTTAGCAAACATCTCTTTCAATGGCGCTAAATATTCTTCAACAGTGTTTGATTTAGATTGTTCAAACATCCCTCTGTATTTATCTGGAAATGGAATATGATAAAAACCATTTAATAAAGGGCCATAATGTTTACGCATATTTAAACTGATAGTCGACATTGATAACGCTCCAAATGTAGAGCCATGATAAGCATTTGTAAAGCTGATAATATAGGGTCGTCCTGTATAAGCACGTGCAAATTTGATAATACCATCATTCGCATCCGAACCACTCAAACCAAATGTGACACGTTTTTCATAATCACCTGGCGCAATATCGCATAACTTTTTAGACAGTTTCACTAAAGGCTCGTGATACATATATGCGGGGGTATAATGAATAAATTTATCTACTTGCTTTTTAATCGCCTCTGTTACCTGTTTTGGTGCATGACCCACATTTTGTGAGCTTGCACTAGCTAACAAATCGATGTATTCTTTTCCATCTATATCTACTAAAGTTGCTCCATATCCATGATCAATCACTAATGGATAATATTTTATACGTCCTGAAGTAGCAAAATACTTACTATCTTCTTTTATCATATCCTCTGCTTTACTCAAATTGACTCATCCTCTCCCAAAGTATCAACAACTTATATCTAACTTTCTTTATTGACTTCAATTCTTGTGATAATAATCAATATCTTACTAATAATTGTCAGATTTGTAAATATTTTCAGAAAAATTAAAATATATTGTTTCTATCTTTTAAACAATGATAAATATAAATCATAAAAGG
>NZ_PPQE01000030.1:372151-398231 GCF_002901845.1 Staphylococcus hominis subsp. hominis
TAACATCATCGCCATATTCTTTTTTAATATACGCTTTGATTTCTTTAGATTGCATAACTTTTAATAATGTTTGGAATTTTTCATCATTTTTATGACCTTCTTGAACGGCAATCGTATTCGCAAATGGTGATGATTTACCTTCCATAACAATAGCATCTTTAGACGGTTTTAAACCATTATCAAGCGCATAGTTTGAATTTATAATGACTGCAGCTCCTTCACCATTCTTATATGTTTTTGGTAAAAACTCTGCACCTTGTTGATGGTTAAATTTCAAGTGTTTTTTATTTTCAGCAATATCCTCAAATTTTGCATTTTCAATTTTAACGCCTTTTTTTAATTTAATTAATCCTTCATTAACAAAGAAAGATAAAAAACGTCCTTCTTCTGCAGGATTATTAGAAACGTAAATCGTCGATCCATCTGGAATGTCTTTTAAATTTTTATATTTTTTACTATATACACCCATAGGCGTTGTAAACACTTTACCTAATTCTTCAATTTTATAACCATGACTTTTCTTTTCAGCATTCAAATATGGGACATGTTGGAAGAAGTTCGCATCAACATCGCCTTTATCTAATAATTTATTAGGCACCTTATAATCATTAACTTCTTTGACTTCTAAATCATATCCTTTTTTCTTCATTTCTTCCTTAGCTTTTTTTAACACATCACCATGAGGTGCTGGCGACGCTGCTACGGTAATTTTTTTATTATCTTCTTTCTGATTTCCACAAGCTGCTAGCGTTATCGTTACTAACAAAATACTGATCATACCTATTAATTTTTTCATATGTATTGACACCTTTTTATAAATTTTCAATTCTCATTTCCTCTTACTAGATATGTAAAGACATAAAAAAATACTTTCAACTATTAAGAGAAAGCATCGACACACTTTCTCTCATCTTCTAAAGTATGATTAACTTTATGTGAATTAGCACCATGTCATACAATGACGGTTGCTGGGTTTCGTAGGGCACATCCCTCCACCACTCTTGATAAGAGTTAATAGATTATTGAATTATTAATAACTTATCATTGATTTAAACTTTGGTCAACATGTTTTTTCAATATTCTAAAAATTTAAAAAGTGTTAAATCGAATATTTCAGGGAATATTCTTATAGTATGTATATAAGAAGGAAGGAAAATTATGATCCGTTATTTTTATCATTGTCTTAGTGCTTTAGTTATAAGTATTATCTTATTAATTACAATGACTATCATGGATGGCATAGTTCAATCGACTCATCTTACTTTATTGTTAATTAACATCGATTTCTTAATTGATCCAAGCAAAACGCCGTTATTATTAGAACTAGCCATTCATGTTTTTATAGGATGGTTAATATATTTTATTTTCTTACTTATTTATCACGTCTTTAAACCATTATATAAAATAAGTTATGTCTTATTAATGATTGTTTTTGCCTCTCTTTATCCGTCACTCGTCGTTATGGCAAAGCGTTCATTCTTTCACTTTAGCTGGAATGAATACGGTTTATGGATGATTGCTCATATTATTTTTATGATTTTAATGGCTTGTTCCATTCCATATTTTTCTAAAAAGAAGTATTAATGTCCTATATAAATCATGTGATAAATATTGATTTAATGTTTACAAATTATTTATTCTTTAAGTTAAGTTAAAGATTTATTATGTTTTTTTTAAAATCCCTGTTTCTGATCTATTCAAATGCTACACTCTAGTTGTAATTGATCATGAATGAAATGGGGTTTTCATTATGAAGAAAGTATCTTTCGTTGCATCTACACTTTTAACAAGTACAATGCTACTTACAACGACTCAATCTGTAGAAGCACATACTACTAACTTAGTGACTAAAGAAAATGCTAAACAAATTGCTACAGATGCATTATCTAATAGTGGAGGTAATCCAAACCTACAACGATTGGGTCGTACTGTTGACAAAGGAGACTACTTTGAAATTATAAGTCATAATAGATTAAATGAAGGCAATGGAATGTATAAAGTTCATAAAAATGGCGAAGTTGAGTACAAAAATGGTAGATATAGTGACTTTAATCAACTTCAAGATACACGCATTCATGCAGAATCAGGTATCGCTAAAGCCGCTAAAACAACCTCTTCTAATCATAAACAAGTTAATTCTGTTGATTGTGCACGTGAACTCAACCGTTATTATGTAGGAACGGTTGCTTCTTCTGAGGTGCCATCATCTAAGTCACTTAAAGATACTCAAACCTCACAATCTTCTGTTAAAACACTCCCAAGTACTGGTGACGATACACAACAACACTCAATTCAACTTTTAGCCTCACTTCTATTAGTTATGGGAACTTCATTATTACTAAAACAAAAACATCATAGTCATTCTTATTTATCTACTGAACATTTCTAATAAATAAAAAAAGGAATGCGTCAAGGAATTCAAAATGAATTCTGACGCATTCCTTTCGTTTAAATAGTCTACAAGATAAATCATTTCCATACTAAATGAATATACGAGAAATTGTCTCCATATTATTTATTTTTATTATCCGCTTGTTCATTATCTTGACTATCAGAATGTTGATCTTCTTTGTCATTAGTTTGTTCTACACCTTCAGGGTCTTGTTCTTTAGCATTACCTTTTTTAGGATTATAATTAACACCTTCTGTATAATCATTACCTGCATTCCATAATAAGAATTCATTAACCCCGTTATCTTTTAAAGCTTGAACTTCTTCAGATATCGCTCTTGTATCATAATCAATATAATTACCAGCACCTAAATATGAAGCGGTAAAGTCTTGAATCCATGGTCTTGAAATAGGCTTATCTTTACCTAATGTATCTAATAAACTATTTTCTTTTTGAATATAACGATTAACTGTTTTATATGGTTCCGTATCTGGTGCTTGTAAACCGAAATCTCCATTGCTCCAATGAGATGGATAAATCATTGATGAAATGGCATCTACATTTTTAGAGATTTTAGGGAAACTTTGACCAATACCAGGTGCATTTTCAACTAATGCAGAATAACCAAATACATCAGCTGACACATTGACGCCCATTGGTTTTAATTCTTTATTTGCATATTCTAAGAATTTAGTAATTGTATCTACACGTTGGTCGCCTGAACTCATCTGACTATTTTTATATTCCCCTTTATTATACGTTAAGCTATCCGCTTGATTTTCAAATCCTTCAGGGAAGCGTACATAGTCAAATTGAATATCTTGGAAGCCTGCTTTTGCAGCTGCTTTTGCAACATCAATATCATACTTCCATACTTCCTTCATAAATGGATTAACAAAGCTATCCCCTTTACCATTTGTCCAAACAGAACCATCACTATTTTTGAATGTCCATTCAGGGTGTTCATTTGCTAATTTTGTATCTTTAAATGTTACAATACGTGCAATTGGGTAAATATTATTATCATGCAGTTTTTTTAATAATTTTTTACCATCTACAATATCAAGCGTATTTTTATCCACTTGTTTATTGCCAGTATTTAATTTCATAGTAATGTTACCTGTATCATCTTTCACATCAATAACCATGGTATTTAAATTAGAATCTTTGATGAATTTAACTAACTCATCCATTTTTTTGCCCTGTGTAGAATTACTTGTTACATAAATCCCTTTAACACCATCTTTAGGATAATCTACTTTATTTTCATTTGTATTTTTATCATTATTCTTTTTCAATGCATCACTTTGACTATTACCACTTTTATTACTAGATTGCTCATTTTTCTGATTTCCATCTTTTTGTCCACTATCAGATGCATTATCTCCATTACTACAAGCAGCCAGTAATAGAGCACTTGTTGTTAATACAGCAAAAATTTTATTTTTCTTCATTACTGTTCCTCCAAGAAAGTATATACGTATTAATTAAGAACTTAGTTATCATATATAAACGATTTAAAAATAAAGACTAACTTCAATTAATAAGAACTTAACTTATTTTAGAATAGCATATTTCAACAAAAAATATACAATACACTAAAGTTTTATAAAATATTCTATTTAATAATTACATATATTAAAATTTTAAAGAAATTAGTTTATATTTTTTAAAGAAAACGTAAAGATAATGCTTTAGAATCATCGATGATCCACTGAACATTTGGTATTGATCTTTTCATTTGTTGCATGATAAATTGCTCATTATTTTTAGGAAAATCCCAAATATACTTAATAAATTCAAAACTTAATGTTTTAGGATTTCCTCCGATATGTTCTCTTTTAAATAGTGAATATATGTAACGCTTGATTACTCTAAATATACATTTTACTTTTGGTTCTTTAATCCATATGACTTTAGTTGCATATTTTAATCTCATACTAAGTGTACTAGAATCATTTCCATTAATAATCCATTCCTCTTTTACTACAATAGATTCAAGTTTTTGTTTTAATTCTTCAAAAGTAATGACGTTTTTATTATTAAGCCATTGAATTTGATCAATATGGTAAAGTGGCAGTTGATATTTTAAGCGTAGTTGATATGCCAATGTTGATTTTCCAGAACCAGGGCTACCAATAATTAATATACGTTGTTTCATAACAATCCCCTTTGAATATGTTTGAATGTTTACATTAAATGTATAAAATACGGTAATTTCATAAAATTGTAAATTGTTAATTAAGAAATTTCAATAATTAATTACTTTATACTTGAGAATATTATTATTTTTTACGATAATAATATTGAAAGTTTATTAAAGGAGTGAAAGGCATAATGAATAAAGAACAATTAGAAAAAGTAAGTCATGGGAAAGGATTCATCGCTGCATTAGACCAAAGTGGTGGTAGTACTCCAAAAGCATTAAAAGAATATGGTGTAAACGAAGATCAATACAGCAATGATGACGAAATGTTCCAACTTGTACATGATATGCGTACACGTGTTGTCACTTCACCTTCATTTACTTCAGATAAAATTTTAGGTGCGATTCTATTTGAACAAACTATGGATCGTGAAGTTGAAGGTAAATATACTGGTGACTACTTAGCTGATAAAGGTGTCGTTCCTTTCTTAAAAGTCGACAAAGGTTTAGCTGAAGAGCAAAATGGTGTCCAATTAATGAAACCTATCGACAACTTAGATGAAACTTTAGACCGTGCAGTTGAACGTCATATCTTCGGTACTAAAATGCGTTCTAACATCTTAGAATTAAATGAACAAGGTATCAAAGACGTTGTTGAACAACAATTTGAAATTGCTAAAAAAATCATTGCTAAAGGTTTAGTACCTATCATTGAACCTGAAGTAAACATTAACGCTAAAGACAAAGCTGAAATCGAAGAAGTATTAAAAGCTGAACTTAAAAAAGGCTTAGATTCTTTAAATGATGATCAATTAGTAATGTTAAAATTAACTATCCCTACTAAAGCTAACTTATACAAAGAATTAGCTGATCATCCAAATGTTGTTCGTGTTGTTGTATTATCTGGTGGTTACAGCAGAGACGAAGCAAACAAATTATTAAAAGACAATGATGAATTAATTGCAAGCTTCTCACGTGCATTAGCAAGTGATTTACGTGCAGGCCAATCAAAAGAAGAATTTGATAAAGCTTTAGGCGATGCAGTAGATTCAATCTACGATGCTTCAGTAAATAAAAATTAATAGTCAGATTTTTATTCAAAAGTGATGAGTAACGTGCTCATCACTTTTTTCATGTTTTTAAGCAGTTATAACCATTAAATTTATTTAATAAAAAAACTGTTAACAGAACGTGATGTCCTGTTAACAGTTTTCTAATTTTTCTTATTTAGCATTAGTATTTTCATAGAAACCTAATTCTAATTGTTTAGATGTTAAACGACGAGTTTTTCTCATTAAGTCAACATCATGAATTAATGATTCACCATATGAAGGAATCATTTTTTTGATTTTTGGTTTCCATTCATCTAAATATTGTTCGAAGTTTCTTTCGATAACTTCTAACGCTACTGAAACTGATGTAGAAGCCCCTGGTGATTCACCAAGTAAAGCAATGATAGAGTGGTCTTTAGAGTCAACCACTTCTGTACCGAATTGGATGAATCCTTTACCTTCTTTTTCATCATCTTTAATAACTTGTACACGTGTACCAGCAGTATATACTTGCCAATCTTCATCACGAGCTTCAGGGTAGAACGTACGTAAGTGGTTCATACAACCTTCTTTAGTCATGATGATTTGGTCAAATGAATATTTAAGTAATGACATATTCTTAACTGCTGCAGCTAATAACGTAGTGATATTGTGTGGTTTAACTGATTTGAATAAATCTAAGTTAGAACCGTGAATTAAGAATTTAGGACCAACATTTGCGAATGGTCCGAATAATAATGTTCTTTCACCATCGATATAACGAGTATCTAAGTGAGGAACAGTCATTGGTGGTGTGCCAGGTGGCTCTTTACCATAAACTTTCGCATCATGTTGTTCGATAACTTCTGGATTTGTACAAGCGATAAATTGACCAATGATTGGGAAACCACCGATATGTTTACCTTCTTCGATACCAGTTTTTTGTAATAATGGAATAGATCCACCACCAGCACCGATGAATACATGGTCAGCTTCTTTAGTAAAGACTTTATTGTTAGCTAAGTCTTTAATTTTAACTTGCCATTTACCGTTAGATAAACGTTTGAAGTCTTGTACTTCATGATTATAGTTGACGTTTACGTTTGAATCGTCGTTTTGTAAGTTATGTGCCATTTTACGAGTTAATTCACCGTAGTTAACGTCAGTACCTTCGTCGATTTTACTAGCAGCCATTAAGCCATCATCGAAACGACCTTGCATCATTAATGGAATCCATTTTCTCATTACTTCGATGTCTTCAGTATATTCGATATCATCGAACATTGGGAAATCTTTCATTTTTTCGTAACGTTCTTTTAGGAATTGAACGTTGTTTTTACCACGTACGAAACTGATATGTGGTAAAGGATGAATGAAATCTCTAGGATCTTTAATTTGTCCTGATTCTACTAAATGACCCCAAAATTGTTTAGAAATTTCAAATTGTTCATTAATTTCTTTTGCTTTTTCAATGTCAATCGTACCATCTGGTTGTCTTACAGTATAGTTTAATTCACATAATGCAGCGTGACCAGTACCAGCATTGTTACGTTCATTTGAACTTTCAATACCTGGACGATCTAAACGTTCATAAAGATCGATGTTCCAGTTAGGTACAAGTTCATTGAACATAGATGCAACTGTTGTACTAATTACACCAGCACCGACAATAATCATATCTTTTGATTCTGTCATGTTTGTACACCTCTCCAAAAATTATGTTTCACAATATAATATAATTACCTGTTGCTCTTGTTTCCCTAATATCTAGTAATCAATATATTGTTTTTAGTAATGTGTTAAGTCTTTCATTACTATGTTAAAACAAATATTGTCAATTGTAAATCAGAAAAACTTAATTATTTGAATTAATGAATTCATTATCATTAAATTAAGCAGAAAGATTTATTAATATAAGCTAAACAGTAAGAATGTTTAGTTGAATGATCAAAGTTTTATTATAACATGATGTCATTACAATCACTTAATGATTTACTTACAACCTTATATGATGATTATTTATTATTTTGTAAAAACTTTTCAATATAAAAAGCTGATTCTTCAATTGATTTATACTCAGTATTAATCACTGTAGCATTTAATTTTTTAAATACTTCTTCTGCATAACTGAGTTCTTCTTTTATACGATTTAAATTATTATATTGAGACGCTTTTGACAAACCTAATGTTTCAGCACGACTTTTTCGTATATTTGCAATATACTGTGGACTTGCAGTTAATCCAAATACTTGTAACCCTTTTTGCTTAAAAACACTGTCTGGAATACTAACTTCAGGTACTAAAGGAATGTTTGCTATTTTGTAGCCTTTATTCGCTAAATACATACTTAATGGTGTCTTTGAAGTACGTGATACCCCTACAATCAATGCATCTGCTTCACCTATATCAGAAAAATGCTTACCATCATCATATTTAACTGAATATTCAATGGCTTCAATACGCTTAAAATAAGCTTCATTTAACTTTCTTAATGCACCACTTTCCATCAATGGTTTTTCACCTGTCACGTGTTCAACAATGCTAATTAAATCAGACATATAATCTACATATGGGATATCATGTTCTCTAGCAAATTCGTGACCAAGTGCATTAAATGATTCACTTACTAATGTCGTAGCTACTATTGCGTTGTGTTCTTTCGCTAAATTTAATATATTTAAAAATTCTTCCTCATCTTTAATATAAGGAAATTTTTTTATTTCTACATTATTTAAATCTGGAAACTGGGTTAAGGTTGCATGAATCATACGTTGAGCAGTTTCTCCAATTGAATCTGAAACAATAAACAATTTTAAATTATGCGCTTGTGACTCGACTTCATTCATTTTTGATTACTCACTTTCCTCCACTTGACTTTGAGCAGTCGCTAAAATTGCTCCTGGAATTCGGAATGGTGAACATGATACATAATCAATTGATAAGTGATTGAAATAATGAATAGATTTCGCATCTCCACCTAATTCACCACATACACCAATCTTAATATTTTCGTTCACTTTCTTTGCCTGTTTAACTGCCACTTCAATTAGTTTTCCAACGCCATCTTTATCTAATGTTTGGAACGGGTCAAGTTTCAATATATTTCTTTCAGTATACACATTTATAAACTTCCCTGCATCATCTCTAGAAAAACCAAATGACAATTGTGTTAAATCGTTCGTACCAAAGCTGAAGAAATCACAATGTTTTGCTAATTCGTCTGAAATAAGACATGCACGAGGCGTTTCGATCATTGTTCCCATTAAGTAATCTACGCTTTTCTGATGTTGTTTTTCTAATTGGGTAATCGTCTTAACAAGGTTTTCTTTTAAAGTGGTAAATTCTTCTACTGTAGACACTAACGGAATCATAATTTCTGGTTTACACTGAATGCCTTCTTCTTTTAATTTAAATACACTTTCAATAATCGCTTCTACTTGCATTTCATATAACTCAGGGTATGTGATTGCTAAACGACAACCACGATGTCCAAGCATTGGATTCACTTCGTTTAAATCCACAATGCGTTTATCTAATGTTTCCTTCGGTATATTTAATTGCTTCGCAACATTCGCAATATCTTCCTCAGAATGTGGTAAGAACTCATGCAATGGCGGATCAAGTAAACGCACTATGGTAGGATGTTCACCTGATAATTTAAAAATTTCTTTAAAGTCTTCTACTTGATATTGTTTAATATGATTAAGTGCTTCGAGACGATCTTCACGAGAGGATGATAGAATGAAACGTCTCATCTCTACTAGTCGCTCAGCCCCAAAGAACATATGCTCTGTACGTACTAATCCGATGCCTTTAGCGCCAAATTGGTAACCTACTTTAATATCTTGAGGTGTTTCTGCATTCATACGTACTTTTAAACGAGCTGTTTTTTCTGACCACTCCATAAATTGATTGAATGACTCACTATGCTCAGCATTGACTGTTTTAATCTCACCTAAATAAATGTCACCTTCTGAACCATCAACTGAAACCATATCTCCTTCATGTAGTGTTTGATCGCCATAGTATACCGTCTTAGCACTCGTATTAATTTCTAAATCAGAACATCCTGTCACACAACATTTACCCATTCCACGAGCTACAACTGCTGCATGAGACGTCATGCCACCATGTGTGGTTACAATCGCTTCACTTGCAATCATACCTTCAATATCTTCAGGAGACGTTTCTGGTCTCATCAAGATCACCTTTTTACCTTGCTCTGATTGTGCTTTCGCCTCTTCAGCAGTAAATACAATTTGACCTGTTGCAGCACCTGGGCTCGCTGGCAATCCCATTTTAGATACAACTGTTGCTTCTTTTAATGAAGACTCATCGAAATTAGGATGTAAAAGTTGATCAATTGATTTTACTTCAACTTTTTTCATTGCTTCTTTTTTAGTAATAATGTCTTCATTCACTAAATCTACAGCAATTTGAATAGCCGCACGTGCTGTACGTTTACCATTACGAGTTTGGAGTAAATATAATTGTCCATTTTCAATTGTAAATTCAATATCTTGCATATCTTTATAATGTTTTTCTAATTGTTTTGTCACATCTACAAATTCTTGATGAACCTCTGGCATTTGATCGTGTAATGTTGAGATATCTTTAGGTGTACGAATACCTGCAACAACATCTTCTCCTTGCGCATTAAGCAAATATTCACCAAATAATTTATTTTCGCCAGTCACTGGATTACGTGTAAAAGCAACGCCTGTCCCACTATTATCTCCACTATTACCGAAAACCATTTCTTGGATATTTACTGCTGTACCAATGTCGTGTGGAATATCATTTAAATCTCGGTAAATACGAGCACGATCATTATCCCAAGATTTAAATACAGCTTCTATAGCTTCTTCCAGTTGTTTCAAAGGCTCTTGCGGGAAAGGTTGATGTACTTCTTCTACATATATCTCTTTAAAGCGCTTACAAATTTCTTTTAAACCATCTGCACTAATGGCAGCGTCATTCTCAAAATGATGTTGTTTTTTATACTGTTCGAAATATGTATCAAATGCTTGCATAGGCACACTATATACGACTTCACCAAACATTTGTAATAAACGACGATAACAGTCATAAGCAAAACGTTTATCCCCAGTTTTTTCAGCTAATTTTTCTACATTTTCATCATTTAAACCCAAGTTTAATATTGTATCCATCATTCCTGGCATAGAAATTTTTGCCCCACTTCTTACAGAAACAAGCAATAAATTCGTATCAGAAGAGAAGATTTTTCCGGTTCTCTCTGAAAATGAAGCCAAGTGATCAATTAATTCTGTTTTGATCTCAGTAGATAATGACTTCCCTTGTTTTAAATACTCAATACATGCTGTTGTGGTAATGGTGAAACCATCTGGTACAGGTAAACCTAAGCGTTTCATTTCAGATAGATTAGCTCCTTTACCTCCCAATAAATCTCTCATTGATTTTTGTCCTTCATCAAATGCATAAATATATTTAGTCATTATAAATCACCTCAAATTTTTATTATGTCATACTAATTATTTAAAAGTATGTCATAATAATGCATGAAATACAATTAAAATTATCTTTATTTTCAATTTTTTTAAATATAGACATATTTCCAACATTGATGTTATCTGATACATCAGTATGCTCATCATAAAAAAACACTGATAAATTAGTGACATACTAATTTATCAGTGTGATGCATATGATTATTTATTTTGAGCGTTGTTATGTTTTGTGCGTTCTGCTTCGCGTAATTCAACACGACGAATTTTGCCAGAGTTTGTTTTGGGTAAATCTTCTACAAATTCAATCGCCCGTGGATATTTATATGGTGCGACTACTTTTTTAGAGAAAGTTTGTAACTCTTTCACTAAATCATCACTTGGTTTATAACCCTCTTTTAAAATAATAAATGCTTTAACAATATTGCCACGAATTGGATGTGGACTTGCTACAACTGCACATTCTTTTACCGCTTCATGATTTGTGAGTGCATCTTCAACTTCGAAAGGTCCAATAGTATAGCCAGAACTAATAATAATATCGTCACGGCGACCTTCAAACCAGAAATAACCATCTTCATCGATATGTGCTAAATCTCCAGTAATATAATAATTTCCTGCATGTGCATCTTTTGTACGTTTCTCATCTTTAAAGTAACCTTTAAATAATCCAGGGAAATCAAGTGGTAATGCTATATTACCTTTTACATTTGTATCCACTTTGTTTCCCTCGTCATCAACAACTGCTACACGACTACCAGGAATAGCTTTACCCATAGAACCAGGACGTTGTTCTGTATCTTTTAAGAAACCAATTAATAGCGTACTTTCTGTTTGTCCATATCCATCACGCACTGTTAAATTAAAATGTTTACGGAATTGTTCAACTACTTCTCTATTTAATGGTTCTCCTGCAGATACTGCACTGTGTAAATGATCTAAATTGTATTTATCTAAGTTATCTAATTTTGCCATCATACGGTATTCTGTTGGTGTACAACAAAGCACATTAATTTTAAATTTTTGTAATAATGATAAATAACGAGAAGGATTAAATTTACCATTATACACAAATGCTGTCGCTCCTGATCCCATAATAGATAGGAATGGACTCCATACCCATTTTTGCCAACCAGGTGCAGCTGTTGCCCACACCAAGTCATCTTCTTTTATAGCTAACCAATGTTCAGGTGCCATTTTCATATGAGCATATCCCCAACCATGAGAATGTGTAACAGCTTTTGGATTACCTGTAGTTCCAGAAGTATAAGATAAAATAGCAACATCATCTCTTGTTGTATTGGCTGTGTCTAATTCATCACTTTGCTTTACTTTTTCCTCTTCAATACTAATCCAATTCTCTTCATTTCCATTAATAACAAATTTTGTTAATTCATGATATTCTTTAATATCTCTAAATTCTTCTATAAAATCAGCTAACGCAATAACTGCATTAATTTCTCCATGCGTAATACGATATTGTAAATCTTTTGTTCTTAACATTTCAGAACTCGGGATAATTGCAATACCTAATTTTAATGCTGCAATATAAAGTTCATACGTGATGATAGCACGTGGCATCATGATTAACACTTTATCGCCTTTTTTTAGTCCATGGTTTAATAATACATGTCCTACTTTATTAGCGTTTTTAATTAATTCAGAGTATGTCACACTAATGGGTTCTTCTATACCATTTTCATAAATAATTGCTTGTTTATTTTGATTTGAAGCATGTTTTTCTATTTCAGATACAATATTATATGTTTCTGGTGCTAATAAATTTAAATGATTCATTACTTTACTTTCCTTCCAATTTTTAAGTCTTCATTGTTCATAAAATCATACATCTTAATTTCATGCAATTCTACGCGGTATTTGTTTTAAATATAAAAAAGATTAAGTTTCTATACCAGTATATTACTTTTTTAGAAACTTAATCTTTGAATATTAAACATATTATCTATATCAATACTCGTTTCTAAATTAGCAAGTTCTATTCTTACATTATAAGATAAATCGCGATTAACTATTTTATTATCGACACCTTGTTTAGTGCCTCTTTTTTTATGCGTTTTACCATAAGCGTCTGAACTTTGCCAATCATAGAACGATTGTCGATCTTTCCATAACGTCAAAATAATATAATGACGATGCTTAGTTTGAGGACGTAAAAAACGTAAAGCTTTGAATCCTGACACATCTTGTAAATATTTAGTGCGCTTTAAAAATTTAGATTCAAATTGAGGTTCATTACCTTCATTAACAAACAAGTGATTTAAAACACACATTGAATCGTTTGTTAACTCATTTATTGACTCAAGTACTGTATATAATTGAACATCATTATTTTTTTCGATAGACATCGTTTGATCTTCTTTTTCTTCTATGACATATGTTTTATAACTATCAGTTAAAGTCATTTCTTTGTTCCTTCATTTCTTAACTAGCTTTAAGCTATCATTTTTTATTTTTGCTATTCACATCTATCTTCCTTCATATAACGAAAGGGAACGTTTAACAATTTCTAAGCATTCATGATCTAACATCGACATCTTAGAAAAGTAATCAAGTATATTTTCAGCAAGATATTCATGTTTTGGAAAATCTTGGTCTTGATTTATCCATGATGCAAGTTCACCTAATGGGGTCTTATCATCAATAAATCCTTGCATAAAATCATAGAAACTCATCAACTCACCCCAATATCTAGATATAGAATAATACTATCATGACACATTCTTTAATACTAGAATATCAACTCGACTTCTACTTTAAAAATGTAAATTGATTTCTTATAAATATATAATATAGTATGACTACTTATTCAATAGTTAGATAGTTTAATACCACAGCACCTACTGCTTCTGCTGCAACTAACATACTTGATTCATCAATCGTAAATTTAGGATGATGATGTGGATATGCTTTACCCTTTCTAGGTTTTGCTCCAGAATATATAAAAGTACTTGGCAATGTTTTAGCATAAAAAGCGAAATCTTCAGATGGCGGTTGAGGTTCACATATTTCTACGCCTTTAACATCAGCTAATTTTGACTGTTTAATTGTTTCTGCAACATATTCAGTAAAGTCAGGATCATTATACAATGCAGGATAATCTTTACTAAATGTAAACTCACAATTTACACCAAATGTTTCTTCCAAACCGTGAACCATTTGTTTTAAAGCCGTTTCAATACGATCACGTGTAGCATCTGTCAAAGCGCGAACGTCACCTTCAATGGTTACTTTATCTTTAATCACATTAAATTGACCTTTACCATCAAATGATCCAATTGTGACGACACCCGTTTCAAATGGATTAAGACGACGTGAGACCACTGTTTGAGCGGTAGTAACGAAATGAGCTCCCGCTACAATCGCATCATTTGCAGTATGCGGAGAAGAACCATGTCCTCCTTCACCTTTTACAATTAATTTAAAGTAAGAACGTCCTGTTTGAACGTTACCCTTATGATAATAGACTTTACCAGGCGCCATATTAGTCATCACATGGGTACCTAAAACATGGTCCACGCCATCCAATACGCCATCTTCAATCATACCTTTAGCTCCACCAGGTGGCATTTCTTCAGCGGGTTGATGAATAACAATTACTTTGCCACTGAACTGAGATTTCATTTCTATCAATGTTTCTGCCAAAATAAGCATATATGCTGTATGTGCATCATGTCCACACGCATGCATGACTCCCTCGTTTTTAGAAACAAATGATAAACCAGTATCTTCTTGAATGGGAAGCGCATCAAAATCTGCTCGAATAGCAATCGTTTTCCCAGGTTTACCACTATCTATCGTCACTTTTACACCATGTTGTCCTATATTTGTTTCTACCTTACAATCTTTATCTTTATAAAAATTAGCAATATATTTGGGTGTCTCAGTTTCATGAAATGATAGCTCAGGATATTCATGTAAATGTCTGCGAACCTCGATCATACGTTTTTCCTTATCTTGTAAACGTTGCACTAAATCTTTAATTATTTCATTTCACTCCTTCTCTTTCATTCATTATATGCCTTTACGTATTAAAAATGTTGTAGAAGGGGATATTTAAAATAAAAAGGTCAGAATCATCTTTGATTCCAACCCTTATTTCATATAACTATTTTATTAATGTTTATAGTATGGATCGAATTCCATTGCTCCAGCGTTTTCATCACTAACACCATGTTTATAGTAATCAACATATTGTGGTTCTAATGGTTTTTTACCACGAATGATATCAGCTGCTTTTTCAGCGAGCATTAAAACTGGTGCATGAATATTACCATTAGTAGTGCGAGGCATAGCAGACGCATCAACAACACGTAAATTTTCCATACCATGTACTTTCATAGTTAATGGATCTACAACTGCCATTGGATCTGACGCTGGCCCCATTTTAGCACTACAAGAAGGATGTAAAGCAGTTTCACCATCTTTACGTACCCAATCAAGAATTTCTTCATCTGTTTGTACAGATGGTCCTGGTGAGATTTCACCGCCATTATATGGATCCATCGCAGGTTGAGATAGAATATTACGTGCTACTCGAATTGCTTCAACCCATTCTTGTTTATCTTCTTTTGTTGATAAATAATTGAATACAATACTTGGTTTTTCAAATGGATCTTTTGATTTAATTTTTAAACTACCACGTGAATTTGAATACATAGGACCAACATGTACTTGATACCCATGCGCCACTGGTGCTTTTTGACCATCATATCTTACAGCAATCGGTAAGAAATGGAACATTAAATTTGGATATGCAACTTGATTGTTAGATCTAACAAAAGCGCCACCTTCAAAGTGGTTTGAAGCTGCTGCACCTTTACGTGCAAATATCCATTGTAATCCAATCCAAGGCATACGTTTTACATCTAAGCTTGGTTGTAGTGAAACTGGCTGCTTACATTTATGTTGAATATATACTTCTAAATGGTCTTCGAAGTTTTCTCCAACACCAGGTAAGTGCATGCGTGGTTCTATACCTTTAGATTTTAAGAATTCAGAATCACCGATACCAGACAATTGCAATAACTGAGGTGTATTAAATGCACCACCTGAAAGAATCACTTCACCGGCATTCACAGTATGAAGTTTACCATTACGTTTAAACGTTACACCAGTAGCTTTCTTACCTTCAAAATGTATTTTAGTAACAAATGCACGTGTTTTAACTGTTAAATTTTTACGCTTCATTGCAGGACGTAAATAGGCACGTGAAGCTGAAACACGACGACCATTATGTACTTGGCTATCAAATGGACCAAAGCCTTCTTGTCTATATCCATTGACGTCGTTTGTTTTATGATAACCTGCTTCAACACCTGCATCGAAGAATGATTTAAATAATGGATTTGTGGCTGGCCCACGTTTTAATTTAATCGGACCATCATGTCCTCTATATTTATCATATGGCGCAGCTCCAAATGTTTTTTCTAGTTTTTTAAAATAAGGTAAACAATGTGCAAAGTCCCAAGTTTCCATTCCTTCTGGTTCAGCCCAGCCTTCATAATCCATTGGATTACCACGTTGATAAATCATGCCATTAATTGAACTTGAACCACCTAATACTTTACCTCGAGCATGGTCTACCTTACGTCCCATATGCGGTTCTTCTTCAGTTTGGTATCTCCAATCGTAAAATGGATTTCCTGAAGGAAACATCAATGCTGCAGGCATTTGTATAAATAAATCCCATGGATAATCACTACGTCCTGCCTCTAGTACAAGTACTTCTTTATTTTTATCTTCTGACAAACGATTTCCTAATACTGATCCAGCGCTTCCTCCACCAATAATTACGTAATCATATGATTGATTTTTACTCATATATTGCCGTCCTCCCGTAAAAAAATAATTCTTCTATTTAAATACAATTTAGTTTGATTTGATACATCTTTATACTTCAAAATAAATGGACCGTAAAATAATACGCCTACGGTCCTTTATAGTTAAATTGTAAAAGTTATTTACTAAAGAAATTTACAGGTTCTGGATTTCTATTTGTAAGAATATGTTTAGATATTAAATATTCTTCTAATCCTTCTTTACCTAACTCACGTCCAATACCAGATTGTTTATAACCACCCCATGGCGCTTGAGCGAAGTAAGGATGGAAGTCATTAATCCAAACTGTGCCTAGTTTTAATTTATTAGCTACACGTTGTGCTTTTCCTATATCTTTAGAAAATACTGCACCTGCTAAACCATAAATTGAATCATTAGCGAGTGCAATCGCTTCTTCTTCATTATCGAACCCTTCTACTGTAACAACAGGACCAAATACTTCTTCTTGAACAATTCTCATATGAGTATCGCAATTAGTGATTACAGTTGGTTCAAAGAATAAACCATCTTTTAAATCTTCATCGTCTGGACGTTTCCCACCGATAGCAATGGTTGCACCATCATCTTTAGCAACTTTCATATATTTTTCAATTTTATCTCGATGTTCTGGAGAAATCACTGGACCCATTTCTGTATCACTATCAAATCCATTACCTAATTTAATTTTTCCAACGCGTTCAATTAATGCTTTTTCAAATTTATCTTTAATATCGTTATGCACTAAAATTCTTGAACCTGCTGAACAAACTTGACCTGCATGGAAATATCCGCCATTTAATGCTTGATCTACAGCTAATTCAAAATCAGCATCATCAAAAATAATATTTGGATTCTTTCCGCCAAGCTCTAATGCAATATTAGTTACATGATTTGCAGCATTCTTCATAATGTGTTTACCAGTTTCAATTCCACCCGTAAATGATACTAAATCAACTTCTTTATGACCTGATAATGTATCTCCTACTTCTTCACCACTACTTAATATTAGGTTGATAACCCCTTTAGGGAATCCAACTTCTTCCATTAATTCAAATACACGAATTGTTGTTAATGGCGTAATTTCACTTGGTTTCATTACTAATGAGCAACCAGTTGCTAATGCAGGTGCAATTTTCCATGAAGCTTGTAATAATGGATAATTCCAAGGCGTAATTTGTGTAACTACACCTACAGGTTCTTTGACAAGTTTACTTTCAGTGTTAGGTATTGGAGAATCAATAATTTCTCCTCCGTCTTTATCCGCTAAACCTGCAAAATAATTAAACACATTTGCAATATCATCCATATCTGCATAAGATTCCTCTAATGTCTTACCAGTATCTAGCGTTTCTAATTTGGCTAATTCATCACGATTTTCTGTAATTTTATCAGCAATTGCTCTTACTTTTTTACCTCTGACTTCACTTGTTTCTTGTGACCACTCACCATTTTCAAATGAACGACGTGCTGCTAAAATAGCCTGTTCTGCATCTTTCTTAGTCCCTTCAGTAACAGTAAAAATCACTTCTTGATTATATGGATTAATAATATCTCTAGTATTTTTGTTAGCGCTCTCTACCCATTCACCATTGATATATTGGCGATTAGACAATGCTTTTACAAGTTCCATCATACTACCCCCGTTAAGTTTGTTAAATTTTTATTTAACGAATTTTACAAAAGTAGCTTATCATATTTCTTACTTCATTGCAAAAATCATCTTTATATATTTTTTTATATCATTTTAAATATTGTGGGAATTAAAATTGACTTTTGAAACTCTTAAGAAAAAATCATATAATGAGTGAGAATGTAAAATTTGTGTTAATATTTCACATCTTATGAAGATGAAAATAAGTGAGGTGCAATATGAGCAATTCTTATAATATTAATCAAAAAATAGAGGAAGCGAAAGATTTAGTTATTAACTCAATTGGTGAAACCATGGATTTATATGGTACAAACCGTAGTGTTGGTAATCTTTACGGTACGATGGTTTTTGAAGGTAGTATGACGCTTGATGAAATGCGTGAACATTTACAAATGAGCAAGCCTAGTATGAGTGCTGGTGTAAAAAAATTGCAAGAATACGATATCGTTAAGCAACAATTTACCCGTGGCAGTCGCAAACAACATTTTATAGCCGAGAAAGATTTTTTTATTTTTTTTCGAAACTTTTTCACACAAAAATGGGAACGTGAAGTCGATACAAATTTAGAAGCGACGAAAAAAGCAGAAAACATTCTTCACAACATAATACAAACTAATAATTTAAGTGAAGAAGAAAAAGAAAAAATAGATAGTATACAATCCCAATTGAACCACACAAAATTATATTATAAATGGTTAAAAAATTTAAGCTCTGCGATTGAATCTGGAGACATTTTCGAACATTATCCTATACCAAAAGAAGAAGATTTATAACTTACTTCATTATCAATATGATTCAAAAATCCTCAGAAATTAGATTTATTATCTAATTTCTGAGGATTTTTAAATGTACTATCATTTTTCACATTATAAATTATCGTCTTCAGGATCTGATTTAACTTGAACAATACGAAGTGAACGTCGTTCTACTTCTTTTAGTTTATCTGCTCTTGTTTCCAGTTTAATCCGATCTTTATTAAGTGTGATAATAAAGGATATCATCATAAACGTAAATATAAATAGAAGTGGTACACTTGCTAATAATGAAGCAGTCTTTAACACTTCAAGAGCTCGTTCTCCACCAACTAACATAAGGGAGAAAGGTAATAGACATAAAGCGAAAGCCCAGAATAAACGATTCGCTTTTAATGGTTCCCCTATTACCTTCTTCTGAGAAGCAGCTGCTAAAATATAAGAACCTGAATCAAAAGTCGTTGCTAAGAATAAAAATGCAGATATTAAGAACAACACTATAATTAAAGAACCCATTGGCAATTGGTGCATAACCTCTATAATTGTTGCTTCAGTACTATGTTTATTTAAAAAATCAACCACATTAAACTGTCCACTAATTTGTAAATAAACGGCATAGTTACCAAAAATACCAAAGAATAAGACACATCCCAATGTACCATAAGCAATTGTTCCTAATATGACTTCTTTGAGACGACGACCTTTTGAAATTCGAGCAATAAATAAACCAATAAATGGGGCATATACAAGCCACCATGACCAATAAAATATCGTCCAATCTTGAGGGAAATTTGTTTCTTTACGGTTTCTAATTCCACCAAATGGCTCCATCCATGTTGCCATATGGAAGAAATCTCGCATCATATTCCCAAAGCCAGTTAAAGTGGTTTCCATAATAAAAATTGTTGGACCTACAATAAATACAAATGCAAGTAGTAAGAATGATAACCATACGTTAATATCACTTAATTTTTGTATTCCTTTTTTTAAACCAGTATAAGAACTAATTGCAAAAATGACTGTGATTGTGAAAAGTATAATTGAGCGAATAACCATATTGTCTCCATCTATACCTGTTAATCGTTCAATTCCAGAAGAAATTAATGGCACACCTAATGCTAAAGAGGTTGCCGCTCCTCCTAATAGTCCAAATATAAATAAGATATCTACTAATTTACCTAAAAATTTATCAGTTTGTCCTTTCAGTACTGGACGACAAGCTTGACTAATTTTATATACTGGTTGTTTCTTTACAAATACTAAATAGCCAATAGGCAAAGCTGGTAATACATAAATTGCCCATGCAATAGGTCCCCAATGAAACATACCATATTGCGTTGCATATGTAAGCGCCTCATCAGTCATTCCTTTAGCCCCATTTGGAGGTACCTGATAATAGAAGGCCCATTCGATAACACCCCAATAAAGAATATCTGAACCAATACCTGCACAAAATAGCATTGCAGCCCAACTAAAATTATTGAATTCAGGTTTATCACTTGCTTTTCCTAAAGTCACATTACCATATCGGCCGAAAGCAATATAGAGTACAAAGGATAAAACAGCTAAACCTATAAATAAGTAAACAGATCCTATCGAGTTAGAAATAGCACTATTTATATCAGTAATAACTTTCTCACTTGCACTTGGAAAGACCATCATAGGTATAACTGCTGCAAGTAAGACAATAACAGTACCTATAAAGGTAGGCCAATCCATTATTTTTTCTTTTTTCAACTAAGATCCTCCTTTGAATATTATATGTACGACTTATAATGTATTTACGTGAATGAACCACATGATGACAATATCTAAAATTAAATAAAAATGCAAATTACATTCATAAAATTATTTGAGCAAAACTGAATATTTATATATTTTATTCCATTAAAACTATCGAAAAATTTAACTATATCAATAGTGTTAAATTAAAAATAAACGTTTTAAACAAATATTAAATTATAAACATTGAATTTTTATTCACTTTTAATGAATATATATTTTTTTGAAATTCTCTGTTTTAAATTAAAAATAAGAGAAGAATGCAATTCATAATAGAATTCACATTCTTCTCTTCAATATTCAAAAAGGCACAAAAGGTCTTCTCAATCTATTAAATTTTCATGAAACTTTACATCGTTTATATGAATAATACTCTATTATAAACTAATATCCTAATATTATTTTTATTATAAAACCAACAATAACTGAAATACCTATTGCAAAGAATCCTGGAATAATAAAGCTTGTAGGTCGTGTACGTCCTGTTTCATCTAAATTAACTGCGAATAATAACGTTGGTTGCGCAGGTATAACAAAGTTAACATTTAATGTTTGTACCATTGCTACAAAATACATGGGTGGAATTCCCATACTCATGACGATGGGGACCATAATCGATGCTGTTGCTGTTTGTGAAATAACAATCATCGCTACTACAGCTACAAGAATAATCACAAGCCAGGGCATATGTTGAATCGTTTTGCCAACATCATTTTGTATGATATGTAAATTATGAGGTGCGTTAAATACTGTCGCACCTAACCAACCAGGTCCGAGTACTGCAAATAATGCGCCAATAGCAGATTGTGTAATATTTGAAGAGAGAATATCACTCGTATTCACTTTTAACATCAATAAATTAATTGCTGCACTTAAATACATAAAGAATTGTACAATCTCTGTCATTGATACAGTGACATCTTTTCCATTGACATTAAACGAAGGCATGAATTGAGGAAAAATACCAAATGTAAGAATACCAAACACACATAAAATAAATGCTAAAACACCTATCTTTACTCTAGTAGAAAAAGCATGATTTACTTCAACGTCAGGTGTATGGGCAATTTCACTTTCAGTAATTGTATTTTTACGTCCTACAAACGTACAAAATATACTTAACATAAACATAGTGATTAATGATGTAGGTAAGACGATACTCAAATATTGACCCATTGAAATGTCATGACCTGCAAGTACTGAAATGACATAGGCTGTTGCGGATGCAGCTGGACTACAAAGTAAAGCCAAATTAGCAGTTAATACTGAAGCAATGAGTGGTCGCTTAGGTTGGATTTTAGCTTTTACTGCGGTTTGAGCAATAATAGGTTCTAGTGATAAAGCAATGTTTGCAGTCCCTACTCCAAATACGAAGACAAATACAATCATCGGTGCAATAAAAATAATTGATTTTGGAAACCGTTCAATGATTTTCGAAGCAAGATAGACAAGATAATCAATTCCGCCTGTAGCTTGTAACGTTCCTCCAGCTATACCAATTGCCAGAATAATTAGGACTGCTGTAACAGGGGCAGAACCAGGAGGAAGTTGAAAACCAAATATCATAATCAGTTGGGCCACAATAGCAAAAATACCACAGCCTAAAGCACCTGCTGTGCGCAATCCTAGCATAATGGCTACAATCATTATGATAATTTCTACTATAAACAGTAGCATTATAATAACTCCTAACTTTAAATAATTCATGTGAATTTTTTAACATATCTATTTTATCACTTTTATTTGTTAAAAGTATATAATTGCATAAAGTTAATTAATATAAATATTTTGATAAGAAAAAACCTTTAAAAATCAAACGGATTCTTAAAGGTTTATGAATATTTATTGTTTTTTATCATCTTCGTTGAGTGATGCACGACCTTCTTCATCATATGCTACGTCATCATCGGTATGGCCTTTTGCCATTTTAAGATTTTTCTCAATACGTGCTTCTTCTTCTTTTTTAGAACGACTTCTATAAAAGCGTTCCTCAAAAAGCGAACCCCAAATGAGACCAAATATGACGCCAATCGTAATTACCACAATTGCGATCACTAGGATCCATTGAAGTACTCCTAACGCCATTGTGAATCACCACCTTTATATTTGAACACTATAAGAACTAGTAGTTATATATTCCCTTTATAAAGCGATTTAAATCATATTAAATATAATTTTTAAAAATAAAAAAAGAGCAAGTTAAAATTCGTTTTGAATTCATATACTTGCTCTTTTAAACAACGTTATTGTTTTAATATCTTAGTCTTTATTTTACATTAATGTTTAAACCATTTATTTCCTTAAATTATGAAATGTAATTGTATGAACTTGCTTGACTTGCTGAAATTGTACGTGTAGATACTACACCTACGCCTTGATAGTTCATTTCAGATACTGTAACAGAACCATCACTATTTACATTTTCAACATATGCAACGTGACCATAACCACCTTGAGTTGTTTGCATCACAGCACCTGCTTTAGGTGTATTGTTTACAGTATAACCAGATTGCGCTGCTGCGTTAGCCCAGTTATTTGCATTACCCCAAGTGTTACCGATTGAACCACCAACTTTATCATATACATAATACGTACATTGACCCCAAGTATAGTAATTCGCACCTGAATTTGTTT
This sequence comes from Staphylococcus hominis subsp. hominis, assembly GCF_002901845.1. Lineage (GTDB taxonomy): Bacteria > Bacillota > Bacilli > Staphylococcales > Staphylococcaceae > Staphylococcus > Staphylococcus hominis. Next base: position 395,864 of record NZ_PPQE01000030.1, read on the forward strand.
TACCTGAAAATGCTTGAGTCGAAGCAGTTGATTGTGTTCTTGGTGCACTTTGAGTTGTAACTTTTACATTACTATTTGATGTTGATGCAGTGTTAGCGCCTAATCCACCTGTCGTATTATTAGTTGTATAAGATTGATTATTGTTAGTAGATGTTTGGTTATTGTTTGTTGTATATGAATAATTACTATTGTAATTATAGCTATTATTACTGTAATTATTATTATAGTTAGATTGACTATGATTTGAATCATTAGTGTGATTTAAACGATCAGGACTCCAATTACCTTTCCATGTGTAATGATAGTTGCCTTGTTGATCAATTGTATAAGAGTAGCTATATGAAGTTGGATCATTAGGATTATATCCATTATTTTCCGCTGCATGTGCGTCATGATGCGCAAATCCAACTGTAGCGATTCCGGCTGTGGCGATAGTTACTGTAGCGATTTTTTTCATAATTAAATATCCTCCTAGAAACTTAAAACATTCTTCCTTTATTTATCACGTGGCTACTTTCAAATGACATCTCAATATTCAATTACTTCGAATTATTTTTACTCGTTAATTAACGACAAGATATACTTTATCAGATAAACAAGCGTTTGTGGGCGTTGTTAATACCTTGTAATTGAATCATAATAATACGACGGTTTTTGTAATTAAATCTCTCTTTTGTTACATCACTCAAAATGCTTTATTATCAGTCTTTTTATCAATTTAATCAACAGTGTCATTACAGATGGTGTAATATATCTGATTATTTTAAATATGTTTTATTTCATAAAATAAGGGAATATTAACTATTATTTTCAAGAATTTATAGCAAAAAAACGAGTGAGACAACATTCATTTTAAATTCGTTATCTCACTCGTTTGGTTATTCATTAAATATATTTGTGTTCTTTTAAGTAATTAAGAATATGTTCAACTGATTCATCTATACTTTGTGTTTCAGTATTAATAGTTATTTCAGGATGTTTTGGCGCTTCATAAGGCGCACTAATTCCTGTAAATTCTTTAATTTCACCTGAACGTGCTTTTTCATATAAACCTTTAGGGTCTCGTTTCTCACATTCTTCTACACTGCACTCCGTATATACTTCAATGAATTCTCCATCTTCTAAAATATCACGTACTTCATCACGATCTTCTCTATATGGAGAAATAAATGCAGTAATTGCAATTGTTCCTGCATCTACAAGCAATTTACTTACTTCACCAATACGACGAATGTTTTCTTTACGGTCTTCTGGACTAAATCCTAAGTTTTTATTTAAACCGTGTCGGACATTATCACCATCTAATCGATATGAATGTTTACCTTTTTCAAATAGCGCTTTTTCAAGTGCCACAGAGATTGTTGACTTACCAGAACCAGATAAACCTGTAAACCAAATGACAGCACTTTTATGATCATTTTGGCGTTGTCTATCTTCTTTAGTTACTTCTGAATCATGCCATGTAATATTTGTTAATTGACTCATGTTATATACTCCCCCAAATTACTTTTGTCTTAATCCTTTAATTAATACTTCTGCAACTTCAGGTCTTGAGAATTCTTTTGGTAATGATTCGCCATTACGTAATTTTTCTCTCACTTTTGTACCACTTAAATGTACATGGTCTGATGCATCATGTGGACACGTTTTAGCTGTAGCCATATTGCTACATTTTTTGCAGTAAAATGCATGTTCAAATTTTAGAATATGAATATCTAATTCATCTTCAAATTGAGAGATAAGTTCTTGTGCTTCATAAGTACCATAATAATCACCCACACCTGCGTGATCACGTCCAACAATAAAGTGTGTACAACCATAATTTTTACGAACTGTAGCATGTAAAATTGCTTCACGTGGACCTGCATAACGCATCGCTGCGGGATAGATAACTAAACGTGCTCTATCTTTAGGAAAGTAATTTTTCAAGATAGCTTGATAACTTTCCATACGGACATCTGCAGGGATATCATCCGCTTTAGTTTCACCAACTAAAGGATTTAATAATAAACCATCTACAATTTCTAATGCAGATTTTTGAATATATTCATGTGCGCGGTGGACAGGATTACGTGTTTGAAATCCGACTACTGTTTTCCACCCTAAGTCTTTAAACAATTGGCGTGTTTCAGCAGGATCTAAATGATAATCTGAAAATTCATCATGTTTAGGACGATTTACTAATTGAATAGGACCTGCTAAATAAACGTTCCCTTTTTCATATACTTTTTTGACACCTGGATGCGCTTCTTCAGTCGTACCGTAGACATTTTGAGCTTCTTTTTCTTTATCATACGTATATTTTTCTTCAAGTTTTAAAGTACCATAAAGTACTCCATCTTCACCATATAAAGCAATATCATCACCA
>NZ_PPQE01000030.1:398246-406052 GCF_002901845.1 Staphylococcus hominis subsp. hominis
AAGTGATAGGAATACTCCATACTAGTCCATTTTCAAGATGTGTATCTTCAACAACTTTTTTATAATCCGCTTCTCCCATAAATCCAGTAAGTGGACTAAAACCACCAATAGCGATTAATTCTAAATCTGAAATGGACCAAGGATTTAAAGTTAATGATTTAAAAGCGTTCGCTTTTTCAATTAATGCTTCTCTTTCCTTTCCTTCTACAACTCGATTAATTAACTCTCCACCATGTGGCTTAATTGTATAATTGATAATATCTTCATTTGTTGGCATCATTGATAACCTCTTTTCTAATTATTTTGATTAGTTTACTCGGTTTTATTTATAAGAAAAAGACAATTTTTTGTTGCGAATAATAGTAATAATAACTAATACAATAATCGCACAAATAATTGCGAATCGAATAACATTTATCACTGTAGTGTCTTTGATGAAATACGTCATTAAAGCATTACTATTTGTAAAAATAATAAGACCACCTACACAGATTGCTAAAATATTAATGGGCAATATTTTAGTTAAATAGGCTGAAATTGGTGCGGCAATCATACCGCCTATACTTAATGCAATGACAAACCACCAATTAATTTGAGTAAATCCTAAAAAGATAATAAAACTTAATGATGTTGAAAGTGTTACAAAAAATTCACTTGCAGACACTGTACCAATGGCATAGCGTGGTTGAATTTTATGGCTTGCAAGTAACAACGGTGTGTTGACTGGTCCCCAGCCTCCACCACCGATGGCATCTAGAAAACCAGCAACGGCTCCTTGTGGAACAAGTTTCGCACTACTAAGCGTTCCTACGTGTGTATGAATGTCTTTGTGACGTTTAAATAAGAACTGATACAAAATATAAAAACCCATTGAAAGTAAGAATAGTGCTATATAAGGTTTAATATAGTCACCATGTATTTGAGTTAATAATGCTGCACCGATAAATCCACTGATTGATCCTGGTATTGCGAGTTTCAACATGGTTGGCTTATGTACATTTTCAAATTTCCAATGTGATGTACCCGATGCAGCAGTCGTTGCTATTTCTGAAAAATGTACCGTTGCTGAAACAATCGCAGGTGCTATTCCATATGTTAATAATATGGATGATGAGGAGGCACCGAATCCCATTCCGAGTGATCCATCAACAAGTTGTGCTAAAAATCCAGCTAATGCAAATATAAACAATTTTCTCATATATCACATATCCCTTCATACCTAAACTTGTAAATGAAGCCATCGTGTGAATTCTCGTTGCTTAACCTCATCTAAATACTCATCAGATAAAATGTGTTGTAATAAATCCTGTTTCCTAGATGGCTCGATTGATAATCGTTTAATTAGTTGTCTACTTTCATATAAAAAATCAATATACATTTCATATGATTCATCGTACATATCGCTTATTCTTGAAATCATTTTTTTATTCAATTTAGGACTTGCCCCATTGGTTGACACGCTAATAGAAAGTTTTCCACGTTTTAAAATACTTGGAATCGTAACATTTCCAACTTGGGCTTTCGAAGCATGATTACATAATGCATAATGAGGAACACTTTCTAACACCTTTGTATTGACGTCGTTATTATTTGTGGCAATCACTACAAGATCGGCATGTTCAACATCTTGTGGCTCAAATTCTTTTTGGCTCCAAGTGATAATTTCGTTATCTAATAGTTCTTTTAAAGTTGTTGAAATAATAGGACTAACAATATGAACATCATCACAATATTCGATTAAAGTTGAAGCTCGTTTCGTTGCAACTTTTCCGCCACCTACTATGACAACAGATTTCTGGCTTAAATCAATCATGAGCGGCATATGGTTCATATTGTCGTCCTCCTATATTAGATATTTTTCAAATTATGGTAATGTCATTTCAAAATCTGATACTTGTTCTTTGAACCAGCTAATTTTTTGACGCATATTTACAACATCACCAATCACAATCATTGCAGGATTTTTGATTTCAGATGCACGTTGTACAATACTACCTAATGTTCCAGTGACTGTTTTTTGAGAAGCTGTTGTCCCTAAATGTACTAGCGCTACAGGTGTATCTACTGACTTACCATGACGCACTAATAGTTCACAAATTTCAGGCAAACGTTTTACACCCATATAAATACACAATGTTTCAGGACCATGCGCTAAATGTTCCCAATATGCTTCTTTCGTCATACCTGGTTTATTCACAGCTGTAACAAACGCAACTGATGAACTATAATCTCTATGAGTAACAGGAATTCCTGCATAAGCAGGAGCTGCAATTCCTGATGTAATACCAGGAACAATTTCAAATGGAATTTGATTATCCGCTAATATTTCTGCTTCTTCGCCACCACGTCCAAAAACGAAAGGATCACCACCCTTTAATCGTGTAATGGTGTGCCCTTTTTTCGCTAAATTCACTAACATACGATTTGTTTCCTCTTGTGGCAATGAATGCTTATTTGGATCTTTACCACAATAGAAGAACTTTGTGTGAGGTTTTGCAAAATCTAAAATTTCCTTGTTCACTAAGCGGTCATATAAAATCACATCTGACGCTTGAATCGCTTTCATACCTTTTACAGTTATTAAATCAGGATCACCAGGTCCTGCACCTACAAGATAAACCTTTCCCATCTTATCACCCCGTTCGCCTTCTATTTCTTTAAAAATTAGCTGTGAAAATCTCTACCATCATGAACTTTAGCTACTACACCCGAACGAATAACGAAGTCTCCGAAATGTTCACCTTCGAGACGTGATTTTCCATAATCCATTAAAATTGGACGTAAGCTTTCGAGAATTTCTTTTTCATTGATGTTTTCTTTATATAGTTTATTTAAGCGATCACCGTTAAAGCTTCCACCTAAATACATATTATATTTGCCAGGTGCTTTACCAATAAATGCAATCTCAGCTAATGCAGGTCGTGCACATCCATTAGGACAACCTGTCATACGTATAGTAATCTCTTCTTCACTAACACCAGCTTCATCTAATAAATCTTCAATTTTAGATAATAGCGTTGGTAAATAACGTTCTGATTCAGCCATTGCTAAACCACAAGTTGGAAATGCTACACAAGCCATTGAATTACGTCTTAAACCACTATAATTTTTACCATCAGTTAAACCGTATTTATCAATAAGAGATTGAATATCTGCTTTTTTCTCTTCAGTTACATTAGCAATAATTAAATTTTGGTTTGGAGATAATCTAAAATCACCCGTATGTGTTTCTGCAATTTCTCTTAACGCCGTTTTTAACTTATAGTCTTCTGTATCTTTTACACGTCCATTTTGAATGAATAATGTATAATTCCATACACCTTTTTCACCTTCAATCCAACCTAAACGATCGCCATTATGTTCAAATTTAAATTCGCGAGCTTCACTGATTTCCCAGCCTAGACGTATATTTAATTCTTTAACAATATTATCTACACCAAAACGATCTACTGTATATTTAAAACGTGCATTTTTACGATTTGAACGATTACCAAAATCACGTTGAATTGTAAGTAATGCTTCACATACATCTATGACTTTATCTTTAGGAATAAATCCAGCAATGCGTCCTACTTGAGGGTATGTATCTGAATTACCATGCGTCATACCCATGCCACCACCAATAGCCACATTAAATCCAACGAGTTCATCATTTTCTACAATTGCAATTAAACCAATATCTTGTGAAAATACATCAATATCGTTTGATGGTGGTACGGCAATACCAATTTTAAATTTACGTGGTAAATATTTTTCCCCGTACATTGGCTCTACTTCTTCTTTAGAATCAAGCACTTTCTCTCCATCTAACCAAATTTCATGATAGGCATTCGTTTTAGGTAATAAATGATCACTAATGGCTGTAGCATAATCAAGTATTTCTTTATTAATATTTGATTGATATGGATTTGGGTTACACATTGTATTACGATTGACATCCCCACATGCTGCAATCGTATCTAACACTGATTCATTAATTTTTTTCATAGATGATTTTAAATTTCGTTTTAAAATACCATGAAATTGGAAAGTTTGACGTGTTGTGAGTTTCAATGTATGATTCGCATAATTATTAGAAATATCATCCATTGCAATCCATTGCTCAGGTGTTGCTTTACCTCCAGGTAGTCGCACACGAATCATGAAAGCATATGCAGGTTCTAATTTTTGTTTACGACGTTCATCACGTACATCTCGGTCATCTTGTTGATAACTCCCATGAAACTTAAGTAATTTAGTATCGTCATCAGAAATGGCACCAGTTAAAGGATCTTCTAAGCCTTCTTCAATCGTACCGCGTAAATAATTACTTTCAGTTTTTAAATGTTCTAACGCATCAAGGTTTTCATTTAACTCATCAGCAATTTGTTTAATCGTTTTAGCCATTCACTCTCCACCCTTTCTTTAGTACACGTCACGTTGATAACGTTTATCTTTTTTCATTTGTTTTAAGTAGCTTTCAGCATCTTCTTCAGTTAAATTTTGTTCTTTCACTAATACATTGCGTATCGCTTGATGTACATCTTTAGCCATATTTTTTTCATCACCACAAATGTAGATCGATGCACCTTTTTCTAACCACTCATTAAATTCTTTACTATGTTCAGCAATGCGATGTTGTACATATACTTTTTGATCTGTATCACGTGAGAAAGCGACATTCATTTTTTCAAGAACACCATCTTTTAACCATTCTTGCCATTCTGTTTGATATAAGAAATCAGTAGTAAAGTGTTGATCGCCGAAGAATAACCACGTATTACCTTTATAACCATATTCTTCACGTTCTTGCATATGTGCTCTAAATGGTGCAATTCCTGTACCAGGTCCTATCATAATGACAGGTGTATCTCCATCTTTAGGGAATTTAAAGTTTGGATTACGTTTAAGATAAATTGGAACAGTATCTCCTGGTTGAATACGTTCAGCAAATTGAACAGAACATACACCTGAACGATCTCTACCGTGTGTGTTATATCTTACTGCACCAACCGTAATGTGAACTTCATCAGGTAATGATTGATAACTACTTGATATAGAATATTCTCTAGGAGGTAATTTTCTAAGGATTTGATATAAATCTTCAGGTTCTAATTCTTCAGGTGGGAAATCATTGAGTAAATCAATAAAATCTCTACCTTCAATATAATTTTGTATCCACTCACTATCTTGAACTTTGTCTTCTAACGCTTCATTATCAAAATATGCTGCTGCATTTTGAAGTAATGGTTTCGTTAATTTTGTAATTTCAAAGTAAGATGTTAATGCTTCTTCTAATGAAATCGTATCTCCATCTTCTGAGATTTGAATTTGATCGCCCGGATCCCATCCTAACGTACTCATCAGTAATTCAACTAAAGCTGGATCATTTTGTGGTAAAACGACTAAGCAATCTCCTACTTCATATTCTTCACCAAAATTATCTAATAAGAACTCAATATGACGTGTTTCTTTATTAGATCCTCTACCATTTAAATTAATATTTTCTAATACTTCAGCTTGGTATGGATTTGCCTTTGAGTATTTTTTTTCTTTTGCAGATTTAATTGTTTCACTTACAACTTGTTCACTTTGTGTACCTTCAGGTGCTGAGTCAATAGTATTAATGACATTAGCCATCCATTTTTCAGCATCTTCTTCATAGTCAACATCACAATCAACACGTTCATATAATCGTTCGGCTCCAAGTTCTTCAAGCTTTTTATCAAAATCTCTACCTGTTTGGCAGAAGAATTCATAGGTTTGATCACCTAATGCAAGTACTGAAAATCTTACTCCTTCTAATTTAGGGGCTTTTCTACCATGAATAAATTCATGTAATTCGGCTGCATTATCCGGTGGATCTCCTTCACCTTGTGTGGAAGTAATAATAAATAAATCTTCGACATTTTTAAGATTTTTAGGTTTAAATTCATCCATTGCCTTTAACGTTACATTATGTCCAATATTTGAAAGACGTTCTTCAAATATTTCTGCTAAACCTTGCGCATTTCCTGTTTCTGAACCATATAATAATGTAATCGCACGTTTTTCAGGTTGAATTGTTGGTTCATTTTGTTGAAGCATTGTTTCAGTATCCTTTGAAATAGCTCCTATTTGTGAACCTTGTGTCTCAGATGTTCCTGATGTAAGTTGCTGATTTGCGACTAAATAGCCACTTAGCCATACTTTTTGTTCTGGCGTAAGTGTCTGTAATAATTCATTAATTTGTGTGGCTTGTCCTTCAGTAAAAGGACTATTGGTAACACTTAGATTCAATTCATCCACCTCTATCATTTCAATCTTTATTTTATTTAAAATACTTACTATCTCTATATTATGTAATCTATATTCGACTTTCCAGTAAAAATCGAATATAGAATATTTTTAAATCCTTATCAGAATACTATGTTTTATATAAAAAATTTTTTAAACCTTACATCACGGTTTATCTGCAACATGAAGTCCACATTCTGTTTTTTCAAAACTTGACCAACGTCCTGCTCTGGAATCATCAGAATTGAATACTGGCGCTGTACAAGGAATACAACCAATACTTGGATAATGCTGGTCATGAAGTTCATTATAAGGTAAATCATGTTGTTTAATATAATCCCAAACGTTATCTTCCGTCCAATAAATTAAAGGACATACTTTAATCGATTTAAAACGTTCATCTTTATTAATGAAATTTGTTTTAGCACGAGTCGGAGATTGATCTCTTCGTAGTCCTGAAATCCAGGCAATCGCACCACCTAGTACCTCTTCTAAAGGTTTAATTTTACGAATATAACAACATTGATTTGGATTATTTTTCCATAATGCAGGATTGTATTTCTCAGCTTGTTCTTCAAGCGTCAATTCTGGTTTCTTCATTTCAATACGTAACTTAGGAAAACGTTCTTTTACTCTATCAATTAAATCGTATGTTTCTTGAAAATGTAAATCTGTATCTAAAAATACAATTTGAGCATCTGGTTTAATTTGATAAATCAAATGAATAAGTACCATGCTCTCTGCCCCAAAACTACATGAGTAAACGATATCTTCACCATACGTAGTATAAGCCCATTTTAAAATTTCATAGGCACCCTTTGTCGCGTCGTCAGTAGAAATGGAGTCAATAAATGGATCGCCATCAAAACTCTCATACGTTATCTTTGATACTGACATAAACCTATGGTCCCTCCTCAGTATTTACAAATTTATTAATCTAATACCTATCAGAATTGTCAGAATAATATGCTAATACTTTAACGAGTTTCATATAGAAAGTCAAGTGGAATTAAAATGTATTCTATTCCTATAAATTCACTCATAAGCCTTCTGAAAATTTTAAATATATTACTTTTAAAAATATACAAAATCAAAAATATTGTTGTTTAATCTTTATTTTATATAAAAAAATATTAAAAAAATGTAATTTTTTAATGACACAACATTTTTTTATGTTATATTAAATTGTAATTAGTAATATATTCTTTGCTATTCATCGTAAGTTCTAGTTGTTTTTATTTTTTTACAATTTATAATCATTTTGCATAGAATTAGTTACTAATTAAATAATTTAAATATTTTAATTAAGGGAGCGTATTTTATGAATAAAAAAACATTATTTTCAATTAGAAAATTAAGTGTCGGTATTGCTTCAGTAGCAATTGGGGGATTATTATTCGTATCTGCTGGTCACGATGCGGATGCCGCAGAATATAATACAAATGCTGATACTAACACTGAAGCTACTACTGAATTATTAAATTCTCACAATGCATCTGTAGTTGAAGAAGGTGCTACTAACGCTAACACTGATCAACCTGCTACTTCTGA
>NZ_PPQE01000006.1 GCF_002901845.1 Staphylococcus hominis subsp. hominis
GTTGGGATTAATCCCAACAAACCACCAACCAACTCGCTAACTCTGTTAGCTAACATATCGCTCATTCCAAACAATAAGTTTTCTCGGCATAATTGCTCTCTTTTGCTATAATTAGTAATAGGAGTAGCGACTCCCCCTCGGAATTACTTAAAAAAGTTTAGTAATTGTGATAGAAATTCGAAAATCGCTCTTAGCAACCTCGTAAATTCTGCTAAGAGCTTTTTTTGCTAATTTATAGTTCTAAATCAAAGCCTTTATCTTTCTCTTGCTTTGTTTTTATCGTTGCATTATTTTCAAATGCTATATGTTTTCTTGATTTTTCGTCTTTCTGTTTAAACATAATCATAACTTCTCGATCTAACGCAATCATATTTCTAAAGGCCTTTTTATATTTTGGATTTATATTATCGTCAATTTTATTAACAATTCGTCTATAATTTTTACCACCAAATATATCTTTTCCTAAGTGACAAACCGCTTTTACAAACTTCCTTGTATTTTCATGCTTAGTTTGTTCATCTTCATAAGCTGATTTATAGTTATCTTTTTCTTTAGTTAGTTTTTCAAACTTTTTAGATGCAGCATTCAATTTTCTACGATTACCATTAATTTCTCCTCGTTGATCCAAAACTGTCTTTTCAAGCGATTGAACCTTTTCTCCCTTTATCAATTTTCTATATTCTGGTTCCATTCTTTTTCCAAAATCTGCCTGCTCTTTTAATGTTTTATAATCTTCTTCTTTCAAAATAACTCGTCCTGTTGGCTCACTTTCTTTCGAAAATAAACTTCGCTTTTTATATTCATACTCAAATTCGTTGTTTAGAGGCTCATACAGAACATTCTTTAAACTTTGGTAATATTCCTCCTCTTCTTCTTTTTTGGCTCTTATTCGGGCTATATGTGCCTCTAAATCGTTAAATGCTTGTTGTTTATGATTAATATCGGCATTCAAACCTTTTAATTTATGCTCAGATTGATCAATATCCTGTTTTAACGTTTTAAACTTTGCCTTTTCTTCTGCTGTTCGATTTTTTATATCGTAAAATTCATCTTTTAGTTTCGGTAATTTTTTTTGTTCAAATCTATCAATCGCTTTACTCATCTTATTGTATTTATTCTTTACAGTCTCCAATTGGCCTTGCATAGATTCAAATTGTAATTTATTATCTACCGTTAAATTCTTAAAATGTACTACTTTACGCACTTCTTCATCTTTTCTATTTTTATAATACTCAGTATCTCTTTTGTACTGTTCAACTTCTCTATGTTGTCGTTCTGTTTTATGTTTCGATGTTCCTCGCTTCAAGTCATGACCTTTATGATTGATATAGTGATTAAATCTATCTTGAAACTCCGTTAATGCTTTTTTATTTCCTAAAACGTCTTTAGCACTCAAACGACCATCTACCGTTAAAGGCACAACTCCAAAATGCATATGCGGTGTTGCTTCGTCTAAATGTACTGTGGCATATAACAAATTGTCCTCGCCATATTCTTCACATAAGAATGCTTTACTATCTTCAAAAAATCGTTTTATATCTTTATCACTTTTTCCTGAAAAAAATTGATTATCAGAAGTAATAATTCCATCGACATGTTTAATCGCATCTTTTCTGATTTTTCGTTTACCGTTATAATTTTGCTCAATTTTCTCATCTATCTTTTGATTGAAATCAATTGAATTGGAATTAATTAAATCATAATTCATATAAGATTTTGTTAAATCAACATCTGCATTTTCGTAATTTTTATTTTCTCTTTGAACGTGTTTTTGAATACCCGTTGTATTGGTTTTACCTTTCACTTTTGACACTCGAATAATAGAATAGCTCATAAATAAATTACCTCCTAAGCACATCATCATCGTGGCCTTTATTAATTAAAGTATAACACACTAGACTTATTTACTTCGTTACATAAGTCATTAAACCGTGTGCTCTGCGAGGCTTGTTTTTGTGCAAGCACAAAAAATGGACTGAATAAATCAGTCCATAAGTTCAAAAGCTGCGACCAAAAATGGTGGTCGCCAATGTTCATAAAATTTATGATCGCTCACGTGTTATAAATTTTATTTCACAAGTTCAAGTTCAATATCAATCTAAATGTTCCAAAAATAAATTCTTTAAGTTTTCTAATTCTTCTTTATACTCGTCTTCAACTTTAGCCGAATGTAATAATCGTTTAATTACGGTCAATTCTTTTTCTGTTAATGTATGTTCAATTCCATTTTCAAAATAAATTGTATTATCATATTTCACTATTTAATCTCCCCTGTTTCTGGATTAATTGTTTTTGAATATATAGCTCTATATCCACATTGATAATTGCCTTCAAACCAAAGTCTAAAAGCACTAGCATTAGATGTGATAACATCTTGAACATAGTTCATATTATCAATTCCATATTCTTTTCCATACATGTCGAGAAATGACATTAAATCAATTACATTAACGATATGTTCTCTTTTCACTATCGCTAATAATTCATTTTTCAAAGTACGTTTTTGACTTTCATCTAAAAAAACATATCTCTCAATATCAAAATCATTTAAATGAATAATATCTTCCTTGTCATACTTATGTTTATTTTTTTTAATAGCATCTTTACTTTCGTGTGTTAAATATTTATAAACACTCTCAATACCATCAATAATTTCTATATGAGACAGAGATTTACTACCCAATGCTCGTTTTATTTTCTTTCTTACACTCTCAGTTGTAACTGGGTTTCTAGCAATATATAAAACATGATAATGCGGCTTTTTGTAGACCTTACCACCATTATTTATAATTGCTTGTTCATCTTCTGTTAACTCTTTAAATTTCCTTTCTGTTTCATCTTTATCATGTAACGGACTAATCGCCATGGGAACATCAAGTTTTTCTAAATGATATTCCCAATCTTCTGGGATACTTTCTGGATAAATAATAAACATAAAGTTTCTAGCCTTTGTTATTTTTTTAGTCATATTGTATAATTACCTTTGAAAATATAAGCATATATTCTAGAGCGGTCTTTTGCCAGGACGCTCTTTTTTCATGCTCATTTTTCTCCTTTCTTATATTCATTTAAAATTAATGTTATCATTGCCGATTTACTCAATCCTTTTTCTTCACATAACTTTTCCAAATACTCATAAAAACTATCAGACATAGTAATTGTAAATCTTTTCTTTTCTGTCATTTTTTCTCCTTTCAATCAATCTAAATTGTCAAAATTATAGTATCATAGTTGTGTACTTTATACAAATAAGTGCATAAATTAGTTGAAACGGCGGAAAAATCGCCAACAAACGGCGGTCATCCTAAAATCTTTATATCCCTTGACGCTCTAAGTACAGAAGGCTCTTTTTATAAAATTTGGCACTCGGCTCAATATATGGGGGGGTCGTAGTAGCCCCCCCTTGTCCTCCAAATTTTGAAATTTAAAACCCAAAAACCAAAAATAAAAAGACCAATATTTAAAATATTAGGTCTAATGTATCTTTATATTTTTAATTAAACTTTTAACAATAGTCATACCATCAAAACTTAATTTTGGATGAGATTTTCCCAAAGTTTGACCACCTAACCGGCTATTAGAGTATCCGGTTTTAAAAAATATATAAGTACTCCTAAAGCCAGTCATGACAAGGAACTTAAAAAATGTCGGTACGGAAGTAAAATTTTAGGACATCGAAAGTAACGCTAATTTTACTGCATTATTCCAATTTCCTTATTGTTTGGAACCAACAGAGCTTGATATGTTGTTGAGTTGGTACTTCGTTGGGATTAATCCCAACAAACCACCAACCAACTCGCTAACTCTGTTAGCTAAC
>NZ_PPQE01000007.1 GCF_002901845.1 Staphylococcus hominis subsp. hominis
GTACTTATATTAATATGTATATATCATATTTAATTTCGATAATTGAAAATAGTATAAAAATTTATTGGAGGATATAATGGAAAATACACTTGGTTTATCAAAGTTAATAGAAATATTGAAAAGAAAATGGAAATTATTAATTATGATTCCAATTCTTTTTATGATTATTGCACTTCTAGTTACATTATTTTTAATGAAACCTCAATACCAAGCAAATACTCAAGTATTAGTAAATCAAAAAGAAAAAAATAGCGACCTTATGGCTCAAGAAGTTCAAAGTAATATTCAGTTAGTTAATACGTATTCTGAAATCATTAAGAGTCCAAGAATATTAGATGAAGTTGCTAAAAAAGAAAACCAGTATACTTCTTCAGATATAAAAAATATGTTGGTTGTTAATACTCAAGCAAATTCACAAATATTAAATATCAATATTAAAAATAACAATAAACAAAAAGCAGAAAAAGTAGCGAACGATATAGCAACTGTATTTAGTAAAAAAATGCCAAGTATTATGAATGTAGATAATGTTTCCGTATTGTCTAAAGCGAATGGAACTGCTACAAAAGTTTCGCCTAAGCTCTATGTCAATATAGTAATTGGTTTAGTAATTGGTTTATTACTTGCACTAGGAATTATTATACTTAACGAATTATTAGATAAAAGAATACGTAATGAAGAAGATGTCAAAAGCGAACTCGATATACCAGTTTTAGGCTCTATTCCAAAAATTAAATAGTTGAGGAGATTAAAATATATGTCTAACAAGAAAAAAAGAAAATTATTAATGACGCCTTTAATAACACAAGATAAACCCAAATCAGTGATTAGTGAAAAATTTAGAGGAATTCGATCGAATATTATGTTTTCAGGTGCAGATGAAGAAGTTAGAAGCGTTATTATAACATCAGAAAAGCCAGCAGCTGGAAAAAGTATCATATCTGCAAATATTGCTGTGACTTATGCACAAGCAGGTTATAAAACATTAATCGTTGACGGAGATATGAGAAAACCCACACAACATTATATTTTAGAGAAGTCAAACTATGATGGACTATCCAATTTAATTGTTGGAAAAAGTAGTATTCATAAATCGATTGAATCAACACGTATAGAAAATTTAGATATTTTAACATCTGGTCCAGTGCCGCCCAATCCTTCTGAGTTAATTGATTCAAAACGTTTTGAAATAATATACCAACAACTTAAAGAAATGTATGACATGATTATTATTGATACTCCACCAGTGATGTCAGTAACAGATGCACAAGTATTTATGCAATATGTCAAATACTGCTTACTTGTAATAGATACTGAAAAAAATAATAAAAACGACATAAAAAAAGCAAAACAATTGATTGAAAAAGCGCATGGCCAGGTAATAGGTGCAGTATTAAATAAAACGGCTAAAGATAAATCATCTAACTATTATTATTACTATGGAGATGATTCAAAGAATGATTGATATACATAATCATATACTTATTGACGTAGATGATGGTCCTAAAAATATTGAAGAAGCTGTTGAATTACTAAAACAAAGTAAACAACAAGGAATTACAGAAATTATAGCGACGCCACATCATTTAAATCCAAAGTATGAAACACCAAATGAAGTAGTAATAAAAAAGATACAAGAACTTTCTGAGATAGATGAAATAAAAGCACTTAATATAAAAATCTATCCAGGGCAAGAAATTAGATTAACAGATCAAATCATACCTCAATTAGAAAACGGAGAAGCGATAGGACTTAATCACTCCAAATATTTATTAATTGAGTTGCCGTCCAATGATATACCGCATTATACGAAACGTTTACTTTATGAATTGCAGTCTAGAGGATATATTCCAATCATTGCCCATCCTGAAAGAAATAAAAGGATAAGTACAAACTTAGATGATTTATATGACTTAATTAATAATGGCGCTTTGAGTCAACTTACATCCGCATCGTTAATAGGGCATTATGGTAAAAAAATTCAAAAAATATCAATTCAAATGATAGAAAATAATTTAACGCATTTTATTGCTTCAGATGCACATCATGTAAAACAAAGACCATTTATTATGAATGAATTATTTGACGATAAAAAAATACATAAATATGAAAAAAACATACAAAAGCTTATAGAAAATGCTCAATTTGTTATTCAAAACAAAGATATAGTTAAAAGAAGACCTACTCAAGATTACAGACATAAAAAATTCTTTGGTCTTTTTTAATATTTTAAGAGCATCTTGGGAGGGAAATAAAAGTGGACAAATTAACCGCACGACAACGTCTACTTATTTTAATTATCATTGATTCATTGATTGTGACATTTTCAGTATTTATTTGTTATAGCATACTAGAACCTTTTTTTAAAACGTATTCATATAATATTCTGATTCTTACTTCTATTATATTACTTATTTCTCATCACATTTTCGCATATATATTTAATTTATACCATCGCGCTTGGGAATATGCGAGTGTAAATGAATTACTATTAATTGTTGAAGCAGTGACATGCTCAATTATAGCAACAACTCTTGTAGTACCTATATTTACAGGTAGACCTCCATTTTTAAGATTGTATTTAATCACATGGATGATGCACCTGATTCTTATAGGAGGATCAAGAATTTCATGGAGAATCGCGCGTGGTTTTTTAGTAGGAAAACGGAAAAAGAAAAAACCAACACTGATTGTAGGCGCAGGTCGCGGTGGATCACTATTAATAAGACAAATGTTACGAAGTCCAGATATGGGATTAGAACCTGTCTTAGCTGTAGACGATGATCCACAAAAGCGTAATTTAGCTATTACTGGAGGAGTTAAAGTCCAGGGCACAATTAAAGATATTCCTAATCTAGTAGAAAAGTATCGAATTAAAAGAATTATCATTGCTATACCTACGCTTTTACCAGGTAGATTGAAAGAAATCACTGATCTATGTAACAGTACTGGGGTAGATATCTTCAAAATGCCAAGTATAGAGTCTGTATTATCTGGAGAGTTAGAGGTTAACCAATTAAAACGTGTAGAAGTTGAAGATTTACTAGGAAGAGAACCAGTAGAGTTAGATATGGCCATGATTTCAAAAGAACTAACGCATAAAACCATATTAGTTACTGGAGCAGGAGGATCTATAGGATCTGAAATATGTCGACAAGTATGTAAATTTGAACCAGAAAGAATGATATTACTTGGACACGGTGAAAATAGTATTTATTTAATTCATCAAGAACTAACGAAATTGTACAAGGATAAAATTGAAATTATTCCAGTCATTGCAGATGTACAAGATGGAGAACGTATTCAAGATATTGTTGATAAGTATCATCCATATGCAATTTATCATGCAGCTGCTCATAAACATGTACCACTTATGGAATATAATCCTACTGAAGCATTCAAAAACAATGTACTTGGAACAAGAAATGTAGCAACTGCCGCTAAAAAAGCTGGAGTTAGAAAGTTTGTCATGATTTCAACTGATAAAGCGGTTAACCCACCTAATGTCATGGGTGCATCTAAACGTATGGCTGAAATGGTCGTACAAAGTCTCAATGATGAAAATAGTAAGACTGATTTTGTAGCTGTGCGATTTGGAAATGTTTTAGGTTCAAGAGGATCCGTCATTCCATTATTTAAAAAACAAATTGCAGCAGGTGGACCTGTCACAGTGACGCATCCAGATATGACACGATACTTTATGACGATTCCTGAAGCCTCAAGACTAGTACTTCAAGCAGGAGCATTAGCACAAGGTGGAGAAGTATTTGTATTAGATATGGGAGAACCAGTAAAAATAGTTGATTTAGCGAGAAATTTAATCCGATTAAGCGGTAAGTCTGAAGATGAAATTAAAATTGAATTTTCAGGAATTCGCCCAGGTGAAAAATTATATGAAGAATTGTTAAACGAAGACGAGATACATGCTGAACAAGTTTATGAAAAAATATATCGAGGGCGCGTAAAACATCACAGTAAAGATGAAGTGAATGAATTAGTTGAAGATTTAAATCATCATTTCTCGCAACAAAAAATTATTAATATTGCTAATAGAAAAGGTTGTTGATTGTTAAATGAAAGTTAATATCAACTTTAGAATGGTTATAAATTTTGTTCTTCATATTATTACGAGTTTTATTTTTTTATATTTTCACTATAATCTAATTAGTTTTAAAATACTAGTTATTTCTCTTACGTTAACTATAGCTTCAAGTATTTTTATTTTGTACAAAAATAAAAATGGTTTTTTAATGATTTACTTATTTTACTTATATCTTACTAATTATGGTATATATTTAACAAACTGTTTTATTGAAAATCCATTTCTAGAGTATCATGGTGATTTAACTTGGTATTATAAGAATTTTAAGTCTTTATTAGAAATAGTTAGCTTTGGTTTGCTTCTATTCTCGTTACTAAGTATTATTATGATAATTTTTAATATTAAATTTCAAAAAAAGCACTATAAAAAATTAAATATTAATAATTCAGGTGATGCAACCTATTTTTATACAGGTATTTTCTTTATAATTCTATTCACTTTTCAATTTTTATATTATATATTAACTGGAAAGTTATCTATAAATACATATGGTGATTATGTAGATAGTATTCAAAAATTACCTATGTATACATATGGGGTATTTATCTTTTCTGTAGGAATTGCTTTCGCTTTTTCAAATGTTAAAAAAACTAACCTCAAATATTTAATAATGCTTATAACGCCTCAATGTGTATTGTTTTTGGCGACTGGTAATAGAGGAGAAGTTTTTTATCCTATTTTGACAGCACTAGGAGTACTTATAATCAGAGGAATAAAATTAAAGTGGGGAACTGTAATTCTCTTTATATTCACTTTATTCTTTTTAATACCTTTAATTAAAATAAACAGGCAAGTTCAAAGCTTTTCTTTTAATGAAATTAATATAAATTGGTTTAGTTCATTGGTTGAAATTGGTTATACACTAAGACCTTTTGGATATGTGTATGATTGGATAAGAAATGGAGAAACATTATCTTTAGGGTATAGTTATTTAGCTCCTATTCAAAATATATTTTCAAAATTTATTCCAGGTCTTTCACCTGTTGATTATAAAATAGAGGGATTCGGGTTTAGATATAGACTTGAAGGTATGGGGTTTAATGTTATGGCAGAAGCTTATTATAATGGTGCTATTGTAGGAATGATAATAATTATTATGATCCTTGTGTTTGTATTAACGAAATTTTCTCATTTTGGAAGGTTTACTACTTTATCGATTGGTGCTGCAGTCACAAGTGTATTAATTAATAACATTAGAAATGCATTTTCATTTGTTCCTGGGTATATACTTATAATCCTTTTAATTTCATTTATATTATATATAACTAAAAATTTTATAGAGAAAGAGTAAAAGAGTGAAAAAAATGAAAAAATTTAATTATATATTCTTGGCGAATTTATTTTCAGCTTTATGTAAGTTTTTAGTTTTAATAATTTTAGCAAGACTAGGATCGCCAGTTGAAGTAGGAAAGTATAATTATGCTTTAGTAATATCAGCCCCTATCTTTTTGTTTTTATCATTAAAAATACGCTCAGTTATAGTTACTAATGATAACTATAGTCCCAACAATCATTATTCAACTATATTAACAATAAACAGTATTACTATAATATTTTTATCAATTATAGCTTTAATTATAGATTCATCAAATTTCAAAGTAGTATTATTAGTCTCAATAATTAAAATTGTTGAAAATCTAAAAGAAGTTGCATATGGAATATACCAAAAAGATAGTGAAATAAAATACTTAAGTATGTCTATGATCTCTTATAATTTTTTTAGTTTTCTATGTTTTTCTATTACTTTTTGTTTAACTAAAAGTCTAGAATTAAGCCTAATATTATGGCTGATTATTGCTATAGTATCTTTTTATATTATAGATAAAACATTATTAAAAAAAGAATATAATATTAAGCTGAAATACGTAAAAGATTATCAAATAATGAAAGAAATATTTTTATTAGCTTTTCCATTATCATTATCTAGTGCTATAGGTTCACTAAATACTGGTATACCTAGAATACTAATGAAAAGCTTTTATGGTGAATATTATTTAGGCATTTTTTCAACAATAGCATATTTGTTAGTTGTAGGTAATTTGTTTGCTAATTCAATTAGTCAGATTTTTCTACCTAAATTAAGAAATTATTACCGTTTAAAGAATTATGATGAGTATAGAAAAACGACGAAAAAAATGATGTTTTTAGGTTTTGTTGTTGGGATAGTAGGTGTTTTATTAAGTTCAATTATTGGGAAGACAATTTTGAAAATAGTATTTGGCAATGAATATGCTAATAATTCTATGACATTAGTAATTCTCTCATTTGGGTTGGTTTTTATATTAAGTGGTGTTTTTTTAGGTACTTCGATTGTAGCTACGGGTAACTATAAGGTTAATTATAAAATATCTTTAATTACATTTGTTAGTATAATTATTTTAAGTATACTTTTTATACCTCGATTTAGACTTATTGGCACTGCCATAACAATAAGCTTTTCGCAATTAATCACATTAATTGCATATTATTACTTTTATAAAAAAGTAGATAAGAGTTAAAAGATAAGATTATGTTAAAAAATCAAAAATAAGTCATAATGTTTTTATTGGAATGAATTCAATAGTTTTACCAAATGTAAGTATAGGTAATAATGTGGTAATAGGTGTTGGTAATACCGTTACAAAAAATATTCATAATAATTGTGTTTATGTTGGAAATCCAGCTCATTTTATTAAAGATATTTATGATTATAAGAAAAAAAGTATTAACTTTCGCTAATAACATAAAAATATGCAAAAAAAGAAATTATTTATTAGCCAAATATATTAAATAGGGGGATAGTATGAAGAAGATATTGCATGTATTTGGAAGGATGAATAGAGGAGGAGCAGAATTAAGAACGAAGGATGTAATAGAGAGCCTTAATGATAAATATGAATTTCATATCTGTGTTTTATCAGGAAAAGTAGGTACACTTGATGAGGAATTAAAACAAAGTAATGTGAAAATACACTATTTATCATTAAAATCACCTTTTTTCATAACTAGATTTTTAAAACTTTTAAAACGAAACAAATTTGATATTGTTCATAGTCACATATTATATGTTAGTGGTTTTATTCAAGTATTAGCATTTTTAGCTGGAGTTAAAGGTCGGATATCTCATTTTAGAACCTCTAGAGATTTAAAAGAAATCAAAAATCCTTTGAGAAAAATCAGAAACAATTTTTTAGCAATGATATTACAACTTTTTAGTACCAAAATAGTCTATGTTAGTGAAGTGGCTAAAGAAAATTTAATTAAAAGAAAGATATTTAAAAGTAAGCATATAGTTATATATAACGGGTTAAAGAAACCCAGTAATATTGATTTAGAAAAGAAAGAAAATATATTTACAAATGTTTCTAGATTTAAAGATTCTAAAAATCAATTGTTTTTATTGGATGTAATAGAAGTTTTAAAGAATTATTATAATATCAATATTAAAGTTCAATTTTTAGGTGATTATAACAATGAATATGGAAGAAAATTTATAAAAGAAATGAAAAAAAGAAACTTAAAAGATAATGTTTACTTAGTAGGAGAGGTATCTAATCCTTATCCTTTTTTATGTAAAAGTAAATATTTTTTATTTCCAAGTCAACTAGAGGGTCTACCAGGAGCATTAATTGAAGCTCATTTATCAAAATGTATATCTGTTACTTCAAACATTAAAGAAAATATTGAAGTAAATGAATACTTTCCTCATTCATCATTCACTATTGAATTAGAAAAAGAAGCTTGGGCAAGAGAAATATATAAATTATTAAATAATAAATATAAAATTAAATTTGATAATTTACATTCTTTTGAATTAGAAACGTGTGTTAATCACGTTGAAAAATTATATAGTATATACTAGGAGGCATGTATAACATGAAAGTTTTAATCACAGGTGCTGCAGGATTTATTGGTTCAACATTAGCAAAGAAATTAATTAAGCAAGGTTATGAGGTAATAGGAATCGACAACATTAATGACTATTACTCTGTAGAATTAAAAGAAGATAGATTGAAATCAATTGGTAAAGATCACTTTACTTTTTATAAAACAGACTTAGAAGATTATGAAAAAGTGAATCAAATTTTTGAAGATGAAAAACCAGAGGTTGTAGTCAATTTAGCTGCCCAAGCGGGCGTAAGATATAGTTTGGAAAATCCAAGAGCATACATTGACTCAAATATTGTTGGATTTATGAACATCTTAGAAGGTTGCCGTCACCATGAAGTAAAACATTTAATTTATGCTTCTTCAAGTTCAGTCTATGGTGCAAATACAAATAAGCCATTTAAAACTTCAGATAATATTGATCACCCATTAAGCTTATATGCTGCTACTAAAAAATCAAACGAACTTATGGCGCATACTTATAGCCACCTTTATAACTTGCCAACAACAGGGTTACGCTTCTTCACAGTTTATGGCCCGTGGGGCAGACCTGACATGGCATTATTTAAATTCACTAAAGCAGTAGTAAATGACGAAACCATTGATGTATATAATCATGGGAACATGATGCGTGATTTTACTTATGTTGATGATATTGTAGAAGCAATTAGTCGCTTAATTCAAAAACCAGCGCAACCAAATCCTGAATGGTCTGGTGCTAATCCAGATCCAAGTTCTTCATATGCACCTTATAAAATCTATAATATTGGTAATAACAGTCCAGTTCGTCTAATGGAATTCGTTGAAGCAATTGAAAATAAACTTGGTAAAACAGCGAAGAAAAATTATATGGATTTACAACCTGGAGATGTACCAGAAACATATGCGAACGTAGATGATTTATTCAAAAATATTGATTTCAAACCACAAACATCTATACAAGATGGTGTGAATAAATTTATTGATTGGTATTTAGATTATTACAAATTAAGATAAAGAAAGAAGGGTTTATAATGAAATTATTATTTGTACATGATTTCCCTGCTGAGTTTAATAAAGGGGACTATTATTCTTTAGGATTTACTTATAGTATTTGGGAAAGGTACTTATCTGTATTTGATCGAATGATTATAAGCTCAAGGTTTAAAAACATTAAAGAGGTTGGAAATAAAAAAAAATCTAGTGGAAAAAAAGTTGAATTTAGACCTATTACATCATATAAATCTCCGAAATCTTTACTAAATAATCATAAAGATATTATTGAAAAGATTACCTTAGCAATTAAAGAAAGTGATGGTGTATTAATAAGAGTCCCAAGTGTACTTGGTTTTATAGCTGCTAAAATTTGTAAGCAATTGAATAAAAAATATATGGTTGAAGTAGTGGGAGCTGCATATGATGCTTTCTGGTATCATGGGTCAATAATTGGTAAAATCCTAGCTTCACCGATGGAAATCTTACAAAAAGAGGCAGTAAGACATGCAACAGTTGCTATATATGTAACTCAAAGCTATTTAAGTAATAAATATCCTTGCAAAGGAAAAAAATTCACGGGAATATCCAATGTTCAAAACATTACTAAGGTTTCTAAAGATTTAAGTATCAATAAAAATTTAAGAGTTGGATTAATAGGATCTACTTTTGTTGACTATAAAGGGCACACTACAGCTATTAAGGCAGCCAGTGTATTAAAATCTAAAGAATTACCTATCAAATTAGAATTTGTTGGAGAAGGTCCAAGTCCAAAATTTTCAAACATGGCAAAAGAATACGGATTAGAAAATGATGTGAAATTTAAAGGGAAAATATATGAAAAAGAAAAACTAAAAGAGTGGTTTAGTACCTTAGATGTATATATTCAACCAAGTTTAACAGAAGGTCATTGTAGGTCCATTGTTGAAGCAATCAGTTGTGGTGTGCCTACGTTAGGTTCCTCAGTTGGAGGAAACTCAGATAGTTTAGATAGTTCATTCTTATTTAAAGCTAAAGACTATAAAGCATTAGCAACATTAATTGAAAGACTTTATATAAACCAAAGCTTTAGAGAAGAAAATATTAGGAAAAATCAAAACAAAATCTCAGTGTATGACAATGAACAGCTGCAATTAAGACGAAAAGAAGCGTTGATTTATTATAAAAATAAAATAATAAATAATTAATTATATGAGGAGACACAGTATGCTTCAATTTATATATAACCATTCCCCAATATTTTTTCAAAATATTATGGTTTCAGTTCAAGGAAAACTTTTTGAAAGGCAAAGATACACAGAACATTATTTTAAAGAATTATCTAAATTAAGAAATTGTCAAAATCCATTTGATTTACAAAATGAAAGAATGCAAGAATTTTATAAATTAATTAAAAATGAAAGTGATTATTATCAAGAAAAATTAACAGGGTTTGGTAATAAAATAGATTTAAATAATTTGAATCAATATCCTATGTTAACTAAAGAACAAGTTAGAACTAATATTGAAAAAATAGTTAATAAGAAATCAAAGAATTTGATTACATTAGGAACAGGTGGCTCAACAGGTAAAAGTTTGAAAATATTTTCAAATTCTTATGATATGTCAAGGAAAATAGCTTATCTTGATTATTTTAAAGAACAACACGGTGTTTTTAAAGGGATGAAAAGAGTAAGTATAGGGGGAAGAAAAATTGTGCCTCAAAAACAAAAGAAAAAAATTTTTTGGAGATACAATGAACCATTGAATCAATTAATGATTTCGGCTTATCATGCCGAAGGAGAAAACCTTAAATATTATGTTCAAAAATTAAATGATTTCAAGCCTGAGACATTAGATGGTTTCCCCACCGTATTACATAGAATTTCTAAATATATATTAGAAAATAATATTAAATTGACTTTTACTCCAATTGCAATTTTTCCAACTGCAGAAACTTTAACAGATGAAATGCGAAACGATATTGAAAAAGCTTTTAATTGTCCAGTAAGAAATCAATATGCATCCTCTGAAGGATCACCATTTATAATAGAAAATACAAAAGGTGAATATGAAATTGGAGCGATGAGTGGTTATTTTGAACTTGAAAAAGTTGAAGATAAAATTTATGAATTAATCGTAACAGGTTTTTATACGACTACTACCCCTCTATTTAGATACAAAATTGGTGATTCAGTAGAACTATATGAAGAATTACCTGAAAATTACATACAAAAAGATATTAAAATTAAAAAAATAATTGGAAGAAATAATGACTTTTTAAAGTCTAGCGAAAGAGGAATAATTACCAATGTATATTTATCTACCGCTATTAGAGAACTAGGAAACACAGTTGTTGATTCGCAATTTGTTCAAAATGAGATTGACTTAGTAGAAGTAAATTTAGTAGTTGCTGAGGAGACCAATACTAAAAAACTTATTAATAAATTAGAAACACAATTAAGATCAAGATTCGGTGATAGGACTCAATTTAAATATAATTTTGTAGATAATATTCCCCTTACTAATGGTGGAAAAAAACGATTCATGATTAATAATTTAAAATAAAGGAGTAATTTACAATGGATAGAAATATAGCAGTTGTAGGTTTAGGATATGTAGGTTTACCAGTAGCAGTCACTTTTGGGAAAAAACATAAAGTCATTGGTTTTGATATTAATGAAAACAGAATTAAAGAATTAAAAGAAAATTATGATAGAACAAATGAAGTGACATCAGAAGACTTAAAAGCTACAAATATTTATTTTACTTCTAATTCAGAAGATTTGAAAAAGGCTGACTTTATTATTGTAGCAGTTCCAACACCGATTGATAAAAATAATAAGCCAGACTTAACACCACTACTTAAAGCGAGTGAAACGGTTGGTCAAGTGTTAACGCCTGATACCATCGTTGTATATGAATCAACTGTATATCCAGGCGCAACAGAAGAAGATTGTGTTCCAATATTAGAAAGAGAATCAGGCTTAACTTGTGGTAAAGATTTCTTTGTTGGCTATTCACCTGAAAGAATTAATCCAGGCGATAAAGTACATACATTTGAAACAATCACTAAAGTTGTTTCAGGTCAAACACCAGAAGTATTAGAAGTTGTTGCTGACGTATATGGTTCTGTAGTTACTGCAGGTGTGCATAAAGCATCATCAATTAAAGTAGCAGAAGCAGCTAAAGTAATTGAAAATACACAACGTGACGTAAATATCGCCCTAATGAATGAATTAGCATTAATTTTTGATAAATTAGATATCGATACAAATGAAGTATTACGTGCCTCAGGCACGAAATGGAATTTCTTGAATTTCAAACCAGGTTTAGTTGGAGGACATTGTATTGGTGTAGATCCTTACTACTTAACACATAAAGCTCAAGAAGTAGGCCATCATCCAGAAGTGATTTTAGCTGGTCGACGCATTAATGATGATATGTCTAAATTTATTGCCTCTAATGTCATTAAAGGCTTACTAAAACAAGGTTTAGAAGTTCAAGGCGCAACGGTAAATGTGTTAGGTCTAACATTTAAAGAAAATTGTCCTGACTTAAGAAACACAAAAGTGATTCATATTATTGAAGAACTAAAAGACTATGGTTTAGATGTACACGTAAATGATGTAGAAGCAGATAAAAAAGAAGCTAGAAAATTCTATAATATCGACTTAGAAGATAAACAAGATTTACCTAAGGCTGATACAATTATATTTGCTGTAGCACATGAAGATTATGTAGAACATAAACAAGAATACTTAAATCTTGTAAAAGAGAATGGTGTAGTACTTGATATTAAAGGTATTATTGAAGATGATGAAATCGGAAACAAAGGATTATGGAGACTATAAACTAAATGTGCTCTATAAATAAGGGTGAATGACATTGTCAAATAAAAAAATTTTTCAATTAGTAACTGTTTCAAAGAGTATTCCATTAATGAAAGGGCAAATTGAATATTTAAGAGATAAGGGACTCGACGCGCATGTTGTATCCTCAGAGGGACCAGAACAAAACACATATTCTTCTGATATTACACATATAGTTAACATGGAAAGAGAAATTTCTTTGAAAAATGATTTAAAATCATTAATGAATATGATTAGATTATTTAAAAAAGAAAAGCCCTATATTGTTAACTCTGGGACGCCTAAAGCAGGCTTAATAGGAACATTAGCTGCTTTTATCACAAAAAGGCCTGTACGTATTTATACTGTAAGAGGTTTAAGATTAGAAACAGCAACTAGTTTTAAATATAAAATTTTATATGCCATGGAAAAATTAGCAATGTTTTGTGCGACTGATGTGATATCGGTTTCATATAGTTTAAGAAACAAAATATTAGAGTTAAATTTAACGAAAAGTGATAAGATTATGGTTTTAGGAAATGGGAGTTCTAATGGTGTAGATTTAAGTATATATAATAAAGAAAATAATAATATCCCTAAAAGTATTAAAAAAGAACTTTCAACTAATTTTGTTATAGGCTTTGCTGGAAGAATAGTTAGAGATAAAGGTATATATGAATTAATAGAAGCATTTAAGGAACTTCAAAATAAACATTTAAATATAAAACTTTTAGTTCTAGGTGATTTTGAAAAAAGTAACTCTATATCTAAAAAAGATTATAATTATTTAGTGAATAATAAAGATGTTATTTTAACTGGTCATGTTAATTCTACAGCAAATTATTTTAATCACATAGATGTGTTAGTGCTACCAACCTATAGGGAAGGGTTTTCAAATGTAAGTATCGAAGCACAAGCAGTTGGCGTTCCTGTAATTACTACTAACGCTACTGGCGCAATAGACACTGTTGAAGACGGAGTAACAGGATTCATAGTTGAAAAAGGAAATATAAATGAAATAGTTAAAAATATAGAGACATTATTAAAAAATCAACACTTAAAAGAACAAATGGGTGAAAATGCTCGAAAAAGAGTAGAAGAATATTATTCAAACGAAGTTGTTTGGACTTTCCTAGAAAATATGTACAAAGATTATATAAAAAGGAATTGATTTATATGAAAAGATTGTTCGATATATTTAGTTCACTATTTGCTATTATAATATTTTTACCTGTTTTATTTTTAGTTTCATTAGCAATAAAGTTAGAGTCAAAAGGGCCGATTATTTTTAAACAAGATCGTCCAGGAATAAATAATAAGTTATTTAAAATTTATAAATTTAGATCTATGAAAGTTGATACTCCGAATGTAGCAACGGACTTATTGGATCCTGCTGATTTTATTACTAAATCGGGTAAAATAATTAGAAAAACGTCATTAGATGAATTACCACAATTATTTAATATCTTAAAAGGAGATATGACTGTAGTTGGTCCTAGACCAGCATTATACAATCAATATGAATTAATTGAAAAAAGAACAAAAGTGAATGTTCATAAAATTAAACCAGGATTAACTGGATTAGCACAAGTTATGGGTAGAGATGACAATTCTGATGATCAAAAAGTTCAATATGATAAATATTATTTAGAGAACCAGTCTTTTAAATTAGATATGTATATAATTTATAAAACAATAAAAAATACTATATCTTCAGAAGGAGTTAGTCATTAATGTCTAGAAATATATTAATAACTGGTAAAACAGGGTATATTGGAAACGCATTAGAAAAATTTTTCATTGCTCAAGGAGATAGAGTAGAGAGACTTAGTGTGAGAAGACAAACATGGCAAGAAAAAGATTTTTCAAAATTTGATGTTGTTATTCACTTAGCAGCATTAGTTCACAATAATACTCCTCATGCTAGGCTTACTGATTACTTTAAAGTTAACTATGAATTAACAAAAAATCTAGCTAACTTAGTTAAAAAAGCAGGTGTTAATAAATTCATTTTTCTAAGCACAATGAGCGTGTATGGAGAGGAAGGATCTTTAACATCTACTGTCAAAATTAATCGATATACTAAATGTAATCCAACTACATACTATGGCTTAACAAAATATAAAGCTGAAACAATGCTTGAAGATCTAGCAAATAATCAATTTCAAGTAAATATTATTAGACCACCGATGGTTTACGGAAAAAATTCACCTGGTAATTTTTCAAGGTTATTAAAGATGTCTAAAATAAACTTTATATATCCTAAAATCAGTAATCAGAGAAGTGTTATATATATAGATGATTTAGTTTATCATATTAATCAACTTATAAAGTATGATAGAACAACTCTTACTCATCCTCAGAATAAGGATTATATGGACACTAATCAGACATTAATGTTAATGCGGAAATTTAATGACAAGAAACCATATTTACTGGAAATTTCGTATTTTAAATTTTTAAATAAGTTTTTAAATAAAATAGGTATAATTAGAAAAGTTTATGGGAATTTAGTATATGATAAAGATATAGATAGTAAGTATAACTTTGAAGATAAAAGGTCTAATTTTGAAGATACTATCTTTAAAACTATTAAGTAAAGATAGAAGGAGTTATATGAAAAAGAAAAAATCAACGACTTTTAAAGTCATTATAACTATTTTAATTTTATTGTTCGTTGTGCTTATTGGAATAGTTATTTACGCATTTGCTAAATTCCATTCGTTGAACAATTCAATTAAAGAACCATTAGATAGAGATCACTCACAACTAAGACAAAAAAATTTAAAAGATGGCGATCCAATGACCGTTGTGTTATATGGTATTGACGATGATGCACAACGTCATCAAGAAAATTTAGGACAACGTAGTGATTCTATCGTATTAATGTCGATTAATCCAAAAGATAATAAGACAGTAATGGTAAGTGTACCACGTGATACGAGAACTGAAATTGTAGGTCACAATTCAACCGAGAAAATCAATCATGCTTATGCGTATGGTGGTCCCAAAATAGCAGTTCATTCATTAGAAAAGTTAATGGATGTACCGGTTGATCATTATATTGCAATAAATATGGATGGGGTAAAAACCGTTGTAGATGAAATAGGTGGCGTGAATATCATAAGTGATGCAACGTTTACGACAAAATCAACTACACCGTTTCATTTCGAAAAAGGTAAGCAATACCACATGGATGGTAAGCAAGCTTTAGCATATATGCGTGCGCGTAAAGAAGAAGGTGCTGGCGGTGATGGTGGACGTCAATTACGTCAGCAACAAGTCATCACAGCTGTTGCAAAAGAAGCTTTTTCAATGAATTCTGTTACTAAATTAAACAGTATATTTAAAGCAGCACAAGATAATTTAAGAACAGATTTAAGTTTTATAGAATTAAATAAATTTAGATCTGATTATAGTAAAGCTGATAATAATGTAGAACGTTTAATCATTGATGGCCAAGATGACAAAGGTGACGACGGATTGTACTATTTCTATCCTAATAACGATAGCTTAAATGAAGTAAAACAAAAAATTAAAGATAATTTAGAAATGAAATAATGATGTAAAAAAAGCACTTTAGCAGGTCTTTACTTGCAAAAGTGCTTGTTTCTGACCATAAAACAAGACGCTCTTTAATTATAGAGAGCGTCTTATCTATGAGCTAAATATTACTGTTGATTTTGGTTAGACGTGACATCTTGACCAAAGAAGTCGAAGATGTTTTTTGCACTATCTGTGTTATCAATGTTACCACGGAATTTATCAGCACCTGGACCATATGCATAAGTATTTACATCTTCACCAGTGTGACCATATGTTGTCCAACCAGTATGAGATGCATCGTTAATTGGTTTTTGAATTGCATCTTGTAATTGAGTTGTTGCTTCAGCAATTTTCGGATCCTTATCGTCTTTTGCTTTATCTTTAACGTCTTTTAATTCTTTCGCCGCATCTTTAACTTTATCTAATTGTTTTTCAGGGAAGTCGACACCATAACCTTCATTGATCACTGTTTCAGGGTCTTTACCTTTAGCAATTTGTTCAGTCATGTAACTGCCAGAATGTTTCATTTTATGAATAGCGTCTGGATTCCATACATAATCTTTGCCTTTAGCGATGGATAAACCGCCAGTTGAGTGGTCAGCAGTTGCGACAACTAATGTATCTTTATGATTTTTCGCATAGTCGATAGCGTTTTGGAATGCTTTATCGAAGCCGCTCATTTCTGACATGACACCAGTGATATCATTAGGATGACCAGCTTTATCAATTGAAGCGCCTTCTACCATTAAGAAGAATCCTTTATCATTTTTTTCTAATTTAGATAATGCACTCTCTTCCATATCTGCTAATAATGGGTTTTGTTGTGGTGCATCAATTTGTAACGGCATATTTTTCTCAGCGAATAAACCTAATACTTGGTCACTTTTTGAGTTAGCTAAGTCAGTCTTATTGGTTACATAGTCGTACCCATCTTTTTGAAATTTCTCAGTTAAATGACCATTTTCTTTACCGAAGTATTTAGAGCCTCCACCTAAGATAACATCTACTTTATGTTGGCCATTAATTTTATCGTTATAAAATTGTTGTGCAATGTCATCTTTTTTATCACGATCATCTACATGTGCAGCATACACAGCTGGGGTTGCATCAGTGACTTCTGCTGTTGTCACTAAACCAGTTGATTTACCTTGTTCTTTAGCATATTCTAATACTGACTTTAAAGGTTTTTTATCATTATCTACAGAGATTGAACCATTATATGTTTTATGACCTGTAGCGAAAGCTGTGCCACCTGCAGCTGAGTCAGTGACATTTTCTTTAGGATCGTTAGGATTAGTACGGTTAGTTCCTTTTAAATATTTATCAAAAGCAGTTTGATCTAATTCTTTGGTATTAGGATTATCTGCATAATAACGGTAAGCTGAATTATAAGAAGGACCCATACCATCTCCAACCATGAAAATCACATTTTTAGGATTTTTAGTGTTACCGATGGCCATGTAATCGCTATTTTGACCTTGTTGATCTTGAGCACCTTGTCCAGCACCAGATGCGAATGACACATGTGTTGTACCTAATACTGAAGCAGCTAGAATTGAAGTTGCTACTGTGGTTTTTCCGAATTTATTGATGAAACTCATCATTAAAAAAGCCCCCTAATATGTAAAATATAGATTACTTACATCTTTATATTAAGAAACTTTATTTGATTTGAAGTAAGTATTTAGTAAACTTTAGTTTAAGGTATTGTAAAAAATTATTAATTTATCATATTCTATGATTTAATAAATTAATTTAATATAAAGAATTGAAAATGTATGCTATAATAGTATTAAATAAAATAGTTTAATCTTATTAAGAGTAAGTGGAGGGAATTGGCCCTATGAAACTTCAGCAACTGCGCTTTGCGTGAGGTGCTACATCCAACAGGATTTCCTGAAAGATAAGAAGATGTCGACAAGCGCTTCTTATTTAAGGAGGGCTATTTTATTTACCCAAATTAAAAAAAGGTGGTAAACATATGACAACATTACAAGAACTATTTAAAGAATTAGATGATTGGGAACAGCATAGTCCTAAAAGTTGGGCAGGAAGTATGGGAAGAACAGCAAAAATCAATGATATCCAAAGACAAATTAAAGAAGCGATCACCATAGAAGATATTAGAAAGTATATTTTAAATAAAGAAGATTAAAAGTAAAAGAAGCATGGGAGTGAGACGGCGTATTCAAAATGAATTCGAATCTCGCTCCTTACTTTTTTATGAAACAGTTATCTCGAACATATTCAATTTAAAGAAAAAGCGTTAAAATAAAGTTAGAGAAATCATGTCATGAATAAATATATAGAGGTGAATCAATAATGATATTCGTAATGTTATCTCCTTTACTGATAGTTGTATTTATCGCATTATCTATTATGGAAGAAAGAAAACGTAAGAAAAAAACGAAACATAAAGAAAATAAATTTGAACAAGAAAAAAATAAAATGTCTAATCCTAATGACAATAATGATCATGACGCAAAATAAAGGATGAAAAAAATGAAAGTATTAATTGTCGAAGATGATGTCGTCATTGCAGAAAGTCTAGGGAATGAACTCTCACATTGGAACTATGAAGTGAGTATTGCTAAGCAGTTTGGTAATATTCTTGAAGAATTTAAAACTGCAGAACCTGAACTTGTGTTATTAGATATTAATTTACCTACATTTAATGGTTATCATTGGTGCCAAGAGATACGTAAAGTATCTAATGTCCCAATTATTTTCATTAGTTCGCGTACTGACAATATGGATCAAATTATGGCAATTCAAATGGGTGGAGATGACTTTATTGAAAAGCCATTTAATTTGTCACTTACTATAGCGAAAATTCAAGCATTGCTACGTAGAACATATGATTTAACGGTTTCAAATAATGAGATGACTGTTAAAGGGTGTAAACTCGTTGTTGATGAAGCCACACTATACTACAACAATGACTCTGTACAACTTTCGTTTACTGAACTACAAATTTTGAATAAATTATTTCAAAATGAAGGGAAATATGTCAATCGTACAGCAATCATCGAAAAATGTTGGGAATCAGAGAATTTTATTGATGATAATACGTTAGCAGTAAATATGACACGCCTACGTAAAAAGTTGCAATCTATCGGTATTGTTGATTTCATTGAGACAAAGAAAAATGTAGGATATAAGGTATAAATAGTATGTTAAAAGCGTTTATAAAATCGATACGTCATCAAATTATGATAGTAGCTTTATTTTTATTACTTTTCTTGGTGATTTTTTTTCTTTTTAATTTGCCTTTCAATGCCTTCTTTCTAGGTATGGCAATTATTCTTTTCATAATGATTATTTTTTGGTTGATTCAACTTAGTGGATTTCAAGAAGCAGTGTCTTTAAAAGAAGAAGTTGCTGACTTAGAAGATGAATTACAACGTGTAAAAAATGAACAAGCTGCATACCAAGTCAACGTTGAGAACTATTTTTTAACATGGGTGCATCAAATGAAGACACCTATTACCGCTTCAAAACTCCTTCTAGAAAGAAATGAAGATAATGTAGTAAATCGTGTGCGTCAAGAAATTATACAAATTGATAACTATACGAGTCTTGCACTCAGCTATTTAAAATTGATGAATCAAGAAACGGATATGTCCTTTTCAAAAGTGACCATTAACGATCTCGTTAAACCTCTTATTATGAAATATTCGATTCAATTCATCGATCAAAAAACAACTATTCATTACACACGTTGTGAAGATGAAGTACTGACTGATGTTCAATGGTGTACGATCATGATAGAACAAATTCTTAACAATGCTTTGAAATATGCAAGAGGTAAAGATATTTGGATTACGTTTAACAACGAAAATCATGTGCTATCTATACGAGATAACGGTGTAGGCATTAGTAAAGCCGATCTTCCCAAAATTTTCGATAAAGGGTACTCAGGCTATAACGGAAGACTTCATCAACATTCAAGTGGCATCGGATTATTTATTGTTAAGCATATATCGGCACATTTACATCATAAAGTAGAAGTATCTTCAACGCTCCATGAAGGAACTACATTTGACATACATTTCCCAGAAAATAATTAAACTTTCAATAATGTAAGGATAACTAGTAACATTTTTAAGAAATGATTAATGTTACTGGTTTCTTTTTGTTTTATGATAGAAGTAAGTGATAAATTAAAGAGTTCAATGAAAAGAAAGGAAGCATGGATATCATGTTGTTAGACGTGAATAATGTAAAAAAAATATTTGGAAGAGGCCTGAATGCTACTACCGCATTAAATGGCATTTCATTTAATGTGGATAGGGGTGAATTTGTAGCGATTATGGGTGAATCTGGATCTGGGAAGTCCACTTTACTTAATTTAATTGCAACTTATGATAGAGCTACTGAAGGTACGATAACGATTGACGCGCAAAATATACGTCAATTGCGTAATAAAGAAATCGCTTATTTCCGTCGAGACCATTTAGGTTTTGTTTTTCAGGATTTTAACATTTTACCGACGATGACAAATAAAGATAATATTTTAATGCCACTTGTACTTGCGAATCGCTCACATCAAACGATGCGTCATCGTCTTTATCGCTTAAGTTATCAGTTACATATTGAACCACTTCTTAATAAATATCCTTTTGAAATATCAGGAGGCGAACAACAACGCGTGGCTATATGTCGAGCACTGATTAATGAACCAGATTTGTTACTCGCAGATGAGCCTACAGGTGCACTTGATTCCAAAACTTCTAAAACGATTATGGAACTATTTAGAGACATTAATAAAAATGAGCAAACCATTTTAATGGTGACACATTCGGCTGTGGATGCTTCCTATGCCAAACGTATTTTATTCATTAAAGATGGCCGTTTATATCATGAAATTTATCGTGGGGAGGAACTACAATCAGAGTTTCAAAAACGTATTGCTGATAGTTTAGCAATGCTTCACGAAAGTGGTGATTAAAATGACTTTTCGCTTGGTTTGGACGTTAGTCATTCAGAATTTTAAGACACAGCGTCATATTATAATTCCATTTATTCTAGTCATCAGTACATTATTTGGTATTGAATTTATTTTATTATCCTTAAACATGAATACTTCGCTTCATAAGCATAGTGATGTTATTCCAGTTTTTATTAGTATAGGAAATTTTTTTATGTGTCTATTTGGACTCCTTTTTATTCTTTATGCTAATCGTTTTATTATGCGACGTCGTCAAAAAGAGCTGGCCATGAATATGATTTTGGGTATGGAAAAAAAGCATTTTAGGTTAATGCTGTTTATAGAAGGAATATATCAATATATTATCATTGGATGTCTGAGTATTATAGGTGGTTACTTATTTGGTGCATTAACTTATATGTCGTTAAATAGAATATTAGGTTATACGCATGTATCTTTAAAAAAATATCCATTTGATATAAGTGCAATGAGATACACCTTGTTGATGTTAGCAATAATGATGCTATTTTTATTTATTGTCAACAATATAAAAATCACTTTTCAAAGTCCTATTAAGTTAATACAACAACAACATCCAACGGAAAAACAATGGTCCAAACCTTTACTCTATATCTTATTGATTGTTGGGATCATAACTGTTGTTGACAGTTATATGATTGCCTTAAAAGATACACTCATTTTGGTTTCACTACGTAATATTTTTATTGCCCTTATTTTAGTGACAATAGGAACGTATTGCTTATTTATATCATTGAGTGTTTTAGTGATAGATTGGCTTCAAAAGATTCCGAGTGTTTATTATCGACCTAAATATTTTTTTACTATTTCTGGATTACGTTCAAGAATGAATTCTAATTCTATCGGTTTGGCTAGTTTAACCATGCTATGTACTTTTCTTATTGTGACTCTAGGAATGAGCGTCGCTACATATCGTAGTGTAGACCAACGTGCGAATCATTTAATGCCAACACAATATCGTATTGAATTGAGTGGAGATGTGCATCATAGTACTACGAGCAAACATAAAGTACGTCAGCTAGAAAATGAGATTAAGAGACATGCTGATGTTGATGCTTTCAGGGAATATACAAGTGGAAGTGTTGCAGTCACTTATAAGAAGGGTTCATTTGTAAAGCGAGATAATGAAAACAGTCCATTGGATTTAAATAGTATATATTTAATTGTAATGAATCAGAAAGATTACAATACAATCAATCATACGCACCTGCGACTTAAACATAATGAAATGGGAATATTAGCGAATCATTTCATGTTTCAAAAATTAGACCATATCAAATTAATGAATCAAACATTTAAAACAAATCAGTTAAAAGGAGATTATTTTTCATTTCCAGTTCCAGGTGGAGTCACACTTGTTACTCATAATGTAAATCAACAACGTCAATTGATTCATTATTATCAAACAACAGCAAATATTAACTCATACATTGCTTTTAATCTTAAAACAAAAGATACACAGTCCATAGATCATATTAAGTCTAAATTGATGAAACAATATGATATTCAAATTGATAATAAAGATGAATTAAATAAGGATATGTTTGATATTTATGGTGGTCTCATTTTTGTTGGAACTATTGTTTCTTTAGTCTTAATGATTGGTACATTTACGATGATGTATTACAAAAATATTGCTGAGGGATATGAAGATCGGAAAAACTATCGAATTATGCGTCAAGTAGGTTTAGAAGAAGAACGGATTAGATCTGTTATTCATGACCAAGTAGTTATTATTTTTACTTTACCTATTATAGTATCTATGATACATGTACTATGTGCTTCTAAAATGATTTATACTTTGCTTGGTATTTTAGATGTTAATGATATAAAATTATTCTTAACAACTTATATCGGTGTCTTAGTGTTTGTAATGATAATTTATGCTTTGATGTATGTAATGACGTCTCGTGTATATTATCGTCTCATTCATCGTTGATATATTAGTAAAAAGAAATTCTCATTCTTATATATAAATGAGTGTAAGACTTTAGGCAGTAGGGTATAAGGATAAAAAAGGAGGCGGAATAATGGCGAAACAATATGATGATGCAACAAATAGAAATAGTAACAATAATATTAAACGTACTGGGGAACACGTCCTTACTTGGATAGGTGTTGCGATTCAAGCATTAGTTGCAATTATGTTTTTAATGATTAAACCATTTATTGGTAATGCTGATTTTAAAGAACAAATTATTAATGAAACACAAAAGCAAGGCAATGAGGTTTCTATAACAGAAATAAATAATGGTATGGATGCATTAGGTGGTTTATTTAATTTCTTTACATGGGGCGCGTTCATTCCATTAATTCTTGCAATTATTGGCGGTATTTTAATTAATAAAAAGCCTAAACTTGCAGGTATCTTATTAATTATTGCAGGTATTTTAGCGATTGCTACAAACTGGATTAGTTTAATTTTATGGTTAATTGCAGGTATTATGTTACTTGTTCGTAAACCTAAGCATGACGTGTATGGCAATGGTGGTTATAATGATCATTACAAAAGAGACCATCAAGATGTAAATGCAAATAATAATGCATTCATTTTGAATGATGAAGAAGAAAGACAACAACAACGTTATATTAAAGATCATTATTCAAATAAAGATCAAGCAGCGGACAATAATAATGAAAGATACCACGATACACACGTAAATGATTCAAATGATGACGACTATCGTGATCAACGTTATTCAAATCATAAAACGAATAAACGAAGTAATGACTTTATTCAAGATGAAGCAAGAAAGCTTCAAGAAGAAAAAGATAACGATCCATACAAATATTAATAATATGATATATAAAAGCGATGGTATTCCTAAGTTAATACCATCGCTTTTTACGTTAATTTCTACTATATGGTTTGGATAAAATATATTAGACATTAAATTAAATCTAAGTGTTCTCTTAGTGTAGAACCTTTATACTGATGTCGATATAAGCCACGACGTTGTAATTCAGGTACAATGAGTGTAACTACGTCGTTTAAACTATCTGGTAAAGAAGGTGGCATTAAGTTAAATCCATCTGCAACACCTGCATTAAACCAGCGTTCCATTTCATCTACAATTTCTTTTGGCGTACCTATGAGTGTCAGATGTCCACCACCCGCATTAAGGTAACTTAGCAGTTCTCTTACAGTAGGTTGCTTATCTTGAATAATTTCTAAGATGGTTTCATATCGACCCGCGGGACCGTTAAACTCTTCTAAGGAAGGTAGTTTAGGCACAGGAGCATCTAATTCCCACTGACTACAGTCTTGTTGAATGAAAAAACTGAGTTGCTTTAAAGCGGCTTTGATAGGAAGTCGTTGATCAAGTTCTGCTTTCTTTTTCAATGCTTCTTCATGTGTATGACCCACATAAGTGACTAGTCCAGGAAACACTTTAATATAACGCTGATGGTCACGTTGTGCCATTTCACTATCTAAGCGCTCGCGATACCGTTTTGCTTGCTTCATATTCCAAGAAACGGAATATACTGCATCTGCATATTTTGTAGCTAATGCAATACCTTGTTTAGAGGCACCTGCTTGCATCGCCACAGGTTTTCCCTGAATGCTACTTGGTGTTGTCAATGGTCCATGAACTTGAAAATATTTGCCATTGTGGTGAAGCGGTTTGATGTTGCGATTGATCATTGTATGGTGATGCCGGTTGGGTTTGAAATCTTCAGTATGCCAAGAATCAAACAATCCATTCATGACTTGAGCAAACTCTTCAGCTTTCTTATAGCGTTCATCATGATTAGGTAGATGATCCATGCTGTGATTTTGAGCTTCGGCATCTGTCATGGAAGTGACTAAATTCCATCCCACTCGTCCACCACTAATATGATCTAAACTAAGTAACTGACGTGCTGCAGTGAATGGATTAGAAAATGTACTTGAAATCGTAGGAACTAATCCAATATGTTGTGTGACTTGAGATATAGCAGTTAAGTTAATCAGTGGATCAAACCAAAAACTTGGCATCGACGTATAGCTAGGGATAAATGACTGATTGTCTGCGAAAAAAACTACGTCTAACAGTCCTTTTTCAGATAACTGGGCTAATTCTTGATAGTAATGAATATCACCGAGACGTTCAATACTTGAATTGGGAAGTTGCCAAGCAGCTTGATGATGACCACATCCATAGATTAATACACCGAGATGAAGTTGATGTTGATGAGTCAATTTAATTTCTCACTCCAATGTTCATTTTATTTCTATTCTAAGCTAAGGAAGACCAGACCTATATTAATTCATGGTTAAACCACCATCGACAGTAATATTTTGACCAGTCATACCATCTGCAGCTTCGCTACTTAAATAAGCAACCATATCAGCAACATCTTGTGGGGTAGTCACCTTACGTAATGGAGTCGTCTGTGCAATTAAATCAAAAACATCTGGTGTAGTGACAGCACTAGCATCAGTTGTTTTAAGCAATCCTCCTGACACTACATTAGCAGTAATACCATATTGCCCTAATTCGGCTGCAACATTACGCGTGAATCCAATCAACCCAGCTTTAGCTGTTGTGTATTCATGATATGGGACAACGGGATGTTGATACAAATTTGTGCCAATGCTTACAATGGCACCAGAACCACGCTCTATAAATTGTGGAATGACACTTTGAGTAACATTAAAAGCGCCTTTTAGGGTACCGTCAATTTGTTGTTGGTAGTCTTCCCATGCTAAGTCTTTAAAGGCCTTTTGCGCATTAGGATCGAATTTAAAATTAACTAATGCGTTATTGACCACAACGTCAATTTTTCCAAAATGATGTGTTGCCTCATTAACTAAACGATCAACTTCAGCACGTTGTGTGACATCTGCTTGAATTGCGATAGCTTTGTCACCAAGCTCCTTTGCAAGTGCCTCAGCCGCTTCACGACTTTGATTGTAATTAATGATCACTTCAAATCCTTGTGTAGCTAATGTTTTCACAATGACCGCACCTAAACCACGGCTACTTCCAGTTACTAATACTGTTCTCGTCATAAATATCGTGCCTCCATTTACTTCATTTACAGCAAAAAAATATGCAACCTTCGCGTTAGGAAAGTTGCATTAAAATAGATCTATCATTATTGAGAACAGTTTGACACATCTCAACAGGTCATCTTATTTTATACGACACTTTCCTACGCTAGTATAAGCTAGTTCAGGTTCAAAGGGTTTGAGGTTACACCTCATCTCAGTTTTAAAACACCCCTAGTGCATATGATTTAACTATAGTTTCACTTTATGACTTCTATTATCAGAAGTCAAGCGCTTCCATTAAAGAATATATTGATTACTTTTTTATTTGAATATAAAAATAAAAATTTATATAATTTATTTTTATAATAATTTTCAATTATATGATTGAAAATCAGATATACCGTGGTTAAAATAGAAGTTACACTAAATAGGTGCTTTATAGGATAAGTAATAAACAGTTTAACGTTGAATGAAGATTTAACGTTTTTATTTTTTACAAATAAAATATTGAGGAGAGCGACACGTATTATGAATTGGCTAGCAATTATTTTATTTTTAGCCGTTGTTATGGGGGTCAGTCTTTATGCGTTTTGGCGTTCAAGAAAAATAAAGACTGATAGTGCAGATGGCTATTTTATGGGAGGCAATAGTTTAACAGGATTTACGATTGCCTCAACGATTATTATGACTAATCTATCTACAGAACAAATTGTAGGACAGAATGGTCAAAGTTATGGTAAGGGTATGGAAGTGATGGCTTGGGAAGTCACAGCTGCTGTAGCAGTTGTCTTACTTGCATGGATATTCTTACCAAAATATTTAAGGTACGGTGTGGATACCATTTCTGAATTACTTGAAATGCGTTATGGTACCTTTACTAAACGTTTCGTTTCTATATTATTTATTTTCACTTATGTTGTATCATTTTTACCAGTTGTCTTATACTCTGGTTCATTAGTATTTAATAAAATGTTTAATATTGGAAAATACTTAGGAGTAAGTGATGCAACAGCAACGATTATTATTGCATTTGTCATTGGTGCAGTAGGTGTTATCTATTTATTTATCGGTGGTTTGTCACTGAGCGCATTTAGTGATTCAATCTATGGTGTCGGATTAATTATAGGTGGTTTGATTATTACAATTTTAGGTTTACATCATTTAGGTGATGGGAATTTTGTAAAAGGATTCGACCACATGATCCAACGTACGCCTGAAAAACTAAACGCTTTTGGAGCCATTGATTCAGATGTTGTTCCATGGCCAACATTATTCTTTGGTATGTTCTTTAATAATTTATTCTTTTGGTGTGCGAACCAAATGATTGTACAAAAAGCCTTAGCTGGTAAGAATTTAAAAGAAGCACAAAAAGGTGCGATATATTTAAGTTTATTCAAGGTATTTGGTCCTATTTTTACAGTGATTCCTGGTGTTATTGCATATAATTATTTCAATGGGGGTATAACATCTAATGATAATGCTTATCCTGCATTGATTCAGGCGATTTTACCTGATTGGGGCTATGGTCTATTCGGAGCAGTTATTTTTGGAGCCATATTAAGTTCATTTGTTGGATCATTAAACAGTACAACAACACTCTTTACTTTAGACTTTTATAAACCTATTTTTGGTAAGCGTGCTTCAGATCAACATATTGCACGTGTCGGTCATATCGCGACAGTTGTGATTGGCATTATTGTAGTAGGTATATCTCCACTTATTGCCCTTTTCCCAAGTGGATTATATGCGATTGTGCAACAGTTCAATGGTGTATATAGTATGCCAGTACTTGCATTGGTCTTAGTTGCATTTTATTCTAAGCACACATCTAAACTAGGCGCTAAAGTAGCTTTAGTTACACACATTGTGTTATATGCTGCAATTAGTTTTATGGTGCCACAATTAAATTATCTATATACTTTTAGTTTTATGTTCTTTATTGATTTAGCTATTATACTTGTCTTTAATAAATTTAAACCTTCCAATACGTTTGACTTAAATACTAATCAAGCTAAAGTGGATCTTACACCTTGGAAATATCGTTATGTTACAGGCGGTATTATTCTAGGTTTAGTAGTACTTGCTTACATTATCTTTTCACCACTTGTACTTGCTAAATAATTATTTATAAATAGGTGTACGTTTGAAAAGAGTAGACTTTTTCAACGTACACCTTACTTTTTATATTTATAAAGAAAGGAGGATAACACAATGCACAAAATTGGTTTGATACCTTCACCGGGTGTGTCTCGTAAACACGTAGAAGCTGTTATTCCAGATATAAAAGAACAGCTGAATCAACGTGTGAATGATCAACAAGAATGGGTATTTCAACTACACGTTGATTTAATGATTGGCTCAGCTGAAGATGTACATGAAAGTATTGATAAAGCGGCAAAAATGAAAGATCAACATGATTGGGATTTTGTTGTATGTATTACAGATTTACCAAGTATTTCTGGAAATAAAGTAGTGATTAGTGATTTTAATAATGATAAACAAGTAGCGATGCTATCTTTACCTTCATTAGGTTGGATAGACCTACGACGAAAATTAAGAGATAGTTTAACTTCTATTATTGAACAATTGTATTATTCAACTTCAAGAGTGGCTCCCAAGATTCATCCTCTTATACATCCTAAAGCAGTAGAACCAAATGAAGATGAAACGCCAAAGCAACGTTATATTCATCGATGGTTTATTCTCAGTTGGATCCAACTTATTTTAGGGTTAACACGGGCAAATGAACCATGGAAAAATATTTTTAATTTCAAAAAGATTATTTCAGTTGCTTTTGCAACTGGGACTTATGTATCGATTTTCTCCATGCCTTGGGAACTGAGTATACAGTACTCCATAGTAAGATTTATTATACTTATGCTTATTGCTATCCTAGGTATGACAGGCTGGTTACTCTATGCACATCAATTGATTGAACGTAAAACAGCTAAATCACAGCGTGTGTATCGCTATATTTATAATTTCACTACCATATTTACATTATTTATTATTACACTTTTAAATTATATTATTTTATATCTTTTATTAGCGATAAGTGTATCATTGTTTGTTCCACCAGGTTTATTTAATCAATGGACTAGCGCACATCCTCATTTTACGTTTATAAATTATGTAAAATTAGTATGGTTTGTATCTTCACTAGGTTTACTTGCTGGGGCAATGGGGTCTACTGTAGAGAATGAAGAAAAAATCCGTCAGATTACTTATTCGTATCGACAATATCATCGTTATAAAGAAGCAGAACAAGAGAAGAAAGAAAAAGAACAAGCTCAATCATCTTCTCATGATGCATCAAATCAACATGTTGAAGAAAGTGCATCCAATAAACAAAATAATGATAACCAACAAGATGAACATAAAAAACAAGATCATAGAGAGGAGGAGACAACATGAGTGAAGAAAAAATAATTGGTCTCGTTGTGGCACCAGGAGTGACGGAGAAATTAGCACAAAGTTTAATTAATGAGATACCCAATATATTATCAGAACAAGATAATCACCAACGTGACTGGAAAGTTGATCTCGTGGTGGATCCTCTTACTGGTTTTGCGGAAAGTGTGGAAGAAATATTCAAAAAAATTCAAGATTATCATAATAAAAGAGAATGGGATTATGTTGTAGGAATTACAGACTTACCTATGTTCTATCATCAAAACGTACTTGCTTTAGATATTAATAAAAAAAATGGCGCTGCAATATTTTCGTATCCTGCTTTTGGATGGCGTCCTGTAAAGAATCGTTTTAAACATGCTATCGTAACCATTATTAATGAACTTCATTATTCTGAAAGAGAGCATGCGGGTTATGATGACAATAATAGGGTTAAGAAAGAAATCAATAAACAATTTCCTTTTTCACGTATTGAGAAAACAGAAGTACATTTAAAAGAAACAGGAAATAATCATTTAAGATATTTATCAAATTCACGTAGTCTTGGAATGATACGACTTGTCAGTGGGATGACCTTTGCGAATAACCCACTGAATATGATGGCAAGTTTAAGTAATATTGTAGCGATTGCTTTTACGACAGGCGCATTTGGATTGATTTTTTCAACCATGTGGAATATGGGGCTTGATTTTTCTGTATGGCGATTATTTGGAATTTCCATCATGGCAATTTTAGGTATGCTCGTTTGGATAATGGTCTCCCATGGTCTATGGGAATCTACAAAAAAAGCTAAGCATAAAAGAATTGTAATGTTATATAATTTAACAACCATCATGACTTTATTGATAGCCATTGTTATATATTATATGATTTTATATTTATTATTCTTAATAGCAGAGCTTGTGTTATTACCTCCAGGATTCTTAGGACAACAAGTAGGTTTAAAAGGACCAGCCAGTGTCCAACTTTATTTAAGTATTCCTTGGTTTGCAACCTCAATATCTACTGTTGCAGGAGCAATAGGCGCAGGTTTGCTTAATGATCAATTAATTAAAGAAAGCACATATGGTTACCGTCAAAAAGTACGTTATGAAAAGAATAACTAATTAGTAATAATGAAGTGAGAAACACTTCATTATTATTTTTATATATTATAATAAATTTATATAAAATACCGTTAAAGTCATTTGAAATCATGAATAAATATAAATGTGAATGGATATATAGTTTTTCAAGTATG
Organism: Staphylococcus hominis subsp. hominis; assembly: GCF_002901845.1. Lineage (GTDB taxonomy): Bacteria > Bacillota > Bacilli > Staphylococcales > Staphylococcaceae > Staphylococcus > Staphylococcus hominis. The sequence continues at coordinate 30,916 of NZ_PPQE01000007.1, forward strand.
ACTGAAAAGGAAGTTAAAAAGATAGTCGGAAAATATAAAATTCATATAGAGTGTATAGATTATGAATTGATTACAAGGATTTAGTAGTTAATTATAATCCTAGTTTTAAAGAAAAGGTAGTAATTACAGTTGGAGTTACTTCAATAATGAAAAAAACGGTTATGAAGTAGGTACTTATTTAATTAGGAATAAAATAAAACTTATATTTGCAGTTCGAGAATATTAATTAAAAAAAGGTGCGATTCCATAATAGGAACTCGCACCTTTTTATTAAAAATTATTTTTCTTCTTTTCTTCTATTAAATCCAACTAGTACTGCACCAGCAGCTAAAGCTAAACCGCCTAATAAACCAGAATTAACATTTGATTCACTACCAGTTTCAGGTAATTCTTTATTATCAACAACATCTTGAGAAGTAGTGAAATTGTTATTGTGAGTAGTTGTTTGAGTTAGGTCTTCAGTATTAGTTACAGGGTGATTAACTACTAATTCTTGACCTGGAACGATGTAATTTGAATCTACAAGGCCATTATCTTTAACAATTTGTTCTACAGTAGTGTTATGTGCATTAGCAATTTTAGCTACAGTATCTCCAGGAACAACAGTATGAGTAGTTGTTTCATCTGTAGTATTGTCTACATAGTCAGCACCATTTTTACCTTCATCATCTTGTTCATCTTTTTGACCG